>CALULH010000026.1 GCA_944321435.1 uncultured Coriobacteriaceae bacterium | reverse complement strand
ATGCGACTAGGACGCCAAACGATCTTTCGAATATAAGTATCTGAACCGTTCTATTTTCGTTATCGCCGGGGAGCCAGGAATTTCAAACGCGAGCCTTATACGGCTCGCGTTTTTCTTTTGCCCCTCCTCAAATAAGACGCTGTAAAAGGCACGGCGGCGTATCGCTATTCGGTCGGGTTTCTTCGCGCAAAGCGCATCCATGGGGTTCTCGTTTTCGAAACATCGGCCGGCAAGTCCACATGCGTTTGGCGATCAGCGCGCAGACACGGGCAAGCGTGGGGGCAATCCGTTGGCGGCGGGGTTATTGCCGCCCCGGGCCCCGCATGCCTTACGCCGGGGTATAATGCATAAACTGAAACGCTATGCATGTGCGTAACACACGGGGGGAAGGAGACCCGGATGACAGATACGATTCCCGGCACGCTGAGCGTGGCCAACGACGTGATCGCCGATATTGCCGGCTACGCGGCGCTTTCCTGCTACGGCGTGGTGGGCATGACCGAGCAGCAGCAGGGTGCTGAGAGCGTGCGCGTGCTCGCGGCTCAGCGTCTGCGCAAGGGCGTGGTCGTTTCGGCCGGCGAGGACGGCCTCACCGTTGACCTGCACGTGGTCATAGAGGCCGGCGTGAACATGAAGTCGGTCGCCGCCAATCTGTCGAGCGCCGTGACCTTCATGCTCTCCGAGGTGGCCGAGATCGATCCGTCCAGCCTGCACGTCGTCATCCACATCCAGGGCATGAAGACCCGCGGCAACCAGTAAGGCAGGGGAGAAGAGAAATGATCGCCAACACCGTCCGCTCTTGCTTTCCCCTTGCCGCGGCAGCCGTTGCCGACAAGGCGGAGGACATCAACAAGCTCAACGTGTTCCCCGTGCCCGACGGAGACACCGGAACCAACATGTCGCTGACACTCAACGCCGTGGTCAAGGAGCTCGCCGCTGTTCCCGACGGCGCCGACATGGCGGCTGTGGCCGCCGCGATCACGCACGGCTCGCTCATGGGCGCCCGCGGCAACTCCGGCGTCATCACCTCGCAGATCCTGCGCGGCTTGGCCGAGGGCTTTGCCGAGGCCGGCGATCCCGTGACCAGCTCGACTGTCGCCGCCGCTTTCCGCCGTGCCGTGAAGGTGGCCTTCCAGGCCGTGCGCAAGCCGGTCGAGGGCACCATCCTCACCGTCCTGCGCGATGTCTCCGCCAAGGCCGACGCCTGCGAGAAGGATCGCCTGGAGCTTGAGGAAACCCTCGACGCGCTCGTAGTCGAGGCGTATCAGAGCGTGGCCCGCACGCCTGACCTGCTGCCCGTCCTCAAGGAGAACGGCGTGGTGGACTCCGGCGCCTTCGGCTTCGCCATCTTCCTCGAGAACTTCGTCGCTGCCGTGCTCGGCCGCGAGACCGAGGGCGCGCAGGTCGCCGCCACGTTCGAGAGCGGCGATGACGCCAAGGCGAACGCCCTGTCGCGCGTGCGCATCGAGGCGAACGACGACTGGGAGGGCTCCGAGTACCGCTACTGCAACGAGTTCCTCTTCAAGGCGGAGAAACCTTTCGATGCCGACGAGGCGCTGAAGTACCTGGCCTCCCTTGGCGACTGTGAGCTCGTGGTGGGCGCCTATCCTGACTTCAAGGTGCACGTGCACTCCAACGAGCCCAACCGCGTGCTCGCCTACATGCTCCAGTTCGGCCAGGTCTACGAGGTCTTCATCCACAACATGGACATGGAGAGCCGCGAGCGCACCGAGAAGATCCACGCCGACGAGGACGCTGCGGCCGGGAGCGAGCCGGCGGCGGAGCCCAAGGAGCTCGGTTTCGTGGCGGTCGCCGCCGGATCGGGCGAGGCCGATATCCTGCGGTCGCTCGGCGTCGACGTGGTGGTCTCCGGCGGGCAGACCATGAACCCCTCCACGGCCGACCTGCTGGAGGCAGTGGAGCAGGTCAACGCGCGTTCCGTCATCATCATGCCCAACAACGGCAACATCCGCATGGCTGCTGAGGCCGCGGCGGACGCCTGCGATTCCAAGCACGTGGTGGTGCTGCCCACCCGCTCGGTGCCTCAGGCCTTCTCGGCGCTCTTCTGCGTTATGCCCGACTCGACGCTCGACGAGGTGCTCGACGAGATGCAGGACGCCATCGAGGAGGTGCGCGACGGCGAGGTGACCCATGCGGTGCGCGATTCTACCGCAGCCGACGGCAGCCCCATCCACGCCGGCGACGTCATGGGCATCATCGACGACGCCATCGAGGTCGTGGGCAAGGACGTGGCGGAGGTCACGCTCGAGTGCGTGCGCCGCATGCAGGCGGACGAGGAGGGCGACTCCATGACCATCCTCGCCGGCGCCGATATGCCCGACGACGAGTTCAACGACCTGGTCGAGAAGATCGAGGAGGCCAATCCCGACCTCGAGGTTGACGCGCATCGCGGCGAGCAGCCGCTCTACCCGGTGATCTTCTCCATCGAGTAACGCGCCCATGCGCACGGCTCCCCCCATACCCGACGTCTCGCTTCGCCTGGAGCGCACCTGCGCCCTGGGCGAAGCCCTTTCGCGCCTGCCTTACGTAAACGCGGCGCGCGAGGAGGCTTTCCGCCGCCGCGGCATAGCGACGGTGGAGGACCTGCTCTACCGCATCCCGCACCGATACTTGGATTTCACGCATGCGTGCCGCATCGAGGAGGCGCCTCTCGGCGCCGTCTGCACGGTGGCGGCTACGGTCGACCGCGTGCAGGGCAAACGCGCGCGCAGCGGCATGCAGATCACCGAAGTCGCCGTGGTGGACGAGACGGGCGTGCTTATCGCCACCTTCTTCAAGCAGCCGTGGATCGCCCAGCAGCTCAAAGCGGGCGATCGCGTGGCGTTGATCGGCAAGGTCGAGTTCAATTACGGCTTCAAGCGCATGGCCGCCCCGCTCTACGAGAAGGTTGACGGCGAGGGTTCCCAGGCGGGGGGCATCCTCCCGGTGCACTACGTGACCGAGGGCGTGTCGGTCGCGTGGTGGCGGCGGATCACGGCGACCGCCTTGGAACGCGTTGGCGGCTCCCTCGACCCGCTGCCCGCCGGCCTGAGGGCGCGGCGCGGTCTCATGAGCCGCGCGCGGGCGCTGCGGCTCATCCACTTTCCCCAGCAGATGGCGGATGTCGAGACCGCCCGGCGCCGCCTGGCCTACGAGGAGGTCCTGCTTCTGCAGCTTGCCCTGCGCCTGCGCAACGACACCGGCCTTCTGGACGTGCCCGCAGTGGCGCACGTGCAGGGGGCGCACGTCGAGGCCCTGCGCCGTGCGCTGCCCTTCGAGCTCACTGACGAGCAGCGTGCCTGCGTCGACGACATCTTCGCCGACATGGCCGATCCCGCACGCGTGATGAACCGCCTGGTGCTGGGAGACGTCGGCACCGGCAAGACGGCGGTGGCCGCCTTCGCGCTTGCGAGCGTGGCCGACACCGGGACCCAGGCCTGCGTGATGGCGCCCACGAGCGTGCTCGCGCAGCAGTACGCGGTGAAGCTGGGCCCCGTGCTCGACGCGGCGGGCATCGGCTGGGCGCTTCTCACCGGGGCCACGCCGGCGGCCGAGCGGGCGGCGGTCTGCGCCGCGCTTGAGACCGGCGCGCTCACGGTTCTCTTCGGCACGCACGCGGTGCTTTCAGAGGACGTCGCCTTCAAGCGCCTCACCCTTGCGGTGATCGACGAGCAGCACCGCTTCGGCGTGCACCAGCGTGCCGAGCTCCGCGCCAAGGGGCCGGGCGCGGACCTTCTCGTCATGACGGCCACGCCCATCCCGCGTACCCTCGCGCTCACCGTCTACGGCGACCTGGACACGAGCTATATCCGCACGCGGCCGGTGGCGGGCGCCGGCATCACCACCAAGGTGCTGTCCGAGGCCAACCGCGACTTGGGCTACACCGCCATGCACGAGGCCCTGGCCGCCGGGCAGCAGTGCTACGTGATCTGCCCTTTGGTGGAGCCGAGCGATAGCCAGGACGACTTGGAAGACGTGCCCGGCGTGGCGCGCGACGAGGCTACGGGCGAAAAGGCCGCCGTGCGGCTTCACGCGGTGAGCGAGCAGGTCGAGCGGCTGCGCCGCCTGTTCCCGGAGGCGCGGGTCGAGGCGCTGCACGGCCGCATGCCGACATCCGAGAAGGAGCGCGCAATCGACGCCTTCCGCGCAGGGGAGACGGGCATCCTCGTGTCCACCACCGTGGTGGAGGTGGGCGTGGACGTGCCCAACGCCACCGTGATGCTCATCGAGAACGGCGATCGGTTCGGCTTGGCCACCTTGCATCAGCTGCGCGGGCGCGTGGGGCGCGGCAGCGTGGGGGGCCGGTGCTTCATCGTGACCTTCGCGCGCAAGAACGGGCGGCCCTCTGCGGCGCAGGAGCGCCTGGAGGCGCTGGAGAACACGTCCGACGGCTTCGAGTTGGCCGAGATAGACCTGCGCCTGCGCCACGAGGGCGAGATCCTGGGGTTCCGCCAGCACGGCGGGGTGTCCCTGCGCTTCGTTGACCTAGAGGCCGACACCGATCTCATCGAGCATGCGCGCAGCGATGCTCTGGAGCTTTTGCGCTACGGCCGCGGACTCGCGGCGCCGGCGTTGGAGCCCCTGCGCGTCGAGGTCGTGCGCCGCTACGGCGACGTGTTCAAAGAAGTGAGCGGCGGCTGACCTTCGCCGCCCATCGCCGGCGGGTGGGCCGATGCCGGCCGCTCGCATTGATTTCGACCGGCCTCGAGGGGCCGCGTTAGCAAAGGAGCTTCCATGAGGATCATCGCTGGCAAGTGGCGTGGCCGCATCGTGCAGGCGCCCGAGGGGCGCGAGGTGACGCGCCCCACCACCGACCGGGTGCGCGAGGCCTGCGCCTCCGCCATCGAGTCGGCGCTCGAGGAGGGCATCGAGGGGGCGCGGGTCCTTGACGCCTTCGCCGGATCGGGCTCCTTCGGCTTGGAGATGCTCTCGCGCGGGGCGGCGCACGCGACGTTCTTCGAAATCGACCGGCGCGTGGCCCAGCTCATCCGTAAGAACCTGTCCGCCCTCAAGGCCTCGCCCGCGGAGGCCCAGTTGGTGAACGGGGACGTGCTCGCGGCGGCAACCCGCGGCCGCGTGCCGGGCGGACCGTTCTCGCTCGTGCTCATCGACCCGCCGTATGCCCTGGGCACGGCGCCCGCGGAGGAGCTTCTGACGGGGCTTGCGCAAAACGGCCTTCTCGCCCCCGGCGCGGTGGCGCTGTTCGAGCGCGCCGCTACCACGCCGCGGCTCGCGGTGGAGGGCTTCGAGAGCCTGCGCGAGAAGCGCTATGGCAAGACCATGGTCGACATCCTGCGCTACGACGGCTAGCGCCGCCGCTTCCTTGCGCAACGTCCCAGCCGGCGGTAACCTTGAAGCCGCCTGCACACCCCGAGAAGACTAAGCGAGGCCCCATGCCCGACATCATCCAGCACGTGCTCGTCCCCGGCACTTTCGATCCCATTACCTACGGCCACATCGACGTGGTCAAGCGCGCGCGGCGCATCGCCCCGCGCGTCACGGTGGCCGTTGCCGAGTCCTTGGGGAAAAACGGCGTGGGCACCACCTTCTCGCTCGACGAGCGCGTGGCGTTGGCCCGCGAGGCCGTGGGCGGCCTCGCCGGCGTCGAGGTGTGCCCGTTCACGGGGCTTTTGGTTGACTTCGCACGCGAGGTGGGCGCCGACGCAGTGGTGAAGGGCCTGCGCGCCATGACCGACTTCGAGTACGAGCTGCAGCAGGCCGACCTCAACTACCGCTTGGACAGCGATCTTGAGAGCATCTTCGTCATGAGCGCGCCGCAGTACGGTTACATCTCCAGCTCGGTGGTGCGTCAGATCGCCGGCTTCGGCGGCGATGTGAGCCAGCTCGTGCCGGACAACGTGGCGGCTGCCCTCAGGGCGCGTTTCTCGCAGGCGTAGGGGCCAGGTATCAACATATCCACCACATGCAGGGTGCTGCGCAAGGGCAGGTACACGCTTGTGGTAGTATGTCTGAATGAGTAAAAACCGCAGGAAAGGAGCCCGCATGCCAGGGGAGAGGAATCCCGGCGAGCGCATTGAGAGCCTGGTCGACGAGCTCGAGGCGCTCATCGAGGAGGCAAAGCCGCCGTTTGGCTCGAACGGGCAGCGCAAGGTCATCGAGACCGAGGTGTTCTACAACATCTTGGACGAGATCAAGATGAGCTACCCCGAGGAGTGGCAGAAGTCCCGCCGCATCCTGAAGGAGCGCGATGAGCTGCTCTCCTCCGCCCAGGCTCAGGCCGACTCCATCATCGCCGACGCTCAGCAGCAGGCTATGATCATCGCCGGCGACCAGGAGATCGTGCGCTTGGCGCAGAGCCAGGCCGATGAGATCCGCGATCAGGCCCAGCAGTACGAGCGCGATACGCGTTACGCGGCGGAGGACTACGCCGACCAGGTCTTCACGCACCTGGAGGAGAACCTCAAGAGCCTCACCGCGACCGTCAGCCGTTGCCGTCAGATGCTCAACCAGAGCTCCGACAGCAATTCCAACAGCCTCTCCTGGTAGCGCATCATGACGTTCGAACCTATTGTCGTCTCGTATGACGAGAAGCTCAACGGGCCGGGCGAGGCGTTCTCGGTAGCCGGGCATGTGGCGGCCGAGTCCTTCGAGGTGGGCGGTCAGACCTACACGTTGGGTGACGGCTTTTCCTACGACATCGTGCTCACGCACACCGGCGACGGCGTGCTGGCCAGCGGCATGGTGCGCGCGCACGCCCATGGCCTTTGCGACCGCTGCCTGGATCCCGCCGAGTTCGATATCGCCGGCGCAGTCGAGGAGTACTATCTTTTCGAGGAGCCCGAGGATGCCGGGGAGGACGAGGAATACCAGCTGGTGGGCGAGGAGAGCACCGTCGACCTGTCCGATGCCCTTGCCGACGCGGTGGTGATGGAGACGCCTTTCGTACTGCTCTGCAAGCCCGACTGCAAGGGGCTTTGCCCCACGTGCGGCTGCAACCTTAACCACGAGCAGTGCGATTGCGCGGAGAAGGCCGCCGAGGCGCGCATGATGAGCGACGAGAACCCGTTTGCCGCTCTCAAAAACCTCAAGCTCGACGAGTAGACCGGGTTTCTCGCCCGTTACGTGCCTTTCCTGCGCACGTTCAGGCGCTACTTGAAGGTTTTATGCATTTACCTGCACAGCGCGGGTGAATTGTGCTAGTATCACTGATTGCGCGTGTTCGCGCATGGACACATGGAGCAACACGCTCATGGAATGTTAGGAAGGTTACTATGGCAGTACCTAAGTACAAAAAGGGCCGCGCGGCCACTCATCATCGTCGCTCCGCTAACATGAAGCTGAACGCTCCCGCTCGTTCGGTTTGCCCGCAGTGCGGTGCGGTGAAGCTTCCTCATCGCGTGTGCCCGAACTGCGGTTACTACAAGGATCGCGAGGTTATCGTCACTGAGTAGCCCTTTGGTGTCGATCACGTATATGCACGTTGCGAAGGCCGGCTCATCCCGCATGAGTCGGCCTTTTTCAAATGAAAGGGGCGGGTCATGGAGAAGGTCACGGTTTGCGTCGATGTGATGGGCGGGGACGAGGGTCCGCAGGTCGTTCTCGACGGCATTGCGGCGGCTCTTGAGGCGGATGCCGACCTCACCGTGGTGGTTTGTGGTCCGGAAAAGCTCGTGGGGCCGTTCTGCGAGAGCCACGGCGAGCGCGCCGTGCCGCTGGTTGCCGAGGACGTCATCACCATGGAGGACGACCCCATCAAGGTCATCATGAAGAAGCGCAAGTCCACCATCGTGGTGGGTTGCCGCGCCGTCAAGAAGGGCCAGGCCCAGGGCTTCTTCTCGGCGGGATCGACGGGTGCGTGCACCGCGGCCGCTGCGGCCTACGTGCAGCCCTTCAAGTACCGCGAGGGAGACGAGGTAAAGCCCGTGCGCCCGTGCCTTACCTCGACTATGCCCAGTGCAAACGAGAACGGCATGACCGTGCTCTGCGACATGGGCGCCAACCCGGATGTGGAGCCTGTGGACATGGTGCATTTCGCCATCATGGGCAGCGCCTATGCGCGGATCGTCTGCGGCGTTGAGAACCCCCGCGTGGGGCTTCTGTCCAACGGCACGGAGGACGAGAAGGGCTCGAAGTTCACCAAGGCGTGCTTCCCGCTGTTCCAGGAGAAGGTGCCCGGGTTCGTGGGCAACAAGGAGGGCGGCGACCTCCTGAACGGCTCGACCGACGTCATGGTTGCCGACGGCTTTGCGGGCAACGTTGCCCTGAAGTCCGTCGAGGCGGCGGCCAAGCTCATCTTGAAGGAGCTGAAGAAGGCCATTTACTCCTCGACGCGCGCCAAGCTCGGCGGCTTGCTCATCAAGCCGGCCCTTTCGGGAGTCAAGGACAAGCTCTCCGGCGACGCAGTGGGCGGCGCCATGCTGCTCGGCCTCAAGGGCGTTGTTCTCATCGGCCATGGCGCCACCTCGGTCGAGGCCGTGAAGAACGGCACCCTCGCCACAGCGCGCGTGATCCGCGGCAAGCTTGTCGAGACCATCGCGGGCTCCATCGACGGTATCGTGGCGTAACGTAGCTGCCCTATCCCAGGCGGGCGCCCTGCTTGCAAAGAATCGCACTGATGGCCGCATAACCCACTTCGCCGGAGTGAGGCTTTGACGCGATCAGTGCGATTCTTTGCAAGCAGGGCGCTGCTGAGAGAAGGGGAGGCCTGCGTTTCGGCGTTTGGCCATCAGTGGGATTTTGCGAAGGGGCCCGCGCTCAAAAGCGAGATTTTGCAAAGGACCGTCCCGTTATTCAACGTCGCGCTTCTCGCACGTAACGGCGTCAGGCGTTGGGGTACAATCAAATGGTTATAGGTATTGGATAAACGCATGCCCGGGTGGCGCTACGCCGCGCTGCCGCGGGCGGACTTGGTAAGGTGGCCATGCCCGTTTCGCTCGCAAAGAAGATCCGCAGGGTTCAGGAGATCTGCGGCTACACGTTCTCAAATCACGAGCTGGTCCAATCGGCTATCACGCACCCCTCGGTTGTGGAGGGTCTGCCTGTGTCGGCATCTTACGAGCGGCTCGAGTTCCTAGGCGACTCGGTTCTCGGTGCCATCGTGGCCGAGACGCTCTTCCGCTCCTTCCCGCAGTTCGACGAAGGCAAGCTCACGCGGCTCAAGATCTCGCTCGTCTCGGGCGAGACCCTCTCGTCGGTCGGCGCCGAGATAGGCTTGGCCGAATGCATCGTCTTCGGCGCCTCCGAGACCGGCACCGGGGCCCGCGGCCTGCACTCGGCGCTGGAGAACGTCTACGAGTCGCTCGTGGGCGCCCTGTACCTGGACGGGGGCAGGCAGGTTGCCGAGGACTTCATCCGCCGCACCCTGAAGCCCCACCTGGCCACCGAGCGCGCCGAGCGCCCCGACAACCCCAAGAGTTACCTGCAGGAGTGCGTGCAGCGCGACAAGACCGAGCCGCCGGAGTACAAGCTCGTGGGCACCGAGGGGCCGGCGCACAACCCCACGTTCACCAGCGTGGTCCTGGTCGACGGCATCCGCATGGGCCGCGGCACCGGCTCTTCCAAGAAGGAGGCCGAGGCCGAGGCCGCGCGCGACGCGCTGGAGCGCCTGGGCTTCACCAAGGACGGCGTTGTCGTCGGCAAAGACGACGTGCGTTAGCGAGGCCCCATGTACCTGAAATCGCTCACGCTCAAAGGGTTCAAGAGCTTCGCGGACCGCGCGCACATGGTGTTCGAGCCCGGCCTTACCGTGGTGGTGGGCCCCAACGGCTCGGGCAAGTCCAATATCTCCGACGCCATCCTGTGGGTTCTCGGTGAGCAGAGCGCGAAGCAGCTGCGCGGCCAGGCCATGGAGGACGTGATCTTCTCGGGCTCGTCGGCGCGCCAGCCGGTGGGCGTTGCCGAGGTTACGCTCGTGCTGGACAACTCCGACCACGTGCTGCCCGTGGACTTCAACGAGGTCGCCATCACGCGGCGCATGTACCGATCCGGAGAATCGGAGTACCTCATCAACTCGAGTCCCTGCCGCCTGATGGACATCCAGGACATCCTGCACGACTCGGGCCTGGGCAAGGACACCCACTCCATCATCTCCCAGGGCAAGCTCGACGCCATCCTGCAGAGCCGCCCGGAGGAGCGCCGCTCCCTTATCGAGGAGGCGGCGGGCATCTCGAAGCACAAGCGCCGCAAGGAGCGGTCGCTGCGCAAGATCAAGAGCATGGACGAGCACCTGACGCGCGCCCGCGACGTGAACCGCGAGATCCACCGGCAGTTGAAGCCCCTTGAACGCCAGGTTGACCGCGCGCGCAAGCACAAGGAGCTCACGTCCCGCGCCCAGGAGCTCACCACCATACTGGCGGTCGACGAGCTGAGGCGCCTGCAGCGCCAATGGGGCGATGTCGAGGCGGCCGGCAAGGAGGCCGATGCCGCCCTGGAGCTGGCTCGCTACCGGGCGGACGAGAAGGACCGCGAGCTTGAGAAGCTCCAGGTGCTGCTGGAGGAGAAGGGCCTCTTCGTCGGCGACCTGGGCGAGCAGCGTCGCCGCATGCAGGACGTGGTGGGCCGTATCGGCTCGGATATGCGCCTACTTGAGGAGAAGGGCCGCAACATGGTGGCCCGGCTCTCCGAGATGCGCGGCAGCCTCTCGGGTTCGGAGCATCAGCGCAAGCGCCTGGGCGAGGAGCTCGAGGACGTGCGCCGCCAGATCGAGGAGGTGACCGCTGCCCGCGACGTGGCGGCCTCCGAGATGGACAGCGCCGCGCCTGCCGCGGAGGCCCTGCGCCGGCAGCGCGTCGAGCTCGATGGCGCCATCGCCGCCCTCACGCGCGACCTGCGCGAGCAGCAGCGCGCCGCCGACGCGGCTTCGCTCGAGCTCGTGAAGGTCAAGGAGACCCTCTCCAACGCCGAGGTCGAGGACTCGCTGTACGCCAACCGCCTCGAGCAGGTTGCCGAACAGCTGGAGAACGCGGAGGCCTCGCTCGAGAGCCGCCGCGACCGCGCCGACGAGCTCGCCGAGCTCGTCGCGGGCGCCGAGGCAAAGCGCGACGAGGCCAAGGAGGGCATCGACGTGGCGTCCCAGGCGCTCGCGCGCGCCCGCGAGGAGGAGGCCGAGGCACGCCGGAGGCTCTCCGAGGTCACCGTGGAGCGCGCAAGCCTCGAGAAACTCGACCGCGCCTCTTCGGATGCCTCGCCCCTGGTGGCGCGCGTGGCCAAGGCAAAGGAGGAGTCCATCGTCGCCCGCGTAGGCGGGCTCATCGAGGCCCCGCGCGAGCTGGAGGGCCTGGTCGAGCAGCTTTTGGGCGACGACGTGGACGCCTTCGTGGTGGGCGACCGGCAGGGCCTTGCGGACGTTGCGGGCTGCGCGCAGGAGAACGCCCGCGCCGCAGCCGGGTCGACGCTTGTGCTTGCGCGCGACGTCGCCGGCAGCGCCGCCGCCGAGGCGGCCGGCTACCGGCTGGTCGAGCGCCTCTCGGTGCGCGAGGGCTACGGCTCGGTGGTAAGCGCGCTTCTCGGCAACATCTACGTGGTCGACACGCTCGAGGAGGCCCTGGCGGCGCCTGCCGTGCCCGGCGTGGTCTACGTGACGCCCGACGGCGCGCGCGTGAGCCGCGGGGGAGCGGTGCGCGTGGGCACCGACACCGACCGCGCCGCCGGCGTCCTCGAGCGCAAACGTCGCATCCGCGAGCTGGCGGGCCTGCAGCCCGAGCTCGAGGTGCTGGCCGAGAAGGCCTCCGCGCACGTGGACGAGGCGCAAGCCGCCCTCAGCGCCGCGCGCGACCGCCAGGCCGAGGTCAAGGGCGAGATCGCCCAGGCCCAGGGCGAGTACTCGTCGGTTCGCTCGGAGATCGGCCGGCTCGAGCACCAGGTGCAGCAGCTTATGGCCGAGCAGGCCCAGGTCAGCCGCCGCCGCGAGGAGGCCACCCGCGCGGTGCGCGAGGCCGCTCCCCGGGTGGACGAGCTCACCGAGCGCCGCGACGCCGCCCTGGAGCGCGTGGCGGACCTTCAGGCGCAGCAGGAGGAGAAGTCCGACGAGCTTGATCGCGTGCGCCGCGATGAGACCGAGGCGAGCTCCGCGCTCTCCGAGGTCAAGGTGCGCCACGCGCAGGCGGAGGAGCGCCTGCGCAGCCTTAACCGCCGCGAGCCCGAGCTCTCGCGCCGGCTCGAGGGTATCGACCGTCGCATCAAGTCCACGACGGAGTCCGCGCGCTCCCTCGAGATCCTGCGCTTGCGCGTGGACCCGCTCTACGAGCGCTACCAAGCGCTTTCCGAGCGCGCGGAGGACTGGGCCGAGCGCCTGCGCGATCAGTCGCGCATTGCCGAGACGGACTCCGACTCGCTCAAAAGAACCATCGAGGCCGCCCGTGCGGACTCCAGGGCAGCCCATGACGAGATGGAGCGCGCCAAGGAGGCGCAGAACCACGTGAGCGTGGAGCGCGGCAAGCTCGAGGTGCAGGTGGAGAACGCCATCAAGGCCATCACGCAGGACGGCACGGTGATCTTGGAGGACGCCCTCAAGCTTCCGGCCCCCGAGGACCCGGAGGCATGCCAGCGCGAGCTGGAGGGGCTCGTCAAGAAGATCAACAACCTGGGGCCCGTCAACCAAGTGGCCATGGAGGAGTACGAGCGGCTCAAGTCCCGCGCGGACTACATCGAGGAGCAGCTGGGCGACCTGGAGGCCGCGCGCCATGCCCTCACCAAGATCACCGCGGCCATCGACCGCAAGATGAAGCGGCAGTTCCTCGTAACCTTCGAGAAGGTGGACGAGAACTTCCGCGAGATTTTCTCCATGCTCTTCCCCGGCGGCAACGCCCATCTCGAGATGACCGACCCCGAGCATCCGGCCGACACCGGTATCGAGGTCGTGGCCCAGCCGCGCGGCAAGCGCATCGCAAAGATGATGCTCATGTCGGGCGGCGAGAAGAGCCTCACGGCGCTCGCGCTGCTCTTCGCGGTGTACCGCACCCGCACGGTGCCGTTCTACGTGCTCGACGAGGTTGAGGCCGCGCTCGACGACTCCAACCTCTCCAAGCTCATCGGGGCGATCGACGTGCTGCGCCGTTCGACCCAGCTCATCGTTATCTCGCACCAGCGCCGAACCATGGAGGACGCCGATGTGCTGTACGGCGTTTCGATGCAGGCGGACGGTGTGAGCCGTGTTATCAGCCAGAAGCTCGACCGAAAGACCGGCAAGGTGGTGAACGCTTAAATGGGACTGTTCGATTCTCTCAAGCGCGGGCTTGAGCGCAGCCGCGAGGCGCTGAACGAGGTGTTCTACTTCGGCGGCGAGGTGACCGAGGAGTTCTGGGAGGACCTCGAGGACACGCTCGTCATGGGCGACATGGGCGCCGACGTGGCCATCAGGGTCTCCAACGACCTGCGCGACGAGGCCGCACGCAAGAACCTCAAGACCGCCCCGCAGCTGCGCGAGGCGCTCGCCCGGCGCCTTGCCGAGGACTTCGTGGCGCCCGAGCGCGACCCGTTCTCCGACACGCCGTCGTGCGTGCTGTTCGTCGGGATAAACGGCGCGGGAAAGACCACCACGGTGGGCAAGATCGCGCATGCCATGGCGCACGAGGGAAAGCGCGTGGTCATCGGGTCGGCGGACACCTTCCGCGCGGCGGCCATCGAGCAGCTGGACGTATGGGGACGGCGCGCCGGTGTGCCGGTGGTGAAGCGCGAGCGCGGCGCCGACCCCGCCAGCGTCTGCTACGACGTACTGGACGCGGCGGACGTGCATGGCTCCGAGCTCGTGCTCATCGACACCGCCGGGCGCCTGCATACCTCCGAGGAGCTCATGCGCGAGCTCGCCAAGGTGGTGAACGTGACCCGCAAGCGCGCGGCCAAGTGCGCCGCGGGTCCCATGCCCGTCTCGGTGGTGCTCGTGATCGACGCGGGCACCGGTCAGAACGGCCTGGCGCAGGCAGAGGAGTTCAACCAGGCGCTGGGGCTCGACGGCGTGGTCATGACCAAGCTCGACGGCACCGCCAAGGGCGGCATCGCGCTGGCCGTGGCGCATAAGCTCAAGCTGCCGATCCTGCGCGTGGGCGTGGGCGAGCAGGTCGAGGACCTCCAGCCCTTCAACGCGCTCGACTTCTGCCGCGCGCTCACCGGCGCGGACGAGAAATAACTGAGTTGTTCGGGCGAGGCCGGCGCGAGGCCCCGGCTCATAATTCGCCCGCATCTTTGCGCGCGCTTCGCGCAGCGCAAAGCCGGGCTCAGAAATCGCCGGAACCTCGCGCCGGCCTCGCCCTGCGTTTCCTTTGCGCCTGGTTCTTCCTTTGGGGCGCTCGGAAAAGGGAAGGGCCTGACGTCACACCCGGCCCGTAAGCCCCGCCCAGCCTGGGCAGCTGCGTTACCATAGGGGTACTTCTCGCCCGGCGCTTCTGTGTTAGGAGTTACCGCATGTTCAACAATCTTTCCGATCGCCTCAACGATACGTTCGACAAGCTGCGCGGCAAGGGCAAGCTCACGGAGGCTGATATCGATACCGCCATGCGCGAGATCCGCATGGCGCTGCTGGAAGCCGACGTCAACTTCAAGGTCGTGAAGGCGTTCGTCGCCCGCACCAAGGAGCGCTGCCTCACCGCCGAGGTCATGGACTCGCTCACGCCGGCGCAGAACGTCGTGAAGATCGTGCTCGACGAGATGATCGAGCTTCTGGGCTCCACCGAGAGCAAGCTCGTGCTTTCGAGCCGCATCCCCAACGTCATCATGCTCGTGGGCCTTCAGGGCTCCGGTAAGACCACCGCGGCCGTGAAGCTCGCCTATCTGCTCAAGAAGCAGGGCAAGAGCCCGCTGCTCGCCGCGTGCGACGTCTACCGTCCCGCCGCGGCCGACCAGCTGGCCACGCTCGGCGGGGAGATCGGCGTCCCGGTCTTCCGCGGTGACGGCGCGCGCCCGGTTCAGATCGCGCAGGACGCCATCCGCGAGGCGGTGGACCACTTGCGCGACGTGGTCATTGTCGACACCGCCGGCCGCCTGCAGATCGACGAGCAGATGATGCAGGAGGCCGTGGACATCAAGCGCGCCGTGAAGCCCGACCAGGTCCTTATGGTCGTGGACGCCATGACGGGCCAGGATATCGTGAACGTGGTCAGCACCTTCGCCGAGCGCACGGACTTCGACGGCGTGATCATCTCCAAGCTCGACGGCGACGCCCGCGGCGGCGGTGCGCTCTCCGTGCGCGAGGTCACTGGCAAGCCGATCAAGTTCGTCTCGATGGGCGAGAAGCCCGACTCGCTGGAGGTCTTCAACCCCGAGCGCATGGCCAAGCGCATCCTCGGCATGGGCGACGTGGTGGGCATCATCGAGAAGGCCCAGGAGATGGCCGACGCCGAGCAGATGGAAGCTGCCGAGCGGATGCTGCGCGAGGGCTTCACGATGAACGACATGCTCGACCAGATGCGCATGATCAAGAAGATGGGCGGCGCCAAGTCCATCCTGGGGCTTCTGGGCAACCGCGTGACCCGCCAGGTAGGCGACGTTGACGAGAGCGTCTTCACCAAGAACGAGGCCATTATCCTGTCCATGACCAAGGAGGAGCGCAACCAGCCCAAGACCATCAACGGGCAGCGTCGCGCGCGCATCGCCAGGGGCTCCGGCACGACGGTGCAGGAGGTCAACGCCCTCATCAAGCAGTGGGGCGAGATGAACAAGATGATGGGCAAGATGCGCACCATGGCCCAGCAGATGGGCGTGGGCGGCAAGCGCGGGAAGCGCGGCAGGAAGATGCGCATGCCCAAGATCCCCGGCATGGGCGGTATGCCCGGCGGCGCGGGGATGGACATGAACACCCTGCGCGAGATGGAACAGCAGATGCGCAAGCTGCAGGGCGGAAAGTAACCCCGAGCGCGGCTTGTTGTGTTGCAGCGGCCCGGTGCGCCAAACGCAGCGCCCCGGGCCGCTTCTGTGTGACGAGGCGTGAGTGGCTGCTGCAGCTGTTTGTCTGCGTCCTTTTCCTCTGTCAAACGGTTCCGGTTGGTGCGTATGGGCATGTATGCGCGGCGTTACAATGCAACAAAACTGACCGGAGAAAGAGGATGCTTGATGCAGGAGAGAAGCGAGATGCTTGCGGCGCTGGCGACGGCTTGGAAGCGGGTTGCGGCAGGTGAAGTAGACGAGGCTGCGCGCGAGCTCGCGCGCGCCGAGGAGCTTGGTGCGGCGCGGGCTGACGCGTGCCTTATGCGAGCGCATATCGCCGAGGCCAAAGGGGCTTTCCGCGAGGCGCTGCAGGTTGCTTACGAGGGGCTTGTGTCGCTTGTGGGGAAGGACGCGGCCGACGCTGACGCAACGGCTCACGGGATTGCCGAAGGCGAGGGAGGGGACGCCGCCGCTGTTTCCCATTCGCTTGAGCGCCTGGCCGCACGGGCGGGCGAGAAGTCCACGGGCTTTACCTGGGAGGCAGTTTTTGCCTCTACAGGTGCGGCCAACGCGGCAAGCGCGCGCTACTCCATGCTTATGGGGCAGGCAAACGCTGTTCCCATGCCCAAGGACGCCAAGGCACGCCTTACCCAGCACTTTGCGTTTTGCACGGTCACCTGCGATTACGCGCTGCGTAACCACGAGAGCGCGTCGTTTTTCGGCAGGCTAACGGGGCGCTTCCGCAAGAAACCTGCTGCGGCACCTGCTGCTGATGCCTTCATTTCCCAAGATGGTCCTGCGTTTGAAGTGCCGGGCCCCTTCCGCGAGGACGAGTGGGCCGCAGCTGGCGCGTAGCCACTACATACACCGTGCCGGACGGTGCCGCGGCATCGCCCGCATGCTATAACAGCCTGCGCACCCGTTTCTCATGTTATCTTTTAGCAAGGTCTTCCAACGCGGGTTGCGCCGGGTTTGAATGACGGTCATAATCGTAGACGTTGCTTACACGGTAAACATTTAGCTTACGGCAGATGGGTGACGCAATGACGGCAAAGCTTTGCTGCATGCTCCGTTGGGAGCAAAAATATACCCGCGCGGGGGGGGCGCTCCTAGCTTAACCCCCGCTGCGAGCGCATATGTCCTTACAAGCAGTAAGGGCAGGTGGGCCGCATGACGTTTGCCGAGCTGCTTTCCCTTTTCAAGAAACATATACGGCTGCTTATAACCCTGCCGGTGGCGTTTGCGCTGGTAGTGGGTGCGTACGCTTACCTATTCATGCAGAACAGCTACACGGCGACCACCAGCATGTTCGTGATGGTGGGGGCTGCTGCCAACACCAGTGCCGACGGGTCCGCGGCAGTTGGAGCGAACAGCAGCACGCTGCAGAGCGACCTCAACTCCTCTCAGATGATTACCACCGACGTGGCCGACCTGCTCACCTCCAGCCGCGTGGTGCGCGAGACGGCGCAGGCGCTTGGGCTGGAGAACCTCGACGCGTTTGATATCCAGGTAAGTTCGAGCGATAGCTCGCGGGTGATCGATCTTTCCGTAACCGGGTCTGATCCTGATGCGGTTGTGAAGGTTGCCGACACCCTGGCTGAGAAGGTCTCCGAGGTGGCGCAAGAGGTTATGGGCGTTGAGTCGGTGAACTCTGTTGACGACGCCCAGCGTCCCGAAGGACCGAGTGGGCCGAATCGGCCGCCGTACGTGATGGTGGCTGCGCTCAACGGCTTTGCGCTTGCCGCTGTGATCATCGTGCTTTCCGACTTCCTTAACACGCGTATTCGCAGCGAGGAAACACTGGAAGACATTACTGGCCTGCCCATTATGGGCCGCGTGCCCTATGTGCGCGAGGGAGGTAACGCCCGTGGCTAAGCAGAATCCCGTCGCAGATCTCACGCGGCTGCGCAACGCCATAGACACGCTGGTTGCTAACATCCGCTTTGCCGGTGCTGATGAGCCGGTGGATACCATCGCCATCACTAGCTCGGTTCCCAACGAGGGTAAGACCACTATTGCCACCAACTTGGCACAAGCGCTGGCTGAGAACGGCAACAGCGTGCTCTTGGTAGAGTGCGACGTGCACCGCAGGAGCTTGGCTGCCATGTTGGGCGCACATGCCCGCACCGGCCTGTACAGCGTTCTGCTGGGGCGCGTGAGCTTGTCCGACGCGGTGGTTCCCACCCAAACGGCGGGGATGCAGTTTCTGGACTGCGAGCCCGGCGTGCCCAATCCTTCCAACGTGTTTGCCTCGGCGCAGTTCCGCGGGCTGGTCAAGCGCTTGCGCAACGCCTACGACTACGTGGTTTTTGACACGCCGCCGCTCTCGGCATACGTAGATGGTGCCGTGGTGGGTGCGGCAGCGGACGCCACCTTGCTTGTGGCGCGCTGGGACTACGTGAAGCGCGACGACGTGCGCGCCTCTATGGAGCAGCTCGAGAAGGCCGACGTTAACGTTATCGGCACGGTCATCAACTGCTGTGAGACTGAGCGTGACTCCTACTATTACGGTGACTACAAAAAGGGCCGTCGGTCCTCGATGGATGCCCCACAGATTGTGGAAGCACCTGCTCGGACAAAAGCACACCAGCATACTGTCGGCTCATCTTTTCACGTAGAGCAGGGTGGGGGAGAAGAGCGTGCTTCTGCACCCGCGCCGGATTCCACCGCGCAGTTCATTCTCAACGCGGGGCACGGTGCAAAAACAGCCGAAACCAGTCCTGCTTCGCGTGGCAATCATAGCGCGCATCCTTACTCATAATTGTTCCAGGCGTCGCGTATATCTTGCGACGCCTCGGAGTTTCCTCCGCCGAGCTCACGGCCGATCCACAAGCTTCCAACTCAAGCAACGCGTTCTTCCGTGGGCTCGGCGCAGGAAACTCCTGCACAATCCTTCCAGCCGGCAATCGTTGCGTATCACGTTGCCCGGTCACGTGAAGGCGTGAATACTCCCGTTACGCAGCCCAGACGGCGTATGGCGCAGCATATCCCTAGCGAGAAGGTAGGTGGTGCCATGGCCGCATCTGCGTTGTATGCGATCCAAGTTCGGGCCGGCACCGAGGAGCGCACGCGTAAAAGCGTGCTCAGGCACCTGGGTGGTACCGTAGAGGATTGCTTCGTTCCCCAATACGAGACCCTTCGGGCGGAGCGCGGCGAGTGGAAGCCCGCGCGCATGCGTCTTTTGCCCGGCTACATCTTCATCCAAACCAGGCAACCGGACGAGCTGGTCGCCAAGCTGGCGGCTGTCCCCGCGTTTACGCGCCTTCTAGGCGGTAACGGCGAGCATTTCACGCCTTTGAGCACCGACGAGGTGGCGTGGCTCAACGCCTTTGCCAACGTCGAGAACCACGTGGTGCCCATGAGCACGGGCATCATCGAGGGTGACCGGGTGTTGGTGATGCGAGGGCCTTTGAAGGGCCACGAGCTCGAGATCAAGAAAATTGACCGTCACAAGCGCGAAGCCGAGCTGGAAGTACCTCTGTTGGGACGCAAGAAGCGCGTGAAGGTGGGGCTGGAGGTCATCGCGAAGCGATGATCAGAGTTCGTTGAAGCAGTTTGGAACGGTATGTGCGAAGTGCTGCAAAGTAATAAGTCCTTGCGGGGTCACCTTGACCCCGCGGGTGGGACAAACGGGTCTGGCTTACTCAGCCCCGTTAAAGGCGGAACCGATGTGTCTGTCTCGTCTGCCCTACCAAGTGAGAAGCTTGAGGCTTCTGAACTCGCGATGCGCAATTGCTCGAACATCGCCCAGGGGTTTGCCGAGCGCCCGCTTTACGCGTTCGCAAAGGGGGTGTTCGATATAGCTTTCAGCTCTGCCGCACTGTGCGTGTCGTTGTTGCCCATGGCTTTGGCTTGCGTCGCCATTGTTCTAGACGACCCGCATGGCTCCCCGCTCTTTTTGCAGAAGCGCGTGGGCAAGGACGGGCGCGAGTTCACCATGCTGAAGCTCAGGAGCATGTGCGTGGACGCCGAGGCGCGCCTGGAGGCGCTCAAGGCGTCGAACGAGAAAACCGGTCCGGTGTTCAAGATGGCCGACGACCCGCGCATCACGCGCGTGGGGCGCTTCATCCGCAAGACTTCGCTGGCTCCGGTAATAATAGGGACACCGGGCGACGGGGAGCCGACCAAATCCTTATCGCATCCAGTAAATTACTCACTTGACCTGCATAAATGCGAGCGTCGACCGGAACCTTTCCTGGTTGCGCAAGCCCATTATACCAGCTTCCAATTCTTGTCTTTCGCCGTTTCCGGGGGCCTCGGGGCCGCCCAGGGACGGCGTCGCTGCGCCCGTGGCGCGGCTTCCCTCCGAGGCCTCAGGGCAGTGGCTTAGATGGCAGACAACGTCATGAAGAAGGCCGCGGCATCAGAGGGGCGCGACCCCGAGGTCGTCGCCGCGGCCGAGAGGCTCTCGAGGCGCTACGCCTACCGCTTCGTCAAGCGCGCCTTCGACGTCGTCTTCAGCCTGATGGTCCTGACCTGCTTCTGCTGGCTCTTCGCCGTCATCGCGGTCGCCGTCAAGCTCGACGACCCGGAGGGCCCGGTCCTCTTCATGCAGAGGCGGGTCACCAAGGACGGGCGCGAGTTCACCATGTACAAGTTCCGCAGCATGTTCGCGGACGCCGAGGAGCGCCTCGCCGAGCTGAAGGCGCTCAACGAGAAGACCGGACCCGTCTTCAAGATGCGCGACGACCCGCGCGTGACGCGCGTCGGTCGCCTGCTGCGTCGCACCTCGCTCGACGAGATGCCCCAGTTCGTCAACGTCCTGAAGGGCGACCTCTCGGTGGTGGGTCCCAGGCCCGCCCTGCCCTCCGAGGTCGCCGAGTACACACCACGCCAGCGCCAGCGCCTTCTGGTGAAGGCGGGCATCACCTGCTACTGGCAGACGAGGCGCAACCGCGACTCCATCACCTTCGACGAGTGGGTCGACCTCGACCTGCTCTACATCCTGCAATGCGGCCTTTGGACCGACGTCAAGCTGATTGTCCAGACGGTGGGCTGCGTGCTGACATTCCAAGGGGAGTAGCTCAATGAAAATCGCAATCATTGGACACAAGCGAATTCCGTCAAATGAAGGCGGGATAGAGAAAGGTGTAGAGCAGCATGCTGTTCGCATGGCAGCTCTGGGTCACGAGGTTCATGTATATAACCGTGGTGGTGCCGATAAATACTCAGGGAAATGCGAGAGACTGCATGAATACAAAGGTGTTAGAATAATCACGATTCCCACGTTTCAAAATCAAAAATTGAATGCTGTGGTGTACTCCTTTTTGGCTACTTTACGGGCAGCGTTTGGTCATTATGACGTTGTGAGCTATCGTGCATCGGGCCCTTGTGCAATGGTTGGCTTAGCGAAAAAACTGGGGATGAAATGCGTTGCGTCTCTGCACGGCATTGACTCACAGAGAAGTAAGTGGGGCCGCTTTGCTTCATGGTATTTAAGACGTGGTGAGCGCTTCGCAGCCACCAAGGCGGACGCCCTTATGGTTCTCTCAAAGAATATGCAGAAGTATATTTCGGATGAATATGGTGCTGACTCTATTTTGTTTTATAACGGAGTAGATCGACCAAAGCTGCTCTCGCCAAATGAAATTAACAGTCGTTTTGGACTTGAGAAGAACGGCTATATCTTGTATTTATCTCGGATCGTCCCTGAAAAAAGTCTTGATGTGTTGATTCGGGCATATAAGCAAGTGAAGACCGAAAAGAAGCTTGTAATCGCTGGAGGAGCTGATAGTTCTGAATACCTGACGCAGCTTAAGCTGCTTGCTGCTGATGATAACCGCATACATTTTGTCGGCTATGTAACAGGTAGCACGGTTGCAGAACTATACAGTAACGCATGGCTATTTACGCTCCCAAGTTATCTGGAAGGCATGTCGAATTCACTACTAGAGGCTTTAAGCTATGGAAATTGCTGCTTTCTCTCAGATATTCCCGAGAATACAGAGCCTGCGGGCACCCATGCGTGTTATTTCCGCGCTGGTGATGTAGAGGATTGTCGTTATAGGCTTCAGGAGCTGTTAGATAATCCGATAAAAATTCGATCGCTAAAGAGCGAGGCATCTGATTATGTCTGCAATCGATTTAGCTGGGATGGCGCAGTTGATTTGACACTGAACGTCTACAAGAGCGTCGTGTACGGTAATGGTGATATGCGGTGATTAAGATTCTCCAGATGATTGGCAGCCTTGATGCTGGTGGTGTTCAGGCTTTTGCATTTAATTCTAGTAAGATACTGCAAGGGACCGAATTCCAATTTGATTTTGCTGTCGATCATGATGATTGTGACTTTTATAAAAACCCCATTCAGGATATGGGATCTAAACTTTATCAATTTCCGACTCCAACATACTTAAACTTTCGAAGGTATGAGCGTAAGTGGGATGCATTCTTTTCAGCACATAGGGAATATGACATTATTCATGGTCATTCTCGGTCCACAGCAAGTCTATATTTAAGGTCCGCTAAGAGGCATGGTCTAGCAACCATAGCTCACAGTCACAATACCTCGAATGGAAAGGGAGTACGATCTCTCGCAAAGGATATGATGTGCCACTCAATCTGGAAGCACGCTGACATATATCTTGCCTGCTCCGAGGAAGCAGGATCCTGGCTTTACGGTAAGCACTGGAGACATGATGCTGACAGTCGCGTTATTCCAAATGCGGTCGATTTAGAGCGTTTTCGCTTTAGGAAATCATCTCGATTGACAATACGAAGAGAATTATCTATTGACCAGAGTGCATTTGTGATTGGCCACGTTGGTCGATTCAGCGCTGTGAAGAATCATGCATTCTTAGTGCGTTGCTTTTATTATCTTGTGCAACGTATTCCGAACACGGTACTTGTTCTTGTCGGTGATGGTGAATTGAGGGGACAGATTGAGGCTCAAGTTGCCAAATTAGGATTATCAGATAACGTTCGTTTTCTTTCAAATGTGAGTGACGTCGCACCATACTATTCAGCAATGGATATCCTGTTATTTCCTTCATTATATGAGGGAATTCCGCTTACACTTATTGAGGCTCAGGCAAGTGGGCTCCCTCTGGTTGTTTCTAGCCATGTTAACCCTCATGCTGTTCTCTGCAAGGACAACTGCACCATCCTTGAGCTTGATAGCCCGGAGAAATGGACAGACGTAGTTGTTGAATTGCTGAATGGAACGGCATTAAGAAGCGAGGCTATTCCAAGGGAAATAGCTAATTCAACGTACAATATTCAATATTTGCGCACTGAGCTGGCCGATGTGTACCGTAGTGCCTTGGCTTTTTCCGAGCAAAAGAAAGCAAACTAATGAGTTCAGTCAAAGCGGGTCATATTATTTTTGTCGATCCATTCATGGCCGGTGGAGGGGCTCAGCGGGTTGCTGTAGAGTTGTCCCGCTACTTTGTGCAGCATGGCTATCGTTTTACCGTGTGCATCACAAAAGAGAATCGCTTGGCATATGATTTGCCTAAAGGTGTCAAGCTTATGCTTACTTGTAACGAGGGGCGGAACGATGCAGCCGGCCAAACCTTTGCAATCCGAAGAATTGCAAAGAGATTCCCTGAGGCAAAATTTCTGTCTTTTATGCCCAATCAGAATCTGATAACCATTGCGGCCTGTTTTGGATTGCCGAACGACGTCTACGTATCGGTAAGGAATGTCCCTTCGGAGGATTTCAATGGAAATCGAGCACTTGAGCTTGTGCGCAATCGTGTGTATGGGCGTGCTGCTGGGGTGATATTTCAGCTTCAGAGCCAGAAAGAAGCGTTCCCACGTAATATTCAAGAAAAAGGAAAGGTAATTCCGAATCCTCTATCCCCTTTGCTTCCCGAAGTTTGTCATGGTGTTCGACGCAATGTCATTACTACTTCCGGCCGATTGGTAGAACAAAAAAATCATGAGATGACACTCAGGGCTTTTGCGCTGGTTCACAAGGTGCATCCTTCATTACGTTTGGAGATTTTCGGAACAGGGCCTCGTGAGGAAAATCTTAAGCAGCTCGCCGAGTCGCTGGGTATCGGAGAGCGAGTCGATTTTATGGGGTTCAGCAAACAAGCGGTCGAATCTATATGCAACTCTCGAGCATTCGTTCTGTCTTCGCGATTCGAGGGTATGCCTAATGCGCTAATCGAGTCGATGGCCATGGGGGTTCCGTCTGTAGCAACGCGGTGCGGAGGTGGAGGCGCTGAAGAGTTCATTATAGACGGTGTTAACGGAATGCTTGTTGAGATCGATGATGACACGTCCTTGGCGAATGCACTGCTCCGTATAGTTGACGACGAAGATTATGCGAATGAACTGTCAAGAAATGCGATTAAGATTCGAGAATTGCTGAGCGCCGATCGGGTGGGGAGCCAATGGGAGAGTTATATCTTCGGCAGACCAGGCGGTGATTGGAAATGAGGGTACGTGTAGCATCAACAATGACATCGCAGGTTGTAAAAGAAAAATCGCAAGCTGTTCTTTCTTGCGAGCATACGTCTCGTCGCCGCGCGGTCCTCCAGTATTTTTTAATCTATCTTATGCTTTTGGTCCCAGGAAGCTCTCTCATGTTTGTTTATGGAGGAACTGCGCTTTATGGAATCATGCTCGGATGTTTTATCTTCTGCGTGTTGTTTAGTAGCAGGTATCGCGATTCTTATGGAATCTGCTTTATTACATTGCTTCTTATCAACACCTTTGAAACCAGGTCTTTAGTTGGCGGTGTTGGAATAGAAGCATTTCTTGGGTTTGCAGCATGTGTTGTCTGTACTCAGATGGCAATTTGCTGTGACTATAAGAATTTTTTGCACCGTTGGATTAATGCTGTCGTTGTGCTCGCTTCAATCAGCGTCGTGATGTGGGCGTTGCTTCTGGCCTTTCCTTCGTTTCGCGATTTGCTGATGCCAGTGTTTCCGACAGACTATGAGGGTACGCCGCCTTGGGGTGTCCAGCACTATGGTCATGGTATGTTGCTTTATAGTTGGTCCGATCTCCATGCATCGCGCAATACAGGCATTTTTACCGAACCAGGAAAATACCAGGTTGTGCTGAATTCCGCCCTATTCTTGCTTCTGTTCTGGAATGACCGAATTCAGTGGAAATCAAAGCGAGGCTGGAAGCTGTCTATAGTAATAATTCTTCTTGCTCTTATAACGTGTCAGTCGACAACCGGTTACCTGGGGATGTTGTTGGTTGTACTCTTCTATCTGTTTAGACGAAACAAAGAAACGCGGATGAGCGCAAAGGGGATTCTTGGCATTGCAATCGTTGTTATCGCCATTGTGCTAATGATTGACTGGTCTTTTAATGGCACCGAAAGTGTCTTTTATACTCAAATTCTTCAGAAGATTTCGGGTGGAGGACAAGGGATCGACCTTTCTAAAGGAACAGGTGCTCCCAGGATGATCATGATTCAGGCGAGCTTGGAGTCAATCGTTGAACATCCTCTCGGAGTTGGATCTGACGCGTTGCGTTCTCTTGCAGAGAGCATGGGTGGGAGACCGGTTGCAGCGAGCTTTTTCCAGTATGGTGCTACTTATGGAGTAATTGGATGGGCGCTCGTTATGTTGATGGTTTTCTATCCCGTATTATCAGGCTGCCCCCTACTGTCATCAACTTTATTCATATTGCTGTTCCTCAATACAACTGCTTCTCAGACGCATTTGTTATATCCCAGTTTGTTGATGATTCCCATGTATATCGCGATTGGCCGGGGATGGCCATTGGCGAGAGAGGGGAGCCATAGCTCGAAGCGAGGTGCCAGCCGATGAAGACGCTTGTTCTGACCGCCAACGCCGACATGTATTTTTTCCCATGGTTCCAAGATCCGGACATCGAGATCGCCTCGCTTTATCAAGGCTGCACCTCATTCAAGTCTAAGATTAGACTGGTTAGAAGGAAGCTCGGCTTATCACAGCAAAGCTTCTATGGGGATTGGTACGAGCGGCTTCCGCAATTCGGTAAAATTGTGGTTCTCGATTATTGTTGCTTGTTGGACGCAAAGCTTCTCGGCGAGATTTCGAGGATGAACTCTAGTGCTGAGCTGTACCTCTACGGATGGAATATTGACTACGGCAAGAGTTCCTTCATTTCGCTGAAGGAGAATGCGGAGCGGCACGGCTTCTCGTACTATTCCTATGACGAGGGGATTTGTGCGCGTTATGGGTTGAAGTTCAACACAATAATGTATGATCCCAAGCTGAATCTTCCTGAGTGTGATATTAACAGCGATGTGATGTTTATCGGAAAGGCGAAGGATCGCGTCGAGGACATTTTCCGTGCCGTGGCCCATCTGCGTGATGCCGGGGCAAAGGTAAATGCTATTGTCGTGGGCGATCACAAGCCAGACGACCTTGACACTGATGTGTTCTTCACGAGCGAGTATATTGGTTATGCGGACTACCTCAGACTGGCAGAAAGTTCCGTTGCATTACTCGATATCGCCCAAGAGGGGCAGTTCGGTTTCTCCATGCGAGTTATGGAGGCCCTCTTCCTTGGGAAGAAGCTCGTGACGACCAATAAACATGTTGCCGACGCGCCGTTCTATGAAAGCGGCAATGTCTTCATCCTTGATTTGGCTAAGCCTGACATTGACGCCCTCTCTGACTTCATTAATAGGCCCTTCCGTCCATACGAGTTAGCTGATGTTGAGTACTATTCGGTTCGGAGCTGGGTTAGCCGCTTCATGCAATAGATTTCTTCATACATAGATTTTGAAGGTGGAATAGTTGAATAAGAAAAAGGTTGGTCGTGAGGCGAAGTCTGCCGTTGCCTTCACGTTTGCCAGCGTGTTCTCTAGGGGACTTGCGGTCGTCTCTATGCCGATCTTCACGCGCATCATGTCGACTGCGGAGATTGGCGTCGTGAGCCTGTATAATTCTTGGTTTTCGATGATCAGTGTGGTTGCAACACTGGCGCTCTCCTCGGGAGGATATTCCCTTGCGATGAAGGAATTCGCAGACGAGCGTGACAAGTACGAGTCATCGGTGCTCTCGCTCACGTCTCTCATGGCATTGCTCCTGGCGGGCATCTATTTCGCCGCACCCGACTTCTGGTCTTCTTTCACGGGGCTCCCTCCGCATCTTATGGGGCTCATGCTTGTCGGGTTTCTGGTGAGCCCAGCTTGGGACTTCTGGACGTTGAGGCAACGGTATGAGTATAAGTATCGTCTCGCCTCGCTTTTGACCGTCATTGAGGCGGTTGCAGCGACTGCACTTTCTGTGGCAGTTGTGCTAAAGCTCGGCTCGATGGGATCGGACTCCATTGCAGAGGGCAGACTCTTCGGGAACTATTCGGTCGTTTATGGATTCTGCACCGTTGCATGGTTGGTTACCATGGCCAGAGGTAGGACCTTCTTCGACGCGCGGTATTGGAGGTACTCCCTTTCGCTCAGCCTGCCACTTATAGGTTACTCCATCGCAAGTCAGGTGCTGGGTGTCTCCGACAGGGTACTCATCGCGAACATGGTGGGCCAGAGTGAGGCGGGCATCTATGGCACGCTGTACTCTGCGAGCACGATTTCGACATTCGTGTGGACTGCTATCAACTCCTCCTTCATACCCTACCTTTACCAGCACATTGAGGAAGAGGGACATCGAGGCATCCGCAGAACCTCGCTTCAGCTCCTTATGGGGTTCGGTGCCGTTTCAGTGGTCATCTCTTGGCTCGGGCCCGAGATAATCCGAGTCCTTGCTACCGAGGAGTACATGATAGCTCTGGACATTATGCCTCCCATTGCAGCGGGGGTCTTTTTAACGTCTGTCTCGAACATGTATTCCAACGTCCTCGTCTACCATCATCGGACAAAGTACATCATGTTTTCCGCTGTAGCCGCGGCGGTGGTCAACATCGTGCTCAACCTTACACTCATCCCGGTTTTCGGTTACAAGGTTGCCGCTTGGGTGACGCTTGTCGGATACGTCTCGCTCGTGCTACCCCAGTATCTCTGGGCACAGCGGGCTGCGGCAGAGGAGGGTAGAAAGACTCCTGTCTACAATGATCGTCTCATCTTCGTTGTCACACTCGTTGTTATTTGTCTGATTATGCTCGGTTTGGTTTTCTACCAACTTGCGACAATCCGTTACCTTGCTTGCGCGCTCCTCGCAATCGTTGGCATCATTGCTGCTGCCAAGATATATCGCGGAAAGAACGTTGAGAAGGCTGGGTAGCGGAACTTGCTAGAGCGCATATCTTACCAATCGGATGGAGGTACCAATTTGAAGGGCATCGTACTGGCTGGCGGCACGGGTACCCGTCTCTACCCACTCACTTTATCGACGAGCAAGCAGCTGCTTCCCGTCTATGACAAGCCGATGATTTACTACCCACTTTCTATTCTCATGCTTGCCGGAATCAGAGATGTTCTCATCATATCGAACGAGCGCGACCTTTCAGGGTTCAGGACGCTATTCGGGGACGGTTCGCGCCTTGGGATGCGCATCGAGTATGCCGTTCAGCCGAGGCCGGAGGGCCTTGTTCAGGCATTTCTGATAGGGGAGGAGTTCATAGCTGGGGAACCGTGCGCCTTGGTGCTCGGTGACAACATCTTCTACGGGGGTGGACTTACCGACGAGCTCCGCTCCGTCGCTGAGGGACGGCGGGGGGCGACGGTCTTCGCGTCTTACGTCAAGGATCCGGAGCGGTTCGGGGTCGTGGAGTTCGACGATAAGATGAAGGCGGTGTCGCTCGAGGAGAAGCCGTTACATCCCAGGAGCCATTACGCGGTAACCGGTCTCTACTTCTATGACAATCGGGTGTGCGAGCTGGCGCATCGCGTCGTCCCCTCCGAGCGAGGGGAACTCGAGATAACGGATCTCAACCGTATGTACCTTGAGGAAGGGGAGCTAAGCGTCAGGTTGTTGCACCGCGGCTCCGCTTGGCTGGATGCCGGAACGATGGAGAGCCTGTACCGTGCGGGGGAATTTGTGCGCGCAGTCGAGCAGAACCAGGAGCTGAAAATTGGAGCCCTAGAGGAGATCGCCTTCCTTAGTGGGTGGATTGGAAGGGAGGAGCTTGCCGCGGCCGCCCAGGAGTTTGGCAAGTCCGAGTACGGGCGCTACCTCTCTGGCGTCGCGAGCAGGGGTCTCTTTGTTTCGGAGGGTTTCAGAGATGAGTAACTATGAGAATATCATCGTCACGGGCGGCTGCGGCTTCATCGGCAGCAACTTCGTCCATTACGTCGTGCGGGAGCACCCCGGCGTGCACGTGACCGTGCTCGACAGGCTCACCTACGCCGGCAACCCGGAGAACATCGCGGGGCTGCCGGCCGACCGGGTGGAGCTCGTGGTGGGCGACATATGCGACGCTGAGCTCCTGGACGAGCTGGTGCCCGGCCACGACGCGGTCGTGCACTACGCGGCCGAGAGCCACAACGACAACTCGATCGCGGACCCCGAGCCGTTCGTGAGGACGAACGTCTACGGCACGTTCCGCCTGCTCGAGGCGTGCCGGAGGCACGACGTGCGCTACCACCACGTCTCCACCGACGAGGTCTACGGGGACCTCGCGCTCGACGACCCGGCGCGCTTCACCGAGGAGACGCCCTATCACCCGTCGAGCCCGTACTCCTCCACCAAGGCCGCGAGCGACATGCTCGTGCGCGCTTGGACGAGGACCTACGGCGTGAGGGCGACGATTTCCAACTGCTCGAACAACTACGGCCCCTTCCAGCACGTGGAGAAGTTCATTCCGAGGCAGATTACGAATATTCTGGACGGTCAGCGCCCGAAGCTCTACGGCGACGGCCGCAACGTCCGTGACTGGATTCACACCGAGGACCACTCGAGGGCGGTCTGGACAATCCTCACCAAGGGCCAGATCGGTGAGACCTACCTGATCGGCGCCGACGGCGAGAGGTCTAACATCGACGTCCTGCGCGCGATTCTGCGCGTCATGGGCAAGGCGGAGGATGACTTCGACTGGGTGCGCGACCGCCCCGGCCACGACCGCCGCTACGCGATCGACCCCACAAAGCTCCGCCGCGAGCTCGGCTGGGAGCCCGTTCACACCGACTTCGAAAGCGGCCTCGAGCAGACCATCCAGTGGTACGCCGACCATGAGCCTTGGTGGCGCCCCGCCAAGGCGGCCACCGAGGCCAAGTACGCCGCCCAAGGGCAGTAGGGAGTTGACGATGAAAGGCAAACGCATCGATAGCGGGAACTTCACATTCACAGATACCTCCATTGAAGGCGTGAAAATTGTGGATGTCAGGAGCTACGGGGATGCACGTGGGAGCTTCATGGAGACGTACAAGGTCTCGGACTTCAGGGCTGGCGGCATCGAAGTTGACTTCGTTCAGGACAATCAGTCCTCGAGTTCATTGGGGGTCCTCAGGGGCCTTCACTTTCAAATCAACCATCCGCAGAGTAAACTCGTCCGGGTTATCTGTGGAACGGTGTTCGATGTTGGGGTCGATTTGCGGCCGGGTAGCCCGACCTTTGGAAAGTGGGAGGGCGTCGTCCTCTCCGCCGAGAACCGCAGGCAGTTCTTCATCCCACGCGGGTTTGCTCATGGGTTTCTCGCGCTGAGCGACAACGTCGTCTTCGCCTACAAGTGTGACGACGTCTACCATCCTAACGACGAGGGTGGGCTCATGTGGGATGACCCCGAAATTGGAATCGCGTGGCCGGCGCTTCCGGGGGATGACATTCTGGACCGGGGCAGGTTGGTGATATCGGATAAGGACAAGAAGCACATGAGTTTCAAAGAACAATTTGGAGGGGTTGAATGAAGGTCGCAGTGACAGGGGCAAATGGGTTTCTCGGCTCAGGAATCTGCCACGAGCTCGTACGGCGGGGGCACGACGTCGTCGCTGTCGATCTGAGGGGCGACCATCTGGGTGAGGGTATTCGCATGGTCGAAGGGAGCGCCTTTGAGATGGCGGACCCCTTCTTCGAGATGGACGAGCCAGACTGCGTTCTCCACCTCGCGTGGAGAGACGGTTTCAAGCATAACTCTGACGCACACATTGAGGACCTTCCGAAGCACGTCGAGCTTATCAAGAGGCTTGCCGACTCTCCGCTCGGTAGAATCGCCGTTATGGGCAGCATGCACGAGGTCGGCTATTTTGAGGGTGGCATCAGGCCAGAAACGCCCTGCAGTCCCGAGAGCATGTACGGCATTGCCAAGAACGCATTGCGCCAGGCGACGGAGCTCCTCTGCAGGGAATCCGAGACGGAACTGCAGTGGTTGCGCGGCTATTACATCGTTGACAAGGCAACCTACGGCTCATCAATCTTCTCCAAGATTTGCAAGGCTGCGGCAGCAGGGCAAAGCTCCTTCCCGTTTACCATGGGCCAGAACCAGTACGACTTCCTCGACTATCCGGAGTTCTGCTCGATGGTGGTGGATATTGTTACCGGCGACAGCGGTGCGGGTATCTACAACATCTCCTCGGGGCGGCCGGAGAGACTCGCAGACCGCGTCGAGCGCTTCATCGCTGAGAACGGGTTCGACATAAGACTTGAGTATGGTGCGTACCCGGATCGTCCCTACGACTCTCCTGCCGTGTGGGGATGGCAACCGCCAAGATGTTAGTTCCTACGTTTTTTTGAATTGATTCCAATCCGCATCGTTTTCCCGACTGTGCGGAAGATCAAGTTATTGATTTCTGGGCTGAAAGATGCATTTGAAAACATTGTCAAGTCTGTGAAGTTTCGTAGGGTGATTCCTACGGTATCGCTTGGACGGAGGGTACGGTTCAGACTTCCACAGCGCGTTTCATGTGAGGAAGCTGCGCCAATTGGCGTGAGGGGTTGACTTTACTGCTGGGATTCTTACGGCAGCGCTTCTCTGCCCAAGGCTCCCGAGCTCGTATTGGCAGAGAAGCAAGAGTGACAAGAAACATAATAATTCAGTGCGTTGGAAGCGTCCGAATAGACTGTGACATGTTGGTAGCGTCAGAGGTGTTCGTTATCGACTACAACCATGGCTTGGATTCTGCACCGATTTCGTATCTTTCAAGCCATCTTCAAGTTGAGTTCGTGGAGGCATGCGATGGCGCATGGATTGGCAACAACGTGGTCATTTTTCCGGGAGTCCGTATCGGCAGGAAGGTTATTGTGGGGACCTAGTCGGTGGTCTCGCGAAGTATTCCGGAATACTGTTTTGCGGTTGGCAACCCCGCTAGAGTCGTGAAGCGGTTCGATTCGATTAGCTCTCGCTGGATTGCCTCGAGCGCTTCCGGCGTCCAATGATGTATCCACTGAGGATTCGGCGTTTTTGAATGTCAGATAGAGGATACGCTGTGTGACGATGCGCTCTTTGTTATGACGTTTGCAAACATGCAGACGCTGACGCGCTCGTGTTGTCGCAATTCAGAGGAATATATCCGGATGGGGATTTAGCTCAAGTTTAATTTGACGAGACGTAATGGTGGTGAGAGGGCATTTGGGCATCATTGAGAAACTAAAATGGCATCTACTTTCGGACAAGAAGAAGATTGAAATACTCCGTTCTCGTGGTCTCGTGATGGGAGAGGGCTGTGAGATTCTCAACGGGTTCGATTTCGGTTCTGAGCCGTATCTTGTGAAGATTGGCAACAACGTTCGCATAGCGGGGGGGGTGAAGACCACGACCCACGATGGCGGCGTCTGGGTGCTGCGGCACTTGTGGCCCGAGAGATACGCTGCGTTGGATCTCTTCGGCAAGGTTGAAATTGGCGACAACTGTCACATCGGGATGAACGCGATGATTATGCCGGGCGTGACAATCGGAAGCAATTGCATTGTCGGCACATGCGCGGTGGTTACGCATGACGTTCCCAACAATACTGTTGTGGCTGGTGTTCCCGCTCGCGCATTATGCACAATCGAACAATATCGTGTCAAGCATCTTGATGAGCTTGTCATGACAAAAGGAATGACCTGGCGCGACAAGCGCCGTATCGTGGAAGGCAAAATAAATGAGCGAGATCCTTTCTGACGAGGCCCACGGGATATATTCACTCGACCGTGCTAGGTATCCAGAAGAGGCATCTTTTTTAATAACCATTCGCTGAGATTCCTTTGGGCGCTAAGAAAGGCTAAGACATCGCGAAATCCTTTGTGGAAAATCCTCCATGCCCGAATGCGGGAAAGGTATGGTCTGGAAATACCAATAAAGACAGATATCGGTTACGGAGTATATCTCGGCCATGCGTTCAATATCACGATAAACCCTGATGCAGTTATCGGACGAAATTGCAACGTCCATAAAGGCGTGACCATTGGGCGTGAAAATCGTGGGAAACGGAAAGGCGCACCGAGCATTGGCGATGAGGTTTGGATTGGCGTCAACGCTACGGTTGTGGGCGGGATAAAGGTCGGTTCCGACGTGCTTATTGCTCCCAATTCATACGTGAACTGCGACGTACCCGATCACTCCATCGTCTTGGGGAACCCCTGCAGGATTATTGCATGCGACAACGCAACAGAACACTACATCAACAGAAAGATTTGAAACACGAGAAAGGGTTAAAAATGCAAACAAGGATATTGGTTACAGGTGCCGCAGGCTTCATCGGCGCGTTCTTATGCAGGCGCCTACTTGAGGAGGGGAGCTGCGAGGTTACCGGTCTCGACAATGTAAACAGCTACTACGACCCTGGCATCAAGGAGGACCGCCTAAGGATGCTGCGGGAGGCGGACCCGGAGGGGAGGTTCACCTTCGTTCGGGGCGACCTCTGCGACGCAGCCCTGATTGAGCGGCTCTTCGCCGAGAAGGGCTTCGACGTCGTGGTTAACCTCGCCGCGCAGGCGGGCGTTCGTTACTCCATCGAGAACCCCAAGGCCTACGTTGACTCCAACCTCGTCGGGTTCTTCAACGTGCTCGAGGCGTGCCGCCATCATCCGGTGAAGCATCTGGTGTACGCGAGTTCGAGCTCGGTCTACGGCGGCAACAAGAAGGTGCCGTTCTCGGAGTCCGATCGCGTCGACTCGCCCGTCTCGCTCTATGCCGCCACCAAGAAATCCAACGAGCTCATGGCGGCCGCCTACAGTAAGCTCTACTCCATCCCCGCAACGGGCCTGCGCTTTTTCACGGTCTACGGTCCCATGGGCAGGCCGGACATGGCTTACTTCAAGTTTGCGAACACCCTTCGCGCCGGGGGCACCATCAAGATTTACAACATGGGCGACTGTCAGCGCGACTTCACCTACGTGGGGAACATTGTGGAGGGTGTTGTGCGCGTGATGGCAAACCCGCCCGAGGTACGCGAGGGCGCGGACGGCCTGCCGCTGGCTGCGCACCGTGTCTACAACATCGGTAACTCGCGCCCCGTGCAGCTGCTGGAGTTCGTTGACACCCTGCAGCGCGTGCTCGTGGAGGAGGGCGTCCTGCCTAAGGGCTACGACTTCGAAGCTCACCGCGAGCTCGTCCCCATGCAGCCGGGCGACGTGCCCGTGACCTACGCAGACACCTCTGCACTCGAGCGCGATTTCGGCTACAAGCCGTCAACCAGCCTCGAAGACGGGTTACGCGAGTTCGCAAGATGGTACAAGGATTACTACAGGTGTTAGGTTCACGCTAGTTCCTTTGTCGTGAGAGTGCAAAATTGCCTCACGAACGTTCCTTTAATTTGTCAGCTCGTTTCGAGACGACATGTCCTTTGAAAACGGAAGAACGGGAGATTGGTATGAGAATTGCGGTTGCTGGAACCGGTTACGTTGGCCTGTCCGTTGCTTTGCTGCTCAGTCAGCACAACGACGTCAAAGCATTAGATATTGTTTCTAAGAAGGTGGAGATGCTCAGAAGGGGCGTCTCGCCGATTAAGGACACTGAGATTGAGCAGTTCTTAGCGGGCCAGGAGGGAATTGGCCTCTCTTTCGAGGCAACAACGGACGCCACTGAGGCTTACGGCAACGCCGGTTACGTGGTGGTGGCTTGCCCCACTAACTACGACACGGACACCAACTCGTTCGACACCAGCGCCGTGGAGGCCGCGATGGATGCTGTGCGCTCGGTGAACCAGGACGCTTGGATTGTCATCAAGTCGACCATTCCCGTTGGATATACGGAGCGTATTCGCGAGGAACGAGGGGATTCTAAGATCATTTTCTCTCCCGAGTTCCTGCGCGAGGGGCATGCCCTCTACGACAACCTGCACCCGAGCCGCATCGTGGTTGGAGCGCCAAAGGATGATGCCGATGCCGTAGCAGCGGCGGAGCGGTTCGCTTCGCTACTTGAGGAGGGCGCGGATCCCGCCGAGAGGTCCCGTAAGAACGCCGATGGAACGATGGGAATTCCCAAGCTCGTCCTCGGGTGCACAGAGGCTGAGGCGGTGAAGCTCTTCGCCAATACCTACCTTGCGCTCCGCGTCTCCTATTTCAATGAGCTCGACACCTACTGCGCTACTAAAGGGCTTTCGACGGCGGATGTTATTCGGGGAGTGTCACTCGATCCCCGAATTGGTGACTTCTACGACAACCCAAGCTTCGGTTACGGTGGCTACTGCCTCCCCAAGGACACCCGCCAGCTCCTTGCTAACTACCGCGATGTCCCGCAGAACCTCGTCCAGGCCATCGTCGACTCCAATGCCACCCGTAAGGACTTTGTGGCCGACGAGGTGCTCAAGAGGGTTGCGGGACTCGTCTACGCGGGCGTTTCCAAGCCTGTGGTCGGTGTCTACCGCCTCACTATGAAGAGCGGGTCGGACAACTTCCGCGCCAGCTCCGTTCAGGGCGTCATGAAGCGCGTCAAAGCGAAAGGCGTTCCCGTAATGGTCTACGAACCGAGCTTCAAAGGGGAGGAGTTCTTTGGCTCGGAGGTCACCTCCGACCTCGAGGCTTTCAAGTCCCGCTGCGACATCATCATCGCGAACCGCTGGTCTGAGGAGCTCGCTGACGTTTCGGACAAGGTCTACACGCGCGATTTATTCAGGAGGGACTAGCGGTATTACTTGCGACTGCTGAGGTTTTGGCTAGTTCAAATCAATCAAATTCATCTTCCAACATCTTTCATGCTCAAGTTTGGTAGCGTCGCAAAAAGTGGCGTAGGGCCCTCCGCCCGGAATCCCTGATGAGCCGAACCTACGCCGCCGCCCCCTCGTCAAGCCCCGGAGAGCACGACGATCCTCGCCCTCGCCCTCCCCAGACGCTCCTCCGTCGGGTCGGGGACGGGCGCCGCGACAATCTCCCACAGCCCCTCAATCGCCGCAGGGTCCATGTACCTGCGGCTTGACCAGTGATGTGGCTGATGTGGCTATACTTATTTGGACAGTCTGATGAGAGTCCGAGAGCCCTTCGAGGAAGGGAGGCTCCACGCGGGATCCGAGGCACCCCAGGCAGTTCACCGAGGAGTTCAGGAGGCAGGTAGTCGCTCTGGTGGACTCCGGCAAGCCCCGTGCCGAGGTGATGCGCGAGTACGACCTCGGCAAGTCGACGCTCGACCGCTGGATCCGCCGCGTGCACGCGTGCGGCTCCACCGCCGCCGCGGACAACCGGACGCCCGAGCAGAACCGCCTCATCGAGCTGGAGCGGGAGAACGCCCGCCTCAGGATGGAGGTCGACGTCCTAAAACAAGCGGCGCTGATGCTCGCACGAAGGTGACGGCGATGGCGGCCGACGCCCGCCGCTACCCGGTATCAGCGCAGTGCAGGATCCTGGGCGTGCCCCGCTCCACGCACTACCGGATGCTCGCGCACCCGCCGCGCCCGAAGGCGCCCGACCCGATCGAGCCCGACGTGCTCGGCGCGTTCGAGGCGTCGCGCGGCGGGTACGGCGCGAGGCGGCTGAAGGTCGCCCTCGAGAGGGCCGGCATCACCGCCTCCAGGCGCAGGATATGCCGGATCATGAGGGAGAACGGGCTTGCGAGCGCGTACTCCGGCTGCGCGCCGAGGGGAGGCGCCCGGCCGGCGCAGCCGCCGTCCGCCGGCAACGTGCTCGCGAGGGGGTTCGACGGCCACGCGCCGCGCACCCACGTCGCGGCCGACCTCACCTACGTGGGTACCGTCAAGATTCTTGCGCACTTTCCGACAGCCTAACTGACCCGCCTTCCGGTACGGCTACTCATCCAGCAGAGTCACGTCCAGGTAGCGCCGGGAGCCCCAGGAGCTCTCCGCAACGTACTTGAGCCTCGCGGTCACGAGCATGAGGGCCGACCTGCCGTCGGGGAAGGTGCCGACCACGCGCGTGCGCCTGCGAATCTCGCGGTTGAGGCGCTCGATGGCGTTGTTGGTCCTGATCCTCCGCCAGTGCTCGCGGGGGAACCTGGTGTACGTCAGCGTCTCGGCGTAGCCGTCCCTGACGACCATGGCGGCCTCCCTGAGCTTGGACTTCTCGAGTTCGGATGCAACCTCGAGGGCCTTGGCCTCGGCGGCCTCGCGCGACTCCATCGCGTGGATCGCCTTCAGCATGGCGGCGACCCTCGGGCGCCTGGCCTTCGGCACCCCGGCCGGCGCGTTCCTGTAGAAGTGGACCGTGCACCTCTGGTACGCCGCGTCGGGGAAGACCTCGGCGATCGACCCCACCATGCCGGCGGCCTTGTCGCCCGTGAACATGCGGACCCCGCGCAGGCCGCGCGACCTCAGCCAGGAGAGGAACTCCCGCCAGCACTCCGAGGACTCCGTGAAGCCCTCGGCCGCGCCTATGACCTCGCGGTAGCCGTCGTCGTCGGCGCCTATCGCCACCATCACGGCCACGTTCTCGTAGGAGCCTCCCCAGCTGCGCTTGAGGTAGATTCCGTCCACGTAGACGTAGGGGTACGCCCGTTCGAGGGGCCTGTTCCTCCACGCCTCCACGGCCTCGAACGCCCTCTCGTTGAGGTTAGAGACGGTCGCCGCGGACACCGACGACCCCCACAGGATCTCGCTCACGTCCTCAATCCTGCCCGTCGAGACGCCGGCGAGGTACATCTCTATCATGGCCTCCTCGACGCTGGTCTCCCGGCGCCGGTAACGCTCGATGATCGCCGTGGTGAAGCGCATCCCCTTGAGCTTTGGCATGCGGATCGTGACCTCGCCGGACGTCGTCGTGAGCTTGCGCTCGTAATGGCCGGCGCGGTACGCCTCGCGATCAGCCGTCCGCTCGTAGCGCTCCGCGCCGACCAGGTCGTCGGCCTCCTCGTCCAGGAGGCCGTTGAGCATCTCCTCGACGGTCCTCCTGACGAGCTCGCGCAGGTCGGCCCTCAGCGACTCCTCGTTTAAAGATACAATGGAATCGGGCATGGTCTACCTCCAATATGCTTCTTGTCTAGGCAACTCGAATCATACCGGGGCGGGCCGTGCCCTCCTTTCTTACCTGGACGCTATTCCGCTGTCAAAGTGCGCAAGAAATTGTACGTTACCGTGGCCGGCACCCAGTGGGGCAACAAGAAGTACATGAACATGAAGCACCTGGAGGCCGCCCTTGAAGATGCCTCCATTGCTGCCTGACTTCACTCATGCCAGACCCTGCAAACCATTTTGCGAAAAATACTTGACACTACCGTTAATATAGGAGATAAATGTCTAATTTCTGCAGGAGCTGTTGTTAATAGAGATATTTCTAGTGGAGAGGTATGGGGAGGTGTTCCTGCTCATTATATTATGAAAACGAGTGAGTATGCTGATAAATGTAAGGCAATGACACCGTTATATGATGTCGAAAACTATAGGAACGATTTTTTTGCTGAAGTCAATAATATTTGTGATGCTATAGAAAAATGTAAAGAATGATAATGTGGAGATATAAATTATGATAACCACGCAAATTAGTGTGTATAGGAAACAGTTAATGGGAATTGCAGCATTGGGAGTTTTATTTGTTCACTCAATGGACATTATTGATTGCCCTGATTTATTTTTATCATTATTCGGGTATGGTGGAATAGGCGTTTATATCTTTGTATTTCTCTCATCCATCGGATTATACAACTCATTAAAATCTCATGGGGGGGGGTACAAGAAAGCTGAATTCTATAAAAGAAGATTTCAAAGAGTGATTGTCCCCTATTTGCTCATTGCAGCAACATGGTATGGAATTAAATACCTTTTAATTCAGCAGAATCCAACAGGGTTCTTTTACGAAGTGAGTACATTATCGTTTTGGATCGATCATCAGGGTGCTTGGTATGTGGCAATGTTAGTTCCGGTGTACCTGATATTTCCTTGGTATTATGATTGGGTTGAAGATGGCAATAGACAAAACAAATTTACAAGAAATTTCAAAATTATTGCAGTTGGCGTAATCGCTTCAATAGCTACATTTATTTTAAGTATCCTTAATCCACAAGTGTATAGCCATCTTTCTCAAGTATTTTCTAGTGTAATAGTGTATGTAATAGGATATTATTGTGCAGATAAAGTTATGGCTGGCAAATACAATGGAAACTTGATCAGTATAATTTGTGTTATTTTTTATATAGTAAAAGCTATTACACCTTTGAAAAATTTCAAATTTGTTAGTTCTATCTCATGGAGCTTGCTTGCAATACCGATTATCACAGTATCGGCATGGTTTTTGTCGAAAATTAAGTCGCGATTTATCGATGCTATCCTTGGCTTTTTTGGTAAATACTCCTTAGAGATGTACTTATGGAACATCTTTCTAATCCAAGCAATCAGATATTTTGGTGTTATTGATTGGCTTGAGAAACATGGCGATTCATCAGGATATGTGGCGTATGGTTTGGTTGTGGTTGGAGGGATCATATTAAGTATAGTATATGGAAAATTATCAGCTGCCATTGTACAGCAAATGAATCTAAAAAGCTAATTGGGGTTACGAAAGGGTACATAGAAGGGAGTGAAACAGTTTGCCGGATTCATTATTTTCAAATTCTAATATTGACTCTGTTTCCTCCAACCGCATCATCTACACCCCCTCAACCTTCGCTCGATCCTCCCTCATCCATCTGCAGGAAACAGGGACATTGCAGGCAACTCATCCCCATAAAAACGAACGAAGCGGCTTAAGCTCCTGCCTCTTCTTTACCGTTTTAAGCGGAGATGGGCGGCTTACTTATGATGGAGGAACCTATGTCCTTCATTCCGGTGATTGTGTGTTCATCGACTGCAAGAAACCGTATAGCCATGAGACGGGGAATAGCATATGCCAAGAGCAGGTAGATACAACAGACACTGCAGGCCGTACTAGTGAATTATGGTCCCTTCAATGGGTCCATTTCTACGGACCCAACATGGGCGCTATTTACCGCAAATATCAGGAGCGCGGCGGTAGACCCGTGTTCCAGACGAGCCAGCTGCAATCTTATCACGACATCCTGGACAAGCTGTACAATATCGCATCCTCACCCGACTATGTCCGGGACATGCGGATCCACGAGAAGCTGTCCTCTCTCTTAATCCTGCTCATGGAGGACGCCTGGGACGATACTCAAATCCAAAATACACCCGATACCTTAGACATCCAGGCGATCAAGGATTACCTTGACGAAAACTTCAAGAGCCGTATCAGCCTGGATGACCTGGCTGGCAGCTTCTACCTTAACAAATACTACCTGATGAAGCTCTTCAAAGACCGCTACTGAGTAATCACCCTGCTCGGTACCGGGTGTAGCGCGAGTCGATACTACCCTCCGCCCCCGCCGATATTCCGCTTCGATACCGCCGATATCGCGCCTCGATACCGCCCGCGGGCACCGCGCCGCCGCGGCGCCGCGCCGGCGCTACGCTCGCGGCGCCATGTGTACCCGCGAGACAAGGAGGTGCCGGGCATGGCGAGAAGGATACCCGTGAGGGAGATGCTGAGGCTGATGGCCTCGGGGCTGTCGGCGACGGCGATAGCGCGGACGCAGCCGGTCTCCAAGACGAGCGCGGTCGACACGTTCCACGCCGCCGACGAGAGGGGCGTCGCCTGGGAGGACGTCGAGGGGATGACGGACGCGGAGGCGTACGCGCTGCTGTTCCCGGAGAGGGTGCACGACGGGCCGGTCTACCCGGACCCCGACTGGGAGCGCGCGCACCGCGAGCTCGCCCGGGTCGGCGTCACGCTGAAGCGGCCGCGCGAGGAGTACCGCGACGAGCAGAGGTCGAAGGGCGAGCCCTTCATGTCCTACGACCGGTTCTGCAAGCGCTACCGGGAGTTCACGGTGAGAAGGCAGGTGGTGAGCCGCGTCGGCCACAAGGCGGGGAGGATCCTCGAGGTCGACTGGGCCGGGCCGACGATGGCGCTCGTCGACCCGGCCACGGGCGACGTGTCGAAGGTCTACCTGTTCGTGGCCTGCCCTTCAGCCGGCTGTCCTACGTCGAGCCGACGCTGGACATGGGGCAGGATACATGGCTGCGCTGCCACGTGCACGCCTTCGCCTACATCGGCGGCTCGACGCCCTGCATCGTCCCGGACAACCTGAAGGCGGGCGCGACCAGGCACCCGAAGGAGGGCGAGGTCGAGCTCAACGGCGCGTACCGCGAGATGGCCGCGCACTACGGCTCGGCGGTGATGCCCGCGCGCGTCGCGACCCCGCGCGACAAGCCGAGCGCGGAGAACGAGGTCTGGCAGGCCGCCCTGGAGATCATCGCGGCGCTCAGGGACGAGGTCTTCACCGACTTCAACCAGCTGAAGGCGGCGGTCGCGGCCAAGCTGGAGGAGCACAACGCCCGCCCGTTCACCAAACGCGAGGGCACGCGCCGGGAGGTCTTCGAGGAGCAGGAGCGGCCGCTGCTGAGACCGCTGCCCGCCGCGCCCTACGAGGTCTGCGAGTGGGTGTACGGCCGCAAGGTGCAGAAGAACTGCCATGTGGCGTACAGGCGCAACTACTACTCGGTGAGCCATCTCGCCGTGGGCAGGACGGTGGACCTGAGGGTCACCGACACCGCCGTGGAGGTCTTCCTCGCCGGCGAGCGGCTGGC
>CALULH010000025.1 GCA_944321435.1 uncultured Coriobacteriaceae bacterium | reverse complement strand
AACACGGCGGCGAAGGGCACCAGCACCTCGGTGATATGCGAGATGCGCTTGATACCGCCGATGAGGACGAGTCCGGCGAGCGCCGCCACGACAGCGCCGATGACGGGGAGCGGAACGCCGAAGGTCGCGTTCACGCTGCCGGCCAGCGAGTTTGCCTGCACGCTCGCCCCGATGCCGAACGAGGCCAGAAAGCCGAAGATGGCGAAGAGCACCGCGAGCCAGCCGGTCCCCAGACCGCGGGATATGTAGTACATGGGGCCGCCGACGATCTCGCCGCGCTCGTTGCGGGTGCGGTACGCCACGGATAGCGTGACCTCGCAGTACTTGATAACCATGCCCGCAAGCGCGCTCAGCCACAACCAGAAGATCGCCCCCGGTCCTCCCGTTGCCACGGCGAGCGCCACGCCCACGATGTTGCCGGTGCCGAGCGTGGCCGCAAGCGCGGTGCACACCGCCTGGAACGGCGATATGGCGCCGTGCTCCAGCTCGGATTTATCGGGACGATGGAAGAGCGTCTTGGTGGTGTAGCGCATCACAACGTTGAAGCGCGTAAAGACGACGCCCCTGGTGACGATGAGCAGGAACGCGCCCGTTCCGATCATCAGGACGACCATGGGGATGCCCCATAGCACATTGTTGTTCAGCGCAGCGAGTGCGGACATGATGGAATCAAACATGGATCATCCCCCGACAAAACTTCTCGACAACAGCAGGCGGATCGCGCAACTTGAAGATTCAATGTACACGCTCCGTGTTTCGAGGGCGTGAACGCCATCGAACGCGCACACCGGCACGCTGCAGCAAGACGCCGAAGGGCGGATGCCTTCTTTTGAAACAGCCTGTCGCGCCCAGGGCATCACACAAACCCTCACACGCTCAAATCGCGCTGGGCAAAGACGGCAGTCCCCAGGACAAAGAGCGCCATGCCAGAAATGCCGAGCGCCACCGCACCCGCGAGAGCGCTCGCGTCTCCGGAGGCCACTCCGAGCGGATCGAACAGCGCGAGCGGCGTGATGTCGCCGAGCCAAGAGAGCTCGTCCCCTATTCCCGAGAGCATCTGCACCAGGACGAAGAGGGTGCACAGGGCAACGCCCGCCCACCGCGCCGCCGAGACGCTCGGCAGCGCGCAGGCGCCCGCCCAGCACACGCCGGAGAAAAACAGCCAGAGGCAAAAGGTCGCCGCATTGACAGCAACGAGATCGGAGGAGGCGAGCTCCCCGGGAAACATGATATGGGCGGCAAGCAGCTCGAACATAGTCAACACTAACACGAGAAGGACGAGGCAGAAAACAAGGGCACCTGCTTGCGAGAGCATGAGCCTCGGGCGCCCGACGGGCTGCGCGAGCAGGTAAGAGATACTGCCACGCTCGATGTGGCGCACCACGAGCCGGCTGGCAAGCACCGCAACGAGAACGAGGGGAAGCGCCACGAGCAGGAAGCCGTACAAGTAGTTGACAACGAACTCCAGGAGCGTCGTGCCCTGGTCGGCCATGCCGAAAGCGGCGAAGAGCTCGGGCATGGCGTCGCGCATGAGGGCAAGCGACTCGCCGAGTTCGGGATCGTACATGCCGATGATGACGCCGGCGTAAAGGACAACCACCACGGTGATGATGGCGGTCGGAAGCAGGCAGGACCGGAGCTCGCGCCTGAAGAGAGGAAGAATCATCGTAACCCCTTACCTTTGTCCCGAGGGCTCGCCGCCCTCGTACAGATGAAGGAACAGCTCCTCGAGCGTCTGCTCGCGAGACGTAATCGCCGCCACGTCGTAGGAGGAGAGCTCACGGATGAGGGCGTTCACGTCACGCACATCGCGAAGTTCGACGGTGCGGGAGCTACCCTTCGCAGGGCCATTTCCATGGGCGAGCTCCCAGCGCGAGCGCTCCCGCGCGCTCGAGAACTCGACCGTGTAGCCGCGGCCGCGCATCGAGCGGACCTCGTCCATGGTGCAGGTCATGGCAACCCGCCCCGCGCGGATGAACGCCACCCGGTCGCACGCACGCCCCACCTCCTCGAAGATGTGCGAGGAGAGCAGGATCGCAGCGCCTCGCGCCCGCTCCTCCGCCACGAGGTCGAGGAAACGCTCCTGCATGAGCGGGTCGAGGCCGCTTGTGGGCTCGTCGAGCAGAAGCACGTCCGGACGCGCCATGAACGCCGCCACAATCGCAACTTTCTGCCGGTTGCCCTTGGACATCCCACCGATCCGCGCCCCGAGGTCCAGGCCGAAGGCATCGACGAGCTCCAGCATTCGAGAACGGTCGCGCATACCCCGCATCCCCGCCATGAGGTCAAGGAAGGACCGTGCGGTCATCTCCTGCATGCAGGCGTTCTCGCCTGGCAGGTAACCCAAGCTGGCCTGCACCTGCGGACGTTCCCGAAAGCAGTCGTGCCCGAGAATCTGAACCGTTCCCTTCTGCGGTTTGATAAACCCCATGAGATGGCGCATCGTCACCGTCTTCCCCGCCCCGTTGGGACCGAGAAACCCAAGCGCTTCTCCTACGCCCACCTCAAGGCTGACGTCGAAGACGCCGCGGCCCCGCCCGTAGTCCTTCGTGAGCCCGCGCACGCAGATCGCAGGCGCCGAGGTGTTCGCCATCACAGGTACTCCTCCTTGTACGTAGCCCTCTTAAGCCAGTCGAGCCAGACGAGAAACTCCGAAAGCATTGCCTCCATGTCGAGCTCCCCTCCGCCGCGCAGCCGCTCGTGCACGTAGCCGTCGCCGCACCACACGAGCATGCGCACCATGCGCATGGGGTCGACGCCCTCCCGAAAGCGCTCCCAGCGCACGTGGCCCAGATACGTTTGCACCATGGCCGGAACGGCATCCGTCATGAAGGCGTCGAGCGCCCCGGAAACGTCCCGATGGCCAAGATAGAACGCGCGGACGAAAAAGGTCATGACGCGCGGGCTCAACCCGGCCAGGGCAGCCTTGCGAGTTGCAGCGTAACGCATGATTTCGAAGAAGTCGTCGATCTGGTACCAACGATCGTCGACCACCGTCTCCGCCACGCGCCTGGTAACCGCCGTGAGAACGTAAAGATAGAGGTCCTTCTTATTTCTGAAGTAGAAAAAGAGCTGACTCTTTGACACGCCCGCGCGCTGCGCTATGTCCGCCGTGGATGCGCGGTCGTAGTCCCTGTCGCCAAACACCTCGACAGCGGCATCGACAACGATGCGCCTACGGTCCTCGGAAAGGTTCTCGAAACGTTCGAACCTGCTTGACATGGAGCCTCGCTTTCCCTCGCCTTTCAAGAACAAGGCTACCCCGTTGACCCGGATATGGAAGGGGTCCTGAGCTCGCAAAACGATTCCTCGGGCGCGCAAAGCGCCCCAGGGCGAAGGAGCCGGCGAGCGCGGCGGCAGCGGCGAGCGCCGTGACCACGACCACCTCGACCGCAGCGAGCGCCACCGCGAAAGTTTTCGTCCTCCGCTCGTTCTTCTCGACCATCGCGCGCATCTCGTCCACGTCCCCTCTCACCAGCTCGTCGATCGTGGTGCCGAAGAGGTTGGCGAGGAGCAGCATGCTCTGGACGTCGGGCGGGGTCTTCCCGCGCACCCATCCGGCACGCAAGGGTATACGGAGAGAAACGACCATCGGGAGGGTCCATGCCAAGCCAGCTCACCAAGCGCGCGCTCGAGGAGTCGCTCAAACGTCTCCTGCTCGAAAAGCCCCTGAACAAGATCACCATCGCCGACATCACTAACGACTGCGGCATCAGCCGTATGACGTTCTACTATCACTTCCAAGACATCTACGATCTGGTTGAATGGTCGTGCGAGGAGGACGCCGCGCGGGCCATCGCCGGCAACAAGACCGCCGACACCTGGCAGACCGGGCTTCTCGACACGTTTCTCGCCCTGCGCGAGAACAAGCCCTTCATCACGAGCATCTACCACGACATGAGCCGCGAGCAGGTGGAGCGGTTCCTCGTCCCCGTGGTAAGCGATCTGGTAAAGAGCGTGGTTGACGAGCACGCGGCGCGAAGACACGTGCGCGAGCAGGACAGGGACTTTATCGCGCGTTTCTTTGCCCACGCCCTCATCGGGACGGTCCTGGACTGGATCGCCCGGGACATGCGCGACGACCCGCAGCAGCTGGTACAGCGGGTGGCCACTATCGCGGACGGCGCCATCGAGACCGCGCTTGACCGACTCGAGATCCCCGGCGGCTACGTTGCCGGAAGCGAGGGGAACGTTCCGGAAGGGCCCGCCGCTACATAGGGATCGCAAGGCGAACTCGCCCGCTCCTCTCGCCCCGTTTTTCTCGCCCGCTCCCCGTCCGTCTGTACAATCCGGCCGTATTGATAAGAAACCTTACAGAAGCGCCGCCCTGCCCATGGCGCGCCGCTCGCCGCAGCCCCACCATGGAATCAGACGCACCGGATACGCCCGGTGCGCACGTAAGAAAGGTGCGGCTATGTACTACTCAAGCGGCAACTACGAGGCCTTCGCTCGCCCCAAGAAGCCCGCGGGCATCGAGCACAAGAGCGCCTACATCGTGGGCACGGGCTTGGCGGCGCTTTCCGCCGCGTGTTATCTCGTCCGCGACGCCCAGATGCCGGGCAAGAACATTCACATCTTCGAGAAGGACAGCGTTCCCGGCGGCGCATGCGACGGCCTCGACATCCCCGGCCTTGGCTACGTCATGCGCGGCGGCCGCGAGATGGACAACCACTTCGAGGTGAT
>CALULH010000024.1 GCA_944321435.1 uncultured Coriobacteriaceae bacterium | reverse complement strand
GGGCCTCCCCTCCGTCTCACTGGGTGCGGAAACGCGCCATCCGCTCAAAGCGTCTCGCTGAGGTTGAAAATCAACCCTTCAGCAATCGGGGTTTGATTCGCATGTTGATTTAATACCTTGTCGAAACGACGGACGATCGGGACCGATCCGGACCTGATCGGCGATCGAGGCGATAAAGGTCGATCGAGGCTTGATCCCCCCCCCGGACTTCTGCCGTTATGACAGCGCTGCCCTTATGCAGCCAAACCAAGACACAGCACGTAGACGCCGCAGACGCCTCCCGCCCACGCAGTTGTAGACACCGCCCTTGTGCGCAAGCGTAGAAACCACCCGCCCCCGCGTAGACTTTGAAACCGCCCCACCTCCCGTGCGCAAGACAAGTAAGATTCGCACGGAGCACGACTTGGTAAGGGTTTCTCGTCTTGCGCATTGCCCCGCCCCATCATGAAGGCGGTAAAGACGAGAAAACAGGCGCCCCCTCATCAACAGCTCGGCCATCGGGAAATCGCAAACACCCCAGCAGCGCCCTCGGGCCCGCACCGCTATCGACTCGGAACCGCACGTCAGAGGCCCGGGCTGTTAACGGAGCCGCGGGCGCGGCGGCCGAGACTCCAAGTCGCTGATGGACCCGGAGCAGTAGGCGGCCAGGGCCCAAGACGCTCATACGCCCGGATCCCCAGCCGCCGCAAGCGGCTGCCCCTTTTCTGCAGTCAATTACCTCTTCCCTGCAGACAGCCGCTCCTCGGTCTCCGTTCCCTACTCCTCTACAGGCTCCTCAGCGAACTGGCTGTTATAGAGCTCCGCGTAGAAGCCGTTCTGGGCGAGCAGCTCCTCATGCGTGCCCTTCTCCACAATGTCACCGTCCTTGAGCACCAAGATCATATCCGCATTGCGGATCGTGGAGAGCCGGTGCGCGATGACAAAACTCGTGCGCCCCTGCATGAGGGCGTCCATGGCCGCCTGGATGCGCTCCTCGGTACGCGTGTCCACATTGGACGTGGCCTCGTCCAAGATGAGGATCGGCCGGTCTGCGATAAAGGCGCGCGCAATGGTGAGCAACTGCTTCTGGCCCTGGGACACGTTCGAGGCGTCCTCGTTGAGCTCGAAGTCGTAGCCGCCCGGCAGGGTCGATATGAAATGATCGGCAAGAGCGGCGCGCGCGGCGGCGCGCACCTCGTCATCCGACGCGTCCTCGCGCCCGTAGCGGATGTTCTCCATCACGCTGCCCTTGAACAGCCACGTATCCTGCAGCACCATGGCGAAGTTGCGGCGCAGGTCATCGCGTGCGTAGTCGCGCACGTCCACGCCGTCGACCAAAATGCGGCCGGCGTTCACGTCGTAGAAGCGCATGAGCAGCTTCATGAGCGTGGTCTTGCCCGCGCCCGTGGGGCCGACGATGGCCACGGTCTGGCCCGGCTGCACGTTGCAGCTGAAGTCGTGGATGATGGTCTTGTTGGGCACGTACCCAAAGCGCACGTGCTCGAAGTCGACCTCTCCCTTGCAGCGCGGCAGCGCGGGCGTGGCCGCATCGACGCTCTCCTCATCCTCGTCCAAGAACTCGAAGACGCGCTCGGCGGCAGCGGAGAGCATCTGGAGCATGTTGGACACTTGGGAGAGCTGCGTGATGGGCTGGGTGAAGTTGCGCACGTACTGCATGAAGGCCTGGATGTCGCCCAAATTGATGGTGCCGGCGATAGCCAAAAACGCTCCCACCGTCACCACGGCCACATAGGCCAGGTTGGCCACGAAGTTCATGATGGGCTGCATGAGACCGCTAAAGAACTGGCTCTTCCAGCCGCTCTCGTACAGGCGGCGATTCTCCACATCGAAGTCGGCCACGGCGAGCTGCTCGCGGTTGAAGACCTTGATGACGTTCTGGCCCGAGAAGCTCTCCTCGATGATGCCGTCCACGCGCCCCAGAATGGTCTGCTGACGGCGGAAATAGCGCTGAGAGGAGCTCACCACGATGACCACGAGGATGAGCGAGACCGGAATGGTGAGGAACGTGATGCCCGCCAGCACGATGGACACCGAAATCATCATGACCGCCACGCCGATGATCTGCGTCACGGAAGTGATGAGCTGCGTGACGCTCTGGTTGAGCGACTGGCCGAGCGTGTCCACGTCGTTGGTGATGCGGCTCATGACGTCGCCCACCGAGTTGGTCTCGAAGTAGGCGAGCGGCATGCGGTCGATCTTCTCGACGATCTCCTTGCGCATGCGGTAGCACACGCGCTGGGTGATGCCCGTCATGAGCCAGCCCTGCACGAGGTTCAGCGCGGCAGCCGTGAGGTACAGGCACAGCAAGGAGGCCAAGATAGTGCCTATGCGTCCGAAGTCGATGGAACCGGTGCCCATGACCTTGGCCGCCAGGCCGTTGAAGAGCTCCGTGGTGGCCTCGCCCAAGACGCGCGGCCCCATGACGTTGAACACCACCGAGGCGATGGCGCAGACGATTGCCACGATAAGCGCGATGCGCTCATGGGCGATATAGGCGACGAGCTTCTTGATGGTGCCCTTGAAGTCCTTGGCGCGCTCGGCGGCAACGCCGCGGTTTCCCATAGCCGGCATCAGCGCTCACCTCCTTCCCATGCAACAGCACCCGGGACGGCATCCCCCGCTACCTCGTCCGCAAGCCCCAGCTCCTCAGGCGACAGCTGGCTCTTGGCGATCTCCAGGTACTCCGGGCAGGAGCGCAGCAGCTCTGTGTGCGTGCCGCGGCCCACGATGCGCCCCTCGTCGAGCACGAGGATCTCGTCGGCATGCATGATCGTGGCGATGCGCTGCGCGACGATGATGAGCGCGGCGTCACCCGCACGCTCGGCGAGCTGCTGGCGCAGCACCGCGTCGGTCTTGTAGTCGAGCGCGCTGAAGGAGTCGTCGAAGACGAGGACCTTCGGTCGGATGGCGAGGGCGCGCGCTATGGACAGGCGCTGGTTCTGGCCGCCGGACACGTTGGAGCCGCCCTGGCTGATAGGGCTCTGGTACCGGTCGGGCTTGCCGTCGATAAACTCGGTGGCCTGCGCGATCTCCGCGGCGCGCTCCATGTCCTCGTCGGGCATGGCGGGGTCGCCGTATTTGATGTTGCTCTCGATGCTGCCGCTGAAGAGCATCCGCCTCTGCGGCACGTAGCCTATGGCGCGGCGCAGCTCCTCAAGGCCGATGCGGCGGATATCCACCCCGTCGAGCGTGATGGAGCCCTCGGTCACGTCGTACAAGCGCGGGATGAGCTGCACGAGCGTAGACTTGCCGCAGCCCGTGGAGCCGATGATAGCCGTGGTCTTGCCAGGCCGGGCCGTGAAGCTGATGTGCTCCAAAGTAGGCGCGTCGGCGTCGGGATAGGAGAAGGTCACGTCGTTGTAGGACACCACGCCCTTCCAGCCCTCGCCGCGCTCGCGGCTGACCTGCTGCGCGGGATCGGGATCCTCGATGCTGGAGCGGGTGGCGAGAACCTCCTGCACGCGCTCGGCTGCCACGTCGGCGCGCGGCAGCATAACCGAGATCATGGTGAGGATCATGAAGCTCATGATGACCTGCATGACGTAGTTGATGTAGGCCATGAGGTCGCCCACCATCACGGTGCCGCCGTCGACGGCATGGCCGCCGAACCACACGATGGCCAGCGTGGTGCCGTTCATCACGATGAGCATGACGGGCATGAGCACGGACATGCAGCGGTTGGTGAAGATGTAGGTGTTGGTGAGCTGGCGGTTCGCCTGGTCGTAGCGCTCCTGCTCGTAACCTTGGCGGCCGAAGGCGCGCACCGGCATGATGCCCGACACGATCTCGCGCGCCACCAGGTTGTTCTTATCGACCAGGGACTGCATGATGCGGAACTTGGGCATGGTGACGCCCATGAGGATGCCGATGGTGATGGCGATGGCGAGAACCGCCACCACGAGCACCCATTCGAGCCCCGTGGGGTTGGTGAGCACGCGCACCACCGCGCCGATGCCCATGCACGGCGCGAAGAGCACGATGCGCAGGCACATCACGAGCACCATCTGTATCTGCTGGATGTCGTTGGTGGCGCGGGTGATGAGGGATGCGGCCGAGAACTTCTCCATCTCGGCGGGCGAGAAGGACAGCACGCGCTCGTAGAGGCTGTGGCGCAAGTCACGCGCGATGGCAGCCGAGGTCTTGGAGGCGTTGAAAGCCGCCGCGATGGCGCAGAACGCAGACGCGAGCGCGTAACCCAGCATAGCCAAGCCCTCCGAAAGGAGGTAGTCGGTCTGAACGCGGTTGAGGTCGAGCCCGGCGTTGCGGTACGCGTCCTGCACGTACTCCACAGCGCGGCTCTGGATGATGGTCTCGCCGTTGTCGCCTAGCTGGGTGACGAGATCGGCGCGCGCCTGAACGAGCGCGTCTTTTGAGACGATCCCCGCCTGCACCAACTGGCCGATGGTCTCCATGTCAATGGTTTCGCCGAGGGCTGCAGCCTGATCGGACGCAGCGACGCCGGCACTCGCCGAAGCAGCGTCCGCGTTGCCGAGCGCCCCCGACTGTGCCAGTTCGTCCACCGACACGCCTTGGTTGAACTGATAGGCCAGCATCTCCGCCTGGGCCATAGGCTCCTCCAACGCCGCCCGATCCTCGTCGGTGCCGCCGAACGTGCGCACGCCGGCGGAGTCCGGGCCGCTGTATACGGACTCGATCTTGTCGACATCCGCCTGATCGAGGAAGAGCTCGACATCGGACAGGTCGTCTGAGGTTATCTCGTTGGGCACGGCGCTTTCGATGCCGCCCTGGGAGATGCCGACGTCCACGATGTTGCTCATGATCCCCGGCAAGGTCAACTCGCAGTTGGCCTGCGCGAAGAGAAGCACCAAGGCTATCAGGAAGTTGATGCCATGGCCCTTCAGGAACTTGAAGATCTTCAAGCCTTCCCTCCCCTGCTTTGCGAACAGCTCGGGCAACCGCATGAGCCATGCGGCTGCCCGAGCTGCCTTCCTATTGGACCTCATCTTTTTACCACCGCGCACCGCCGTTAGACGGCCGATCCGGCATAAGCGCTCTTCGTCACAGAGTATCCATTTGTCAGGTACCGGATGATTTTGTAATCCTAACCTTCCTTCGGCGCAGGCCTCCCCTTCGCGCCATCACACCGATGGCCGTACAGACGCCCCACTCCAGGCCGCAATCTGACGTGATCGGTATAATAGTGCGGAGGAGAGGTCCCGAGGATACCCAAGATCGCATGCCCTGGATATGAAAAAGGCCCGCAGCCGACGGGCTGCGGGCCTTGCGCTCCGCGATGCGGGAAGCGACGGAATCCCAGAGTTACTGGAAGTCGAAGACGTCGACCCAGCTGAGCAGGAACTCCTCGTTGACCTTGCGGCCACGGGAGAGCTCGGCGGCGGCGACGATGGGCATCCAGTGACGGACGACCTGCATGGGCTCGTCGGCCTTGGCGCAGTAGAGCTTGAGGTACTTCTCGGCCAGGTCCTTGTTATCCAGAGCGAAGAGCAGGTAGGTCATAGCGGCGTCAGCGGCGGGCGCGCCCTGGGTGGCGTGAGCCCAGTCGCACACGTAAAGCTGACCGTCGTCCCCCACGATGACGTTGGTGGGGTTGAAGTCGCCGTGGCACACCGCGTACTCCTTCTTGACGCCGGTGAGGCGCTCGAGCAGGTTGTAGCGGGTGGTGGCGTCAATGGACTTGAGGCCGTTGATCATGCGGGAGTACTTGTCGCGCATGCGGTTGAGCATGGGCGCGGTGTGAGTGTGGATCTCGACCTGCAGGTCGACGAACTGCTCAAGGTACTCGTCGAACTTGTCGGGCTCGGCCTCCATCTTCTCGGCCAGGGTAACGCCCGGAACCTTCTCGGTGGCAAGGGCCCAGCCATCCTCGCAGCGAGAAACCTCGAGGATGTGGGGCGAGCGGATGCCGGCCTCGTTGATGCGGGCGAGGTTGAGGGCCTCGTTGAAGACGTCGGCGGCGGGCTTGGTCTCGTTGAAGACCTTGACGATGCGGTTCTCGCTATCGTAGACGACCTTGTTGCCGCGGCTGGTGATGACGGTCTTGCTGTCAGAGAGTTTCATGTTTGAGCACTTCCTTTACGCGATGAATACTCTTTCCAAAGAGCACTACGTACCCAAGCATACCCAACTCGCCGAAGGCGAACCCCTGAACGCAGGGGCGTTCGGGGCTCGCCCGGATTCACTCGGCGAACGGCTAGTCCTCGTAGGACTTCGGCTCGCGGCCGTAGTACGCGTCGAGGTACAGCTCCTTGATCTCGCTCATCAGCGGGTAGCGCGGGTTGGCGCCGGTGCACTGGTCGTTGAAGGCCTGCTCGGTCATCTCGTCGAGCGTGTCGAGGAA
>CALULH010000023.1 GCA_944321435.1 uncultured Coriobacteriaceae bacterium | reverse complement strand
GCCGGACTCGTCCTCATCGGCGGTATCAAGCGCATCTCGCATATCACCGAGGTGCTGGTGCCCTTCGCCGCCGTGTTCTATCTCATCGCCGCGTTTGCGGTGCTCGTCCTCAATGCGGCCGAGATACCGGCGGCCATCGGCATGATTTTCCGCGACGCCTTCACCGGCACGGCCGCTACGGGCGGCTTTGTGGGCGCTACGGTCATGTACGCGTGCCGTGTCGGCATGTCGCGCGGTGTGTTCACCCACGAGGCCGGCATGGGCTCTGCTCCCATTGCGCACGCCTCCGCCGATACCGACCATCCCGCCCGCCAGGGCCTGTGGGGCACGTTCGAGGTGTTTTTCGACAGCATCGTCATGTGCACCATCACCGGGCTCGTGATCCTCACCTCCGGTCTCTGGTGTGCCGACCCCATGATGTCCGAGGGGGCCATGAGCTCTGCGGCGTTTGGGCAGAGCATCCCGGGCGGTCAGTACGTGGTGACGGTGGGCCTCATGCTCTTCGCCTTCGCGACGCTCATCGCCTGGTATTACTACGGCGAGAAGTGCGTTGAGTATTTGTTCCGCGCGCGCCGGGGCGGCCGTGTGGCGATCCGTATCTACCAGGTCGCCTACGTGGCCATGGTGTTCGCGGGCTGCGTGGCCAACCTCGACGCTGTATGGGAGTTCGCCGACTGCTTCAACGGCCTCATGGCGATCCCGAACCTGATCGCGCTCATCGCGCTCTCGCCCGTGATCAGGCGACTCTCGCAGGATTTCTTCCGCGATCCCGATCGTCGGCGCCCGCGCAACACGGATTACCGCGACCTGCTGACGTTCCGCGACAAGTAATTGAATCCAGGCGCCTTCGCTGGGCGCGCCGGCTATAATGTCACCATTTGCTTACAGGGCACGCTGCTGCGCGCCAGCGCAAAGGGCGGGTCGGAACCAAAGGGGATGGTCGATGATACTTTCGCTGGCTCCCATGGAGGGGATCACCGGGCATGTGTTCCGCAGGGTCCACGCGGAGTGCTTCGGCGCGCTCGACCGTTACTACACGCCGTTTCTCGCTCCTCCGCACGTCGGGTCGTCATTTGGCGGCAAAGCGTACAAAGAGATCGATCCGGCGCGCAACCAAGGGTTCGACGTAGTGCCCCAGTTGCTCACTAAAAACGCCGACGAGTTCGTGTGGGCAACGCGGCTGCTGGCCGACATGGGTTATGCCGAGGTAAACCTAAACCTGGGGTGCCCCTCGGGGACGGTCGTGGCCAAGGGGAGGGGATCCGGCTTTCTCCGGGACCTTGAGGGCCTCGAGACCTTTCTGCAGGACGTTTGCGCAAGGTCGAGCCTTCCGGTCTCCGTTAAAACCAGGGTCGGCATCCAAAGCGACGATGAGTACGAGCAGATCCTCGAGCTGTATTGCCGCTGCCCGCTTAAGGAGCTTATCGTCCATCCCCGCGTTCAGAAGGACCGCTACCAGGGCGCCCCGCGGCGCGAACTGTACGGCAGGACGCTGGAGCGGGCGCCGTTCCCCGTTGCGTACAACGGGGACGTCTTTGGGCCCGAAGATATGGACTCCTTGCTCAAGGCCTACCCTGAGACGCGCCATGTGATGCTCGGCCGGGGCATCCTGGCCAACCCGGCGCTGGCGCGCATGCTGAACGGCGGCGCGCCCGCTACGGCTGCCGAGCTCGAGCGGTTCCACGACGCGCTCTTCAGCGCCTATCAAGCCGAGATGGGCGGCAACGCGGTGTTCCGCATGAAGGAATGGTGGTCCTACGTCAAGTTCTCCTTCGCCGACCCGCTTGCGGTGCACCGCGCGGTGAGAAAGACGCGCACGGTTGAGGAGTACCAGCGCGCGGCCGAGCTCGTGTTCCGCACGGCGAGGCGCGCAGACGTCGCGCGGTTTCGCACGGCGTAGCGTGCAGGGCGGGGCGTGAGCCGCTTGGCCGCGCTCGCGACATTGCAGGGCCGTTTGGCCTCTGGGAGCCGTCTGAGCTTGGTTGCCCGCTGGTTCCGCCGGTGTGACGTCTCGCAGCGAGTAGGTCGTTCGTATCGCGCGCAACTGCCGGAAATCGGCCGGTTGCGTGACGTTTGTGCGGCAAACCGGATCCGCGATGTCAAGTCGAACCTGCCTGCGCTTATCGCCTAGCTGATCAGGTCGATGCCCTCTTGCAGCGTGTCGGCGTCGATGGCGCCGGTGGCCCGGGCCCGCGCGTAACCGTCCGCGTCGATGAAGTACGTGGTCGGCAGCGAGTAGGCCTGATATGTTGTGGCGGCGGCAAGGTCCGTGTCAAAGAGGACCGGGAAGGTGTAGCCCTGCTCGGCGATAAACGTCGACGCCGCCTCCGCCGTTTCGCGCGAGCCGTCGGTCATGTTCACCATGAGGAACTGCACGCTGTCGCCGTACGTCTGGTACGCCTCCTCAAAATGGGGCATCTCCATCTGGCACGGACCGCACCAGCTTGCCCAGAAGTTCAACACCACGGGCTTGCCCGCAAAGTCAGAGAGACGCACTTCGTTTCCGTCTGCGTCGTAGGCGGTGAAGTCCGGCGCGGGCTCAACCGCGGCGGAGCCTTCCTGCCCCGCGTCTTGCACGGCCAGCTGGTCGGACGCAACCGACGGGCCCACGATCTGGTAAGCGGCGTACGCTCCGCCCATAACAACCACCAGAACCGCTGCGAGGATGATCGCTTCCTTGCTGCGCATGGTGCTGTGCATGATGCCTCCTTAGCTGAGCAGGCTCAAGAGCCTGCCGATGGTGCCTGTGGCCATGAGGATGCCCACGGCAACCAGCAGCAGGCCGCTGACGGTGTTGACGAGCGCGTAATGCCGCTTGATGGCGTCAAACGACGCCTTGAGGGAGTCGATGAGCACGGCGCTCACCACAAACGGAACGCCGAGCCCCGCCGAGTACGCCAAGAGCATGAGCACGCCCTGCAGCGCATGCGCCTGCTGGGAGGCCAGCATGAGCGCTGATCCCAGAAACGCCCCCACGCAGGGCGTCCAGCCAACGGAGAAGGTTGCGCCGAAGACCATGGCCGAGAAGAACCCGGCGCCGCTTGCCTTGGCTGTGCGCGCACCGCCGCGGAAGAGGTTGCCCTTGATCACGCCGAGGTAGTTGAGTCCGAACAACACCACGACTGCGCCCGTGACCACGTTGACGGCGGTTTGATGCTGCGTAAGAAAGCTGCCCACCGTGCCGGCGAGCGCGCCCATGGCCACGAACACCAGCGTGAAGCCGGCTACGAACCCGAGCGCGCCGATAAGCGAGCTCCGCGTCGTGCGCTCTCCGCCGCCCGAGACGTACGAGACGTATATGGGCAGCATGGGCAGCAGGCAGGGCGAGATGAAGGTGACGATCCCTTCGAGAAAGGAAACGAGGTAGGGCATGGCGGGCCTCCTGTCGCGCGGCGGGCCGCGTCCTTGCGACGTTGGGGTAAGGCGCGCCCGGCTGCGGCCGGGGTGAAGCGGAGATCCATTGTACCAAGCGGCGCGCGCCAGCGCCCGTGCGAGCAGCCTCGCGGCGGGTGGGAAAACGCTGCGCCGCCGACGTGCGCTGCGCGCATGCGCGCCGGGGCCTATACTGTTACGGCTGTGAGCGTGATCAAGGCAAGGAGGGCCGATGGGCGCAATGGTTCGGCGGCGGTTGGATGTGCGCGAGGTGGTGCGCAAGGACCCCGTGCTGGTTGTGGCGTTGGTGCTGGCGGCGCTGTCGTGCGCGGCGGTGCCGCCCGACGCGGAGTACCTGACGTACGTGGACCTGCGCACGCTCGGCATGCTGTTCAGCCTTATGGCCGTCATGGCGGGGCTTTCGCGGCTGGGCGTGTTCAGCGCGGCCTGCCGGCGCCTGCTCGCCGTTGCCCGCGGCCCGCGGCGGCTTTGCCTGGCGCTCGTGCTGCTGGCGTTTTTCTCGAGCATGCTCATCACCAACGACGTGGCGCTGGTGACGTTCGTACCGCTGGCGCTTCTCGCCCTGGGCGCCGTCGGCTCTGAGCGGCTTACCTGCTTCACCGTGGCGATGATGACGATCGCGGCCAACCTGGGGAGCATGTTCACGCCGGTGGGCAACCCCCAGAACCTGTACCTGCACGCCGCCTCGCACCTGTCGCTGCCGGGCTTCCTCGCGCTCATGCTGCCCTACACGCTGGGGGCGCTGGCGCTGCTCGTCGCGGCGGTGCTTGTCTGCGGGCGCCGCGCTGCGGCGGCGGGGTCGGCGGGCGGGAAGGACCCTGCCGCCTCCGCCTCCGCCTCGGCAGGCGCCGGCACCCGCGCCGCTGTAGCCCCGCAGGCTGCACGCGTTCCCGTTGCGCGCATCCTGCCGTGGCTTGCGGTGTTTGCCTGCGCGCTGCTTTCCGTTGCGCGCGTCGTGCCGTTCGAGGTCACGGTGGTCGCCGCGGTGGCGGTCGGCCTCGCGGCGGACCGCGGGGCGCTCGCGCACGTTGACTACGCGCTGCTTGTGACCTTCGTGGCGTTTTTCGTCTTCGTGGGCAACATGGGGCGCGTCCCTGCGGTGGACGCGTTTATCGCGCAGATGGTGAGCGGCCACGAGCTCGCCGTTGCCGTAGGCGCCAGCCAGGTGCTCTCCAACGTGCCGGCGGCCATTTTGCTCTCGGGCTTCACCAACGCGTGGCCCGCCCTTATCGTGGGCACCAACTTGGGCGGCCTCGGCACGCTCATCGCCTCGATGGCGAGCCTCATCTCCTACAAGCAGGTGGCCCTGGTGCTGCCGCGCGCCAAGGGGCGCTACCTCGCGCTGTTCACGGCGTGGAACGTGGCGTTTCTGGCGGCGCTTCTCGCCCTGCACCTGGTGGTGGGGTAGAGCCGCGGCAGCTAGCTGGGCTTTTGCGTTGGACGGTGTGTGCGGGTATCCTTAGGCGTTCGTGTTACCGACCTGGGGAGCCTGCTTATGGACATCATCGCAACCCTTGCATCCGAGCTCGGCCTCAAGCCCGCCGCGGTTGAGGCCGCCGTTAAGCTCATCGACGAGGGCAACACCATCCCCTTCATTGCCCGCTACCGCAAAGAGGCTACCGGCGGCATGGACGACGTGGCCCTGCGCGCGCTCGACGAGCGGCTCGGGTACCTGCGCAACCTCGAGCAGCGCAAAGAGGACGTCATTGCCCTTATCGGCGCGCAGGGCAAGCTCACGCCCGAGCTCGAGGCCGACATCCGCGCTGCCGTGCAGCTGCAGCGCGTGGAAGACCTCTACAAGCCCTACCGCAAGAAGCGCATGACGCGCGCGCAGAAAGCACGCGAGGCCGGCTTGGAGCCGCTGGCCAATATGATCATCATGCAGGTCACCCCCAAGGCTGCCGCAACGCCGCTTGACGCTGCGGCAGCCTACGTGACGCCCAATGCCGCTCAGGCCGGATACGACACGCCCGAGAAGGCGCTGGCGGGTGCGCAGGATATCGTGGCCGAGATCGTAGCTGAGGACGCCGAAAACGTGGCCGACCTTCGCGCCTTTACCGAGAACACCGGCGAGATCGTCTCGGTTGCGGTCAACGCGGACGAGAAGACCCCGTACGAGCCGTACTACGACTACGCCGAGCCCGTGCGCAAGATCCCCAACCATCGTGTGCTGGCCATAGACCGCGGTGAGCGCGAGGACAAGCTGCGCGTGCATGTGCGCGTGGACGCGCAGGCCGCCGTGGCGCGCCTGGGCAGCCGCTGGCCGCGCCGTCAGGGGCCCTTCGCGCCGGTGTTGGACGCGGCCGTGGCCGACGGCTACAAGCGCCTGATGGCGCCGTCCCTTGAGCGCGAGGCCCGCGCAAAGCTCACGGTCCGCGCGCAGGCCGACGCCATCCACGTGTTCGCCAAGAACTTGGAGAGCCTGCTGTCCGCTCGCCCCGTGCGCGGTGCGCGCGTGATAGCGCTGGACCCGGGTTACCGGACCGGCTGCAAGGTCGCGGTGTTGGACGAGACGGGCAAGCTCTTGGATCACGGCGTGGTGTACCCCACCAAGCCGCGCCACGACGTTGCGGGCACCAAGCGCCGGCTCAAGCAGCTGGCCGAGAAGTACCGCATCAACACCATCGTGATCGGCAACGGCACCGCCAGCCGCGAGACCGAGGAGGTCGTGGCTGAGTTTATCGCCCAGGAGGCGCCCGATCTGCGCTATACCATCGTGAACGAGGCGGGGGCGTCGGTGTACTCGGCTTCCGAGTTGGCCAGCCAGGAGTACCCGGATCTGGACGTGACCACGCGCGGCGCCATGAGCCTGGGCCGCCGTCTGCAGGACCCGCTGGCCGAGCTCGTTAAGATCCCGCCGCAGTCCATTGGCGTGGGCCAGTACCAGCACGACCTTGACCAGGCGGAGTTGGCGCGCACGTTGGGCTACGTGGTGGAGGACGTGGTCAACCGCGTGGGCGTGGACGTGAACACCGCAAGCGCGAGCCTGCTGGGCTACGTGTCCGGCATCACGGCGGCGGTGGCCAAGAACATCGTGACGTACCGTGAGGAAAACGGCGCCTTCACCAATCGCAGCGAGCTCAAGAAGGTTCCCAAGCTGGGGCCCAAGGCCTTTGAGCAGTGCGCGGGCTTTTTGCGCATCACGGGCGGCAGCAACCCGCTGGACGCCACGAGCGTGCACCCTGAGAGCTACCCGGTGGCGCGCGAGGTGCTCAAGCGCGCGGGCGTGGGCGCACAGGAGCTCACGCGCGGCGGCATCCCGGACATCAACAAACGCGTGGGCAGCGTGTCCGCGCTGGCGGGCGAGCTGGACTGCGGTTTGCTGACGCTTCTGGACATCATCGCGGAGCTGGAGAAGCCCGGCCGCGACCCGCGTGACGATGCGCCTGAGGTGGTCTTCAGCAAGCAGGTGCTCTCCCTTGACGATCTGGAGCCGGGCATGGAGCTCACCGGCACCGTGCGCAACGTGGTGGACTTCGGCGCGTTCGTGGACGTGGGCGTGCACCAGGACGGCTTGGTGCACATCTCCAAGATGGCCAACCGCTTTGTCAAGCACCCGAGCGACGTGGTGGCCGTGGGCGACACGGTAAAGGTGTGGGTCGAGAAGGTCGACCGCGACCGCGGCAAGATCTCGCTCACCATGGTGCAGGGCAAGTAACGGGCGAGAAGGGCGGCCGCCGTCTTTGGACGGCGGCTTCCCGTTTTGTTGGCTCGTTCGAGGTGCCGGATAACCTCATTGCCTACATCGATGCGTACTACGAATCCGAAAGCCAGATCATTGACCACAAAGCCTGGCATACCGGCAACTGCGAGAAAGGGCGGGGGTATGCTCGAAATCGGCCCTATGAGGCCAGGCGAACTGCATGATGCGGCGTTGCTGTTTATAGATACCGTGCGCACCGTCAACTGCGCCGACTACACGTCCGATCAGCTGGGCGCTTGGGCGCCGGCCGATGAGGAGGGCGTTCGGCGCATAGTCGATAAGCTCGCCGCATCGTATGTTCTTGCGGCGCGGGATGGGGGCGCTCTCGTGGGCTTTGGCAGTCTCTGCGCGGATGACGAGCTGGATATGCTGTACGTGGCGGCGGGCTATACCCGCCGGGGCATTGGCTGCATGTTGGTGTGCGCGCTAGAGGAAGAGGCCCTGCGGCGCGGAGCCTACGAGCTTAAAACCTACGCCTCAATAACGGCGTGCCCCTTCTTCGAGCGCCTGGGATATCACGTAGCCAGCGAGAATGCCGTCTACCGCCGTGGGGTCGCATTGCGGAATTACCTGATGCGAAAGCGCCTCGGCTAGTTTTCGAGGCCGCTCCACGACCCAAGGCTTTTCAGCAAGGCACGCACGGGCTTTGGCAAAACGCACGACCCTTTCCCGGTGCGAGCGCTATACCGCCCACACCGGGAAAGCCCACGCTCGCTCGCTCACGGGGAAGGTGTCCTGCGCCATGCACACAATGGTGCCCATGCCAATTTTGCGCTTGAACGCGGAGAGCTGGGGCGCGACATCCTGCGCAGCAACCGGATCGAGTACATTGAGGTTGCGGGCGTCTTTCTTAGAAGGCGAGGCGGTTTTCTTAACCTCAATGGGAAACAGCGTTCCATCGCGTTCCATCAGCAGGTCGATCTCCTTCTTGTCATTGTTGCGGAAGAAGAAGAGCGGCGCCCGCTGCCCCGCGTTAAGGAAGCTCTTATAGATCTCCCCAAACACGTACGTTTCAAAAATCTGTCCGCTCATGGCGCCCGCTTCAAGTGCTTGTGGGCTGGTCCACCCGGTAAGGTATGCGGCAAGGCCGGTATCCAAAAAGTGCATAATCGGCTGCTTGGACAACCGTTTGAGCAGGTTGTTGGCATAGGGCTCAACAATCTTGACGATATAGGAACTCACCAGTAGCGAGAGCCACGTTTTGGCTGTTTTCTCGTCAATGTCTGCAATGCGCGCAAGCTCTGCGTAAACCACCGGCTTAGAGGTGAGGGCGGCGCACGCCGTCATAAAACGGCGAAACTTCAGTTCGTCGCCAATCTGCGAAAGATCGCGAATATCCCGCATGATGTAGGTGTCCAGATAGGCTTCGTATGCCGCTGCGCGCAGGTCGTCCGGCAAAGGGCGAATGCCCGGCAGCGAGCCGGCGCAGATGCGTTCGTACGCCTCAACGACGTCATATTGCTTTGCGGTGCTAACGCGGCGGACAAAATACTCTCCGTTGGGCGAGAAGGGCTCCGAAACGGTTCCTGCAATCTCGGAGTTTGAGAGCCCCAGCATTTCGATAACGCCGACGCGTCCTGCCAGCGATTCCGAGACCTCCTTCATGAGGTGAAAGGGCTGCGAGCCGGTAAGCCATACCGCGCCAGTTTGATCGGAGGCGTCTACGATTTCCTTGATGTAGGGGAGAAGCTCCGGCGCCTTTTGTATCTCGTCGATAAGAACGGGCGGGCGGTAGCGCTGAAGAAAGAGCGCGGGATCTTCTTTTGCCGTCTGCAAGATGGCGGTGTTGTCGAGTGTGACATAGGAACGCTGCCTGCCGGCTTGGGCGTCTTCTTCCATGAGATGTTTGAGCATGGTAGTTTTGCCGACCTGACGTGGGCCGGTTACCACAACTACTTTGAAGTACTCGGAATACCTGCGAACCAGCGGTTCCAGCGCGCGTGTGATATACATAACAGCCCCAAATCTTCTCAAATCCGGAATCGATTCCGGATTTGAGAAGATTATAGCAAGACCGAATTGCCATCGTTCGAATCTGTCGGCAATTTACCCAGCCTTAGGTTTCAAGATTCAGGCCCAATCTCTCCAGAAAGTTATTGGGCACGCTTTGAGTGCCGGCATAATGAAGGCGATAAGTGAGTTGCATCACCTCCGCCTCGTCCATCGCGTTCGTCGCGGCGCGCAGGCTCGCCGGCACGTCCTCGGCCTCCGCGTCGGCGAAGTCCTCCGTCGCGGGCGTGACGCCCGCGTGCCCCGCGATCTCGGCGAAGGTGAACGCGTCGGCCTCCGGCGCCACCTGCGTGCGCTGCAGCTCGGAGCCCGCCGCCACGAAGCAGTCGAGCACGCCCGCCTCCTCCACGTCCATGACGTC
>CALULH010000022.1 GCA_944321435.1 uncultured Coriobacteriaceae bacterium | reverse complement strand
ACGCCGGAGGAGCCCGTTGAGCCCGGCACGCCGGAGGAGCCCGTTGAGCCCGGCACGCCGGAGGAGCCCGGCACACCCGTTGAGCCCGGCACGCCCGTTGAGCCCGGCACGCCGACCGAGCCGACCGCTCCTACCGAGCCGTCCAAGCCCGAGTCCACCGGCGAGCAGCTGCTGCCCACCACGGGCGACAACGCACGCCTGATTGGCTACGTGGCCGCTGCTGGCGTGCTCCTGCTGATCGCGGGCCTGGCGCACCGCGCGCGCCGGCGCCTGACGCGCCGCTAACAAGGGCGGGGCCGGCGGCATTGCTGCCGGCCGGCCCCGCCTGCGGGCTGCTGCGGTCTTACCGACGGCCGGATATGCCTGCACTTGCAGGTGCCGGTGCGTCAGCTGGCGGGCTTTTCGCACGCTTGCGGACGCCGGTGCGACTGCCGGCCGCATCCGCGCTTACGGACGCCGGTGCGACTACGGATGAGCTGCCGGCTTTTTGCCTGCGTTTTCGCACGCTGATGCGACTGTCGACTACTTTGCCCGCGCTTGCGATTTGCAGGCGTCGGGTGCCGGTCGACCGCCGTCAGCGGTTCTACCGCAAGTCTTTGCAGCTCGCTTTTCCTTTTGCTGACGCGCGGCGAGCAATCCCGACCGTCTCGTCGCCGTCATAGATAGGGACGTCGCTTCTCACCCCACCCCAACCCAGAGGCGGCGTCCTTGCTGATTATGCCCGCTTTGCGCACCATTCTGATTACATTCGCTCTACGCGCCGCTGGCTCCTAAGGCACCTGCCTTATCAAGCGCCCCTGCAGATTTTACTCGCCTTACGCGGGGAAGAAGTTCCCGGGGTCCCTTGCGCGCGCTTCTCTCGCCTTGCGTAAATCTGTGAGCCTCCGGGGATCCTCTCTCGGAACGTTTTTCTCGCCTTGAGCCGAGATTTCGTATGACAGGGTGCTTACTTGCCCGCATTTATGTGCGCAAGACGAGAAAGACGCGCGCAGGAGGGTCGTTTTCCTAGGCGTTCTTGCCGTAGCGCTTCTCGTATAAGAACTGGGCAAAGGCGTCGGCGTCGCCGTGGACAAAGGTTCCGGCCGGCACGGCCACGCCTTCATCGCCAAACTCGGCAACCAGCATAAGGTCGCTGCGCCTGAACCGTTTGAGCTGGTCAAAGGGGTAGTAACGGCTGCGTCCGTCGGCCGAGAACACCATGATGCCGCCGTCGTTCACCGCCACGCGCCGCCAGCGTCCGGAAAGCGCGCCCTCGCCGCGCTCCGCCGCGTCGATGTAGTGCTTGGCAAGCACGTGGAACATCTGCCCGCGGTACCAAATGAGGAACGCGCCGATAAGCACCGCGAACAACCCGATCCAGACAAAGGGGTTGTCCGAGACAAGCGCCGCGGCCCCCAGGGCGATAAGCGCAATGCCGCCTACGAGCAGCCCGCGTCGCACGCCGTCGGTTACCTGAAGGCGCGCGAACTCGGTCAGCAGGTCGTTGGAGTATTCGTATTCGTTGAGGAAGAGCATCCCGGCCGGCAGCTCGCTTGCTCCGGTGGCGGCGGGCGCGGCGGCGGTTGCCGTGGTCAGCTCGTCCGGGTCGCCGCCCAGGCCGTTTGCGTCGACGGTGCGCGCGTCCGCTTGTCCCGCCTCCGGCGCGCACCCGTCTTGCGCGCCACCTGCCTCAGTGCTGCTCGGCGCAGGCGTCGCGCCGAGGCTCGGGGCGGTCGGCGTTTCGCGGCGGTTCTTGTGCTCGTCCATGACGGTCCTCTCGTTTTTACTGTCCGCACGGCACGGTATCATAAGACCACCAGTATACCCGAGCTACCCAAGGAGGCCTGTATGGAGGATGCGCGCACGGATGCGGAGCGCCTGGCGGCCTATGACGCCTTTGCCGCGCAGGTGCGTGCGGAAAACGAGCAGGTCCAACGCCAGATGGAGGACCTCCGCGCCGCCAACAAGGTCAAAACCGCCACGTACCGCCAGCTGTTCGCCACGCGCATCACCTTGAAGGAGATCGTGAGCCGTCTGGAGGAGCACGGCCTGTAGCGGGTAAAGTGGGGGGCAAGGGGTCCGCTGGGATCCCGCCCCCGCGGGGTCCGGCGGACCGTGCGGTCCGGGCGCAGTGCGTCGAGCGCCCGCGCGATGGTTCCGCAAGGGTCCGCGCGCCCGGCCCCGGCTACCGCAGCCCCCGCGCATGCGCGCCGCGGGACCGCTGGGATACGGTGCCCGCGCGGGCGCCGTAGCAGATGTTCTTCTCGCCCCGGGCAAGGCGGAGCACCGCCGCGCGCCCGGGACGAGCGCCGATAAGGAGAGGGCCATGGAGTCGCTGTACCGCAAGTACCGCCCGCAGACGTTTAGTGACGTGGTGGGGCAGCAGCATATCGTGTCCACGCTGGAGCACGCGGTGGCCGAGGGGCGCCTGAGCCACGCGTACCTGTTCTGCGGTCCGCGCGGCACGGGCAAGACCACGATGGCGCGTATCTTGGCTAAGAGCCTGCTGTGCGCCCAGCCGCACGACCATCTGCCCTGCGGTACCTGCCCGCAGTGCCAGGATATCGCCGCCGGCAACCATCCGGATGTCTACGAGCTCGACGCCGCAAGCCGCACGGGTGTGGACAACGTGCGCGAGGAGATCATCAACTCGGTGAGCTTTGCGCCGGTGCGCGGCGACTACAAGATATACATCATCGACGAGGTCCACATGCTGACCACGCAGGCGTTCAACGCGCTGCTCAAGACGCTTGAGGAGCCGCCTGCGCACGTGGTCTTTGTGCTGGCCACCACCGACCCGCAGAGGGTTCCCGAGACCATCCTCTCCCGATGCCAGCGGTTCGACTTCCACCGCATCGGCATGGAGGACATCGAGCGGCGCCTGGCCTACGTGTGTCAAAACGAGGGCTTCGAGACCGAGCCCGAGGCGCTGGCGCTGGTTGCGCGCCACGCCCGCGGCGGTATGCGCGACGCGCTCTCGACGCTCGAGCAGCTGAGCGTCTTTGGCAACGGCGCCGTGCGCCTGGCCGATGCGCGCGCGCTGCTGGGCGAGGTTGCAAGCTCGGTGCTGGCGGACTTTGCGCGCTCCATTGCCGCGCGCGACGTGGTGGCGCTGTTCCGGCAGATCAGCGCGCAGGTCGACCAAGGCAATGACCTCATGGAGTTCACGCGCGACCTGGTGGGGCACGTGCGCGACATCTACATGGCGCGCGTGGCCGGCGCCGACCCGGAGCTTTTTGACGGCGGGGCGGACCTGGCCGCCATAGAGGCCGAGGCCGCGCTCTTTGAGAGCACGGATCGGCTGAGTCGCACCCTCACCGTGTTGGACGAGGCGGCCATCGAGATGCGCACCGCGTCCGACACGCGCCTGGTGCTGGAGGTTGCCTGCACGCGCCTGGCGCGCCCGGAGACCGATCTGACGCTGGAGTCGCTGGCGGAGCGCTTGGCGCGGCTTGAGGCCGCGTTTGCGGCGGGAGATTTGCCCCGGGGAACGGCTTCCGGCGCCGCGCCGGCCGCCGCGCCTGTTGCGGGCGCGATTCCCGCCGCTGCTTCTGCTGCGCCTTCGGTTTCTCAGGGCAATAAGAACGGCTCCCCCGTGCCTGCGGCCGGAGGCGTGCGCTCGGGCGTTTCGGCGTCGCCGGCGGCCCCCGTTGCGGGCGCCGCGCGTCAGGCCGGATCCCCCGCCGCCACCGGCGCCCCCCAGCCCGGGCCGGCCGCACATGGTCAGGGTAACCCGTGGGATCGCGGCGGCCGCGGCGGCGCGCCGTCCCGCGGCGCAAGCCCGTGGAACCAGGGGCATGCGGCCGCTCCGTCGCATGCGCGCAACCCGTGGGAGCAGCACGCCCACGCGGGCGGGATGGCGCCGCAGGCGGCGCCCGCCGCGGCTCCTCAGGGGGCGTACGGCGGTGCCGCCGCGGGCGTGCAGCCGCGCCCCGCTGCGCCGCAGCCCGGCGCAGGCTCGGCTTCTCCGGCCGGCCGGTTCTTCGGCGCGGCGGCGCCTCAGCCCGCTGCACCCGCTGCACCCGTCGCCCCCGCTGCACCCGCCGCCTCCGTCGACCTGCCGTGGAGCGTTCCCGGGCAACCGGCTGCCGCCTCCTGCGCGCAACAGGCTCAAGGGGCTCAGGCCGGACCGGCTTCGGAGCCTTCCCAGGTTGCGCCGGCGCCCGCGGCAGCGCAGGCCCCTGCTCAAGCTCCAGCCCCCGCTTCTCCCGTCCAACCTGCGTCCGGTCAGGTCGAGGCCGCTGCTGCGGATCGGGCCCCGAGTGCCGGGAGCGCAGACGCGCCCCAGCCCGTTGTGCCCGCGGCGTCAGATCAGGCAGCGCCCGCTGCACCCGCCGACGTTCCGCCTGCTGCCGAGGCCTCGGTGCCGGGCGGCCCCGTTACGGATAAGGGCGAGCTCCAGCGCAGGTGGAAACAGGCCGTCAAGCTGGTGGTGCAGTCGTATCCGTCGCGCGGGGCGCTGCTGCAGAGCGCGCGGGCCGCTTCTGATGACGGTGACGTGCTCACGGTGAATTTCCCCAAGGGCTCGGAGTTTGCGGTGGGCATGCTCGAGCGCGAGGACTCGCAGGAGGTTGTGCCGCCCATCGTGGCGCAGGTGTTCGGCCCGCGCGAGCTGGTTTACACCATGGGTGGCAAGACCGGCGGCCCCAAGGGCGGCGGGAAGAGCGGCGCGCGCAAAAAGGCGAACGCGCCCGCCGCTGGTCCGGCGCCGGCGGAAAAGCCGGCTGCCAGCGCTGCCGCGCACACCTTCGGCTCTGCGCCGGCCGGCGCGCGGCAAGACGCTGCGGCACCCGCTGCGCCTCGCGACGCCGCAGCGCAGCCTGCCCCTGCGGCGCAGGGCTTCCAGCCGGCAGCGCTCAGCGCGTCGGCTGCGGCCGATGCTGGCTCCGCGGCGTCCAGCGTACCGGAGGCGGCTGCGCCGGTGGCACCCGCGGCTCCTGCTGCGCCGGCTGCTGCCGTCAGCAATGCCATGCCGGCAGCGCCCGCGGCGCTGAATCCTGCCGCCTCGCAGCCCAAGAGCGCTTCGGCCGAGGTCCCGGAGCCGCCGACGACCGCCTCGCCCGCCAGGTCCGCTGACCCTGCGGCTCCTGCCGCGTCGGCGACACCTGCGACGGCCGACCAAAGCTCGTCTCCGACGATCATGCCCGATGGGCGCGACATCGAGGCGGATCGCCGCGCCTGGGAGAGCGACTTCGTCCCCTACGACGATGCCATGATCGCCGAGATCACGGCGGCCGATGCCTTTGAGCTGCCAACCGACCCGTATGCGGCGGCGACGGCCCCGGATCCAACCGTTGCCTTCCCGCAGGCTGCGGTTGCCCCGCAGTCTGCGGCTGCTCCGCGTTCCGAGCGCGTTCCGCAACCCGCCGCCGCGCCGGCCCAGATGGGGAGGAGCGCTACGGGCGCTGCTTCCGGGAGCGCCCCCGCAACCCTTGCGCGCTCGGCGTCGCCCTGGGATGCCCCGGCGCGCGGCGCTGCCTCCCCGGCCGCTGCCGTCGGCGTCCAGCCGACCGGTCGGCCCGCTGCGCAGCCCGCGTCCGCCGCGAGTTCCGCAGCGGGTTCCGCACCTGCGCACGATCCGGCGCAGGCCCAGCGCGTTGCTGGTCGGCCCGCTGCGCAGCCCGCGCCCGCATCCTCGTCGGCGGCGCCGTGGAACAACCCCGGCCGCGCTCGTGCGGCGCAGCAAGCGCCCTCGGCCCCCGTGTCGGAGGCTGCGGCCCCGTCCCCGTCCTTCTCGCCCAGCGCGGTGGGCGCTCAGCCCGCGGCGCCAGCAGATCCGGGCGCGCCGACGCCCTGGGGGGCTGGTGGCGCCACCGCGGAGAGCGTCGATGCCAGCGACGTCGCCGCCGTTCTCGACAGCGTCTGGGGCGCCGGCGTGGTGTTGCACGAGGGCGAGGACCCCTCCACGGCCAACCGCGCCTGATCTCCGCCCGCCTGCGTCCTTTGCTCCGGCGGGCGAGGCATTGGCCGAGCGCGCCATGAGCGCGGGCATGCCTGTTGCCCCGCAGCTGTGAACACAAGGGGACGTGGCTTTTGACTATGAAGCGCCGCAGGAGGTGCGTTGCCGGCCAACGCAACGACGTCGCGTTCGGGTATGATGGGTGCGTTTCCGCGCGTCCGCGGCGCCGTCGCATGCGTCGGGGCGGGGCGCCCCCAACCAGCAGAGAGGTTTTCACCATGGGAATGAACATGGCCCAGATGATGAAGCAGGCCCGCAAGATGCAGGAGCAGTTGCAGCAGGCCCAGGAGCAGCTCAAGTTCGTGGAGGTCAACGCCTCTGCGGGCGGCGGCATGGTCAAGGTCACCGTTAACGGCGACATGGAGATCACCAAGCTCACCATCGACCCCGAGGCGCTTGACCCCGAGGACGTGGAGATGCTCCAGGATATGATCACCGCCGCCGTGAACGAGGCTCTGCGCGGCGTGGCCGAGAAGGGCGCCCAGCAGATGAACTCCGTCACCGCCGGCATGAACATCCCCGGTATGCCGGGCATGTTCTAAGCGATCGTCGGAGCGCCGGGCGCGTCCCGGTTCAAAGACAGGAGTTGCAGCTGAAGGCGGCGCCGTGCTGCCGGGGTTTCCGGCCGCCCGCCGCCGCGGCTGTTTTGGAGGCAGTGAGAGAGGCGTGGCATGAGCACCGACAGAAGCTTGCAGAGGCTCTTGGACGAGCTGGGGCGCTTGCCCGGGATCGGTCCCAAGTCGGCGCAGCGCATAGCCTACTACCTGCTTGAATCCGATGCCGAGGAGTCGCGTCGCCTTGCCGAGGCCATTTTGGATATGAAGGCGCAGGTGCATTTCTGCCACCGCTGCTTCAACTACGCCACGGCCGACGAGTGCGCCATCTGCAGCGATCCCAACCGCGACCAGGAGACCATCTGCGTGGTGTCCGAGCCGCGCGACGTCAGCGCTATCGAGCGCACCGGCAGCTACGCCGGCCTCTACCACGTGCTGGGCGGCGTCATCAGCCCCATGGACAAGATCGGCCCGGACCAGCTGCATGTCCGCGAGCTGCTTGCCCGCTTGGGCGCCGAGCCCATCCGCGAGGTCATCATAGCCACCAACCCCAACATTGAGGGCGAGACCACCGCCAGCTACCTGGCGCGCACCATAAAGCCGCTCGGCGTTACCGTCACGCGCCTGGCCAGCGGCCTGCCCGTCGGCGGCGACCTCGAGTACGCCGACGAGCTGACTTTGGGCCGCGCCATAGAGGCCCGTCGCGCGCTTTAGGCCCCTCGGGCGCCGCCGCGCGAGGCAATTGCTTGCGCGGAGTTCCCCGCGCCGCCGCGGCGCGCGCAGAGGCCGCCGGGAGCTGCCGAGCACGGCGCCGTCCACCTGCCCATCTCGCCCGCTGGCCCGACGCGTCCGCTCCCGCCGCCGTTTTGCGCAAAGCTCCCGCCGCACCCCTCACAAGCCTAATACCAGCGCTTCTTTTCCCTCGTAAACCAGGCTGAAAGCAATCTCGGCATAAGCCGCGGCTTACTTGCCCGATTCGTTACGATTTCCGCCTTCCCTTGCCGCCGCACAGTCGTACAATGGATGGTGTCCGCGTGTGTCGATCGTGTTTTTCGTGCGCATCTCGCCGCGGCGGATCAAGGCGCCAGCCGCCCGCCCAGGGCCTCGCCGGCACCCTCAGACCCGTCTCTCTGATACGCAGGGAACCCTCCGTCTCGCGCGGGCGGCCGTATATCGGTAGGTCGATAGCCGGGACTTCGCCGCCCGGCGTTCGTACTCCTAAGAGAGGAGAGATATGGCACGCAAGTTCAAGTCTATGGACGGCAACGAGGCGGCCGCATACGTATCGTATGCGTTCACTGAGGTTGCGGGTATCTACCCCATCACGCCGTCCAGCCCGATGGCCGACCATGTCGACCAGTGGGCAGCTCAGGGGAAGAAGAATATCTTCGGCACCCCGGTGAAGGTCATCGAGATGGAGTCCGAGGCCGGCGCCGCGGGCACCGTCCACGGCTCGCTGTGCGCGGGCGCGCTGACCACCACCTACACGGCCTCCCAGGGCCTGCTGCTCATGATCCCGAACATGTACAAGATCGCGGGCGAGCACCTGCCGGGCGTTTTCCACGTCTCCGCGCGTACCGTGGCCACCCACGCCCTCAACATCTTCGGCGATCACTCCGACGTCATGGCCTGCCGTCAGACCGGCTTCGCCATGCTCGCCGAGACCAACGTCCAGGAGGTCATGGACCTGTCCGCCGTGGCGCACCTCGCCGCCATCAAGGGCCGCGTGCCGTTCCTGAACTTCTTCGACGGCTTCCGCACCTCGCATGAGATCCAGAAGGTCGCCATCTGGGATTACAACGACCTGGCCGAGATGTGCGACATGGACTCCGTCCAGGCGTTCCGCGATCACGCCCTCAACCCGGAGCATCCGCACAACCGCGGTACCCACGAGGACGGCGACGTCTTCTTCCAGCACCGCGAGGCCTGCAACACCGCCTACAACGACCTGCCTGCGGTCGTTGAGGACTACATGAACCAGGTCAACGAGAAGCTCGGCACCAACTACCACCTGTTCGATTACTACGGCGCCGCTGACGCCGAGAACATCGTGGTCTGCATGGGCTCCTTCTGCGACACCCTCGAGGAGGTCATCGACTACCTCAACGCCCATGGCGAGAAGGTCGGCCTGGTCAAGGTCCGTCTGTACCGTCCGTGGTCCGTGGAGCACTTCGTTGCCGCCCTGCCCGAGACCGTCAAGAAGATCGCCGTTCTCGACCGCACCAAGGAGCCCGGCTCCATCGGCGAGCCTCTGTACGAAGACGTCGTCTCCGCGCTGTTCGAGGCTGGCAAGAGCGGCATCACCGTGGTCGGTGGCCGTTACGGCCTCGGCTCCAAGGACGAGCCGCCGGCGGCTGCGTTCTCCGTGTACGAGGAGCTCAAGAAGGACGAGCCCAAGCGCGAGTTCACCATCGGCATCGTCGACGACGTCACCAACCTGTCGCTCCCGATGGACGAGGACGCTCCCAACACCGCGGCTGAGGGCACCATCGAGTGCAAGTTCTGGGGTCTCGGCGGCGACGGTACCGTGGGCGCCAACAAGAACTCGATCAAGATCATCGGCGACCACACCGACAAGTACGTCCAGGCCTACTTCCAGTACGACTCCAAGAAGACGGGCGGCGTGACCATCAGCCACCTGCGCTTCGGCGACAAGCCCATCAAGAGCCCGTACTACATCACCAAGGCCGACTTCGTGGCGTGCCACAACCCCAGCTACATCACGAAGCACTTCAAGATCGCCCAGGGCGTGAAGCCCGGCGGCACCCTCATGATCAACTGCCAGTGGGACTTCGAGGAGCTCTCGCAGCACCTGTCCGCGGCTGAGAAGCGCTACATCGCCCAGAACAACATCAACCTCTACACCATCAACGCCATCGACCTGGCGGTGCAGGTTGGCATGGGCAAGCGCACCAACACCATCCTTCAGTCCGCGTTCTTCACCCTGGCCGGCGTGCTGCCGCAGGAGGACGCCATCAAGTACATGAAGGACGCCGCTGAGAAGTCCTACGCCAAGAAGGGCCAGGACGTCGTCGAGGCCAACTGGAAGGCCATCGACGCCGGCGCCACCGCGTTCGAGAAGCACGAGGTCCCGGCTGACTGGGCCACCGCCGCTGACGACGCCGCCGAGCGCAAGCTCGAGGGCCGTCCGGAGCTGGTCAAGCAGGTCATCGACATCATGGAGCCCATCAACCGCATGGAGGGCGACTCCCTGCCGGTCTCCGCGTTCGCCGGTCACGAGGACGGTCAGTTCGAGCAGGGCGCTTCCGCGTACGAGAAGCGCGGCGTCGCCGTCATGGTGCCGCACTGGGACGAGTCCAAGTGCATCCAGTGCAACCAGTGCTCCTACGTCTGCCCGCACGCCACGATCCGCCCGTTCGGCCTCACCGAGGACGAGATCGCCGCTGCGCCGGAGAACCTGCGCACGCTCGACATCAAGGTCCCCAAGGACACCGGCCTGAAGTTCACCATGGCCATCAGCCCGCTGGACTGCATGGGCTGCACCAACTGCGCCAAGGTCTGCCCCAAGGGTGCCCTCACCATGGTCCCGCAGGAGCAGGAGCTCGCCGAGCAGCAGGTCTTCGACTGGGCCGTTGCCAACGTGTCCGAGAAGCCCGTCCTGGAGACCAACAACGTCAAGGGCAGCCAGTTCAAGCAGCCGCTGCTTGAGTTCTCCGGTTCCTGCGCCGGCTGCGCCGAGACTGCGTACGCGCGCCTGGTCACCCAGGTTTGCGGCGACCGCATGTTCATCTCCAACGCCACCGGCTGCTCCTCCATTTGGGGCAACCCCGCGGCCCGCAGCCCCTACACGGTCAACGCCGAGGGCCACGGCCCCGCGTGGAACAACTCCCTGTTCGAGGACAACGCCGAGCACGGCCTGGGCATGGCCCTGGGCTACGAGGCCGTCCAGAACAAGCTGGTTGCCGAGACCGAGGCGCTCATCGCCGCTGACGGCACCTCCGAGGCCGTGAAGACCGCTGGCCAGGCTTGGCTCGACGCCCGCAAGGACGCCGAGGCCTCCAAGACTGCCGCTGCCGCCTACGTCGAGGCCCTCGAGGCCTGCGGCTGCGACGCCGCCAAGGCCATCCTGGCCGACAAGGCCTACCTCACCAAGAAGTCCTTCTGGATCTTCGGCGGCGACGGCTGGGCGTACGACATCGGCTTCGGCGGCCTGGATCACGTCCTCGCTTCCAACCACGATGTCAACGTCTTCGTCTTCGACACCGAGGTCTACTCCAACACCGGCGGCCAGGCTTCCAAGGCCTCGAACCTCGGCCAGGTGGCCCAGTTCGCCGCTGCCGGCAAGGACACCAAGAAGAAGTCCCTCGCCGAGATCGCTATGAGCTACGGCTACGTGTACGTGGCGCAGGTCGCCATGGGCGCCAACCCGGCTCAGACCCTCAAGGCCATCCAGGAGGCCGAGGCCTACGACGGTCCGTC
>CALULH010000021.1 GCA_944321435.1 uncultured Coriobacteriaceae bacterium | reverse complement strand
CGCAGCCAGACCGCGTTCTCCGAGGGCGGCCTGCCCGTGGGCGCCTCCCTTGACGACCTCGGCAAGGGCCTGCGCTCCCAGGTCGGCACCATGTTCGGTACCAAGGCCAAGGGCGCCCGTTACCTCGAGCTCGCCCAGGGCTACGTCACCCGCATGGCGCTGAACGACAAGGACGAGATCATCGCCTTCGAGTACCTGAACCTCGGCAAGCTGACCGACGCCCTCAAGGAGGGTAAGGACCCCAAGGAGGCCATCGACGGCGCCATGGGTCACTACGGCCAGTGGGAGGCCGCTGCCAAGTACATCGACCCGCGCACTGACAAGGAGACCCACTCCGTCGCCAGCACGTTCCCGGTCAACGAGTAAAGAAAGGGAGGGACATAGACCATGGCTGTTACGTTCGAAGGTTACGAGCGTCGTATCGACAAGATCACGAAGGCCCTCGAGGCAAACGGCATCTCCTCCCTCGAGGAAGCCGAGCAGATCTGCCTGGACAAGGGCGTGAACCCTCGCGAGATCGTCGAGGAGGTCCAGTCCATCGCGTTTGAGAACGCCAAGTGGGCCTACACCGTCGGCTGCGCCATCGCCATCAAGAAGGGCGCCAAGACCGCTTCCGAGGCTGCCGCGCTGATCGGCGAGGGCATCCAGGCCTTCACCGTCCCCGGCTCCGTCGCCGAGGACCGCAAGGTCGGTCTGGGCCACGGCAACCTGGGCGCCATGCTGCTCGGCGACGACACCGAGTGCTTCGCGTTCCTGGCCGGCCACGAGTCCTTCGCCGCCGCTGAGGGCGCCATCGGCATCGCGATGAACGCCAACAAGGCCCGCAAGAAGCCGCTGCGCGTCATCCTCAACGGCCTGGGCAAGGACGCCGCCCAGATCATCGCCCGCATCAACGGCTTCACCTACGTGAAGACCCAGTTCGACTACTTCACCGGCGAGCTCAAGGTTGTGGAGACCATCCCGTACTCCGACGGCCCGCGCGCCGAGGTCAACTGCTACGGTGCCGACGACGTCCGCGAGGGCGTTGCCATCATGTGGCACGAGAACGTCGACATCTCCATCACCGGCAACTCCACCAACCCCACGCGCTTCCAGCACCCCGTTGCGGGCACCTACAAGAAGGAGCGCCTGGAGGCCGGCAAGAAGTACTTCTCCGTCGCTTCCGGCGGCGGCACCGGCCGCACCCTGCACCCCGACAACATGGCCGCCGGCCCTGCCTCCTACGGCATGACCGACACCATGGGCCGCATGCACTCCGACGCGCAGTTCGCCGGCTCCTCCTCGGTGCCTGCGCACGTGGACATGATGGGCCTCATCGGCATGGGCAACAACCCCATGGTTGGTGCGACCGTCGCCTGCGCCGTCGCCGTCAACGCCGCGCTCAACGAGTAGCGCAACCCCATACGGCGCAGGCCTTTATGCGCTTGCGCCAAAGGGCTGTTTTGCCGTGCCGCCAACTTCGCTGGGGGCGGCACGAGCGCCTTCCTTCTTCGAGCCGTCGCCCTCGGGCGGCGGCTTTTTTGATGCGTGGGAGGGCAATGCCAGAGCGCGCCGCGGCAAACGCCGGCGATCAGTCGGGCATCCCTTGGATTTCGGTGCCTGGTTGGCCTGAAGACAGATTGTGAGACGTTTTGACGAGGACAGCAAAGTAGACAGGATAGTCCTGCTAGCAAAACACCAGGTAGAAGCGTCGCGTACTCTAGGGCTACTCGGCTATCCCCTCATAAACGTCTCACAAAATGAAAGAGGCCCGCAAACGGCGGGCCATGCATGCCGTGCGGCAGCTCACGGCTGGTAGTACCGAACGGTGAAGTCCGTCTCGCTGTGCCGATAGGAGACGGTCTCGGCGCGCGCAATCTCAAAGCTGGACGGGAAGTACTTCTCGAACTGAGCGTAATGCGCCTCCAACCTCGTGAGCAGCGCGGAGACGGCTGCGCCCGTGCCCTGCAGCTCCGCCTCAACGGTTGTGCCGCCGGGGAGGTTCATGATCCAGCCGGTAACGCCCTCCTGGTCCGCAAAGGCCTGCGTGTTCCAGCGGAACCCCACGCCCTGCACGTGCCCCTCAAAGATCAGGTGCGCCCGCACCGGCGCTACGGGGTCCAACGTTGCCGCATAGTCCGCACACGTCATAGCAATCGCTCCTTACCGCTCGCTGGCCTCAAAGGCTTTGTCTACGAGATGGGCGGCCTTGTTGTCAGCGGCGGCCGTGGCCAGCGCATCGCAGCGCTCGTTCTCCGGATGGCCGGCATGCCCCTTGACCCAGTGCCAGGACACGCTGTGCGGCTCCACGGCGGCCAACAGCCGCTTCCACAGGTCCACGTTCTTGACGGGCTCCTTCTGCGAGGTTTTCCACCCGCGCTTGAGCCATCCGGCGATCCACCGTTGCGTGAAGGCGTTCACCACGTACTGCGAGTCGGAGTGCACGTCCACCGTGCAGGGCCGGTTGAGCGCCTCGAACGCGCTGATGACCCCCAAGAGCTCCATGCGGTTGTTGGTGGTGCGCCGGTACCCGCCGGAAAGCTCCAACGTGTGCACGTGCCCGGTGGGATCGGTGTACTTCAGCAGCGCGCCGTACCCGCCCGGGCCGGGGTTGCCGCGCGCCGAGCCGTCGGTGTAAATGGTTACCTTCATGCGGTGCCTTTCTCATCTGCGTAACCGCATGATCATAGCACGGCGCATGCAGGGGATGAGAAGCGCACCGCTGTTCGGATGTCGTGCGGGCGAGAAGCGCCGATGCCGCGCGTGCAGCCATGGGAGGCAGGGGCGAGAAGCACTGCGAGGCGGCGCGGCATGGCGGGCCGGCGTCGCAGGGGTCGCGCATCGGCCCCGCGCCTGCGCCTTTCGCCGCGCTGCGGTCCCGCTCTTCTCGCCCCGCCGCCCCATCCCGCTGTCCGGACGGCCTGTTACAATCGTTCCCGCCACATGTCACGGAGACTGCGTACCGGCTTGTCCCGGCGCGCATGCGATAGGAGCTGCCATGAAGATCAACCATGCCATCTTGCACGTGCTCGACTTCACCTCGGGCGTCACTGTGTTCTCGCAAGCCGAGCTCGACCTTTCCAGCCGCCAGGTGCGCGGGTTCGTGGAGAAGCACCTCAAGAAGGTGCGCGGCGACGCGGCGGCAAAGCGCGGGACGTTTGCGCAGGACAGCGGCTTTGCCCAGGAGCTCAAGGCGTACTTCTTCGGCGAGACGGAGTTTGTGGAGTTCTCGACCCAGATCGCGGACTTCATCGCTGGGGAGCTGGGGCAGGCGGACCTTGCGGAGTCCACCGACGTGCTGGTGGCCGACTTTGCCGATGACGAGGACGAGGGAGCGCGGTATTTCGCCGTGCTTTTGCTCACGAGCCGGCTGGCCTTCATGCACGAGGTGCGCCAGGGAGGCGGCCTGGTGGTGAACGACATCGCGCGCCATTACGCCATCCTGCCAAGCCCCTCGCAGAAGGTGGGCTCCTACGCCCTTATCGGCGCGCGGTCCCTGGGCATCGCCTTCGCGGACAAGAAGCGCTCCATCAACGGCGAGGACCGCCTGGTCATCCCCGAGGGCTTGCTGCAATGCGAGACGGGCGTGTCGGCCAAGGAGGCCATCGACGAGGTCACGCGCATCGTCGAGGAGGTGGCCGAGGAGTACGGAGCCAACTCCGCCGTCGCGCTGTCGCGCGCCAAGAGCTACTTGGTGGAGAAGGTTGAGGAGAACGAGAGCTTCTCGCCCGAGGAGATCGGCCAGGCGGCGTTTGAGGACGAGCCGGCGCTTGTGGAGCGCTACGTGGCCGAGGCTGCCGAGGCGGCGCTGCCCGCCGAGGTTCCCGTGGAGCCGGCGGTGGCCGAGCGCCGCGGCCGCAATCACCGTATCCGCACCGATACCGGCATCGAGATCACCTTCCCGTCCGAGTACTGCGATAACCGCGACTACATCGAGTTCGTCAACAACCCCAACGGGCTTATCTCCATCGAGCTCAAGAACATCGGCAAGATCACCAATCGCTGAGGGCGGGGCGCTGGAGCGGGGCTTTGCGCGCGGCTCGCGGCCCTGCGTGGGAGCCCTTGCCGGGAGGGCGAGGGAAATCGACGTATGGAAGGGGGGGGCGGCCCCGAGCAACGTTGCTCGGGGCCGCCCCCTTGGTTGGAGCTTGCTTGCGGCGTCAGCTCCAGAGCCCCGTGGTGTCGTTGGGATCGTCGCTGAAGGCGCCGCTCGGCGCGTTGCGGTCGTCGACTTTGGGGATGCGCTGTGCGATGCGGCTGCTGCGCGGCTCAAAAGGATCCGAAGCGTGCACGGTAGGGGCGCCACCTTCTTGGCGCGGGTAGAGCACCGAGGCGGTGTCCTGCGGGTTGGCGCGCCGCGGGCTGCGGGGGACGGGGGCCGCGGCGCCCGCGCCTGCGCGCGTGCTCCGTGCGGGACGTTGCCCCGAGCTGCGCGTCGGCCTAGCCTGCTGGCTCGGCCTTGCGGCGCCCGTTGCGGGCAGATGCCCCGTGGCGCCGGCGGGTCCGCGGCGGTGCGGGTACGCATCGGATGCCCGCGGCGCCCGTACCGCGCGTTTGCGTGCGGAGCCTACCACGATGGCGCGGATCACCAGCACGACCACGAGCAGAACCGCGGCCGCCACCGCGATGGTGCCGATGCCGAGCGCGGGGTTGACCGTGAGGATCTGGGGCAGCTGTATGATGCAGGCAAGCGGGGAGATGAGCATGCCCGCCCCGGCCACCAGCTCAACCTGCCCCAAGTCAACGCCGTTGTACCGGTAGGTTGCCGTGCCCAAGCTCGCGCCTTGGGCGATGGGGGCCGTGGCGGCTTCCGGGAGCTCGTAGCTCACCTCCAGCGCGTCGGCGGTCAGATCGTTGGGCAGCAGCCCCTCTACGGAGCCGGCGGTGGTGACGGAAAGCTCGCTGCCGCCCCAGGCACCCAAGATGGGGAGGCTGGTGACAGAGGTCCCCGAGGCGATAACCGCATGCTGCGACCAGTTGGCGTAGCCCCATTCGAACAGGTTGAGCGCGGCGGTGAAGTTGCCGTTGACCTCGCCGTAAGATTGCGCGCTCGGGCATCCCATGACCACGCAATAAAGCGTGACGCCGTTCTGCTCGGCCGCCGCCACCAGGCAGCGCCCGGCCTCGGTGGTGTTGCCCGTCTTGATGCCGAAGCACGGCTCGTAGTAGCAGGATGCCTCGGGGTCGATGAGCAGGTTGGTGTTCTCAACGTCATGCGCGGCCTGCAGGTCGGTGGCCGGCATGGTGTAGGTGCGCGTGGCGACGATCTCGGCAAAGGTCGGGTTCTGCATGGCCGCGTAGGCAATGCGGTAGATATCGCGCGCGCAGCTCCAGTGGTTGTCGTCGTGCAGGCCGCAGGGGTTTGCGAAATGCGTGTTGGTGCAGCCCAGCTGCGCCGCACGGTCGTTCATCATCTGCGCGAAGTTGTCCACCGTGCCGCCCACGTAGCGCGCCAGCACGTACGCCGCGTCGTTGCCCGACGGCAGCATGAGGCCGTAGAGGAGGTCCCGCACGGTGTAGGTCTCGCCCGCCATGAGGCCGGCTACGGTGCTGTCCCAGGTGACCTCGGTAAGGTCGGAGGCTTCCACGGTTACCTGCTCGTCCAGCTCGACGTTCTCAAGGGTGAGCAGCGCCGTCATGATCTTGGTCATGGACGCGGGGTAACGGGTTTCGTCGGCGTTGCTCTCGTAGAGCACGGTGCCCGTCTCGGGGTCGACCAGGAGCGCCGCGGTGGCGTTTACGCTGGGCTGCTCGAGTGCGCGTGCGGGCAGGGCGCAGAACGCGCAGAGCAGCATGGTCAGGACGGTCACCCAGGCGCAGGCGAGCAGCGCCCTCTTGCCGGCGCCCGGTCTGCGCGGCCGTCTGCTTGGGAGATCGGACCCGCAGGGGACGCTGCCGGCGCCGCGCGCAGGATCGCCGCCGCGCGGCTGGCTTGTCGGCGGGTTGCCGTGCGGGGCGGAAAGGGAATCGTGCATAGGTACGCTCCTCCGTTTCGGTTCGTTGCCCCGATTATCGCACTCTGCGCGGACATGGGCTTTGCGATCGCCGGTAATTAAGCAGACCTTATGAGTGGGCTCGTCAGCGGGCTCGTTGCCCTGTGGCTGGCAAGCGCGGCGCCACCCCGCCACCCCGTCCCGTACCCCCTACCGTGCCGTCCCGCCGCGCCGGCCTTCTCCTTCAGCCAGCGAAACTCTGAAGCCAGTGTTTCTCGGCCTCCAGAGTTTCGCGTGCGGTTGCATGCTTTTGTCGCACTTTGCATAAGCTGGCGAGAAAAGCTGCTGCGATACGACCGGGCCCGCATAGGGCGCGTGAGCGATCGCGAAACTCTGGCGCCGGTGTTTCGCGGCCTCCAGAGTTTCGCGCGCCTCCCCTCGGCAGCGAGAGTGCTCTGGCGGCAGGGGCTTCGCGCACCCCTTTGCGCGCCGCTGAGGGCGCGCTGCCGCGCATGCGCAAGCGCCTGTCCAAGAACAAGCGCCTCACCATCGCCGTGGCCGCCGTGGCGGTGGTTGCGGTTGCGGCCGTGGGCTTTGGGGTGTGGAGCACCACGCCCGCGTTCTGCAGCGCGCTGTGCCATAGCCCGCTGGCCAACTACGTGGACGGTTACTACCAAACGGACCTCAGCCAGACCAGCGCGGGCATCCGCGTGCATGCCAACGCGGGGCTTGACTGCCTGAGCCGCCACAGCCGGTCAACGGCGCGCCAGCTGGGAGAGGCGGCGCACTGGGCAACCGACGGCTACCAGGTGGACGAGAACGGCTTTTTGGTGAAGGACGAGACGCTTCTCACCAAGGAGTTCTGCACGCAGTCCGGCTGCCACACATGGGAGGCCGTGGTTGACGGCACGTGGGGCTTTGCCGGCAACGACGAGGAGTTCAACCCGCATGCAAGCCACCAGGACGGCTCCGTAACGTGCGGCGACTGCCATTCGATTCACCAGCAAAACGAGCTGTACTGCGCCAAGTGCCATGATCTGAACCTTCCGGAAGGGTGGGTGGCAACCAGTGAGTAGCGATACGAACACCGCCGCGCGCAGGGGGCTCACCCGCCGCGGCTTTATCAAGGCGGGCGCCGCGGCGGCTGTTGCCGGTGTGGCCGCGGGAGGCCTTACCGGCTGCGGCCAGGGCCAGGTTGTGTCCGGCTCCACTGCCGCGGGGGCCGGTGCCGCGGCAGCGGCCAACCCCGCCACGCGGCGCATAGCGCCCAGCTGGCTCGGCACGCCGCCCGAGGTTGACGAGTCCGCCATCACCGAGACCGTTGACGTTGATGTGGTGGTAGTGGGCTTGGGCACGGCCGGCGTTCCCGCCGTCATAGCGGCTGCCGAGAACGGCGCGCGCGTGCTGGGCATCGACTCCCAGGCGGCTATCTCCAACGTGCGCGAGGACATCGGCGCCATCAACTTCAGCTTGCAGCGCGCCTCCTTCGCGGAGTTTCCCGAGTTCGAGATAGATCCCATGGAGGCCCTGGAGGACATCGTCCGCTACGCCAACGGCTTCGTGAACTACGACCTGGTGAAGCTCTGGGCCGACGAGTCGGGCGCCATGATCGACTGGATCACGCAGATCTGCGAGCGCAACGGCGATTTCCGCATGAACTTCGAGGGCTCCCTCGGCACGCAGAACGGGCAGGCGCGCGACCGCGCCTGGGCCACCGGCCACAGCCCCGAGGCGCTGACCGAGGATGCCGACTTCGGCGCCGACTTGGGCGCGTACGCCGAGGAGCTGGGCGCCACGCTGCGTTTCAACACCACCTTCGTCAAGTGCGAGCAGCGCGACGACGGCCGTGTGACCGGCATCATCTGCCGTGACGACCTCGACCAGCATTACCTGCGCGTCAACGCCTCGGGCGGCGTTATTCTCGCCACCGGTGGCTACGGAAACAACACGGAGATGATGGAGGCGCGTCAGGCGTGGAACCAGCGCCTGCGCATCAACACGGGCAACGGCGGCAACCCCACGGGCGACGGCATCAAGGCGGCTCTGTGGTGCGGCGCCACCATGGACGCGCTGGGCGCGGCGGTGACGTTCAACCGCGCGGCGTGCAAACCCGACGAAACCGCCGGGGCCGACGTGAACGGCCGCTGGTTCTGGCTCGGCGAGCAGCCCTTCCTCAAGGTGAACCTTTTGGGCAAGCGCCTCTGCAACGAGTCCGGCCCGTACGACTACATGCTGCACTCGGCGTTTCTGCAGCCCTCGCACACCTATGTGGACATCTTTGACTCCAACTACCCCGAGCAGGTGCGTCAGACGAACGAGGTGGGCTGCTGCCGCCTGTACCCGTTTGACAACGGGCTCCCTCCAACATGCCCATCGACGCCATGCCCGCCATGCTTCAGGGCCTCGAGGAGGCCGGGTACCTGCAGCGCGCCGACACCATCGAGGAGCTGGCCGAGAAGCTCAACCTGCCGGTGGAGGCAACGGCGGAGACGTTCAGGCGCTACAACGAGTTTGCGCGCAGCGGCCGGGACGACGACTACCACAAGGAGCCCTACCGGCTGATGGAGCTCAACCACCCGCCGTACTTCGGGATCCGCACGGGGGCGTGGTTTTTGTGCACGCTGGACGGCTGCCCCGTCAACACCGACATGCACCCCGTTACCGAGGCGGGCGATCAGATCGAGGGCCTGTTCGTGGTGGGCAACGACTCCGGCGGCTTCTTCGCGGTGAGCTACCCTAATCTCTTTACCGGGCTTGCGGCCGGCCGCAGCATGACCTTCGGGCGTCGAGCCGGCATGCTCGCCGCCCAGGGAAAGTAGGGCAGGGGTCGGGCCAGGCCGCGCCCCGAGCTTCCGCTTGCGCTGCGCACCGGATTTGCGCACGGCGCGCGGCGGCGTGCGCGTGCCTCGCTTGCCCCTCTGAGGGGTGAGGGCCGTCGAAACTCTGGAGCGAGTGTTTCGCTGTACCCAGAGTTTCGACAGCTCGTTTGTATCAATGTATGAACTGATCGCCTATGTGCATACGCATTTCTGTCTATCTGCCTATACAGCACAATGCTTGCATAGGCGAGAAGCGCGGCGTCGAAACTCTAAGGCCGGAGTTTCGACGTTTCCAGAGTTTCGCTCAGGGTGGCTGTGCGTACCGGTAGGCCGCGTGCCCGGTGCTGGAGCGTTGAACCGGCGCTGGAACGCCGCATCGGCGTCGGTGCGTCGCGTGCGTAAGCACCGGTGCGGTCTGCTCTGGGCCGCATGCTACAATGGCGCGTGTTGTCAGGGGAGGGGGCGACATGCAGGAGCGGGTCGATAAGCGCGCAGCGCCGTTCCCATGCGACCGGCGCTTCTGGGCGGCCACGCTGGCGCTTGCCTGCATGCATGCCACGACCTTCATCATGAACATCGTCGTCTTCCCCGCGTTTGACGCCATGTTTACCTATGCGCGCGATCTCTCCGTGCTGGCGAGCGTTCTCGGTCTGCTGATCTTAGGCCTGCGCGCGGCGTATCGTCCCGCGGCGCTGCGCGCGCAGAGGACCCAGAACCTCGCCCTCGCCGCGCTGCTGGCAAGCGCGGTTTGCCTGCCGCCTGCCCTCGCCTTCCACTGCGCGCCGCTTTTAGTGGTAGCCGCCTGCGGGCACGCGCTTGTGCGCGCGTGGATGAACGTGTGCTGCGCTATCTGCGCGCTCGAGCTGACCTCTTCTCAGATGAGCCGCAGCATCCTGCTCTCCTATATCGTGGCCCCCTTCGTTGCGCTGGCCGCTTGGCTGATGCCGGCGGCAACGGGCCTCGTCCTGTTCTCGGTGCTGCCCGCCGTTGCCGTGCGTCTCACGTGGGGAGTGGCGGGGCCGTTTCTTGCAGAGGCGGAGGGTCACGAGGCGCCGGCCGATTTCTCCGCCACCCAGCCGTCCACCTTCCTTTCGTTCGGCAGCCAGGTATTCGGGGTCTTTTTCCTCATGCGCGTGGCGTTTGGGTATGCTCTGCGCATCGATACCGCGCCGTTCGCCGATGCCGCCTTCCTCATCCCGGCCGTGGGAATGTACGCGTGGGTGATGCGGCATGCGGGGCGCCCGTTTCCGGCCGCCCTCCTCACGCGCGCATCGGTGCTCTTCGTTGTCGCCGGCTATTACCTGGCGGGCGTTACGGGCGGGTCGCTGCGTGCTGTGAGCATCCCGCTGTTCTACATGGGCAGCGCGCTGTTCGACATCGTGGTGTGGGCCGTGCTGCTGGCTGCGGGGCAGCGCAATCGCTCGGCGGCGGTGGCAACGTTTTCCTGGGGCTACGCGGTGCGCAGCGCCGGCTCGGTGACGGGCGCCGCCCTGGGGGCCTGGGTGGCGGCGGCGCATGTCCCGCATGTCGATGTGGCGGTGAGCGGTTTACTGCTCATGGTGGTGCTCGGCTACGTGTTCCTACGATTGCGCGCGTTCAGCTTTGCTGAGGCTATTGCGGGGATCGAGCCCTTGCAGCCGCTCGGCGAGGCACAGGTGCCCGCGGCTTCGCCGGGCCCTACGTTCGAGGAGCGTTGCGAGGCGCTTGCCGTTGAGTGCGGTCTTCCCCCGCGCGAGCGCGAGGTCTTCGAGATGCTCGCGCGTGGGCGAAACCGCGAGTTCATCCAGGAGCGTCTCGTCGTGTCGAGAAACACGGTGAAGGCGCACGTGAAGCACGTGTACGCCAAGCTCGGCATACATTCGCACCAAGAGCTCATCGACCGGGTCGAGAACTACGACCGCCGCGCATAAAGGAGCCGGAGGGGAGAGGCAAGCGGATTCCCTAGGCGCACACCTGATCAGATGACAATGTCTACCAGGTATTTTGACCTTATCGACCATGAGTCCCAAATTTTTTGAAAAAAGTTCTTGCGTTATGGGCAGAGGCGCGCAATAATAGTCAAGCGCGCAAGCGCAGGAGTGCTTCACACGGTGGGTGTAGCTCAGTTGGCTAGAGCGACGGGTTGTGGTCCCGTAGGTCGAGGGTTCGAGTCCCTTTACCCACCCCATTGACATTTGCATATTGGGCCGTTAGCTCAGCTGGCAGAGCAGGGGACTCTTAATCCCAAGGTCCAGGGTTCGAACCCCTGACGGCCCACCATT
>CALULH010000020.1 GCA_944321435.1 uncultured Coriobacteriaceae bacterium | reverse complement strand
ACTTGGTGGCGGGCAGGAACCGCGTCCCGAGCCCCGCCGCCGGGATGATGGCCTTCATGGGCAGGTCCTCTCTCGTCAGAGCTGTCAAAATCAAACGTAGGATGCCGAAGCACGTAACACTGTATTATACGCTTCCGCAGCCAAACGGCTTGATATTGCAGCAATCTGCGCAACTCCTCAAGACATTGCAAGAAAGTCATAAGAAAGGGCGTTATCGCAGGCCAGCGACCTGCGATAACGCCCCGTTTACCGATAAACCCTTGCCCGTTGGCAGCCGTCGTGAGAGACACTGGCGCTTGTTCGCTGCGCATTCACGCACCTGCAGCGTGCGGAACCGTCTGCACAGCATGCCCTTCTCGCCCAATACACGACCGGCATCCCACCTGCATCCGCAGCCGCAAGCGCGCCATTCTCGCCCGTCCGCCGCTACATAAGCCGCAGCGAGACCTCCTTGAGCTGCGCCAGGGATACCTCGCTGGGAGCAGAGCTCATCAGGTCGGAGCCGGAGCTGGTCTTGGGGAACGCCATGACGTCGCGGATGGAGTCCTTGCCGGCAAGCAGCATGCACACGCGATCGAGCCCCAGCGCAAACCCACCCATGGGCGGAGCGCCGAACTTGAGCGCCTCCATAAGGAACCCGAACTGCTCCTCGGCGCGCTCCTCGGTGAAGCCCAGAAGCTTGAGCACGCGCATCTGCAGATCGGCGTTGTGGATACGCATGCCGCCGCCGCCCGCCTCGAAGCCGTCCATGACAAAGTCGTAGGTGTAGGAGCCCACGGACAGCGGGTCGCTCTCCAGGCGGTCGATATCCTCCTCCACCGGCTGGGTGAAGGGCTGGTGCTCGGAGGCGTACGCCTTGCGCTCGTCATCCCAGTGGAACAGCGGGAAGTTCACCACCCAGAGGAAGTCATGCCCCTCGCGCGGGACTTCCAGGGCGTCGGCCATGTGGCAACGCATGCCGCCCAGGATCTCGTCGGCCAGCTTGCGATCGGCCGCGGCGAACATGACCAGGTCGCCGTCCTCAACCTGCATCTCGGCCTTGAGGGCGGCCATCTCGTCATCGGAGAAGAACTTGACGATAGGGCTGTTCACGCTGCCGTCGGCACGGAAGGCGATCCATGCCAGGCCCTTGGCGCCGAACTGCGCGGCAACGTCGGCGAGCTTGTCGATCTTGGCGCGCGGCCACGTGCCGGCCCCCTTAGCGTTGAGGGCCTTGACGTACTGCCCGTCGGTGGCGGCCGCGTTGGCGAAGAGCTTGAACTTGGAACCCGAGAAGATCTGGGTTACATCGTGCAGGTGCATGCCGTAGCGCGTGTCGGGCTTGTCGGTGCCGTAGGTGTCCATGGCATCCCAATAGGAGATGCGGCGCAGCGGCGTGGGCATGTCCACGCCCACCTGCGCGAACGCGTCGGACAGCACGTCCTCGAGCGCACCCATGACGTCGTCCTGGTCCACGAAGCTCATCTCAACGTCCACCTGCGTGAACTCGGGCTGGCGGTCAGCGCGCAGATCCTCGTCGCGGAAGCACTTGGCCACCTGGTAGTAGCGCTCGACCCCGCCCACCATGAGCAGCTGCTTCAGCAGCTGCGGGCTCTGCGGAAGCGCGTAGAAGCTGCCGGGCTGCAGGCGGCTGGGAACAATGAAGTCGCGCGCGCCCTCGGGCGTGGACTTGAAGAGCATCGGCGTCTCGACCTCGGTGAAGGCGCGGTCGTGCAGCGCCCGGCGCATGGCGAAGGTGAAATCGGAGCGCAGGCGCAGGTTGGCCATCATCTCGGGGCGGCGGATATCCAGGTAGCGGTAGCGCAGGCGCGTGTCCTCAGCGGTCTCGATGCCGTCCTCGATCTGGAAAGGCGGGGTCTGGGAGCGGTTGAGCACCTGAATGTGGTCGACCAGCACCTCGATCTCGCCGGTGGCGAGCTTGGCGTTCACCGTCTCGGGATCGCGCGCGATCACCGTGCCGTGCACCAGGATCGGCCACTCGGAGCGCATGGTCTCCGCCGTGTGGAACGCGTCGCCTGCGGCATGCTCGGGGTCGAAGGTGCACTGCGTAAGCCCCTCGCGGTCGCGCAGGTCGCAGAAGATCAGCCCGCCGTGGTCGCGGCGGCGCCACACCCAACCGGTGAGCGTCACAGTCTCGCCGATATTGTCGCGACGCAGCTCACCGCAGGTGCGCGTATGCAGGGAATGGATGTGCATGGGGTTCTGGTCGGCCGGCTGTGCGGCGGTCTGGGCCATGATAACCTCTCTTTCATCTGTGCCGCCCCGTGTCGGTGCGGGCGGTGTACCGTACAGACCGCGGGCGAGCATAAACGGTGCCCGTCCGCGCAAGCTCAACATGATACCGCAGCGCCGACGTGCAGAGCTGCGCAAAGCCCACGTTGCCAGGTTGTTAACAGCCAAGCTCTACATCATCGGGGCAGGAAAACGCCTTCAATCTGCTTTTATCGCAAATATGAGAAATTATCATCACGTGCTACCATGGACGAGAAGTACAGCGAGCCGCCTGAAAGCTCCCGCCGCAGAAGCGCGCCCTTGCCTTGCGGGGCGCCTTGGGCGGGCGACGATCGGGCGACAGCGGAGCAAGGAGGTTCCATGAACGCAGCGGTGGCCGCGCACCTTCCCCTGGTTGACTTTCTCCAAGCGATCCTCGGCGCCAACAGCGAAATCGTGCTGCACGACTTCACGGATCCCGCCCACTCCGTCGTGGATATCCGCAACGCCCAGGTATCGGGTCGAACGGTGGGCGCGCCGGCAACGGATTTCGCGCTCAAGGTCATATCGGGGGGTGCCCTGCCCGAGCAGAGCTACGCGGCAGGATACCTTGCGCACAGCGCAGCCGGCAAGCCGCTGCGGTCGGCCTCGTACTTCATCCGGGAAAACGGCGAGATCGTCGGCATGCTGTGCGTGAACACCGACACTTCCTGCCTGGACGCCGTAGCTGCAGCCGCACGGACCTTGGCCCAAGCGTACCCCCTTGCCGATGCCGCCGGCGCCATGGCGAGCAAGGATGACGCTCCCCTAGCGGCCCTGGCCCCAGACGCCGCGCAGGCAAGCGCGCCCTCCGGTCAGGTACGCGCGGGCGCCATGAGGCCCGCGGTCAGCCGCAGCGCTGACACGGTTGAGCACCTCACCACCTCGGCAGACGACCTTGTCGCCCGCGCCGTGACGGATGTGGCGAGGGCCAAGGGCACTGAAGTCGAGCGCTTCTCGCCGGCGGACCGCATGGACGCGGTGCGCCGCTTGGAGGCGGACGGGGTCTTCCTCATCAAGGGAGCCGTGACCCACGTGGCCGACGCCTTGGGCATCTCCGAGCCCAGCGTGTACCGCTACCTGCAGAAAGCGCGCCGCGAACGCAAGCAGTAAGCGCCGGCGCGCCGTCTGCCGCGCGCCTATCGCGCAGCTGCCGCGCACGTACCGAGTGCGCATCTCTTGCATGCGCTTCTGTTCGCCGCAAAACAATGCATGCATTCCCGTTCGCCAAGAGGCCCAAAATGGCTTCCAGACGAACAGAAATGCATGCAAACGCCCGCCAGCGAGCAGCCCGCCGGCGGCACCCGGCGAGCAGGCCGCCGGCGGGCAAAACGGAACGACCGGTTCAGCGGGCTGCGATGGCCTCGATCTCCACCAAGCCGCCCTTGGGCAGCGCGGCCACGGCAAAGCAGCTGCGCGCCGGATACGGCTCGGCAAAGACCTCGGCGTACACCTGGTTGACCGCTGCGAAATCGTTGATGTCGGCCAACAGCACCGTGGTCTTGACCACGTTGTCATACGTCAGGCCCGCAGCCTCGAGCAGCGCCCCGATATTGGCGAGCGACTGCTTGGCCTGCGCCTCAACGCCCTCCGCAAGCTCCCCGCTCGACGGATCGAGGCCCAGCTGGCCGGAAACGTAAACCGTCTCACCCGCGTCGATGCAGGCGGAATAGGGCCCTACGGCCTTCGGCGCCTGGTCAGATGCCACAACCTGCTTGCTCATAGCTCTCTCCTCACGTTGGTGATGCGCATGCGCCGCTCCCCCGCTTGCGGAAACGGCTTGTATCGCAGTATATCATGATAAATTATTATCATTCTTGGCGAGAGGCGCAGATTACGATCCTGCAATATGAACCGCGCGCGCCGCTAAGCAGACGCGCAAAGCGCCCTATTCGCTGACCAGGTAAATGCGGCTCGCGTCAAAATGCAGCTTGAGCGTATCCCCCGCATGCGGCATCCGGTCTTCGGGCACGTCAACGCGGCTCACCTTCCACTGCAAGCGGCACGCCGGGTTACCCGCGGGGGCCTCGAGCAGCACCACGCGCTCAAAGCGCGAATCGCTTGTGCGCGCCACTGTCAACGCAAAGCTGTTCTCGCCATCGCGCGCATCGCGGTGAATGTAGCTCGCCCGGATGCCCACGTGCGCGACATCTGCGGGAACCTCGGAACGCGTGGCAAACGTCATGCCCCAGTCCAGCGCCTCCACATGGTGCGCGTCAACGCGGCGTGCGCGCGACGTGTTCTTGCACCCGGTAAGGCGCAGCGTGGCGAGCGTGGTGGGATGGTTCACAATGCGGTCCGTGGGCCCAACCTCGGCCACGCGGCCGGCGTCGAGCACGCAGATGCGGTCGCAGAACCTAAACGCCTCGTCGATATCGTGGCTCACGTAGAGCACCGTGGCGCGCACCACGTCGAAAAGATCCAAGAGGTTCTGCTCCAGCGCCCCCTTGAGGTAGGAGTCAAGCGCTGAGAACGGCTCGTCGAACATGAAGATGCCCGGCCGCGCGGCGATCATGCGCGCCAAGGCCACGCGCTGCTGCTGGCCGCCCGAAAGCTGCAGGGGATGGCGGTCGGCAAAGCGCTCCATGCCGAAGATGGCGAGAAACGCGCGGGCCTGACGGCGCCGCTCGGCGGCAGGAAGGCGCAGGTCCATGCCCGCGCACACGTTCTCCCCTACTGTAAGATTGGGGAAGAGCTGGTAGTTCTGGAACAGCAGAGCCGTTTTGCGCCGCTGCGGCGTCAGGTTGACGCCCGCCTCGGAGTCGAAGAAGGTGACGCCGTTCACCACGATGCGCCCCTCGTCGGGGGTTTCTACTCCGGCGATGCAGCGCAGCGTGCAGCTCTTGCCGCAGCCCGAGGCCCCCAGCAAGGCAACGCGCTCCTCGCCCGCCTCCAACTGAACGTCGAGCGCGAAGCCGGGGAAGCGCTTGCGAATGTCCAACGAAAGCGACACTTATGCCTCGCCTCCCATACCGCCCGCACCAGGGCGATCTCCGCCCGACCGGCCGTTCTCGCCCCGCGCACCCGCGCCGACCTGTTTCTCGTCCACCACGTCCGCAGGCATGGCGAGAAGCGCGCGCAGCGCCTCTTGGTCAAGGCGCACGGTATCGGCGCTCGCCGTGTCGGTTGCAGGCGAGGCCTGGTCAGCCGCGCGCCCGCGTCGGCGGGACCTGCGCGTGATCCCGCGCGCGCGATAACGCTGCGACCGCGCGGTGTAGACGTTGATGAAGAGGACGACCAAGAAGCAGAAGAGAATGACCACGATGACCCAGAAAAGCGCTACGTCGGTGTTGCCGCCCATCCACTGGAAGTAGATGGCAATGGGGATGGTCTGCGTAACGCCCACGTAGTTGCCGGCGAAGAACAGCGTGCAGCCGAACTCGCCCATGGCGCGCGCAAAGGCCAAGACCGTGCCCGCCGCAATGGAGGGCCAGGCAAGCGGCAGCATGAGCCTGCGGAAGATGTACCGCTCCGACCAGCCGAGCGTGCGCGCCGCATCCAGCATGGAGCGGTCGAGCCCCTCGAAGGCGCCGAGCGCGGTACGGTACATCAGCGGAAAGCTCACCACCACGGCGGAGATCACCGCCGCCGGCCATGTGAACACCAAGTCAATGCCGAGGGAGATGAGCCACTGGCCTGTAGGCGTGGCACGCCCGAAGAGGAGCATGAGCAGAAAGCCGCAGACTGTGGGCGGCAGCACCATGGGGATGGTGAAAACCGAGTCCAACACGCCCTTCAAGCGGCTCGAGGTGCCCATGGTCTTCCATGCGGCGAAGAGCCCCAGCACGAAGGTTATCGCAAGCGCCAGAACAGAGGTTTTGAGGGAAACCCAGAACGGACGGTAATCCAGGCTGGAGAAAAACCGGGCAAGGTTGTCCCAAACGCCGGGCGCCGCCTCCGTGGACACGTCGGCGGACGGGACGAGCGTGGCGTTGCTGCACCATTGGGAGGCGCCGCCCAGATCAAGACCGAGAAGCTCCGCCTGGTCGCGGGGCTCCGCGCCTTCGGGCAGATCCGCCGGCACGATGGAGGTGTAGCGGCCGCCTGCCTTCTCGACGGAAAAGCGGAAGCAGTACGGGCCGATCACAAAGGCGTCGTCCGTAGTGAAAACCCATTCCCGCTCCGCAAGGTCGGCGAGAACCGCGCCGCCTTTTGAATGCGTGCGGTCAAGCTCCTCGATAAGCGCGCGCAGAGCGTCGGTGTCCCCCGTGTCGTGCAGGTCAAGGCCGGCCGCCTCCGCGGCATCGGCGTCCACGTGCACCAGCACGTAACCCGTTCCCTGGGCATCCGCCGTCTCCGGGATGTTCAGCACCACGAGGTTGGCGTCGTCTTGCAGCGGATAACGATAGCCTATGTCGGCGCCGTCCACGCTACGCGCCGTGCCGGCGTTGTTGCGCACGAAGGCGTTGAGGCCGAAGCCCGCCTCGTCGTTCACGGCGGAGTCCTCGGTGGTTTGCTGGCCCTCGTCGACGGCCCAAGCTTTAACCGGGCCGGCGACGACGAACAGCACGGCGAACAGCAGCACCACCGCGACCGGAAGCCAGCGGCGCTGCCATGCCGAACGGACCGGGAGCGACCCTGTGCGCAGGTCGCTCCCGTTACGGGCGATGTATGTCGGGCTGTTGCTCATGCGCATCCTCACCATCGCGCTGCAGGGCTACTCCTCGGAAAGCTCGAAGCCGTACTCGGCCCAGATGGCCAGCGCGTCCTCGTCGTTCATGCAGAAATCGATGAAGTCGGCCGCGACATCGGGGTTCTCGCTGTTTGCGGACACGGCACCCGGGTAGACGATGGCGCTGTGCGAATCAGCCGGGACGGTGTAGACCACCTTGAGGCCATCGTAACGATAGACATCGGAGCTGTAGACAAAGCCGATGGTGCAGTCGCCGGAGGCAACGTACTGGGCCGCATTGCCCACGCTCTGCGCCTGGTTCACACGGCTGGCGATGGAGTCGGCGTAGGCGCCGTCCTGGCCGGTGTCGCTGGAGTAAAGGCCCACGCTGGCGAGCGACTGGTTGGCGTAACGGCCCGCCGGCACGGCGCCGGGCTCGCCGATGGCGATGTTGCCCTCGACGTTGGCCACGTCCTCGAGCGAGTTGATCTGAACGTCGGAATCCTGGGCGGCCACGATAACCAGGTCGTTCACGAACATGTTGGTGCGCGTGGACTCGTCGACCAAGCTGCCCTCGACGGCATCGTCCATGGTGCCGGAGGAAGCGGTGATGAGCACGTCGACCTGGGCGCCGGCGGTCATCTGCTCCACCAGGTCGCCCGAGCCGCGATACTGCGTGTCGGCAAAGGTCACGCCGGTCTTCTCGGTGTAGAGGTCCTCGACCTCGGGCATGGCCTTCTCGAGCGAGTTGGCGGCAAAGACCTGCAGCTCAACCTGCTGAGCCGCAGCCGATCCGGTGTCGGAGCCCGCGGCAGCGGACCCCTCGGCCGTCGTGGTGGTGTTGCTGCAGCCGGCAACCACGCCGGCCAGCGCCAGCGAGCAGCCCAGCGCGCCCGCCAAGCGCACAAACGAACGTCTCTTCATGCTACTGTCTCCTTCTTCTCGTACCCCCTGCGACGGCGCATGCCATCGCAGCGCATGTTCTTGATGGTAGCATGTTTATTCATTTCTGAGAATATTTTCGGCGGCGGACGGTACCATCCGGCGGGCCGCAGCGTCGGCCCAAGAAAGAAGCCGTCCGGAATGGATCGGCCAGTCAGCGAGGCCCGCCGGAAAGCCCCGAATTGCCGCGAAAGCGGAAGCGCATGCACCTGGTGGTGATGCGCGACGCTTGAACGGCAAGGCGGGGCCTTCCGGCGGGCCGCAGCGTCGGCCTAGTGTCCCTCGCCGGCCATCATGTGCACCACGTGCTCGAACTGGTCGGCCACTCCCTCCCAGCTCTCCACAGCCGCCTTGCGGGACCCCGGGAAGTTCACCACCAGCGTACGGCCGCGCTGCATGCACAGGGCGCGCGAGAGCATGGCGCGGCGCGTCTTGGTCATGGAGTAGGCGCGCATGGCCTCGGCAATGCCCGGCACGTTGCGCTGGCAGACACGCTGGGTGGCCTCGGGCGTCACGTCCCGGAGCGAGAGCCCCGTGCCGCCGCAGGTGATAACCACATCGGCGCCGTCCGCGTCAGCGGCCTGCACGATGGCCCCGGCAATGGCATCCTCGTCGTCAGGCACCACCACGCGCCCCGTGCAGGTCCAATCCGCCTCGGCGATAAGCGCCTCGAGCGCCTGACCCGCGGTATCCTCCTCCAAGCTGCGCGTGTCCGAGCAAGTAACCACGGCAATGCGCACGTCCATGCAGATCATCCTCCTTGCGAGAAAAGCAGCCGCCGGCAAGGCGGCGGGCCGCGGCGACGCGTGCCGCCGCGCCTCCCTTACAGCACCGCGCCCTCGGGCAGGTCTATGCGCAGGCAGTCCACCATATCGCCCGCACGCACGCCGTCGGCGTCCTCCGGCACGATGAGCAGGCAGTTGGCATGCTGAAGCGTGCCGAAGAGCCCGGAGTTCTGGCTCTTGGCCGGCGTGACCTCAAGCTCGCCGGCTGCGTTGCGGCACAGACGGGATCGAAGGTAATAACGGCGCGGCTGCTTCTTGCGCTGGTCCACGGTCACCCGCGCGCGCTGCACGGGCCGCTCCAGCTCGCGATAACCCATCATGAGGCGCAGCGCTGGACGCACCAGCATCTCAAATCCCACTGCCGCGGCCGCAGGGTTTCCGGCAAGCCCTACGAAGGGAACCCCGTGAATAAGCCCGAAGGTCTGGGACTTGCCCGGACGCATGGCGACGCGGTCGAAGAAGACCTCGCCCTCCTCCGCCGCCAGGGCGGTCACATAATCGTAGTCGCCGGCCGAAGCGCCGCCGCTCGTAACCACGAAGTCGCACTCCTCCACCGCGCGGAGCATGAGCGCGCGGATGCGCTCGGGGTCATCGGGGGCAATGCCGTAGAAACGCGGGAGCGCGCCGACCTCACGCGCAGCCGCCACGAGGTCGGAGGAATTGGCATCGCGGATCATGCCGCGGCCGGGAACCGTCAAAGGGGCCACCAGCTCCGAGCCAAGCGAGATGATGCCCACGCGCGGACGGCGCCGCACCCGAACCGTCTCCGCCCCTGCCGAAGCCGCCAGACCGCAGCCCGCGGGCGTGAGAACCTCGCCCACCGCGAGCACCTCCGCGCCCGCAACCGCCTCAAGGCCTGCAGCGCGGATATTCTCGCCCACCTGCGCAGGCGCCGAGAAGCTCACGCGCGACCCGTCGCCGCCATCGCCCGACACCACGCCCACGACCTCGTACTTGACCACCGCGTCGGCGCCCTCGGGCACGGGCGCGCCCGTCATGATGCGCACCGCGCAGCCTGGCTCGACCGAGCCCCCGAACACCGAGCCGGCCGCCTCGTGCCCCACCACGTCCAGCTCAATGGGGTTTTCCAAAGAAGCGTCCACAAGGTCCGCCGTGCGCACCGCAAAGCCGTCCATCGCGCTGTGCGCAAAGGGGGAGATATCGATATCGGTCGACACCGCGGCCGCAAGCGGCCTGCCGCACGCGTCCGCAAGGGGCACCTCCTCCTCGGACATCGCGCCAACCTTTGCGAAGATTATCGCGCGCGCGTCCTCGACGCTGATCATGTTCTCGGCCATAGCTCCCCCTTGCCGCAAAGCGCGGCCCCAGGGCCGCGCGATTATACGGGCATAACTATAATACGAAAGGGGCGAAAAGGGGCGCGTCGGCTACGACGGCATGTCGCCGCAAGCGGCGGAAAGCCCCTTTACCGTCATGGTGGCCACCAAGGCCGAAAGCGCGCCGATAGGCACGCCGTTGTCGCGCTCGAGCCATGAGGCGTACAGCGCCAGCGCGCCCCCCAGCACGTAGGAGACCACACCCGCAAGCGTCGCGGAATCAAGTGCCAAGGCGGCTAGGGGGCCGCGCGTGGCCGTTTCGCTCACAATGGCCTCGTGCATGCGCGAGAAAAGCACCGCCGCGGGCACGCGCCGTACCAGCAGCCTGCAACGGTCGCCCCGCTGCGTAACCACGGCGTTCACTCCGTCGAAGAAGCAGCGCACGTCGCGCTCGAGCTCCCCGAGCACCAGCTTGCCGTCGTCTCCGCGCAAGGACGCGCCGTCGACGCGTATGCGCTCGTACTCGTCGTACATGGCGTCGACCGTATCGTCGATAAGCGCGGCGAGCAGATCGTCAATGGAGCGGTAGTGCAGGTAGAAGGTCTTGCGGTCAATGGAAGCCTTGCGCGCAATGGCGCTGATGGTGATATGGGAAAGCTCGGAGTCCGCCAACAGCTCCCAAAACGCCTCCGCAATGGCGGCACGCGTTTTGGCTACGCGGCGATCGCGGCGTCTACCCGCCTCGCGCCTCCCGGAATCTGTTGACGTCATACCCTGAACCACCCCCACAAAACAGCGTAGCCGGGCGCACCTTCCTCACGTCGGCCCGCCATCAGGGATATTGCAACAATGCTACACCCAAATATGCTCAAAGAAACACTGATTTAACGCTCTCTTTGTAAAGAATGGAAAGATGGGAGAAAAAGAGGGGCCGGACTCGAAAGAGCCCGGCCCCTCCCCTTGCGAGCGGAAACGATACAGCGGCCCGTCTCCGCACATGAAGCCTGAAAGCCCGAAGGCGCTTAGCGCGCAGCCTCCTCGAGCGCAGCCTTGACCTCCTCGGCGGTGTCAAGCTGCATAACCTTGGCCTCGAGCGCGTCGGCGTCGGCCTTGGTCCACTCGGAGATGGCCTTGCGGGTCTTGAGGACGCTCGGCGCGGAAACCGAGAACTCCTCCATGCCCCAGGAGATCAGCAGCGGGGTGAGCAGCGGATCAGCCGCGGCCTCGCCGCACATGCCGACCATGATGTTCTCCTTCACGCCGTTGACGATAATGTTCTTGATGGCGCGCAGAACCGCCGGGTAATACCAGCTGTAGAGGTAGGCCACCTTGTCGTTGCCGCGGTCGGAGGCCATGGTGTAGCCGGTCAGGTCGTTGGTGCCGATCGAGAAGAACGCGGCCTCCTTGGCCAGGATGTCGGCGATGTTGGCGGCAGCGGCCGTCTCCATCATGATGCCGACCTCGATGTTCTCGTTGAACTTGCGGCCCTCGGCGCGCAGCTCATCCTTGCACTCCTCGACGAGCGCCTTGACCTGGCGCAGCTCCTCAACGCAGGTGACGAGCGGGACCATGATCTTGATGTCGCCGAAAGCGCTGGCGCGCAGCAGGGCGCGCAGCTGGACCTTGTACTCCTCGGGGTTGTCCAGGCAGTAGCGCACCGCGCGGTAGCCCATGAAGGGGTTGTCCTCCTTCTGGAGGTTCATGTACGGGATCTCCTTGTCGCCGCCCACGTCGAGCGTGCGGATGATCACGGGAGCGCCCTTCAGGGTGACGGCAACCTTGCGGTAAGCCTCGAACTGCTCGTCCTCGCTCGGAAGCTCCTTGGCGTCCATGAACAGGAACTCGGAGCGGAACAGGCCGATGGCCTCGCAGTCGTGGTCCACGGCGGCCTTGGCGTCATCGGGGTTGCCGATGTTGCAGGCCAGGGTCTTCTTGTCGCCGTCGGCAGTGACGGTGGGCTTGCCGCGGAAGGCCTCCAGGGCGTGCTTCTCCTCGGCGAAGGCGGTTGCGCGCTGCTGGTAGTCGGCGAGCATCTCCTCGTCAGGATCGCTGATCACATGGCCGTTGGTGCCGTCGACGATAACGGAGATGCCGTTGTGCAGCACGCCGCAGGCGTTGGGCACGGAGAGAACCGCGGGGATCTCGAGGGCGCGGGCGATGATGGCGGAGTGAGAGGTGCGGCCGCCAACCTCGGTCACGATACCGGCCACGTTCTCCTTGTCGATGGTGGCGGTCATGGACGGGGTGAGGTCGTGCACCACGATGATAGAGCCCGCGGGCAGCACGGACAGGTCGACGACCTGCTTGCCGAGAAGCTCGGCCAGGATGCCGGTGCGGATGTCGGCGATATCGGAGGCACGCTGCTGGAACATCTCGTCGTCCATGCTCAGGAACATGTTCTCGAACATGGTGCTGGTCTCGACCAAGGCCTGCTCGGCGCACGCGCCGCCGTCGATGGCGGTGTTGATGCCGTCGGTCATACCGGGGTCCTGGGCCAGCATGATGTGGCCGCTCATGATCTCGGCCTCGTTCTCGCCCACGGTGACCTTCATGCGCTCGGCCTGCTTCTCGGTCTTGGCGCAGAAGACATCCAGGGCCTGCTTGTAGCGGGCCTTCTCGGCCTCGGTATCCTCAACGGTACGGGGCTCGAAGCTCAGGTCGGGCTCCACGGCGAGGACCGCCTTGCCGATGCCGATGCCCTCCGATGCGTTGACACCCTCGAACATGCTGTACATTTGCTTGTTTCCTCTCCTTGAAAACAAAATGGGCGCCTGCGCGTGTGCGCGGACGCCCGAACCAAAACCTTGGTTTAACGCAGCGAAGCCACGCTTTTACTCGCCGAGACCGCTCTTGATGAGCTCGACAGCAGCGGCCAGAGCCTCGGCCTCGTCAGCGCCGTCGCAGCGAACCTCAACCTCGGTGCCGCAGGGGATGCCAGCGGCCATGAGGGCCATCGGGGACTTGCCGTTGACCTCCTTGTCGGGGGTGACAACCGTCACGTCGCAGGAGAACTTGCCCATGGCGGACGCGAACATACCGGCGGGACGCATGTGGAGACCCTGGGGATTGACGAGCGTGACCTTCTCAGAAACCATCTTCTACTCCTTCGTTGTTTCCTTCACCACAGATCGTGTGTGATCCCGATGAACCTGGTGGGGTTTGTGCCCCGCACTCCTATAGAATATACCGTCCGTCAAGAACCGCGGCAGGCAAATCCTTGCGCGGTTTTTAACCGACGATAAGCGGCGGACCAAGAGCCGCGGCCCGGAGGCCGTCGGCGCCCGCCGCACGCCTAAGCGCCGAACCAAAGGACCCTTACAGGCCCTGCTCCTCCATCATCTGGAGAACCTCGTCGATCTTCTCGCGCGTTGCCATGCCCTGCATGAACGCGGTGGCAGAGCCGCAAGCGGACGCAAAGCGCAGCGCCTCCTCGTAGCTCTTGCCCCAGTCAACCGCGGCCAGGAAGCCGGCGAGAACCGCGTCGCCCGCGCCGGTGGTGTTGACAACGTCGCCCTTGACGGCGCGCACGATGTGCTCCTTGCCGTCGGAGTCGACCAGGCAGGAGCCCAGGCCGCCGCAGGAGACGATGACGTTCTGCGCGCCCATGTCATGCAGCTTGTGGGCGTAGGGCAGGCACTCCTCGGGAGTGTCGATGCTGACCTCGAAGATGTCGCCGACCTCGTGGTTGTTGGGCTTGATGAGGAACGGCTTGCACTTGAGCGAGCGCACGAGCAGGTCGCCCACGGCGTCGACGACGTAGCGGATGCCACGGCCGTCGAACTGCTCCATGATGTCGGCGTAGGTGTCCTGCGGCAGGGAGCTGGGCACCGAGCCGTTGAGAACCAGCGTGTCGCCCTCGACCAGGCGCTCGAGCTTGTCCATGAGGATGCCGTACTTCTCATGGCTGATGTGCGGGCCCGCACCGTTGATGCGGGTCTCGTCGATCTTGATGTTGATGCGGGTGTAACCCTCGTCCAGCCAGATGAGGTCGGTCACCATGCCGGCCTCGTGCAGGGTCTCCTCGATGAAGCGGCCAGAGAAGCCGGCGATGAAGCCCATGCAGATGTTCGGCACGTTGAGGTTGGAGAGCACGGCCGAGACGTCGAGGCCCTTGCCGCCGAACGAGAACTCCTCATGCGTGGAACGGTTGGTACGCCCCATCTTGAAGGTCTTGGGATGCACCACGTAGTCAATAGCCGGATTGAAGGTAACGGTATAAATCACTTTGTCCTCCCGCAGACGTGACGTTCAGTACGTCGCCTGTTGTACCCACAACAAAACGTACGCACGCCTAAGTGTAATAAAAACTGGGGGTCGCGGCTAGATAAAAACGGCGGACGGCAACACCGATCCCGCAGGGCGGATCGAGCGCAAGGAGACTTCCGCAGCACGGGGCGCATCCGCCCCGCCCCTGGTCAGGCGCTACTCCGCCGCGGACAGCGCCTGGGTCTGCTCGATCTCAGAGAGCATGGCCACGCGCCTCTCGTGACGACCGCCCTCGAACTCGGCGTCCAGCCATTCGTCGACGATCATCTTGGCGAGCTCGGAACCCACCACGCGCGCGCCGAAGCACAGCACGTTGGTGTTGTTGTGCTGACGGGAGAGCTTTGCCGAGAAGGGCTCGGAGCACACGCAAGCGCGGATCCCGTCGACCTTGTTGGCCGCCAGGCTGATGCCGACGCCGGTGCCGCAGATGGCGATGCCGAGATCGCACTCCCCCGACGCGACGGCGCGGGCCACCTTATAGCCGGCGATGGGGTAATCGAAGCTGTCCGCGGTGTCGGTGCCGAAGTTCACGACCTCGCAGCCGCGGCCTTCCAAATGCTCTGTGATGATGTTCTTGAGCTCGACTGCCGCATGGTCGTTGCCAATGGCGATCTTCATCGCTGCCCCTCTCCGCGCCCGCGGGCGCGCTCGCTTGATAACGCCCCCATGGTAGCACGGATGCGCCGATGCGGACCCGCCGCGCAAAGGCACGCATAGCAGGGACTGGCGTTTTGTTCTATAATCCATTCCACATGCGCCCATAGCTCAGCCGGATAGAGCAGGAGACTTCTAATCTCAAGGTCGAGGGTTCGAATCCCCCTGGGCGCGCCATAAAACCAGCAGGCCCCGCAGCTGCGGGGCCTTTTCTTTCCCGTGCCCCGCGCACGGGGATTCGAACCCGCGAGGGCGCGGAGCTGAGGAAACGCGCAAGCGTTTTCCAGCGCAGCGCGCAAGGAGGCCGCCAGGCCTCCGCAGCGGAGGGCGGGCGGCGCCAGCCGCACGCGGAATCCCCCTGGGCGCGCCATAAAACCAGCAGGCCCCGCAGCTGCGGGGCCTTTTCTTTCCCGTGCCCCGCGCACGGGGATTCGAACCCGCGGAGGGGACCCGGCGCACGGCTTGGGGATGCTTTGACAGGCGATTCCCTAGCGCCCTTCGTCCGCAAGGACGAGAAGGTCGAGCGGCTGCTCAAACACATAGGCAGGCCGTCCAATCCCCTCATCGGAGACGCTCCCCCACGCGGCGTAGCCAAAATCCATGCCCGCGCGAGAGGCGGCCTCGGCATCGGACCGCGCATCCCCGATGTAGATAGCGTCGGAGGGGCCGAGCCCCAGCCGCTCCAGACACAACAGCAGCGGAGCGGGGTCCGGCTTATGCTGCTCGGTGTCATCGGCGAGCACTGCGCAGGCCATATAGGCGTCGATGCCCTTATCGACCACGTCGATCTGGTACTGGGCGCGCGTCTTTGCGGTGACAACCGCCTGCACGATGCCGGCATCCCGCAGCTTTCCGAACACCTCGTCGAAGCCGTCATCATACGCGGCGGCGCGGACGCACTCCGCGGTACGCGTTGCCGGACACCGCACCCAACATGAAGAGCAGCGCAATAAAAAAAGCGAGGACCTTGATCCTCGCTTTCTCAGTTTTGAATGGTGGGCCGTCAGGGGTTCCGCGCCCGCCTGCGGCGGCCGCCTTTCACTGCGGGCCTGCGGCCCTTGCGCGCTGCGCTGGAAAACGCTCCGCGTTTCCTCAGCTCCGCGCCCTCACGGGTTCGAACCCATGCACGGCAAACAAAAAAGCGAGGACCTTAATCCTCGCTTTCTCAGTTTTGAATGGTGG
>CALULH010000019.1 GCA_944321435.1 uncultured Coriobacteriaceae bacterium | reverse complement strand
ACTGCCGCGCCAGGCGGCGGGAGGCCAGGGCGTCGCCGACCGGTAGGCGGCGTTCCCCCGAAAAGGGGGGCGCCGGCTGCATTTGAGCAAAAGGCCCTGTACGGGCCTTTTTTCGTAGCTTAGGCTCGCATCATCTTCCTATGAAGGGACGGGCTGCAGTGTACACCGTTTTCTTAATCGGCAATATTGCTTCCGGTAAGTCAACTGCCTCGCGGTACCTTGCGTCTCGCGGGGCATTTTGCGTCGACTTGGATCAGATGGCTAAGAACCTGTACCAGCCTGGTTCCGATATCGTCGCCTCTATAGCCGATACTTTTGGTTGGGATGTTCTTGATGCTGACGGAGCGGTTAGGCCGGGTGTTTTGGCCGAACGCGCCTTTTCCTCAGCAGAGTCCACGGCTGCGCTCAACGACATCGTTCATCCCGTGCTCGTCCAGCGTCTGAGCGATATGTTGTTGTGCCCCAGTTGCACCGCGGGCTATGCCTCGCCCGAGCTTGTCGTCGTCGAGATTTCCGTCCCCGCGCAGTTTACCGATGCGTTTTCCATGGCTGACGAGGTGTTGGCCATTGCCGCCCCACGCGCAGTGCGCCGTGAGCGCGCTGTTCAGCGAGGGATGAGTTACGATGACTTTGATCGACGCGCTTCTCGCCAGCCTTCAGATGAGGATTTAGCGGGGCTTGCAGACACGGTCATCGACAACACCGATGCGGACGAGGGCCTTTTCGCCAAGATCGATGCTTGGCTGGACGCGCGCGGGCTCCTGTCGTCGCCTGTGGATAGGACTTAGCCATGCGTTCTGTTCGCCTTTTGGCTTGGTACCGGGCCGTCCCCTTATTTCTCATACTTGTTTTCGGCCTTGTCTCCGCAGCTTACTCCTTCGCGCCTTCGGCTTTGCTGCAGGCTTTGTACCCGCTGCGCTACGAGGACGTTATCGCATCGTCGAGCGCGCGACACGATGTCGACCCCTATCTGGTATGCGCGGTTATCGAAGCGGAATCGGGGTGGAACCCTGACGCTGAGTCGCGTCAAGGCGCGCAGGGCCTTATGCAGCTCATGCCTGAGACGGCGTTCGACATGGAGCAGAAAGGACTCGTTGACCAAGGAGCGTACTCTGCCGACAACCTAGGCGATCCGGAGACCAATATCGAGTTCGGAACCGCTTATTTGAGTTACCTGCTCGACTATTTCAACGGCAGCACGGAGCGGGCCATAGCCGCTTACAATGCGGGGCTTTCCAATGTGAACAACTGGGTTACCAAAGGCGGGCTCCTCCACAACGCCATCACGTACCCGGAGACCCAGGCGTATCTCGTCCGTGTGCAGAACGCACGTTCTCGGTATCAGGAGCTGTACGCCGACCGTTTTACGATAGAGTAGAGCCGTTGCCCTTGGGCGACGGCTTTTTTGCGTAACGCGGTGCATGGCGCCGCAGGACTGCGCTTTGCCCGGCTTGCGCGGATGTGGGGCAAGCGGCGAGATGAGGCGGGAGGACTTATGGCGGCAGAGGCTTCGGAGCGCGTCGGCGGCACCTTGCGCAGGTTCGGCGTGGACGGCGATCCGGTTCAATTCGAGGTCGTATCCCCGTACCAGCCGGCGGGAGACCAGCCCCAGGCCATCGCCTCGCTGGCGGACGGCGTTGAGCGAGGCGACCGGTACCAGGTGCTGCTCGGCGTTACGGGGTCCGGTAAGACCTATACGATGGCCAAGACCATCGAGGCGGTGGGGAAGCCAACGCTCGTCATGGCCCCCAACAAAACGCTCGCTGCGCAGTTGGCCAGCGAGCTCAAGGAGTTCTTCCCGCATAACGCGGTAGTGTACTTTGTCTCCTACTACGACTATTACCAGCCCGAGGCGTACGTGCCGTCAAGCGATACCTACATAGAGAAGGACGCCTCCATTAACGAGGAGGTGGAGAAGCTCCGCCACCAGGCGACGGCCATGCTCCTCAGCCGCCGCGACGTGATCGTGGTGGCATCGGTCTCGTGCATCTACGGCATCGGCAGCCCGGAGGACTACGCCGGCCTTGCGCCCAACGTCGACAAGAAGGTGCCGCTGGAGCGCGACGACTTTATCCACGCCCTCATCGACATCCAGTACGACCGCAACGACTTCGACCTCTCGCGCGGGACGTTCCGCGTGCGCGGCGACGTGGTCGACGTATGGCCGCCGTACGCCGAGCATCCGCTTCGGTTCGAGTTCTTCGGCGACGAGGTGGAGCTCATCGCCGAGATTGACGAGGTGACGGGGGAGATCCTGCGCGAGTACGAGGCCATCCCGGTGTGGCCCGCGAGCCATTACGTGACCGAGAAGCCCAAGGTCGCGCATGCGCTTACGACCATCAACGAGGAGCTTCAGAAGCGCGTGGCCGAGCTCAAGGCGGAGGACAAGCTTTTGGAGGCCCAGCGTCTGGCGCAGCGTACCAGCTATGATCTCGAAATGCTCGAGACCATGGGATATTGCAACGGCATCGAGAACTATTCGCGCCATCTTGACGGACGCAAACCAGGCGAGCCCCCGTACACGCTTATCGATTACTTCCCGGACGATATGCTCTGTATCATCGACGAGAGCCACGTGACGGTGCCGCAGATCCGCGGCATGCACGAAGGGGACCGCTCGCGCAAGGTGACGCTGGTGGAACATGGCTTCAGGCTTCCTTCGGCACTGGACAACCGTCCCCTGCGCTTCGACGAGTTCGAGGCGCGCATTCCGCAGTTCATCTACGTGAGCGCCACGCCCGGCGATTACGAGCTGCGCGTGAGCCAGAACAACGTCGAGCAGATCATCCGTCCGACGGGCCTGCTCGACCCGAGCATCGACGTGCGCCCGGTTCGCGGACAGATCGACGACCTGCTCGACGAGATCAAGGAGCGCACGGCCCGACACGAGCGCGTGCTGGTGACCACGCTTACCAAGCGCATGGCGGAGGATCTGACCGACCACCTGCTGGACGCAGGGGTGAAGGTGAACTACATGCACTCGGACACGGCGACCATGGACCGCGTCGAGATCCTGCGCGACCTGCGCCAGGGGAAGATCGACGTGCTGGTGGGCATCAACCTGCTGCGCGAGGGCCTCGACCTCCCCGAGGTGTCGCTCGTGGCTATCTTGGACGCGGATAAGGAGGGTTTCCTGCGCAACCGCCGCTCGCTCATCCAGACCATCGGCCGCGCGGCGCGCAACGCCGACGGGCATGTGGTCATGTACGCCGACGTGATCACCGACTCGATGCGCGAGGCCATCGACGAGACGGAGCGCCGCCGCGCCATCCAGATGGCGTTCAACGAGGAGCACGGCATAGAGCCGCGCACCGTGCGCAAGGCGATCAACGACATCTCGAGCTTCATACCCGAAGCAGACGAGACCTTGGGCGATAAGAAGCGCTCGCGCGGCGACGGCCTGGGGCACGGGGCGTTTTACGAGCCGGTCGAGGACGAGGAGCGCGCCGAGGCGTCCGCCTCGTTTGCGCGCGAGCTTGCCGAGCTGCCGCGCGAGGAGTTGCTGCGCGTCATGCAGGGCTTGGAGGAGGACATGCGCGCCGCCTCGGCCGCGATGGACTTCGAGCAGGCTGCCCTGCTGCGTGACCGGCTGGTGCACTTGCGCGCCGCCGTTGAGGGCTCAAGCGAGGACGAGGTTATCGCGCGCCTCAAAAAGGACGCGCGCAAGGGCTCGCAGTACGGTGGGACGCGTCGGCGCAGGCCGCGCAGCACGATGAAACATTAGAGGAGGATCGTGCATATTCCGTTTTGCCAGCGTGCGATTATTGGCTTATGAGAACAAAGCTCTGAGCAGGGTGTTTTATCGGGTTGCGCGGGGCGGCGGCGCCGTGCGCGCCTTGCGTGTGAGCTGGGAGAAGGGTATATTTTTCAGAAAAGGCGCAGGGCCGTATGCGTCGAGAAAAGCCGCGCGCGCCGAAAGGCGCACGAGTCACAGGGGGAGTTATATGAAGGACATCATCATACGCAAGCTGCTGAGCGCGAAGTGGAGCCTGGCGGTGATGGCTGCGTTCTCGTTCTTCCTCGCGGTCTACGTGTACGTAACGCCACCGCAGGGCGGGCTGGGCATGTTCATGATCACGCCCACCAACGGCCTGGAGGGCACTATCCAGCAGCTGCCGTGGTTTCTCATCGTCTTCGGGGCGCTTGCCTTCATAGGCTCGTTCGTTTCCAAGTCCACGTGGGTCCTGGGGTTCGTTGAGCCCATCATGGGGCTGTTCATGTTCGTGGTGGGTTTCTGGGAGCTGTTCTTCCCGTACGACTTCCAGATCGTGTCGCAGACTTGGGCCATGGTCGGCGTCTTTCTCGCGTTCTACGTCATGTTCATCGCGCTTGAGATCGACCGCAAACGCGCGGGCGTCTGGCTGGCGGAGCTGATTCTGGCCGCTGCGATCTTCATCGCGTCGTTCGTGAACCTGTTCAACTTCGCGGGCGATGCGGGCACCCAGGCTCTGAGCGCCCTGCCGCTGTTCTTGGCGGGCATCGGCTTCCTGTACGGCGCCGTGCGCCTGACGGGAGTTTCCCCGTCCCGCCGCGCGCGCCGCGAGCGCTGGGCCAAGGACCTCGATCAGGCCGCCGCATAACCGCATTTCTCGTCGTTGGATGAATCGATTGCATCCCGTATGCTTAAGGGCATGCGGGATGCTTTGCATGAGGACGTGCGGCGCCCGCCGCGCTTATCGGCGGGGCTTCCGCCGCTTCGCGCATGCGGCCGATGGATAAGGGGGGATGCGCTATGGCGCAGGAGGATGCGGAGCTGCTCCGTCCGGATCTGGTGTTTTTGGATGCGGATGCGCGCACGCGCTCCGAGGTGTTCGATCTGCTGGAGAAGCGCCTGACGGCGGGCGGTTACGTGCGGGAGGGGTGGCGCGCGGCGCTCGATGCGCGCGAGGATCGCTACCCGACGGGGCTGGCCTTTGCGGCGTGCACGGTGGCGATACCGCACGTTGACCCGGCGTTTCTCGCCCGTCCCTATATCGCGGTGGTGCGCCCGCGCAATCCGGTGGCGTTCCGGTCGATGGCGGACCCTGACCAGGAGGTGGACGCCGAGTTCGTCTTCAACCTGGGGGTTATGCGCGATGACGGGCAGGTCGCCGTTTTGCAGCGGCTCATGGGGCTCTTCTTCGAAGAGGACGCGGTTGCCGAGCTGCGCGCCCAACGCGCTCCGGAGGACCTGATTGCGACGGTTGCGCGACATTTTGCGTGAAGCTGTGGAAGTGGCTTGCATATGCCGCCTGGGCTGTTAGACTTTTCCCGGCGCAGGAGAGCTGCGCATTTTCAACTGATCTGAGGAGCAGCAGATGGTAAGCATTTTGGTGGCATGCGCGTCTGGTATCGCAACGTCGGCTACGGTGGCAGCCAAGGTTCAGAAGATGCTCGACGAGCGCGGCGTCCCGGCCATTCTCAAGGCCGTCGAGATGGCCAAGGTCGAGGACTACGTGAAGCAGGGAGCCGCCGATATCGTGATGCCCGTCGTCAAGACCGACGAGGATTACGGCGTCCCCTCTTTCAGCGGTATGGCCTTCCTCACTGGTATGGGCGAGGACAAGGTTTTCGAGCAGCTGGTCGAGACCATCAACAGCATCGACCTGAACAAGAAGAACTAAGCGCCGTCACATACGCAGCGCGCAGGGGCTCCGGAAACGGGGCCCCTTTCCGTTGACTGCGCCTGCGGCGCCCTAACGCATGGGCCGCTGCCGGTTTGCCGCGGCCTGCGCCCCGTCGTTCGGCGCTTGCGGCAAGGGCTGCGCTACAATACAACCGTCTGCGATCATCGAGGAAAAAAAGGACGAGTATGGACGCTTCAATGCAGTTCGAGGAGAACAGCCTTTCAGACGTCAAGCGCATCATCGCGGTGCTCTCGGGCAAGGGCGGCGTGGGCAAATCCATGGTCACGGGCATCTTGGCTACCGAGCTTGCGCGCCGCGGCAACACCGTGGGCATCTTGGACGCCGACATCACCGGACCTTCCATTCCCAAGATGTTCGGCATGAGCGGCCAGCACGCAACGGGCCTGGGCAAGCTCATCCTGCCCAACGTGACGCCCAAGGGCACCAAGGTCATGTCGTCCAACCTGCTGTTGGCCAACGAGACCGACCCGGTGCTGTGGCGCGGCCCGGTCATTGCCGGCGCCATCCGCCAGTTTTGGAGCGATACCGCCTGGGGTCCGCTTGACTACCTGCTGGTCGACATGCCCCCCGGCACGGGCGACGTTGCCCTCACGGTTTTCCAGTCGCTGCCGGTGGACGGCATCGTGGTGGTCACGAGCCCCCAGGACCTGGTCTCCATGATCGTGGCCAAGGCCGTCAACATGGCCGGCAAGATGGACGTCCCGGTACTCGGCGTGGTGGAGAACATGAGCTACGTCACCTGCCCGGATTGCGGGCGCAAGATCGAGGTCTTCGGCGAAAGCAAGCTCGGCGCGGTGGCGGCGGAGTACGGCTTGCCGGTGCTGGGCAGGCTGGGCATTGACCCGGCGCTTGCGGCTGCGTGCGACAAGGGCTCTTTTGAGGAGGACCTGCCGGCGGACCTGTTGCCCGATGCGGTGGCGGCATGCGAGAAGATTCCGGCGAGCGACCATCGCATGGCCATCCCCGAGGATGCCGGCGCGACGGCGTCCGACGTGGCCGCTGCGACCGGCTGCCATGAGGCGCCGGTCAAGATGGTGGACGTTACGCCCGACGAGTGCTAGCGGCTATGGCTCCGGTGCCGGCGGGCGATAAGCGCTGCGACGTGGCGGTGGCGGGCGGCGGGGCCGCGGGCCTTGCGGCTGCGCTTGCGGCCGCGCGTGCCGGTGCGCGCGTCGCGGTGATCGAGTGCGACGTTGAGTGCGGGCGCAAGATCCTGGCAACGGGGAACGGGCGCTGCAACCTGACGAACGTACGGCTGGATCCCGCACGTTACCGGCATCCGACGTTTGCCGCCGCCGTGATGGGCGCGGCACCAGAGCAGGAGATCGCGCGGTTCTGGGACAGCCTCGGACTGCTTACGGTTTCCCTGGACGGCTGGGTATACCCGCGTACCAAGCGCGCCGAGTCCGTGCGCGACGTGCTGACGGCCGGCTGCGAGCGCGCGGACGTCCTGCTGCTGCGTGCCCACGAGGTGCGCGGCGCCGCTTACGATGCGGCGGCGGGTTTGTGGCGCGTTGACGCGTGGGCCCCCGTGCGCCTGCCGAGCCGCCGTGCGGGGGAGACCGACCGCAGGTACCGGCGTCGTGTGGACGAGGCACCCCATAGGGAGGCGCGCATCGCGGCCCCCGCGCTCATCGTCGCCACGGGCGGCGGCGCCGCCGCTTGGTCCGCCTGGACGGGCGTGCGGCTGGCTCCCGAAAGCCCCGTGCTCTGCCCGCTGGGCTGCCGAGACGACGACGGGGCGTTGGCCGCGCTCGACGGCGTGCGCGCAGACGCCGCGCTTGCGCTCATGCGCGGTGACGAGCTCGTGGCGCGCGAGGAGGGCGAGGTCCTCTTCCGGCGCTACGGCGTCTCCGGCATTTGCGCCTTCAACCTGTCCCGTCGCTGCGAGCCGGGGGACGTGCTGCGGGTCGACCTGTTCCCGGAGTTGGCGGAGGCGAAGCTCGCCGCGCTTCTCGCCCGCCGCTTGGAGCTGCTGGGTGCGCCTGGGGACGTGCGCTGGCTGGACGGTCTGGTGGCACGCCCGTTGGCCGACGTGGTGTGGGCACGGGCATCCGCGGGGGCCGAGGTTGCCCAGGCGGTGGATGGAAAAGATGATTTTATCGCCCGTTTAGCTCGTACGCTCAAGTGCCTGTTGTTTACGGTGACGGGACTTGCCGAGACGGCGTCGGCCCAGGTGACGCGCGGCGGGCTGGCGGTGGACGCCTTCAGCCCGTCTACGCTGGCGACCCGGGAGCACCCCGGGCTCTACGCCGTGGGCGAGGCGCTGGACATGGATGCGGATTGCGGCGGCTTCAACCTGGCCTGGGCTTGGATGACGGGGCTGCGCGCGGGTGGCGCTGCGGCGGACTATGTGCGAGGGGGACGCTGATGCTGGAGCTTTCCGAAGTGCGCTTGGCGCTGGACGACGGCGCGGACGAGAGGCGCATGCTCAGGGCGCTGGGGCGCGCCGCGGGCAAGATGCTCGGATGCAGCCCGGCGGCCATCGAGGGGCTCGAGCTCAGGCGCCGTGCGGTGGACGCCCGCAAGCGCGACAACGTGCATTTCATCTGCACCGTGCGCTTCACGGCGGCCGACGAGGACGCGCTCTTCGATGCCGTCCCGCCGCGCTTCCGCAAGCACCTGCGCTTCGTGGCGGACGAGACGCCGGCGTTTCCCGAACCCGTGGCGCATGCGCGCGGCGGCCACCCCGTGGTGGTGGGCGCGGGCTGCGCAGGGCTCTTCGCGGCGTTGACATTGGCGCATGCGGGCCTTGAGCCGCTGCTGGTGGAGCGCGGCGACGGCGCGCGCCGCCGCACCGAGGCCTGCGAGCGCTTCAACGCCGCGGGCGAGCTCGACCCGGAGAGCAACATCCAGTTTGGCCTGGGCGGCGCGGGGACGTTCTCGGACGGCAAACTCACCACGGGCACCAAGAACCCGGCGCACCGGCTCATCTTGGAGACGTTCGTGGCGGCCGGCGCCCCGCGGGAGATCCTCTGGGATGCCAAGCCGCACATCGGATCGGACATCCTGCCCACGGTGGTGGAGAACATTGCCGCGCGGATCCGTGAGCTGGGCGGCGAGGTGCGCTTCCGCACGCGCCTCGTGCGCATCGAGCGCGCAGGCGGTCGCGTGGCCGCCGTGGTGCTGGCGGATGCTGACGGGCGCGAGGAGCGCGTGGCGACGGAGCGCGTGGTGCTCGCCACCGGGCATTCGGCGCGCGACGTCTTCCAGATGCTCGCGGACGGGGGCTTTGCGCTCGCGCGCAAGACCTTCGCCATGGGCGTGCGCATCGAGCACCGCCAAGCGGCCATCGACCGGGCGCTCTACGGCCGCGCGGCCGGGCACCCGGCGCTGGGCGCGGCGTCCTACAAGTTGGTGGCGCATCTTGCGGGCGGGCGCAGCGTGTTCTCGTTTTGCATGTGCCCGGGCGGTCAGGTGGTGGCCGCGGCCTCCGAGCCGGGCGGCGTGGTGGTGAACGGCGCGAGCCTGTACGCCCGCGCGGGCCGGAACGCCAACGCGGCGCTGCTCGTCAACGTGACGCCCGACGACCTGCCCGGCGACGACCCGTTGGCGGGCCTGGCCCTGCAGCGGCGCTGCGAGCGGGCGGCCTTCGATCTGGGCGGCGGGGAGTACCGCGCGCCCGCGCAGCTGCTGGGCGATTTTCTCGCCCGCCGGCCCAGCACGTGCCCGGGCGAGGTTGAGCCCACCTACCCGCGTGGCGTTGCCTGGACGGAGCTCGACGGCTGCCTGCCCGCGCACGTGGCCGAGGCGCTGCGCGCAGGCATCCCGCAGTTCGAGCGGCGCATCCGCGGCTACAGCGCACGCGACGCGGTGCTCACGGGCGTGGAGAGCCGCTCCAGCTCGCCGATCACCGTGCTGCGCGACAAGGGCACCTGCCAGGCGCTGGGCGCATCCGGGCTCTTCCCCTGCGGCGAGGGAGCGGGCTACGCCGGCGGCATCATGAGCGCTGCCACCGACGGTATCCGCTGCGCCGAAGCGCTGATCGCGAGCTTGGGGGCGTAGTTCTCACAGCCACCCCCCGCTGAAACGTATAAAACGTGTGTTCGTGTTTGGTGCTTCTCGCGCGGGGGTCTTTTGGTAGACTGGGTATCCGTTGAAGCGAGTCATCGGGGGAGCAGCCCATGTCAGATTCCCAGATCGTCATACGCGGCGCGCGCGAGCACAACCTGCGCGACGTGGACCTTGAGATACCGCGCGACAAGCTCGTGGTCATCACGGGTCTGTCGGGCTCGGGAAAGTCCAGCCTGGCGTTCGACACCATCTTCGCCGAGGGGCAGCGCCGCTATGTGGAGAGCCTCTCCAGCTACGCGCGGCAGTTCCTGGGGCAGATGGATAAGCCGGACCTGGACAGCATCGACGGCCTCAGCCCGGCGGTGTCCATCGACCAGAAGACCACCTCCAAGAACCCGCGCTCCACGGTGGGCACGGTCACGGAGATCTACGACTACCTGCGCCTGCTGTACGCGCGCGTGGGCATCCCGCACTGCCCGGAGTGCGGCCGCGTCATTGAGAAGCAGACCACCGACCAGGTGGCCGACAAGATCCTGGAGGCCGGGCAGGGGCGGCGCGCCTTCGTGCTGGCGCCGGTGGTGCGCGGGCGCAAGGGCGAGTACGTGAAGCTCCTGGACGACCTGCGCGCCGAGGGATTCAGCCGCGTGCGCGTGGACGGCGAGGTTCGCAGCCTGGACGACGAGATCACGCTGGACAAGAAGTTCAAGCACACCATCGAGGTGGTGGTGGACCGCATCGTGATCCGCGAGAGCTCGCTGGGGCGCATCGCCGAGGCGGTGGAGCAGGCTACCAAGCTGGCGCAGGGCAATGTGGGCGTGTACCTGCTGCCCGACCGCGATGCGCCGGAGGGCGCCGAGGGCGATATGCTGGAGTACTCGCTCGCGCTGTCGTGCCCCATCCACGGCCACTCCATCGATGAGCTGCAGCCGCGGGACTTCTCGTTCAACGCGCCGTACGGCGCCTGCCCGGAGTGCGACGGCTTGGGCTTCAAGAAGGTCGTGGACGCCGAGGCGCTGATCGAGGACCCCAACCTGTCTGTGGCGGACGGGGTGTTCGGCAGCTTCTTCGGCCGTTCCAACTACTACCCGCAGATCTTCGCGGCGCTCTGCAAGCACCTCAAGGTTGACGCCTCCACGCCATGGAAGGATCTGCCGCCGCGCGTGCGCAAGGCCTTTTTGGACGGGCTGGGCGATAAGAAGATCCGTGTGGACTACCACACCCAGGACGGGCGCGACACCCATTGGTTCACCAAGTTCTCGGGCGTGCGCAACATCCTGTACGACCGCTACATTGAGACCACCAACGAGAACACCAAGGCGCGCCTCGAGCGGTACATCCGCGAGGAGCCGTGCCGCGCATGCCATGGCGCGCGCCTGCGCCCGGAGATGCTGGCCGTTACGGTGGGCGGCAAGTCGATCTACGAGGTCTGCTGCATGAGCACGAAGGAAGGGCTGGCGTTCTTCGAGCAGCTTGAGCTCACGGAGCGCGAGCAGGCCATCGGCGCGGCCATCGTGAAGGAGATCGTGGCGCGCCTGAACTTCCTGGTGAACGTCGGCCTTGACTACTTGACGCTGGACCGCGCCTCGGCCACGCTGTCGGGCGGCGAGGCGCAGCGCATCCGCCTGGCGACGCAAATCGGCGCGGGCCTCATGGGCGTGCTCTACATTCTGGACGAGCCCTCCATCGGATTGCACCAGCGCGACAACGAACGGCTCATTGCCACGCTCAAGCGCCTGCGCGACCTGGGCAACACCGTGATTGTGGTGGAGCACGACGAGGACACCATCCGCGCGGCGGATTACGTGGTGGACATGGGGCCGGGCGCGGGCGAGTACGGCGGCAAGGTGGTGGCCGCGGGCACGCCGGAGGAGATTATGGCCAGCCCGGACTCCCTGACCGGCCAGTATCTCACGGGCGCGCGCATGGTGCGCCTGCCCGCCGAGCGCCGCAACCCCGGCCGCGGCGCCATCACTATCGAGGGCGTCACCACCAACAACCTGAAGCGCGTGAAGGCCTCTGTGGAGCTGGGTACGTTCACCGTGGTCACAGGCGTCTCGGGTTCCGGCAAGAGCTCGTTGGTGACCGACACCCTTGCCCCGGCGCTCACCAACGCCGTCCACCGCTCCGCCCGCCCTGTGGGCCCGTACAAGAAGATCTCCGGTTTGGAGCTCATCGACAAGGTCATCGATATCGACCAAAGCCCCATCGGGCGCACGCCGCGCTCCAACCCTGCCACGTATATCGGGCTATGGGACGACCTGCGGGCGCTTTTTGCCAGCACGCCCGAAGCCAAGGCGCGCGGGTACAGCCCGGGGCGCTTCAGCTTCAACGTGCCCGGCGGGCGGTGCGAGGCCTGCAAGGGCGACGGCCAGATCAAGATAGAGATGCACTTCCTGCCCGACATCTACGTGCCGTGCGAGGTTTGCGGCGGAAAGCGCTACAACCGCGAGACCCTGGAGGTCACGTACCGCGGCAAGACCATATCGGACGTGCTGGACATGAGCGTGACCGAGGCGCTGGCGTTCTTCGGCAACATCCCGCAGATCAAGCGCAAGCTGCAGACGCTCTACGATGTCGGCCTGGGGTACGTGCGCTTGGGTCAGCCGGCCACCACGCTCTCCGGCGGCGAGGCCCAGCGCGTGAAGCTTGCCAAGGAGCTGCACCGCAAGCAGACGGGCAAGACGTTCTACATCTTGGACGAGCCCACCACGGGCCTGCACTTCGAGGACGTGCGCCAGCTCATCGACGTGCTGCAGCGCTTGGTGGACGCCGGCAACACCGTGTTGGTGATCGAGCACAACCTGGATGTCATCAAGGTGGCCGACCGTATTATCGACATGGGCCCCGAGGGGGGCACCGGCGGCGGCCGCGTGGTGGTTGCCGGCACGCCCGAGCAGGTGGCTAGATGCAAGGACAGCTACACCGGTCGGTTCCTGGCGCCCATTTTGGAGCGCGACCGCGCCCGCATGGGCAAGCTCGACGCTGAGGCGTAGGGCCGCATTTTGCGGCACCGGGCGCTGTGGCGTTTGGGCAGCCACGGTGGCCGGCGGGCCCAGTGATTCCCTGTTTGGGCGGCGCAGCGCCTCGCGGTTGTGGCGACCGGCGGGCGTGGTGGCCAACTTGGTGAGCGCCTTCTCATCTTTGGATGCTGATGCTCAGTTGAGGGCCCGCGCTGATTCGGCGCGGGCCTTTTTCAGCGCAGGGGTGTTGAGCTTCCTGGAATGCGCAGGACAGCATGTTTCCCTTGCCTGTGGGCTCAAGAACGGCCTATCCGGGTGCGCTTGGCATGTTCTTCGTGCCTTGCGCCCTGGCCGGTGGGGCGCCTGCACCTGTCGGAGGGGACCTTGCACATTCTTCTTGCCTTGCGCAAAGCGAGAGAAATGCGCAGCGTCAAGAGCTGCCCCGGGTGCTCAGGTCTCATCCAATCCCGTGAACACTGCGACACGCCCCATGACGCGAGCCATGGTGTCGTCGTCGAGAAACCCCGCTGTGCGCAGGAGCCCCTGTTGCTCGCGCCAGCCCAGGTCGATGGAGCGAAGGCCTTCAACTTGCACAAACCCGTGGACCTCATTTCCCTCGGCAATGGGTACGTGCAGGGGGTAGCCGTTATCGCGTGATGTGATGGGCGCTACCAAGGTGAGCGCGCGCATGCAATTGACGCGGAAAGGGCTGATGACAACCGCGTAGTGCCAGCCTGCCGGCTCATGACGATGGGATGGATCGAAATTGAGGTACACCACATCGCCGTGTTCGAAGACGCTTGCCATCACTCCCAGAGCTCCCTTTCCGCACCGTGGGGCTCTGCTCCCTCCCAGGGATCTGAGACGTTGTCACGGGATCCCTCCCATGAGCCGAAGAGCTCTTCAAATGTGACGTCTTCACATTTCACACGCCGATGCTTGCCCTGGTCAAAGCGGAAAATCACAACGCCCGGGCGGGCCTCGATGGTACAGGTATCGCCGACTTTAATGCGGGCGTCTTCCATAGCCTGTTTGGGTATGTGGACTCCTTGCCCCGTTCCCCATTTTGAAACCGTAGTGGTAGGCATGGGCACCTCCTATATATATTTACATATATATTACCCGATGAGGGCCTAGAAGTTGCCGCCGTTCCAGCCGAAGTTGGGGGTTGAGCCGTAGGAGATGTAGATGCGCGCCGGGTCGATGCCGAGGGTTTCTGCTACGACGGGCGTGATCTGCTCGGTGAGGGTCTGCCAAGCGCCGGCGGGAACCTCGGCGCGAGCGAAGACGCTGACTTCGATGAGGGCGCTGGGTTGGGAATCATCGCCGCGGAAGTAAATGGGCTCGTTTTCCTCGAAGACGCACATGAGCCAGCCTTCGGATTTGCCGGGCACGGCGCTGATGGCCTGGCCGTAGGCGGTTTTGAGGGCGATGCGGGCGTCTTCGGGGATGGGCGCGGAGGCATGGGTCTTGATGACGGGCATGGCGGTTCCTTTCTCATGGCTGCGCTCAGGAGCGCGGGGATGGCTGCTCTCACCCCCTCGTGGGGGTGTGGGCGAGAGGCCCTCAGCTCCAAGCGCGAGCACATCTGTCTTGCTCGCATTTGTACCCGTTTTGCGCGTGGCGCGCCGCCGGGGACGGTGCCCGGGTCGTTACGAGGCGTGTACCGTTGGGTGGATAGATGCGTGCCGTTGGGCAACTCTATCCCTTCGGCTCTGCGCGCTTTATCTTACCGGCGGGTACGCAGGGGATAAACACGGGCTTACGCGAGGGGAGAGCGCCATGGCGGAGCAGGCGGGCGGCAATCTCGGCTTTTGGTTCGACGGGTTTACGCAGGGCATGTCGGTTTTGGGGAGGCCTCAGCGCGAGCGCGTGTTCCGCTCCTGCGCGCAGAGCTGCTTGGCGCAGGGCCCGCTGGAGTGGTACGGCGCGGTCTTCGAGGAAGCGCGGGGCGACCTCGGCGCGTTCTTCCATGCGCTGGGCGCTGCGGAGGGCGTCCGCGCTGCGGTGCTGGAGCCGGGTCGGCGGTGGGAGCTGGTATTTGAGGAGTGCTCCTGCCCGCTGCATGCGGCGGGCTATGCGCGCGACCCCGCGTTCTGCGAGTGCTCGCGCCAAAGCGTGCTCATGGTCATGCACGAGCTTTGGGCATCCGAGCGTTTCCGCGTGGAGCTTCTCGGCAGCATCATGGCCGGAGATGCAGCGTGCACGCTGCGGATTGAGCGGACTCCATAACAGTCCCTATGCGCTGGCTTTTGATGAACGTGCCGCTTGCCTGCGGCGGGACTGCGCTCGCACGGTATAATGCATGGGCTGCATATGATTCCCAACACAAGGAGAGCTCATGGCTTCTTCGGTTCGCGTTCGCTTCGCGCCCTCGCCGACAGGGCGCCTGCATATCGGCGGTGCCCGCACGGCTATCTACAACTGGGCTTTCGCCCGCGCCAACGGCGGCGCCTTCATCCTGCGCATCGATGACACCGACCCCACCCGTTCCACGGAGGAGAACACCCAGGTGATCCTGCGCGCCATGCGCTGGCTCGGCCTCGATTGGGACGAGGGCCCGGAGGTCGGCGGCCCGTGCGGCCCTTACGCGCAGACCGAGCGCATGGACCTGTATCGCCAGGCGGCCGAGAGGCTCCTGGCCGAGGGCAAAGCCTACCCCTGCTTCTGTACGCCCGAGCAGCTGGAGGCCGATCGTCAGGCGGCCAAGGCGCGCAAGGACCCCTTCCAGGGCTACCAGCGCCGCTGCCGCAACATCCCCGCCGACGAGGCCCGCGCCCGCATGGAGGCCGGCGAGCCCTACACGCTGCGCATCAAGGTACCCGAGGATCGCGGCGACGTGGTCATCCAGGACGCGGTGCACGGCGAGGTAGTCTTCGACGCCAAGGAGCTCGACGACTTCGTGATCTTCCGCTCCGACGGCACCCCCACCTACAATTTCGCCACGGTGGTGGACGATGCGGCCATGGGCATCACCCACGTGATCCGCGGCGACGACCACCTGTCCAACACGCCGCGCCAGGTCATGGTCTACGAGGCACTGGGCGCGCCCACGCCCACGTTCGCGCACATCTCCATGATCCTGGGCGCCGACGGCAAGAAGCTCTCCAAGCGTCACGGCGCCACCTCCGTGGAGGAGTACCGCGACGCCGGCTACCTGTCCGACGCCTTCGTCAATTACCTGGCCCTTCTCGGCTGGTCGCTGGACGGCGAGACCACCGTCATCCCGCGCGACGTGCTGGCGAGCCGGTTCAGCTTGGATCGCATCTCAAAGAACCCGGCCACCTTCGACCCTAAGAAGCTCGACTGGATGAACGCGGAGTACCTGAACCGCATGACCGACGCCGAGTTCGCCGACCGCGTGCTCGCCCCCGAACTGGAGGAGGCGGGGTTGGTGGAGAACGCAGACGATATCTCCTGCGCTGACATGATCCTGCTGGCGAGCATCGTGAAGCCGCGCGTGAAGATGCTCGGCCAGGTCGCGGGCGTGTGCGGCATGATCTTCAAAACGGCCGACACCTTGGAGTACGACGAGAAGTCCGTTAAGAAGGGCCTGGCCAAGGAGGGCATGGGCGCGGTGCTGGACGCAGCGGCCGTTGCGCTCGGCCGCCTTTCCGACGACGAGTGGACGGCCGAGAGGATCGACGCGGCGCTGGAGCAGCTGCCCGAGGCGCTCGACCTCAAGAAGCGCGCCGTGTTCCAGGCCATCCGCGTGGCCGTGTGCGGCGTCATGGTGAGCCCGCCTCTGGGCGAGACCATGCAGCTCGTGGGCAAGGGCGACTGCCTGGCCCGTATCGAGCGCGCAAAGGGGCTTGCGCAGTAAGAGGGGCCGCGCGCTTGCGCGGAAAAGAGCGGGGCAAGCCGCCGCGGGCTACGGTCCGCGGCGGCTTTTTTTCGATGCCTTCGCGTGTGGACGGGTGCCGCCGAGCCGTGCGACGGGGTTCCCGAAGCTGTCGCACGGCTCGGGCGAGCAGCGTCTCGCGTGATGGCGGGGTCCGCGCCGTCTTTCCCCATTGCCGTTGCACGCGCGCATTCTGGGTACAACAACTCAATCTCAGAGACGGATGGGCGCCGCGGCAGGTCGGCGTTTGGGAAGGATAGCGTGAGGAACATGAAGGACAGGCAGGGAGGCCGCGCGGCGGCGACCGCGCCGGACGCTGCCGCGCGGCCGACGGTTCTTGCCGAGGACATCGGCTACGTGCGGGGCGCGTACCGCTCGTACGAGCATCTTGACCTGCGCGTCGAGGCGGGGACGGCGCATGCCCTGGTGGGCTCGGGCGACGTTGCGGCGCGCGACGCGCTCTTGAGCTGCGCGGGGCTCGTGAGGCCGACGGCCGGTTCGCTCACCGTGTGCGGCGTGGACGCCGTGACCGACGGGCGCCGCCTGCGCCCGCTTGTCGGCCTGGGGCTTTTCCCAGGCGTGAACGACCTGCCAGCGGGCCAGACGGTCGCGGAGGCTTTGGCACACGAGCTTCGCCTGCACCGCGCGCCGGCCGACGAGGACGCCGTGCTCGCAGGGCTCGCCGCCTGGCTTCTCGCAACGTTGGCGGACGCTCCGGTGGAGGGGCTCCCCGCCGCAGACCGCGCGCGCCTGGGCGCGGCCTGCGCCGCCGCGGGCGCGCCGCGGCTCATGGTGGTTCCCGATATAGAGTCGGGCTCCTCGCCCGATGAGGCGGCGCGGACCTTGGGCCTTCTTGCGGACTGCGCCCATCGCACGCGCGCGGCGGTGCTTTTTGCCACATCGTCGCCCGGGTTGGCGCGTGCCGCCGATGCATGGACCGCGGTCGACATGGCGGCCTCAGAGGCTATGGCCGCGTCGGATCAGGAGGCAATGAATGCGTAACGTGCTCGAGGCCCTGCGGCGGGTTTTCGCCGCGCTCGCCAACGACCGGCGCCGCGCCGCGTGCGCGGTAGCCGCGGTGGCCGTGCCCTGCGCGGTGCTGGCCGTGACGCTGGGCGTGCTGGGCGGGCTCGACCAGCTGGCCGCGCGCACGGCGGTGGCCGTGGTCAACCTGGACGAGGGCTACACCGACGCCGAGGGCTCCGTTACCCAGGCGGGCGCCGATTTCGCGGCGTCGCTGGAGGATTCCGACGAGCTGGCGTGGCGCGCGGTAGGCGAGGGGGAGGCCGAGGCGGGCTTGGACGACGGTACGTACGCGCTCATCGTCGAGATTCCGGCGGATTACTCGGAGAAGGTGGCCTCGCAGGACACCGCCAGCCCGGAGCGCGCCGAGATCACGATCGTCTCGAACGATGCCCAGAACCCGTTGGCGACGCAGGAGGCCACGAGCGTGCTGCAGCAGGTGCAGGCGCGCCTGCGGGCCGATCTGGGGCGCGACTACGTTCTGTCCGTGCTTTCGGACGTCAAAACGCAGGCCTCCAAGCTCTCGCTCACAGCGGACGGCGCCGTTATGCTCGATCAGGCCTACGAGGCGCTCGGCCAGGGCAACGAGGCGGTGACGGACGGCATTCAGCAGGTGGCGGATGCCGCAAGGCCGCTCGGGCAGGGACTCGACGCCATCGCCCAGGGCGTGGACGGCGTGGGTGCAGGCGCCACGGCGCTCGGACAGGGGCTGGCGCTGCTGCGCGATCAGGGCGCGGCGCCGATGGCGGCCGGTCTCTCCGGGATCTCCGAGGCGCTTGACGCCGTTGCAGACGGCGCCGACCAGCTCGGACAGGCGTCCCAGGCGGTAACGACCGGCTTGGAGGGCGTGTCCGAGCTATGGCGGCAGGGGGCCGCGGGCCTCCAGGGGGTGGGCGCCGAGCTCGGTCCGCTCGCCGCGGACCTAGCCGAGAAGTACGGCGACCTCGTCACGGCGCACGCCGTCGTTTCCTCGGCGGCGGGCAAGGTGGCGGGCTTTGCGGATGCCGGGGAGTCGATCGGGCAGGCGGCTGACGCTGCTCAGGCGGCGTCCGACGCGCTGGGCACCCGCGACGACGCCGGTACGGCCACAGGGGCGCTTGCCGCTTCCGATGCCGTTACGGCAGACGCCCGCGCCTTGGCCGAGAAGACCGACGCGCTCGCCGAGCGCGCCGAGAGGTTGGAGCAGGCGCTCGATGCTGCGGAGAAGGCCGCTGCGACGGCGGCGGGCCCATCATCCGATGCGGCCGGCGGTACGTCTGAGGCGTCTGCCCCGGCTGCGGGGTCTTCCGCCCTCGATCTGACGGATGCGCGCTCCGAGCTCTCCGCGCTGAAGGACGAGATCGCCTCCCTGCGCCGGCAGGCTGACGGGCTGGCGGAGGATCAGCGCACGGCCGCCGCCGGGATGGAGCGGGCGGCGGATGGCGCTGCCGATGCCGCAGCGGACGCGGCGGACGCGCGGCGCGCCTCCGCCGAGGCGGAGCAGGGCCTGGGGGATCTGACCCCGGCGCTTGAGGGCGAGAAGTCCGCCGGGGAGGCCCTTGCGGCATCCTCCGCGGCGCTGGTCGACGGCGCGGCGGAAAACGCCGGCGCCGTCTCGGACGCCGTGCAGGCGATCGCCGCCGGCGCCTACGCGCTGCAGGGCACCGATGACGCCCCGGGGCTTATCGATGCGAGCAAGGCCGTGAGCGGCGGCATCGCGGCGCTCGGCGGCCAGTTGGGGTCGGAGGGCCTGGTGGGAGGCGGGCTTTCCGCGCTCGCCACGGGGGCCGACGCGCTGACGGCGGCCTTCGAGCCCTTCACCACGGGGCTCGCCCAGCTGGGAACGGGCGGCACGGCTTTGGCCGACGCGCTCGGCACGGTGTCCCAGGGCGTCGGGGGACTTGGCACCGGCCTCGGCGCGCTCGCGCAGGGCAACGCCGCGGTGGGCGAGGGCATCGGGCAGCTGGCCGAGGGAACCTCCGGTATGACCGACACGCTCTCGCAGGCGGCCGACGCCCTTGCGTCCGTCTCTACGGGCCGCAGCGATCGGGCCGATGTCGTGAGCGACCCCGTTACGTTCACCGACGCGGTGCGCAACCGCGCGGAAAGCGGGGCGGCAGCCTACGCGCCCGTGCTCGCGGCCGCGCTCGTGTGGGCCGCGGCGCTAGCGGTTGCGCTCGTCCTGCCTGCGTACGACGCGCGCATGCTCCTTGCCGGTGCGAACCCCGTGCTCGTGGCGGTGTCGGCGTGGCTGCCGGGCTTTGCGCTGACCTTCGCGGCCGCGCTGCTCGCCCTTTTAGCGGCTGCGGCGGGCGGCGCCGGCTTGGCGCACCCGGCGGCCGCGGTGGGGCTCGCCGCGCTGGGCAGCGCGGTCTTCTCGCTCGCCGCCCAGGCGCTCAGGCTCGCGGCGGGGCGGATGGCTTCGCTCGCCTCGGCGGGATGGCTCGCGCTTTCGCTCGTCTCGGCGGGCGCCTTCCTTCCGGAGGCCGCGGTGCCCGAGGCGTTCTCCGCGCTGGCGCCTCTCATGCCCGTGGCCGAGCTCGCGCGCGCCCTGCGCCCTGCGCTCGCCGGCGGCGTCGTCCCGGCGGACGCGGCCCTGACCCTCGCGGGCGCGGCGGCAGTGCTTCTCGCGGTGGTGGGCGCGCTTCTCGCCCGCAGGCGACGGGTGCGCCCGGAGCTGCTCGCCTAAGGCGCCATGCCGGCATGGGGTAGCGGCATGTGCAGCTTTGCGGGTGCCCGTCCCGCCGCGCCCGGCATGTCCGCGCGCGGCGGTACAATCGTTGGGCAAAACGAGGCGCGTCGGAATGGTAACGGCCGGCGCGTCCGCAACCCATGAAGGAGACGCAATGTCACAGACCACCGTTCGTTCCACCGAGCCCCGCAGCTATCTCTTCACCTCCGAGTCGGTGACCGAGGGGCATCCCGACAAGATCGCCGACCAGATCTCGGACGCCGTCTTGGACGCGATCCTCGAGAAGGAGGCGGACCTCGAGGCGGCCGGCTACCGGGACGCCAACGGCGTGCCCGCGCGCCTCTCGGCCGTGCGCTGCGCGTGCGAGACGCTCGTGACTACCGGCACCGTGGCGGTTTCCGGCGAGATCCGCACCCAGGCCTACGTCGACGTGCAGCAGATCGCGCGCGACGTCATCTGCGAGATCGGCTACGACCGCGCAAAATACGGATTCGACGGCACCACCTGCGGCGTCATCAACATGATCCATGGCCAGAGCCCCGATATCGCCCAGGGCGTCGACGAGTCCTACGACGCCCAGCGCGGCGCGGACGACCCGCTCGATCTCATCGGCGCGGGCGATCAGGGCATGATGTTCGGCTACGCCACGTCCGAGACGGACGCCTACATGCCCATGCCGCACCACCTCGCCTCCCGCCTGGCCGAGCGCCTGGCCGAGGTGCGCCATAACGGGACGCTCGGGTACCTGCGCCCGGACGGCAAGACGCAGGTGACCGTGCGCTACGAGGGCGACCGCCCCACTGAGGTCACCGCCATCGTCATCTCCACGCAGCATGCCCCCGAGGTCGAGGACATGGGCCTCATCAAGGCGGACATGCTCGAGCACGTCATCGCTCCGGTCATGGCGTCCGTCGAGATCCCGTGGGAGGGGGCCGCGGTCTACGTGAACCCCACCGGGCGCTTCGTGGTGGGCGGCCCTATGGGCGACACGGGCCTTACCGGCCGCAAGATCATCGTCGA
>CALULH010000018.1 GCA_944321435.1 uncultured Coriobacteriaceae bacterium | reverse complement strand
TGGTTCGGAATAGTGTAGTGCTGGCGGTCTATCTATTGTTTTCGGTTGCTTGCTTCTTTACCGTACATGAGCATTCTCGTAGGAGTTCCCGCAGTCCATCTCGAAGCCGAGCTCGCGAAAGCGCTCAGCCCAATCGAAGCGTTCAAGGGCGGCAACACCGTCCTTTTCAAGCATCTCTCGAAACTCACGCGCAAATGAAGCCGTCGCCCGCTTGTTCATGCTGCCCTCCTCGCTGAAGCTGCTTGCATCCATTATCGCATGGGAGAAAAACACCAACATAGCGAGAAGGACGAGAAGAACGTGTGGCCACACCCCACCACCACCCGTTGCCCGTCGAGGGTCGCGCCGCAGCCCACCCGCCTCCGCTCCGTTGCGCGCCGGCTCGGATCCGCCCCGACCTGCGCACAAACGGCACCCACGGCCATGCCCGCCGCTCCGGCCGTGTATGCTCCGCGGCTCGGGTCAGCCAGCTCCGCCAGCGTGTCGCGCCCGGCTCAGCCCAGCCGGCTTCGCCGTCTGTCCTTCGCGGCGGTCGCACACGCTGGCTGCGCCGTCTGCCCCTCGCGGCGCTGCGCATCCACAGCCTCCGCTCTGGGCATGGCCTGATGCAAGGGAAACGGGCGCAGGTCGGGTCGGCTCCTCGCGGCGGCGCGCACTCCGCTACGGCAGATGGGCTGCTGCATTTCTCGGTTCGTCCACGGGTGGTGGTGGGGTGTGGGCCCCGCCCGAAGCTCTCCCGGGCGGGCGCATGGAAGCGCGACCGGTCTCGCCGACGACCACGGGCGCCCGCGTGCGCCGTGCGATCCCCGACGCGCCTGGGCTCGCGACAGCCGCGAAGCCGCCTGCGGCGGCCTCGTGGCCTCACCGACCTGATTCGACCCGTCCCGCCCAGTCCAGGGAACCGGGGCGCGCTTGCCGGGTCGCATCCGCCGTCCGCGCCGGCGCCGACAGCGTTCCGCCAAGGGTCGGGGCGCAGCTGCCCCCACGCCTGCGTTCGCGGTCGCCGGGGCGGCATCGCCCCTCGCCTTGGGAGGGCGTCTCTGCGCGCCGGCGCGGGCGTCGGCTGCTCCGTGCGGCAGCTCCCGCGCCCCGGCACCCCGTCCTAGGCTATGCTTCCGGGCTCCAAGCGCCACGATTCAGACCGCCCTCGCTTGCGGCAGTACCCCGGCGCGCCGTCTCCTCGTCCTCGCCGTACCACTTGGCGCGGTACTCCCAGGGCTGCATGAGGCCGACAGCCACCTCGTCCATGTCCTGCTTCTTCTCGGCCGCCGTGTCCGCGATGATGCTGTCGTCGAAGCCCACGCGAACGGCGCCCTCCTCGGGCAGTTCCGTTCCCAAATGCCGCTCCGCCGCGAGCAGCGCGTGACAGATCCCTGCGAGCGAGCCCTCGAGCGCGTGCTCGTGCCGGCGTATGTTGCGCATCAGCGCGCTGTTGTCCGCCGATACCTCCGTTGCCGTCCGCAGGTACCCCGTCTTGTCGAGGTCGAAGTAGTCGAGCCCGAACCCGCACAGGTCGCCGAGCGTCTGCAGCGCGACCCTGAACGCCCGCGCCTGGTCCTCTGTACGGAGCTGCGGCGCGAACTCGTGGATCGTGTCCTCGGTCGACATGACCTTCCGGAACACCGTGCAGTCCGCCTTGCCGAACGGGATGGAGACGCGCCCGCCCTTGCCGTCGCGCTCCGTATCGAACATCACGTCCGAGAGGAACACGCGCATCTTGCCGTTGTCGATCTCCGACATCATCGCGTCGTAGCAGAGGTCGACCGCCTGGATCGCGTCCACCGCGTCCGCGAACACGCTCTGCCCGTAGGGCGACATGTCCACGCGCGTGTTGTCGATGGCCGGCTTGACGAGCGCGAACGTGGGCCATACGCTCCCCGTGTCGTACACCGGGCAAACGCCCTCCGGCTCGACGCGGTTCCCGTCGCGGTCGAAGCAGGCCGTCACGATCCGGTACGTGCCCTCGCTTTCATCGTCAGTTAGGCGAGAAGGACCCGCCGCTGAAGCCCCTCCAGATGATTCTCTTGGCGAGAAGAACGCCCCGCCTGCACCCCGCAGATGCAGCTGCACCTGGTCGATGGCACGCCCCCTCCAGAACGCCCGCGTCACGAACGCGCACTCCGTCACGCCCTCCTCGTCCCACGTGAGAGGCACCACCATCCGCGCGTCGTACCGGCGCACCCGCACCTCGCCTGACCCTGCGTCCACCCACAGGGCAAACGCCCCGGTCCCCAGCCCGAACGCCCGCACCACGCACTCCTGCGCCGAGGCGAGGAACCCCGTCCGCGCCATCCACGCCGCGAGCCAGTCCGTGCACGCCTGCTCCTCGCACGCCACCTGCGTCCTGTCGTTCAGCAGCAGCGACCCCCACTCCCGGCACACCCGCATCGCGGGGTGGATCGACCGCCTGTGCACCTCGTACACCCGCCCCACGCCGTCCGTGTCCCGATAGTCGTAGAAGTCCCCGAGCGCCCGCATCCACCTGTCCCAGGCGCGTATGTGCGGCTCCATGTCCTCCAGCGGAAGCGTAAACCCCAGCCCCCGCAGAAACGCCCTCACGTGCTCCGGCACCCAGTACTCGTCATCGTTCACGCCCATGGGCCCACCTCCCGCCTCGTCCGAACACGCCCATTGAACCCGCCCGTCACAAAGGGCAAAGAACAAAGAGCGCCAGGCGAGAAGAACGCCCGAGATTCAGCACCCAACTGAATTGAGCCATAGGCGAGAAGAGCGCTCTATCATGCACCTCCACCAGCGGTTTTGCACACTCCCGCGAGAACTTGTCGATAACCTCCCGCCGCTCCGCGCGAAGCGTCGCCCCGTGTTCCAAAGCGTTTAATGCCGAGAAGAACGTGCCGAGACCCCCAATGTGGAAAACTCCCGCGCGCCGCCCGAACACAATCAGCGCTCACGCACGTCCCGCCCTTCGTCCTCACGTTCATTAAGCTGTCGAGAAGAACGCTCGCGCCGTCAACCCCTCAGCACGTCGTCCATCATCGCGTAGCGCACCGCGTCGATGCTGTGGTCGTTGCCGTCGGGGATCTCGTCCACCCACGTCCCGTCGCGGTCGCGCTCGTACTCCTTGAGCCGGAACTCCTCGTAGGCCAAGGGCGCCCGCTCCGGGTCGATGCAGATTTCCCGCAGCCCCGCCAGCCACTCGTAGGATAGCCGCCGCATGTTCGACTTCCTCGCCGGCCGCACCCGCAGCCCCGCCTCGCGCCTCCACACAGCCATCGACTGCTTGCCGTCCGGCGTGTCGTCGCACCATATCAGCTCGTCGTGGAGGTAGGCGTCCTCGCCGGGCTCGTCCGCGTAGGTGAGCGCGTCCACCACCATCTCCGCTGTCTCGGAGGGCGTCTTCCTGTTCGCCGAGAGCTCGCCGAAGATGGTGAGCCGCCGCTCTCCGGGCTCCCAGCCGCACCGCACGAACCGCCACGGGTCCGGGAACCAGCCCCAGTCCACGCCGTTTCGCGTTCGCGAGAAGCCCCGGCACGCCGCTTCGGACAGGCGCACGCTCACGATGTTGTTGAAGACCGAGCCGCCCGTCCCCGTGACCTCTCCCAGGTACTCAGAGCGCCACGCCTGCTCGTCCACCTCGCGCAGGTACTCCGCCTCCTCGACGAAGGGGCCGCCCAGCCACTCCGGGTGGCTCTCGACGACGTCGAGGTACGAGCTCTGCCGCACGAGCGTGTCCGCCCGCCGCTCCCGCTCCAGCTTCTCCCGGTTCACCCAGGACCACAGCGTGCGCGGCGGGTTGTAGCTGTAGAAGATCCAGAAGTCCTCGCCGCCTCGGCGCAGGGAGTTGAGGATGCTCCTCACCGCGTCGATCCCGTCGAACTGGTCGAGCTCCTCGAACCACGTGACCGCGCAGTAGCCGCGCGTGAACTTCACGCCCTTGAGCTTCAGGGGGTCGTCCGCCCCTCTGAACACGATGCGCTGCCCCGTGGGCAGGTACGTGATCTCCATCGGCGAGATGCGCGCCCGGAACCACCGCTCGAGCCCCAGCTCCGCGATCGCCCACGTCACCTGCTGGAACACCGAGTCGCGCAGCGTGTTGCTGAACCTCCGGACGATCACCGCGTTCGCCTCCGGGCGCGCCAGGAGGAGAAGGACGATGCACACGCTGATGAACGAGCTCTTCGTGGAGCCTCTGCCCCCGTGCAGCCAGTAGTGCGTGTGCCCGTGGGCCATCACGTCGCCGAGCACGTCGTGGAAGGCAGGGATCACGAGCGAGGAGGCGTCAACCATTCGAGCCGTCCCCGTCGAGGCCCGGCAGCCTCTCCTGCACCGGCTGGGCCACCACGCCGAGCACGATCCTCGGCGCCGCGTCCTCGCGGCCCTCGTCGGCCTTGCGCTCCGCCTTGCCGAACTCGTCGGGGTACTTGCGCTCCAGCAGCCACGCCGCCGCCGTCCAGTACTGGTTGCGCGCCAGTGCCGCCGAGCGGATCGTGGTGAGCAGCGTCCGCTTGAACGCCGACTCCTCCTTTTTTAGCCCCTCGCTTAACGCGCGCTGCAGCCTGTTCTTCGGGTCGCCGATCCAGCGGTAGAACGTCGACTCGTGGATGCCCAGCGCGCAGATGATGTCGCCGTTGGAGAGGCCGTCCGCCTTGAGGCGGATCGCCTCGTCCACCATCTCCTGCGTCAGCTTCGGACGCCTCGCCATGCGAATCACCCCCGTGGAAGTCGATAGAGCCTCTCACGGTGGATTCTCCAGGCGCGTCACAAAGGCGACGAAAAAGGGCACCCCGAAGGGACCGTAAAGGCCCAATCGAGATGCCCCGCTTGAGGCGCTTGCGCGGGGGTCTCACCCGCGCCAGCCTCTCTTGATCCGCCTTCCGCCCCTGTTGCGTTCTCACGCGCCTCAGGCACCCCGAGGGGGAGCTTCAGACGTGGCGCCTGCATGTCTCGCAGGTGAGTCAAACAGCGCGCCGCGATCAAGGCCATTTTACCCGTCCAGCCTTACTTCTTCCGCTCCCGCCGCCCCTTGAGCCCGTACTTCCTGCACAGGCGGCTGTTGCGCTGCCGCATCATGTCCCGCTCGCGCCGCACCTCCGCGAGCTCGGCGGACTCCTCCGCGCGTACCCGCTCGCGCTCGAGCTGCTCGTTGAAGGCGCGCTCCTGCTCCAGGTGGTAGCGCTCGGTGCAGAGCGGGCACATCCCGGTCTGCCGGTTGATCTTCACGCCCACCGCGCCGCACTGAGGGCATACCGTCTGGATCGCCAGCGAGCAGTGGATCCGCGACGCGCGCATCTCCACCGCCCGCACGGAGTGGGCGACGCCGCATCTCCGCTCGATCTCGGCGGCCGCGAACGCCGCGCCCTGGAAGCTCACCTCGCGCAGGACGTCGTCCTGCTCCTCCGTCCACCAGCTCACCGCGCGCACCTCCCTCCGCGTCTCACGTGCCCGCCCGCCGCCGTCTCGCCCCCGGGCAAGACGGAGAGCAGCCCCGCCACCAGCGCGAATGCCGCCCGTCTCAACGTCTCGACGGAAATAGGACCCGAGGTCCCCGCCCGCGCGTGCGCGCGCCCGCGCCCGCCCGCGCGCGACGTCCCCCCATGTCTCGTCCCCGTCAAGACGTTGAGACGGGAGGAGGGGACGCGCACCCTCACCAGCCGCCAGGGGCGTCTCGACCCGTGTCTCAGCATGGCCCGCCCCCTTGAGACGGCGCCACCGCAGGCGGCGCGCCCGCCGAGCGCTCGAGCATGGCCTCCAGCGCCGCGTTGTCCACGCACACGCAGTACACCCGCGAGTCGCCGAAGCGCTTCTGCCGCGTGAACCCGCGCCCGGAGCCGGGCAGCAGCACGCCCTCGTCGGCCATGCGCCTGAGCGTCTTCTGCCGGTCGAAGTTGGCGCCCCCGAGCGCCTGGTCGAGCACGGACGAGAAGACCCACCAGCAGAAGCCCGGGCGGTCCCGGTACTGCTCCACCGACCCCCATCGCTCGAGCCGGTCCATCTCCGCCGAGCTCTCGAAGTGCAGGCGGTTGCGCACCAGCCACTCGGCCACGAACTGGATCGCCTTCACGTCGGTGTCGCCGCCGTCGGCGCCCGTGGCGTTCACGAGCGCCCAGCGCGCCATCAGCATCGCGCCCTCCAGGCACGCCGCCCAGTCGCTGCCCGGCGCGAACACGTAGAACTGCGCGAGGGCGTCCGCGAGCGCGAGCAGCGCCACGTTGTCGGCCTGCGGGTGCCCGCCGGCGGCGGCGCACACGGCGTCGCGAACGGATGGGAACTGCCCCGCGTAGAAGGCGGCGTCGTTTCGCCGAAGCGCGGCCACGTAGGCGCGCCCGGCGGTGCCGTGCTGCGCGGAGACGAGGTGGTGCATCGCCTGGGCGGCGCGCACGTCCTCGAAGGGCTCCGCGCAGAGCTCGAGGGTGCGGTTCGCCGCGCCCTGCTGCGTCGATGACCCCACGATGGGGATCTCGCCCGTGGCTATCGTGAGGCAGCGCCACGAGCCCGCCCGCATCATCGTGCGGTCGCTGTTGAGCGCCCCGCGCTCGTGCCCGAGCGAGAGCGAGTAGAGCAGGTCCTCCACGACCTGGCGCTTGCCCGCCTGGCCGCCCACGGCGCCCTTGCTCTGCAGCTCGTCGATGATCACGGGTATGTCGTGCAACAGGGCCGCCGCGCGCACGATGCTCTTGGGCGTGTCCGCGAAGGTGCGGAAGTAGCTGTCCGCCCCCTCGGTGGGGTCGCCCCACACGCTGCCCGCCGCCTTCAAGGTCGGCGTCTTGCCGGAGCGCGAGCGCCCCCAGAGGTAGACGATGAAGGTCTGCACGCCCAGAAGCGACACCAGCGGGGAGGCGAAGCTCGCCGCCAGGACGCAGCGGAACGCCATCGACGCGGCGCGCGCCGGCGCCACGCCCTCCACCCACTCCGCGAGCGTGCCCGCGGGCTCCATGAAGGGGCGCGCCTTCACCGCCTCGTCCGGGCTGGGGTCGAAGCGCACGCCGCCCTCGCCCAGGTCGTAGGGCATGAAGGCCGAGAGCGGACCGTCTGCCCACCCCAGGTGCACCACGCTTCGCGCGCGGGGCCGCGCCCAGCCGTAGCGGCGCTCCACGTCGGTCAGGTAGCGCACGACGTCCTTGGCGTTGGCGGACGACACGTTCGCCCCCAGCGGCGCGAGCGCGCCGATCACCTTGCTCTGGTTGAGCAGCACCTCACGGTCGAGCGCCCGCTCGCGGGTGCCGCCGGGGACCGTCACGCGCACGAGGGCGCGCACGTCGCCGGTATCCACGTCCACGAGGTCGGCAGCCACCCAGGGCGCCGTCGAGGTCACCGAGCGCGCCAGCTCGCCGTCTCGCCCGCGCACCCACAGCCGCCCGCGCGCGTCCACGAACCACCCCTCCACCGACGGCGCCGTCTCGAAGTCCGGCGCCTCCTCGTCGGGGGAGCCCCCTCCGTCCGTGCCCGGCGCAGCGGTCGAACACATGTTCTTGTCATTGGCGCGAGAGGTGCGCGCGGGGCGAGAAGGACGGTCGGCCCGCCGCTCCCTCGGCCGGTAGAACTCCGTGCATCCCTCGATGGCGCGCTCTATCGTCTGCGCGCCGTAGGTGGTGCCGCCGCGCCTGCTGTCCCACTTGTCGCGCATGAGGCCGCTCCTGCGGAAGATCCGGTCCATGCGGGAGGCGTCGCCCGCGCACCAGAACGCGAGGTGGCTGCACAGCGCCATGTCGGCGGCCGAGCGGTCGCCGCCCTGCGCCGAGCAGTCGCCGGCCATGAGTGCGCGGATCGCGTCGCCGCTGCGGGAGGCGTACATGCGCTCGAGCAGCGCCTCGTCGTCCACGTCGGCGCCCGCGCCCGATGCCGCCGAAAGCGTCGGCTGCGCGGCTGCCCGCCCCGGCTCGATCCACGTCCGGTACGCCTTCTCGACGACCTCGGGGTTGGACCCCAGCGTCCCGCGCCCCTCGAACACGTTCCCCGTCACCGTGAAGTAGCGGTCGTGGTCGTACATCTCCACCACGCGCCCGCCGGGCTGCCCCTTGCGCGAGCGCTGGGCCCAGTCGGGCTTCGCGCCCCGGAAGATCAGGTGCAGCCCGTCGCCGGACGGCGAGACCTCCGTGTAGGTGCCGGCCTCCTCGACCACCCAGCGGTACGCTGGGTCGAGCACGCCACCCTCGATCACGTGGTCGAGGTCGAGCCCGGTGTAGGCGCGGTCGGGCCCGAAGACGAAACCCACGCCGTCGCAGCGCCAGCGGCCGACGGCCGCCACCGCCTCCTCGAAGGTCGCCCAGGTCGCCGGGTCGGTGCTCTTGGCCATGCGCCCGTTCGCCGCGCACACCGGAAGCTTCGTCGTCTTGCCGTTGCGCTCCTCGCGCCGCCAGCACACCCAGCGCGGCTCGCGGCGCAGCTCCGCCGGCACGCCACTCAGGTCAGCCATGGGAGCGCACCCCCTCGGAAACTCCGCGCGCATGCGCTACACTGTGCCCCGCGATTCCGGCCAGGGATTCGCACTGGGCGGGCGCGGCGGCAACCGCGCCCGTCCGCTCTCGCGGGGCGGCGCGCCTACTCCCTCTTCCCACCGTCATACGACGTCCCCCTGCTCGCGTTCGGGAACACCACGTCGCGGCAGATGCGCCAGCGCCCGTTCACCTTGTCGGCCGGGATCCTGCCCTCGATGATGCCCCTCCTGATCGACCCCACGTGCTCGCCCGTCACCTGCGCGAGCTCGCTCGGCGTCATGAACAGCGGCACGTCCTCGAACCTCGCCTTCATCGCTTCTCTCGCCTTCCCCTCTGTCTCCTCGGTTGGCTCTGGACCGGGCGCGCGGCGCGGCGGTGCCACGTGGTGGGCCGCCGCCTCCCCGCGCAGCCGTAGAATATCACAGCAATTCTCATAGCGTGAGATTGTTAGCGCTATTTGGTGTAGAATGGTGTTGTTCGGTTGTTCAGATTGTCGCTGAGTGCTATCTTCTGTTGCATAGTGTTGCGCCCTTCCAGTCAGGTGGGGCAACGCACCGCCACAGAACGCACACAACTCGGGAGGTATGGCAGATGGCGAGCGCTCTTCTGGAGCTCAGGAAGGCGGCGGGGTTCAAGACATCGGCGGAGTTCGCGGAGGCCGTGGAGATCCCGGCGTCCACCTACGCGCGCTACGAGAGCAACCCCGACAAGATCCCCATGGGCGCGGCGTGGCAGCTCGCGGACTGGTTCCGCGTGCCCATCGACGTCATCGTCGGCCGCGAGGAGGTGGACGTGCGCGCCCTGCGCGGAGACGTCCAGGAGGGGTACGACTCCCTCTCCGAGGAGTCCAAGCTCGCCCTCGACCAGTTCCTCTCCTTCCTGCTCCACCAGGACGGCCTCAGGCGCCAGCGCGAGGAGGCGGAGGCCGACCGCCGCTTCGACGAGCTCGCGTGGCGCTACGAGCGTCTGTGGCAGCAGGAGCTCGACGGGCGCGGCGAGCTCGACGACCTCATCGCCTTCGGTACCCGTGAGGAGCGCCGCGAGGGGTTCGAGGAGTTCGTCACCAGGCGCGCGGAGGAGCGCCGGGGCAGGGTCTCCACAAAGGCGAGCAGAATCCTCGACGAGCAGAACATCGCGCGGATTATGCAGGCGTACGACCGCTCGCACGGGCAGGTAGGTTCCGGGGGCGCCGGCATGTCGTACCACCCGTCCCTCGAGGGCGGGAGACGTGTGTTCATAGAGTTCGACGGAAGAGGCGGCCGGAAGGGGGGCGACGCGGGAAGGCCGTAGAAAGAGGGCGGGCCCATGGGAGTTGCAGCTCCCGTGGGCCCTGTTGTCCAGTCCAGAGCCAACTAGAGAGGACGGTGACATTATATGCCACCACGTGACACTTCCACAAAGGCGGCCCCTCCCATCAGCGGGAAGAGGACGCTGCAGCGCCTCCGCCGCGAGGCGGGTTACCGCAGCGCCAGGGACTTCGCTGCGGAGCTCGGCATCCCCGCGTCCACCTACTCGCGCTACGAGCGCCAGCCCGAGGGCCCGGGCATGGCCGTGCCGCTCTCGGCGGCATGGGCCATCGCCGACCGCCTCGGCTGCTCCATCGACCTCGTCGTCGGCCGCGAGGACATCGACGCCCCCGACGAGCACCCCGTCCAGTCCCGCTACGACGCCCTCTCCGGCGCCGGCCGCGCCCTCGTGGACAGCTACCTCGACTTCGTGGAGCAGTCCGAGGCAGACGGCCCCCGTCCCCAGGGGAGGAGGTGATCGCATGGGCATCGAGATCGAGAGCCGCGACAGGAGGCCGGAGGAGCCCGACCACACCGAGGGCAGGAGAGCACTCGACGCGAGCCAGGAGCTCTTCTGCAGGGACATCGCGGCGCGCGTCCGCCGCTGGGTCGCGGAGGGCCGCCCCGTCCGCAGGAAGGGGGCGTGAGCCATGGCCAAGGTCACAGGAGAGGGCACCATCGTCCAGCTCGAGAAGGACAAGCCCAAGAGCAAGTGCCGCAAGTGGCAGCTGCGCGTCCCCGTGGGGCTCGACCCGCGCACGGGCAAGTACAAGACCCGTACGCGTCGCGTGAGCGACATGAACTACACCCAGGCCAAGAAGGCCCTGCGTGACTTCATCGAGGAGATCGAGGACGACAAGGTCTGGAAGCGCACCGGCACCACCTTCGAGGAGTGTGCTGCGGACTTCATGGACAGGCGCGAGCAGTCCGGGGAGTTCACCCAGAACACCAACAAGCGCTACCGGGTCCAGTTCAAGGCGATCTCGCGCCACATCGGGAAGGCCGACGTGGCGAGCATCACCCCCGAGATGATAGAGGACATGTACCTCGCCATGCGGCAGGGCGACACGCTCTCCGGGAAGCCGTCGAGCGGCGCCTACCTCAACCGCCTCCACAAGATGCTGAACCTGTTCTTCAAGCACCTGGTGAACGAGGAGACCATCGTCAGGAACCCCCTCGACAGGGTGGCGACCCCGGCGAACGACACCAAGGAGCGGCGGGCCCTCACCTCCGCGCGTATGCGCTCCCTCATCGACCAGCTGGAGGTCGAGACCTCGTGCGACATCGCGTACTTCCTCGCCATCACCATGGGCCTCAGGCGAGGCGAGATCTGCGCGCTGTCCTGGCGCGACGTCGACTTCGACAACCGCGTCCTCACCGTGAGCCATAGCTTCGACTGCTTCCGCAACCTCAAGGAGACCAAGACGCGCGCCGGGACGAGGCGCCTTCCCATGCCCGAGTTCGTCTGCGAGGCGCTGCTGCGCCGGAAGGCGGCCCAGAGGGAGTACTTCAAGACCAGGAACTACGTGAACCGGCACCACCGGACCGGCTACGCGGAGCAGGACGAGGACACGCCCGTCGTCCTCGACTTCTACGCCCAGCGAGCCAATCCCGATACGCTCGGCAAGTGGTGGAAGCGCGACCGCGCGGCATTCGGCCTCGATGGCTGGTGCCTCCACGAGCTGCGGCACTCGTACCTCTCGATGCTCGCCGAGCAGGGGGTTCACCCCAAGGTCATGCAGGAGCTCGCCGGGCACGCCAACGCGCAGATCACCATGGACATCTACACGCACGTCAACATGGACCAGAAACGCGAGGCGGCGGACGTCGTGGAGGACGCCTTCCTGAGCGTCGGGGCGGAGGAGGAGTTCATGACGAGACAGGCGGAGGGAGCACCCGCGGGGAAGATCTGCAAGGTCCGCCACTCGCGTCCCTCGCGACGCTCCTACGAGGTTCTCAGAGGGGCGGTACAAACCGGCGAACGATTCGTACCAGATTCGTACCAGCAGCAGGAGAGCCCTCGGCTTCAGCTTGTTGACGGTACCTCTGACCTGCAGGTTTCGGAAGCAATTTAGACAGTACAGTCAACGAACTGTCTCAAACTGGGAATCGGCGCGGTCGTATCCCGAGATGGACAAGTTGGTGCGCCTGACGGCTATCCTCTCCTGCGACCTTAACGATTTGGTGAACGGAGATCTTACTCAGAAGGATCCTTGCCCGGAGCTTGCCGTGCCGATCGGCACGCCGCCAACCGACCTTTACGATTACGACGGGCGCATGCGTCGTTTTGCATGGCGCCTGGCAAGCGGCGTCGCGGCCGCTCTTGCGGGGGTGGCAGGTTTTCTCGGCACCGGCGGCTTGTCGAGTCCACCGACGCTGTGGTCGTGCTTCTTCCTGACGTTCGGCTTAGGGCTGGCGGCGGCATTCGTGGTACCGGCGTGGGTAGATTTTCGCCGGTTCTGCCGCCTATATCCGTGCGTTGAGGATTTCTATTGCGCGAAGGATCGCGAGGAGGCGGTGTCGTTCAAGCGTCAGGCGTGGCGCATTGCTTTGGCGGGGGTTGCTGTCGGGGCGGTATGTTTGTCGCTTCAGGCTACGTACTTCCAGCACCTTGCCGGAGGCTTGGCCTCTTTCACGCTCTCTGTGGCTTTTGCCGCATGGCTGTGGATATTCGCAGCGCTCGGGTGCTGCCGAACGGATGTTGCGCGCTACAACCGCGTGAACGCCGAGCGTGCCGAGCTCGCACGCATCGACGCCCATGGTGGGGTTCCGGCGCTCGATCGTCTGGCGGAATACGCCGATGCGGCGATCGGGGCTGAGGAGGTTGCCGCGTTGCGCGCACTTGCGGCGCGCCGCATGCGTCGGCGTCGCGTGGCGGTGACCCTCGGCATCCTCGTTGCCGGCGCAGTGCTTGGGGCGATTGCCTACGCGGGCCATCTGCCCCTGTTTGTCTTCGGGCCCGTTGGCGGCGCGGTCTTGGCGTTTCTCGCGTGGTTGGTTACCCCGCATCTCAAGTAGCCGGACCTTGCTTCCCGCCGGATCGTGTTTTGCCCATCGTTCCCTTATGCCGTTCACGGTCGATTGGGCGTCTCGTGCACGTTGTGCGACGATTGAGAGGGGTGGGTCGCGCAGACGGAAATCGAGCAGAGCGTTTGCCTGGGGTTATGTCAGCGTTCATGCACCGTCTACTTGATCCTTGTGGGTAAAACGTCTCACAATGTGCGGACGTTGGAACGCCGCATAAGAAAGATGCGCGCATCCGTACCGTATACTGACGATAAGCACCTATTGGTATATACGCAACGAGTCGGTAGTGCGTATGGGGTGTCGGCGCACCGCAGGGGCCTGTCAGTCCGGTGTTTGCGCGCGAGGTGCGCGCTGCGATGGCGGTACTCGGCAATCGCCGTGACTCGGTGAGGGTGAGGGAGGGCGCCATGGGGGAGAAGGACCGCAATGGCAAGGCCGCTCTGCGCGAGCGCATGAAGGCGCTGCGCAACGACATGCCGGTAAGCGTATGGCTGCGCGCCAACGCGGCCATGACGGAGCGCGTCTGCGCATCGGAGGCGTACCGCCAGGCGGAGTGCCTGCTTGCCTACGCCTCCTTCGACTCCGAGGCCAGCACGAAGGCCGTGATATCCCAAGCGCTGGCCGACGGCAAGACGGTCGCCCTGCCGCGGTGCGCCGGGCCGCGTGCTTTGCGCTGGTACCGGGTCGAGGACCTCGAAGGCCTTGAGTCTGGTGCCCATGGCATTTCCGAACCGCCGGCGGATCCGGAGCGAGAGGTCGTCCCGGCGCAGAGCGCCTTGGCGCTCGTGCCGGGCCTTGCCTTCGACCGGCGGGGATACCGATTGGGCTACGGCGGCGGTTACTACGATACGTTCCTCGCGACGTTTCCCGGCCGGAGCATCGGTTTGTGCTTTGCTTGCCAGTTAGTGGAGAGCCTTGCCGACGAGGGCGCCGTCGAGGCGCACGATATTCCCGTGGGCGCCGTCATCACCGCATAGCGAAGGCCGCCCGCGACGCTTGCAAAGAGCGCCGCGCAGGGCGCAAGCCGAAGCCTCAGACTCAAAGCCGGGGGGTGCCCCCGCGCCGCTCCCTTTGCGCATCGTTTGCCCACATGTATACCATGCGTCAAAAGGCCCTGAAAAACAACCTCCCTATCTCATACAAGTGAATAGGAAAGCAAAAAATATGCATAAATTTGTATGAGAGAACCAAAATTACGCACAAATAGAAATAAACGCAGCAAAGTATGCACTACAGCGCTATAATGCTCACCATGCGTTACGGGTCCGTGTCGCGCGCCAACCGCGCCGTGCGCCGGCGCGCGCCCTGGCATAATAGGCACGGAACCAAACGGTATCAACGCGGCCCCGGGTCGCAGTCAACAGGAGGAACCATGGCAGAGAAGGACAAAGTCGTACTCGCGTACTCGGGCGGCCTGGACACGTCCGTCATCGTCAAATGGCTGCAGGTCGAGCGCGACCTCGACGTCATCGCCATCTGCGGCAACGTGGGCCAGGACGAGAAGGACCTCAGCTGGATCAAGCAGAAGGCACTCGACATGGGCGCGTATGCGTCCGAGGCTGTCGACATGCGCGCGGAGTACGCCGAGAGCTTCCTGACCAAGGCCATTTGGGCAAACGGCAAGTACGAGGGCGTCTACCCGCTGCTCTCCGCGCTTTCCCGCCCGCTCATCTCCAAGCACCTGGTTGACATCGCCCATCAGTACGGCGCCAAGTACGTGGCCCACGGCTGCACCGGCAAGGGCAACGACCAGGTTCGCTTCGAGACCTCCATCCGCGCGCTCGATCCCGAGCTGGAGATCATCGCGCCGGTTCGCGTGTGGGACCTCACCAGCCGCGAGTCCGAGATGGAATGGGCCGCCGCTCACGGCGTGCCGGTGCCCACCACCAAGAAGAAGCCCTACTCCATCGACGACAACCTCTGGGGCCGCGCTATCGAGTGCGGCGTGCTCGAGGACACCTGGAACACCCCGCCGGACGACATCTGGACCATGACCGCCAACCCCGAGGATTGCCCGGCCGAGCCCGAGACCGTGGTCATCGGCTTTGAGAAGGGCGTGCCCTGCTCCATCAACGGCGAGCAGATGCCGCTTCTTGACCTCATCATCAAGGCCAACGAGATCGCCGGCCGCAACGGCTACGGGCGCCTTGACATGATCGAGGACCGCGTCGTGGGCATCAAGAGCCGCGAGTGCTACGAGTGCCCGGCCGCGCTCCTGCTCATCGAGGCGCACCATACCCTCGAGACCCTTTGCCTGGATGCCGAGACCCTGAAGGAGAAGGCGAAGCTCGACGTCGAGTGGGCCTCCGCCGTCTACCGCGGCCTGTGGTACAGCCAGAACCGCAACGCCATCGACGCCTACAACGCCTACACCCAGCAGTTCGTCACCGGCGAGGTCCGCTTCAAGCTCTGCCGCGGCGGCCTGTTCATGGACGGTGTGAGGAGCCCCTACAGCCTCTACGACTACAACCTCGCCACGTACGACGAGAACGACACCTTCGACCACACCGCATCCCGCGGGTTCATCGACCTGCACGGCCTGCAGTCCAAGACCTGGAGCCGCGTCCAGGGACCGGGCTCTGGCCTGCAGCAGGCGTAAAGCCGACGCTGCGGCCGCGCCGGGCACCCAACTTTGGCCTTCAATCGTCGCTTGCGTACGAAGTACGCGGCGCTCCTCTTTCAGGCCAATCTTGGGTACCCGGCGCGTCCTCGCTGATGTCTTTTGTCCGCATGCACTCGTTTTGGCGTGTAAGGTGGAACGTTTTTGCGCGCTCGGTTTTGGGCCGAGCGCGCTTTTACTATGATAAGAAGAGCAACAGTTACGAGCGCCGCGCGGTTTCCGGGTCCCGGTCCCGTCCTGCGCTCATCACGGGGAAGGAGCGCGCCATGGCGCTGTGGGGCGGACGGTTCGAGCAGGGCGTGGGCGAGCTCACGCAGGAGTTCGGCGCATCGCTGCCGGTCGACAAGGCTCTCTACAGGCAGGACATAGCGGGCAGCATTGCCCATTCGGCCATGCTCGCCGCTCAGGGCGTCATCAGCCAAGAGGACGCCGACGCCATTCGCGCGGGCCTCAAGGGGATCGAGGCGGACATCGACGCCGGGCGCTTTGCCTTCGACATCAACGACGAGGACATCCACATGTCCATCGAGGCCGAGCTCACGCGCCGGATCGGCGAGGCGGGCGCGCGCCTGCACACGGGCCGCAGCCGCAACGACCAGGTGGCTACCGACACGCGCCTTGCCGCCAAGGCCCTGGCCAAGGAGCTCATGAGCGCCAACCTTTCGCTGCGCGACGCCCTCGTCCAGGCGGCGCGCGACGCCGGCGGCACCGTTCTTCCCGGCATGACGCATCTGCAGCATGCCCAGCCGGTGCTCTTCTCGCACCATCTGCTTGCCTACGTGTGGATGCTCGCGCGCGACTTCAAGCGCCTGGCGGCTGCCTTTGACGCAGCCGACGCAAGCCCCCTGGGAGCCGCCGCCCTTGCGGGCACCAGCTACCCGCTCGACCGCGGCATGACGGCCGAGGGCCTGGGCTTTGCGCGCGTGATCCCCAACTCGCTCGACGCCGTCTCCGATCGCGACTTCCTGCTGGATCTGGAGTACGCCTGCTCCGTCATGGCGGTGCACCTGTCGCGCCTTTCCGAGGAGATCGTGCTTTGGAGCAGCCAGGAGTTCGGCTTCATCACGCTGTCCGATGCCTTCTCCACGGGCTCCTCCATCATGCCGCAGAAGAAGAACCCCGACTTCGCCGAGCTTATCCGCGGTAAGACCGGCCGCGTGGTGGGCGATCTCATGCAGCTGCTCATGACGGTGAAGGGCTTGCCGCTCGCCTACAACAAGGACCTGCAGGAGGACAAGGAGGGCGCATTGGACGCTGCGCATACGCTCTCGCAATGCCTAGCGGTGATGACCGGCATGGTGGGCACCTGGACGGTCAACGCCGACCGCATGCGCGCCGTTATGCGCAAGGGGCATCTTGCCGCCACCGACGTAGCCGATTACCTGGCCAAGCGCGGCATGCCCTTCCGCGAGGCGCACGCCGTGGTGGGTCATCTGGTGCTGACGGCCGAGAAGCGCGGCGTGGATATCGCCGACCTGCCGTTTGAGGAGTTCAAGGCGGCGAGCGAGCTTTTCGAGCCCGACATCACGGGGGCGCTGGACCTTGACGCCGTGGTGGCCGCCCGCACCACCGAGGGCGGCACTGCGCCCGCGCGCGTGGCCGAGCAGCTTAAGCTGGCCGAGGAGGCCCAGTCCGCCGATGCCCGGACGGTCGAGAACCTCACCCCCGTGGTGGAGATGGGCCAGGGGGCGTAGGGGCGGAGCCTCGATCAAGATGATGGCGGCGGGCGTTGCGCCCGCCGTTTTTCCCCGCGCCCCGAGCGGGTATAACAAGCCCCGGACGTTATTGCCGGCGAGAGAGGATGCCGTTATGAAGCTGGGGGTTGTCGGAACGGGCATGATCGCGCACGAGATCGTGCCGCATCTGGGGGCGTGGGGGTACGACGTGCGGGCGGTGTGCTCGACGCTGCGCAGCGTGCCTAAGGCGCACGAGATCGCCGACCCGTACGGGGCGGAGGTTTTCACCGACTACGCGCAGATGCTCGAGCAGGCTGATATCGACGCCGTGTACGTGGCGGTGCCCAACAACCTGCACTTCTCACATGCCATGGACGCGCTCGACGCGGGCAGGCACGTTATCTTGGAGAAGCCCGTCGCCGCCACCGTGCGCGAGGCCGAGCGCCTCGCCTTGGCCGCTCGCGAGCGCGGCCTGTTTCTCTACGAGGCCATCACTACGCTGTACCTGCCGAACTATCGGCAGATCAGGGAATGGCTGCCGCGCATCGGCCAGGTCAAGATCGTGACCTGCAATTACTCGCAGTACTCCAGCCGCTACGACGCCTTTCGGGCGGGCACGGTTCTGCCGGTCTTCGACCCGGCGTGCGCGGGCGGCGCGCTCATGGACCTGGGGCTGTACAACGTGCAGTACATCGTGGGGCTCTTCGGCGCGCCGAAGAGCGTGGGGTATCAGGCCAACGTGGAGCGCGGCATCGACACCTCGGGCGTCATGACGCTCGATTACGGGGACTTCAAAGCGGTTTCCGTCGCGGCGAAGGACTGCGGCGCGCCGACGACAAACGTTATCCAGGGAAACGACGGTTACATCCTGCAGACCACGACCGCCGGCACCTGCGGCCCTGCGACCCTGCATCTGAACGACGGGACGGAGGAGACGTGCGACGCCAATCCGCCGCTTCGCTTCGAGTCGGAGTTCCGCGCGTTTGCGGCCGGCATCGCCGCGGGCGATCTCGAGGGATGCTACCGCGCTCTCGACCACAGCGTGGCCGTGTCCCGCGCCATGACCGAGGCGCGTCTCGCGGCCGGTGTCCGTTTTCCCGCGGACGACGCGGCGTAAGCCCAGTTTCTGCTCCGTCCGTTGACGGCGTGCGCCCGCGAGCCCGGCTGTGCCTCGGGCCGCGGGCGTTTTCGAAACCGACGTTGCGCTGCGACGTCATGCCCCTGCGCCTCTGGCGGGGCCTGCTGCGCCGGCTTCGCGGAACGCCCGCGGCCCTTCTCGCCACCTGTTCGCTACGCGAGGTCCACCGGCCGGCCGCGGTCGTAGGTGCGGTCGTCCTCCTCGGTGATCTGGCGCGCCACGCGGCAGGGCGTGCCGTAGGCCACCACGCCGGCGGGCACGTCGCGCGTGACCACGCTGCCCGCGCCGATGACCGAGCCGTCGCCGATGGTCACCCCCGGCATGATGAGGCACCCAGCGCCGATCCACACGCGCCTTCCTATGCGCACGGGCTTGTTGTACTGCGCCTGCATGGCGCGCAGGCGCGGGGAAACGGGGTGCGTTCCCGTCACGATGGTCACGTTGGGGCCGATCATCGTGTCGTCGCCGACGGCTATCTCGGTATCGTCCACCAGCGTGAGCCCGAAGTTCGCGTACACGCGGTCTCCCAAGCGCAGGTGCTTGCCGCCCCAGTTGGCATGGAACGGCGCTTCGATCACGCAATCGTCGCCCACCTCGGCGAACATCTCCGCAAGCATGGCCGCCCGCTCCGCGAGCTGGCTCGGCATCAGCCGGTTGTACCGCTCCACCGCATCGCAGCGGGCCAGTTGCTCCGCATACCACGGGTTGTCCGTGCAGCGGTACAGCCTTCCGTCGTGCATGCGCTTCTCTAGGTCCTGGTGCTCCATGGCGCCCCCTTTCCGTCTTTACCTTGGTTTTCAAAGAGGCGGTCGCGCTGCGGCGCGATGTCCTCGGCGTGCAGAGGGCGGTGCCGCCTGTCGTTTCGCCGCGCTCCTTTTCCGATTTTCCCACAAAGGCGTCAGCGGGCTCTCGCCGGCGGCCCTGGAAGGGGTGGTTTCTGCGCGCCGGGCGCGCCAGCCGCCGGATGCTCGGACGGCCTTCGCCTTAGGAGAGAAACCCCTGCCCTTATCGGCCGGGGCGGTGTATGCTGTGCTGCGGAACCAAACCGGTTTGAGGCAAAGGAGAAGCTATGTCCGATACTCTGAAAACCTACCCCGCCGGGCCCGTTGGGCGCGTGGAGCGCGTTCGCGGCCTTATGGCCGAGCGCGGTTACGACGCCGTGCTCGTGCGCGACGAGGCGAACCTGCGCTGGCTTACCGGTGCGGAGGGCACCTTCGATTTCACCTACGAGTTCCCGCACGCCGCCGTCATCACCTCGGACGAGCTCTTCCTGCACACCGACTCGCGCTATTACAACACGTTCCAGGAGCACCTGCCTCAGGACGGCCCCACCTGGAAGCTCGACATGGAGATCATCGACATCCCGCGCTGGGTGGCGGAGCGCGTGCGCGCAACGCGGAGCCGCACGCTCGCCATCGAGGATTCGACGCAGCTTTCCTTCTACACCGGCCTTATGCGCGGCTTGGAGGACCTCTCCGCGCCGGCGCTTATCGTCCAGATGCACGGGGACATCAACCGCATGCGCATCGTGAAGGATGCCGAGGAGATCGCCCTCATGCGCCACGCCCAGTCCATAACCGACGCGGCGTTCGACCACATGTGCGGCTTCATTCGCGCCGGCCTCACCGAGAAGCAGATCCGCACCGAGCTCGAGAGCTTCATGTTCGAGAACGGCGCCGACGGCCTGGCGTTCTCGTCCATCGTGGCAAGCGGCCCCAACACTGCGAACCCGCATGCCATTCCGTCCGACCGCGTGGTCGAGCCCGGCGATTTCGTGCTCATGGATTACGGTGCGTCCTACCATGATTACCGGTCCGACATGACGCGCACCGTCGTGGTGGGGGAGCCCGCCGCTTGGCAGCGCGAGGTGTACGACACGGTGCGCCGCGCGCACGAGGAGGTCGCCGCGCAGGCTCGTGCGGGCGTCATCGGCTCGGACATGCAGGCGCTTGCGGTCCGCATCATCTCCGAGGCGGGCTACGGCGACTACTTCAAGCACGGGTTGGGCCATGGCGTCGGCATCGATATCCACGAGCTGCCCAATTTTGGCCGTACGTACGACAAGCCCGTTCCGGCGGGCGCCGTGGTGACCAACGAGCCGGGCGTCTACCTGCCCGGAAAGGGCGGTGTGCGCCTTGAGGACTACGGTTTGGTGACCGAGGACGGCTACGAGCCGTTTACGCGGAGCACGCACGATCTCGTGATCGTGGGGTAGGGGCCGGGGCACGTTCCTTTCCAGTCCCTGACCGCACGCTTGCCGAGTTGCGGGTATACGGATGCCCGCCGAGTGGTATGCTACGTCTGTGTGGTAAAACCATCCTGTTTTGGAGGTACAGATGCTCGTTAACGCTGCAGAGATGCTCAAGAACGCCGAGGCCGGCAAGTACGCCCTGGGTGCGTTCAACACCAACAACCTGGAGTGGACGCTCGCCATTCTCCAGGCCGCCGAGGAGGCTAAGAGCCCGCTGATCATGCAGTGCACCGCCGGTGCCGCTAAGTGGATGGGCAGCTTCAAGGTCTGCGCCGACATGGTCAAGGCCGCCGTCGAGGCTCTGAACATCACCGTCCCGGTGGCTCTGCACCTCGATCACGGCTCCTACGAGGACTGCTTCAAGGCCATCGACGCCGGCTTCACCTCCATCATGTACGACGGCTCACATGAGGAGACCTTCCAGATCAACCTCGACCGCACCAAGGAGCTCGTGGAGCTCGCCCACTCCAAGGGCCTGTCCATCGAGGCCGAGGTCGGCGGCATCGGCGGCGTCGAGGACGGCGTGGCTTCCTCCGGCGAGCTTGCCGATCCCAACGAGTGCAAGCAGATCGCCGACCTGGGCGTCGACTTCCTGGCTTGCGGCATCGGCAACATCCACGGCGTCTATCCGGCGGACTGGGCTGGCCTTTCCTTCGATCGTCTGGCCGAGATCAAGGCCCAGACCGGCGACCTGCCGCTCGTCCTGCACGGCGGCACCGGTATTCCGGTTGACCAGATCCAGAAGGCCATCTCGCTGGGCGTCTCCAAGATCAACGTGAACACCGACCTGCAGCTCGCCTTCGCCGCTGCTACCCGCAAGTACATCGAGGAGGGCAAGGACCAGCAGGGCAAGGGCTTCGACCCGCGCAAGGTCCTCAAGCCGGGCCGCGACGCCATCGTTGCGCGCACCAAGGAGCTCATGGAGGAGTTCGGTTCCGTGGGCAAGGCCGAGTAGGCATTCTCCGCAAACGGCACCCGCTTCTCACAGGAGAGGCGGAAATAGGGCGGGCGTCTTCGGGCGCCCGCTTTTTCTCTGGCACGACGCGTCCGCCTGTGGTAGCATCTTCACGTGCAATGCCCGAGTGGCGGAATTGGCAGACGCAGTGGACTCAAAATCCACCGATGGCGACATCGTGCGAGTTCGAGTCTCGCCTCGGGCACCACTTGTATGTAACTCGAACTCCCCGGGGTTCGAGTTTTTTATTGCCCCGCCAGTATCATCGAATGACGGCGCGCTCTTCGCCGAAGTTCATGCTCACCGCCAAGTTGCCGGGTGCCTGGACGAATCGCCGTCAGTCCGCGGCGGGCCTTGCGGGCCTTCTCCTGCGAAGCCGCGGAAAACGCCTGCAGGGCAATCTTTTCCCCCTGGCTTACCGGGCAATCCTGTGCATGGTTTGTGAACGCGCAGGCCTTGTGGTACCATATGCCATCGAACCGCGCCTGTGGCATTCTGTTGCAGGCAATCAAGCGGAACCTGCGGGTTCCCACCTTTCGGCGCCGTATGAGCAGCTGTCTGGTCGCACAAAAGAACACCGCGACGGCAATCGCCGTTTCGTATGCTTTTGTTACCCGGATGCTGTGCGTGCAGCTCCGGGTTTTTTATTCCACAACGGAGGAGGTGGACAAGATAGCTAAGTCGAACGAGCCTCGCATCAACGAGGCGATCACGACCCCGACGTGCCGCCTGATCGGCGTGGACGGCTCCCAGCTCGGACTGTTCGGCATTCGCGACGCCCAGCGCGTCGCCGACGAGCAGAACCTGGACCTGGTGGAGATCGCGCCGCATGCCAACCCGCCTGTATGCCGCGTTATGGATTACGGCAAGTACAAGTACGAGCAGGCGATCAAGGCCAAGGCTGCGCGCAAGAACCAGTCCAAGGTCGAGGTCAAGGAGATGAAGTTCCGTCCCAAGATCGACGTTGGTGATTACGAGACCAAGAAGGGTCACGTCATGCGCTTCCTGAAGAAGGGCGCGCGTGTGAAGATCACCATCATGTTCCGCGGTCGAGAGATGGCTCATCCCGAGCAGGGCCTCAATGTGCTCGAGCGCTTGGCGGCCGACCTCAAGCCGTACGCCACGGTCGAGTCCCAGCCCAAGATGGAGGGTCGCAACATGCATATGACCGTTGCGCCCATCAAGGGAGCCTTTGACAATATCGACGACAAGGGCGCCGAGAAGACCGAAACCAAGTAACTGCGAGAATCGAAGGAGAACCACGATGCCTAAGATGAAGACCCACAAGGGCACGGCAAAGCGCTTCCGTCGCACCGGCACTGGCAAGATCATGCGTGCCAAGGCCTTCAAGAGCCACATCCTCACCAAGAAGACCACTAAGCGCAAGCGCGGCTTCCGTCAGGAGCAGGAGCTCGCCGCCGCTGATCGCAAGGTCGTCACCCAGCGTCTCGCGGGCAACTAAGTAACCACCCCTTGTCGGAATTCTTTTCTAGGAGTTGATCTACCATGGCACGAGTCAAGCGCGCTATGCATGCCAAGAAGAAGCGTCGCACCGTCCTCGAGCGTGCGAAGGGCTACTACGGCGTTCGTTCCCGTCACTATAAGGCGGCCAAGGAGCAGGTCCAGCACTCCCTGCAGTACCAGTACCGCGATCGCCGCACCAAGAAGCGCGAGATCCGCAAGCTCTGGATCACCCGCATTAACGCCGCTGCCCGCATGAACGATCTCAGCTACTCCCAGTTCATGCACGGCCTCAAGCTCGCCGGTATTGAGCTCGACCGCAAGGTGCTCGCTCAAATGGCTTACGAGGATCCGCAGTCCTTCGCCGAGCTCACTGAGATCGTCAAGAAGGCCCTGGCCTAAAACAGGCTCAATCAACAGCTTGCCTAAAGGCGCCCCGAAAAGGGCGCCTTTTTTCATAGCGATGCAAAGTAGGGGGGTTGATAACAGCCGAACGCGTTGAACTGGGGATTCACGAGGTGCACACAACTCAGACAAAGGCGTAAGACGGAAGAACGCAAAGGTCAAAGGGGTAAAAGTCAAGCTTTGGTTAAGGAGTAGTAACTGAATCGTAAGAATCTCAAGAACAACAAGGCAAAGTTCCGGTACTATAAACGCCGTCGCGAGGGCACAAGCAGCCGTTCACCGAATAGCTGGCTTGTGGAGGAAATTTGAGCCTCAAGTTTTACTTGACTCTGTTTCCAATCTCCGATAAATTACTTACCTGCGCCGCAGAGGTAAGTAAGTAGATCACCTGCGGCGGGAACCTTGAGAACCGGATATCGGCGGACGCGGGGGCATCCCCGCGGACGCGCGAGAGGGAAGAGACGGACA
>CALULH010000017.1 GCA_944321435.1 uncultured Coriobacteriaceae bacterium | reverse complement strand
GTGAACCCCACCGGGCGCTTCGTGGTGGGCGGCCCTATGGGCGACACGGGCCTTACCGGCCGCAAGATCATCGTCGACACCTACGGCGGCATGGGCCGTCACGGCGGCGGCGCCTTCAGCGGCAAGGACTGCACCAAGGTCGACCGGTCCGCTGCCTACGCCGCGCGTTGGGTGGCGAAGAACGTGGTTGCCGCGGGCCTTGCGCGCCGCTGCGAGGTGCAGCTGGCCTACGCCATCGGCGTGGCGCACCCGCTCTCCATCATGGTGGACACGTTCGGCACCGGCGCTGTGGGCGAGTCGGCTATCACCGAGGCCGTGGAGCGGGTGTTCGACCTGCGCCCCGGCGCCATCATCCGCGATCTCGACCTGCGCCGTCCCATTTACCGCAAGACGGCGGCGTACGGCCACTTCGGCCGCACCGACCCGGACTTCACCTGGGAGCGCACCGACCGCGTCGAGGAGCTGCGCGCCGCCTGCGGGTTGGGCGCGTAAGGAGGCCTATGGGCCAGCAGCTCGCGCTCTTCGGAAAATCGAACGAGACGGCTCCCGAGGCGCCCGCATCCACGGGCGCCTCCGCGCCTTTCGCGGCGTACGCCTCCGTCGTGGTTGACATACCATCCCGCGCGCTCTCCGAGCCGTTTGCCTACGGCGTCCCAGCCGACCTTCTCGATCGGATGGGGCCGGGGTGCACGGTGCTCGTGAGCTTTGGGCGCCGGGCGGCGCTGGGGTACGTGGTGGCGTTGGCGGAGGCCTTGGGGGATCTGCCGGGCGCCGCGGGGCTGGATCCGGCGCGCGTGAAGCCGGTCCGCGCCCTTCTCGCGCCCTCTTCGAGCGCTCCCTACTTTGCCGAGACGGCCCGTTGGATGAGCCGTGCCTACGTGGCGCCCCTGGCCGAGTGCCTGCGGCTCTTCCTGCCGCCGGGGGGCACGCCGCGCCTGCGCAAGCGCCCGGACGGCGGCTACGAGGTGGAGCGCCCGGCCGCGCACGCGCTCACTGAGCGTGTGGTCATGCTCACCGACGAGGGTCGCTCCTACGAGCCGCCCAAGACGGCCACGCGCCAGCGCCAGCTCATGGGGGCGCTTTCCTGCGGGCCGGTGACCACGCGTGAGCTCAACCTGCTCTACACCGATCTGTCGGCCGCTATCCGCTCCTTGGAGAGGAAGGGCGTGGTGCGCGTCAAGGAGCGCCGCGCCTGGCGCCGGGCCGGAGAGGTCACCACGCTGTCGTCGGCGCGTGCCGCCGCGCCGGAGCGTCTGACAGAGGGGCAGCGCGCGGCGCTCGAGGCCATAGGCGAGGCAGCCCGATCCGGAGCCGGCGACGTGGTGCTGGTGGACGGCGTGACCGGGTCGGGCAAGACCGAGGTCTACCTTGCCGCCATCGAGCAGGTGCTGGCCGCGGGCCGCTCCGCGTGCGTGCTCGTGCCGGAGATCTCGCTCACGGCGCAGACCGTGGGCCGCTTCCGCAGCCGTTTCGGCGACGCGGTGGCGGTTTTTCACTCGCGGCTCTCCGCCGGTGAGCGGCGCGACCAATGGGACATGGTGGCCAGCGGCGCGGCGCGCGTCGCGGTGGGTGCGCGCTCGGCGCTGTTCTGCCCGTTCCGCGACCTGGGCATCATCATCATCGACGAGGAACACGAGCAGACCTACAAGCAGGGGTCGAGCCCGCGTTACCACGCGCGCGAGGTCGCGGCGCACATGGCCCGTGCGCAGGGGATCCCGCTCGTGCTGGGCAGCGCAACCCCGTCCGCGGAGGCGCTCGCGCGTTGTGCGGCGGGCGAGCACGGCGGCCAGCGCTGGCGCCGCGTCGAGATGCCGGAGCGGCCGGGCGGGGCGCGGTTGCCGCGCATCGTCGTGGCCGACCTGCGCCGGGAGTTCGCTGACGGGAGCCGGTCGATTTTCTCCAAGCCGCTGCTGGACGGGCTCAAGCGGGTGGTCGAGCGACGCGAGAAGGCCGTGCTGCTGCACAATCGCCGCGGCTTCGCGCCGTTCCTCATGTGCCGCGAATGCGGGTGCGTGCCCACCTGCCCGCATTGCTCCACGGCGCTCACCTACCATGAGCGCACGCATACCCTGGAATGCCATACCTGCGGGTCGGTTTACCATGTCCGGCCCTATCCCGCGCCGGGCAGCGCCTGCCCGCAGTGCGGCAGCCGCTACCTTGCCAAAATGGGGCTGGGGACTCAGCAGGTGGAGGATGCGCTCCGCGCCCTGCTGCCCCCCGACGTGGCGGTCATCCGCATGGATGCGGACTCCACGCGCGGCAAGGACATGCACAAGAGGCTTCTGGAGGAGTTCGACGCAGCCGAGTGCGCCGTGCTGCTGGGCACGCAGATGATCGCCAAGGGCCTCGACTTCCCCGAGGTCACGCTCGTGGGGGTGGTTATGGCGGACTATGCCCTCAAGGCCCCCGATTTCCGCGCCTCCGAGCGCGCTTACGCGCTCTTGGAGCAGGTGGCGGGACGCGCCGGGCGCGGCGACCGCCCCGGCGAGGTGGTCATCCAGACCTATCTGCCGCACCATCCGGTGATCCGTGCGCTTGTCAGGCATGACCGCTCGCTCCTGACCGAGCCCGATCTTGCGGAGCGTCGCGAGGCGGGCTACCCGCCCTTTACGCGCCTCGCCAACGTCTTGGTATGGGGGCGCGACCGCGGCCGCGCCGAGGACGCGGCCGACCACCTTGCGGGCTTGACGCGCCGCGCGGCGGCCGAGGCCGACGCCGCGGTCGAGGTTCTCGGGCCCACGAGCTGCGTGATCGAGCGCGCAAAGGACCGCTGGCGCTACCATTTCATCGTCAAGTGCCCGTACGGCTGCGACGTGTCGGCGATCCTCGGCCGGGCGGTGGGCGAGCTCGGGGCCGTGCCGGGCGTCAGCATCGCCGTCGACGTGGACGCCTACGACCTGATGTGACCGCGCGTGCTTACGCCCATGCCCGCAGGGTGGCGGTGTCGCCCCAAGCCCTTAGTTTCTCCACGCGCGCAAAGCCGGCGGCCTCGAGTGCCTCGGCCTCGTGGTCGACGGTGAGCGGCGTGTCGTAATGGTAGAAGGTCCCCTCGGCAAGGCCCTGCTTGCGCTTGAGGCGGGCGAGCTCCTCGCGGCGCCTGCGCTCGACATCGGGCGTGGCGGCGAAGTAGTCCGTGAGGACGAAGTACCCGCCGGGCCGCAGGGCGCGCTGCAGCTTGGCGTAGAGGGGGACCTTCTCGGCCTGGGTGAAATGGTGCAGGGACTCCACGGAGACCGCGGCGTCGAAGAGCCCCTCCCCGAAAGGCACGTCGAAATACGACCCGCAGACGAGCTCCAGGTCGTGCCCGGGGAACTTCTCGCCCAGGGCGGCGAGCATGCCGGGCGCGAGGTCGATGCCCGTGACGCGCGCGTCGGGGTTGAGCGTGAAGTAGCTTTCCAGCTCGAGGCCCGTTCCGCAGCCCAGGTCGAGCACGCGGCAGCCGGCGCCGCGCGGCAGCAGGCCCGCGGTGAAGGGGTAGAACTCGCGCGCCGCCTCGATGCAGGTCAGTTGGTGCTCGTCGTAGATGTCGAGCCGGCTGTCGAAGAACTCGCCCATTTTCTCAAGCATGGGTCTCCTTTCGGTCGCAGGGTTGGGTGCCGCCTTCTGGCGGCGCATCCGAGGGCGGCGCGCTTGCGGCGGAGGCGGCGAAGGACCCGAATGCATCGGCCACCAGGCGCGCGGCGTCATCCGGGCCGATGTCCAGGTGGTTGGAGGCGATCTGCGTGGCCAGCCCGTGCGAGAAGAGCCAGACGTTGAGGAAGACGGCCTCGGCCTGCGGGCGCGACATGCCGCAGGCGCATTCGATGTTCTCGATGGTGGGGCGGTTCCATGCGGCTGCCGCGACGTCCGCGAGCGACGCGCCCTCCATGCAGCGGTTCATGAAGAGCTCGTCGAAGATGCGGGGTTCCCTGCGCGCGAACTCGATGTAGGCCGCGCCTTGGCTCACGAGGCGGTTCTCGTCCGTCATGCGCGCGTCCATGAACGCATTGTAGAGGCGGTTGAGCTCGGCGACGACATCGCGCTTGAGCTCCGCCATGGACCGCCATAGGCGGAAGAGCGGCCGAGTCGAGCAGCCCAGCGCGGAGGCGAGCGCCCGCGCGTTGACGCTCTCCATCCCGCCTGAGCGCGCCAGGTTGACGGCTGCTTCGAGCACGGCCTCGCGCGTTATCGAAGGGGCAGGCGGCATAGGCGCTCCTCTCATAGGATAACATTCGTTACATAACAGATGTTACCGTACAAAGGGGCGGGTGCGGCGTCAAGCGTCTTTGCCTCCAAGCCTGACCGATCGGGCCCGCAGCAGGCAACGCTCGGGTACCCGGCTTGTTTGCGGGGGTTTGGCGGGGCACGGGGCAGCGCGCGCCAAGGCAGCTGCGAACGGATACAATAGGCGTACTGTGCATACACCGGGCGCCGAAGCCTCGCGCGCCCGCTCGACTCTGTTGAAAGGAACCGCTATGGAGATAAACGGCGTGGTGCTGGCGCCCGACCCGCGCCTGCGCGAGGAGTGCGCGAAGGTCGAGAAGATCACCCCCGAGATCAAGAAGCTCGTGAAGCGCATGAAGAAGACGATGTTCGACACCGCCGGCTGCGGCCTTGCCGCCCCACAGGTGGGCGAGCTCATTCAGCTCGTGATCATCGACTGCGACTACTCCGACAAGAAGAGCTACGATCCCTACGTGCTCATCAACCCGGTCATCACCGAGCATTCGGACAAGATGATGGACTCCGCCGAGGGGTGCCTGTCCATCCCGGGCATCACCTGCGATATCAAGCGCTACGACTACGTGGTGGTCGAGGCGTACAACCTGGACGGCGACCTCATGCGCTACGAGGCCGAGAACGACCTCATGTGCTGCTGCCTGCAGCATGAGATCGACCATCTGCACGGCATCACGATGTTCGAGCGGCTTGAGCCGGCGCAGCGCATCGGCGCCCTGCGCGACTACCAGGAGGCCCAGGCCCGCGGCGCCAAGCCCGGGGAGACGTCGTAGGGGCCGCGAGCCCGGAGAAGGGGAGGTTGACATGCGCGTAGTGTTCATGGGAACGCCGGCTTTCGCCGTGCCGTCGCTGGAGAGGCTGGCTGCGTGCCACGAGGTGGCGCTGGTGCTCACGCGCCCTGACGCGGTGAGGTCGCGCGGCAAGCGGCTCGAGCCCTCGCCGGTTAAGGCGCGCGCCTTGGAGTTGGGCCTGCCGGTGTACGAGACCAACCGCATCACGCCCGAGGCGCTTGATAGGCTGCGGGAGGCGCGGGCGGACGTGTTCTGCGTGGCCGCCTACGGCTGCATCCTCCCCGACGCGGTGCTCACGATGGCTCCGCACGGGTGCGTGAACGTGCACGCGAGCCTGCTTCCGCGCTGGCGCGGCGCCGCTCCCATCCAGCGCAGCATCCTGGCGGGGGATGCCGAGACGGGCGTGTCCATCATGCGCATCGGCCACGGCGTGGACACGGGCGCCTACTGCCTGCAGGGCTCCACCCCCGTGCCCGGCAAGACGGCCGACGAGCTCACGGCGGACCTGGCGCGCATCGGCGCCGACTTGCTCGTGCGGGCGCTCGACCAGCTGGCGGACGGCACCTGCTCGTGGACCGAGCAGGACGAGGCCCTGGTGACGCACGCCCCCAAGATCGAGAAGGCCGAGCTGCGCTTGGACCCGGCCGCGGCGGCCGCGGACAACGTCCGCCGCGTGCTGGCGTCGAGCGATGCGGCGCCGGCGCGCTGCCAGGTTGCCGGCAGGCCCCTGCGCGTGCTGCGCGCCTCCGTGGCCGGTCCCGCCGCCGGAGGGACGCCCGCCGCCGGGTCGTTCTCGATCGCCGGCAAGCGCGTGCTTCTGGGGTGCGCCGACGGGGCGCTCGAGCTCGCCGCGGTCAAGCCCGACGGCAAGCGCGCCATGGATGCCGGAGCCTGGGCCGCCGGCCAGCGCGACAAGGGCGGATCCTGGGGCGTGCTGTCGTGAGCGAGCCGGCGCCCGCCCGCACGGCCGCGTTGGCGCTTCTCGCCGAGGCGCGCGAGCGCGACGCTTACGTGCGCGAGCTCGCGCATGCGGCGCCCGCCCTGCGCGGCCTGGACCAGCGGGACCGCGCGCTTGCCGTGCGCATGGCGCTGGGCGTCACGGCAGCGGCGGGCACGCTGGACGAGCTGATCGACCGCTTTATGGACAAGCCCCGGAAGGTTTCCGCGCGCGTGCGCCTGGCGCTGCGCCTGGCCGCCTTCGACTTGCTGTACCTGGGCACGCCGGATGCGGCGGCGGTCAGCCAGGGCGTGGAGCTGGTGCGCATGCAGGCATCGCGTGCCGCGGGCCTTGCCAACGCGGTGCTGCGGCGGGCGGCGGGCGAGAAGGACGCCTTCCTGGCCGCGCTGGACGTGCCGCCGGCGCACCGCGCGCTCGCGGTCGCGGCGCGGGGCGCGGGCCTGCCGTACTGGCTGGTGGGGCAGGTGCGCGACGCCGCGCCCGCGGCGTGTGACGCGCTGTGCGCCTGCGCGCTCGAGCCCGCGCCCGTTTACGTGCAGGCCAACCCCTACCGGCTGGATGACGGGGCGTTTTGCGCCGCGGCCGCGTCGGAGGGCCTGGAGGCGCAGCCCGCCGAGCTGCCCGGGTGCTACCGGGTCAAGGCGTCGTCGCTGGCCGGCTCCGACCTCATGGCGCGCGCCGATGCCGCCGTGTCCGACCTCGTCGCCCAGATGGTGGCCGCAGCTGCCACGCGCCCGGGGAGCCTCTTGGAGGTGGGCGCGGGCCGCGGCACCAAAACCTACGTGATCGAGGCCTTCGCCGCGCGCTCGGGCGCGGGGGACGGGCGCGAGCACGTGGCGGTCGACCTGCACGCCTCCAAGGCGCGCCTCAACGCCGAGCGCCTGCGGGCGGCGGGCATGCCGCCGGTTTCCTGCGCGGCTGCCGACGGACGGCGCCTGCGCTCGGTTGCGGCCGAGTTGCCCGACGGCACCGCGTTGGCCGAGCGTTGCGCCGCGGGCTTCGATACCGTGCTGCTCGACGCGCCGTGCTCCGGCACGGGCACCATGCGTCGGCATCCGGAGATACCCTGGCGGCTCCGCAAGGCGGATGTCGACCCCCGCAAGGCGGGCAGCCTCCCCGCACTGCAGGCCGATCTGCTGGCCGAGGCGGCTTCGTGCGTCCGTCCGGGCGGAGAGCTCCTTTACGCCACGTGTTCCGTGCTCCCGGCTGAGAACGAGGGGGCGGTGCGGGCGTTTCTCGCCGGGCCGGCGGGGAAGGGCTTCCGTGTGGAGCCGGTTTCGGAGGCCTGGGCCTTCATGCGGGCCGGGTTTGCCGGCGCTCGCGCTTGGGCGCGCGCCCACGAGACGCCGGAGGGCTGCCTGCGCACCGTTCCGGTATCCGGCGGCCCCGACGGACATTTCTGCGCCCGCCTGGTCCGGGCCTGACGCATTGCGGTGCACGGCCCGTGCTTCTCGCTCTATCGCGCGGGTGGTCGCGGAGCGAGGGCGCTGCGCGGCGTCGGCCTTCCGCTTACCCGTCTTGAAGGTGCCTTCGCTTTACGTTTTTATTACAATAGCGCTATATCTGACGGTTTCTTCGGCATAGCGCAAACGGACGGTACCCGGTCGCAGTGCGCGCTTCGTGCCTACGACGGGGAGGCGCACATGGGCGCATTTACGGTGTACGCGGCCGTGTTCGGCGCGGGCGCGTTGGCAGCGGGCATCACGGCGTCGATCGCGCTCGTCCGGTTGGGCGGGCGCTGGGACGTGCGCCCGCGCCGCTCGGCCTTTGCATGGGCGGCGGTCTTCGGCGCGCTCATCGCGGCCGTTGCGGCGTACGCCGTGATCGGCCGCGTCGAGGGCGGGCCCGTGGCGTACTCCGTCTTCCAACTGGCCTGTGCCGCAGGGTTGGCACTGCAGTTCGCCAAGGGGCTCGCATGGGGCGCTTGGGATCGTGCCGTGTCCAGCCGGCGGGCGCGCTTGCTCGCGGGCGCCGCGGCCAAGGGGGCGCTTCTCGCGGCGGTGGCGGGCCTGTCGTTTTTTGCCCTGGAGCTCCCATCGAACACCGATCTGCTCTTGGCGGGGGGAGTGAGCCCCGCGGGGATCCAGGTGTCTCTTGCGCTCATAGCCTCCGTTGCCACCGCGGCGTTCTTCTTGGGGCAGCGCACCGGCGCGGGCCCGGCGCTTGTCGCGGCGGTTTGCGGCGGGTTCGGCCTGGCGGAGCATTTCGTCCTGCTCTACAAGGGCCAGCCCATCACGCCCGGCGACCTCATGGCCGTCGGCACGGCCGCGACGGTGAGCGGCGGCTACGACTACCTGCTCGAAGCCCCCTGCCTCTACGGGCTTTCCTGCCTTGTCGCGGCGCTTGCGCTCTGCTCGCTCCTGGGCCTGCGCCCGCCCCGTGCCCGGCGGGAGGAGGGGCGTGCGGTGGGCGCGCACTTCTCGGCCTCGCCCTCGGGCCCTGCGGGGCGTCCGGAGGCCTCGCGCCGCGTGCGCCGCGCGGCCGGCGTTGCAGCCAACCTGGCGCTGGGGGCCGCGCTCTGCGCGGGCCTCGTGCTCGGCGTGCAGCGCGTGGACTTCGTGGGCGACCTGGGCATCACGATATCCGCTTGGGAGCTGCAGAACACCTACCGGCAGCAGAGCTTCCTGGCCGCCTTCGCGGCGAACCTGCAGATGGTCCTTCCCCATGAGCCGCGGGGCTACTCCGACGAGGCGGCGGACGCCCTCGTCGAGCAGTACGCGGCCGCGTGGGATGAGCGGAACGCCGGCGATGCCGACCGCGCCGCCGCCGAGCAGCAGTTCTCCGAGCTCAAGCCCACGGTCATCGCCATCATGAACGAGACCTTCTCCGACCTCTCCATCTTCGACGGGCTGGGCGGATGCTACACGGGCCCGGCGTACTTCTCGAGCATATCCGACGCGCTCGCGCGGGGGTCCCTCGCGGTTTCGGCGCAGGGCGGCGGCACGGCCAACAGCGAGTTCGAGATGCTCACGGGCGCCACCACCGGCTTCATCGGCAGCGGCGTGTACCCTTACCAAAGCTACAACCTGGACGCGGCGCCCAGCTTGGCGCGCACCTTCAAGGAGCTGGGCTACGCCACGAGCGCCATGCACCCCAACCTGGCCACCAACTGGAACCGCGAGAACGCCTACGAGAGCCTGGGCTTCGACGCGTTCTACGACATCGACGACTTCGCGGGTGCCGAGACGCTCTGCGGCAAGGTGACCGATGCGGCGACCTACGACAAGATCCTGACGCTCTTGGCCGAGGACGCCGGCCCCCAGTTCATCTTCGACGTGACCATGCAGAACCACCTGCCGTACCTTTCCGGCGGCGTGCCCGAGGAGGCGCGCGGCAACTACGTGGACTGGGCGGTGACCGACGGCGAGAGCATTCCGGAGACCAACGAGTACCTCGACCTCATAGACGCGTCGGACCGCGCGCTTGAGGGCTTCCTCGGCGCGCTCTCCGAGCTCGACCGCCCCGTGGTGGTGCTCTTCTTCGGCGACCACCAGCCCGCGTTCTCGCGCGAGTACAACGACGCGCTCTTCGGCGGCGAGGACCCGCTTGAGCACGAGGCGCGCGTTTGGCAGACGGAGTACGTGATCTGGGCGAACTACGACGTCGCGGGCAACGCCCAGGTGAGCGAGCGGCTGGACACGAGCGCCAACTACTTGGGCGCCCTGCTGCTCGACCTCATAGGGGCCCCGCTCGACAACGGGTACAAGGCCAGGCTCGCCGTGCGCGAGGAGCTGCCCGCGGTCAGCCTCGTGGGCTACCGCGACGCCGAGGGCGTGTGGCATGAGCACGTGGCGCGGGACGCGTCAAGCGGCCTCGACGCTTACGACAACCTGCGCGCCATGCAGCACCGCATGCTTTTCAGACCGCAGGACGGGGGCTCCAACGTGCTGGCGGTGAAGACGCAGGACCGCGCCAACTGGTAGACGCGGGGGCTTTGCCGTGCTCTGCCCCGAGGGCGGGGAGGGGGCCGCGCTCCCGCGGGCCCGCCCTCGGCGCAACCGTTCGCGGATCGGGGTTTGCGCGCCAAGACGGCTTTGCGCTACACTGCGTGCTATGTGAAGCCGGCGGGCCGCAGCGCCCGCGTCGTCTCAAGCTCAAGAGAGGAGCCGCGCCATGAACGCCCGTTGCATGATCGCCCGCGCCGCGCGCGCCTCCCTCTCCCTCAACCTACACCTCAACCTAGCCTAGGCGCGTCCGCTGCGACGTGCGCCGTGACGTTGGCCCTGTCGCCCGCAGTCGGCGCAACCGCTCCGCTCGCGCCTTTTCCGTACCGCGGCACGCCGCGGCGCGCTCGCGCATACCGCGGCGCGCCAGCTGGCCGTGCCCTCTTTTTTCGCGGATAAACCGACGGTCATATGTCCGTGCGATGAGAAAGGAACGACCATGACCGACCGACCGAGCACCACCGAGTCCTATCGTAAGTACACCCGCGGCTACTACCTGCCGCCGGAGCCTTGCTTCGACTGGGTTAAGAAGGACTGCATCGACCAAGCGCCCGCGTGGTGCTCGGTTGACCTGCGCGATGGCAACCAGGCCCTTATCGTCCCCATGAGCCTGGAGGAGAAGCTCGAGTTCTTCCAGAAGCTCGTGGAGATCGGCTTCAAGGAGATCGAGATCGGCTTCCCGGCTGCCTCGGAGACCGAGTTCGAGCTGGCGCGCACCTTGATCGAGCGCGACATGATCCCCGAGGACGTGACCATCCAGGTGCTGACGCAGGCGCGCGAGCACATCATCCGCCGCACCTTCGAGGCGCTGGAGGGCTGCAAGACGCCGGTTATCGTGCACGTGTACAACTCCACGAGCGTGGCGCAACGCGAGCAGGTCTTCAAGAAGGACAAGGAAGCGATCAAGCAGATCGCAATCGACGGCGCAAGGCTCCTGAAGGAGCTCACCGACGCCGACGGCGGGCATCCCAACTACCGCTTCGAGTACAGCCCCGAGAGCTTCACGGGCACGGAGCCCGCGTACGCGCTGGAGGTCGTGAACGCGGTGCTCGACGTGTGGCGCCCCACGCCGGACCGCAAGGCCGTCATCAACCTGCCCGCCACGGTCGAGATGAGCTCGCCGCACGTGTTCGCGAGCCAGGTCGAGTACCTCTCCAAGAACATGAAGTACCGCGAGGCCGTGGTTCTCTCCCTGCACCCGCACAACGACCGCGGCACCGGCGTGGCCGACGCCGAGCTGGGCGTGCTCGCCGGCGCGGACCGCATCGAGGGCACCCTCTTCGGCAACGGGGAGCGCACCGGCAACGTCGACATCATCACGCTGGCCATGAACCTGTTTAGCCACGGCGTGAACCCCAACCTCGACTTCAGCCGTATGGACGAGCTCGTGGAGCTTTACGAGCGCATGACCCGCATGAGCGTGAGCCCGCGCCAGCCCTATGCCGGCCAGCTGGTGTTCGCGGCCTTCTCGGGCAGCCATCAGGACGCCATCGCCAAGGGCTTCAAGTGGCGCGAGGAGCACGATCCCGAGCATTGGAACCTGCCCTACCTGCCCATCGACCCCGCCGACGTGGGGCGCCGCTACGAGACCGACGTCATCCGCATCAACAGCCAGTCCGGCAAGGGCGGCGTGGGCTACGTCCTCGAGCAGGCGTTCGGCTACGTGCTGCCCAAATCCATGCGCGAGGAGCTGGGCTACGCGGTCAAGGACGTTTCGGACCACGCCCACAAGGAGCTGGCGCCCGACGAGATCAACGGCATCTTCCAGCGCGAGTTCGTGAACCGCGACGGGGCGCTGGCGCTCAAGGACTTCCACTTCATCCGCCCGGATGCCACCACGGTCAAGGTCTTCATCACCGTCGAGAAGGACGGCGAGGAGCGCGAGGTCATCGGCACGGGCAACGGGCGCTTGGACGCCGTTGCCGAGGCCGTTTCGGGTCTGGGCATCGCCAACCATCTGACCGCCTACCACGAGCACGCGCTCGAGCGCGGCGCCGACAGCCGCGCGGCGGCCTACGTGCAGGTGGAGGGCGCGGACGGCGCGGCATGCTGGGGCGCCGGCGTGGATCCGGACATCATCGCGGCATCCATCAAGGGCTACTTCTCGGCGATCAACCGCATGCTCGCCAAAGCGCAGGCATAAAAAACGCCGCGGGGCGCGGCCGCGGTTCTGCCGCCGCGCCCCGCGGCCCGGGCGCCCGCAGGGGCCCGCGGTAACGGTACAATGGACGGCAGCTTGCCGCGCGCCGGCGCATGCGCGCCCGCGCGCTCGAACAGAAGGGGAAAGGCACAGCCATGGCAATGACAATGACCCAGAAGATCCTGGCGGTGCACGCCGGGCTCGACGAGGTGGTGTCCGGCCAGCTCATCGAGGCCGACATCGACCTGGTGCTCGCCAACGACATCACGGGCCCGGTGGCCATCCGCGAGCTCAAGAAGGCCGGTATGGACAAGGTCTTCGACGAGGCCAAGGTGGCGCTCGTGATGGACCACTTCGTGCCCAACAAGGACATCAAGAGCGCCGAGCAGTGCGCCGAGTGCCGCGCCTTCGCGCAGGAGCACGGCATAGTCAACTTCTTCGACGTGGGTCGCATGGGCATCGAGCACGCCCTCCTGCCCGAGCAGGGGCTCGTGGCCGCGGGCGACTGCATCATCGGCGCGGATTCCCACACGTGCACCTACGGCGCGCTGGGCGCCTTCTCCACGGGCGTGGGCTCCACCGACTGCGCGGCCGGCATCGCCACCGGCAAGGCATGGTTCCGCGTGCCCTCTGCCATCCGCGTCGAGCTGACGGGCAAGAAGGCCCCGTGGATCTCGGGCAAGGACGTGATTCTCCACCTCATCGGCGAGATCGGCGTGGACGGCGCGCTCTACCAGAGCCTGGAGTTCACCGGCCCCGGCGTGGCCGAGCTCACCATGGACGACCGCTTCTCCATCGCCAACATGGCCATCGAGGCCGGTGCCAAGAACGGCATCTTCCCGGTGGACGAGAAGACCGTGGCCTACATGGAGGGCCGCGTGCCGCGCGACTGGCGTGTTTTCGAGGCAGACGCCGACGCCGTGTACGAGCGCACGGTCACGATCGACCTTGCGGCCCTGCGTCCGACGGTGTCGGTCCCGCACCTGCCCGAGAACGCCAAGCCCGTTGACGAGGTCGCCGGCATCGCGATCCAGCAGGCTGTTATCGGCAGCTGCACCAACGGCCGCATAGAGGACATGCGCGTCGCCGCCGACATCCTGCGCGGCCGGCGCGTGGCCGACGGCGTGCGCGCCATCGTGATCCCCGCCACCCAGGAGGTGTACCTGCAGTGCATCCGCGAGGGCCTGGCCGAGGCCTTCATCGAGGCAGGCGCTATCATCTCCACCCCCACCTGCGGGCCCTGCCTGGGCGGCCACATGGGCATCCTCGCCTCGGGCGAGCGCGCCATCTCCACCACGAACCGCAACTTCGTGGGGCGCATGGGCGCCATCGATTCCGAGATCTACCTGGCGAGCCCGGCCGTGGCGGCGGCCAGCGCCGTGACCGGCGTCATTACCGACCCGGCAACGCTGTAAGAAAGGAACGACATGAACGCACACGGCACGGTTTTCAAGTACGGGGACAACGTCGACACCGACGTCATCATCCCCGCGCGGTACCTCAACATCGCGGACCCGGACGAGCTGGCGACGCATGCCATGGAGGATATCGACGCCACCTTCGTCGAGCGCGTGAGGCCCGGTGACATCATCGTGGCCAACCGCAACTTCGGCTGCGGCTCCTCGCGCGAGCACGCCCCGCTCGTCATCAAGCAAAACGGCGTTTCCTGCGTCATCGCCGCCAGCTTCGCGCGTATCTTCTACCGCAACGCCATTAACATAGGCCTCCCCATCCTCGAATGCGCCGAGGCCGCCGAGAAGATCGCCGACGGCGACGAGGTCGAGGTCGACTTCTCCAGCGGGTCCATCCGCAACATCACGCGCGACGAGACGTACCAGGCGCTCGCGTTCCCGGAGTTCATCAACGGCATCATCGAGCACGGAGGCCTGCTCAAGAGCCTGAAGGCGAGGGGGATCTAAATGGAGTTCAGGATCGCGGTCCTCAAGGGCGACGGCATCGGCCCCGAGATCGTCACCGAGGCGTGCAAGGCGCTCGACGCGGTGGGCGAGAAGTTCGGGCACACCTTCGTCTACACCGAGGCGCCCATCGGCGGTGCGGCCATCGACGCGGTGGGGGAGTGCCTGCCGGAGCGCACCATCGACATCTGCCAGGGATCGGACAGCGTGTTGCTGGGCGCGGTGGGCGGCCCCAAGTGGGACGGCGAGCCGCCGGCCAACCGTCCGGAGAAGGCGCTCCTCGGCATCCGCAAGGAGCTGGGGTTGTTCGCCAACATCCGGCCGGCGCGCCTGTGGGAGCCGCTGGCCGACGCCTGCCCCCTGAAGCCCGAGCGCCTAAAGGGGGGTTTGGACCTGGTCGTGGTGCGCGAGCTCACCGGCGACGTGTACTTCGGCGAGAAGAGCCGCGACGAGGACGGCCGCAGCCATGACGACATGACCTACTCGCCCGAGGAGGTCGAGCGCATCGCGCGGCGCGCGTTCGAGATGGCGCGCCAGCGCAGGAACCACGTGACGAGCGTGGACAAGGCCAACGTGCTGGAGACGAGCCGCCTGTGGCGCGAGACGGTGGCGCGCGTGGCCGAGGGCTATCCGGACGTGGAGCTCGATTACCTCTACGTCGACAACGCGGCCATGCAGCTGGTGCTGAACCCGGGGCAGTTCGACGTCATCCTCACGGGCAACCTCTTCGGCGACATTCTCTCCGACGAGGCCAGCTGCATCACCGGGTCCATCGGCATGCTGCCGAGCGCGAGCCTCTCGCTTTCCAGCCGCGGCATGTACGAGCCCATCCACGGCTCCGCGCCCGACATCGCGGGCAAGAACCTGGCGAACCCCATCGCCACGGTGCTCTCCGCGGCCATGATGCTGCGGTACAGCCTGGGCCTGCCCAAGGAGGCCACCTGCATTGAGGAAGCGGTCAACCGCGTGCTCGAGGCGGGGTTCCGCACTGCCGACATCGCCAAGCCGGGCGACGAGTACATGACGTGCTCGGATATGGGGCGCGCCATCTGCGCCGAGATCCGCAACGGCGCGTAGCCCTTTTAGGGGCAAAGCGCGCGTTTTCGGCGCAACGTGCGGCGGCCCGGGGCGTTTCGGCCCCGGGCCGCCCTGTGCGTCCGGGCCTCCGTCCCGGCGCTGCCTTGATCGCTGATTTTACCGTCCGCCGCCGCGTGGCGGCGGGCCGCCGCCGATGGCGCTACACTGTACATAGGTAGATACGCAGAGCTGAGAAACACGGCCGGCCCTGCGTGCGGACGGCCGAGAGGCGGCGCCGCGGTGGGGCGGCGCCCGGAATACGCGCGAGGAGACCCATGTCCAGCACAAAGAGGGGGGCAGGCCCCAAGCCGCAGGTAGATGCCCAATCGGGCGATGACAACAAGGGCGCGCGCCGCGGAGCCATCTTCATCGGCTGCGTCCTCGTGGCCTACGTGGTCTACCTGTTCGTGACGGGGCAGGCCGCGCAGTTCATGGAGGCCATGTCCAACATCCAGGTTCCCTGGCTGCTGGTGGCGTGCTTCTTCATGCTGCTTTACCTGATCTTCGGCATCATAGCCTACGCCATCGCCGTATGGCTGGACCCGGACTCGCCGGTGGGCATCCGCGACCTCATCTCGGTCGAGGCGTCCGGGATCTTCTTCGGCAACCTGACGCCCATGATGGTGGGCTCCACGCCCGCGCAGATCTACCGGCTCACCAAGGCCGGCCAGAACGTGGGCGAGGCAGGCGCCACGCAGTTCACGCGCTTCATCGTGTACCAGTTCGGCCTGGTGGCGTGGGGCGCGGTTCTCCTTGCAGCGCGGCTTTCGTTCTTCACCGAGCTTTACGGCAACATGGTGCTGCTCTGCGCGTTCAGCTTCGGCGGGCACGTGTGCATCCTGCTGGGCATCTTCGCCATCGCGCTCTGCCCGAAGGGTGTCACGCGCGTGGCCCACTGGCTGATCTCGCTTCTGGCGCGCCTGGGCGTGGCCGAGGACAAGGTTGAGAACTGGCGAGAGTTCGTCGACGAGGAGATCTACTCCTTCTCGCAGAAGTTCAAGCACTCGGCGGGGCACTTCTCGTCCATGGCGCTCACCGTGGTCATCACCATGCTGCAGCTGCTGTTCTTCTACATGGTTCCGTTCTTTCTGCTGTATGCGTTCGGCCATGGTCACGCCAGCGACTTCATCACGGTGATCGCGGCCGCGGCCTTCGTGCAGCTGCTGTCGAGCGCCGTGCCGCTGCCGGGCGGCACGGGTGGCGCGGAGGGCGGCTTCGCGCTGTTCATGGGGCATATGTTCGGGCCGACCGCCACGGCGGCCTTCCTCGTGTGGCGCTTGGTGACCTTCATCGCGCCCACGATCCTGGCGGCGCCGCTTTTGGGTCTCAAATCCGCCCGCCATGCCAGCATCCATGCCCGTTGGGACCGTTTCATGGGCAAGTTCGGCCTGGGCGGCAAGAAGAAGGCCCGCGAGGTGAGCGAGGTCGACCGCGTGGTTGCCGATTTCAACCGCGCGCAGCGGGCGGGGACGCATATCACGCGTTCATCGGCGGGCATCAGCGTCAGCCCGCATGATCTGCGCAGGAAAGACGGCAAGTAGGGCAGTGCCGCCCACGGGCGGCTATTCGGTTGGCAACAAGGCGCCGGCGCCGCCCCTGTTGGGGGCGCCGGCGCCTTGTTTGCACGCAATCGCGTCCGAGACGTACGGCAGCGGCAAGGGCCGCCCACGTGCCCGTGCGCAGGGGCGGGCTTATCGATTCTGTGTGCGCGGGCGTTTCTCGTCCTGCTTCGCGGGCGGAGGGGGAATACGTGTCTGACGAAGACGCGGCGGGCCTTGGCCGCGGGCGCGCCGCGATCGGTTGGGCGGATGCGCCAGACGGGAGGGTGGACGTATGGGCATGGCATTTTGGCCGGCGGGCCTGGTCGGTGGCCTGGCCGTGGCGGGGGCCGCGGGGTCGGCGGCGCTGGGCAACGCGCTCTTCGACTTCGCGCTGAACCCCAAGGCGCCGCGTTCCATTGCGCAGCGCATCAACGCCGGGGAGGTGGACGGGGCGGATACGTCATCCTTTGCCAACGACCCGGATCGCCAGCAGGCGAGGGCATGGCTCGCCCGGGCACGGCGAAGCGTGTCGGTGCCGGCGCGCGACGGCGGCGAGCTGCATGGGTGGTATGTGCTTGCTCCGGGCGCCCGCCTTTCCTCCGACGGGGGCTCCGTACCGCGTATCGAGGAAAGCTCGCATGCCTACGCCGTCCTCTGCCACGGTTACGCTGGCCGTCCGCTCGACTTGGCGCCGGAGGCGCTCCAGGCGCATCGGCAGGGGATATCCGTGCTGATGCCGGCGGCGCGCGGTCACGAGCGCAATAGCGACCGCTATATCGGCATGGGGTGGCTTGACGCGCACGACCTTGTCGGATGGATCAATCGGATCCGCGAGCTCGATCCGCAGGCGCGCATCGCTCTTTACGGCGTGTCGATGGGCGGTGCCGAGGTCATGATGGCCTCGGGGTTGGACTTGCCTCCCAATGTGCGCTGCATTGTGGAGGACTGCGGCTTCACGAGCGTGTGGGACGAGTTTTGCGTTCAGATGCGCGATCTGCTGCATTTGCCGCCGACGCCCCTGCTCAACGCAGCGGATGCCGTCTGTCGCGCGCGGGCTGGCTACGGATTCAAGGAGGCGTCGGCCACAAGCCAGCTCCGTCGTGCCCGTGTGCCCATGTTGTTCATACATGGCACAGCCGACACCTTCGTCCCGTTTTACATGCTCGATCAGGTTTACGAGGCCTGCGCGAGCCCCGTCAAGCAGCGGCTCGCCGTAGTGGGCGCCGGCCACGGCCAGTCCGCATGCACGGACCCGGGCCTTTACTGGCGCACGGTCGGAGCGTTTCTCGCTGAGCATCTGGCCGGTTAAGGAGGCACCGCCGGCCCATGTGCGCCCGCGTGCCCGCGCGTTCCCGCACGCTTACAGCGCCTCGTCGGGGGTTCCCGCGGCGGTGCGGCTGAGGTGAGCGATGCGCGCGAGTAGCGGCACATGGCGGTTGAAGAGGTTGCACAGGCGTCCTACCAGGAGCGCCGATATGACGGTGCCCGCACCCAAGCCGTTCAGATGGCCGAAGAAGGCAAACGACATGATGCAGGCGATGGCCACCAACGTGGTGTCGAAGCAGGTTTTGACGGTGCCGAAGGGTTTCTGGGTCACCGCCGCAATGGCGCGCACGATCCCCTCGCCGGGTACCACGATAACGTTGGGCGCCACCTCGACCGCGACGCCGAAGCCCAGGATGGCGCATCCCAACGCAAGCGAGCCCAGCTGCAGGGGCAGCGTCGTGGGGTTGAGCCAGGTAAGAAGCCCCATGCTCACGTCGATCAGCGCGCTGAATACCACGTTCACCACGATCTGCAAGAGTTGGATCGGCTGGAAGTCGCGGCGGAGCAGTACGATCTGCAACGCGATGTAGACCATGTTGAGGATGAAGGTGGTCTCGCCGAACGTGAGCGGCGAGGCGAGGTCGAGCACGTAGGGGATGCTGGAGATGGGCGAGGTGCCGAGCGCCGCCTTGGTGATGAAGGCCACGCCGAAGGAGTTGACGCACACGCCGAGCATGAACCACGCGTAGCGCTTCGCGAGCCGCCGGCGCCTGAGGGTGCGGGAGGCAGATTGCAGCGTGGGCCGGGTGGCTTGCAGTCTGAGGGCGGCTGAGATCGTGCGGGTCATAGGGCTCCTTTCGGGGTGGGGTGGTGTGCGTTGTGTTGGGATGCTGCCTGGTTGTCCGTGCTGCGTGCTCAAGGCGCAGGCGGGGTCAGGATACGCGCAGGTTTAGGCGTCGCCCGCGTCCTCTGCGGCCGAGAAGTTCTCGATCACGCGAGCGAGAAGGTCGGCCAGCTGGGCGCGTTCGGCGTCGGTGAGTCCCGCCCAGCCGATGGCATTCACCTCGGCGCGCAGATCGAGCACCTGCGAGGTTGCCGTGCGGCCGTGCTCGGTGAGAAACACCGCCGCGGCGCGCTTGTCGCCCGGCTTGGGCATGCGCTCAACCAGGCCGGCCTCCTCCATGCGCGCGAGCACGCTCGTGACCGTCGACTTGTCCATAACGCAGGCGCGCGCGATGTCTCGCTGGGTGCAGCCGTCATGGCTGGCGAGGTGCTCCAGCACCTTGGGCTGGCCCGGCATGAGGCCGCGCGCCCGGGCGCGTGAGAGCATAGCGCGGTTGGAATGGCTGAAGGCAACCAGCAGCTGCTGGTTGAGCGGGGCCGCCTCGCTCGGGTTGTCTGGTGTGTGGGTCGGTGCTTCTTCGCTCACCCTGGCACACGCTTCCTTAGTTGGTATACAAACAGTTTCTATACCAACTAATACTACCGTTCACCGGTAAAGTCAAACCGTTGGGCGTAAATTTTGCTCCACAAAAAGCCGGGGCGTGCCATGTCACGTCGGACACAGCGCGCCCCGGCTGGCGGATCGTGCAGGGAGACGAGGGCACATGCGCAGCGGACCGGCTGCCCGCTTCCGTGCCCCGCTACAGCGCGTCAGCGCGCAGGGCCTCCACGATGTTTTGCGCGTGGCTGCGCTTGAGGGCGTAGGCAACGCTCAGGGCGAGGATGACAAGCACCAGCGCGCATCCGGCGGCAACCGATCCCCACGGCACGGTGAAGGAGATCCCCGCAAAGCTCAGCCGCACCGCATGGTACAGCGCGTACGTGACGCCGCAGGCCAGCACGAGCCCCAGAACAAGGCTCCGCACCGCATAGCTCGCGCACTCGTACACCAGCATGCGCGCAAAGGCGCGTCCGCCCATGCCGACCGACTTCAGCACGGCGAACTCGCGCGTGCGCAGGATGATGTTGGTCGTGAGCGTGTTGAACACGTTGGCCACGGCCACCAGCGCCGTCACCACCGAGAAGCACCCCACGAACAGCTGCATGGCCCGCACCAGCGACCGCATCTCCTCGGCGGTGGCCGCCGCGTCGAGGACCGAGACGCTCATGAGCTCGTTGTGATCGTCGGCTGTCTGCTGCAGGGCCTCGGCGGCGGCTGCGTGGTCTTCGGCCGAGAACTGCAGCGTGGCGAAGGAGTACGTGTATACGTCCGGGTCGTCGTCGGTGCCCGCGTTGCCGCCGACAGGCAGGATGCTGGCAGGCAGCACGAGCGCCGGCAGGTGCGCCGAGGCACCGATGGACACCAGTGCGTCGGGCAGGTCGCCGCACAGCGCGCCGACCTCAACCTGCTCGTGCACCGTCGCCTCGGCAAGCGGCTTCTCCTGGATCACGGGGTTGCCGGCGTCGTCAACAGGGCCGTCGGCGGTGTTGTCGATGTAGCCCGCAACAAGCTCGCCGTCTCTTCCGACCATGAGCCCCATGCGGCTCTGGCCCTCGTAACCGCGCGTGGCGTACAGGTCAACCGCGCCCGTCTGGGCAAAGGGCGCAAGGTCTATGTACTGCCCCTCCGTGGTGTTGCCCTGGTACTTGTTCACGGCGATGGCGCGCGGGTGCGCGGGGTCGGTGAAGGCCCTCGCGTCAAGCCCCAGCTCGTCGAGCATCTGGTTCCAGGTGGCGTCGTCAACGTAAAAGATCGCCGCGTCGCCCACGTAGGAGCCGTCCGCCTGCAGGCGCCGCGGCACCCAGTCGGCGGCCTGCGTCTGCTGCTGCTCGCGGATGGCGTCGCATGCCGCGTCTGTGAGGAGGCCCGCGGGTATCACGGCCTCGGCCTGGCCCTGGCGCACCACGGTGCGCAGGGTGGCGCCGGGCATGCGCTGCGCCTTGCTCACAAAGGCGGCAAAGTCGCCGGTCAGGTTGGAGAGCTCGCGGTTGTTTGCGGGGTTGGAGCGGTCGGCCATGACGTTTGCGATGACGTCGGCCGTGCCGCCGCCCTTGAGCTCGGCACGGTCGGCAAGCGGCTCCAGATACAGCGCCACCGCGCCGGTGGACACCAGCAGAACCACGCTCACCGCAAGCGAGGCCACCACGGTGCGGCCGCGGGCGGAGGAGCGCGCAAGGTTGCGGTGGGCGATAAACCCGGGCACGCCGAACAGCCGGCCGGCAAGCCCTAGCTTGGGCGCGGGGACAACGGGCGCGCCTGCCGCGGCACCGGCGCCCTCAAGCCCTGCCGGCCGAGAAGCGCCCGCATTCGCCGCGCGCTTCTCGGCCGCTCGCGCGGCCGCCCGCTCGGCTCGGCGCGCCTCGCGCCTGGCCACCCGGAGCGCCCGCCGCGAGAGGCGCACGTCCTGCGTCTGGCGGATGGCGTCCACGGCTGAGACGTGGCCGGCGCGCCGCGCGGGCACCCAAGCGCTTACCACGAGCGCCGCCAGGCAGATGACGGCGCAGGCGGCGAGCACCACCGGGCTCACCGCCAGCGGCACGCCGCCGGTGAGTGAGAGCGCCGAGGCAAAGACGTCGCCGGTGAGCCCGAGCACCACGGCGGTGCCGCCGACGCCGAGGGCGACGCCCGCCGGCACGGCTGCCGCGCCTAAGAGCAGCGCCTCGGCGAGCACGGTGCGCCTGAGCTGGCGGCGGCTGGCGCCGAGCGAGGACAGCAGCCCGAACTGCCGCGTGCGCTCGGCCACCGAGATGGCAAACGAGCTGTAGATGAGCGAGACCGACGCCGCCAGCACGATGGCGGCCAGGATGCCGGCGAAAAGCCACAGCGTGTCGTAGATGACGGCGCCTTCGGTGTAGATGCCCTGGTAGCGGGTGAGGCCGGTGTTCACGGCGCAGTCGCCGGCCCCGGCGTCGAGCAGGACCCCCGAGATGGCGTTGGTGGTGGAGAGCCCCTGGGTGGCGATCCAGGCGCGCGTGAAGCTCGGCAGTGCGTTCCCGCTTGCGGCGGCACCGGCGGTGCTAAGGCGTTCCAGGGTGGTGTCGGCGCTCACGATGCCGGCGGCCGTGCCGCTGCCGAGCGCGGTGAAGGTGCCCGAGAAGCCCGGCCGCGTCTCGTAGAAGCCGGTGACGGTGAGCGTGACGGCGCGCGTGTCCGCAAGGCGTATCGAGGTCGCCCGCCCCTCGTCGCTGCCTGTCTCGGCAAATGAAAGCTCAGAGACGGCCTCCAGGTTGCTTATCGTCTCGACACCGTCGCCGTCCGTGCGCTCAAAGCGGCCCAGGTCAAGCGTTATCACGCCGCCGAGCTCGAGTGCGCCGGCGCTGCGCACGCCCGCGTCCGCGTCGGCGGCGCCTAGCTCAACACCCTCCAGGTATTCCGGCAGCATGACCTCGCCGGGCTTCTCGGGCATCCTGCCGCTCGCGATTTCGGGCAGCGGCACCAGGGCATAGCCGCCGGGTGTCGCGGCGCCCTTCTCGGTTGCGGGCAGCGTCACGAGCGCCACCGACCCGCCATACTGAGTGGCATCCGCCTGGCCCGTGAGGGCGCTTCCCAGCTCCCGGGAGGTCGCCACGTCCGTTACGCGGTCGTCGGCGCCGAGCTTCTCAAGCGCGCCGCCCGCCGCATCCGTCGCCAGCGAGGCGTAGCCCTGCCAGGCACCCTCCGTCTCGAGTGCGCGGGTGAGCAGCGCCGCCTGCAGGCTCGTGACCGAGGTGGCGATGGCACACACGAGCGCGCACGACAGCGTGATGCCCACCACGGTGACGGCGGTGCGCACGCGGTTCTTGGCAAGCGAGCGCAGGGTGAAGCGCGTGAAGATGCCCATCAGCGCACCTCCGTCCAAGTAGCGGCGCTGGCCGAGAAGTGCGCCCCGCCAAGCCCCGCGGGGCGTGGGGCGCCTGTGCCGCCGGCGGTTCCGGTGGCCTTGGCGGCGCCCGTAGCAGCGGTTCTTCTTACCTGCGCGGCTGCGCGCATCGCCTTATCGCCCCGACGCGCGGCACCGCGCCGCTCGTCGCGCGCGATGCGGCCGTCCTCTATGGCGATCACACGGTCGGCCATGAGGGCAATGTCCTCGTCGTGCGTGATCACGACGAGCGTTTGGCCCAGCTCCTTGTTGGATCGGCTCAGGAGCTGCATGATCTCGGCGGAGTTCTTGGAGTCCAGGTTGCCGGTGGGCTCGTCGGCAAGCACGATGGCCGGCGCGTTCATGAGGGCGCGCCCGATGGCCACCCGCTGCTGCTGCCCGCCTGAGAGCTGGTTGGGGAGGTGGTGCTCGCGGCCGGAGAGCCCCAGCGTCCGCAGCAGGTAGCCCAGGCGCCGCTCGTTCACCGGGCGGCCGTCCATCTGCACGGGAAGCGTCATGTTCTCCACCACGTCGAGCACGGGGATCAGGTTGTAGAACTGGTACACCAGGCCCACCTCTCGCCGGCGGAACACGGCGAGCTCCTCGTCCGTGCGGTTGAAGATGTCCTCGCCGTTCACGCGGACCGTGCCCGAGGTCGGGCGGTCCACGCCGCCCATCAGGTGCAGCAGGGTGGACTTGCCCGAGCCGGAGCTGCCGATGATGGCGATGAACTCCCCTGCGCCTACGGTGAAGCTCACGTCGTCGAGCGCGCGGATGGCCGTGTCGCCTTGGCCGTACACCTTGGTAAGGTGCTCTACGGAGAGAATCTGCATGTGGCGTCCCTTCGTCTGAGTTCTATCTGACGATACCATCGTCCCGCCGGTCCCTTGCCCGCCCGTGACGGCACCGTGACGGATCCGTCACGCTTTGCCGGGTCCTTTTCGGTACCATGGTCGAGAAACACGCCGATGCCGGGCAGACGGAGGGAGAGGCCGCTCATGCGCATCTTGTTGGTGGAGGACGACCCGCTCATCGTGGAGGGGCTTTCCGAGCTGCTGTCCGCGGAGGGCTACGAGGTCTCCGCGGCGGACGATCAGGACGGTGCCATCGCGGCGGCGCTGCCGCCGGACGGAGGGACCGCGCCCGACTTGGCGCTGCTCGACGTCACCTTGTGCCGCGGCAACGGGTTCGCGGTGTGCAGCGCCGTCAAGGCGGCGCGCCCGGATCTGCCGGTCATCTTCCTTACCGCCTCGGATGACGAGGTCAACACGGTAACGGGCCTTTCCTTGGGCGCCGACGACTACGTGGCGAAGCCGTTTCGGCCGCGCGAGCTGGTGGCGCGCATCGCGGCGGTGCTGCGCCGCTCGCGCGCGGCGACCGGCCCTGCGCGCATCGCATGGGGCTCCCTTGAGATCGACCCGGAGCGGGCCGCCGTCTCGAAGGCGGGCCGCGAGATCCCCCTCTCGGCGCTGGAGTACCGGCTGCTCATGCTCTTCGCCACCAATCCCGGCAAGCTCATCACGCGCGAGCGCATACGCCAGGCGCTTTGGGACGCGGCGGGCGCCTACGTCGAGGAGAACACGCTGTCCGTCTACGTGAAGCGCCTGCGCGCCAAGATCGAGGACGACCCCGCGCATCCGGCGCTTATCGCCACGGTGCGGGGCTTGGGCTATCGGGCGGGGGAGTGACCATGCTGCTGCGCAACCGCGAGCTCGGGCGCTTCGCCGCCGCCTACCTCGTTGCTGCCGTCCTGCTCGCTTGGGGCGGCGCTGCCCTTTTGGGGAGCCTTGCCGCAGGGCTGTGGACGCTTGTTGCCGCGGCCGTCCTCGGGGCCGTCACGGCCGGGTTCACCGCGGCGCGCTACCGGGCCATTGCGCGGCTGTCCCAGGGGCTCGACGACGCGCTCTCCGGTGAGCGGTCCTTACGGTTCGCATCCATGCGCGAAGGCGAGCTCGCCGTGCTGGCCAGCGGCATCGACAAACTCTTCGCCCGGCTCGTGCGCGAGGGCGAGGAGCTGGACCGCGAGCGCCGCCGGCTCGCGGATGCGCTGGCCGACGTGTCCCACCAGCTCAAGACGCCGCTGACCTCGCTCGCGATCATCGTGGAGCTTCTCGAGCGCGAGGCGGCGCTTGACGGCGCGCGGGCCGTCAAGCGCCGGGAACGCCTGGGCCAGGCGGAGGCGCTCGTTGACCGCATCCGCTGGCTCGTGCAGGCGCTGCTCAAGCTCGCGCGCATAGACGCGGGGATCGTGGCCTTCGATTCCGCCCCCGTGCGCGCCGCGGACCTGGTCGCATCCGCCCTGGAGCCGCTTGCCGCGGCCTTCGAGGCGGCGGGCGTCGAGCCGGTGTGCGCGCTCAACCCGGACGCGCGCTTTACCGGCGACGGACCGTGGACGGCGGAGGCCCTCGAGAACGTGCTCAAGAACTGCCTGGAGCACACGCCGGCGGGCGGGGAGGTGCGCATCGGCGCGCGCGAGGACGCGTTGGCCTGCCGCATCACCGTGGAGGACACGGGGCCCGGCATCGCGCCGGAGGACCTGCCGCATGTGTTCGAGCGCTTCTATCGCGGTCGGGCCGACCGGGATGCCGCGGCGGTGAACCCCGCGGGCGTGGGCATCGGGCTGGCGCTCGCGCGCGAGCTCGTGTCCGCGCAAGGAGGCGCGCTCACCGCGGGCAACGTCCCGGGCGGCGGAGCGCGGTTCGAGCTCGTCTTCTTCAAGACGCCGGTGTAGGGGCGGGCGGGCAAGGGGGCGCCCCTGCGGAGCGAACGGGCGCCCAAGCGGCGTGGGCGCCCGCGGCGCGAGGCCCTAAAGCGCCGTCGGACCTGCGGTCTTCAGCTCGCTACCTGCAGGCGTAACATTGCGGTGAAGGCACCGCGCCGTCGTGCCGCTTGAGATGCCTCCTGCTATAATGCAGCCTTACTCCACGGATTTCCGCGCAGGTTGGAACCTGCGCTGTAAGGAAGGTCTGAGCGTCAATGGCAATCGGAAAGCATGCAGCACCCCAGCGCGGGGGGTCGTCCGCGCAACGGGCCGGCGCGCCGCAGCAAACGGTGCGCATGCGCCGCGCGAGCAGCGCCGCGCCCACGTCCCGGCCCGCGACGATGGGCTACCAAACGGCGTCCGCGCGCCTGCGCGGCGAGGGCTCCCGCGCCCCGCAGGGCCGCTCGCCCCGCGCCGCCCTCATCGCCGTGGCCGTCATACTGGCCGTCGTCTGCGTCGTGTACGGCGCGGGCGTCTGGTTCTTCTCGGGCCATTTCTTCCCGCGCACCACGCTCGGCGGGCTTGACGTGTCGCTGCAGGATGCCGGGACCGTGGCCGCGGACCTGGACGAGCGCCTGAGCTCCTATCAGCTGGAGGTCTCCGGAGACGGCTTCGCCTGGACGCTCACCGCGGCCGATGCGGGGCTTGACGTCGACCATTCCTCCTTCGCCTCCTCGGCGCTTGCCGACAACAACGCCTGGGCGTGGCCCATCGAGGTGTTTCTCGCCCATGACGAGACCAACGAGGGCGCGGGGAGCTTAGACGAGGACGGCCTGGCGCAGGCCGTCGAGGCCCAGGTCGCCGCCTTCAACGAGGGCCGCACGGCCTCCACCGACGCATCCATCGCCTACAACGAGGCCTCGGGCAGCTTCGCGGTGGTCAGCGAGGTCCAGGGCGACCAGCTGGATGCGCAGGCGGTGCTCTCCGCGGTGACCGAGGCGCTCCTCAACATGGACCCGACGCTCGAGCTCACCGAGGCCGAGCTTGCCAAGCCCGCCCGTCTCTCCACCGACCCCGAGCTGGCATCGGCTGTGACGGAGGCCAACGCGCTGCTGGGCACCAACCTCTCGCTCACCATGGGCGGGGCCACGGTGGCCACCGTCGACTCCGGCGTGGTGGCCGGTTGGATCACCTTGGACGAGAACTACCAGGCAACGGTTTCCCAAGACGCCGTCACCGCCTGGGTGTCCCAGTTGGCAGACCAGCTGGATACCGTGGGCACCACGCGCACCTACACCCGTGCCGACGGCAAGCAGATCACCGTGTCGGGCGGTACGTACGGGTGGACCTCGGACGAGGCCGCCCTGGTGCAGAGCCTGGTGGACGCCGTGAGCAACAAGCAGACCGGCGAGCTTGCGGTTCCCACCAAGCAGACCGCCGTGACCTACACCGCCCTCGGCCAGTCCGATTGGGGCGCCTACGTGGACATCGACCTGACCGAGCAGCATGCCCGCTACTACGATGCGCAGGGCAATCTCCTCTGGGAGTCCGGCATCATCACCGGCAACCCCAACAACGGCAACCCCACGCCCGAGGGCATTTACAAGCTCAACAACAAGGCACGCGACCAGACGCTCATCGGCGCCACCGACCCCGCGACCGGGGAGCCGGAGTACGAGTCTCCCGTGTCCTACTGGATGCCGTTCGTCGACAACCTCATCGGCCTGCACGACGCGAGCTGGCAGCGCACCGCCAACTTCTCCAACCCGCAGGCGTACCTGAGCGTGGGGAGCCACGGCTGCGTGAACCTCCCGTCGGACAAGGCGGCCGCTCTCTACGACATCATCCAGATCGGCGACTGCGTGATCGTGCATAGCTAGCGGCCAGAGGCAAACCGGCAACCGCCGCCATGCGAGGGGCGTCCTTCGGGGCGTCCCTCCTTTGTTTTTGCGCCGGGTTGTTCGGGCGCGGCTGCAGCGGGCGCTCGGCGGCGCTTGCCGGCAGCGGGGCCTCGGACGGGTCGCCGGATCGGGGGGGTTGCTTACCGTCCCCTAACGAAGCCGGCAGCTCGTTCGGCGCTTCTCGCACGCATCTGCTGCTACCATGGGGCGCGGAACGATACGGCATGGTCGGCGGGAGAGGGAGGGCATATGGCCCAGATGTCGGCGTTTGAGGTTCTCGGCCCGGTGATGGTGGGGCCGTCCAGCTCGCATACGGCGGGCGCGCTCAGGTGCGCCCAGGTGGCGGCGTCGCTCGTGGAGGGGCGGATAAGGCGGGTGCGGTTCACGCTGCACAACAGCTTCGCGCATACCTACCGCGGCCACGGCACCGACCGCGCGCTCGTGGCGGGCGTGCTGGGGCTCGCCACGGACGACGAGCGCATCCGCGACGCTTTCGCGCTGGCCGAGGAGGCCGGCCTCGCGTTCGATTTCGTCTGCGCGCCCGACAACCCGGCGCTGCACCCCAACACCGTGGACATCGAGCTTACGGATGACGCCGGCGCCGCCATGCAGGTGCGCGGCGAGAGCCTGGGCGGCGGGCGCGTGCGCGTGAGCCGGATCAACGGCGTCGACGTCGACATCTCCGGCGAGTACGACACGCTCTTCGTGGCGCACCGCGACGCCCCGGGCGTGCTCGCCAACCTCACCGTGCTGCTCTCCGCCCATCGCATCAACATCGCCTTCATGCGCACCTACCGCACCGAGCGCGGCGGCAACGCCTACACCGTCTTCGAGATGGACGAGATGCCGCGCGAGATCCTCTTGGAGGAGCTGCGCGCGAGCGAGAACATCTACGCTGCCACCTTTGTGCGGGTTCCGGGCGCCGCTCCCTCGGCCCCCGGCGTCACCATCGACGAGCTGTTCGACAGCGGCGAGGCGCTCCTGGCCCTCTGCGACAAGTACGGCATGAACATCGGCGCGGTTATGGCCGTGCGCGAGGCGGCGCTCATGGGCGAGCGTCCGATGGTGGAGGCCATGCAGCGCGTGCTGGCCGTGATGCGCGACGAGACCGCCGCGCCGATCGAGAATCCCGAGCGTTCGCTCGGCGGGCTCATCGGCGGAGAGGCGCAGCGCGTCTCCCAGGGCGCCGCACGCCTTGCCGCGGAGCTTATGGGCCCGGTGCAGACCGACGCGGTGGCGCGCGCCATGGCGGTGCTCGAGCGGTCGGCCACCATGGGCGTCATCGTCGCGGCGCCGACGGCGGGGTCGGCGGGCGTGGTCCCCGGCTGCGTGCTGGCGGCCGCGGACGCGCTGGGCCTCGACGACGGATCGGTGATGGACGCGCTGTTCTGCGCGGCGGCGGTGGGGCTGTGCCTCAGCGTGAACGCCTGCGTGGCGGGCGCCGAGGGCGGCTGTCAGGCCGAGGTGGGAAGCGCCGCGGCCATGGCAGCGGCGGCCCTCGTGCAGATGATGGGCGGCACGCCCGCCTGCTCGCTCAACGCCGCGTCCATTGCGCTGGGAAACCTCCTGGGCTTGGTGTGCGACCCGGTGGGCGGCCTGGTGGAGGTCCCCTGCCAGAACCGCAACGCCATCGGCGTGGCGGCGGCCTTCTCCTCGGCGCAGCTGGCGCTCTCCGGGGTGGAGAGCCTCGTGCCCTTCGACGAGGCGGCTCAGGTCATGCTCGACGTGGGGCGCGCGCTGCCGGCCACCCTGCGCGAGACGGCCAAGGGCGGCCTCGCGCAGGCGCCGAGCGCCTGCCGGGCCTGCGGGGCCTGCCGGTAGGGAAGGGGCCCCGGCCCTGTCGCCCGCGCTTCTCGCCCTGCCATTGCCACGCAAAAGGCGCCGCTTGCGGAAGCGCTGCCGTGCGCGCCGCCGCCCCTCGGTATACTGTCGCGTATCGGCTTATCAGCGGCGCCGGCATGGCGCGACAAAGGCAGGAAGGGACGACGATGGCTAAGTACTGCATCGGCATCGACGTGGGCGGCACCACGGTCAAGTGCGGCATCTTCACGACCGAGGGCGAGCTCGTGGAGAAGTGGTCGGTCAACACGCGCGTGAGCGAGGGCGGCAGCTTCATCCTGCCCGACACGGCCGAGTCGGTGAAGGCCAGGCTCTGGGATCTCAAGATCGACCAGGCCGACGTGGTGGGCGCGGGCCTGGGCGTCCCCGGTCCGGTGGACGCCGACGGGGTGGTTCCGGTGGCCGTCAACCTGCACTGGGGCCGCAAGGACGTTGCCGGCGAGTTCCGCGAGCTCACGGGCCTGCCCTCCGCGGTGGGCAACGACGCCAACGTGGCCGCGCTCGGCGAGATGTGGCGCGGCGGCGGCGAAGGCTCCAAGAACGTGGTCATGGTGACGCTCGGCACGGGCGTCGGCGGCGGCATCGTCATCGACGGCAAGATGGTCTCCGGCTCCCATGGCGCCGGCGGCGAGATCGGCCACATCAACGTGAACCCCGACGAGACCGTCAAGTGCAACTGCGGCAACGCCGGCTGCCTGGAGCAGTACACGTCCGCAACGGGCATCGTGCGCCTGGCCAACGAGGAGCTCGCGGCGTCGGAGGACGCCAGCGTTCTGCGCAACGACGAGGTCTCGTCCAAGAGCGTCTGGGACGCCTACAAGGCCGGCGACGTGGTCGCGGCCCGCGTGGTCGAGAAGTTCGCTGCCTACCTGGGCAGAGCGCTTGCCGCCATCGCCGCCACGGTCGACCCGGAGGTCTTCATCATCGGCGGCGGCGTCTCCAATGCCGGCGACCCGCTCATCGACGCCGTATCCAAGGTCTACCGCGCTTACGCGTTCTCCTCGTGCAAGGACATCCCGATCGTGCTGGCGAAGATCGGTAACGACGCGGGCATCTACGGCGCCGCCAAGCTGGCTCTCGACGCGGCCAACGCGTAAAGGGCGCGTAAAGGGGCGGACTCGTACGGTACCTGCCGTTTTCCGCCTCGCATGACGCGCGCGGGATGCTTGAGAAAACTTTGCGTAATGGGGCGGAAACCTTGTTTCTGCCCCTTGCAATCGCCCGGTTTTCAACGTAATCTATCAAACGCGTGATTATCGTTCACGCAGTGTATCTATCGGCCCCCGAGGTGTTTCCTATCGGTGCGTGCAGGCAGGTTCGCCCGTTTGCGCTCATCTGCAGGTGCAAGCAATCGGGGCCCCGTATCCGGAAGGGGTCCACCTTTGAGTGAGATTCAGAACGCGTCCATCTTTTCGCTGGAGGATGTCAGCGACGCCGAGATGGACAACCTCATCGACGGCACGATGACCGAGTTCGACGAGGGCGACCTGGTCACCGGCACGATCGTCAAGATCGAGAAGGACGAGGTGCTGCTTGACATCGGCTTCAAGAGCGAGGGCGTCATCCCCGTTCGCGAGCTCTCCATCCGCAAGGATGCCAACCCTGCAGACATCGTTAACCTGGGCGACACCATCGAGGCCCTCGTTCTCCAGAAGGAGGACAAGGACGGCCGCCTGATCCTCTCCAAGAAGCGCGCCGAGTACGAGCGTGCTTGGAACCGCATCGAGGAGAAGTTCAACTCCGGCGAGAACGTCGAGGGCGAGGTCATCGAGGTCGTCAAGGGCGGCCTTATCCTCGACATCGGCCTGCGCGGCTTCCTGCCGGCCTCCCTCGTGGATCTGCGCCGTGTCAAGGATCTCTCCACCTACCTGGGCACCTCCATCGAGGCTCGCGTCATCGAGATGGACCGCAACCGCAACAACGTGGTGCTGTCCCGTCGCGTCGTGCTCGAGGAGTCCCGCAAGGCCGAGCGTCAGGAGATCCTCTCCAAGCTCAAGAGCGGCATGCGCCTCAAGGGCACCGTTTCCTCCATCGTGGACTTCGGCGCCTTCGTGGATCTGGGCGGCATCGACGGCCTCATCCACATCTCCGAGCTCTCCTGGAACCACGTCAACCACCCCTCCGAGGTCGTCAAGGTCGGCCAGGAGGTCGAGGTCGAGGT
>CALULH010000016.1 GCA_944321435.1 uncultured Coriobacteriaceae bacterium | reverse complement strand
CGGCAAGGAGATATACTGCCACCCCCTCCCCCCTCCCGGCAAGGGGCGGGAGGGGGTTCACGGAATCTGCACAAATGCAGGGCCGCCCCTCGCGGAGCGGCCCCTTCGGAGAGACATCTTTCCCAGCGGCGATGTCCCCTCTATAAGCGATAGGACAGACCTACGCGAGCATCTCGCGCGCGGCCTCCTCGAGCTTCACGAGAACGTCCTCGGCATCTGCCTTGGTCGCGCCCTTGGCAAAGAGGTACGCCTTGATCTTGGGCTCGGTACCGGACGGGCGGATGATGATCTTGTCGCCCGTGGCGAGATCGAACTCGATGACGTTGGCCTTGGGCAGGCCGTTGACGCCCTCGCCGTAGTCCACGACCTTGTCGACCGCCGTGCCCGCCAGCTCGGTCGGAGCCTCGGCACGCAGGCCGGCCATGATGCCTGCCATCTTGGCGGAGCCGTCGGCGCCCGGGTAAGAGAGCGAGATGGTCTTGTTCAGGTAGTAGCCCAGCTCCTCGTAGAGCGCGCGCATGGCCTGGACCAGGTTCATGCCCTTGAGCTTGTAGTACTGGGCCATCTGGCAGATGAGCATGGAGGCGTTGACGGCGTCCTTGTCGCGCACATGGTCGCCGGAGAGGTATCCGTAGGACTCCTCGAAGCCGAAGATGAAGCGGTCGACCTCGTCGGCGTCGGACAGGCTCGTGATGATGTCGCCGATGTACTTGAAGCCGGTCAGGCAGCGACGCAGCTCGAAGCCGTACTTCTCGGCCAGCGGATCGACCATGGAGGAGGACACGATGGTGGTGACGGCGACCTTGGTCTTGAGGTCCTCACCGCGCTCGGCGCGCATCTTGCAGATGTAGTCCAGCAGCAGGACGCCCATCTCGTTGCCGGTCAGCAGCGTGTAGTCGTCGCCGTCCTTACAGGCAACGCCCACGCGGTCGGCGTCCGGGTCGGTCGCCAGCAGCAGGTCGGGATGGACCTCCTCGCACAGGTCGATGCCCTTCTGCATGGCCTCGCGAATCTCGGGGTTCGGGTAGGGGCAAGTCGGGAAGTCGCCGTTGGGCTCCTTCTGCTCGGGAACGATGGTGATGTCGGTAACGCCCACCTTGTTGAGGACGGTCGTCACGGGGATCAGACCGGTGCCGTTGAGCGGGGTGTAGACCAGCTTGAGCGGGGCCTTGGCGATCTCGTCGTCGGAGAGGTTGTTGACGGACTTGGACACCACGGCGTCGTAATAGCGGTCCAGGCAGTCATCGCCGATCCACTTGACGAGGCCCTTCTCGACCGCCTCGTCGAAGTCCATGGTCTTGGCGCCGCCGAACATGGGGGTCTCGGCAATGGAGGCGGAGATGGCAGCGGCGGCCTCGGAGGTGATCTGGCAGCCGTCGGGGCCGTAGGCCTTGTAACCGTTGTACTGGGCGGGGTTGTGCGAAGCGGTCACGCACACGCCGCCGGAGCACTTAAGGTCGCGCACGGCCCAGGAAAGGGTCGGAACGGGAGAGATCCTGGGGTACACGTAGGCGGTCACGCCGTTGGCGGCGAAGATGGCCGCGGCGGTCTTGACGAACAGCTCGCCGTTGTTGCGGCTGTCGCGCGCGATGGCCACCGTGGGGTTCTCGAAGTTGGCCACCAGGTAGTCGGCGAAGCCCTGGCTCGCGCGGCCCACCGTGTAGATGTTCATGCGGTTGGTGCCGGCGCCCAGCGTGCCGCGCAGGCCGGCCGTGCCGAACTCGAGATCCTGGAAGAAGGCATCGGTGATGGCGTCGGAGTCGTTCTTCTCCTTCATCTCGGCCAACTCGGCGGCGAGCGTCGGATCCGTTACGTTCTCAACCCACTCATCAAGCAGTTTCATAACGTCAACCATGTAAATCGATCCTCCTGCTGATCGATGGACACTGATACACCTAGCAGGATACGCCTTGCGCGGGCGCGCAGGCGGGCACAATCGGGGATCGGCGCGTCTGCGGCCCCCAGCGTGCGCAAGCAAAGGGGGCGTTCGCGCAAAAAAGGGCCGCCTGCGCGTTTACCAGCGCAAACGACCCTATCGAACGGCAGGGGCTGCAAGGGGCGGCAGCATCGGTCAGCGGCGGCTCGCAAGCACGCGGGCGCGCTCGGACAGGCGGCGCGCGGTATGCTCCAGCACGTCGCGGTACACACTGTCGAAAAACGCCTGGTCGAGCAAGGTGTAGGACAGCCTGGCCGGCGCGGAGGGGGCGTTTCCGCGCGCGATCCGGTCAGCCGAGGCAAGCGCCTTGTCCACCGTGCGCCGGTCGATGGGGTACTGCGGGAACGCCTCGGCCGCACGGTAGAGCTCCTCGGAAGCGTGCGGCGCGGCGTGCACGGGCAGCAGGTGGCCGAAGGTGTCGAAATCGGTCTGCTTGCGCACGCGGGTGCGCTCCCCCGCCGGGATGCCCCGGGCCGCGATGAAGCGCCGAACGCGCGAGTTCCACATGTTGTCGGCCGCCAGATGCGCCCACACGCCGAGCACCAGGTCTCCGGGATCCTCGCCACGGCGATCGGCCGCCACGACGTAGCGGTCCCAGAACTCGTCGTCGCGCGGGCACGGAATGGCGCCCGCCCCCGCGAAGTGCGTCTCGCGGTACGGGAGCTTGCGGTCCACGTCGGGCACCATGTACCCCACGTAGATGTCGGGCACCAGGTTGCCGAAGAGAAACGCGTTGGGATCGCGTACGCCGAGGGCCTCCGCCCCCGGCGCCGCGAGCAAGCGCTCCGTCTCGGCCATATGTATGTTCCAGCTGGGCATGAGCCGCACGCCTTTCTCGCATACCTAACCACGCGCCGCGCAACAGGCGCGCCCAGGCGCCCCGGACCGCCCCGCGCGGAGAGCGCGCCCACCCGCGATGCGCGAAGGACAAGGGGCAAAGGGGTACCTGGACGCACCGTCCGGCCTAGGAGCGAACCTCGCCTCCGACCGCGCGGCACACCTTGGCGACGAGCTTGCTGTGGACCTTCTCGACCTCGGCGGAGGTCAGGGTGTGGTCGTCGGCGCGGTAGGTGAGCGAGAAGGCCATGGACTTCTTGCCCGCGCCCACGCGCTCCTCGTCGCGGTAAACGTCGAAGAGGCGCACGTCGGAGAGGAGCTTCCCGCCGGCCGAGCGCAGGCGCTGCTCCAGCGTCTCGCAGGTCACGGACTCGTCCACCACGATGGCGAGATCGACCTCGACGGCGGGGTACGGCGAGAACGCCCGGTAGGCGCCTTGCGGGCGGGCGGCGCGCAGCAGCGCCTCGAGATCGAGCTCGAAGGCCGTCACCGGCAGCTTGATGCCGTAGGCATCGCGCGCCTTGGGGTGGATCTCGCCGACCCAGCCCAGGACCGTGCCGCCGGCGAGCACCTCGGCAGCGCGGCCGGGCTGCAGGAAGCCGTAGGACTCAGGGTCGCACGGGCGGAAGCGGACCTTCTCCACGCGCAGCTGGGCGAGAAGCTCCTCCACAATGCCCTTGCCGTCGAAGAAGCGCAGGGGATGGAACTTCTGGTTGCACGTGACGTCGCCCCAGGCGCCGGCCATGACGGCGGCCACCGACTGGCGCTCCTTGGGCTGGCTCTTGCCGGGCCGGCCGATAAAGAGCGTGCCCACCTCGTAGAGCTGGATGTTGGCGTTGCCGTGGTCCTCGTTGTAGTTCACCGACTCGAGAAGGCCGGGGAGAAGCGACCTGCGCATCTCGGACTGCTCGGCCACGAGCGGGCGCATGAGCCTCACGGGAACCCCGCGTCCCTCCTCGGACATGCCGATCTTCTCAAGGTCGCCGGGTGCGGCGAATCCGTAGGTGGTCGTCTCGTTGAGGCCGCAGGCGCGCAGGATGCGTCCGATCTTGCGGGTCAGGGTCTGCTCGGGCGTGAGGCCGCCCACGTGGTTTTTGGCCGCCGGGATGGTGGCCGTCACGCGGTCCATGCCCCACAGCCGCAGGATCTCCTCGATCAGGTCGATCTCGCGCACCAGGTCGGGGCGGAAGGTGGGGGCGGTCACCGCGAGGACGCCCTCGCCGGCGTCCTCGACCGCGCAGCCCAGGCGCGCGAGGCTCCGGCGCGTGAAGTCGGGGTCGATCGCGGCGCCGCAGATGGCGTCCACGCGCTCCAGCCGCAGGCGAATGGCGGCGGGCTCGACGGGACGGGGGTAAACCTCCACGTAGCCAGGGGCGACCGCGCCGCCCGCCAGCTCCTCGATGAGCGCGGCGGTGATGTCGGCGACCTGCACGCAGCCGTCGATGTCCACCTGGCGCTCGAAGCGCAGGGAGGCCTCGGAGATGAGGTCGAGGTCGCGGCTCGTGTGCGAGGTGCGGCCGGCGTTGAAGCAGGCGCTCTCGATGAGCACGTCGGTGGAGTCGTCCTCGATCTCGGAGTTGAGGCCGCCCATCACGCCCGCGAGCGCAACCGGGCGCCCGTTGTCGGTGATGAGGCCCATGCCCGCTGCCAGCACGCGCTCCTTGCCGTCGAGCGTCGTGAACTTCTCGCCCTCCTGCGCGGCGCGCACCACCACGTGGCGCTGACCGTTCTCGTCCGCCTCGAAGGCGGCCATGTCGAAGGCGTGCAGGGGCTGGCCGGTGAGCATCATGACGTAGTTGGTGATGTCCACCACGTTATTGATGCTGCGCACGCCGGCGGCGGCCAGGCGCTCCACCATCCAGTCGGGCGACGGCCCCACGTGGACGTCGCGCACCACGCGCATGACGTAGCGGTCGCACAGGCTCTCGTCGGCGATCTCGACCGTCACGGCGTCGGCGGCCGGCGCGCCGGACTCGGCGCGCACGGCGGGGAGCTCCACGTGAGTGTCGCGGTCAAGAATGGCGCCCACCTCGCGCGCTATGCCGATCATGGACAGGCAGTCGGGGCGGTTGGGGGTGATCTCGCAGTCCAGCACCGTGTCGGCGAGGTCGGCGTACTGGGCGAAGGGCACGCCCACCGGCGCGTCCTCGGGCAGGATCATGATGCCGGAATGATCGGAGCCCAGCCCCAGCTCGCGGGCCGAGCAGTTCATGCCGCACGACGGCACGCCGCGCAGCTTGGCCTTCTTGATCTTGACGCCGCCGGGAAGCTCGGCGCCCACCATGGCAACCACGATGTGGTCGCCGGCGTTGAAGTTCTGGGCTCCGCAGACGATCGTGAGCGGCTCCGGGCTGCCGTCCTTGCCCAGGTTGGCCGCGCCCACGTCGACCGTGGTAACCCACATATGGTCGGAATCGGGATGGGGCTCCTTGGTGAGCACCTGACCGGTCACCACGTGGTCGAAGGACTGGCCGACCGTATCGACCCCCTCCACCTCGGTGCCGGTGCGGATGAGCTCGGCGACCAGCTCCTGCGGGTCCTCCGGCACATCCACCATGGTCTTGAGCCATTTATAGGAGACGCGCATGGCGGCTCCTCCTCTCTTTTTGCGTTGATGCGCGCAAGCGCGCGGGCGGGATTAGAACTGGGCGAGGAAGCGCATGTCGCCGGTCATGAGGGCGCGCAGGTCGGGCAGGTCGTAACGCAGCGCCGCCACGCGCTCCACGCCGATGCCGAAGGCGAAGCCGGTGTACTTCTCGGAGTCCACGCCGCTCATCTCGAGCACGTTGGGGTCCACCATGCCGCAGCCCAGGATCTCGATCCAGCCGGTGTGCTTGCAGAAGCTGCAGCCCTCGCCGTGGCAGACGTTGCACGACACGTCGACCTCGCAGCTGGGCTCGGTGAACGGGAAGAAGTGCGGGCGGTAACGCGTCTTGCGGTCCTGGCCGAACATGGCGCGGATGAAGGTGTCGAGCGTGCCCTTGAGGTCGCCGAAGGTGATGCCCTCGTCGACCACGAGCCCCTCGACCTGGTTGAACTGAGGCAGATGGCAGGCGTCCGGGGTGTCCGGGCGGTACACGGTGCCCGGGGAGATCATGTAGATGGGCAGCTCGCCGCGCTCCAGCGCGTGCACCTGCTGACCCGAGGTCTGGGTGCGCAGCAGGATGTCGGACTCGCCGCGGGCGTGCTTCTCGGCGTGGTCGGCGGTGCCGGCGGCGTCGTCCACCACGTAGAAGGTGTCGCGCGCCGAGCGGCTGGGATGGTCCTCCGGGGCGTTCAGCGCCGTGAAGTTGTAGTACGTGGTCTCAACCTGGCGGCCAGGCTCAACGGTGTACCCCATGCCGCAGAAGACGTCCTCCATCTCCTCGATGATGGCCGAGATCAGGTGCTGGTGCCCCAGCGCGGGCCGGATGCCCGGCAGCGTGACGTCCACGGCCTCGGACGCCATCAGGCTCCTCATGGCGTCCGCGCGCACGGCCGAAGCGCTCTGCTGCAGCAGCCCCTCGATCAGGCGGCGCAGCTCGTTGGCGCGCTTGCCGAGCGCGGGGCGCTCCTCGGGCGACACCTTGCCCATCATGTGCATCATGCCCGTGAGCGAGCCCTTGCGCCCCAGCAGGGCCACGCGCGCCGCCTCGATCTTCTCGGCGGTGTCGGCCTCGGCGATAAGCGCCCGCGCCTCGCCCTCGAGCCGTTCGAGCTCATCGATCAAACCCATGCCTCATTCCCTCCCATGAAAAAAGCCGTCCCTGGAAGCCCCTGTCGAGCTTCCAAGGACGGCTGTTGACCGCGGTACCACCTTGCTTGGCTGCGGGATGTCCGCCCCGCATGCCCTCTTTGCGCCCGTTGTCGCCCGGGCGGGCGGCTCCCCTACTGAGCGGGCGACGCCCGCCGTTCAGGTCGCTGCTCGGGAGTGAACGCGCCGCCCGTCTCGGCAGGAGGGCTTGCAGCCCATGACCCTCCCTCTCTTGGCCTCGACATCAGGGCGGAACCCTCTCCGTCAACGCGTTGGGCAAGACTTTAGCACATCGGGATGGCGCGTGCGAGAAAAACGCGCCCCCTCCTCACCGCGCGGCGCCGGCCAAATCGCCGGAGAGGATGCGCTCGTAAACCTCGCAGGTCTCGCGCTCGGGGGCGCTGCCGGCAGTGCAGGCCAGCTGCCGGGCATGGTCCTCGAACAGGGCCACGGCCTCGGCGCGGCGACCCTGCTTGCCGAAGACGCGCAGGGCGCAGCGCACCGCGTCCTCGCGGTAGGGCTTCTGGGAGAGCGCCGCCTGCGCGAGCCACGACGCCACCGGCAGCTGGCCGTCGGACAGGGCCGCCGACGCGCCCACGACCATGCAGTCCAGGAACTTGGTCCTGAGCGCGGCGCGGGCGCGCTCGAAGAAGTCCGTGACCCCGCGCGTGGGCTGGTAGAGCGGGCCGGCGTAGAGCTCCTCGAGCTTGAGGCACTGCTCCACGAGCCGGGGCGTGGGCATGTCCTCGCGATGCAGCAGCACGTCGCGCGCCACCGCGTTGAAGACCGCCACGTCGGTGGTCACGAACTCCGCGTTGAGGGCGACCCCGTCGCCCTGCGCCACCACGTAGGCCGGGCCTCCCGCCACCTGGCCGAAGGCGCGGCGCAGCGACGACAGCGTCATGTAGAGGTTCTCGCGCGCGTGCTTGTAGTCGCTCTGGGGCCACATCTCGCGCGCGATGACGGAGCGCTCCACGTACGCGCCCGGACACAGCGCCAGCCGCGCCGCGAGCGACTCGGCGCGCCGCCGGCGCCACGCCTCCGACACGAGCACGTGCCCGTTCTTCTCGGCCGAGAAGCCGCCGAACAGACGCAGGCGCACTTGGCCGAGACCCAAGTCCCGCGCCGGGACCAAGGCCGGCGGCACGGCAGGCGCGTCCGCATCGTCCCCGGAGAACGAGTCGGGGAGCAGGCGACGCAAAGCGCAGGCGGCGTCGCCGGCGCAGGTCACGGCCAGGCGCGCGGGGGCGGCCATCTTGGGCGCGAGCAGAGCCGGGCGGCAGCGCGAGAACCACGCGGCGAGCTCAGCGTCGGACCGCACCGCGGAGAGCACGAGCGCCACGCGCCACGCCTCGTAGCCGTCGACGCCCTCCTCGTCCAAGTCGCACGCGTCGGCCTCGGCGCGCAGGGATACGAGCGAGGACGAGCGCACCGTGGCGACCGCGTCGAGAAGGCCGGCCCAATCCGAAAGCGGCGTGCGGCGGCCCTCGGCCAGGCGCAGCACCTGCTGGGCGCGGAACTGGGCGCTCACGACCTGGCCGCGCAGCAGGTCGTTCCACCCGTGCGCCGTCATGGCCAGCAACTGGAAGGGCACGCTGACGGCGCGCACGGCGGCGGCCGTGGCCTCGCTGAAGACCGCGTCGTCGCGCGCGGCGCCATGGCCGATCATGGCGCAGGTGGCCGCCACGAGGCGCGCGTACGCCGCCGGCCCGAGCATCTTGCGCTCCTCCATCAGCTGCGCCAGCTCGTCCAAGCGCGCGAGGTCGGGCGCGTGCTCGGACGAGGATCCCGCGAAGGCGTCCGCGAGCATGAGGTCCAGGCGCACGAGCAGCCCCGGGAGGTCGATCACGCTGCCGTTCTCGAGCGCGTGCCCGCGCAGATCCGGAACCGCCTGCGGCGCCGATCCGTCGAGGAGCGCCTCGCGCATGCGCAGGTGAAGCCTGAGCTGGACCGTGCGCTCCGCGGGCTCGTGGGAGCCCGCGAAGGCGACCTGCGGCAGCGCCGCCTCGCCCACCGGCCCCCAGAGCTCGCAGCACGCCAGCGCGGCGTCCCAGTCGTCGGGGGCGATCTCGCGCGCAACGCCGTCCGCCCGGGCCGCAAGCTCGAACGAGAGCGCGCGGGCGACGCGGTAATCCCCCATGACGAGCGACGAGGCGTAGGCGGCGAGCACGAGCCCCAGGTCGGCCGGCGGGTCGGGCTCGCCGCCGTTCGGGCGCAGGCGCGCGTCCGCGCGGCGGCGCACGGCGTCCAGGTCGTCATAGACGGCCCGCACGTCCGCGGCGTGGCCGTCCAAGCACGCCTGCAGGGGAAAGCGGGCGATGAGCGCGCCCGCCTCCGTCCGGTCCAGCACGTTCACGGCCATCCAGAGCGCGTCGTCGGTGCGGCCCGCCAGCATCAGCGCGCGGGCCACGCGCGCCGCCAGCTCGGGCTCCTGCGCGGCGATGAGCCGCGCGAGCTGCTCGTAGGTGCCCTTCCGCATCCGCACGCAGGAAAAGCCCCCGCCCCCGCCGTCCAGGCCGAACAGCGGCCACCCGCGGCGGATGCGGCGCACATCGGCCTCGCTGGCGCGCACGCCCCCGCGCTTGAGCATGTCGAACGTGCCGGTGCGCGCCAGCACCATGGCCCGCATGAGGCGCGGAGCCCCGCCGCTGCGGCCCATGACGGCCTCGCGGTAAACCGCCGCCACCTCGTGGTCGAGCGCCGACGAGTCCTCGGGGCGCTCGGTCAGGCCCCGGAGCGCCGCCACGAAGGCGGGGACGCCCTGCGTGTAGCCGTACATGTCGACCTGCGGCGATATGGCCAGCTCCCGCGCCCAGTCGGCGTACTCGCGGGCCTGGACCTTGAACGACTGCGCGCCGATCTTGGCCGCGTCGCCCATGGAGCGCATGAGCGCGTCGGACGAGGGCGTGCAGCTGAGGACCACCTTGCAGCCCGCAGTGCGCAGGCGCCGCAAGCCGTCCGCCACCCGCGCGCAGCGCTCCCTGCCGTAGTTGGGCACGTTGTCGACGGCCACCAGCTGGCTGCCCGCCGGGTCGAGCTCGCCGGCCGCCGCGTCGATCTGCTGGACGAACTCCGCAGCCGTGAGCCCGCGCGCGTCGATGATGCGCGCGGCCGCGGCACCGTCGCTGCGCGCCTGCATGACGAGCTCCAAAAGGGCCGCGGTCTTGCCGAACCCAAACGGGGCGCACAAAAAGACCGTTCCCGACGCCTCCTCCGCCTCGGCCAGCTGCCTCATCAGGCGGCTGCGCGGCACCAGGACCGACGCGCCGCGCGCCGCCGCCCGATCGCGCCCGCGCCCCTCGCTTACGCGCCGCCCCTCGCGCGGCGCCTCCTTTGCCATGGGAACCATGTCCTGCTCCTTCTCATCGTAGTGCCCCGGCGAGCCGGGTTGCCTTGCCTTTCAGGCTAGACGCGCGCTTCTCGCCCTACGAGGGGCTTATGGGACCCCGTCGGTGCTATGGTGTTTGGTTTTTGCCGGACCCGCGGCAAAAACGCGGCTAGGGACATCGGGGCGAGCGGTCGATCCGGGCCGGCAAACGGCACGCGCGCCCGCACCGCCCAGAACGCGGCGGGTTCCGCGGCAAGGTCGCGGCGGCGGGCGGCAGCGCGGGACCCGGCCGGCGGCGTGGGCAAGCGCGGCCGGTCACCGGCCCGCGCTTCTCGCCCGCACCCGCCCAGCCACGCGGGCGGCAACCGCCCAGCGCGGTCGAGCTGAGGTTAAACGCGCTTTTCTCCGGAGCATTTTCCGCGCGGCGCGGGTACCATAGCAGGGTGAAACAACCGAAAGGAAGGCTCCCATGGCATTCGAGATCGTCACCGACTCAAGTTGCAACCTGACCGAGGCAACCATCGACGAGCTGGGGCTGCACATCCTGCCGCTCACCTTCATGGTGGACGGCACCGAGCACCGCAGCTATCTGAAAGGGCAGGTCACGGACCTCAGGCAGTTCTACACCATGATGCGCGCGGGCAAGGTCATCAAGACGTCGCTCCCCAACGTCGCGGAATCGGAGCAAACCCTTCGCTCCATCCTGGACGCTGGGAAAGACGTGCTGTACCTGGGGTTCTCGAGCGGCCTGTCGGGCACGTACGAGTCCACCGCCCTGCTGTGCCGCCAGCTTTCCGACGCTTACCCCGACCGCAAGCTCGTGGCCGTCGACACGCTCGCTGCCTCCGGCGGCGAGGGCCTGCTGGTGTACCACGCCGCCCAGCTGGCGCGCGCGGGCAAGAGCCTGGAGGAGGTTGCCCAGTGGGTCGAGGACAACAAGCTGCACCTAGCGCACTGGTTCACCGTCGACGACCTGATGTTCCTGTTCCGCGGCGGGCGCGTGAGCCGCACGAGCGCCTGGGCGGGCACCATGCTCAACATCAAGCCCGTCATGCACGTCGACGACGAGGGGCACCTCATCCCGCTGGAAAAGGTACGCGGGCGCAAGAAGTCGCTCAAGGCCCTGGTGAAGCACATGGCCGCAAGCGTCAACCGCCCCATCCAAGAGCCCATCTTCATCACCCACGGCGACTGCATCGAGGACGCCGAGTACCTGGCGGGCCTCGTCCGCGACGAGCTGGGCGTGTCCGACATCCGCATCAACTACGTCGACCCCGTCATCGGGGCCCACTCGGGCCCCGGCACCATGGCGCTGTTCTTCCTGGCCGACAAGCGCTAAGGCGGGAAGAGCGGCTCTCGCCCGCAGAAAAGAGCGGCCCCCACGGAAAAGGGACTTCTCGCCCGCAGAATAATCGCACCGAAGGCATAACTTTTGGGCGCTTCCGACCCGATTCTTATGCCTTCGGTGCGATTTTGTTAAACGCACCGGTCTGAAACGCGCGGGCAACCTGGGACACGCCCGCCGCTGAGCGGGCGCAGGCAGCGCTATACTGCAGGGCTGTCAGACAACAGGGCTGTCAGGCAACGAAAGAAGAGGCACGCCATGGCCATCGAGAAGGTGCGCGCGTATTTCCGCGAGCTGGGCATTGAGGAACGCATCCTGGAGTTCGACACGTCGAGCGCCACCGTCGAGCTGGCGGCGGCCGCCGTGGGGTGCGAGCCGGAGCGCATCGCCAAGACGCTCTCGTTCAAGGTGGGCGACCGCGTGGCGCTCGTGGTGGCCGCGGGCGACGCGCGCATAGACAACCCCAAGTTCAAGGCAACCTTCCACACCAAAGCGAAGATGCTCAAAGCCGACGAGGCCGAGAACCTCATCGGCCATGCCGTGGGCGGCGTATGCCCCTTTGCCGTGAACGATGGCTGCGACGTTTACCTGGACGAGAGCCTGCGCCGCTTCGAGACGGTCTACCCCGCCTGCGGAAGCGCCAACAGCGCCATCGGCCTCACCCTGGATGAGCTTGAGCGCTACGCCGCGCAGCCCGTGCGCTGGGTGAACGTCTGCAAGCTGCCCGCCTGAGGCCCCGCGGAGCCCCGGCATCGTCGAAACACCGGAAACGTCGAAACTCTCGCCTCAGAGTTTCGACGCTTCTTTTGGCTCAGTGCATAATTATTGCGATAAGCGCATACTTTTGCGAGAAGCTCCCGTTGTTCTCGCTTGCATATGCATATGTGTTTCCCTTCTCGTCGAAACTCTGGAAGCAGCGAAACACTCGCTCCAGAGTTTCGACGGCCCCGGCGGGGCGGTTGACAACAGAGAAGGGCCCTTTGGCTCTCTTAGCAAGCAGCACAGCCCGCCCCCGCCTCGCAGGACGCAAAGCAACCGGGCGCAGAGGCGCGCGGCGCGCTAGCCGTTCTCCACGCGCTGCTCGTCCACCACGGAAAGCGCAATGCTCCCAAGCTCCACGCCCTGGTCGAGGAGAGCGTCGTTGAGGTCGTCGACCGACGGGCGAGCACCGGTACCGGCTATCTGCAGGTAGAGGTTGTTTTCGTCGATGTCCAGACTCACCACGCGGTAACGCGTGTCCTGGAGCCACGACGCCGCGGCGTCCTGCACCACGCGCTCCTGCTCGGCGGCGCGCAAGACCCCCATGCTGCTTTGGAACAGCAGCGCACCAACCGCCAGCGCGCTGGCGGCGACCATGGTGTACCAAAGGGCGCGCGCGTTTGAGGCCAACGTAGAGAAGTGCTTGGCGCCGAGCCCCATGAGCAGGTAAACGGCGGCGCCCATGACCTGGATGGCGATGAAGTTGGCCGTGAACAGCAGGAACGCCCCCATGGACGCCTGGGGAGCGCCCTCGTACAGGCCGGCGCCGACCACGCAGAGCGGCGGCACGATCGAGGCTGAAATGGCAACGCCGGGAACAGCGTCGGGGATGTCGCGCCGCATGGAGGCAAGCGCCGCGGTGAAGCCCGAGGCAAGCGCAATGATGAGGTCGACCAGGCGCGGTGAGGTGCGGGCCAGCACCTGCGTGTTGGTCTCCATGTCGGCCGCCACGGGGATCAGCGCCGTGACGCCGGCCGATACGGCCACCACGAGGGCCATGCCGAAAACCGTGAGCGCGAGCGTGCGAACCGCCGCGCCCGGGCGGCCGAGCGCCGTGGCCAACGCGGTTCCCAGCATGGGCGACATGAGCGGCGCGATAAGCATGGCGCCGATGATGGTGGTCGCCGAGTCGGCGGCGATACCGGCCGTAGCCACCACAGTGGCCGCAATGAGCCGCAGGAAAAACGACGAGTACTGGCGCAGCGGCTCGTCCACCAGCATGAGCGTCGAGCGCTCCGCGCCCCTCAGCACGTCCTCGTCCAGCGCGCCGCCCAGCAGCATCTTCGCAATCGGCGTCATGGAACCCCTCCTGCGTCCTCCCCGCACATGCGATCGTCCGCACATGCGATCGTCCGCGCATATGATCGCCCGCGCACCCCTCCGTGGTAGCGATCGTCTGCGCACCCCTCCATGGTAGCAGCCCCGGTTCTGACGCGCACCGCCGAGAGGCCTGGACGCTCCTGCCGGCCGGGCCCGACGGAAAAACGGGGCTCAGTGCGCAGGCGGCGGCTTCCGTCACAGGGCCGCGCGTTTTTCTCGCCTTTCCCATCCAGCCCGCGAAACTCTGAGGTTGTCGAAACATTGGCGTCAGAGTTTCGACGCTTCTTTTGGCTCAGTGCATAATTATTGCGATAAGCGCATACTTTTGCGAGAAGCTCCCGTTGTTCTCGCTTGCATATGCATATGTGTTTCCCTTCTCGTCGAAACTCTGGAAGCAGCGAAACACTCGCTCCAGAGTTTCGACGGCCCCGGCAGCGCAGCTGGAGGGCACCTGAAGCACAGCTGGAGCGCGGCCGGCAGGGACTCAAGCGAGGCGGCGGGAGGAACGCCGCGACTCAGATGAAGTCGTAGGGCATGCGGTGGGCTATAAGGAAGAAGAGGGCCAGCGCCGGCCATGCGAAGGGAAAGAACAGGCACGAGGCGGCGAGCACGGCCACGCGCGCCAGGAAGAACGCGGCGCGGCGCACCCCGACGCGGTCGCGCGTCTCGCAGGTCATGCGCACAAACGCGCCGCCCGGGGTCGACCCTTTGTGGAACCACGGCCACACGCCCTCCACCAGGACGAACACCGTCGCGAGCACAAAGAGCATCCATGGGCCGCCCGCCAAGCCGCGCGCTGCGGGAACGCTCCACAACACCAGCGAGAGCGCCCCGCAGAGCACGAGCGCGAGAACCCCCACCAGCAGAAGGTCCAGCCAAAACGCAACGCAACGCCGGATGAACCCGGGCTCGCGGGTGACGGCCCCCTCTTGGGCGAGCGCCCCCGGCGGCAGCACGCGCCCCAGCGCCCGGGCGCACTGCCAACCCAGGGCCGCGCCGGCGGTGTTGTAGATGAGATCGTCCACATCGGCCGTGCGGAAGGCGTACGCGTAGACACCGAAAAGGCCCGTCCCCTGCGCGACCTCGATGAACAGCGACGCCGCGAGCCCCAGCGCCACCGACCGACCGAAGCCGAGGCGCAGCAAACGCCCCGCGATGAACCCCAGCGGAACGAAAAACACCACGTTGAACAGGATCTGCGGCAAGGTGGAGAGCCCCTCGCGCATGAAGTCGCCGATGGGGGCAAGCGGGTTGAGCTGCCAGGGCACACCGTAGGTGATGCCCGGGCCCGAGGTCCCCGAGGGCAGCGGGTAGAGCGTGAAGCAACCCAGCCCCAGAACGTAGAGGACGGCGAGGTAGGTGGACACGACCGACACCGGCTTGAGCCGCCCGTCCCGATGGTAGAGATAGGCGAGGATGGGCAGCGTCAGCAGAAACGACGCCATGGGCCACAGGGCCACCGCGGCAAGAAAGTTTTCGCTGTACCCGCTCAAGAAACGCCTGATGAGCTCCATCGCTCTCCCCTCGTCCCGCCTCCGGTTCCCTGCCTGCCATTCTGAGAGGGCGAGAAGCGCGCTGCCATCGATTTGCCTTACGCTTGGGTGACGTTTCGGTAAGCTTGGGAGCGGGGCGCCTTGCGGGCGCTCGCAAGCGGGTCGCGACTGGATATAAAAATCCACCTCGGTGCGACGCGTTTCTCGCATAGGGGTATATACGGCCCTTTTTACGCTGCTACCTGCGATTTTGCTGAGCAAGCATCTGCCTGGGAGCCCTAGAATAGGGGCTGCTCGACGCACTCACGACAGGGGAAGGAACCCTCACATGGCAGCACAGGACAAGCCCGCCCGCACCGCATCGGCCAACGTCCCGCAACCAGCCGCGAAGGCAACCGCGGCCCCAAAGCCCGCAGCAAAGCCCGCCTCCGCCGCAAAAAAGGCAGCCGCAAAGCCGGTTGACGCAAAGAAGACGGCCGCCAAGCCGGCTGACGCAAAACCGGCGATCGCAAGCAAGCCGGCCGCACCCGCAGCGCCCAAGGCTTCCAAGGCGGCCAAGGCGCCAGCCCCCACGCACGCAACCAAGGCCGCGACCGCAAAGCCCGCGGCCCAGGACGCGGCAGCAAAGCAGGGCGCGGCCAAAGCCGCCAAGGCAAAGGCCAAGGCCACGTCCGAGAAGAAGGCTCCCGACAAAGCCAAGGCAGGCGCGCCCGCAAAAGCCGGATCCGCCGCCAAGGCAGGCGCCAAGGCAGGCGCCAAGACTCCCGCAAAGGCCAAAGCCGCCGCGCAGGCCGCCCAAGAGGCCGCCGACCGGGCGTTCGCCGAGCGCCTTGCCCGCCACCACGACGAGCTGCGCTGGCTCTACATGGAGCTTTACGACAACGGCGACATGTTCGCCGAGCTTATCGACCAGATGAAGCGCTTCTACGATGAGCGCGCGCCCAAGCTGCGCGCCCTGGACGCCAAGCGCGAGGCCGCCGGCTCCTGGTACCGCGGACGCAACATGCTGGGCATGCAGATGTACATAGACAACTTCGCCGGCACCATCAAGGGCGTGGAGGACAAGCTCGACTACCTGGGGCGCTGCAACGTCAACTACATCCATCTCATGCCGTTTCTGGACACGCCGGCCGATAAGAGCAGGTCGGACGGCGGCTACGCGGTCAAGGACTTCCGCCGCGTGAACCCGGCGCTCGGCACCATGGACGACCTGGCGGAGCTGGCCGACAAGTGCCACGACAAGGGCATCAGCCTGTGCATGGACTTCGTCATGAACCACACCTCGGAGGACCACGAGTGGGCCCAGCGCGCCCGCCGCGGCGAGGGCGAGTACATGAGCCGGTACTTCTTCTGCAACAACCAGGAGATCATCGACCAGTACACGCACGACGTGCCGCAGGTCTTCCCCACCACCGCGCCCGGGCACTGGACCTACCTGCCCGAGCTCGGCCAGAGCGTCATGACGCAGTTCTACCCGTACCAATGGGACCTCAACTACCGCAACCCGCGCGTGTTCAACGAGATGATGTACAACTTCCTCTACCTGGCCAACCAGGGCATGGACATCATCCGCATCGACGCGGTGCCCTACATCTGGAAGCAGCTGGGCACCAACTGCCGCAACCTCCCGCAGGTGCACACCATCGTGCGCATGATGCGCATGATCGGCGAGATCGTGTGCCCGGGCATCATCCTGTTGGGCGAGGTCGTCATGGCGCCCGAGGAGGTGGCCCCGTACTTCGGCACGGTGGAGAAGCCCGAGTGCCACATGCTCTACAACGCCAACACCATGGCCACCACCTGGCACACCGTGGCCACGCGCGACGTGCGCCTGCTGCGCCAGCAGCTCGACATCGTGGGCGCGCTGCCCTCGCAGTACACGTTCCTGAACTACCTGCGCTGCCACGACGACATCGGCTGGGGCCTTGACTACGACGCGCTCGAGGGCTGGGGCATGCGCGAGGTCCCGCACAAGAAGTTCCTGAGCGACTACTTCTGCGGCGCGCTGCCGGGCAGCGTGAGCCGCGGCGAGCTCTACAACGCCGACCCGACCACGGGCGATGCCCGCTTCTGCGGCACCACGGCCTCCATGTGCGGCATCGAGGCCGCCGGCTTCGAGGGCAACGACGCGGCCATGGAAGTGGCCATCGCCAAGGACCTGATGCTGCACGCCTACGTCTTCAGCCAGGCGGGGCTGCCCATCATCTACAGCGGGGACGAGATCGGCCAGGTAAACGATTACGCCTACAAGGACGACCCCGAGAAGGTCGAGGACTCGCGCTACATCCACCGCGGGAAGTTCCCCTGGAATCTGGTCGAGAACATCGACCGGCCGGGCACGGTGCAGAATCGCCTCTTCAACGGGCTGGACAAGCTGGAGCGGATCCGCCGCTCCGAGCCGGTCTTCGACGTCAGCGCCCGCATGCGCACCAAGGACTACAGCGACACCTCGATCCTGTGGATCGTGCGCGCAGGCGAGGCCGAGGAGCTGCACGCCGTCTTCAACTTCAGCGACGAGCCCAAGCACGTCTGGATGCCCGAGAAGGCCGTCTACACCGACCTTCTGACCGGCGAGACCGCCGAGGTGGAGACGGTGGACCTTCCCGCCTGGGGCTTCTTCTGGATGAAGCGCACGCTGGCGTAAACTAAGGGCGCACCCGACACGGAGGCGCCCCATGCTGCTCATACTCACCGGCGACATACAGATCGGCAAAACCCGCTGGCTCGCGCGCGCCGTCAAGCGCCTGCAGGCAGGCGGCGTGGGTGTGGACGGCGTGCTGGCGCCCGGCGTATGGCGGCGGCACGAGGACGAGTCGTTCGAGAAGCGCGGCATCGACAACGTGCTGCTGCCGGAAGGCCGGCGCGTCCCTTTTGCGCGCCGCACCGACCTGGCGCGAGCCACAGGCGCCTTTGACGCCGGCGCGCAGGCGGCGCGCGCGGGGTTGGGCTGGCATATCTCCGACGAGGCCATCGCCCAGGTCAACGCTCATTTCGACCGGCTCATGGAGGATGCCGGAACCGCAGCGGACGTCGGACAAGGCAACGCTACGAAAGCGCCAGCAGAGGATAAGCGAGACGCCGTCGCGGAAAACTCCGCGAGCGGCGAACGCCAGGGCCCCGCAGAGGCCCTGGCAGCCGACGGGCGCCGCCCCACCGCGCAGCGCCTCCTCGTCGTCGACGAGCTCGGCCGCCTGGAGCTCCTGCGGAACGGCGGCCTTGCGAGCGCCATGGCCCTTCTCGCCCGCGGACCGCAGGGGCGCTACGCCCACGCGGTAGCCATTGTCCGCGACAACCTGGGCCTGCCGGACCGCGCAGAGGAGCGCTTCGCCGCCGTCTGGGGCGGAGCCGTGCGCATCTCCCCCACCGAGGACGCCTGGCGCACCTGGCTGGAGCCGCTGCTCGGCACGGACGCGTGCTAGCACCCGCGCGCGGCGCCTGCGAAAAAAAGGGGCGGGCCAGCGCACGCCGGCGATGGCCACCGAGCACGAGACCAAGAGCGTGGAGCAGAAGATTACGATGAGCCGGGTGCGGCGGGTGTTGATGCCGAGGGAGCGCGCCTCCTCGTCGCCGAAGGAGAGAACGTTGAGCTTCCACCCCTGCAGGAGCAGGAGGGCGAACCCGGCGAGCATGGGGAGCGCGATGACGGAGAAATCGCGCTTGTCGACGCTGGAGAAGCTGCCCATGAGCCAAAACGTGATGACGGGCAGGCGGTCGTCGCCGTCGGCCAAGTACTTGACGAGCGAGACGCCGGACTGGAAGAGCGTGGAGACCAGCATGCCGCCGAGCACCAGCGAGAGCACGGCGTCGTAGCGGACCATGCGGCCGAGCCCCACGGTGAGCGCGACGGCGAGCATGCCGCCGGTGAACGCCGCTAGCTGCACCACCCAGTTGGGCGCCGCAAAGAGCAGCGCCGTCACCGCGCCGAGCGAGGCCCCGGCACTGGCGCCCAGGATGTCGGGCGAGACGAGCGGGTTCTTGAACATGCCCTGGTAAGCGGCGCCGGAAACCGCCAGGCCCGCGCCGGCCAGAAGCACCGTGAGCACGCGCGGCAGGCGGATGTTGAAGAGCGCCACCTGCTCGGGCGTGCCGGCGATGGAGGCGGGATCGGTGATCTGGGCCCAGACGGTTTGGAGCGGGAGTTCCGGCGTGAACGGGTACCAGCCGATGCTGAAGGAGAGGAGCACCACGGCGAGAAGCGCCAGACCCAGGCCCACCTTGACCGCGAAGGGCACCCGGCGGCTGAAGGCGGGAGCCCGCGCGGCGTCGTGCGGGTCGGTCTGTTGCATGCGGTTCTCCCCTGCTTCTACGGGCGGTCGGTATTCTCGCCATGGTTTTATGCTCTGATGAGTATAAACGATGCCGGACGGGCAATAAGCGCATATCGTTCAGCGAGATATTGCTTTTGCATGGCCTAAAAGGCGCTCTTCCAAATTGTGTGACGTTTTGAGGTGCCCCAGCACGTACACCGACATATTCGGCGAACGTTTCCGCAGGTAGATGAAGCGCTTATTTTCCGCCTACTCGCCGTGCCCCACCAAAACGTCTCACAAAATGCACGCAGCACAGGGCAGCTCCCTCCGCAATACCGTTCAATTGCACCCGGATACGAAATGACACCTCGCGAGCCCGCAAATAGCAGTACATGCGCCTCGATCGAGGAGCTTTCCGAACCATTACGTCTCCTGCGTACTGGTGCTTGCCCCGCCGGCGGGCCTGTACGGCGAGCCGGCGCCGCATGAGCGCCCGGTACTGCAGCCGCTCAAAGGTGGCGCCAGTGCACCGGTCGACGTATATCCGGCTGTTTTCAGCGGGAACGCCCTCGGCGCGTCAATCTACCGCCGCACGTTCTGCTCCTTGCTCCAAATCCGCGCGTACCCGTACGTTGCCATGAGGCCCCTTTCTTCCGCCCGGCCGGACGGCCGGTTGCAAACAGCATGGGACCGAGCGTAGAGATCGCCGGCAAAAAAGCGCATTTGCGCAAAAGCTTTGACAAGGGGGACGCTAAGACGGAGGGATGGAGCAAACACCGTGAACCACGGGCGACAAGGACCGGGAACCGGGCAGGCGAGACGCACGGAATGCAGACGCGGAGCAAGCCAGATGGGCGAGAAACGCATTCATACGAGCACGCCGGGCGAAATCATCACTCATACGACCTGTGTGGGCGAGAAGAGCGCTCATACGAAGAGGCCCCTCATCCGATAAGCATCACGGCACGCATTATGTGCTTATCGCATGGACAAAAAGAACGCATAAAGGTATCTTGCGGACGCGCCTGCGTCCGCGCGCGAGAAGCGCAGTCGTACGAACGCGCTTCTCGCCCAACAAGCTCGTATAAGCGCGTTTCTCGCCCGAATAGGCCACCTGGGTGAGCGTTCCACCCATGCAGGCGAGAAGCGCGGCCCTATTGAACAGAAAGCCCTCCCCCGCTTTTCAGTTCCGCCCGCGCAGGCGAGAAGCGCGGGAACCGCAAACACGAGAGAACACGGAACGGCACCTACCGCCCCGCGCTGGGGCCGTTGCTCCGTGCCACCGCACGCACGGACCGCACCTGCGCCGGCCAACCTGCCGCCCACGTATTGCCCCACGCTCCGCGCGCACGGGCCGCATTCACCCCTGCGGGCGCCAATCGCGGTTCTCGGTCCCCCAGACGCACATGGCGTCCAGCACGCTCATGAGCGAGGAGCCGCGATCGGTCAGGCGGTACTCAACCTTGGGCGGGATCTGCGGGTAGGCGGTGCGGCTGACGAGGCCGTCGGCCTCGAGCTCCTTGAGCGCGCGGCTGAGCGTCTTGTCCGATACGCCCTTGAGGTAGCGTTTGAGCTCGTTGAACCGCACCGGCTGGAACTCCATCAGACAGTACAGGATCACCATCTTGTACTTGCCCTGGATCAGGGAGAGCGTGTACGAGAAGCCCGTCTGGCTGAAATCGGCCTCCTCTATGCGCGCCCAGGCGTCGCAGCAGGCTTGGCCGAGCCGCCGGTTCGCCGTTGCGCCCGCGCCGCCCTTCTCGCCCGCCGTCCTTTCCGCGCTGTTTTTATCGTCCATGCTATCCGCCTTTACTTTCTTTAGAGTAAGTACCTATCTTTGATTTCGGTACTTGAATCGAATACGGCTCGATAGTATCACGGAACCGTACCCTATCCGTCTCATCGCCGGCCGCGGGCCGGCGGCAAAGGAGGAGCCATGAAGAAGGATCTCGGCGTACAGCCCGCGCTCTACACCATGCCCGTGCTGATGATCGCCACCTACAACGAGGACGACACCGTTGACGTCATGAACATGGCGTGGGGCGGCATCTGTGCGCGCAACATGGTTGCGCTCAACATCGGCCGCGCGCACAAGACAGCCAAGAACATCGAGGCGCGGGGCGCGTTCACCCTGAGCATCGCCGACGTGGCGCACCTGGACGAGAGCGACTACTTTGGCATCGCCAGCGCCAACCAGGTGGCCGACAAGTTCGCGCGCACCGGCATGACCTCCGTCAAGAGCGCCCGCGTGGACGCGCCCGTGGTGGAGCAGTACCCCGTCACGCTCGAGTGCTCCGTGGTCGAGATGCAGGATCAGCCGTACGGCCTGCGCGTGCTGGGCAAGATCGAGAACGTGCTAGCCGACGAGGCCGTGCTCACCGAGGACGGCAAGGTCGACCCAGCCAAGCTGAACGCCTTTGCGTTCGATCAGTTCCAGAGCGGCTACTACGCCCTGGGCGAGAAGTGCGGCCAGGCGTGGGAGAGCGGCAAGCGCTTCGCGTAAGCGGGGCGGATGCGCGGCCGGCCCCGGCAAGCAAGGCCGGTACGGGGTTGGCCCCCGGTAAGCAAGGCCGGTACGGGGACTGGCCCCGGTAAGCAGCCCTTCCCCGGCAAGCGATCCTGGTGAGGCCCTCGCCAGCAACGACGTTGGCATGTCCGGCCTCGCGTTTGGTGTGCCCGGCCTGCGTTTGGTGTGCTTGCCCCCCCCGTTTGGTGTTCCCGAATTCGCGTTTGGTGTGCCCGGCTCTGCGTTTGGCGTGCTTCCGTTTTTATTGGGTGTGGTTCGCAAGAACAAAAGCCCAGGAAAGCGCCCGGCCGCGCCCCAGTCAACCACACCAAATGCAATGCGGGCCACACCAAACAGACGGCAGCGCACACAAAACGCAATGCGGGGCACACCAAACGGGGGTAGGCCACACCAAATGGGAGCAGCGCACACCAAACCGACAACGCATCGCGGGCGATAAAAACCGCAACGCGCAGGGCCCCGAGCGGCAGCAGCGCCGCCCGGGGCCTTTCCGTGCGCAAAAGTTGCGCGCATCCTGCATCGCAGCACACGTGGATACTACGCAGATGCATAATGCACCGGTGCATAATGAATGCGTGTAAACGTTTGCGGGAACGCCGCGCCCACGCGGCGGGTCTCGCCTGCCTATACAAGGAGCACCGCCCATGCCCAAGAAGTTAACCGAGGAAGAGCAGCGCACGGCCATCAAACTGGCCAGGGAGCTGGCAAACGCCCTGCCGGCGCAGCACCGATCAGGGGCCAGCGGTATCGCCAGCGGCCTGGTGCGCCTGCGCATGGAGCGCATCCCCGCCGGCAAGGTGCAGGAGGTGTTCAACCGCTACGGCGCCGGGCGCGATGCCCTTGAGGCGGTGGCGGCGACCGGGCTGCTGACGGACGCCGGCGAGAACGCGTACCACATCCAGATTGACGGTGAGCTGCTGGCGGCGCAGGGCGAGAAGAACGGCGCCGCGCATGCGGGAAGCGGCCCGGCGGATACGGGCGAGAAGAACGCCGGGGCCGTGAAGGCGGGCAACAGAGGCAGCAGCGCACCGGCCGGCAGCAGCAACGTGTCGACCGGCAGCGGCAACGCGCCGGCCAAAGAGCCCGCCGCGCATTCCGCCCCGCACGCAAGCCTTCCCGCAGCAGGCAAGACCAGCGCTTCTCGCCCGGAGCAGAACGCCGCAACGTCGCCTGCGCAGCCCAGCGCGCCGGCCAAAGAGCCCGGCGCGCCGGCCAACCCGCTGCGCGGGCCCCGTCGCAAGCCGCGTCCGCTGGGGCGCGCCAGCGTGATCCGCAAGCAGACGCCCGAGCTCACCGAGATCCGCCGGCGCATCATCGACCTGGACCCACGTCTGTGGATCAACGGGTACCTGCTCAGCACGCCCGATGTCTTTGTGGACTACGAGCCGGAGCTCACCGCGCTCAGCGCCGCGCTTGACCGCCGCCCCGCCATCGGGGACGGGACCCTCACCATGCGCGAGCTGTCGTACCGCATCTTTGGGGACGAGAAGTTCCTGGCCATCGAGTCCGAGGGCCGCAAGCTGCTGCGCTTTATGGGCGTGGCCGACATGGTGCGGTGCCGCACCGTCCACAAAACCGACCTTCTGAACTTCATCCCCCGCCACCGCCGCCGACCGCGCCTGGTGCTTTCGGAGAACCTGGACCCGTGGACCAACATGCGCGACGCCCTGTTCCTGGGCGAGCGCAAGCGCATTCTGGGAAAGCGCGTGGACGGCGTGGTGTTTGGCAACGGGCATCTGGCCCTGGGCTCACGCCAGCTCACCGATCTGGCGTCCACGCTGGACGCCGAGAGCGTGCGCGTGTACTACTGGGGCGACCTGGATCGCGCGGGCCTGGAAATCCTTGCCAAGGTTGCGCAGGAAGCCCAGCCCGACGCCGCGGTGCCGCTGACCGTGGAGCCGTTTGCGCCGGCGTACCACCTGATGCTCAAACGCGCCATGAAGCGCTTCCCCGACCCGCTGGATAACAAGCCCACGGACCAAACGGAGGATTTCGAGCCCGGCCTTGCGTTGCTGGAGCCCCTACTCAAGAAGAAGGAGGCCGCCTACCTGCGCGCCGCGCTGGAGGGCGCGCGCCTGATCCCGCAGGAGATCATCACGGCCGCGGACCTGTAAGCGGCCGCAGAAGCTTGGCGCAGCGCCGGGCGCCCCGTTTGGAGTGCGCGCCCGGCGCCAAGTAAGGCCGCCGCGGGCGCCCTCGGCCCATGACGGCGCCTCCTACCTCGAGTCCGAACCGCTGGGGACGCTTCCGCGCGGGCGGATCCAGGCGAGAAGCGCGTCGGCGTCAGCCGCCTCAAGATCGCGCAGGGCCAGATCGCCGGACGCGGCGGTTCTCGCAACGAACGTCCCAAGGTGCAACCGGCGCTGAAAGGGTGTCTCCGAAACCGTTGCATGCTGGATCCGCGTACGCGGCGCCACCTGGGTTTGGCGCTTGACCCCGCCCGCAACGACGACGAGCCGAGCGCGGTCGTGCCCTATGCGGCTGTCCCGGTAACGCAGCGCCGCGTTGACCGCCATCCGCGCAACGGCCGCAACGCCGACAACGCAGAGCAGCGCGCGAAGCGCCGCGTCGAACACGTCCCACGCCTCCCCCGCGGGCATTACGCGCTCCGCGACGGTAATCGCGCCCGCAAGCGCGGCGGCAAGCAGCAGCGCCTTTGCGACCATGCGGAACGCCAACCGCCGCGCCGCCGCAGGCGGAAGGCGCGCCAGGCAAGACCCGGCAATCGCCCCGGCAAACTCGGGCGTCATGGCCCCGAGGAACGCGTCGATATCGGACACGCGGATGAACGGATGCAGCACCACGCCGTCGGCGGACGACGACTCGTCCGCCGAGCCGATGTTGCCCACCACGGAGGCGCGGACCTCCGCATAGCCCATGAACTGACGTACCAGCCCCTGCCTGATGCTGATGGACTGGATGCGCTCAAGCGCCGCCGTGTGCGACGTCCGGTTGAGCAGACCCCGTTCGACCGAGATACGCCCGGCTGTGCGCTCCGCGCGGTATCCGGCAAAGCCGATCAAGCTGACAACGAACGAGACCGCGAACCCTATGACAAGCGAAAGCGCGAGCAAGAGCACCGCGACACCCGCCAGCAAGCCCATGGGGAGCAGCGCAACGCTCCCCGCCGCCTCGGAAAGGTTGACGAGCCGGCTTTCCTGCAAGAAGTTAACCCCTTGGACGATGAGGATGAGAAACGCCGCGGCCTGTGCGGCAACGCGCGTCTCGGTAAGCGCTGCGACCACCAGCTGGCCGGGCGTGAGGGTAAAGCTCGCATCCGGGGAGTCGGCGGGCAGCGCCGCAGCGGAAGCGGGCCCGACCCCCTTCCCCGGCGCCCCCGCGCCAGCCGCCACAGGGAAGCCCGCGGCCCCTTTGGCCAGCACGGCGGCTTTGCGGCGGAACAGCTCGTCGCGCAGCGCCCGCGCCATACCGGCCTGCAGGCCCACGATGCGCGTCGCCTCGCCCTCGGCATCCGCCGCACCCGTATCCAGGTCAAGCGTCATAAGGCCGAGCAGGCGCTCGATCAGCCCCGACGACATGTTCACCGTGTGGATGTGCTCGTACGGAACCTGCAGCTGCTTGGCGGTGACAAGGCCGCTGCGCAGCATGATGCCCGCATCGGTAAGCTCCCAGGTGCGCGTGCACCAGGAAACGGTCACGCTCACCGCGCTCAGTGCGATAATCGCCGCCGCAATCGCCACGACGCCGGGCATGTCCTCCGCCACGTTGCCACCAATCACCCGAACGATCGCCACGAGCGAAACGCCGAGGGCGGCACCGAATCCGCCCACGATGCCCGCCACCAGCGAGAGCGCGCTGCCGTGGTGCCTGCCGGCCAACTGTGGGCTCGTCCCCTCAAAGAGGGAGCGTCCCGGATTTGCCAGCCGTTCGACCTCTTGCTCAAGGCTCCCGGAAGCAGGACCGTCCGCAGAGGGCGCCTTGGGCGCAGGCGGCATCGGCGCCCTCTCGCTTTGACGCGCCGCCTTGTCCGCGCCGCCCATGGCTACACATCCTCCTTGGCAAGGCGGGCAAGCTCGGCCACGCGGTCGCGCAGCACGTTGGCATCGTCTTCGGCAAGCCCGGGAATCTCAAAGCTCTCGCCCGCCGTCGATATGCGCACCGCCGCAAGGCCGTTGGCCTTGAGAAACGGCCCCTGCTTGGTTTCGACGTGCTGAACGCGCACCAGGGGAACTATGGCGCGCTTCTTAACGAACACGCCGTGGTAAAGGTCGACCTCCGTGGGCGTAACCTCGTAACGCCACGTCGCGTACTCTACGCGCGGGCTTATCGCCATATCGCCCAGCTCAAGGGCGAGCAAGGCGGCGGCGATGACGAGCACAACGGAAACGGGCCCATTAAGCTGCCAGGCGATCAGCGCGGCCACGGCCCCCGCCGCGACGGTCCCGGCGATAAGCGCGAGAGAGCTGGCGTACCACACCCGCAGCATGCGCGGGTCGAGACGGTGCGAGGGAAGCTCCATGGAAAACTCCTCTGAACGGCCGCTGAGCAGGCACTGATCAGCATGATAACACCCCCCCCCGAGAGCAAAACCGCAGATGAGGGCGAGCGGCGGACCGATCCTGCGCGCCAAAGCCAGCCAACCCGCAGTCGGAACCTAAGGCGAGCGCGTACAATATCCGCATGGTCCCGCGTCCGCTGCGAAAGGAAGCCCCATGCCGCGCATGTCTATTCCCCAGATGTCGTTCGCCAAGGTCTACCCGCTGCTGGTGCAGAAGGCCGAGCGCAAGGGGCGCACCAAAGACGAGGTCGATCAGCTCGTCTTCTGGCTCACCGGCTACGATGCCGCGGGGTTGCAAGCGCAGCTAGAGGCAGACGCCACCTACGAGCAGTTCTTCTCGTCCGCCCCGAAGCTCAATCCCAACCGCGCGCTTATCACCGGCAAGATCTGCGGCGTGGACGTGGCCGCGATTGAAGACCCCGTCGAGCAAAACGCGCGCTACCTGGACAAGTTGGTAGACGAGCTCGCCCGCGGCCGCGCGATGGAGAAAATCCTGCGCAGCTAGCAGCAGGCGCCCGCCCGAGCACAGCGCAGATCCGTCAACTGAAATTCTTACTTATATGTAAGATTATCTATTCATCTGTAGTATTCTTACTTATATGTAAGAATATGGGAGATGATAACCATGCGTACATCAAAACAAACAACGCCGATTTTTCAAGCTGGCGATCTTGGCGTTCTGCTCAAAACACGCCGCAAACACCTTGGATACACCCAAGAGCAAGTCGCCGCCTTTATGGGCTGCAGCCCACGGCTTATCGGAGAGATTGAGCACGGGCGCGGCACTGTCGGCGTTCAAAAGATCCTCGACCTTGCCTGCGGCCTTGGAATCGACATCTTTGCCGTACCGAGGGGGCAATGATGAATACGCTCTATGTCTTTCGTGAATGGGAAGATGATTACCAGCTCATTGGTACGGTAGTACTTTCGCAGGGCACGTTTCACTTTGCTTACGCAGAGAGCTATCTAGCATCAACGTCCGCCCGCCCTATCTCCTTGTCGCTCCCCTTGCAAGAAACCCCCTTCTCATACGCTGAAGCCGCGCCATTCTTTTCTGGACTTGCGCCCGAAGGCGATATGAAAAGGCTTCTTGCAGAGTCCGTTCATTCGGATTCATGTGCCGTCATGCTCGGGCGGCTCAACCATGAATCAATCGGCGGGCTTCTCTTCAGCACAGTGCCCTCTGTTGAAGATGAGCATGCCGCCTATCTGCCCCTCGAAAAATCCGACCTACTCCGCTTGCGGGATAAGCCGCGGGAAACAGCCTTTGAAATGAGCATGACCTCACGCCTCTCGCTTTCCGGAGCCCAGAGCAAGGCGGGTCTGTACTATGCTGATGGCCCATCTGGAGGATCTTGGTACCTGCCGGAGTCAACCGCCCCCTCCACCCATATCGTAAAAACACCTCAAAGCATATTCCCAGATCAGACGCTCAACGAAGCGCTGTGCCTTGAAACGGCGAGGCAGTGCGGGCTTGATACGGCAGATTGGATGCTCTTACCACTTGATACAGGAGAGCCGCTTCTCGCCATCAGGCGCTTCGACCGCATCTTCATCGAATCCCCTGAAAAGCACATCGGTGGCTTACCTGTTCCCAAGCGACTTCATCAGGAAGACTTCTGCCAAGCATCAATGCTCATGCCCGATATGAAATATGAGCCAACAGGGGGTAATTATGTGAACCGCTGTGGCTCTATCATTGCGCGCGCATCTAGCAATCCGTTTGGCGATCGGGCCTTCTTTCTGCAAGCGCTGTACTTTGACTACCTTATCGGAAATTGCGACAACCATCTCAAAAACCATGCCGTATGCTGGAATGAATCATGGGATGCTTGCGAACTTTCGCCACTCTATGACATTACCTGCACCACGATCTATCCGAACATCGACAGGGAAATGGGCGTCTCGCTTTGCGCGAGCCGAAGGATCGACGAAGTTGCACCGGAGGATATCGCAAGAACATCGCAGGCAATAGGAGTCCCCCGAAAGCTTGGAATCGATCTGTACCGTGAACTTTACGCTACGTTTCCCAAAGCGCTCGATAGCGCGGCGAACCGTCTTGCACATGCAGGATTTGAACATGTTGAGCACCTTATCGAACACATCAAGGGCGAACTGGATAACAAGGTGCAGCTATAGGCCTTTTGCCGCGCCCTTCTCCATAATCGGGGGCAAGTCGTAGCAACACGCCCCCGACCATGTTTGCTTCTTTGCCGTTACTCCCGGTCGAGCAACTGGCCCATCGCAACGGGATCGGTCCCGTCGAGCGGTGTGACGAGGGGCTTGCCGTCGGCATCGACCAGCACGGTGATGCCGCTGCCGCCCGCAGCACATGCCGATGATGATGGCCAAGACGGTCTGCACGACCCGCCTTGCAACCCAGTGCTCGCCGGCGCGCTGGTTGTAACGGCAGCCGATCTCGGGGTCCTCGCCCGCCAGGTACGCCTCGACGACTGGTAGGCGTAGAGCTGGTTATCGTGCCGCATTTTATCGACGAGAAGCGCCGCAACCATTGCCGGGATGAAGAGCGCCAGCGCGGGTACGGCGATAAGCGCAAGGTCGAGGTCCCAGACGATGCCCATGATCACCCATACCGGGCAGGCAAGCCCGAACGCCATCATGACAACGCCGAGCCGCGCCATCTTCTTTGCCCCCGCCGCCAGCGCATCCTGCATTTTGCGCGAGTCCTCCTTGACCAAGGAGTCGATGCTGACGCCGAACAGGTTGCTCAGGATGAGCAGGCTCTGCACATCGGGATAGGTGCGGTTGGAAACTCGTTGACATCTGGGCGCCAATGCAGGCAGAATTACACCAGATGTAAAAACTCTTCGGAGTTTTGTAAGGGCGGTGCTGCGCGAGCGGAACCGCCCTAGTTTTGTATAAGATCAGCGCCAATTATGGTCGCCCGTCTAAAGCAACTCTACAATCCTTCTTAAGAGAACCACAATGCCGCGCGCGCTATGATGGGGCAGCGCACCAACCCGCCGCTAAGGAGATGCCCCATGAAGATCTTCGCTTTTGCGCTGCGCCCGTTTGACGAGCTCCCCTACCTCAAGACAGCCAGCCAGGAACTGGGCTTTGAGTTCGACTGGACCGCCGAGTACCCCACCCCCGAGAACGCCGAGCTGGCCGCGGGCGCAGAGGCGCTCACCATCATCACCAACCCCATGACGGCCGATCTTCTCGACCGCTACCATGAGCTGGGTATCCGCGCCATTGCCACCCGCTCCATTGGCTACGACCACATTGACGTTGCGCACGCCCGCGCGCTCGGCATGCGCCTGGCGCACGCCGCCTACCCGCCCGAGGGCGTGGCGGACTACACCATCATGCTGATGCTGATGGCGCTGCGCCGCGCCAAGCTGGTGTTCAGCCACGCGGGCGTGCAGAACTTTGGGCTGAAGGGAAAGCTCGGCCGTAGCCTGGGATCGTGCACGGTGGGCGTTGTGGGCACGGGCGCCATCGGATCGCGCGTGATCCACGAGCTCGCGGGCTTTGGCTGCCGCATCCTGGCGTACGACCCGTACCCGCGCGACGACGTGCGCGCAACGGCTGAATACGTGAGCCTGGAGGAGCTTCTCGCCTCCTCCGACGTCGTAACGCTCCATGCCCCGGGCCTGCCCGAGAACCGCCATATGATAGGCGCAGAAGAACTGGCCGCCATGAAGCCCAACGCGGTGCTGGTAAACGCCGCGCGCGGCATGCTGGTGGACACCGACGCGCTCGTCGACGCGCTGGAGCAAGGGCGGCTTGGCGGCGCCGCGCTCGACACCATAGAGCACGAGGCGGGCCTCTACTACCTGGACCGCAGCCTCGATGTGCTCCCCAACCGCGAGCGGGCCGTCCTCATGGCGATGCCCAACGTGATCGTCTCGCCGCACATGGCGTTTTACACCGCCGAGGACGTGGAGCAGATGGTCCGCACCAACGTTGAGGCGCTGCTGGCGTTCAGCCGTGGGGAGAGCACGCCTTACGAAGTGCGGTAGCTGGCCAACATCTCTTGTGAGCTCAATCCCTTCCGCATGGCGACCGAAGTTTGAAATGCGTTTCAAACTTCGTCAAAAAACTCGTAAGTTTGAAATGCGTTTCAAACTTACTCACACGATAACCGCGTACCACATGGGCCGGCGCCTATCGCTCGCAGCCCGCAACTCAAACTCCGATTTGCGCAACTCGGTTTCGCCAAGCAAGTGATGCGCAGCGCCTCCCTTACCATGGGTGTCAGCAAAGAACCCAGATGCTCCGTGAGGGAAAGGAGGCGCCATGGACGTACAGGTACTAGAAGATGCTGGAAGAAGCACCATCGAGGTGCAAATCCTCTGTCCGCCGGCGTGTGAACGCGCCGCATCGCTTGCCGAACGAATCCGCATGCTCGTCGGACGTATCGTTGGGTATGAACCAGGGCGCATCGAACGCCGCATGGTCTCTCTATCGCAAGTTGCGTGCATCGAGGTTGGATCCGGGCGTTCGTCGTACATCTCGCTCCGCAACGGAACCCTTTTGGAAACTCCCCTGCGCTTGTATGAGCTTGAAGCCGCTGTGGAGAAAACCGAGTTCCTGCGCATCTCGCGGCAGGCGCTGGTGAACTTCGATGCGGTGCTTGCCATCCGCCCAGAGCTCAACAGCCGCCTCGCGCTCGACCTCGACAACGGTACGACCGTCATCGCGACGCGAACCTATGTGCCAGGCATCAAACGCAAGCTTGGAATGATCGGGAGGTAGACCATGAACCCCATTGACCGCAAACGCACACGCCACGGGCTGCTCGCCCCCACCGATACGCCGCCAGAAACCGCCCTTGTGCGCGGCCTGCTCACCGGCTCCGCCATCACCGTCGCGATGCTCCTCGTTTCCACACTCATGGGGATCGCCGCCATCGGGATGACAGAGGGCCTCGCCATCAGCCTCTCGTCCATCGTCGCGGGCATAGCCGGCGGCATCCTGCAGCAAGTCTGGTTTAACCCAAGCGTGCTCAGGGCACGTCTCCCTTACACCTCGCGCATCCCGCTATTCGGCATCACCTACTTCGCGGTAATCGCCACATGCGCTCGGATGGGATCGTGGCTACCGCCCACACCCGAAGCATGGGTCACATTTATCGCGAGCTACTTCGCTATTCTCGCCGTGCTGACAGCTGCGTTTTCGTACAAGTATCGCAAGCAGGTCAAAGCCTACGCAGAGTACCTCGCCGAATATCGGAAACGGCATCAGTAGCCTCATCTGAAATATGTCTTGCCATCAATTCCGCCATCTGATTGCGCCCCTCGCAAACCGTATGGCACCGTCCTTCCCCGAACTCACCAACCTGCCTGAGCCGATATGGCGCGCCCTTTGCGAGCCACCTCACGCGTACGCATCGTTATCTCCGGGAAAACGCCGGCCAAAGCATTCCTAGGCCCCGCGCCGGGCCCCTCGGGAGCGCCCCTTTTCACCGTTACTGTTGTTTTCGGCCTTCCCGTTAAGTATGCCAACGCAGAAGCAATTTTTTGACCTGCGGAAACGCCGCCGGGCGACGCCCCGCTACTCGAGAGACACCCCCAAAACAACAGGAACGATGAGGCGGGGAGGTGAGCGGGGCGCCGGGAGGAACAGGCGGGGCCCGATAAGTCAGCGTTCCCACAGCGAAGCCACAGGGCACCGCGCACAAACCGGAATGAAAAAGCGTCGCATGGCTTGCAATCGGAAGCCGGATTCGGGCTTCGCGTGCAAGCTGTGCAACGCTTTGCAACCGAGGGCGAGCGCCGGAACGCGCAACGCGACCCGCGAGCCATGCCCACTCCTCCAAGCTGCGGACAAGCTCGAGGCGGACAGCTTTGAGCTGCACGGCGGCGGACGAGAAGCGCAGGCAGATTTGCCCGCGCGACCCCCTGCAACTGATGCCACGGTGCCGCGGGCGCGCTCGACCCCCCGGCACCGCTGCCATGCGGGCCTACGCCTCGATATGCCGAATGCTCGGAATCGCCCAGGTCACCACAGCGAGCACCACCATGGCGGCGCCGGCTCCGGCAAACCAGATGGTCACGCCAACCGCATCGGCAAATACCGTGGATACGGCAAGCCCCACGGGCATGGCCCACGACATGATGCTCCCGTACAGGCCGAACACGCGGCCCAGATACTCGGGAGGGATCTTCTCCTGCATGAGCGCGGTCTGCGGACCGGAGTAGAACGGCGAGCTCAACCCCATGAGGCAGCTCATGGCGAGAAACACGGGAAAGCCGGTTGCGGGCAGCACTCCGGCGATAA
>CALULH010000015.1 GCA_944321435.1 uncultured Coriobacteriaceae bacterium | reverse complement strand
AGGCGGAGGCCACCGGTTCGAATCCGGTACGGGCTACCAGCAGCCACCAGCGCCCCGCGGGGCGCTTTTTTCGTGCGTCGGGTATCATGTACGTAGTCTTTTAGACTCCCCTCTCGTAATTGAAACGTTCCGCTGGGCTAATTCGTTCATTGCAATGCGTGACCAGACTTTTAGCTGAAATGGCGACAACAATCGCGCATTGCGTGATGCTTGGCAGGATTGATATCTACGTTATACTCAACTGAGAACAGCGTGCGCGCGGCGCGCAGGGGTTTTTCTCCTGTGCGCCGCTTGTCTGACGAGGAGTCCCCATGTCCCTTTCTTCCCCCTCCATGGATCAGTGGCTTGCCGAGGCCAAGCAGGACCCCAGTTTTCGCGCCTGCGGCATGTATCTCGTTCACAACGGCACGGTACGCGAGACGCCCAAGCAGCAGGTGCGTCAGGGCATTGACGACGGGTCCAAAGTTCACGGCATGACGTTCTCGTACGATCCTGACAAGGTCGAGGCGGCCGTTTCCGCTGCGCGGGAGTTGCCGGGGATCGGGTACGTACGCGTGTGGCTCAACGAGGGAGAGCTCTCCCTTGGGGACGATATCATGTACGTGCTCATCGGCGGCGATATCAGGCCGCGCGTGATCGATGCGCTGCAGCAGCTTGTATGGACCATTAAGAACGAGTGCGTTAAAGAAATCGAGCACCGGTAACGTTATCGACGCACTGACAGGCTCGTCGGCGCCATGCACCCCTTCAGCGAATCCTAAGTTTTGCTCCATAGCTTTGTCCCGGTCTTTTGGTAGCGTTACATACGGTGTAATGCGCTCACGCGTTGGCGTGCCGTGGGAGGACGTCTATGGCAGCTGTGCTCGGTCATCTTCGCATGATTGGCTTTTTGGCGCTTGCCGTGCTTGCGGCCTGCGTGCTGGGAGGCTGCGTCGCGCTGGGACACCGCGCCGCGGTGCGCGCTGGCTCCACCGGCGACCTGGGGTTCGTGGGCGCACTGCTGGCTTACGACGCCCCTGTGACCGGGCAGACGCGCCTGGACGCAGAGGAGGAGGCCGTAGACAGCGTGGGTTCCAGCACGGTGCAGACCGTCTCCATCGACTACACAACCATGGCTGCGGCGGGTACCGTTTCTACGACGGTCTCTTGGGATGACAACTGGTTCTTCTCGGACCCGACCGTGTACCATCACGGTTTGGCAACTACCTGCTCGGTATTATCGGCGCTGGCAAACTCCGAATCAGGCTATTACCAAGCGGGCAATCCGTCTCCGGCGTATGCCGAGGACGCGCTGTCCGCCTTGGGGTTTGAGGACATCTGCACCGAATCGTACCGATACCGGAGCGAGATCGTTGACCAGGTGCTCGACTTTGTCACGCAGGAAAACGACGTGGCGGCGTACGCTTTGGCAACAAAGTCGCTGCGCAGCGTGGATGGTGCCGAGAGGACTCTGATCCTCGCAACCGTGCGCGGTTCGTACGGTGCCGAGTGGTTCAGCAACCTCAAGATGCAGGAGGCCCACGCGGGCGGCGCGCCGAGCGCTGACCACACCGGCTATACGCAGGCTGCGGACGAGCTGTACCAGCGCGTTGCGGCCATGGTGGAGCAGGAGCGCGCTGCGGGGTACGAGCCCGCAGTCCTCCTCTGCGGGCACAGTCGTGGCGGGGCGATCGCCAATATCGTGGCGGCGCGCTTGCTCGATCGATACGCGCAGGGCAATGCCTCGTCGGGCTCGTACGCTGTCAGCGTCGGTCCTTCCGGTTCGTCCGGGGAAAGCTCTCTCGTGCCCGTGTCCACAGGGGTGCAAGCGTCGGCGGCAGGCGATTCCCGCCTGCCCGTGTACGCTTACACGTTTGCAGCGCCAGCCGTTACCACCAATCCCGATATCCATGCGGACCGGTATTCCGGCATCTTCAACATCCAAAACCCAGCGGATCTCATGCCCCAGCTGCCGCTGGAGCGATGGGGCTATGGTCGGCACGGGCAGGATATCGCGCTGCCGGGTGCCGGCGACGCCGCCTTTAGCAGGCTGTACGACGATATGAGGGAGCGCTTTGCGCAGAACGTGGGCGTGGAGAGCGCGTATGACCCGCGCGACCGCGCGACGGTCGACGATCTTGTCGCCCGTCTAGGGGAGCGGTTTGACACCCCCGCCTCGGTGTCCACGCCGGAGGGGGCCTTTGAGATCGTCCGCACGCTCATCATGGACGCGGATGTGCCGCGCCTGTTGTGCGCCCATTACCCTGACACCTATATTGCCTGGATGCAGGCTGCCACAGCAGAGGATCTTCTCGTCCAAGGCCGGTAAGCGCCGTATGCGCCCGCATGTCTAGGCGCCGCGGGCATGCTCCTTGCGCCAGTCTCGCGGGCTGACGCCGTAAACGCTTTTGAACGCGCGCGAGAAGTGCAGCTGGTTGGGGTAGCCCACCGACTTGCCCACGTCGCCCACGGGCAGGGTAGTGAGCTTGAGCAGCTCCGCGGCGCGGCTCATGCGGTAGTTGATGAGGTACTGCTGCGGGCTTTTCTTGACCACGCTCTTGAAGACCTTGCCGAAGTAGCTGCGGTTGAGCCCGGTTTGTTTGGCGATGTCCTCGATGCTGATATCGTTCTGGTAGTTCTGCTTGATGTAGGACAGGGCTTCGTGGATGTAGAAGTCCTGCAGCTTGTTGGTGGATGCCTTGGGCCACTCCACAGACTGCGTCAGGTAGTCGAGAAACAAGTAAGTGTGCCCGATAAGGTGCATGGCGCTCACGTCGCGGTGGCCCACCAGGTAGCGCATCTCGTTTTCCATGGCCTGGCGGTTCACCGGGTCCTGAGATCGGTAGACGGGCGCGTTTTGCGAGAAGCCGACAAGTTCGAGCGCCTCCTTTACGCGGATGCCGTCGAACTCGATCCAGATGTACTCCCAGGGATCCTCTAGGTCGGCTACATAGGTGTTGATTTGCCCGGGGTAGATGAGAAAGCCCTCGCCGCCGCTCAGGGAGTAGGTGTGCTTGGTGCCGCTGGGGTCGGTTGAGATGAGGGTTCCCTTACCGGTGATGATGTAGTGGAACAGGTAATGGCTGCGCCGCGCCGGACCGAAGGCATGCCCTGGCTCGCAGTATTCGCGGCCGTATTGGTAGGGCATGAGGTCCACGAAGTTCTCGTTGGGGAACGTGGAGAATTCAAGCTCGTGGAAATGCATGGGGGCTCCTTAGTCGGCGCGTAAGGGAAGAACGGTACGTGCGCAGGATTATCCTTGGATAGTCCATATTTATATCATTAAACGCTTCATAAGGCGCTTAATGATATAAGTATATGCTTAAATAGTTCCAATCAGGAATATATAAGCATGCTATTTGAAACCATTATATCTGTTTCCAATATGCGCCACAGAGTCAAAACAACAATATTCTCGCTGGTAAACACCGTAATACCGTTGCCGCCGCAAAACCAACCGTTTGCCGATTACGGTCAAAGAGCATGCGGGAATACACTCGCTAACTACCTGGTAAAACACGCAATATGGTAGTTTGTATATCTTAATTAGCATAATCAGTCAAAAAATGGAACATAGAATGAAAGCCACGTTACAAGTTTGCCCGCCGCGAGCGCAGGCGCGGACGGGCACACGGAAGGAGCTGTGCATGGCTACACTTTCGCTCGAACACATCGGGAAGAAGTACCCCAATGGCTACGAGGGGGTGAAAGACTTCAACTTGGAGATCGCTGACAAGGAGTTCATTATCTTCGTCGGCCCGTCCGGCTGCGGCAAGTCCACCACGCTGCGTATGATCGCCGGCCTTGAGACCATCACCTCCGGCACCCTCAAGATCGACGGGCGCGTGGTCAACGACGTGGAGCCCAAGGACCGCGACATCGCCATGGTCTTCCAGAACTACGCGCTGTACCCGCACATGACCGTGTACGACAACATGGCGTTCCCCATGAAGCTGCGCAAGGCCAGCTCCGAGGAGATCGACAAGGCCGTGCACGAGGCCGCGCGCATCCTGGACCTTGAGAAGCTCCTGGATCGCAAGCCCAGCGCGCTTTCCGGCGGCCAGCGCCAGCGCGTGGCCATGGGCCGCGCTATCGTGCGCAACCCCAAGGTCTACCTCATGGACGAGCCGCTCTCCAACCTCGATGCCAAGCTCCGCGTGCAGATGCGCGCCGAGATCTCCAAGCTGCACGACCGCCTGGGCGCTACCATCATCTACGTCACCCACGACCAAACCGAGGCCATGACGCTCGGAACCCGCATCGTCGTCATCAAGGACGGCGTCATGCAGCAGGTCGACACCCCCAACAAGCTCTACAACGAGCCCGTGAACCTCTTTGTGGCCGGCTTCATCGGCTCCCCGCAGATGAACTTCATCGACGCCAAGGTGGGTGAGGCCGCCGGCAAGGTCACCCTGTCCTTCGGGCCCAACACGGTCACCCTGCCCGCCAACAAGGCCAAGGTCCTCAAGGACAAGGGCTACGTGGGCAAGGTCGTCACCTTCGGCATTCGCCCGGAGGACGTTGTCGAGGCCCACGAGCACGACAAGGGCCGCACGCTCTCTGAGCAGATCGACGCCACCGTCACCGTCTACGAGCTCCTGGGCTCCGAGGCCATGATCTACGGCGACGTCAACGGCGGCCAGATCTCCGCCCATATCGAGGCTGCCAACCCCGTGCGCACCGGCAACAAGATCAAGGTTGCCTTCGATGTCGACAAGATCCATGTCTTCGACAAGGACACCGAGCTGGCCATCGTTCACTAACGCAGAAGAGGAGCACTTATATGCTGAACAAAGCTATATCGCGCCGCTCCCTCTTGGGCTTGGGCGCTGCGGCTGCGGCAGCGGCTGCGCTCCCCGGCTGCTCCACCGAGCGGAGCGACGGCAAGGTGGAGGTGGAGGTTGTCTGCTACAAGCAGGAGGCCGTCAACATCTTCCAGGAGCTGGCTGAGAAGTTCAACGCTACGCACGATGACATCTACCTCAACTTCACCTGCCCCAACGACGCCGTCACCATCATGAAGACGCGCTTCGTCCGCGAGAACTACCCCGACATCATCGGCATCGGCGGCGACGGCGACTACGCGAGCTTCGTCGACTCCGACATCCTCGCCGACGTGTCCGACTACCCGGGCCTCTCCGACGTGTCGGATGCTTACACGGAGATCCTGAAGAGCATCACCTACGTGCCCATGGACGGCATCTACGGCGTTCCCTATGTGGCCAACGCCGCCGGCATGCTCTACAACGTCGACATGTTCGAGGAGCACGGCTGGGAGATCCCGACCACCTGGGACGAGATGATCGCCCTGTTCAAGCAGATCCAGTCCGAGGGTATCCTTCCCATCTACCTGGGCTACCTCGACACCTGGACGATCCTCTCGCCGTGGAACTCCATCACCACCAACCTGGTGCCCGCCGACCTCGCCCGTCAGGTCAACGCCGGCGAGGCCAAGTTCGCCGACTACTACGCCGAGCCCGCCGAGAAGATGCTCGAGCTTCTCGACTACGCGGAGGAGGGCCCGTTCGCCTACAGCTACAACGACGCCTGCATCAACTTCGCCAACGGCGAGAGCGCCATGTACCCCTGCGGCAGCTTCGCGGTGCCTCAGATCCTGAGCTCCAACGATCAGATCAACGTCGGCATGTTCCCCATGCCGTCTGCGCCCAACCCCGATGACCGCATCGTGGTGTCCGGCGTCGACCTGCAGTGGTGCGTCACCAAGGCCTGCCCCCACAAGGAGGCCGCCTACGAGGTCATCAAGTTCCTCTGCGACCCCGAGAACATGCAGACCTATATCGACGACCAGCGCGCCATCCCGTGCCACGAGGGCAACTACGAACTCGACCCGCTGTTCGACGGCGTTTCCGACTGGGTCACGGGGGGGAAGGTGCTCGACTACCTGGACCACTCGTACCCGTCGGCCATGGCGTGCGACGCCCAGGTGCAGACCATGCTCCTGTCGGGCGACGTCGACGCGTTCCTCACCAAGTGGGACAACGACTGGCAGCGGTACAACCGCCAGGTCATCCGCAAGGTTCAGGCCTACGAGGATCAGCAGTAAGGAGGATATGGCATGGCAAGTCTTGCAAAGAGCAAGGTAGGGGCCGGTCGCGATAAGACCTTCTACGCGATCCTCATCCCGATCCTTATTCTGTTCGTTGCGTTCAACACGATCCCGCTCATCACGGGCTTCCTGTACAGCTTCACGGACTCCAAGGGTTACGGCGCCTTCAACATCGTGGGCGTGCAGAACTACATCGACATGTTCAGCGACGTGCGCATTGGCAACTCCTACCTGTTCACCTTCAAGGTAGCGGTTGTCGCCACGATCCTGACCAACGTGATCTCGCTCGTGCTGGCGTTGGGCCTCAACAGCAAGATCAAGTTCAAGAGCGCCTTCAGGGCCCTGTACTTCGTGCCCCAGATCCTGGGCGCCTTGGTCGTCGGCTACGTGTTCAGCTACTTCTTCACCTACATCGTCCCGGCCCTCACCGGCACGAGTTCCATCCTGGCCGATCCCAACCTGGCGTGGATCGCCATCGTGGTCGTGCTCGTTTGGCAGAGCTGCGCGCAGACCACCATCATCTACATCACGGGCCTGCAATCGGTGCCCGAGGACGTCTACGAGGCCGGCAGCCTGGACGGCGCCACCGGTTGGAACCAGTTCCGCTACCTGACCCTGCCGCTCATCATGCCCAGCGTCACCACCAACATGGTGCTCGTGATGAAGAACATGCTCATGGTCTTCGACCAGATCGTCGCCATGACCTCGGGCGGCCCGGCGCAGTCCACTGAGTCGATCTCCTACCTCATCTACAACAACGGTCTGTCAGGCGGCCAGTTCGGTTACCAGTGCGCCAACGCGGTGATCTTCTTCATCCTCATCGCCGTGATCTCCATCCTGCAGACGCGCTTCCTGAACAGCAGAGAGGAGCAACTGTAATGGCTAAAGACGCATTCGGCGCTAAGGTCAAGGAGAAGGTCAACTGGCCTGTAACCATCCTGCTCCTTATCGGCCTCATCACCATCATCTTCCCGCTCTACATGGCCGTGGTCATCGCCTTCAAGGACGGCATGTCCACCGACCTCGCGGGCATCCTGTCCCTGCCGGCCACCTGGAGCCTCGACAACTTCATCGAGGCCATCCAGGTCACGGACTTCTTCAACTCGTTCATGAACTCGCTGATCATCACCGTGGTCGCCGTCGTGGTCTCCGTGCTTATCCACAGCCTGGCCGCCTACGCCATCGGCCGCAACATGGACCGCAAGAAGCTCTTCAAGGCCTCGTACTACTTCATCATCGCCGGTATGTACGTGCCCTTTGCGATCCTCATGATGCCGCTCGTCAAGCAGACCGCCATCCTGCACTTGGACAACATGGTCGGCGTGATGATCCTCTACGTGGTGTTCTACATGCCCATGGACGTCATGCTCTACACCGGTTACCTGCGCAACATTCCCATTGCGCTCGAGGAGGCCGCCCGCGTTGACGGCGCCAGCACCTGGAGCACCTACTGGAAGATCATCTTCCCGCTCATGAAGCCCATGCACGCCACCGTGGCTATCCTCACCGGCCTGGCCGTGTGGAACGACGTCATGACCCCGCTCGTCATCATGGGCGGCTCGGGCGTCAACACCCTGCCGCTCGCGCAGATGAGCTTCCAGACGGCGTTTGCCACCGACTACAACCTGGCGTTCGCCTCGTACTTGCTCGCCATGCTCCCGATGATCATCTTCTACATTTTTGCCCAGAAGCAGATCATCAGCGGCGTCACTAACGGAGCCGTGAAGTAGCATATACCCGAGCTCGTCCCCTCTCCTGCGCTCGGGCCCCTTTCCCAAGGGGCCCGAGTTGTGTGAAAACGGGGCGAGTGCCTGCACACACACGTTATCAACGGGAGTTGCCATGTCGTTGCTCTATGACAGCACAACCAAGACCTTCACCATCCACACCGACCACACCACGTACCAGATGCGGGTGGACGAGCACGGATATCTGGTGCACCTGTACTACGGCGCCCGCACCGAAGGCCAGATGGGCTACGTGGTGACCTACGCCGATCGCAGCGGTATGTGCGCGAGCCCGCACGACGTGGCCGACCGCACTTACTCGCTCGATGTGCTGCCGCAGGAGTATCCCTTCCAAGGCGGCGGCGACATGCGCAACACCCTGCTGGTGGTGCGCGACGCCAACGGCACCTTCGGGTGCGATCTGCGCTACGTGCGCCACGAGATCCGCGACGGCAAGTACGCCCTCAAGGGCCTGCCCGCCGTGTACTCCGAGTCGGCCGACGACGAGGCCCGCTCGCTTTCCATCACCCTGGCCGACAAGCGCCTGGGCCTTGAGGTCGAGCTGCTCTACGGCGTGCTGCCTAAGATCGACGTCATCACCCGTGCGGCGATCATCCGCAACGCCGGCCCGGCCAAGGTTGTGGTAAAGCGCGCGCAAACCGCCTGCCTGGACATGGTGCACGGCAGCTTCGACGTCATCACCTTCAACGGCCGCCACGCCATGGAACGCCGCCCCAGCCGCTGCCCTGTGAGCCACGGATCGTTCTCGGTGGGGAGTCGCCGCGGCATGTCCTCCAACCAGTACAACCCGCTCATGATCCTGTGCGACCGCGATGCCACCGAGACCTCCGGCCGCGCCTGGTCCATGAGCTTCGTGTACTCCGGCAGCTTCCTCGCCGAGGTCGAGAAGGACCAGTACGAGCAGGTTCGCATGCAGATGGGCCTCTCTGACGAGCAGTTCTCCTACCCGCTCGAGCCCGGCGAGCAGCTCATTGCGCCGGAGGTCATCATGACCTTCTCCAACGCCGGCGTCGAGAAGATCTCGCACAACCTGCACCGCTGCATCCGCAAGCACGTGTGCCGCGGCCCCTGGCGCGACCGCCCGCGCCCGGTTCTCATCAACAGCTGGGAGGCCGCGTACTTCGACTTCGACGGCGACTCGCTGGCGCGCCTCGCCGGCAAGGCGGCTGAGCTCGGCATCGACATGCTCGTGATGGACGACGGCTGGTTCGCCAACCGCTACGACGACATGCGCTCGCTCGGCGACTGGACGGTGAACGAGCAGAAGCTTGGCGGCCCGCTCTCGCAGCTCGTCGACTACGTGAACGCCATGGGTGTGAAGTTCGGCATCTGGGTCGAGCCCGAGATGGTGAGCGAGGACAGCAACCTGTACCGGGCGCACCCGGACTGGGCGCTGGCGATCCCGGGGAAGGATCCCGTGCTCGGCCGCGACCAGCTGGTGCTCGACATGAGCCGCGCCGACGTGCGCGACAACATCTTCAACCAGCTGTGTGCCGTCTTCGACTCCGCCAACATCGAGTACGTGAAGTGGGACTACAACCGTTCCATCGTGGACGTGTACTCCCGCTGCGCGAGTGACCAGGGCAAGGTGCTCTACGATTACATTCTGGGCCTGTACGACCTGCTCGAGCGCCTGGTGCAGCGCTACCCCGACATGCTCTTCGAGGGATGCGCGTCCGGCGGCGGCCGCTTCGACGCGGGCATGCTGTACTACACCCCGCAGATCTGGACCTCCGACAACACCGACGCGCACGACCGCATGACCATCCAGTACGGCACGTCCTTCGGTTACCCGTGCTCGACCATGGGCGCGCACGTGTCGGCCTCGCCCAACGAGATCAACGGGCGCGACGTGCCGCTCACCACGCGCGGCGTGGTGGCTATGGCGGGCGGTGGCTTCGGCTACGAGCTCGACCTGATGGAGCTGCCGGAGCGCGCCTGCGAGATCATCAAAGACCAGATCAAGACTTACCGCGAGATCGACCCCTTGGTGCGCGAGGGCCTGTACTACCGGCTCTCCTCGCCCAAGAAGGACATGGTGTGCTCGTGGGAGTTCGCGGCCGAGGACGGCAGCGAGGCCATCGTGTGCGCGGTGGTGCTCGAGGTTGAGGGCTACGGCGTGGCCAACTACGTGGTGCCGCGCGGGCTCACCCCGGGCGCGCTCTACCGCGAGGCCACCTCGGGCAACGTGTACCCGGCCGATGCGCTCATGGACATGGGCATCCCGCTGCCGGTGGGCAGCGCGCCGTACGTGACGCGCATGTACCACTTTGTACGAACCGACGCTGCGGACTGCTGAGACGCGTTTGCCGATCTCGGACGTTTCGGTGCGTTTGTTTCGCTTACGATTGTTGGCGTGGGCACCGTGCCCGCGCATTCTTGAATGAGAGGGGTCGGCTATGGCTGAGAATGACCTCGGTAGCGTTGAGCGCGCGGTGGCGGAGCTTATCGCCTATGCGCTGGATAGGGGCTTGATCGAGCCCGAGGACACTGTATGGGCGGCAAACGGCGTCATGGACGCGCTCGGCTACCAGCCCACCGGCGCGTTCGTGCCGGCCCGGGAGGTAGACGCCGTGCGCGAGCGCCCCGCCGAGGAGCGCCCCGAGCTCGAGCGGATCCTGAAGGCGCTGCTTGACGATGCGGTTGCGCGCGGCGCGTGCGACCCGGGCATCGCCAGCCGCGATCTTCTCGACACCCGCGTCATGGGCTGCCTCACGCCGCGCCCGAGCCAGGTGGTGCGCACGTTCTGGCAACGTTACGAAGAGTCCCCGCTCGCGGCGACGGACTATTTCTACCGCTTGGCGCAGGATTCCGATTACATTCGCACGTACCGCATCGCGCGCGACCGCAAGTGGGTCACGCCGACCAAGTACGGCGACCTCGACATAACCATTAACCTTTCCAAGCCCGAGAAGGACCCCAAGGCCATCGCCGCGGCGCTTGAGAACCAGAAGGCGGGAGCCTCCGCCGAGCCCTATCCGCGCTGCCAGCTGTGCCCCGAGAACCTGGGATACGCCGGCCGCTTGGACCATCCGGCGCGCGAGAACATCCGCCTTATTCCGCTGATGTTGGCGGGCGAGCGCTGGTACCTGCAGTACAGCCCGTACGTGTACTACAACGAGCACTGCATCGTGCTGTCCGAGCAGCACACCCCCATGAGGATCGACCGGACCACGTTCGTACGGCTTATGGAGTTTATCGAGAAGTTCCCGCACTACACGGTGGGATCCAACGCCGACCTGCCCATCGTGGGCGGATCCATCCTGACCCACGAGCACTACCAAGGCGGCTGCTACGAGTTCGCCATGGCCCGGGCCGGCCTGCGCGAGAAGATCGCGTTCGACGGGTTCGACGACGTGGAGGCCGGCATGGTGAACTGGCCCATGTCGGTGATCCGCCTGGACGGCGCCGATCCGGCGCGCTTGGTCGATCTGGCGAGCAAGATCCTTGCGGCGTGGCGCGGCTACTCCGACGAGTCGGTGGGCGTGCTCGCCGAGACGGACGGCACGCCGCACAACACTATCACCCCCATCGCGCGCCGCCGCGGGGATGCCTTCGAGCTCGACCTGGTGCTGCGCAACAACCGTACCACGCCCGAGCACCCGCTGGGGCTCTTCCACCCGCATGCGGAGCTGCATCACATCAAGAAGGAGAACATAGGGCTCATCGAGGTCATGGGCTTGGCGGTGCTGCCGGCTCGCCTGCTTTCCGAGATGGACCGCTTAAAGCAGGTTCTGCTCGCGGGCGAGGACCCGGCCGCCGTGCCCGAGGTCGCCGCCCATGCCGTTTGGGCGTCCGAGCTTCTCGCCCGGCACCCGCAGTTTGCGCCCGAGAACGTAAGGGGCTTGGACGACGCCGCCCGTGCGGAGCTGGACGGCGTGGTCGAGCAGGAGATCGGCCAGGTTTTCGCGCAGGTTCTGGAGCACTGCGCGGTCTTCGCCGACGATGACGCGGGGCATGCCGCCTTTGCCCGGTTCGTCGCCGCGGTGTAGCGGCTACAGCGCGGGCGCCGCGCTTCTCGCCCGCGCCCGGGGGAGTTCGTAAGAGTTTGTCCGTATTCGTCTCCAACAGAAGGGGAGATAGCGCATGAGCACGGTGAGCAACGTTACGCTGCAGCTGGTTTACGGCGGCGCGGCCGAGAAGGCCTCCGAGCGCCTTGAGGTCCTCAAGAACCGCTACCGCGAGGCTTTCGGCGCGGCCGACCTGGAGTACTTCACGGCCCCTGGCCGCACCGAGATCATCGGCAACCACACCGACCACAACGGCGGCAAGATCCTGGCGGCCAGCATTCAGATGGACACGGTTGCGGCTGCGGCCGCCAACGGCACCGACACGGTGACCATCATCAGCGAGGGCTATCCGGATCCCATCGTGGTGGACGTCGCCAACTTGGACGGCGTGCCGCACTGCCAGGGCAGCGTGTCGTTGGTGGCCGGCATGCTCGTGGCCGCCAAGAACCGCGGCTTCAACGTGGGCGGCTTCAACGCCACCGTCTCGACCGAGGTCATTCCCGCCGCGGGCGTGAGCTCTTCGGCATCGTTCGAGATGCTGGTCTGCACCATCATCGACCATTTGTTCAACGGCGACGCCATGACGTACGAGGACTACGCGCGCATCGGCCAGTTTGCCGAGAACACCTACTGGGAGAAGGCGTCGGGCCTTATGGACCAGATGGCGTGCGCGGCGGGTGGCACCATCTTCTTGGATTTCTCCGACGGCGTTTCGTACGAGAAGGTGGACTTCTCCTATGACGCGCTGGGCATGGACCTGGTGATCGTCAACACCGGCAAGGGCCACGCCGACCTGTCCGAGGAGTACTCGTCGGTGCCCGGCGAGATGCACGCCGTGGGCCGCGCGCTGGGCGTGCGCAACCTCTGCAAGGCCAAGGAGGCCGATCTGCTTGAGAGCCTGCCGGCCATCCGCGCCGAGGTGGGCAACGACCGCGCCGTGCTGCGCGCCCTGCACTACTTCGAGGAGTGCGCGCGCGTGGACGGGGCCGTCGAGGCGCTCAAGGCGGGCGACAAGGACCGCGTGCTGCAGCTGATCCAGGCCAGCGGGCATTCCAGCTGGGAGTGGCTGCAGAACGCCTACGTGGCGGGCGATACCTCCGAGCAGCCCATCCCGCTGGCGCTGGCGCTCACGCAGATCTACCTGCAGCGCGTGGGCGAGGGCGTATGCCGCCTGCACGGCGGCGGCTTTGCGGGCGTTATCATGTGCGCCTGCCCCAAGGAGCACACGGCGGGTTACATCGACTTCATGGCGCCGTACTTCGGGCGCGAGAACATCTACGTGACCGGCATCCGCCAGATCGGCGCCACCTGCCTGGGCGCGCTGTAACGACAGGGCGGCGGGCGCCGGTTGCGCCGGCGTCCGCCGCTCCCGGCTGGCAGCAGCGTGCAGGAAGGGCGCCGTCCGCGCGCCGCCGAGGCGACCTGCTTGCTGCGAGAGCGCATCTTGGACTGCCGATCGGCCCGCATGCCGTATCATGGGTGCCATCGATAAGCGCGTTGCAAACCTGCCAGCGCTGCTGGCGCGGACACGGGAGGGCGCAATGACCAGGCACCAGGATGGCAAGACGGCGCAGCCAAAGCACATGAGGCCCAAGGGCGCCGCACCGGACGCCCCGGCATCGGCCGGCCTTGGCGCCGCCGGCGCGCATGGCAAGAAGAAGATCCCGCTCGTCATGCGCCTGTACGGCGTCATCTGCCTTGTGGGCGGCGTGGTTGCGCTCGCGGTCATGGCGCTTGCCGCCGACGCGCTCATCACCTTCGGCAACGATCTCTTCCAGGGCGCCTACAACGTGACCCTGACGTTGATCCTCAACGTGGTCGAGATCGTCTACATGCTGGTTTACGCCGTCGCGCTCGTGGTGTTCGGCGTGCTCCTGCTCAAGAACCACCGGCGCCACGCGGCGCAGTTCGCCTACGCCCTCATCGCGGCAAACGTCGTCGGCCTGCTCATCGACATCATGCTGCGCGGTATCGGCGCCAACCTCATCAGCGGCATCGTGCAGCTGCTGATCCTCATCGTCATGTCGGTCACGCTCGACCCCACGTTGGTGCGCGAGCGCCGCTTCCGCCGCAAGATGCGCGACCTGCAGACGCGCGAAGAGGCCGAGGCGGGCATCATTGGCCGCGCCAAAGGGGACCGCGGCTTCATCGAGCTGGACTTCTTCAACCTGTTCTGGGTCTTTGTCGTCTGCTGCTTCCTGGGCCTGGTGATCGAGACCGTCTACCACTTCGTCGTGGTGGCCCCCGGCGAATACCAGGATCGCGCGGGCATGCTCTTCGGGCCCTTCTCGCCCATCTACGGCTTCGGGGCCGTGCTCATGACGGTGGCGCTCAACCGCTTCTACAAGGCCAACCCCCTCATCATCTTCCTCGTGTCGGCGGTGATCGGCGGGGCCTTCGAGTTCTTCGTCAGCTGGTTCATGCAGATGGCGTTTGGCGCGGTGGCCTGGGACTACACCGGCATGACCATCTTCGGCATTCCCGATCCCGTGGCGGCGCTGCTGCAGGGGCGCACCAGCACGCCGTTCATGCTCATGTGGGGAGCGCTGGGCTTTGTGTGGATCAAGCTCTGCCTCCCGGCGCTTCTGAAGCTCATCAACCTCATCCCCTGGAAGCTGCGCTACTCGGTCACCGCGGTTTGCGCCGCGCTTATGATCGCCAACGGCGTCATGACGCTGCAGGCGCTGGAATGCTGGTACGAGCGCCTGTCGGGCATAGAGCCCAGCTCGCCGGTCGAGGAGTTCTACGCGCGCGACTTTGACAACGCGTACATGCAGAACCGCTTCCAGAGCATGTCCATCACGCCCGAGCAGACCGCGCGCGTGCCCGAGGCCACGGCCGCGGGCAAGACGGGCGCCGCCACGCAGGCCGAGCAGCGGGCCGAGCAGGACGCCGCTGCGGCAACGGAGCTGGAGGACGTCGCCTAAGCCGCGGCTGCCGATACGCCCCCCGCCCCTCGGTTTGCGAGGCTCCCGGGGTCCGTGCGCGCACCGCGTTTCTCGCCCTTGTGCAGAAGCTGCGAACAACCTTGCCGAATGCGGCGCGCCATGGCCGTTCGGATATGCCAATGCGCGACCAAACCTGGTGGGCGGCGGTTTATGTCCGCCCGGCACGCTACTATGGGCGCAACGGATCGCAGGGTCGTCACCAGGGGAAGGCAGGGCGGGCATGATCGAGGATTACCATCGCGCGCGCAAAGCGGGGCAGAAGCAGGTTCAACGCGACGTCGCCGCGGGTCGCTACCCGTATCCGCCCGCCTTGGACGACATTCTGAAGGGCAGCGGCTGCGCCGGGGAGATCCCCATGGGCACGGCCGAGATCGACATGGCGCTTATCGCCGGAACCAAGACCCGCGGCCGGCAGAACATGTTCTCCAGCGGCTTCATGCCGCTTGCCGAGGAGGGGTCGGAGTTCTCCGGCAAGTGGAGCGACCTCATTGACTCCCAGCGCGCCGAGGGGCTGCGCGACCCCATTGTGGTCTACGAGTTTCTGCAGCGCTTTTACGTGCAGGAGGGGAACAAGCGCGTCTCGGTCATGCGCTACCTGGGGATGCCCACCATTCCGGCGCGGATCACGCGTGTGGTTCCCATGCCCTCGGATGGCAAGCCCCTGCGCATATACCAGGAGTTCACGCGCTTCTACCAGGTGGCCCCCATTTACGGCATCACGTTTTCAGAAGAGGGGTCCTACCTCAAGCTGGCCGCCCTGTGCGGACGGAACCTCGAAGAGCCCTGGCCCGACGATGCGGTGCGCAACCTGCGCGCGGCCTTCGACGCCTTTGCAGCGTCCTTCCGCGCCCGCGGCGGCGCCGACATGGGGCTCGAGATAGGCGACGCCTTCCTGCTGTACCTCAAGATCTACGAGCCGGAGCGCGTCTTTGGGGCCACGCCGGCCGAGGCCGACAAGATGGTCGGCCGCATTTGGAGCGAGTTCGTGGTGGCCGCCCGCGGCGAGGAGTCCATTGCCTACGTGGAGGCGCCCCCTGCGGGCAAGGCCAAGCTGCTGCCCGAGCTCAAGACCCTTTACAAAACCGCGCTCAAGGCCGAGCCCTTCCGCGTGGCCTTCATTTACGAGAAGAACCCCCTGGCCTCGGGCTGGACCGCCCTGCACGACCAAGGACGCCGCGAGCTGGAGCGCCGCCTGGGCGCCATGGTGCAGACGGTCGCCTACCTCGACTGCGCCACCGACGACGAGTTCGACTGGGCCGTGGGCGAGGCCATGGCCTTCGGCGCCGACCTCGTGGTGACCGTCTCTTCCACGCAGATGCAGCAGGCCCTGCGCGCGGCGGTGCGCCACCCTGACTGCGCCTTCATCAACTGCTCGGTGAGCCTCTCGCACAGTGCGGTGCGCACGTTCTCCGTCCGCCTGTACGAGCCCAAATTCCTGCTCGGCATGGTGGCGGCCTCCATGGCCGAGAACCACCGCATAGGCTACGTGGCCGGGGCGCCGGTCTTTGGCAGCGTGGCCGAGATCAACGCCTTTGCCCTGGGCGCCGCGATGGTCGACCCGTACGCCACCGTGCACCTCAAGTGGCACTCGGCGCGCGACTACGATTGGCGCCGCGAGCTGCACGACGCCGGCGTGCGCATCGTGAGCGCGTGCGACTACCCCGACCCCGCGCACCCGGAGGACCCGTGGGGCCTCTACCGCGTGGAGGACGACGGCACCGCCACCCATCTGGCCGAGCCGGTTTGGAAGTGGGGCCGCTACTACGAGCTTATCGTGCGCTCCATCCGCAACGACGCGTGGCGCGAGGAGGGCGACAAGCGCCGCGACCAGGCGCTCAACTACTGGTGGGGCATGGCGGCCGGCATTTTGGACGTGAGCATCTCCGACCGGGTGGCGCGCGGCCCGCGACGCCTGGTGGACGCGCTGCGGCAGTCGGTGCTGAGCGGGCGCATCCACCCGTTCTCCGGCAAGCTCGTGAGCCAGGAGGGCACCGTGCGGCCCGAGGGCGCCGACCGCCTGTCGAGCGACGAGATCGTGCGCATGCTCTGGCTCAACGAGAACGTGGTGGGCCGGATCCCTAAGCAGCGCGAGTTGTCGGCCGACAGCTTGGAGAAGGTGGACGTGAGCGGGCTCATTCCCGTGGCCCCCGAGGTCAGCGCCGCCCTGACCGAGGCCAAGAGCACGGGCACGGCGGCGCTCCTGGCTGCCGAGGAGGTGGCCAAGCGCCTGCCCGAGGAGCCTGCGCCCCATGTGGACGTGATCGAGGACGATGGCGGCGAGGAAGGCGCGCCCGAGGGGGCCGCGGCAGGCGGGGGAGGCGTGCTCGACGGTGCGGCTGCGAGCAACGCGGAGGGCGGCACCGGCCACGCGGAGTATGTTTGCCCGGACTTGTCGCCCAGCGACGCCGCAGAGGACGCCGCTCCGGCTCGTGGGGGCGCGGCATGAAGATCCTGGCCATAGCCGACGTGGAGGAGCGCTGGCTTCTTGACCGGCGCAACTACGACCGCCTTGAGGGCGTCGACCTGATCATATCCTGCGGGGATCTGCCGGCCAGCTATCTGGAGCATATCGTGACGCTGGCGAACGTGCCTTTGCTCTACGTGCCCGGCAACCACGACACCGCCTACGACCAGCACGCGCCCGAGGGCTGCGTCAGCATAGACGGCGAGCTGCGCGCGTTCCGTGGGCTGCGCGTCATGGGGCTCGGCGGATCGCTGCGCTACAACGACCGCGTGTACGGCTACACCGAGGGCGAGATGCTGCGCCGCGCGGCGCGCCTGGGGCTTTTCGCCCATGCCGCGGGCGGCATCGACATGCTGGTGACGCATGCGCCGGCCCGCGGATACGGGGATCTGGACGATATTCCGCATCGTGGCTTCGAGGCCTTCAACACCCTTCTCGACCAGCTCAAACCCGCCTACATGCTGCACGGGCATATCCATATGGAGTACGGCCGCGTCCAGCGCGCTCGCGTGCACGCCTGCGGCACGCGCATCATGAACGTGTGCGGATCCCAGATCATCGACATTCCCGACGAGAGCCTGCCCGCGCGCAGCCGGCGCTTCTTCTTCCCCGTGTCCGAGGTATAGCGCGTCCCGGCATCGTCCTTCTGACTGCCGCCTGCGGAGTGGCGCCGGCGCCGTTGCGGCGCTTCTCGCCCGCTATGGTAGATTGGAAAACACGGGAGGCGCGCCCGTTGCGAGGCGCGCCCGGTTTTCCAAAGGAGTGACGCGTTATGGTGAATATCGTTCTGATGTGCGCGGGAGGCATGAGCACGAGCGTGCTGGTGTGCAATATCCGCGCCGCAGCCGAGGAAGAGGGCTTCGAGTGCAGCGTGAACGCCTACAGCGTGGGCGAGGCGCGCAAGGTGGGCCCCGAGGCTGACGTGGTGCTGCTCGGGCCGCAGGTCAGCTACATGGCAGACCGCGTGCGCAAGGAGATCGGCGACGTGCCGATGGCCGTGATCGAGATGCGCACGTACGGACGCATGGACGGCAAGGGCGTGCTCGCCAAGGCAAAGGAAATGCTGGGCCTCGCGTAAGGAGCGGCGGATATGAAGCTCGTTTTGGATTTGGACACGGGCGTCGACGACTCGCTGGCGCTCACGTTGGCCTTGGCGAGCCCCGAGGTCGAGCTCGTCGGCGTGACGGCCGTGTTCGGCAACGTGGCGCGCGACACCTCGGCGCGCAACAGCCTGGCCATCTTGCACATGCTGGGGCGCGACGACGTGCCCGTATACCGCGGCCGCGACCGCGCGCGCACGGCGGATGCCGCCTACGCGGCCACCCACGAGGTGGAGGTTATCCACGGCGCAAACGGGATCGGCAACGTGGAGATCCCCGACGCCCCGCGCGGACCGGAGGACCAGACGGCCGAGGAGCTTATCGCCCAGGCGATCGAGCGCTGGGGCAAGGAGCTGGTGATCGTGCCGACCGGTCCGCTCACCACCATCGCCGCGGTACTGGAAGCCGACCCGTCTTTGGCCGAGAAGGTCGGCGGGATCACCCTTATGGGCGGCGCGCTCGCCGTGGGGGGCAACGTGAGCCCTTGCGCCGAGGCCAATATCGCCAACGACCCCGAGGCCGCTGCCGTGGTGTTTTCGTCCGGAGCGCCCATTACCATGATCGGCCTCGACGTGACGCTGCGCACGCTGCTGCCGCTTGAGGCTACGGCGCGCTGGCGCGCTATGGGCGCGGCGGGCCGCGCGTTGGCCGACATCACCGACTACTACATCCGCCACGAGCCGGCCGCGCTCGACCGCGGCGGCTGCGTGCAGCACGATCCGCTGGCGGTTGCCGCGGCGATCGATCCCACGCTCGTGCGGACGCTTTCCATTCCCGTGAAGGTGGACTGTGCGGGCGAGCTGCGCGGCCGCACCATCGGCGACAAGGAGAACCTGCTCACGGGGCCCTGCGTCAAGGTTGCCCTGGGCGTTGACGCGGAGCGGTTCGAGCAGATGTTCGAGGAGCGGGTCGAGAGGCTCCTGACCAGCGTGGCGCAACGGTAGGGGGCCGCGTGGACGGCGGCAAGAGCAAGGGGAGGGCGCGATGGCGCGTGTAATCGTATTCGGCAGCCTCAACATGGACCTCACCATCGAGGCCGACCGCATGCCCGTGGGCGGCGAGACGCTTACAGGGCGCGGTTTCTTTACCAACCCGGGCGGCAAGGGGGCCAACCAGGCCGTCGCCGCCGCCAAGCTGGGGGCCGATACCTGCATGGTGGGCGCCGTGGGCGAGGACGCCTTCGGCGACGAGCTGATTTCCGGCCTCAAGGGGGCCGGCGCCGGCACGGAGGCGGTTGCGCGCGTGGCGGATGCGCCCACGGGCATCGCCATGATCATCCGCACCCAAGGCGAGAACCGCATCATCCTTGACCCGGGCGCTAACCATACGCTGCGCCTGCCCGCGGTGAGCGCCGAGCTCGACCGCCTGTCCGCGCCGGGCGACCTCTTCGTCACGCAGCTCGAGTGCGATCACGGGACCACGTTCGCCGCGCTCGCCGCCGCACATGATCGCGGCCTCTACACCGTATTCAACCCCGCGCCGGCGGTTCCCGTGCCCGACGAGGTGTGGCCCGCCGTGGACCTGCTCTGCCTGAACGAGACTGAGACCGAGATCATCACCGGCGTGCTGCCCCAGGATGACGCCACGATCTCCCAGGCGGCGGCGTGGTTTGCCGACAAGGGCGTCGACCCCGTCATCGTCACGCTGGGCAGCCGCGGGTCGGTGCTGCTGCGATCCGGTTCGGTGACGCCCATTGGGGCCTGCCCGGTTGAGGCAGTTGACACCACGGCGGCGGGGGACACCTACATCGGCGCGCTTTCCGCGCAGCTTGCGGCGCAGGTGGGGGCCGGTGCGGAGCCGGCGGGCCTGCGCGTGGAGGAGGCGGCGCGCTACGCGTCCGCGGCCTCCGCGCTTGCCACCACCAAGCTCGGCGCGCAGCAGTCGGTGCCCACCGCATCCGAGGTCCAGGCGTTTCTCGCCCTGCGCGCGTGAAGGCACGGTTGGGCCGGGGGCGCCGCTGCAAGCTACGCTTTAGCCCGGGGTTGCGTTACGGGCGGCGCGTCGTACCATAGGGACATGCGCGCACGCGCGTTCGGACGGGATATGGTGCGGAGGGTCCATGGCGAGGGTCACGCTCAAGGAGATAGCGCACGAGGCGGGGGTGTCCATCGCCACCGTGTCGCTCGTGCTGAACGACCGTCCCTGCCGCGTGGCCAATGCCACCCGCGAGCGCATTCGCGCCATTGCGCGCGAGAAGCGCTACGTGCCCAACCAGATCGCGCGCAGCTTGGTGACGCAGCGCTCGCGCACGTTGGGGCTGGTGGTACCCAATATCGAGAGCCGGTACTTCTCGGCCATTGCCTGCCAGCTTGAGCGCCGCTGCCGCGCCCAGGGCTACGCGCTCTTCATCACCGTGTCCGACGACCAGGTCGAGAACGACATCGTGCTGCTGCGGCAGCTTGCCAACCGCGGCGTCGACGGGCTTTTCCTGATCGCCAGCAGCGAGCGCGACGGCGCCGACCTTCTCGCCGAGGAGCTGGGCCAGCTGTCCGTGCCCTTGGTCATGGTGGACCGCTACCTTAACCAGTTCGCGTGCGACCGCGTGAGATTTGACAGCGAGCTCGGCGGGTACCTGGCCGCGCGCTGCCTGCTCGACCACGGGCATCGGCGCATTCTGTGCGTGGCCAACGTGCACGGCTCCAATTCGGGCCGCGACCGCGTACGGGGATTCCGCCGCGCTCTGGCCGAGGAGGGCGTGGAGCCCATGGCGACCAAGGTCGTGCAGAGCAGCTACCACATCGGCAGCGCGTACGAGGCGGCCGGGCACCTGCTTAAGAGCAACGCCACGGCGGTCTTCGCTACGAGCGACAGCATCGCGCTGGGCACGCTCAAGCGCCTGTACCAGGCGGGGTGTCGCGTGCCGGCAGACTATTCGCTGGTGAGCTACGACAACAGCTCGGCCGACGCCTTGTTCGAACCGGCGCTCACGGCGATCGAGCAGGACGCCGCGGAGCTTTCCGAGCACGCGCTCTGCCTCATGTTGCGGCGGCTCGAGAGCCCCGAGGCTCCGTCGGTGGACGAGGTGCTGCCCCCGCGCCTGGTGGAGAAGGACAGCGTCCGCACGCTGGGGTAGGGGCGCCTGCGCTTTGTATCCGGTTTGTTAATATCCCGCGATGGTAACGGTTCCTTTCGTAATCTACTCGTACCAAAATCCGTTTCAGGTTTGAAGCGGATCCGCAGTCGATGGGAGAGAAAGGAGCACCCATGTCCCACCCTGTTGTCGGCACGCCGTGGACGCGTGCGACCGGTCCCGTTCCGGACGAGAAGCTTGCAGGTGTCGACCTCTACTGGCGGTGCGCCAACTATCTCTCCGTCGGGCAGATCTACCTGCGCAGCAACCCGCTCATGCGGGACGATTTCACAGACGAGAAGACCAGCGAGAAGCGCCCCTTTGGCCGTGCGGACGTCAAGCACCGCCTGGTGGGGCACTGGGGCACCACGCCGGGCCTCAACTTTCTCTTCGGGCATGTGAACCGGCTCATCGCCGACCATGGCCAAAACACGGTCTTCCTCATGGGACCGGGGCACGGCGGCCCTGCCGGCACCGCGCAGTCGCTGCTGGACGGCACGTACCGCGAGGTTCGCCCCGACATTTCGGATGACGAGGCCGGCTTGCAGAGGTTCTTCCGCCAGTTCTCGTACCCCGGCGGCATACCCAGCCACTACGCGCCGGAGACCCCCGGCTCCATCCACGAGGGCGGGGAGCTGGGCTACGTGCTCAGCCATGCGTACGGGGCGGTGCTGGACAACCCGAGCCTTTTGGCCGTGGCCGTGGTGGGCGACGGCGAGGCGGAGACGGGGCCGTTGGCCACCAGTTGGCAGTCCAACAAGCTCGTGAACCCCGCAACCGACGGCATCGTGCTGCCGATTCTGCATCTGAACGGCTACAAGATCGCCAACCCCACCATTTTGGCGCGCATCTCCGACGACGAGCTCGACCGGTTCTTCCGCGGTATGGGATACGACCCGCATGTCTTTGCGGCGGGTTTTGACGACGAGGACCGCCTGTCCTGCCACCGGCGCTTCGCGACACTGCTCGAGGAGGTCTTTGACAAGATCTGCGCCATCAAGGAGCGCGCCCGGGCGCAGGCTGCGGCAGGGGAGGAAGTGGCCCGTCCGGCGTACCCCCTGATCGTGTTCCGCACGCCCAAGGGCTGGACCTGCCCCAAGACCATCGACGGCAACAAGGCCGAGGGCTCGTGGCGCGCGCATCAGGTGCCGCTTGCCAGTGCGCGCGACACCGCCGAGCACTTCGAAGTGCTGCGCAGCTGGCTTGCGAGCTACGGCCCGGACGAGCTCTTCTCGCCCGAAGGCGCAGTCCGCCCCGCCGTGACCTCTTGGATGCCCACAGGCGACTTGCGCCTGGGGGCCAACCCCAACGCCAACGGCGGGCGGGCGCGCAAGGAGCTTTCCCTGCCCGATGCGGCCGCCCGCGCCGTTGACGTGGCGGCTGTCGGGCGCGGCGGCGGATCGGTTGAGGCCGCGCGCGTTTTCGGATCCTACACGCGCGACGTGCTCGAGGCCAATCCGGACAACTTCCGCATCTTCGGGCCAGATGAGACGGCTTCCAACCGGCTGCAGGCCGCTTACGAGGTGACGCGCAAGCAGTGGAACGCGGGGTTTCACGGGGATCCGGCAAACGATGGGCTTCTCGCCCCGTCCGGCAAGGTGATCGAGCAGCTGTCCGAGCATCAGTGCGAGGGCTTCCTCGAGGGCTACGTGCTCACCGGCCGGCATGGCGTGTGGTCGAGCTACGAGAGCTTCATCCATGTGGTTGACTCCATGGTCAACCAGCATTGCAAGTGGCTTGAGGCCTGCGTGCGCGAGGTGCCGTGGCGCGCGCCGATCTCCGGCCTCAACATTCTGCTCTCAAGCCACGTGTGGCGCCAGGACCACAACGGCTTCAGCCACCAGGACCCTGGGTTCATCGACGTGCTGCTCAACAAGGCCAACGACACGCACGTGGTCAACGCCTACTACCCCGCCGACGCCAACATGGCGCTGGCGGTGGCCGAGCGCGCGTATGCGTCGACCGACTGCGTGAACGCCATATTCTGCGGCAAGCAGCCCGCCCCGGTGTTCCAGACGCTTTCCGAGGCGCGCGCCGAGCTCGAGGCCGGCGCCGCGCATTGGGCCTGGGCCAGCACGGCCGGCAGCCTGGACGAGGCGGACCTGGTGGTCGCCGCCTGTGGTGACGTCCCCACCTTGGAGGCGCTGGCAGCTGTTGACCTGCTGCGCGGCCAAGGCGTGCGCGTATGGTTTGCGAACGTGGTTGATCTGCTCAAGATCCAGGGCGTGGGCGAAAACGACCGGGCGCTTACCGACGAGGCGTTTGCGGCGCTCTTCGGGCGCGGTGTGCGCGCCGATGGGCGGTTGCTGCCGGTGCTGTTCTGCTTCCACGCCTACGCCGGCACGGTGCGCCGCTTGGTTTGGGCGCGGCCCGGGCACGACGTCTGGCGCGTGCACGGCTACGAGGAGCAGGGGTCCACGACCACGCCGTTCGACATGCTGCGGCTCAACAACATGGACCGCTGGGCCCTGGCAGCCGACGGCCTGCGTCTGGTGAACGCCGCGCAGGCGGGGGAGGATGCGCTGCGGGCATACGTGGCGGGCGGCGCAGCCGCCGCTGCGGATGGGGCCAAGGCGGCTGCGGGCAAGAGCGGTGCCGCTGCCGGCGCGGACGCCGTTGCCGCGTCTGAGGCCGATCTTGCCGCCCAGCGCGCCGCGCAGGCCGATGCCTGGGACGCTTTCCGCGAGGAGGCCTTCCGCTTTGCCGTGGACGAGGGCTACGACCACCCGGCCTTTACCGACTGGTTCTGGCCCGAGGCCGCCGAGAAAGCCGCCGCTGGCACCGCCGCCCAGGCGCTTTCCGCCGCGCAGCTGACCGCCGGCGACAACGAGTAGCGGACGGGCTGCATCTGCGGCGCCCTCGTTTAGGTTGTCTTTTCGAGCGAGGGCCTCGTGGCGTCTGGCGCGAACCAAACGAGCGGTTTTTCTGATTGCGCTAACCTTCGTGGACGAAATCGACCTTTTTTCTGATTTTGCCGTCCTTCGAGCCTTGCCCGGCGCCATCTCGGCCGATCGGGTCCTGCGGAAACGTTGCCGCAGATGGTCCAAGGGGCAAGTTCGGGGCTGCGAAAATCAGAAAAAAGGGTCGTTTCGTCCCGTTGCGCGTGGGGAATCAGAAAACCCCTTCATTTCGTCCCGCCATGCAGTCTCCGGGCTGCGCCTGGCATGCGTGCGAGGAAGGCGATCCCGCCTGCGCGGCACGAGGCGGCCTTTGGGGGAGGTCCTCGTAGCTGAGAAGAGCGCCCTTCCTGCGCGGCTGCGTCGGGGGTGCCTTCCATGCGGCCGGCCGGCGTGGAGGAAACGTTGCCGCAGCGCCCCCATGCTAGAATGGGCGTGTTCACGCCCAGTATGTCCCGCGCGCGAAGCGTTGGCCGCAACGCTTGCGCACTTTTCATAGCGGGTGTCACCCGCCGCGACGTGGCGCTGCGCAGAGGCGCGCCGCCGCGTCGCGCGGATCCCGCAGCCAACGCCAGGAGGTCGCCATGACCATGAGCCTTAAGAGCACCATTGCCATAACCGCCGGCGAAGCCGCCCGCTGGGCCTCGCGCACGCTGCTGCACCGCAGCGGCGGCAACATTCCCGGTGCGGTGGCGCTGAGGATCAACCCCAACCTGCTGAGCTCGTTCGCGGACCTCTTCAAGCAGGGCGGCAGCATCGTGGTGACGGGCACCAACGGCAAGACCACCACCACCAACCTGCTGGCCGACTGCCTGGCGGCAAGCGGCCGTCCCGTGATCACCAACCGCGCCGGCAACAACATGGAGGGCGGCATCACCGCGGCCGCCATGGAGGGCCGCCGCTCCCTCACGCGCGCCCAGCGCGCCGCCGGCGAGGCCATCGGCTGCTTTGAGTGCGACGAGCTCTACACCGTCCGCGTCCTGCCCAAGCTGCGCCCGCGTTACCTGGTGCTTCTCAATCTCTTCCGCGACCAGTTGGACCGCTACGGCGAGATCGACCACACCCAAGACGTCATTGCCAAGGCGTTGGAGCTGTCGCCAACCACCACGCTCATCTTCAACGCCGACGACCCGCTTTGCGCTTCCATCGCGCGCCGCGTGAAAAACCCCACCATTCCCTTTGGCTTGGACGAGCCCACCGGCACGGAGTCCGACAAGGTCTCCGACAGCCGTTTCTGCGCCGCATGCAACGCGCCGCTGGACTATGCGTACGTGCAGTACGGCCAGCTGGGCAAGTACCGCTGCCCCGCGTGCGGCTGGGAGCGCCCGGCGCTTGCCGTGGCCGTGCGCGGCATCGAGCTCACGCCGCGCGGGTATACCTTCCGCATCGAGCAGGAGCCCGCGGCCGGCGCCCTGCCCGTGCGCACCGCCTACCGCGGCCTCTACATGGTCTACAACATCACCGCCGCCTTCACGGCTGCCCGGCTTATGGGCGCGCCGGTGTCCGAGTTCGCGCGCGTTCTGGCCGCCTACAAGCCGGCCCGCGGCCGCATGCAGACCTTCACCGTGGGCGGCCGCCCTGTCTTGGCCAACCTGGCCAAGAACCCGGTGGGCTTCGACCGCATGCTGCAGCTGGTCAAGAACTCAGCCGGCCGCGCCTGCGCCTTCTACATCAACGACAACGACGCCGACGGCCATGACATCTCCTGGCTGTGGGATGCGGACTTCGAGTGCCTGGCGGGCATTCCGGGCCTGCAGGTCTTTGCCGGCGGTACGCGCGCCAACGACCTCCAGGTGCGTCTCAAGTACGCGGGCGTGCCCAGCGCCCTTGCCCTCACGGTGACCGAGGCGCTGAACGCCTGCACCCTGCCCCCCGATGAGATGCTCTACGTGGTGGGCAACTATACCGCCATGCCCGATCTCTGCGACGAGCTCGAGAAGCTCGACGAGGGCGATGCGGCGTCCATGACGGCCGAGCAGGCCATTGCGGCTGCCGATGCAGCGGCCGAGAAGGACAAGGCCCGCGCGCGGGCGGTCGGCGGTCCCGCTGCGGGTGATCCCGACGCGGATGGCCTTGCGGCGGGCGAGAAGGGCGCGGCGGAGGCCGCTGCGGGATCCGACGGCCCGGTGGCCGCTGACGGGGGCGCCGCGGCGGCTGAGGCGCCCGCGCCCGACCGAGCGGGCGCAGCGCGCAGCGCGGCCGGGCGCGACCCCTGGGCGCTCTTCTCGCCCGGCGAGGTGGCCCCCGGCTTCGAGGCCCTGGCCGAGCGCCCGCTGCGCATCACGCACCTCTATCCCGAGGAGATGAACCTTTACGGCGACACGGGCAACGTGCAGATGCTCTACAAGCGCTGCCTGTGGCGCGGCATCCCGGCGGAGGTGGACTCGCTCAACCGCGGCGAGCAGGCCGACCTCTCCGGAACGGATATCGCCATGATCGGTGGCGGGGCCGACCGCGACCAGCTGGCCGTACAGGGCGAGCTGCTGAAAAACGCCGAGGCCCTGCGCGCCTACATCGACGCCGGGGGCGTGCTGCTGGCCATCTGCGGCGGTTACCAGCTGCTGGGCCGCCACTATTACCTGGGGGACGAGAAGATCGAGGGCATAGCGGCGGTGGGTATCGAGACCGCGCGCGCGGGCGGGCCCAAGGACCGCCTCATCGGCAACGTGAGCGTGCGGTCCGACATCGTGGCGGACGACATCTTGGGCTTTGAGAACCACGGCGGCCGCACCTACCTGGATGCCGATGAGAAGCCGCTGGGCACGAGCGTGGTGCCCGGCACCGGCAACAACGGCGAGGACGGCCACGAGGGCCTGGTGCACGGCGGCGTGGTGGGCACGTACTTCCACGGCCCGGTGCTGAGCAAGAACCCGCAGCTGGCCGACTGGCTCATTGAGCGCGCGTTGCGCCGCCGCGGGATCGATGCGTCCCTGGCCCCCCTGAACGACGCCGAGGAGCAGGGTGCGCGCAGGGCTTTCATGAAGAGGATCAAGAGCTAGCCGTTCCCTGCACCCCAAACTCCGGCAGTTCGGTTGCGCCGTTTGCCGGGAAAATGTTTCCGTTTAGTATCCGTTGGGGCGCTGCCCGCGCCGCCCGCGCCCTGCCGTGCTACAGTGCATGCCAAGCAAAACCGCACGCGGACAGACCGCTGGCACGAGAACTGAAAGGAGCCACCGATGACCTGCTTCAACGCCGCATCTTCGCGTCTGAACAACTGGTGGTGGCGTGGTTCTCGTCCGATCGGTCGTCGGTGAGTCCTGACGCGCACCTATTGTAAGCGCACGCAAAGGCTCCCGGGAGACCGGGGGCCTTTTTTCGTACCGCGATGCGCTGACGCAGGCGCGGCTGCTGGCGAGAAGCTCCTGGATTTCCGGCTTACCGACGCGATCAGACGAGGGCCACGCGCCTCCGCCGCCCCGGCAGGGCATTGACGCCGTGGGCACCGTACCGTTTCCGTTTCACGCATCGCATCGAACCGCCCGCAAGGGCGCAGAAAGGAACCAATCATGGCTGCCACCAACAACACCGCTCAGGCCCGCACCGTTTCCACCGTCGACCGCGGCAAGCTCGACGTCAAGGCGCTCGTGCTGCTCGCTGTTCTGCTCGCCGCCGGCTTCATCCTCAACATGTTCGTGGGCAAGGCCATCGGCGCCGCGTCCGGCGGCATGATCAACCCCGAGTTCATCATCTCGGCCTTCTGCCTCACCATCCTGGTCGTGCGCCCGAGTCTGCTGCAGGCGCTCGTCATCGGCCTCATCTCGGCTGCCGTCATCCAGCTCACCACGAGCCTTCCCGGCGCCGACTTCGTAGCCGAGGGCGTTGCCGCCGTGCTCATGGCCGGCATCGTCAACGCGGGCATGAAGACCGGTGCCAAGGCCGTCATCCCCGCTGTGGGCACGTTTGCGACTACGTTCGTCTCGGGCTTCATCTTCATGCTCATCCGCATGGCCCTTATGCAGTTCGACATGGCCATCGCCGCGGCCATGCTGCCCGTCGTTGCGCTGACCGCCGTCTTCAACGCGGTGTTGGTAGCGGCCCTCTACCTGCCCGTTCGCGCCGCCCTTAAGCTGAACGACTAGTCCCCGCTTGCGGGCGAGAGCTGCGCTCATACGACCGCTGCGCGCCCGGCCGCGCCAACACCTCGCTGACAACCTCACCTATATCCAAGGAGACCATCATGCCTCGCACTCAGAACGCCGCGCCGCGCGCGGTGGCGGCCCAGCCTACCCAAAAATCCCTGCTCGACGTGTCATCCCTCATCCTCCTTGCAGTGCTTTTGGCCGCCGGCCTCATCCTCAACATGACGGTGGGCAACGCCCTTGCCACTACCGGCATCAAGCCGCAGTTCATCATCGTAGCTTACTGCCTGGTTGTCCTGCTGACCCGCTCCTTGCCCCTGCAGGCGCTGCTCTACGGCCTCATCTCGGCTGCCGTTATCCAGATCTCCACTTCCATTCCGGGCCTCAACTTCCTGACCGAGGGCGTGGCGGCGATCTGCATGGCCCTGCTCGTGCGCGTGCCGCTGCCCCGCGCCGCCAAGGGCGCCATGCCGCTGGTGGCCACGTTCATCACCACGCTCATCTCCGGCGGGCTCTTTGCGGTGCTCGGCACGGTGGTCATGGGCGCGGCGCTGCCCACGGCGCTGGCCAAGGTGCCGATCGTGCTGGCCACGACCGTGTTCAATGCCATCGTGACCCAGGCGCTCGTCATTCCGCTCCGCAGCGTGCGCGGCGATAAGTAACGCCCTGGGTCGACGGTCTGCCGCGGCGCGTTTCGGCTTGGTTTAGTTGGCGCTCCCGCACGCCCTCCACGCCGCGCGCTGGTACCATGCTGCTACATCACGCGTAAGGAACCGGGCGCATCGCGCGCCCGGTTTACGTGCATCCATCCTCAGAAAGGCCTGCCCATGCAGTCCCCGTCCGTCTCATCAACCACATCGCAGACGCCGCAAGCAGCGCAGGCGCCTGCCGCAGAGCCGCAGCGCGCCTCATCCCCGGCGCCGGCGTCCGTGCGGCCCGTTATCCAGCTCGACCACGTGTCGTTCTCCTACGGCCACGACGCCGGCCGCGCCGTGGACGACGTCTCGCTCAGCATCAAGCCCGGCGAGTTCGTCGGTCTTATCGGCCCGTCGGGCGCCGGCAAGTCCACGCTCGCGGCCATCATGTCCGGCGCCATTCCGCACCACTACACCGGTCAGCTTTACGGCGCCACGCTGGTGGAGGGCCAAGACACCTGCGACGTCACCCTGACCGACATCTCCCGCATCGTGGGCAGCGTCCTCCAGGACATCGACGCGCAGATGGTCGCCTCGGTGGTGGAGGACGAGCTGCTCTTTGGCCTGGAGAACTTCGGCGTGCCGCATCGGCACATAGAGAAGTTCATCACCGCCGCGCTCGACGCCGTGGGCATCGCCGACCTGCGCGACCGCGAGATCGCCACGCTCTCCGGCGGCCAAAAGCAGAAGGTGGCCATCGCCGCCATCCTGGCGCTGGCGCCGCGCGTGCTGGTGCTCGACGAGCCAACCGCTGCGCTCGACCCGGTGAGCTCCGAGATGGTCTTCGACGTGCTGCGCTCCCTTAACCGCGACGAGGGCATCACCGTGGTGGTGATCGAGCAGAAAGTGGCCCTGCTCTCCCAGTACTGCGACCGCATCCTGGTCATGAACGAGGGGCGCCTCGAGCTGCAGGGCACCCCGGCCGAGGTCTTTGCGCACAGCGCTGACCTGCGCCGGATCGGCGTGGACAGCCCCCGCACCGCGCGCATCTCGAACAGCCTGGCGGCCGCGGGCCTGGTGCCCGCGGGATGCCCGTGCCTCACGGTGGACGAGGCCTACGACCTCATCGCGGGCGCGCTAGGCGCGCGGGGGTCGGCTGCGGCGGCTGCATCGCCGGCCGATTCGGCGTTGGCGGGCGAGAAGGACGGCAGCTACGGCGCCCGCCCGGATCCCAAGTCCCCGGCGCCCTCCGGCGCTCAGCCCGCGGTGGCCTTCGAGCATGTTGGGTTCGCCTATCCGGCGGGCGGCGCCGCGGTGACCGACCTCAATCTTGCTGTGTATCCCGGCGAGGTCTTTGCCCTGATCGGCCAGAACGGCGCGGGCAAGACCACGGCCACCAAGCTGCTGAACGGATTGCTGCAGCCCACGGAGGGTCGCGTAACCGTTGCGGGCCACGACACGCGCAGCACGCCGGTGTCGGTCATTGCGCGCTACGCGGCCACGCTATTCCAGAATCCCGACCGGCAGCTGTGCAAGAACACGGTTCTGGACGAGGTTGCCTTCGGCCTGGAGCTGCAGGGCGTGGACGCCGTGGCGGCGCGCGAGCGCGCCCGTGCGGTTATCAGGCGGTTCGGCTTGCCCGAGGAGGCCTCGCCGTTCTCGCTTTCGCGCGGGCAGCGGCAGATGGTCGCGCTTGCCAGCGTGGTGGTGCTGGAGCCGCAGGTCATCGTGCTCGACGAGCCCACGAGCGGCCTGGATTACCGGGAGTGCATGACCGTGATGCAGACCGTGGCCGATATGGCGCGTGCCGGATCGGCCGTGGTGATGGTGTGCCACGACATGGAGGTGGTCTCCGACTTTGCGGACCGCGCGGCCGTCATGGCCGAGGGACGCATCGTGGGCATGGGGCCGCTTGCGGAGGTTTTCCGCAACGAGGCCGTCATGGCGCAGGCTTACGTGGCGCCCCCGCAGGTCACGGCGCTTTCGGAGCGCCTGGCACGTGGCGTGTCGCCGGCGTTTGCGGGTATCGGCGAGGTCGCGGAGCTGGTGGACGCAGTGAGGCGCCTGGCTGCGGAGCGCGGAGCTGGGGCCGACGTGTCGGGCGGGGCCAAAACGGCCTTCGCGTCCGAGCTTCTCGCCCAAACGGGGGTCTCGAGCGCACAGCCCGTTGCCGGGGCTGCGGACGCCGCCCCCGCGCATATCGCCCCGTCTGCCCATAAGGAGGAGCGCCATGCTTAACGTCATAGACTACGTGCCCGGCAACACGCTGCTGCACCGCCTGAACCCCGTGACCAAGCTGGCGCTGGCCGCGGCCATCATCGCCGCAACCTTCCTAGCGGCCGATTACCCCGCCCTGGTGGGGCTCTTGGCCTTCACGTTGGCCCTGGGCGTGTATGCCGGCGTTATCCGCCAGCTCGTCGGCCTGCTCAAGGTGCTGGTTCCCGTTGCCCTTATCATGCTGCTTCTCCAGGTGGCGTTTGTGCGCGGCGGAACGCCGGTCGCGGGCTTCGTTACCGACGAGGGGCTGGTCACGGGCGGCAGGGCCTGCCTGCGCCTGCTGGGCGTGGCGCTGCCGCTGGTGCTCATGCTCACCGTGACCAAGCTTACCGACCTGGCCAACGCCTGCGTGGAGAAGCTGCACATACCCTATAAATACGCGTTCACGTTCACCACGGCGCTGCGGTTTGTGCCCGTGTTCAGCCAGGAGATGAACGCCATTATGGAGGCGCAGACTGCGCGCGGCGTGGAGTTCGACACCAAGAACCCCTTCAAGAAGCTTCGCCTTATGCTCCCGGTGTGCATCCCGCTGCTGGTGACCTCCGTGGCCAAGACCGACTCCACGGCCCTTGCGGCCGAGCAGCGCGGCTTCTACCTGCGCACACGGGCGAGCTCCTACAAGCGCTACCCCTTCGTGGCCCGCGACATTGCCGTCTTTGCGGTCTGCGTGGCGCTTATCGTCCTGGGCGTGCTGCTGTAAGAGGGGCGGTTTCCGCGCCGAGGCGGCCGTGTCGCGCGCAGCTGGGCCGTGCCCAGCGCGTGACCGCGCGCACTGCGGGCGTTTCTCGCTCAAACAAAATCGCACTGAAAGCATCAGTTTTCCGCTCTGAGAGGCGAATTCTGCAACTATGGGTGCGATTATTTTTCGGGTCGTGCCGCGTCATACTGCGGTGCGCCGGGCAACGTCACCCATGTCGCGCCGGCCTTGCGCGCCAGGCCGGCGCTCCGCATCACGCCGTATCCCCGTGCGCTAGCGTGCAGTCTTGAAGGCCTGCGCGTCGGCAACCAGCGCCGAGAAGAAACGGCCCATGCGGCCGTCGTCCTTCTCGTCCGCGCAGGCAAAATACTCGGGGTGCCACTGCACGGCCATGACGTTAGGCCGGTCGCGGTGCTCCACAGCCTCGATAACGCCGTCGGGCGACACCGCCGTCACGGCAAGATCGGGCGCCACGATGCCGAGCGCCTGGTGGTGCAGGCTGTTCACGGGCATGCGGCGACAGCCGAAAACCGCGGCCAAGCGCGACACGGCGGCAAAGCGCACGTCGTGCGCGTAGGAGTCGCCGTCGTAGTCGCCGTTGGGCTTGTGCAGGTTGTGGGCGAGAAGCGCGCAGGGCTCGGCCGCGTGGCTGCCTGCGGAGCCCGATGCGGCATGCTTCTCTTGCGGTCCGTCGTCACCTTGGGGCGTTCCGCAGGGGGCCGCATTGTCAGCGGTATCCTCGTTGGCAAGCTCCTCCTGTGCCCAGGCGGGCCAGGTGGGCTCGTAGCGCGTCGGCAGGTCGTACCAGAGCGTGCCGCCCAGGTACACGTTCAGGATCTGGATGCCGCGGCAAATGCCGTAGACGGGCAGGTTATGGCCAAAGGCGTAGTCGAGAAGCGCGTACTCCACCGCGTCGCGCAGCGGCGTGACGTCGCCGGAGGCGCCCAGGCGCTGCGCGCTCTTGCTAGCGGTGGCTGGGCCGGGCTCATCGCCGGCAGCTGCGTTGCTCGCGCCGGGGCAGCCGTCCGCGCCGCCGTCAGCGTTCTTCTCGCCCACAGGGAAAGCCCTCTCCGCCGTCTTGGGGGAGGGGTCGGGGCCCGCGTGCCCGCTCTTCTCGCCCGCCGTATCCGGCGCGGTGTGTCCGTAGAGCGCCGGATCCACGTCATGCCCTCCGGTCAACAGCACGCCGTCTGCCAGGGGAAAGAGCGTCTCGTATACGCTCTCGTCTGCCGTGAGCGGCAGGATTACCGGCGTACCGCCCGCGCGGACCACGGCGTCGGCGTAGTTTTGCGCCAGGCGAATGTCCGCGTCGGCGGGGACGTGCGTCGGCGGGATGAGGATCACGGGGCGCGTCTGCGCCGTGGGGGATGGCGTCATGGCTGCTCCTACTCTACGCGGGCGCCGGTGGTGTTGCAGGACAGAATGTGCACCTTGAAGCCGGGGAACTGACGCCGCAGGGCGTCGGCCACGCCCTTGGAGATGGGGCAGAAGTCGGTGTTCTTCTCGCGCACCACGGCTGCCATGGTGCTGCCGCTGCCCGATATCCACAGCGTGGAGGCACCGGCGTCCAGAACGCAGGCGCGCACGGCGTCGTAGTCGGGGATGAGCGCGCGGCGGTACGGCTCGTGCAGGCGGTCGTCATTGGCGGCGGCCAAGAGATCCATATCGCCCGTTTCCAGCGCGCGGGTCACGCCGGCAATGCGGCCCATCTGCCATACGGCGTCGCCCAGGGCAATGGTTCGCGGCACGACGCGGCGCGCCTCGGTGGTCTTGACCTCGTACGGGGGCACCACGCAGACAAAGCGCAGGCTGGGATCCACGTCGTAGCACACGCAGCGCGGCTCCTCGGGCTCCAGCTCGTTGTCGCAGCCCTCGGGCGCCACACCCGCCGGGGTGAACGAGCACACCAGGCCGCCGCAGATGGCCGGGGCCACGTTGTCCGGATGGCCCTCCATGCGGCATGCGAGCGCCACGGCCTCGTTGCGGTCGAGCTCGCGCCCAGTCAGCGCGGCGGCGGCGTAGATGCCGCCCACCACCAGCGTCGAGCTGGAGCCGAGTCCGCGGGCCAGGGGCACGTCGGTCTCAATGTGCAGGCGGATGGGGAAGGGGGCCATGCCCCAGGCGCGCAGCGCGTGGCACATGCTCACGTAGAACAGGTTGTCCGGCCCGGCGTAGCGCTCGTCGCAGCCGGTGATCTCAAGCGCGTCGGCGCGCTCCACGTCAAAGTGGGCGTACAGCGTGAGGGCAAGGCCCAGGCAGTCAAACCCGACGCCGATATTGGCCGAGGTGGCCGGAACCGTGATGCGGGGCATAGCAGTCAAGTCCTTTCGCGTTATGCGCCGCCACTGCTCCCTGAGGATGCGACGGCGCTGAGCAAGCCTGTTGCTTGTGGTTTTGTTTTGCGGCGCCGGTCAAGTCCGTTCCCGCCGATTTTGCGGCGCGTTCCGCCCCTTGCTGGCTTTTTGGCGTACGTGCCGTCTCCGCTTGCACCACGAGGGTACACCTTGCGTTTCGTTCGGCGTGTCCCTCGTCTTGCTTGGTGTGCTTCTCGTTCTGTTTGGTGTGCCCTGGTTTCCGTTTGGTGTGGGCGAGAAGCGCCCCTGGCCTTGCTTTCCTGGGGCTTTGTCCTTCTCGGCCACACCAAGCGCATAGTCAACCACACCAAACGGAAAGTCAACCACACCAAACAGCAAAGGGCCACACCAAACGGACAGCCGGCCACGTCAAATGGAAGACCGGCCACACCGAAGGAGGGCCGGCCACGCCGAACGACGCGCCTAGAGCTTCTCGGCCGCGCCTTCCACGTACGCGCCGATGCCGTCGGGGTCGACAACGTCGTCAAAGCGCACGGCGGCCGTTTCCAGCCCTCGCAGCTGGGCGGGGGCGGTCACGCCCGTCGCGGCCTCTAGTGCGTCCATGGCGGCAAAGCCCGGTTCGCGCAGGGTGCCGTCGGCGCGCTTCTCGGCCTCCACCTCGATGCCCAGGGCTGTGCATACGGCTTCGGGGAACTTGTAGGGATCGGCAGTCGCAAGCACCACGCGCGGCACGCCCGGCAGCTCCGGGACCTTGCCCAGCGCGTCCCAAGCGCAGGCGGTGTGCGGGTCGAGCAGATAACCGTGCTCGTCCCAGCAGGACTTGATGGCGGCGCGCTGTTCGTCGTCGGACGCCCATGCGCAGGCAAAGGTCTCGTCCAGCGCGGCTTTGACCTCGGCGGGCACCTCATAGCGGCCGGTGGCGGCAAGATCGTTCATGAGACGGGCTATGAGCGCGCAGTCCTTGCCGCTTGCGTAGTACAGCATGCGCTCCAGGTTGCTGGAGATGAGGATGTCCATAGAGGGCGAGATAGTGGTGAAGAACGGGCGGTTGCGGTCGTAGACGCCCGTGGCGAGAAAGTCGCTGAGCACGTTGTTGCGGTTGCTGGCAACGATGAGGCGAGCCACCGGCAGGCCCATGCACTTTGCGTAGTAGCCTGCCAGTACGTCGCCGAAGTTGCCCGTGGGCACGCAGAACTCAACCGGGTCGCCGGCGCTCACGGCACCAGCGCGCAGCATCTGCGCGTACGCGGCGAAGTAGTACACCACCTGCGGCACCAGGCGGCCGACGTTGATGGAGTTGGCGCTGGAGAGCACCACGCCCTTCTCGGCCAGGCGCGCGGCCAGGTCGCGGTTGCCAAAGGTGCGCTTGACGGCGCTCTGCGCGTCGTCGAAGTTGCCGCGCACGGCGCACACGGACACGTTGGAGCCCGCCTGGGTGGTCATCTGCAGCTGCTGCACGGCGCTGACCTTGCCCTCGGGGTAGAACACGGTGATGCCGCAACCGGGCTTGTCGGCAAAGCCGGCCAGTGCCGCCTTGCCCGTGTCGCCGCTGGTGGCGGTGACGATCATGATCTTCTCGGCCGCGCCGTCGCGTGCGGACGCGTTGGCCGAGCACGCCATGAGCTGAGGCAGCATCTGCAGCGCCACGTCCTTGAAAGCGCAGGTGGGGCCATGGAAAAGCTCCAGCACCCAGTTGTCGCCCACGGGTACTGCGGGCGTGACCTCCGGGCTGCTGAAGGTGCCTCCGTAGGCACGCTCAACGCACGCGGCCACTTCCTCGGGCGCAAAATCGGGCAGGAGCGCCCCCAGCACCAGCTGCGCGATCTCGGCGTAGCTCATCTGCGCCAGATTCCCCAGATCAATTTCAAGGTTCTCTAACCAATCGGAAACAAACAGCCCGCCGTCGGCTGCCAAACCGGTGCGGATGGCGTCTTTGGAGGGGCGGAGGGGCTCCGGGCTGCGGGTGCTGTGGTAGGCGTTCATGGCGGCTCCTAGCAGGGATGCTGCGGTTCGTATGGCGCGGCGGGCAGGTCGCGGAAGCGGGCCCGCGCGGGCGGTGCTCCTCATGATACCAGCTCGTTTGGTAGGGCCTGCGAACCATGTTTGGGACGAAATGGAACGTTTTTCTGCTTCTCCTTACGTGAGGGGACGAAATCAACCTTTTTTCTGATTGCCATGGGTGTCAGATCGGGCTTTACGGCGGCTCTGGCAACGTATCCGCAGGATTCGCTCGGCGGCGGCTCCATCTCAGCGCGGTCTAGGCGCGCAAGAATCAGAAAAAAGGTCTATTTTGTCCCCAGGGGTTGGCTCAAGTAGAAAACCCTTTCATTTGGTGCAGATCATGCGCCACACGGGGCGCTTCTCACGCGCCATCCGTTCGCGGTGTGGCCTCCGCCGCGGCGCCTCTGGTTGTTCGAGTGGCATCTGCCTGCCTTGGACACATGACAGAAACATATATAGACGCAGGCTGAAAGCTTTTTGCCCCTGCGAGCGCGTATGCTATAAATACAGTTCGCGCGCGATGCGTTCTCCTGCCAAAAAAGCAGGTCGCGCCGCGTCCGGAGCGCCTGCGACGGCTTAGCCGCGCGGCCTGAAAAGAACGGAGAGCCCGTGATCAAGATCACCAAATTCGGCGGCTCCTCGGTGGCGGATGCCGAGCAGTTCCGCAAGGTGAAGTCCATCGTGGAGGCCGACCCCTCGCGACAGTTCGTGGTGGTGTCCGCGTCCGGCCGTCGCTTTAGCCGCGACAGCAAGGTCACCGACCTGCTCTACCTGGTGGACGCGCACCTGTCCTACCACGTGTCCTGCGACGACCTGCTCGACAGCATTGGCGAGCGCTTCTTCTCCATCGCCGCGGAGCTCAAGCTCAACTACCCCATGGGCGAGAAGTTCGCGGCCTTTGTGCGCGAGGTCAAGACGGGATCGTGCAGCCAGGAGTACATCGTCAGCCGCGGCGAGTACTTCACCGCCCAGCTCATGGCCGAGTACCTGGGCTTCACTTTTGTGGACGCCGCCGACGTCGTGGCGTTCCATCAGGACGGCGAGCTGGATCTTGATCGCACGGCCGATCAGCTCAAGCGCGTGCTGGCCGAGAAGAGCGTGCCGGGCGAGAAGCTCCGCGTGGTCATGCCCGGCTTCTACGGCGCCACGCGCGACGGCCGCGTCAAGCTGCTGGACCGCGGCGGCGGCGACATCTCGGGCTCCATCCTGGCCAAGTGCCTCTCCGCCGACGTCTACGAGAACTGGACGGACGTCTCGGGCTTCTACGCGGTCGACCCGCGCATTGTGCCCACGGCCGAGGTTATCCGCCGCATCACCTACACCGAGCTGCGCGAGCTTTCCTACATGGGCGCCAGCGTGTTGCACGAGGACGCCATCTTCCCCATCAGGGACGCAGGCATCCCCATCGTCATCAAGAACACCAACCGCCCGGAGGATCCGGGAACCATCATCTCCGAGCGTGCCGAGCACGAGGGCGAGCCGGAGCCTATCATCACCGGCATCACCGGTAAGCGCGACTTCGTGGGCGTGCGCGTGGTCAAGAACCACATGTCCACCGAGGTCGGGTTCCTCCGCCGCGTGCTTACCATCTTTGAGCGCTACCATGTGAGCATTGAGCATATTCCCACGGGCATCGACTCGTGCGCCGTCGTCTGCCAAAAGCAGGACATCAAAGACGTGCTCTACTCCATCGTCGCCGACATCAAAAGCGAGCTCAAGCCGGACAACATCGAGGTTATCGAGGACCTGGCGCTGGTTGCCACGGTCGGCCGCAACATGGCCAGCCGTCCGGGCATCTCGGGCCACTTGTTCGGCGCGCTCGGCCAGGCGGGCGTCAACATCCGCATGATCGCCCAGGGGTCGGACGAGATCAACATCATCGCCGGTGTGAAGTCCGACGAGTTCGAGCGCGCTATCAAGGTGATCTACCAGGCATTCCTGAACAAGGGCGGCCACATAGACTGCGTTTAGGGCGATAAGATCCGGGCGGGGCGGATTCCGGCTTTCCCTCCCCGCTCATAATCGCCCCGCAATCTTTTTCGCGGGCTGCGCCCGGCGAAAAAGATTCGGTTCCAAATCGCGGGGAGAGAAAGCCGGAACCCGCCCGAGGTCGTTCTTATCGAAACGCGGGGACGTCGGAGTTTTGGCTAGGGGCGGTAGCGCCGGGGGATGGTCTCCTTCCGGCGATTTCTGAGCGAGGCTTTTCGCAGGGCGCAAGCCCGCGAAAAGAAGCGAGCGAAGCTGAGCCGGAGGGAGACCATCCCCCCGGCGCGGGCGTTGAAAGGGGCACTGCCATGTCAAAGACGTACAACGTTGCCATTTTGGGTGCTACGGGGGCCGTGGGCTCGCAGATGCTCACCTGCCTTGAGGAGCGCGACTTTCCGGTGAACAAGCTGGTCCCGCTGGCCAGCACGCGCAGCGCGGGCAAGACGGTCACGTTCAAGGGCGAGCGGGTGGTTATCCGCGAGGCCACGCCCGAGGCGTTTACCGGTATGGACATCGTGCTGGGCGCGGCCGAGGATGACGTTGCGCGCGCTATGCAGCCGGCCATCGAGGCGGCGGGCGCCGTCTTCATCGACAACTCCCATGCGTTCCGTCTGGACGAGGACGTGCCGCTGGTGGTGCCCGAGATCAACGCGGACGATATAAAGACCAGCGGGCGCGGCATCATCGCCAACCCCAACTGCGCCACCATCATCGGTCTTGTTGCCGCTTGGCCGCTGCACAAGGCGGCGGGCCTCAAGCGCATGATCGTCTCCACCTACCAGGCAGCTTCCGGTGCCGGCGTGCCGGGCATGCGCGAGCTTGAGGACCAGATGCGCGCGCTGGCGGACGGAGCCCCGGTGCCTGAGCCGCGCGCCTTTGCCGCGCAGCTCGCCTACAACCTGATCCCGCAGATCGGCGGTTTCAACGAGGAGGGCTACACCTCCGAGGAAATGAAGATGCAGAACGAGGGCCGCAAGATCATGCACTTGCCCGGCCTGCGCGTGAACTGCACGTGCGTCCGCGTACCCGTGGCGCGCAGCCATTCCGAGAGCATGACGCTTGAGTTCGAGCGCCCGATTCGGACGGACGAGGCCAAGGCCATCCTCGCCGCCGCGCCCGGTATCAAGCTGGTCGACTACCTGGATGCCGATGACGCGTGCGACCGTTACCCCATGCCGCTGGACACTACCGATCAGGACCTGGTTTTCGTGGGCCGCGTGCGCCGCGACCTGTCGGCGCCCGACAACGTGAACGCGATCAGCCTGTGGTGCTGCGGCGACCAGATCCGCAAGGGGGCGGCAACCAACGCCGTCCAGATCGCCCAGGCGCTTATCGGTCAGGATTTCGAGCTGTAGCGCCAAAGCGCCCTCCGCGCATATGGCGGAGGGTGCTTTGGCGTAATAAAGGCTGCGAGCCCCTTGGGCCGTGGCATATTCGGGCGGGCACCGGTATGCGCCGGTGCCCGCCTTTCTCGTCTTCTTGCTGGATGCTCTTGTCGCCTTAGCTCAGCAGGTTGTCGACCAATGCCGCAAGGTTCCATCCGAGAAACGCGCCGACGGCCATGGAGATCAGAATGAACCCAATGGTGCGGATCGTTTTCATCCAACGGGGGATCAGGCGCTCGCGCCGGCCCCGCTCAGTGTTGCGGTCGACGGCCTTGCTGCTCATGAACGCCAGGACTTCTTGGTATGTTGCCAAGTCGTGCTCTTTTTTGATCCGCTCGGCCCAAACGCTGCCTGCCATGGCGATGCCCCAGAGGACAAAGGCGAGCATGATGGTGGGCAGCGTCTGCGCAAGCGTCCAGTCCCAGACGATCATCTGAACTGACAGCCATACGAGCGCCGCCACCATAAGCAGGAGAAACACGGTGATAACGGCGTCCAGGCGCTTGAAGATGGCGACGTCGCGGTCAATGGTCTCGGTCATGGCGTTCACGTCTCCTTTGATGAGCTCGTCCACAGTCGCATCGAAAATCTCGGAGAGCATGAGCAGGCTTTGGACGTCGGGGTACGTTTTGTCGTTCTCCCACGAGGAGACGGTTCGTTGGTTGAGCTTGTTAGATTGCCTCTGAAAAACGCAGGTCAGAGGTGGTGTCGAGGACTACGAAT
>CALULH010000014.1 GCA_944321435.1 uncultured Coriobacteriaceae bacterium | reverse complement strand
TGCTGATTGTCTGGCGCGACACGTACACGCGCCGCGCGATCTCGTCTTGGGACATGCCCGCGGCTGCGCGATGGGCTTTGATGCGCTTGCCGATTTCCATAGCCCGTCTCTCCTCTCAGGGTTCTCGGCGCGATCTCCTACGAACCGGAGCGTGCCACGGCGCGTCGAAGCGTACCATCAAATGAGGCCGACAGAGGGGCACGGGGCGCCTACAGCCTCTGTCAAAAGGTCTTTACCATGTCGTTGACCTGCGAGGACGTGGGCGGTGCCAGCATCGGGCTCCTTGTGGACGCTGCCGTGCCGGCAGGGCGTCCTTATCGCCGGCTCGGACAGCTGCTGCTTATCTGGAAAAACGCTGAAAAATCCCGTTCCGCCTGTATGGAGCGAAGTGCGATGCCAGTGACCAGCGCTTTCCGCTAAAACGGAAAAAATTAGCGGAAAGCGATATGCGAAAATGATTGCCCCCGCATGAAGGCATACATATAATGGAATCCGTGTGTTGGATCTTTGAAGAAAAAAGGGAGGTTATGTGATGGTAGGTATTGTCCTAGCAAGTCATGGCGACTTGGCCACCGGTATCAAGATGACCGGTTCGATGGTCTTCGGCGACCAGGAAGCCACGGCGGCGGTTACGCTCATGCCCAGCATGGGTCCCGACGACTTCCGCAAGAAGGTCGAGGAGGCCGTTGCCACCTTCGAGGACCAGGAAGAGGTCCTGTTCCTCGTTGACCTGTGGGGCGGCACGCCGTTCAACCAGATCAGCGCCCTGTGCGAGAGCCACGAGAAGTGGGCGATCGTCACGGGTCTCAATCTGCCCATGCTGATCGAGGCGTATTCGGCGCGCTTCACCACCACGACGGCACACGAGATCGCGTCGCACATCTTCACCGAGGCCCGCAACGGCGTTCGCGTGAAGCCCGAGAGCCTGCAGCCGGAGGAGACCAAGCCGGTTGCCGCCGCCCCCGCGGCTCCGCGGGGCGCAATCCCGCCCGGGACGGTGCTGGGCGACGGGCACATCAAGTTCGTGCTCTGCCGCATCGACACGCGTCTGCTGCACGGTCAGGTGGCCACTACGTGGACCAAGATGACCAGCCCGGACCGCATCATCGTTGTGTCCGACAACGTGGCGCACGACGACCTGCGCAAGTCCATGATCGAGCAGGCCGCGCCTCCCGGAGTCAAGGCGCACGTGGTGCCGATCCAGAAGATGATTGACGTGGCGCACGACCCGCGTTTCGGCGCGACCAAGGCCATGCTGCTGTTCGAGACCCCGCAGGATCTGCTCCGCGCGGTCGAGGGCGGCGTCGACATCAAAGAGGTCAACCTCGGCTCGCTCGCTCACTCCGTGGGCAAGGTCGTCTGCACCAACGCGGTCGCCATGGGTCCTGAGGACGTCGAGACGTTCCAGAAGCTCATCGACCGTGGCATCACCTTCGACGTCCGCAAGGTCCCGGCCGACTCGCCGGAGCCCATGGACAACGTCATGAAGAAAGCTCGCACCGAACTGGGCTTGGCGTAAACGCCGCCCCGTATTCTCGAAGGAGGGAATATGGATCCGATTACCGTCTTGCTCGTCGTCTTCGTGGCCTTCCTCGCGGGCATGGAAGGCATTCTCGACGAGTTCGAGTTCCACCAGCCGCTGGTGGCCTGCACGCTCGTCGGCTTGGTGACCGGCCATCTCGAGGCCGGCATCATGTTGGGCGGATCGCTGCAGATGATCGCCCTCGGCTGGGCCAACATCGGCGCTGCCGTGGCGCCTGACGCCGCACTGGCGTCGGTGGCCTCGTCCATCATCATGGTGCTCGCCCTCAACGGCGGCAGCTCCGACACCCAGACCGCCATCACCACGTCCATCGCTCTCGCCGTGCCGCTGTCCGTGGCTGGCCTGTTCCTCACGATGGTCGTCCGTACGCTGGCCATCCCGATCGTCCACGCTATGGATGCTTGCGCCGACAAGGGCAACTTCCGCGGCGTCGAGGCTTGGCACATCGTCGCCATCATCATGCAGGGCGTCCGCATCGCCATCCCGGCCGCGGCCCTGTGCTTCGTGCCCTCTGACGCGGTGACCGCCGCGCTCAACGCCATGCCGGCCTGGCTCACCGACGGCATGAGCATCGGCGGCGGCATGGTCGCTGCCGTTGGTTACGCCATGGTCATCAACATGATGGCCACCCGCGAGGTCTGGCCGTTCTTCGCGCTCGGCTTCGTGCTGGCCACCATCTCCGAGCTCACCCTGATCGCGCTCGGCGCCATCGGCCTGTCGCTCGCCTTTATCTACCTGGGCCTCAAGGAGGCCGCTCAGGCTGGTGGCGGTGCGGGCGGCAGCGGCGATCCGCTCGGCGACATCTTGAACGACTACTAATCCTGAAGGAGGTTGAACAACATGGCAGATAAGATCCAGCTTAGCAAGAAAGACCGCCTGTCCGTCGCGTGGCGCCATCAGTTCCTTCAGGGCTCCTGGAACTACGAGCGTATGCAGAACGGCGGCTGGTGCTACTCCATTATCCCCGCGATCAAGAAGCTTTACAGCAACAAGGAAGACCAGATCTCCGCGCTGAAGCGCCACATGGAGTTCTACAACACGCATCCTTATGTCTCCGCTCCCGTCATGGGCGTTACCCTGGCGCTTGAGGAGGAGCGTGCGAACGGTGCGCAGGTCGACGACGCCGCCATCCAGGGCGTCAAGGTCGGCATGATGGGCCCGCTGGCCGGCGTGGGCGACCCGGTGTTCTGGTACACCGTCCGCCCGATCCTCGGCGCGCTCGGCGCCTCCATGGCCATGAGCGGCAACATCATCGGCCCGCTGCTGTTCTTCGTGGCGTGGAACGTCATTCGTATGGCCTTCCTCTGGTACACCCAGGAGTTCGGCTACAAGGTCGGCACCGAGATCACCAAGGACCTCTCCGGCGGCCTGCTCGGCAAGATCACCTCGGGCGCCTCGATCCTCGGTATGTTCATCATCGGCGCGCTGGTTCAGCGCTGGGTGTCCATCAGCTTTGCCCCGACCGTCTCCACGGTCCAGCTCTCTGAGGGCGCCTATATCGACTGGTCGGCCATCAGCAGCACCGCCAGCTCCGACGGTGTGGGCGCGGCTATCCAGAGCGCCCTCTCCCAGCAGGCGAGCGGCCTGAGCCTCACGGACACCACCGTGACCACGCTGCAGCAGAACCTCGACAGCCTCATCCCCGGCCTCGCCGCTGTGGGCCTGACGCTGCTGTGCTGCTGGCTGCTCAAGAAGAAGGTCTCCCCGATCGTGATCATCATCGCCCTGTTCGTCGTGGGCGTTGCCGGTCACCTCATCGGCCTGCTCTAAGCGCATCGCAGCGCAAACGGCGCGCGGGTCCTTGCGGCCTGCGCGCCGTTTTCGTTTACGGGGCGATGTGTGACAATGGGGTGCGCCGCCGCCCATCGCTGCGAGGCGGGCGGTGCGGGCGTGGTTTTTGCGGGGTGGGGAGGGAGCGCGCTTCTCGACAGAGGCTTTTCTCGCAGGAAAGCCGCCGCCGAGGAACACGCGGACAAGGAGCGGAACATGGCTAAGAAGAGCAAGGCCAAGAAGAAGCAGGCCGCGACGGCGCAGGCGGGCGCTGCCCCGGTGGGCGATAAGCGCACGGCTGGCGGCTCCGGCGCTTCCGGAGCGGGCGTGGTCAAGAGCAAGCGCCACCGCCGCGTCGGGCCGGTTCAGTCGCAGAACAGCACGGTGGACTTCACTATTCGCGCCACGTCGTTCCACGGGCTTACGAGTTACGGCAACGTGATGGTGGGCAACCGCGCGTTCGAGTTCTACAACGAGCGTGACGTGCAGGACTACATCCAGATTCCGTGGGACGAGGTCGACCATGTGGCCGCGTCGGTTTTGTTCGGCGGCAAGTGGATCAGCCGTTTTGCGATCATGACCAAGAAGAACGGCAACTACTCGTTCTCCACGCGCGACAACAAGGCAACGCTGCGGGCTGTACGGGAGTACGTGCCGGCGGATCGTCTGGTGCGGTCCCTGAGCTTTTTCGACGTGGTGAAGGCTGGCGTTCACGGCATCGTGCGCCGCATCACGGACAGGTGATAACGGCGAGGCGGCGGGCCATTACGGGCTCGCCGCTTTTTTGCGCCCGCCCCGCCCCTGCGGGGACGTGCGCAACTTGCCGCGGGCGGCGTGATCCGCGTGCCTTTCTTATCGTCACGGGGTTCCGCATGCACTTTCTATTAGCACGGGGCTTTGCATGCATTCTGTATCGGCTGGCGGCCGATTTTGGCCCCTGGCCGATACGGAATGCATGCAGAACACGGCGCTGATAAGAAATGCATGCAGAACGGGGCGCCGATAAGAAACGCATGCGCAACGCGGCGCCTGGCAAGGCCCGGAAGCCGCATGGTTTTGCCGTGTAGCTTGGATTGCCTGGTGCGCATGCCCTGCGTGCCCGATAATAGCGAAGGCAAAACACGCGCTCTGCGCAACGCGGGCGCCTTATGCGGATGGAGACCTCGCTATGACGATGGATGCGCAACGAACGGACAGCCCCTCTTTGGAAGCGCGTCGGGCGGGCGGACCTGCCACGGCTTTTTTCGACGTAGACGGCACGCTGACCGTCTGGCACATTTCCACTGACGCCGACGAGGGTCAGGAGGAGCCCGAAGAGCAGTGGCCGGTGCCCCGCCCCGCCGTGTGCGACGCGTTTTCGCGCATGCGGCGAAACGGGCACGCGACGTTCATCTGCACGGGGCGCCCCATAGCCTTCGTGCACCAGCCGATTCTCGACCTGAACCCTACGGGCATCGTAGCGGGCGCAGGCGCGTACGTGCGCGTGGGCGATACCGTTGTGCGCAACGAGCACATAGACGACGACCTGGCCGTCGAGACGGCCCGGCGCTTGCTTGAGGCTGGCATCGACGTGGACATGGAGACCGACGTCACATGCCTGTCGCTCTTTCCCAGCGGTGCGGTCTCGGAGTTCGAGAACGCGCACACGCTGCGTACCATGGAGGAGTTCGAGCCATTGGCGCGCAAGTTCGGCATCGTGAAGTTCTGCATGCGCAACCCCGAGGCGAGCCGTCTGGAGCGCGTGCTGCCGTTCTGCCTGGAGCACTACACTATGTGCGACCTTCAGGGCGGCGTGTTGGAGTTTTCGCTCCGGGGCGTGGACAAGGCCGCCGGCATTGCCTGCGCGCTCGAGGCTCTGGGGCGCGGACGGGCCAACACCTACGCGTTCGGCGATTCCGAAAACGACCTGTCCATGGTGGACGCGGTCGAGACGTTCGTGGCCATGGGCAACGCACTACCCAACGTGAAGGAGCGGGCTGCGTACGTAACCGATTCGGTGGATGACGACGGCGTCGCCACGGGCCTGGCGCACTTTGGCTTGATCTAGCAGGCGTGAGGGGCGGCGAATCCGCAGGGCGACGGCCGCAATAACGCGGGCGAGCAAGGAGGAAGCATGGCGGGCAGGGGAGCACGTTCGGCAATCCGCTGGGGCATCATAGGCGCAGGGCGCATTGCCGAGCGTTTTGCTGCGAGCTTGGCGCATGATGACCGGTGTCGTTTGGTGGCGGCCAGCGGGCGCACGCCGACCAAGGTTGCCGCCTTTGCCGCGCGCCACGGCATTGTCCCTGAGCGCGCCTATGCGCAGGCCCTGGGCGAGAAGAACGTGCTGTCGGGAGGCGCGCGGGCGGAGAAGGCAGCCGCCGTGCTCTGCGCGGATCCGCACGCGCGCTTGCTGGGCGATCCGGCTATCGACGCCGTGTACCTGGCGCTGCCGCACGGCCTGCACGCAGCCTGGGCAGTGGCGGCACTCGAGGCCGGCAAGGCCGTGCTTTGCGAGAAGCCGGCGGCGCTCACAGCCGGCGAGGTTCGCGCCATAGCCGCGGCGGCCCGGCGGACAGACGGTTTGTTCATGGAGGGGATGAAGACGCGTTTCGTGCCGTTGTACGCCGAGGTGAAGCGCCTGCTTGCCGCGGGGGCTATCGGCCGGCTCGAGCGCGTGGAGACGAGCCTCTGCAACGCGGTCCCGCCGGAGGCGCTCGAGGGCACGTATTTGCTCGACGGCGCGCAGGGCGGCGCGCTTTTGGACTGCGGCATCTACTGCGCCAGCTGGGTCGAGGACCTGCTGCCCGGTGCTTTCACGGCGTCTGATCGCAAGCGCGTCGATTACCGCGGCGTTGATGCGTACAGCTACGCCGACCTTGCGTTCTTCTCGCCCGGCAACGGAAAGGGCACGCCGGCCGACCTTGGCGGGTCCGGTGCCCCGGGCGCAAGCCCGGCGGCGACGGCTGCGCTGGAGTGCGCCTTTGACCGCGCCAAACCGCGCCAAGCGGTGCTTATCGGCACCAAGGGCCGCATCGTCGTTGACGACCTGCATCGTCCGCAGCGCATGACGCTCGAGGTGCCGGGTCGGGAGCCGCAGCTCATAGAGCGCCCTTACGTGGTCGACGACTTCTACGGGGAGATCACCCACTTCAACGACCTGGTGGAGCAGGGGGTACAGGAGAGCCCCATCATGCCGCTCACCGCCTCTGTCCGCTGCGCGGAGATCTTAGACGCCGTGCGCGGATGATGATCTTTTGCCTTTGCTGCTGCCGGTTGGAGCGGCCTGCGCGCGGGCGACGCGCTCCGTGCGCTAATACCGTCCGCGGAGGGCGTACCAGCCGTGGCGCTCCTCGACTTCGAGGGGCACGCCAAAGAGCTCGGTCATCTCGCCGCTGGTGAGCAGCTGGTCCTTGGGGCCGTCGGCAAAGATCTGCGCATCCTTGATCAGGAGCACGCGCTTGATGGCGGGGATGATGTCCTCGGGGTAGTGGGTCACCAGCACCACGGAGCGTCCTTCCTCCGCCAGCAGGCGCATGGTGTCGCGCACGTGGTACATGCCCTCGGGATCCAGGCCGGTGCACGGCTCGTCAAAGATGAGCACGCGCGGGTCGCTCATGAGCTCGCGGGCAACCAGCACGCGGCGCACCTGGCCGGTGGAGAGCGTCATGACGTCGCGATCGGCAATGTCGGCTATTCCCAGGCGTTCCAGCGCGTCGATGCCGCGGTTGCGGATCTCCTCGGTCAGCCGCACGTGGTTGGGCAGGCCCAACGTGCCGAAATGGCCTCCGCATACGATCTCGATCACCGGAAGGTGCACGCGCACCTGATCATGCATCGTGGCACTCACAATGCCCAGGGCCTGCTTGATGTCGCTGAGCAGCGGGCGCGCCTGCCCGCGGAAGCGGACGGGCGGCTCGTCGCGGTGCAGGGGGAAGACCTCGCGCGTGAGCAGCTGGATAAAGGTTGACTTGCCGGCGCCGTTGGGGCCGAGAAGCGCCACGTGCTCGCCTTCGGCCAGATCGAACCGATCGACATGCAGAATGGTGCGGCCGGCGCGCACCACGCGCGCATCTCGTAGGGAGAAGAGCGGCTGCGCGCGGGGTTCTGCGCCGGGCCGCTCATGGGGCTGTGCGCCGGACGGCGCGGCCTCTCCTGCATGGGGGCTCGCTTTGGGCTGCGCGCCCGCCGGGGAGCTCTGCGGCTTGACATCCTGTTGGGCATCTTGAGACATGGCGCCTCGCTTCCGTTGCGCTAATTGGTGCTATGCTACTTTACTACACCAGAGCGCTCGGAGCGCAAACGTCCTTTTTGCCCGTGCGGCTGTCCTTCCGCACCGCTCGGCGTCTCGTTTCGTGTTCCGCACCCAGCGCCCCGCAACCAGGAAAGAAGGCGGCTATGGCAGATATGCTCACCCTCGACGCGTTTGAGCAGGCGTCCGAGAAGGTCAAGGAAGTAACGCAGAAGACCGAGCTCGTCGAAAGCCCGTACTTCAGCCAGGCGACGGGCAACCGGGTGTTTTTCAAGCCCGAGAACATGCAGCGCACGGGCGCTTACAAGGTCCGCGGCGCCTATTACAAGATCAGCACGCTGAGCCCCGAGGAGCTGTCGCGCGGCCTCATCACGGCCAGCGCCGGCAACCATGCCCAGGGCGTGGCCTACGCTGCGGCGCGCGCAGGCGCCAAGTCCGTGGTTGTCATGCCCACCACCACGCCGCTTATCAAGGTGGAGCGCACCAAGGGGTACGGCGCCGAGGTGGTGCTTTACGGCGACGTCTACGACGAGTCCTGCGATTATGCCCTCAAGCTGGCCGAGGAGCACGGCTACACCTTCATTCACCCGTTCAACGACCCGGTGCTGGCCACGGGGCAGGGCACCATTGCCATGGAGATCGTGCAGGAGCTTCCGCTGGTGGACACCATCTTGGTTCCGGTGGGTGGCGGCGGTCTGGCCTGCGGCGTGTCCACCTTCGCCAAGCTCTACAACCCCAAGATCCGCGTCATTGGCGTGGAGCCGGCGGGCGCGGCGTGCCTTACGGCTTCGCTGGAGGCCGGGCACGTGGTGAAGCTTCCCAGCTGCAACACCATCGCCGACGGCACCGCCGTGCTGGAGCCGGGCGACAAGGTCTTCCCGTACCTGCAGCAGAACCTGGACGACGTCATCACCGTGTCGGACGAGGAGCTCATCGTCGCGTTCTTGGACATGGTCGAGAACCACAAGATGATCGTGGAGAACTCCGGTTTGCTCACGGTGGCGGCGCTTAAGCACCTGCCGGCCGAGAACAAGCGCGTGGCGGCGGTGCTTTCCGGCGGCAACATGGATGTCATCACCATGAGCTCGGTGGTGCAGCACGGCCTCATCCAGCGCGACCGCATCTTCACCGTGAGCGTGCTCCTGCCTGATCGGCCCGGCATGCTGGTGAAGGTGGCCAACGCCATTGCCGAGCAGAACGGCAACGTCATCAAGCTGGAGCACAACCAGTTTGTGAGCACCAACCGCAACGCCGCCGTGGAGCTGCGCGTGACCATAGAGGCGTACGGCGCCGCGCACAAGGAGCAGATCGTGGACGCCCTGCGCGCCGCGGGCTTTGACCCGCAGCTGAGCCAGACCATGCTGTAGGGGCATGCGCCGCGGCGCTTCTCGCCCGCACCGGTTGGCGGACGAGAAACGCCGCATTGGGCCGCACGTGCCGCATCGGGCTGCGCTTAAGTTGACGCAGGGCGCCAAGGGCGTATGCGCGGCACGTTGGCCGCGGACGTGCCCGCGCTGCGTCCCATGGCGGGACGGGGTTCAGCTTTTGCCGGGTTTTCCTACCATTTGATTAAGGTTTGCGCGCCTGCCGCCGGGCAGCGCGGGACGGGTCCTACACTGAGCCCATGGATACCTTGACTTTGGCCTCGCTGGCCGCGCTTCTCGCCAAACGCGGTTGGCTCGCAGGCACGCGCAACCTGGACGACACAACGGGCGCCACGCCCCTCACCGGCGCTGACTGTGATTCGCGCGTGGTGCGGCCAGGCCACCTCTTCATCTGCAAGGGCGTGGCGTTCAGGTCGGCGTACCTCGTGAGCGCGCTGGAGAAGGGCGCCGTGGCGTACCTCTGCGATACAGACCGCGCCGCCGAGCTGGCGGCCGCCGCGCCCGAGGTCCCGGCGCTTATCGCCCATCCGGAGAGTCTGCGGCCGGCTATGGCGCTGGCGGCGGCCGAGGCCTTTGGCCGTCCGGATCGCGCCCTCAGGACCGTGGGCATCACGGGCACCAAGGGCAAGTCCACCGTGTCCTACATGCTGCGCGCCGTGCTGGACGAGGGCGCGCCGGCGCCGCGGACGGCGGTCATGGGCTCTATCGGCACCTTCGACGGCGTGGAGGACCTGGAGAGCCACAACACCACGCCCGAGGCGCCCGACCTGTGGCGCCACCTGGCCAACGCGCGCAAAGCGGGCCTTGCCTATCTGGACATGGAGGTGTCCAGCCAGGGCCTCAAGTACGACCGCGTGGCGGGGCTCGGGTTCGACATCGGCGTGTTCCTGAACATCGGGCGCGACCATATCTCCCCGGTGGAGCATCCGGACTTTGACGACTACTTTGCCAGCAAGCTGCGCCTCTTTGACCAGGCGCGTGTGGCCGTGGTGAACCTGGATTCCGACCATCTGGATGAGATCCTGGCTCGCGCGGGCCGTTGCGAGCGCGTGCTGCGCTTCTCGGCTGCCGGCGCCTCCGGAGCAGATGTGCGGGCCACGGGCATTGCCCCGTCCATGGGCCGCGTGCGCTTCACGGCGCATACGCCAACCTGGGAGGGTCCGGTTGAGCTGGGCATGCCCGGGCTTTTCAACGTGGACAACGCGCTGGCCGTCATTGCCGTGTGCGAGGCGCTGGGCATCCCGGCCGCTCAGACTGCGCGGGGTCTGGCCGCGGCGCGCGTGCCGGGGCGCATGGAGCTCATCTGCCCGCCCGACGGGGGCGATAAGGTCATGGCGCTGGTGGACTACGCGCACAACAAGCTGTCCTACCAGCGGTTCTTCCCGTCGGTCAAAGAGGAGTTCCCGGGCTGGCGCGTGATTGCGCTCTTTGGCGCGCCGGGCAACAAGTGCTACGAGCGTCGCCGCGAGCTGCCCGAGGAGGCGGCGCGCTGGGCGGATTACCTGATTTACACCGAGGAGGACCCGGCCAACGATCCGGTTGAGGAGATCTGCGCGCAGATGGCGGCCGCCACGCCTGCCGGCGCCGCTTACGAGGTGATCCTGGACCGCGAAAAGGCCGTGCGCCGCGCCGTGGAGCTTGCCTACGCCGGCGAAGGGCCGGCCATCGTGTGCCTGCTGGCCAAGGGCGACGAGACCCGCCAGCACGAGGGCGACCTCTTCGTGCCCTGTCGCACCGATGGCGAGATCTTCCTTGAGGCCGCCGCGCGGTACGCGTGATAGGCCGGGGGTCGGGGCGGGATCGATTTCGCCCCCTCTGCTACCTTTCAGCCACTGCGTCGTGTATCTTCTCCAACTTCGAGCGCGTTTCAGCAGGGTCCGCTGCCTCCAACTTCGGCGGGCTCTTCAAGATCTGCCGTCCCGTCACCATCACGAAGGTGGCGTAGGCCCTAGTTCTCGTTGGCAAGGTCGTAGCCCACAAACGATGTGTAGTCTTGAGAGCGATGGCGGAAGGAGATGAGATGGACCGTGCCATTTGCTTCGTCCACCCAGTAGCGCATGAGGTAGGAGCGGGCCGTCTTTCTGTAGATGGTCGTATCGAAATGCGCGCTCGCTGCTTGATCGACGGGGAGCCACGTCGGCGTATTCCGAATAAGCTGGAGCGCTTGTTCGTATTCGTCGAGAAGCGCCGTTGCTGCCTGAGGATTGCAGAGAGTATGCAAGAGGTAATCGACTGCGCCTTCGAGCTGCTTGTTGAACCGTGCGGTGCGATGGATGCTATAGGCCATACTTCTCCCTCAGCTCCGCGAGGGATTTGAATGCGTCCTGGGTCCGTCCCGCTGCGATGTCTTCAAAACCAGCCTCTATGTCAGAAACGAGTTCATCAAAGTAGCGCTGCCTGTCGAGCTCGCGCTGCGCTGCCTGCTTCAGGGCACGATCATATTGTTCGAACGTCTTGGAGGTCATCACCACCAGGCAGTCGTAGCCGTTCTTGGTGATGTGGATGGGCTCGTTTGCCTCCTCGCAGCGCTGTGTGATGCCTGCAGTGTCCTTCAGTTCTTTCATCGGAAGAATGGTCATAGAGAATCCTCCTTTATGGGATAATTGTCCCACATTATACCCCTAATTGGTAGATAGATAAGTCAGTGCCGTGGAATTCACGCTCAGCATCCAGGAGTACCAGACGCGGGTGGCAGATGCCGTCGACGAGGTGGTCGCGTATGCCAAGGTACCTCGAACTTTCCAGATTTCCACGCCTGTGGATAGTTATGCTCCCGACGAGGTGGTCGCGTTCAGGCGCGACGCGGACGTGCGTTGCGATGCGGCGGATAGGTATGAAAGCTTGCTTGAATTGACGAGGGGTTAGCGGAGGGGTGCTTCTGCGTCTACCGCTCGCCGATGAAATTGTTTCAGTCGCGTTTCTTTACCCGCCCGCCGCGCTGCCGCGCATGCTGGCGGGCGGACAATGGCAAAACTCAGCAAATGCGATGACAGGGCGAGTACCGGCCAGCCGTCCCCCAGAGAGCGGGCAGCGTGGGACCCCGCGGCGGGAGGTCGGGAACACCCCCTCGAGCAGCTCGGCTGAACGCGCCTCCGCGCCGCGGGCGATCCCCGCGCGTTGCGTCTGCGCCAGTACGCCGCGCCGGACCCACCGTTACGGGCATCGAGCAGGAGCCTCGGCCTCCTCGCATTTCCTGATACGCAAACGGCCGCGCGGGTTCGCCGCGCGCAGAGGGGAAGCGAGGCCAAGCATATGCAACTGCGAAGCGATGCCGTGAAGAAGGGGCTGGCGCGCGCGCCGCACCGGAGCCTGCTCAAAGCCGACGGCCTGACCGACGAGGAGCTGGACCGCCCGCTGGTGGCGGTGGTGTCTGCGCAAAACGAGGTCATCCCGGGACACCTGCACCTGCAGCAGATCGCCGACGCCGTGAAGGCCGGCGTCCGCATGGCCGGCGGCACCCCCTTGCAGATCAACACTATCGGCGTGTGCGACGGCATCGCCATGAACCACGAGGGCATGCACTACAGCCTGGTCTCCCGCGAGGTTATCGCCGACAGCGTTGAGTGCGCCATCCAGGGCCATCAGTTCGACGCGATGGTCCTTATCCCCAGCTGCGACAAGATCGTGCCCGGCATGCTCATCGCCGCCGCGCGCCTGAACATCCCCACCATGCTCGTCTCCGGCGGCCCCATGCTGGCCGGCCGTGACAAGTGCGGCCATCAGACCGACCTCAACACGCTCTTCGACGCGGTGGGCCAGGTCACGGCCGGCACCATGACCGAGGAAGAGTGCGCGTGGCTCGAGAACACCGCATGCCCCACGTGCGGCAGCTGCTCGGGCATGTTCACCGCCAACTCCATCTGCTGCCTGGCCGAGGCGCTGGGCCTGGCGCTGCCCGGCAACGGCACCATCCCGGCGGTGTACTCCGAGCGCATTCGCTTAGCCAAGCACACCGGTATGAAGGCCATGGAGCTCGTTGAGAAGGGCATCACCGCCCTGGACATCCTGAACGAGAAGAGCGTCTACAACGGCATGGTGCTCGACATGGCCTTCGGCGGCTCCACCAACACCATGCTGCACCTCACGGCCATTGCGCAGGCGGCCGGCTGCCCCGTCACCATGGACGACTGGGACCGCGTGTCCGACGCCACGCCCAACATCGTGCGCATAGCTCCTGCGGGTCCGCTGCACATCGAGGACCTCAACGCCGTGGGCGGCATCAGCGCCATCATGGGCGTGCTGGGGCGCGCCGGCTTGTTGGAAGGCGACGCGCTGACCTGTCACGGCACGGTTGACGAGTGGGTGGCGGCCTGCCCCGCCGCCGATGGCGAGATCGTGCGCGAGGTGGAGAGCGCTTACAGCCCCATCGGCGGCCTCAAGGTCATGCGCGGCAACCTGGCGCCTCACTGCGGCGTGGTCAAGCGCAGTGCCTGCGCGCCCGAGATGTACCGGCACAGCGGTCCCGCCCGCGTGTTCAACAGCGAGGAGGAGGCCTGCGCGGCCATCTTCGGCGGGGCGATAAACCCCGGCGACGTGGTGGTCATCCGCTACGAGGGCCCGGCCGGCGGTCCCGGCATGCGCGAGATGCTGACGCCCACCAGCGCCATCTGCGGCATGGGGCTCGACAAGTCCGTGGCCCTCATCACCGACGGGCGCTTCTCGGGCGCCAGCAAGGGCCCGTGCATCGGGCACGTCTCGCCCGAGGCCGCGGCCGGCGGCCCCATCGCCCTTGTCGAGGAAGGCGACATCATCGATATCGACATCGAGGCCGGCGCGCTCAACGTGCACCTGACCGACGAGGAGCTTGCTGCGCGCCGCAGCGCCTGGGAGCCGCCGGCGCCCAAGTACGCCACGGGCGTGCTCAGCCGCTATGCAAAGCTCGTGACCAGCGCAGATAAGGGGGCGTATCTCTCATGAGCACGCAGGAAACCAAGATGCCGGGCGCGCCGTTGGCCGGCAGCCCGCGCACGCCCGACATGCCCGACGACATCCGGCAGCACGTGTGCTCGAGCGCCGCGGTCGTTTCGGACGGCGCGGGCGACGGAACCACCCGCGAGGAGCGCCTGGCTCTGAAGGAGCTGGCCTTCTCGGGTAAACCTTTCGGGCCCGGCAGCAACACCGAGCACGAGGGACAGACCATGACGGGCGCCCAGGCCATTATCGCCAGCCTTGAGGCCGAGGGCGTCGACGTGATCTTCGGCTACCCCGGCGGGCAGGCCATCAAGATCTACGACGCGCTCTACGATTCCACCAAGATCCGCCATGTGCTGGCGCGCCACGAGCAAGCCGCCGTGCACGAGGCCGACGGCTACGCGCGCGCAACGGGGCGCGTGGGCGTGGCGCTGGTGACGAGCGGCCCCGGCGCCACCAACACGGTGACGGGCATCGCCACCGCCTACATGGACAGCGTGCCCCTGGTGGTCATCACCGGCCAGGTCACGCGCGGCGTCATCGGAACCGACGCGTTCCAAGAGGCGGACATCGTGGGCATTACCATGCCCGTCGTGAAGCACAGCTACCTGCTGCAGTCGAACGACGACCTCACACGCACGTTCCGCGAGGCGTTCTACATCGCCAGCACTGGCCGCCCTGGCCCCGTGCTTATCGACATCCCCTCCGACCTGGCCGGCGAGCAGATGGTTTTCCACTACCCCGACAAGGTCGATATCCCCAGCTACCGCCCCACGTACCGCGGCAACGCCAAGCAAGTGCGCCAGGCGGTGGAGCTCATCAGGGCCGCCCGGCGTCCCGTGCTCTACGTGGGCGGCGGGTGCGTTACGAGCCACGCGTGCTCCGAGGTGGTGGAGCTTGCCGAGAAGATGCAGATCCCCGTGGTTACCACGCTGATCGGCAAGGCGGCCGTGCCCTGCTCCAACCCGCTGAACCTGGGCCCCGTGGGCATGCACGGGTCCAAGTACGCCAACATGGCCATGACCGAGTGCGACCTCATCATCGCCGTCGGCGCGCGCTTCTCGGACCGCGTGACCGGCAAGCTCTCCGAGTTCGCCCCGCATGCCAAGGTCATCCACATCGACATCGACCCGGCGGAGATCGGCAAGGTGCGCGACCCGCAGGTGCCCATCGTGGGCGACGCGCGCAACGTGGTGAGCGCCATCAACGAGCGGCTGGACCGCGTGGGGGCCGAGCCGCAGGACGAGGAATGGGTGCGCACCGTCTTTGAGTGGCGCGAGCGCTGGCCGTTCTACACCGAGGACTTTGCCGACTATCCCGACCGCATCGCCCCGGAGCAGGTACTCGAGAAGCTCTCGGGCAAGCTCGACCCGCATGCCAGCGTGGTCACCACCGAGGTGGGCCAGCACCAGATGTGGGCGCATCAGCACGTCCACCGCGAGGAGAGCCGCACGTTCATCAGCTCGGGCGGCCTGGGCACCATGGGCTTCGGCTTCCCGGCGGCCATCGGGGCCAAGATCGGGCGGCCCGGTGCCCAGGTGGTCTGCATCGCCGGCGACGGGTCCATCCAGATGAACATCCAGGAGATGGCGACGGCCATAGGCAACGGCGTGGCGGTCAAGGTGCTCCTGCTCGACAACAACGCGCTGGGCATGGTGCACCAGTGGCAGCGCCTGTTCTACCACGAGCGCTACAGCTGCACGGAGTTCACCGCCAACCCCGACTTCGTGAAGCTCGCGCAGGCGTACGGCTGGGATGCCGAGCGCATCGACCATCCCGACCAGGTTGACGCGGCGCTCGACCGCATGCTGACGAGCAATCGGCCGTACCTGCTGGACGTGGTGATCCCCACGGCGCAGACGGTGTACCCCATGGTTGCTCCGGGTGCGGCCATTGACGATATCATCGGCGCCATCGACGTCACTTTGGGCGGCGTGCGCGTGACCGAGAAGGGCATGAGCCCCGCTGGCAAGACGGCGGGCGCCATTGCCGAGCCGCTGCCCTTGAACGAGCAGACCGACGGCGCGTTCCGCACGAGCGGGGCCACGCGCATCTCGACGTCGCCCGAGACCGGCGCCGAGGCGCACCCCGTGCAGGCGATCGGCGGCTCCAAGGCAGATGCCGGCGCCCCGAAGGGAGGCGAGTGAGATGAAGTACATTCTCTCGGTTCTCGTTGAGAACAAGCCGGGCGTGCTCAGCCGTGTGACCGGGCTTATCAGCCGCCGCGGGTTCAACATCGACTCGCTCACCGTCGCGCCTACGGAGGACGTGACCATGAGCCGCATGACCATCATCGTCGATGCCGACGAGGTCGCTTACGAGCAGCTCACCAAGCAGCTTCACAAGCTGGTGAGCGTGTACAAGATCTCCGACATGACGCACGAGGACGCCATCGAGCGCGAGCTGGTGCTGTTCAAGGTGGTGGCCCCACCGGACCGCCGGCACGAGATCATCGAGATCGCCAACATCTTCCGCGCCAAGGTGGTCGACGTGGGCAAGAACTCGCTCACGGTGGAGGCCACGGGCACGGCGAGCAAGCTCGACGCCATGGAGGACCTCTTCCGCGGCTACGGCATCCGCCAGCTCACGAGGACGGGCAAGATCGCCATGTCGCGCGGGGCCCGCGACAGCTGACGGGAAACCCTGCCCGGGCCTGCCGGGGGTTAAGGCCCGGGCTCAGCTTCGCCCGTGTTCTTTTCGCCGGCTTCGCCGCGCGAAAAGACGGGCTCAGAAATCGCCCGGGTCTTAACCCCCGGCAGGCCCTGCGGCGTTCCCGTTGGCGCTGCCAAGCGGGGTGAGGCCGGGGTTTGATCGCATGGGCGCTTTTCACGCCCGGGGCGGTCTTTATGCACGGTTACCAAGGGCTGCAGCTGGTGCTCCAGATGTGGCCGGTAAACATAGCAGTAAAAGCCAAGCGTAAGGAGAAGAAGATGGCTGTTACGATTTACTATGAGAGCGACTGTAATCCCAAGGTGATTCAGGACATGAAGATCGCCGTGATCGGCTACGGCAGCCAGGGGCATGCGCATGCGCTGAACCTGCTGGATTCCGGCTGCGACGTGCGCGTGGGCCTGCGCGAAGGCTCCAGCAGCTGGGCCAAGGCCGAGGAGGCGGGCCTCAAGGTCACCACGATGGACCAGGCCGCCGAGGAAGCCGATCTCATCATGATGCTCGTGCCCGACGAGACCCAGCCCAAGGTGTACGAGGAGCACATCAAGGACCATCTGAAGCCCGGCAACACGCTTGCGTTCGCGCACGGCTTCAACATCCATTACGGTTACATCAAGGCGCCCGAGGACGTCAACGTCATCATGTGCGCGCCCAAGGGCCCGGGCCACATTGTGCGCCGTCAGTACACCGAGGGCTCCGGCGTGCCGGATCTGGCCTGCGTGGCCCAGGACGCCACCGGCAACGCGTGGGATATCGCGCTGGCGTACTGCTGGGGCGTCGGCGGTGCCCGCTCCGGCATCATCAAGGCCACGTTCAAGCAGGAGACCGAGGAGGACCTCTTCGGCGAGCAGGCCGTGCTTTGCGGTGGCCTGGTGGAGCTCGTCAAGGCCGGCTTTGAGACGCTGACTGAGGCCGGTTACCCGCCTGAGCTGGCTTATTTCGAGTGTTACCATGAAATGAAGATGATTGTCGACCTCATGTACGAGAGCGGCATCCACTTCATGAACTACTCCATTTCCAATACGGCCGAGTACGGCGAGTACTACGCCGGTCCCAAGGTCATCAACGAGGAGAGCCGCGCCGCCATGAAGCAGATCCTGGCCCGCATCCAGGACGGCAGCTTTGCCCAGGAGTTCGTCGATGACTGCAACAACGGCCACAAGTGGCTGCTGGAGCAGCGCGAGAAGATCAACGAGCACGAGATCGAGAAGACGGGCGAGAAGATCCGCTCGATGTTCAGCTGGATCAAGAAGTAGCGCGTACCCCAGCGTGAAGCAACGCGCATCCCAGCGCGAACCTGCCAGCGAAAAGCCAGTTGGCAGAAAGCTGGTCGGCGCGAGCCTCTGACCGGTAGGTAATATGACGGCGCCCGGGCGACTTCGGTTGCCCGGGCGCCGCGCTCTTATCGCCCGCCTCCGCCGCCGCGTCAGCGCAGGCGCCCGGGATCGTCGCGCTCGCGGGAGAGGTCCGGCGGGTCGATCAGGTCGAACAGCCCCAGGTCGCGGTAGCGGTCGATGGGCGCGAGCTCCGTGCGCACCACCGGGCGGCCGGTGCGCGCCACGATGGCCTCGCCGCGCCGGAGCCGCACCAGGTCGGACGCGTCGAGCAGGCCCGCGGACTTGAGCTTGAGGTCGGCGCCGATGCGCTCGGAGGCGGTGGCGAGGTACACGGACACCTCGGCCTGCTCCACCAGCACGTCGGCCTCCTCGCGCGTGTAGCGGTTCTTCTCCAGAAACTGCGAGAAGCTCTGCATGAACAGGTGCACGTAGAAGCGGCGGCTGCGGCCGGCCGCCATGATGCTCGTGAGCCCGCAGCGCGGGATGCGGGCGGCTTCGTCTATGACGCACATCACGGGCCGGGTGCGGCGCCGCTCGAGCCCGCGCAGCTCGAAGTCGTGCACGTAACGGCGGTACGTGCTGTCGATGAGCAGGGAGACGTAGCCCATGGCGGCGTCTGAGTCGTCGGGCACGGTCACGTACAGCGCCAGCGGCTCGTCGGCGAGAAGCTCGAGGGCGGGGTCGAAGGTGCTCTCGCCCGCCACGGCGCGGCCGACGGGCCCCAGGTAGAAGCCGCACATGCTATCGAGGACATCAAGGACACAGCTCCACGTGCGCTCCACGCCGGCTATGTTGAGGTTCATGGCCTGCTCCAAGCGCTTGGCCACGGACTTGCGCGCGTGGGAGATGAATTCGAGCTGCTCCTCCTTGCCGGCGAAGGCCTTCTCGGCGATGGCGTCGAAGGTGGGAGGCTCGTCCGACACGTCGCAGAGCCCCGCGAACAGCGCCTTGAACAGGCGGGTCGCGGCCTTCTGCCAGTACAGGTCGGAGGAGTCGTTCACCGTGGCCTCGAGTGCGGCGCACAGGTCGTCCGCGAGCTCCTCGCTGCGCTTCATGTCGCCTCGGCGCCACGCGCGCCAGGCGGGCTCCAGCGGGTTGTAGGCGTCGGGCGTGCGCGTCGAGCGCAGGTCGATCCTGCGTACGCGGTAGCCGTGCGCGTCGGCCCAGCCCGCGGTCTGCGCCCAGAGTGTCTCCTTCACGTCCACGATCAGCAGGTGGGGCCGCTCGCGGGACGCCATGGTGGCGGCAAGCGACGGCACCGCCACGGACATCGTCTTGCCCGCGCCGCTGGCGCCGTAGGTTATGGAGTGCATCCCCAAGGGCAGGGTCGCGATCCCGCGGTCGGGGTCGCCTCCTATGACGAGGCCCGCGGGCGGGCGGCGCCTGAGCTTGCGCGCGGGTGTGAGGGCGGCGCCGATGTCCGCGGGATCGGCGGCGACGCGGCGGGGAGATGTGCAGGGCAGCGGTGCGTAACGGGTCATGGGCGCTCCTTTGCGCTTGGCGGATCGTTTGCCGGCGGCGGATGCCGCGGCAGCGGGCGAGAAGGACCGCGCCGCGGCGGCGGGCGACGGGCCCTTATGCCGCGGGTGCGAAGCCCACCGGGACGCCGCATGCGTGGGCGGCCGGCGCGAGGGGGTCCGCGCGCTTCTCGCCCACGGGGTCCTCCCGAAGCGCGGCGAGGTCGGCCACGGCGCGCATGCCGTCGGTCAGCGCAGCCTCGTCGGGGACGTGGACCGCGGTCACGGGCACGAGGCCCGCTGCGGCGGCCATGCGCGCGGCCGTCTCGGGCGCGAGAGCGGCGGGCGCGCGCACGGTCAGCAGCACGGGGAAGGACAACCCGCAGGCCGCCTGCGCCACCGCGAGGAGAAACGCTGCGAAGGCGTCCTCGCCAGCGGCTTCCGCGCAGCAGAAGATGCCGGCGGCCCCCGCGAAGCCGCGCGCGACGAGTTGCTCGAGCTCGTCGCGCAGCTGCCTGGGGGCGGTGCGGGGCCACAGGTAGGGCGCGAGCACCGCCTCCTCGAAGCCCGCGGCGTCGATGAGACGCTGGAGCGTCTCGAGCGCGCGGGCCGCGTCCTTCTCGTACACGAGTGCGTAGCAGGCGCCGGGCTCGAAGGCCACCGCGCTCTGGGGGACGCCCGCCAGCGAGACGGAGACGGCCGCGCGGAACGATGTCGGTTCGCGGGCCATGGCCCTACGCCCAGATAGTCTTCATGATCTCGGGGTAGGCGGTGTCGACGATGCTCGCCATGCGGTAGACGAGCTCGGTGCACGCCTCCGGGCAGGACTCGTCGGTGATGACGGCGTCGACGTCGCAGGTGAGTTCGCCGTCCTCGTCGATGTAGAAGCGCACCCAGCGAAAGCGGCTGTTGAACGCGTTGCACATGCGCACGGCGGCGTCGTGCCGCCCCTCGGGGATCTGGGCGAATCGCGAGGCGAGGAGGCGTGCGCTCCCGCCGTCCTCGTCGAAGATGACGAACTCCTTGAGGTGCGGGTAGGAGAAGTCCCCGCCACCGAAGCACAGCGAGGTCACCCCGTCCCGCTCGTGCGTGAATTTGAGGCCCTCCGCCTCGAGCGAGCGCTCGAAGCGCTCCTGCTGCGCAGTTGCCGTTGCCATGATTGCTCCTCTCGTCGGGGCGTTCCGCCCGGGTGTGATGTCGCGCCCGGACCCGGGTGCGTTTGAGGTTCGGTAGGGTCCGCTGCGCTTGAGGACACTGTGCCACGCAGGGCCCCGGGCACCCAAGCGCCGGGGGCCCGGGCCTTGCGCAAGGGGGTGCTGGCGGGCGCTCCCTTCCCTCTTTACGATGGGCTCACCGTATCAGGTTGGGTTGATCGCAAAGGAGGACGGTCATGGGACGCGCGAGGAAGAGCAGGGGCTGCGAGCTTTTGGATGGCAGGAAGTATCGCCTTGTTGCCGAGATGGGAAGCGACGCGTACGCGCGGGCGGCCGAGCGGGTGGCCGACATCATGGCGCGCACGGACGAGTACTCCCAGGCCCCGGCGGAGGGCTGGCAGGTCTTCGAGCTTTCGGGGGCCTTCTCGGACGTGGTGAAGCTGCCGCGGGGCACGCGCGAGCGCCTGGCGGCCGCCTACCCAGGCATCGAGGATCTGGACGCGCTTTTGGAGGCGTCCTGGGGGGCGGCGCTCAGGCACCGCGCGTTGCGCCGTGACGACGAGGGCTCCCTGGCCTTCCCTCTGCCCCTGCCCATGACAAGCTACGCGGGTCATCCGGCCGAGGTCGTCGTGGCGCCCTCGCGCTATCGCGACGCCGCCCTGGCGTGGTACGCGCCGTACTGCTCGTACCGACGTCCTGGTTCCGCAGCGCAGCCCGTCTTCGCCTTCGGCGCGAGCGTCCGGGGCGCCGTGCCGGTGTCCGCGACCGACGACGAGGCGCGTCGGATCCTCTGCGCCCAGCGCAACGTCGACTGCGCAAAGGCCGCCGGTGGCGCGGGGAACACGGTCATCCCGGCGTACACGCCCGCCTCCTATGTCGAGAAGCGCGCTCTTCTCGACTACGCTTGGCTGGGCAACGAGGCCGAGACCCTGGGCAAGCTCGCCCGCATGGCGGCTCCCGAGGACTGGGACGACGGCTGCGACGGCGAGCTGGGGGTGCTGCGCAACTACCTCTTCGGGACCTTCGCCGCGGCCCAGCGCCAGGGGCTGGTGCTGGAGCGCCCGCAGGACGACTTCGCGGCGTTCAACACCGGCCTTTCCACGCGCTTCGGCTCGTCGGTGGTCATGTGCTTCAGGGTGAACCGCGTGCTGGGGCGGCAGGAGTGGGCGTTTGCCTTCTTCGCGGAGCCGGGCGTGGGCCGCGCGGGCAAGCGCCTGCTCGAGGTCGCGGGCTCCGAGCTGCCGGCCGCCCCGACCCTGCCGAAGGCCCGCTTCGGGGGCGAGGCGGTGTACGCGGACTACCGCCATCTGGCGATGAGGCTCTTCAGGCTGCCCGCGCGCTGGGTGCGCGAGGCGCTGGACGGCTGCGACGAGGCGCTCGACCTTCTCGCCTCGGCGCTGGCGGAGCCGGGGCTCGGGGATGGCGAGAAGCGCTTCGAGAAGCTCTCCGCCTACGTGCTCGGGCACGAGGACGCGGCGACGCTCCTGCGCGAGCGCCTGGGGCGCGCGGTCGCGGCGTCGCAGGAGCGCTGGAGCGCCGACCCGTCGCTGGCGGCGGCCAACTACAACCCCGAGCGCGGCACCGCCTCGGTTCTGCTTCCGCTGTGGTTCTCCGGCGACGAGGAGCCGGACGCCGCGCTTATCGCCTCCCCCGTCGAGGGCGGCTGCTGGCAGGGCCACACGGTGGTGACGCTGCGGCAGGCGTACCGCACGGCTCGCATCTCTGGCAGCCACCGGACGCCCTGGCTCGCCCGCGCGGCGGAGAGCGCCGAGACGCGTCGGGCCCGCGAGGACGAGGAGCGCCGGTGGGCGGAGGTCCGGCTCGCGCAGCGCGCGGCGGAGCGGGCGGCGCGCGAGGCAGCGGCACGCGAGGCCGAGGTGCAAGAGGAGGCGGCATGCGAGAAGATCGCCGCCTGCGAGCAGGTTCCGCCTGCGTCTCCGGCCCCGCTTGAGCCGGCAGGCGCGAGGCGAGAAGAGCGGGCTCCTAAGGCCGGGGCCGCGGGTCTCGAGGCGCGCGGCTTTCTCGGTCGCCTTGCCGCCATCCTTATCGGCACGCCCACCGAGCGGAGGGAGCGGGCCCTCTCCGCGGCGCGGTACCATACGGCATAAGAAAGGGACGACGGGGCGCCGCGCGGGCGCGGCGGAGGAGAGGGGCTTGATATGGAGACGGGCGGGCACGACGTCGACATGGTCGCCGGCCTGGCGCGGGTGCTGGTCAGGCGGGGAGGCGTCGACGCCCCGGAGGCCGAGCTCGCGCGCGAGCTGCACGGGCTGGTCGACCCCGTTGCCGAGGCCGCGCACGCAGGTGCCGAGGGCGCCCGTGCCGCCGCGCTGTCCCTGCGCGCCGAGCTTGTCGGGGCCTGCGGGGAGGACGGCCGGCTCGCGGGCCTCGGGACGTGGATGGACTCGGAGCGGGCGCGCTCGCTTGCCCGCGACATCGGCGTGCTGTACGAGAAGGGCCTGGGGGAGCCCGCCTGGGTTGCCCGTGACCTTCTACACGACAACCTCGAGGGCCTGCTCAAGGTTGTCGCGAGGCTCGCTCGGGCGCGCGACGAGGCCCAGGAGGCCGGGCGCGGGGACGAGACGGCGCGCCTGCGCGCCCTGCTGCGGGAGGTCCGGGCGCAGGCGGCCTACGCGCTTCTCGCTCCTCTCGCCGTCGGCGTGCGCGACTCTCTGCTGTGGGACGCCGAGGCGTCGGTGGCCCGCGCGGAGGGCGCCCTCAAGGCGCGCCCCGGCGACGAGCCGACCGCCGTGGCCGCGATCAACGAGCTCTGCAGGATCCTCGGCGCCGCGCTCAGGACATGCCCCCTGCCCAGCGCCCTGCCCGCCGCCGCGAAGGGCAGTACCCGCGTGGCGCAGGCCGCCCTTATGAACATCAACCAGTTTGCCTGGGGGATCCCGAGCCCGCTGTTCTTCTCGCACGCCGGTGGTGGCGGGATGACGCGCCGCGACGCCGCCGGCTGGGACGCCCGGGTGCGCGCCAAGATCTTCACCGATCACGAGCTGGGGCAGCCCGGGCGCGGGAAGCGCCTGCAGTCCCAGTGCATCGCGGGCTGGTCCCAGGTTGAGGGCGGCGAGTGGGTTGCAGTGCGCCGCGCCCAGCTGGGCCTCGCGCGCTGGGCGCGCCTGATGGACGGGGACGGCGAGCTTTTGCTCGAGGACCCCGAGGGCAAGCTCCCCTCCGTCACGGTACGCGCTAAGGATGCCGTCGACGTGGTGAAGAAGGGTGCCCGCCGCGTGCGCGCCCTGCGCGAGATCGCCCTCGAGCACGTCCTGCGGGCGCAGGGGCGTCCCGACGCCTGGATCGGCGCCTTCTTCGCCGCCATGTCGCACCGCGGCCTGTACGACCTGGGAAGCCCCCTTGCCCGCATGCCGATGTGGGAGGACGAGGAGCAGACGGAGGCGGTGCTCGAGGCCTCCCGCGTCTACCTGGCGCTGCACTACGACCCCTCGCTGGTGGACGCTCTGCTGGAGGAGGTGTCGGACCGCTTCGCGCACTTCCGCGCCGCGCGCCGCGCCTCGTCGGCTCGCGCGCGCCGCGTGCCCGGGACGTCTGCCGCCCCCGGGTCCACCTACGGCGCGTCCGACGCGCACCGAGAGCTGGCGCAGGCGCTGACCGAGCTCGCGGTGGCGTTCATCCTCTCGCCGGGCAAGGCTTGCGGCCTCATGGCCGATCAGGAGACCGAGGACCCCGAGGAGATTCCGCCTGCCGACCCCTTCGCGCCCCTTTCCGCATCGGACAGGCTCACGCTCACGATACGCGCCGGATCAGGGGACAGATCCCCGGCTCCCACGCTGGAAATTGACGGTAGGGAGGTTCCCGCGGGCGCGGTGGAGCTGCGCGGCGTGGTGGGCAGGCAGGCGGCCGAGGGCGCGCTGCGTTCCGACCGCGAGGGCGCCGACGCTTCCTCGTGGCGCTCCGACGGGGCCGCGCGTCCCTCTGCTGCGGAACGGCTCGCCGAGGCGCTTGCGCGCGTGGCGGCGCAGGCGCGCGCCGAGGACCCTGCCGCCGCGCCGCTTGCCCCCTGCGCGCCCGACTTCGTCGACGGCGCCGACGCCTGGGCCGAGGCGGGCAACGACTGGCGCATGGTGGGCGGCGACGCGGCGGTCTCGGGCGTGCACCTTGCCATAGCGGCGGCGGACGGGTCCTACTGGGCCGCGGACGCCGGATCCAAGGGCGGCACGGTGGTCGCCCGCCTTCTCGGCCGCGACGCCGAGACCGGCGCGCGCACGGTCGAGCTTCTCCGCATGCGCGGCGCGGTGCGCGCCGACGGGGGCCGGCACGACGAGGGCTCCTACCGCCACGTGCGGCAGCGCTTCGGCGCCTTCAACGTGGAGGAGCGCACGGTCGAGGCGGTGCGCCTGCGCTACGGCGACGTCATACTCATCGGATCGGCCACCGAGCTTAGGGTGGCGTGGCTGTGAGGGCGGGGTGGGAGAGCACCGCGTCGGTAACCGCCTCGGGCGGTCCCGAGCCGCAGGATCCGCGGCGCTCGTGCTTCATCTGCGACGACGACCCCGCCTCCTTCGCCTGGCGCCCCGCCTGGCGCAGCGCCGTGTACCGCGGCCGGTACGTGGACGCCGCGGGGTACGAGCGCCCTGCGCTGGTGAAGGCGTTCCGCACGCCGACCTCCTTCCAACGCGAGGTGGCGGGCCTCAGCGTGGCGGGCCTCATGGGCGCGGGCCCCGCCCTGCTGAGCCCCGACGGGCTCCGCTGGTCCGACCGCGCGCGCTTCCGCCTGCCGGACGGCTCCGCGATCGGCGAGGGGGCGCTGCTCGTGTGCGAGGAGGACGCCGGAGCGAGCCTGCGCGTCCTTATCGACGAGCGCGCCCGCTGGCTCGCAGACGGCGGGGCCCCTGCGGAGGATCGGGCGCGCGAGGGAAGCCCCGTGCTTCTCGCCCGCCTCTCCCCGGACGGGTGGGGGCGGCTGTGCGACAAGATCCTGGTCGACCTGTGCGAGCAGGTCGAGGCGCTCCACAACGGCCTGAATGCGGGCCGCAGCCCGCTCGTGCACGGCGACATCAAGCCCGAGAACGTCTGCGTGGGCGTCTGGGGTCCCCGCCCGGAGGACGCGCGCGCCACGCTCATCGACTTCGAGAGCGCGGGGCGGGCAACGCAGGGCGCCATGGCGCGCCGGCCCTCCACGCCGCGGTACCGCGCCTACCTCGCCGGCGTGGCCGACCCGCGCAGCTACGACGCGGGGTGCGTGGCGCTGGTGTGCTACGAGCTGCTCCGCGGCGCCCTGCCCGCCCCCGAGCGCTTCTCGGACTGGGAGGCGTTCGGCGAGCTGCCCACGTCCGAGCTGCTCTCCTTCGGGCCGCTCGGCGCGGGGGTGCGGGAGGAGGGCCGTTGCGCGCTGGGGGACCCGGGGCGGCTCCTCGACGTGGCGGCGCGCGCGGCGCGGCGCCTGGGCCTGTCGGGGGTTGACGACCGCTTCACCGGAAAGACCGCGCGCGGCATCGCGCGGCGCCACATGGGCCGGCGTGCGTGGGTGGATCAGAAGGACCTGAGAGAGATCGGGAGCGACCTTGCCATGGAGTTCACGGAGTACGGGGCGTACTGCCAGAAGATCGCGCAGGCGATAAGCGCGTGCTACAACCTGGCGGTGCGCAACGAGCGATGGGACAGAGTGCAGATAACCGCCGAGGACGACCCGGCGATCTACGCGCAGAACTTCGACCAGGCCGAGGCGTGGTTCGGCTATCTGACCGACGAGCTGGGCCTCGAGGTGACGCGTGCGGGCGACGAGACCGGCGAGCGCGTGGAGCAGCTGCGCCCCGCGGAGCTCGCGCGGCTCATGCGGCTGGAGCATGAGCGGTGGCTCGTCGCCAAGCGGGAGCAGGGCTGGCGCGGGATGACCCCCGCGGACGAGGATCGCCTGCGCTCGGAGCTGGGGTCCGAGGGGGCCGCGGACAGCGCCCGGCGCAAGCGCCTCCTGGACAGCTGGAAGGTCAACGAACTCATGCGCCCGTGGGACCAGCTGACCGAGGACGAGCAGTACATGACCCGTGCGATGATCGAGAACATGGTCCCCGTGCTCTCGGAGCTGGGCATCTCGGTGTGCCGGGGCTAAGGGGCGGGCGTCAGGGCGGCATCCAGCTCGGCCATCCGCTTGGTATCCAGCTTGGCCGTCCGCTCGGCACCCCTTGTAAAGCACCGGCTAATGTCCGCGCCGCACCCCGACGCCTGTCGCAGGGACGTGGCGGGCGAGGACGCATCGAGTTGGACTCCTTGGGCTAGAACCGCGCCGCGCCGAGGGGCCGTGGGCGAAAATGCCACCGAGCTGTGGCCATGGGCGAAAATGCCAACGAGTTGGGACCCTTTGGGCGAAATTAAGTACGAGCTGATTCCGCCCGCGGGCGAGAATCGCATCGAGTTGAGGCTTCCCGGGCGAGGGGGCCATCGAGTTGGGACTTCCGCGCCAACCCGATGCCCTCCTCGCCCATGCCCGAGCTGCTTAGAGAACAGAACAGCGGGTTCTGTTGGCTAAGGGGACGGGGCCGCCCTCAACTCGTACTTAATTCCGCGCATCGACCCTCAACTCGTTGGCGGTTTCGCCCACCGTCCCAAACTCGATGCCGATTTCGCCCATCGACCCTCAACTCGTTGTGCTTCTCGGGCACATGCCCAACTCGTTGCGCTTCTTGAACACAGGATCAACCGGCGCAGCCCCAGCTCGATGCCATTCTCGGGCGGACGCTTCCCCAGCTCGTTGCGCTTCCCGGGCGCGGACCGCTCCCCGCTGCGCGCAGGGCCCGCGCCAATGCTGACCGAGGGCGCGGTAAGCTTGCAAACGGGCTGTTCGGGCGCCTCTCGGCTCCAGCGTCGGGGAGGGCGTGGCCGGTTTTGTCGGCGCATGCGGTTAACCGTTGTTCTCCTTGCGCAAGGGGGTGCTGTCCGTCTGCCGACAGGGACCGTCTGGCGTGCCGAGCGCATGGTACTATCCAGCTCACTGGGGGCTTGCACACACGGGGAGTGATGGCATATGACGTCCTTGCGCGACGTTCGGGCATTCGTCTCGTCAACAAAGGAAGATCTTCAACGGGAGCGCGACGCAGCGTTCCGCGCCATCACGAGGCTCGAGCTCATCCCCGTGGTAATGGAGGACTTCGGCGCGCACTCGCGGCCGGCCTTGGACGTATGCCGCTCAAAGGTCGAGAGCTGCAGGTACTTCGTGCTCATTCTCGGTCTCATGTACGGGTCGACCTACGACGATGGCGTCTCCTACACCGAGCATGAGTACCGCTGCGCCATGGCGTCGGGCGCCAAGGTCAAGGTGTTCATGCGCTCCGACAACGTCGCGGTGCCCGGGTCGTTCGTCGAGAAGGGCGAGGGGGCTGTCAAGCTCGAGAAGTTCAAGGAGGAGCTCAGGGGCAAGCATACCGTGCAGTCCTTCGAGACCCCTGAGCAGCTGAGCATGCTGATCAAGGACACGCTCTCCGAGGAGCTGAGAAAGAACGTCCAGGCTCCCGGCCCTGTCACGGTGCCCGCTCCGAGTCCGGTTCCTGCCCCCAACCCGACCCCCGCCCCCGTTTCGAGGAAAGCTCCGGGAGGCTGGGCCAACCTGCGCGACCAGATCGATCGGGTGCTCGCAAGCGCCGGCGTCAAGGCGGGCCAGGAGCTCGACATGGCGCAGGTCGGCCAGTACCTGAACAGCGCCGGCGTCCGATGGAAGGACCTGGGCTACTCCAAGTTCAAGGCCATGCTCGAGGATTTCTCCACCGACAAGGGCGGCTTCCTCTCGTTCAAGCCGACAATGCAGAACGGCGTGCCGTACACGCTCGTCATCTACCGGCCCGACGGCGACGGGAAGAAGCGCGGCGGTGGAGGGGGGAAGACGGGCGCTGTCGACCCGGAGGGCCCTGCGGCAAAAGCGGCGGCCATCGCGTGCGACGCCGCGCTCGCCTCGTCGGACTACGCCCGTCCGAGCCGTAACCTCGCGGACGAGCCCGGGGACTTCGCGACGGAGGTCTTCGTGCCCGCCGATGCGCGCAGCCGTCTGGCCGCCCTTCTCAAGGACGCCGGCGAGCGCGAGGCCCCCTCGATCCTCGCCGTCTCATGGGCCGTCGCACGCGACAAGGGCGCGATCCGCGTCTACGAGAGCAAGACCATATTCCCCGTTCCGCTCTCGGAAAACGTGGCGGAGAGCGGCTTCATCGAGGTCTCGCTCAGACGATCGACCAACTACGACCCTGAGAAGCCTTGGATGAAGCCCTGGTACGTCTCGTTCGTCTCGAACTTCGTTCTGCGGGTGAAGAGAAGCGAGGTCCCGGCGCCGTCCTTCCGTCCCATCGATGCCCTGTGCCGTTTCACCGGTTCCGCGCGCGTGCCCGAGTCCATGCTCGACGAGCTCGCAGAGCTTGCGCTCGAGGAGCAGTGGACATGGCCCGGCTCCTCGGCGGGCAGGAAGCGCATTACCCTCGAGAGCTATCTCAAGGCCACCTTCACGCGTCTTGCCTGGCAGGACGGCCTCATCACGTGCCCGAAGTCGGACGTTTCGCACAAGAAGCCCTCCTACCAGGAGAAGTTCGCCGGAGGTGCCCATGTGAGCATCTCGACGGACGGCACCTTCGCCGCCTTCAACACCGGCCTTATCGGGGAGACGTTCAACGACATCTACGCCTGCCTCAGGCGCGAAAAGGGCGCGGAGCATTTCACGTGGGCGGGCTTCTGCACCTCTGAGCGCAGCGATCTCAACCGCGAGCTGATTCGCAAGCTTCCCCGGTTCCCCTTCCGTGCCAAGTACTTCAGCGCCATCGGCGAGCTGCTCTACGACCCCGATCGCACGCTGGTCGTCAACGTGGAGCATATCCTGGTGCACAACCTCGACCGCCTTCCCACGTCCTTCCTCCGCAGGGAGCTGGGAGGCCTGCCCGGCTTCGCCGAACTCTTCGACCGCGCCGAGTCCGATCCCGCGCAGCGCGGCGCCCTTCTCGCGCGCCTGCGCCAGACGATCAAGGAGGACCGCACGGCCCATGACGCGCTGGAGAACGGCTTCAGCAACGCTGTGAAACGTGCGCGCAAGCTCGTGGCGTGGGACTACAAGATGGCGATTCCCTCGTACTATCCGGCGAAAAACGAGCTGAATTTCCTGCTGCCGCTGTGCTTCGGCAGCTCGCTCGACGCGGATGCCGCCATGGTCGTGGAGCTTTTGGAGTCGGGCAACTACGAGGGCCAGACTGCGCTCGCCCTGCCGCAGGCTTACGCCGACGCGCGCTGCATAGCCCGCCCAGCGAGCGAGTGGCTGCGTCCTCCGCGATAGCAAACACGGCGGCGACATTGCCGCGATGCGCGGGATGATTTCCCACCGCCACCGTCCGCCGGCTAGTGGATGGCGGACGGCGGCATGCGCTCGGCGAGCGATCTGCGTTCTGAGCGAGCGTTCGGCGGGCTGTCTGCGTGCTGAGTGGGCGCCCGGTGTGTCGAATGAGCGGTCGGCGTGTCGAGTGGGGTTTGGGCGGGCCCGGTATCGAGTTGAGCCCCTGCCCTGTATCGAGCTGGTTCCCCTGGGCGAACGTGCCGTCGAGTTGGCCTCCCATGGGCGAAAACCACATCGAGATGAAAGCTCCATGGGCTAGGAGCGCTTCGAGCTGGTTCCCCTGGGCGATTACAGCAACGAGTTGAGCCCTCTTGGGCGAAATTAAGTACGAGTTGAATCGACCCTTGGGCGAGAAGCACATCGAGTTGAGGCTTCCTGGGCGAGGAGGCGATCGAGTTGGTTTTTCCGCGCCAACTCGGTTGCCTTCTCGCCCATGTTCAGATTGCTTAGAGAACAGAACAGGTGCTTCTGTTTGCTAAGGTGCCGGTCCCGCCCTCAACTCGTACTTAATTATGCGCATCGCCCCTCAACTCGCTGCGATTCTCGGGCACATGGCCACCGGCTCACTGCCTGATGGGGCGTTTTCTCAACTCGTTGTTAATTTCGTCCAGCGGCACTTGTCGCTATGCGATTCTCTGCCCCGGCATGTAAATGGCGACGTTTCTTGATCATCCGCATTCCAAGATTTCTGAATTCCATGGTGCTGCGACCCTTGCACCCCTTGCGTTTCCTGTGCCCGCTGGGCCCCTCCAGGCCCCCAAGGCCTCCCAGAGCCCCTTGCGCAAGGGCCTTTTGTTCGGTCCTTCCGCCCCGCCTATCGTAGTTGTCGCAGGTAGGGCGCGGGCACGCGCAGGATCGAAGGGAGACGCGATGGGGTGGCGAGACAAGCCTCATGACGAACGCGGCGGCGCTAACTCGAGGGGCGGCGCGATGGGGTTGCGCGACAGGCTTTTCAGCGGCGGCTGGTCGTCGGGCGGCGCGCCGGGCGAGACGGGCGATGCGGCCGGCGGCGCGCCGGAGGATGCGTCCTACGGCGCGGCAGACGTCGGCGAGGTGGGGCGGGGCTCCCGCAAGACAGGCTTTTCTCGCCTGTGGAAAAAGCGGGGCGAGAAGCGCGACCGCCACGATCCCGAGCGCGCGGAGAGGCGCGTGAGCTCTGAGAACGACGTGCTGATGCGGGCCGGAGCAGGCGCCTTCTACGGCCTGACCGACAGGCACCTTGAGACGGCGGACGGCTTCAACGAGCTGCACGCGCCGATCAACGTGGGCGTGCGCGAGGAGGGGACGAGCACGGCGCGCCGCGCCATGGACGAGCTGCAGCGCAACGGGCGCCTGGACTCCGAAACCGCCGAGGTGGTGCTGAAGATCGTGGAGCAGGAGCGGGCGCGCACCCACGCCGCGATCGAGACCCAGTACGTGGTCCTGCGCGACCGGATCGCCCTGGCGGAGGCGCGCGCCATGGCGGTGAGGCTCGAGGAACTCCCGCGCCGCGCGGAGGAGATCCGGGAGCGCCTGGCCGAGATCGAAAGCGAACGCTCCGCGGGCGCGCCTCGCTCAGCGGTGGCGGGCGGCGTCGAGAGGCGGACGCGGGCCGACGGGCCCGGGCGCGCGGAGGCGCCGGCGCATGGCCGCGCGGGGGCAGCGGGCGATCCCGCGGGCGGCAGGGCGCGGCGCGCCTTCCCCGGCAGCCCCTGGGGCCGCGGGGCGGCAGCCGACACCGACGAGAACCCGATCGACCAGGACGTCGCGGCCGCCGTGGCATCCGCGTAGCGGCGCGCGTCGGGAAAGGATCTGAACCATGGAGGACAAGAACATCCGGCGCTCCAAGAGCGAGAAGCGCAGCAACACGCGCGTCTTCGGCTACAGGCCCCCGCAGCGCTCCTCGTACGCCGACGCCAACGAGGCGATCCTGGAGCAGCAGGCCGAGAGCAACATGTCGGTGCTGGCGCCCAGCATCTCCCGCAGGGCACAGCGCGCTATCAGGCGCGAGGCGAGGCGCGACGTGCGCTCGGGCGCGCTGGTGGTGGACGAGCAGGGCGCGGCCCAGAGCATGTTCATCAACGCGGCGGCGTGCCGCGCGCAGGCGGACGCCGATTACAACGTCCGGCACTTCTACGCGGTGACGCTGCCCACGGTGAGCCAGGTGCTCGCGACGGCGCGCGGCATAGCCTCCCGGCGCGCGAAGGCGCCAGAGGCCGCGCCCGTCCAGGGCGCGGGGCCCCGGGCCAGGCGCGCGCTCGCCGCGGCCCGCGCGCGCACCGAGGCCCGCGCCTCGGAGCTCGAGGAGTCCTACGACGAGCTCGGCGCCCTTCTCAGCGCCTACCAGACGGCGCGTCTGCTGCTCAACAAGCGCCTGGACCGCTGCCAGAACCAGTTCGAGAACGAGGTGGCCATCTACCTTGAGGAGGCGCTGCGCGACGGCACCGGCCCCCTCAGCGCGCTGCCCTGGCGCAGGCGGCTGCCCTTCTCGCCCGCCGCGCTCATCAACGCGGGTCACCGGGCGATCGAGCTGCCCGCCATGCCCACCAACATCTTCCGGGACATGTCCCCCGAGCAGGTGGTGGAAAACCTGGAGGACCTGCGGCTGCCCGACGAGTACGGGCGCCTGACGAGCGAGTCCGCCCGCGACGAGCACCGCGGCTGGATGCCGCGCGAGAAGGTCGCCGCCGCATAGCCGAAGACGCGGGCGCCGCCCCCGCGCATGCGCGATCGCGTCGCTCGCACCGAGACCCTTGCCAAGAGAGAGGAACACATCATGAGAAGATCACTGCCCATGCGCGGGTCTCGCCCGCCCCGGCGCGCGCTCGCCGCGCTCGTCGGGCTCGCGCTCGCCGCCGCGCTGCCGGCGCTTTCGGGCTGCGCCCAGACCGCCGAGGCTTCGGCGCCGCTTGCCATCCAGGCGGACGGGGGCTCCATCGAGCTCGACCCGTCGTCCCCGGTGAACGCCGTGCTGGTGCAGGCGTCCGGCGTGTGCTCGAGCACCAAGCCGTCCGGGTCGCTTCCCACGGGCGCCGCAGACGCGCTCGAGGCCGCGCTCGCCACGGGAGGGACGCTGGACATCGTCACGGTCGAGGGGACGCCCGAGAGCTTCGGCATGCAGCGCCTGGGCTCCCAGGCCGAGGACGCGGGCATCCGCGCGGAGGAGAACGAGCAGACGGTGGCCCAGCTCTCCCAGGGCATCGCCGCGGGCGGCCTCGCCGCCACGACCGAGGAGGCCGACGTCTACGGCGCGGTGTCGCTCGCGGGCCGCGAGCTCGCCAGCGCGTCGGGCGAGGACTCCACCGAGCTCATGGTCGTGGCGTGCAGCATGGTGGCCACGGCGGGCGCGGTGGACTTCACCGACGGGATGACGCTCTCGAGCAGCCCCGAGGACATCCTCGCCTGGCTCGAGGACACCGGCGAGCTCGTGGACCTCTCCGCGGTGGACCATCTGCTCGTGTACTACACGGGCAACGTGGCCGGGGCGCAGCCCGCGCTCTCGAACGCCGACGTCGCAAACCTCGAGGCAATCTGGACGGCCGTGCTGGCAGACGGCTGCGGCTGCCCGGACGTGCGCTTCCTCTCCGAGACCCCCTCCGAGAGCTCGCTGGACGTCGGTGAGCTTCCCGACGTGACGCCCGTCGAGGTGACCGACCACGGCTCCTACACGCCGACCGATCCCGAGCCGGGCGAGGTCATCTCCTTGGGCGTGGCCGAGAAGATCTCGTTCGTGCCCGACGAGGCCTCCTTCGCCGACGAGCAGGGGGCCCGCGAGACGCTCTCGGCGCTGGCCGCCAAGCTCGCCGAGGCGGGGGCCACGATCGCGATCGAGGGCAACACGGCGGGCGACGACGTCCCCGCCGACCATGACCGGCTGGTGGATCTGAGCACGCGCCGGGCCCAGGCCGTGGCAGACGTGCTGGTGGAGGAGGGCTTCCCCGCCGAGCGCATAGCCTCGGTCACCGGCAACGGCAGCGCGGGCGGCACGTACTCCGAGCACGTGAAGGACACCGACGCGTCCGGCGCGCAGATCCCCGAACTGGCGCAGCGCAACCGCACGGTCGTGGTGGCGGTGACGCATGGCTAGCGCGGCGGCCGCGCGGGCGGCGGGCGAGAAGCGCCCCGGCCCGGGCGCCGCGGGCCCCGGGCGCGCGCGGAGCGCCGTGTGGGCGTGCGGGTTCTTCTCGGCTGCGGGCAGCCTGAGGGCGCGCAACGAGGACCGCTGCCGGCTGGCCCGGGACGGACGGGGCGGCGTGGTGGTGGACGGCATGGGGGGACACGCCGGCGGGGCGCTTTTCGCCGAGTGCCTGAGCTGGCAGATCGCGCGGCTGCTCGAGCAGGGGCTCTCGCCTGCGGAGGCGCTGCGCGCGGCGGGCGAGAAGGCCGGCGAGCTCGCGGGCGTCATGGGGCTCGAGTCGGGCGGCGCGGTGGCGGTGTGCGCATCGCTTGGCGCCGACGGCTGGGCGAGCCTGGCGCGCGTGGGCGACGCCCGCGCCCTGGCGGTGGACCCGGACGGATCGGTGAGCGAGCCGCTCGCCGCCCGCCGCGTCCGGTGGGGCGCGCGTCCCGGCGCCCACCTGGGGCCGGGCCAGCGCCGCCCGCACGTGGCGACGGCCGCGGTGCCGGTGCCTGCGGGAGGAGCGGTGCTGCTCATGAGCGACGGCGCCGCGCTCTACCCGCCCCGCGACGCCATCGCGCGGGCGGCGCGCACCGTCGCGGGGCGCGCGGGGGAGGAGGGGCCCGACCGCGCGGCATCGCGCGCGGCGGAGGCGATCGTGCGCGCCGCGCAGGCCCACGGGTCCCCCGACGACGCCACGGCGCTCGTCATGGCGCGCCTCGTCTGAGCGCGTGACCGGCATCGCCGGCATCTTGCACAGGGCGGCCCCCGGGGCCGCGGACACAGGAAGGGAACTGTCATGATCTTCTCGACTTCTATCCCCGCAGAGGGCGTCCGGCGCGCGCCCCGCTTCGACCTGCTCACCGTAGCCGCGCTCGTCGGCGCGGCGCTCTGCACGCTGCTCGACGCCTACCTGGCCCACGACACCTTCTACCACGCGCTCGGGTCGCAGGGCCCGGCCGTGGCCATCGCCGCGGCGGTCGCCTTCACCACGCTGTTCGGCCCCATGTACGCCGCGCGCATGTGGCGGCAGGGCCGCCGCGGCGTGGCTGCGGTGCTGCTCGCGGGCGTGGTCGTGGTTATCGCCTTCGTGGCCTCCGTGCGTGCCATCTACGGCGTCGGCGAATCCCAGAGCGCCTCCGGCACGTTGGGGGCGCTCGCCGGGTCCGCCGACCAGGCGGAGAAGGACGACACGACCAACCTCCTCATCGCCGTGGGCATGGCCGCCATGATGACGTTCACCGCCGGCCTCGCCTTCACCGTGGAGCTGCGCTCCCAGGGCGAGAAGGTCGACCGCGAGAGGGAGGCCCTGCGCGCGGAGCTCCGCGTGATCGAGTCGGAGCTGAGCGCGCGGAGGGACCCGGCCAACGAGGGCGCGTTCTCGCCGGACGCCGCCGCGGGCGCGCTCGAGCGCGAGCTCGAGGCGAAGCAGGCGCAGGTGGACGCCATCTACGACGGCGCGCGCCTGATGACCACGACCATGCTGGTGGGCCGCATGGACCAGGCCAGCGCAGACGAGGTCACGCGCCGCGCGCTCGGCCTGCCCTTCGAGGGCGCGGTCCCGCCGGACGCCGAGGGCCCCGGGCCGGAGCCGCAGGCGCAGGCGGATGAGGAAGACCCTGACCCCTGGGCGGCGGCCGCTCAGGCGCGCGCGGGCGCGCAGGCGTAAGGGGGCGCCATGGGAAAAGGCGGAGCGCCGGGGCTGCCCGGCGGCGGAAACCCGTTCTTTGGCAAGCCGTTCGTGGAGCCGGGGTCGGTGCTCGGCGGCTCGGTGGTGCGGGGGCGCGTGGCGGACGTGCAGCAGACGGCCACGTTCCCCACGCCGTTCGGCAAGGCGGCCCGCGCCTGGGCAGGCGGCGGCTACATGTTCGGCCACCAGTGGCTCAAGACCGCCCTGTTCGTGCAGCCCGTCGACGACGACTCGGGCCGGGTGGAGCGGTGCCTGCTGTTCTACGGCGACCTCGCCGGCGCGGTGCGCCCCGGCAACCTGGTCGAGGCGCGGGTGCGAAGCCGTGGCGGGCGGCTGGTGGTGCGGCAGCTCAACAACGTGACCACGCAGAGCGTGGTGAGGGAGGAGGACTCCATGGGGTGCGGGCTGGTGGTGTTTCTCGTTGTGGGGGCGCTGTTTCTCGGGGCGCTTCTCATGGCCGGGCTCGAGAGCGGCGTGCTCGTAGCCTTTCTCGCCGACGTGGCGCTGCAGGTCTGCGCGGCGGCGCTGCAGGTGATAGGCGTGCTGCTGGGCGCCTTCGGCCCGGTGATCGTGCTGGTCGTGGGGCTGGCGCTCGTCGTCAAGCACCTGTTCAGGTAGCGCGCGGGGATGCGCGCGGGAAGGGAGGCGGAGATGATCAGGCTGTTCACGCCCCGACTGCGGCCGCTCGAACCGCTGGCGGGGCAGGGCGCCCGCGCCGCCGGGCGATCCGGGGGCGCTCCGGGCGCGCTTGCCCCCGCGGACAAGGTTGGGGCGGCGCCCGCGTGGGCGCCCGCGCCGGCCGGGCACAGCGTCGAGTGGCGGGACGCCGCGCCGACGCCCGCGCTGGGGCGGCTGGCGTCGTGGCGGTACGCGGAGGACGAGGAGTTCCTATCCCGCCTGGAGGAGGGCGCCGCGCGCTGGGCGTCCGCGGGGCTCGCCGCGGACGGGCACGTCGCGGTCGAGGTCGTCCGGGCGTCCGGCGAGGTTGCGGTCCGCTACAGCGAGCCCGGGCTTCTGGCGACCGTGCTTCCCGACGCGCGCTTCTCGCCCCGGCCGGGGCCCGAGCCGGGTCCGCTCCCGTTCGCCGCCGTGGTGGCGGGCTGGCCGGAGTCGGCCCCGTGGGACGCGCTTCTCGCCCCGGGGGTGCTGCGCGGGGACGTCCGCGTCAGGGTGCATCTGCTGGCGCTCGAGGGGTCGTGGCTTTCGGGGCACGCCGACGCGCTGGCCGAGGTCGCGGCGTGGACGGACGGCTTCAACGAGAACCGCACCGCGGGGTCGGTCTCGCGCACGGCGGCGGATCCGCGCATGCAGGCGCTGCGGACCCGTGCGCTCGAGGAGCGGGGGCGGGCGCTGGCAGCAGGCGAGCACGCGCGCCTGTTCGTGACGGTGGAGGCCTCGTGCGAGAGCGACCTCGCCCTGGCGAACGCGCTGGTGAGCGCCGCCATGGCGCGCGCGTCCGACGGCGCCGCGGTGTCCGCGCCCCTCTGCATGGGGGCGCGGCGCATATGCGAGGGCGAGCCCGTGCGGGCAGAGGGCGACCGCGCGCCGATGGCGCGAGCCGTCCCGGTGGGCGCCGCCGCGCGGCTTTTGCTGCCGCCGCGCCGGGCCGTGCGCGGGCTCACGGCCGTGAACGCGTTGGTGGGCGAGGGCAGCCCGCTTGTCTTCTCCGCCACGGGGCGCGACGGTGATGGCGAGATCGAGCTGGGGACCTTCGAGAGCGGGGCTGTGTGCCGCGTCCCGGTCGAGCGCTTCTCGCAGGGGATGGTGGTGACGGGGCAGCCCGGCATGCGCAAGTCAACCTTCGTGGCGGGCGTGGCGCGGCAGCTTGCCGCAGCGGGGGTGCGCGTGGTGGTGCTGGAGCCCTCCAAGTGCGAGTACGCCGACCTGCTGGCGCGCGGGCGCCGGGACGGGGCGGGCACGCGCCTGCCCGTGCGGGCCCTGGGTGACGCCCGCGCCTGGGGCGGCGCGGGACCGGACGGCGCTTCTGCGGGGGCGGGCGTGCCCGAGCCGCTGCGCGAGAACCCGCTGGCCGTGGACGAGGGCGTGCTTCCCGCGCTCTGGCTGCAGGACGTGGCGGCATGCATGGTGTCCGCGTTCCACCTGGAGGAGCCGCCCCTCCCGCTGCATTTGGAGGCGCTCCTTCGGTGCGTGTACCGAGCGGCGGGCGTGGCGCGGCAGGAGCCCGCCGAGCGCGGCGCGCGCTGGCCCACGGTGCGCGATCTTCTCGCCGAGATCGACCCCTACCTGGACGCCGAGGTGTGCTCGGGGCCCGAGGTGCGCGCCAACGTGCGCGGCGCGCTGGTGAGGCGCGCGCGGAGCATGTGCGACATGCCGGCGCTCGTCGCGCGCGAAGGCCTGATGGCGCGCGACCTCGTCGCGGGCTCGCGCTCGCGGGCACGGCGCGTCCCCGTTGTGGTGCAGCTGGGGAGCCTGGGGGCCGAGGACGGGGCCTTCGTGGGAATGGTCCTTCTCGCCCGCCTGATGGCGGCGGCGCGGCTCTTGGGCAGGCGGCCCCTGCACACCGTGGTGGTGGTCGAGGAGGCGCATGCGCTGCTGAGGGACCGGATCACCGGCGAGCCGACCCTGTTTGCCCGCCTGTACGAGCAGGCGCTCGCCGAATGCCGGGCGTCGGGCGTGGGCTTCGTCAGCGTTGACCAGCGTCCCAGCCTGTTGCCGGCGGGCGTCCTGGCAAACAGCGTGACCCGTGTGGCGTTTTCGAGCGCTCATGCCGACGATCGTGAGGCGGTGGCCCGCGCGTGCGGGCTCGTTGCCTACCAGGAGCGCGCGCTTTCCACGCTGTCGGCGGGCGAGGCGGTGTTCGTCACGGAGGGAAGCCCTGCGCCCGACCGGATCCGCGCTACGGGCTGTGCCGGCGCATGAGGCGGCGGGCGTACGGGGCGGGACGCGGGGCAGTGCGGGCGCTTTTGCGGCAGGAGGCGCGCTAGGTAACGGAAAGGAGGCACGCATGGCCGATTTTGACGGAGGGGACGAGGTTGGCGGCGCCGGCGGCGAGGTCGGTGGCTTCGATGCCGATGTGACGGCCGATCTTGAGCTGGGAGGTGCTTTCGACGCGCTGGATAACGCGGGCTCGGCAGCCGATAACGTAGAGGCTGACGCGGTCGTTGAGGCGGGCGGCGCGACGGGCCTGGGCAAGGGGGCTGCGCTTGATGCAGGGCCTGGCTTGGGGGCAGAGGTGGGCCCGGCGGCGTCCGCAGGGGGCGAGCTGGGCGTGGAGACGGGGCATGTGACGCCTACCGCTTCCGAGCTTGCGAAGGGCCCCGACGCGCCCGAAGCCGTGCAGGGCGCTGAGTTCGAGGAGGTGGGGCGGGAGATCGACGCCTACGAGGCACTTCTCGACGGGGTGAACCCCAACTTCGACCCCTTTGACCAGGGAAGCCTGTACAGCAATAATTGCGGAAGCTGCGCGCTTGCAACCGAGCTGCGCTTGTCGGGCTTGGACCCCGAGGCGGTTGCCGTGCCGCAGGACGGTATGAGCGTGGACGAGATGAACGCCGCAACGGGTATGGAGCAGGTGAGCATGACGCCCGACCAGATAGAGGCGTATGCGCTTGAGCAAGGGCCGGGATACCACGCGATCTGCGGCTTCGATTGGTCGGGGTCAAACGACGGCCACTGGGTGAACATAACCGTGAGCGAAACGGGGCGCGTGTACGTGCTGGACGGCCAGGTCGGTCGTGCGATGTTGCTCAGCGAGTATACGGAGACGTATGCCAAGGCAAGCGAGCATTGGGATCTGAGCCTCCCGCGGGAGGATGGAAAGGGGCAGTCATGAAGCCAACCGCAGAGATGATCGAGGTTGCGGCCGAGCGCCTGGGAATGGGCGTCTCTGAGGCCGAGAAGGGCTGGTCGGAGGTGCCGGGCTTGCCCGATGCGTGTTTCTTCTCAAAGCCGGGTCGGGGGATGGGGCGCTTGCTGGTCACCGGTGCGCTCGAGACGCTGTGGGCGTCATCCGCTGTGCCCCCCGCGCAGCATGCCGCTGCGTTCAAAGCCGGCCGCCGCAGCTGACGGCGGGGGGGGCGCCAGCGGGGGCATCACCTTGTCGGCCGGCGTTCCTGCTAAGCCGTGCCTAATGTGGGTCGTGCTTACCATGCGCGTCTTTTAGAGCGTCGCACAGCTTACAAAATCAGCTGATATACGCCGGTTTTTGTAAGCGGTGCGACGCTTTTCGGTTGAACGTGGTCTGATCGGGCCAAACCAAACCGGGCGGGGCAGTCGAGAGCCGGGCCCTGCCAGGCCGGTTGGCCGCACGCTCCGGTGTGTCCGCGGCCGTTGGGTGCAGCCCGGCCGGTTGCAGGGCCTTGCGCAAGGGGGCGCGGGCGCAAGCGCGGCCTGGGCGATACGCTGCGGTGCGCAGGGCGGGCATGGCAGGGCCTCCCGACCTTGGCAAGGGGCACCGTGCGGCGCGGCCGTGCGGGCGGCGGCGAAAGGGGAGCGCAATGGAAGCGGATATGATGCTGGTGGGGATGCATGCGGCTCTGGGGTTGGCAACGTGCCTTTTTGCCTGCGCGGGCCGCGGGACGTCTGCGTGGGCGTGCGCCGGAGCGGCCGCGTGCCCCTTGGCGGTTCTTGCGACGGCGAACGGCATGGCCGTTGCGGCGTTGGGCTGCGCGTTGGTGTTCGCCGCGATCTGGGGATTTCTCGTCGGATGGAGCGCTCGTCTTGGCGAGGACGAGCCCATGCCGCCTGCCGCCTGCGCGTCGGCCCCGTGTTTGGTGCTGGTCGCGCAGGGGCTTTACCTGCGCGGCGCGGAGCCCCTGCCGGAGATTCTGGGCGCGGCGGGCTTTGCGTTGCTTATGGTCGCGCGCCCCTTCGCATGCAAACGTTCGCGGGATGCGGGCATGGCGCGCGTTGCCGTTCTGTGCGCGGGCATTTCGTTGGCGTTGCTCGTGGCAAGCGCTGCAGTTGGCTCATGGCGCGGTTACGGCTATATAGATATGCTGGGCGTTACGCTGAACGCGGGGGTTGTTTCGATCGCTCCGCTGGGCGCGGCTCTCGCATGGGCTCTCGGCGCGCCGGCCGAGCAGTTTGCCGCGCGTGGAGAGGACGTCGCACGCAACGCGGTGCTCGGCTGCGTGGCCGCCTCGGCGCTGGTTCTGTGGTTCCTTGACGATACGAGCTCCCTGCTCATGGTTGCGTGCGCTGCGGCGGCAGCGTATCTGGCGGGTCATCGCGGAAGCCGAGGTGCCTGGGCGCGTGTTCTTATCGCCTCGGTTGCGGTATGCGCGTGCCTGGTGATGGCGAACCCGCGGCTTTTGGAGTGGCGCCAGCTTGCCGCTGAGGATCCGTACGGCATGGGCTATGTTGCCCGCATGTGCCAGGAGATCGCGGAAGCCGCGCCGCTCGTGGGCGACGGTTTGCTGCCCAGCATGCTGGGCTTGCTGCCCGGGGCGGCGTCCGACGCGGTCTTTGGCGAGGTCCTTCTCGCCTTTGGCTGGACGGGCGTCGTCGTGTCCGCCGCCTGCGTGGAGAGCGCTGTGGGATGCGCGCTGATCCAGGGGTGTCGCCTGGGTTCGTGGCGCCGCGGGTTCTCGGCTGTCGGCGCGGCGCTCCTGGGCGTGTCGGGCGCTGCCCACGTGCTGGGGTTCGCCGGCGTCATCCCCTTGTTCTCCAGCCCGTTGCCGTTTGTGTCGCGCGGCGTCTCCGTGGACATGGAGGCGCTCGGCGCGCTGGCGCTCGTCGTCCTGGCGCTCTTGCCCCGCGAGGATGTGGATACGGCTGTTGTCCATGCGCTGCCCGCCTGCGGCGGCTCTACGCCCGAGCGGTGCGAGCCTGCGGTTAGTGCTGAGGGGCGCATCTCTGAGCCGACCTCCGCGCGTGCGCTCCTGCGGCTGCTTGATCAGCTGCTCGACGAGCAGGACGACAAAAGCGACCGGCGTATGTAGCGGGCGCATGGTGCCCGGGCGTCAAATCAAGCTGTGCCAAATTGAGCGCGGCCTGATTATTGCGCGCGGACCGATTTGGCTCATGCGCGCCAGGCATCGCGGAGGCCGAGGTGCCGGCCCCGCGCCCCGTGTCGCCCTTCTCGTTGATGAGCGTGGATCCGGGCCGCATCCGGCACGGCCCCGCGCCTGGGGCCGTCGTCCCGGGAAAGCGTCGCACAGCTTGCACAGGCCGGCTAAATCCGGCAGGTTCGTGCAAGCTGTGCGACGCTTTTTGAGAGGGGCGGTGCCGATCCTTACCAAAACAGCGGCGCCCTGCGCGCTCCTGCGGCGGGGCCTCCTCCAGCGGCGGTGCCCTGCGCGCTCCTTCGGCGGGGCCTTTCAGCGTACGTCCTCTGCATTTCAGCCATGTTGCGTAACACAACCGACACCTTTCCGACCCCCAGCGTTCACAAAGACGTTCTCCTCCCGCAACAAAGCCGCAACGGGAGCGAAACAGCGCGGCCGTATCGTTATGCGCATGCCGCGGGGACGCCTGCGGCAGCGCGTGAGCTGCGGCGCCGTGGCTTGCGCGTGCGAGTATCCGCCGCGCCGGAACCCGGCGCAGACGGCGCGCTGCGGCGAGGCGTCGCGCGGGCTGGCCTTCAGCCCGGCTTTACCGCCTGCCGCGCGCTGCCAGGAAGGAACACCATGGCTGACCTCGAGAGCCGTTTCGGCGACATGGTTTTCTCCGACCATGCCATGAAGAAGTACCTGCCCAAAGACGTGTACGCCAGCCTTGAAGCCACCATCCAGGACGGCAAACCCATCGACCTGGACGTTGCCAACGTGGTCGCGCACGCCATGAAGGAGTGGGCCATCGAGCGCGGGGCCACGCATTACGCGCATTGGTTCCAGCCGCTTTCCTGCATCACGTCCGAGAAGCACGAGGCGTTCCTGAATCCGGTGGGCGACGGCACGGCCCTCGCCAAGTTCTCCGGCAAGGAGCTCGTGCAGGGCGAGCCCGACGCCTCCAGCTTCCCCAACGGCGGCCTGCGCGCCACCTTCGA
>CALULH010000013.1 GCA_944321435.1 uncultured Coriobacteriaceae bacterium | reverse complement strand
AGCGGGTAGCGCGGGTTGGCGCCGGTGCACTGGTCGTTGAAGGCCTGCTCGGTCATCTCGTCGAGCGTGTCGAGGAAGTACTGCTCGTCCACGCCGTAGTCGGCGATGGTCTTCTTGATGTCGATGGCGTCCATGAGGTCCTCGAGCTTCTGGATGAAGTTCTCGAACACCTCGCGGTCGTCGGCGCCGGTGCAGCCGCAGTAACGGCCCAACTCAGCGTAGTCATGCAGCGCATGCGGATACTGGTACTGGGAGAAGGTGCCCATCTTGACCGGCTTCTCGGCGGCGTTGTAGCGCATGACGCGGGTCAGGATGACGGCGTTGGCAAGGCCGTGAGGCAGGTGATGGAACGCGCCCAGCTTGTGAGCCATGGAGTGGTTCACGCCCAGGAAGGCGTTGGCGAACGCCATACCGGCCAGGCAGGAGGCGTTGTGCATCTCCTCGCGGGCGTGCGGGTCGGCAGCGCCCTTCTCGTAAGCCGCGGGCAGGTTCTCGAACACGAGCTTGGCAGCGCGCATGGACAGGCCGCGCGTGTAGTCGGAGCTCATGATGGAGACGTAGGACTCGATGGCATGAGTCATGACGTCGATACCGGAGGCGCAGGTGAGGCCCTTGGGCGCGGTCATGGCGTTGTCAACGTCGACGATGGCCATGTTGGGCATCAGCGCGTAGTCGGTAATGGGCCACTTGATGCCGGTCTCAGCATCGGTGATGATGGCGAAGGGCGTGACCTCGGAGCCGGTGCCCGAAGAGGTCGGGACGGCGATGAAGTAGGCCTTCTCGCCCAGCTTCGGGAAGGTGAAGACGCGCTTGCGGATGTCCATGAAGTCCATGGCGGCATCCTCGAAGTTGATCTCCGGGTGCTCGTACATGAGCCACATGATCTTGCCGGCGTCCATAGCGGAGCCGCCGCCGACGGCGATGATGACGTCGGGCTCGAACAGGCGCATGCGCTCGGCACCCTTCTGGGCGTCCTGCAGGCGCGGGTCGGGGCAGATGTCGTAGAAGGCGTCGTGCGCAATGCCCATCTCGTCGAGCTTGGCCTCGATGGCGCGGCAGTTGCCGTTCTTGTACAGGAAGGAGTCGGTCACGATGAAGGCGCGCTTCTTGCCCATGACGTCCTTGAGCTCGGCGAGCGCAACGGGCGTGGAGCCCTTCTTGAAGTAGACCTTCTCGGGAGCGCGGAACCACAGCATGTTCTCGCGGCGCTCGGCCACAGTCTTTACGTTGAGCAAGTGCTTCACCCCTACGTTCTCAGAAACGGAGTTGCCGCCCCAGGAGCCGCAACCGAGGGTCAGGGAGGGCTTCATGGCGAAGTTGTACAGATCGCCGATGCCGCCCTGGGAGGAAGGCGTGTTGATGACGATACGGCAGGCCGCCATCGTCTCCTCGAACAGCGCGATCTTGTCCTTCTCGGCCGGGTGCACGTAGAGAGACGCGGTGTGGCCGGGGCCGCCGGCGAGCACCAGGTGCTCCGCCTTGTCCACAGCCTCCTGGAAGGTGGCGGCGTGGTACATAGCCAGCACGGGCGAGAGCTTCTCGTGGGAGAACTCCTCCTCGTTGGGGTCGGTAGAGGTGACCTCGGCGATGAGGATCTTGGTCTTGGCCGGAACCTTGATGCCGGCGAGCTCGGCGATCTTGGGAGCGGGCATGCCGGGGATGCGGTGGTCGAGGGCGCCGTTCTTGAACATGGCGGCGCGCAGGGCCTCCATCTCCTCACCGGGCTTCACGAAGTAGCAGCCACGGTACTCGAACTCGGCCTTGACCTGGTCGTACACGCTATCGAGCGCCGTGACGGACTGCTCGGAGGCGCAGATCATGCCGTTGTCGAAGGTCTTGGAGTGGATGATGGAGTTGACGGCCAGCTTGATGTCGGCGGTGTCGTCGATCACGACGGGCGTGTTGCCGGCGCCGACGCCGAGAGCCGGCTTGCCGGAGGAGTACGCGGCCTTGACCATGCCGGGACCGCCGGTAGCCAGGATGATGTCGACATCGCTCATGAGCTTGTTGGTGAGCTCCAGCGACGGCACGTCGATCCAGCCGATGATGCCCTCGGGGGCACCAGCCTTGACGGCGGCGTCGAGCACGACCTTGGCGGCGGCGATGGTGCACTTGGCAGCAGCCGGATGCGGCGAGATGAGGATCGCGTTACGGGTCTTCAGGCAGATGAGGCACTTGAAGATGGCCGTGGACGTGGGGTTGGTGGTGGGGATGACCGCGCCCACGATGCCGATGGGCTCGGCGACCTTGGTGACGCCGTAGGCCTCGTCGTGCTCGATCACGCCGCAGGTCTTGGTGTTCTTGTAGGCGTTGTAGATGTACTCGGAGGCGTAGTGGTTCTTGATGACCTTGTCCTCCACGATGCCGCGGCCCGTGTCCTCGACAGCCAGCTTGGCCAACGGGATGCGCATCTTGTTGGCGGCCATGGCGGCCTCGTAGAAGATCTTATCGACCTGCTCCTGGGTGTAGGTAGCAAAAATCCCTTGGGCCTTGCGCATAGCGGCAAGCTTGGCCTCAAGGGATTCGACGGTGTCGATGATCTCGGGGGTCTGCTCGGCTTGCTCGGCCGGCGCCTCGATGATCTCCTCTACCTTCTTCTCGTTCTTCGCCATCTCTCAGCTCCTTCATTAGAAAGACAGTAGGCACCTGTCATTATATTTCTCATCACAGGTAATTCATATAAGGAATTTCTTTAATTCTGATCTGAGAATAATGAGGAGGCTGGCATTTCCGGGATGCAGCAGGTCAGCGCTTTGGCGCGATAAAGTGGTAAAACGTTTAGCTAATGTGTCCTCACAAAGTACACAAAAACGCCCTGCAGCAGAGACGCTGCAGGGCGCGCAACTCTTATATATAAGAGAGCAGATGCTTAGGAGCGAGCGACCTTGCCGGACTTCAGGCAGGTGGTGCACACGTTCATCTTGCGACGGTGACCGTCCACCACCACGTAGACGCGCTGGATATTGGGACGGAACTTGCGCAGCGTGACGCGGTGGGAGTGGCTGACCGAACGACCGGCAACCGGGTGCTTACCGCAAATCTCACAAACCTTGGACATCTTGTACCCTCCTCGAGCGCCCAGGGGCGCCGTGTTACCTAAAACAGCTGTAGAAGTGTACCACACGGGCAGACCGAGCAGATAATCTTCACAGCTCATGCATACCGCGAGGCTTGGGGCCGTACGGTTTGCATGAGGCTCGCATGGTACGCGCGCCCCGTCCACATGCGCGGGTAGCGGCCGCGCGAGGCAAGAGGTAACTATAGCGCATTTTGCACGCTTGTACAGGGAAAATGCGCAAATAACCCGCGGCAAGAAGAGCGACTTGGGCATCTAGCGTACACGGGCGGATTCGGGGACACCCCTAGGACGGACGCGCGGACGAGAAAGACGGCGCGCAGGCGGGATGCCAAGCTGCCAAGGGGGACGGGTACGATTGGCAGACAATTTGTCTGCCAATCGTACCCGTCCCCCTTGGCAGCTGCCCTTTGGTGGCTGGCAGGCCTCTTCCACGTGCGTTATGCCGTAAAGACGTAGGCCACGGCGCAGCCGGCGTGGCAAGTGAAGACGGCCGGGTCGGCGCGCAGGACGTTGGAGACGCCGAGGTCGCCCAAAAGCTCGCAGCGCTTATGGTCGAGTTCCCATTCCATTCCCCGCTCGGATACCACCGTGCCCGGGGCGAGCGGGATGAACGAGAAGGCCGCCCCGCGGCGGTTCCCGATGACCCAGCGCTGCCCCGCGGAAGCGCCCTCCCCCGCTGCCGGCGCATGCGGGCCTGCCGGGGGCGTGGGCGCGTCCACCTCCGCCACGGCCTCGATGCCGGCCGCGGCAACCGGGTCCGCAGGGAGCGCCGGACCGGGCCCATGCAGGATGCGGCCCGTGAAGCCGTCCTCCTCCAGGCGCACAACGTCCGCGCGGCGCGCCAGCGTCCCCAGCACCGCCAGCAGGTGGTCCGGCCGTCCGCCGCCAAAGCACGTAAGGCTGAGCTGCGCGCCCGGCCAGCGGGCGTCCGTTGCCCGCAGGGCGAGCGTAAGGTCGGTGTAGTCTTTGTGGGGGTCGTAGGTCTCCACCGCCGCGCGGCCGCCGTCCACCAGGCGCTGCAGGTAGGCCACAGCCTCCGGGGAGGCGGTATCGCAGTCCCCGCAGAACAGGTCCGGCTCCACGCAGGCGGCCATCAGCCGGTCGAGCCCGCGGTCCACGGCCACCACGTAGTCGGCGTCGTCGGCCAGCCGGGCGATAAGCGCCGATGACGACGCCTCGGGGGAGCCGCCCACCAGCAGAACCTGCGGGGCACCGGAGGGTACCGGGGAACCGGCGGACGTGCGGGCGCCGTAGCTGCTGCTCTTCTCGCCCATGGCCTTAGGCTCCCTGCTCGGAAGCGGCCTTGGCGCGCACGGCCAGGTCCACGGCGGGAAGCGGACGGCCGGGCGCATCGAGCGCGGGGTCGAAGGAGAGGATGTCGTCCAGCGCGAGCTGCTCGAAGGACGTCACGAAGATAGACGCGTTGGCGCGCACCACCGCGCGGTCGGCCCGACCGTGCGCGTCGTAGACGCCGAGGGTGTGGTAGCCGGCGCCGCGGGCCGCCTTGAGGCCGAACATGGCGTCCTCGAAGACCCAGGTGTCCTGCGGACGCGCGCCCGGGGCTGTGCGCTCAAGCGCCAGGTGGTAGACGTCCGGATGCTCCTTGGAGGAGCCGGCCTCGTCGGTGGTCACGATAGTGCGGAAAAAGCCGGCGATGCCTAAGCGCTCAAGTGCGAGCGTCACGATGTCTGCGTCGGTTGAAGTGGCGATCACTAAGGGGATGCCCGCCTCAGCGGCGCTCTCAAGGAAGGGGCGCACGCCCGGGCAGAGGGGGATCTCGTGCGCGTACTTGTCGCGGATCATGGCGCGGACCTCGGCCACCAAGGCCTCGGCGCTGTCGGCGATGCCGAGCTTCTCATGGTAGTAGGCCATCTCGTCCGGCAGGGACATGTGCTCGGTGGGCGCAAAGTCCTCCGGCGTCATGTGGATGCCGTAGCCGGCCACGAGCTCGGGGTAGAGCGTGAGCCACATGTGCATGGAGTCGACGAGGGTGCCGTCGCAGTCGAAGATGAAGGCTTGAGGGGTCACGGGTCCTCCTAGCTTAGAAGCCGGCGCGAGGCGCGGGCGGGTATGCAGGGCATATGATACCCGAGGGCGCCAGCGCCCCGCACGCCGTTTTTATGTCCGCACGAGCCCTTACAATGGGTGCGGATGAAAACCACGGCGCGAGGAGGCGCCCATGCGGATACTACACCTGGCCGACCTGCACATAGGCAAGCAGGTAAACGAGTTCCCCATGATGGAGGACCAGCGCTACGTGCTGGCGGGCGTGCTGGAGCTCATAGAGGAATGCGCGGTGAACGCCCTGGTGCTGGCCGGGGACCTCTACGACAAGGCTGCGCCCAGCGCCGAGGCGGTGGCGCTTTTGGACTGGTTCCTCTCGGCCGTGGCCGAGCGGGGCGTGGCGGTACTGGCCGTGGCGGGCAACCACGACTCGGCCGAGCGCGTGGCCTACGGCAGCGCGCTCCTGGCAAAGCAGGGGGTCTACGTGTCACCGGTCTACGACGGGCATATTGAGCCCGTCGTGCTTGAGGATGCGCACGGGCCCGTGGCCTTCTGGCTCATCCCCTTTTTGCGGCCCGCCGCCGTGCGCCCGCATTTCCCTGACGCGGAGATCCGCACCTACACGGACGCGCTGCGATGCGCGGTGGATGCCTGCGCGGTGGACCCGACGGTACGCAACGTGGCGGTGGCGCACCAGTTTGTGACCGCCGGCGGCGCGGAGCTTGTGCGCAGCGACTCCGAAACTGTGACGGTGGGCGGTATCGACAACGTGGACGCGGGCGTCTTTGCGGCCTTTGACTACGTGGCGCTGGGGCATATCCACGCGCCGCAGCAGGTGGGCCGGCCGGAGATGCGCTACGCGGGGAGCCCCCTTGCCTACTCCTTTTCCGAGCGCGCGCCCAAGACGGCGCCGCTCGTCACGCTGGGCGAGAAGCACGACGGCTCCTGCGCCGTTGAACTGGAGCTGCTGCCGCTTGAGCCCCTGCACGCCCTGCGCGAGATCAAGGGGCCGCTTGTGGAGCTTATCGCCCCGGAGGTCGTGGAGGCCGCCCCGGCGGACGACTACCTGCACGTAACACTCACCGACGAGGAGCCGCCCCTGGACGCGCTCGCGCAGCTGCGCGCCGCCTACCCCAACCTCATGGTGCTGGACGTCGACAACACGCGGACGCGCGCGGCCGGCGCGGAGGGCGCCGTGGCGGACGCGGAGGATGAGAAGACCCCGTTGGAGCACTTCCGCACGTTCTACGAGCTGCAAAACGGCAAGCCGCTCACGCCCGCGCAGGAGAAAATCGTTACCGCGGAGCTCAACGCGCTGGAACCGGGAAGCGAGGTGGCCTAGCATGCGCCCCATCACCCTTGCCCTCTCCGCCTTCGGGCCGTACGCCGGCACCGTCACCGTGGACTTCACCCAGCTGGGCGAAGAGGGCATCTACCTCATCTGCGGCGACACGGGCGCCGGCAAGACCACGCTCTTCGACGCCATCAGCTTCGCGCTCTACGGGGAGGCCAGCGGCGCCGGCCGCACCGCGCGCACCCTGCGGAGCGACTTTGCGGACGCGGACACGCCCACCTACGTGGAGCTTTCCTTTGCCTACCGCGGACAGACCTACCGCATCCGCCGCGCACCTGAGTACCAGCGCCCTAAGAAACGCGGCGAAGGGCTGACCCTGCAGGCGGCCGAGGTTGAGTTCGAGCGGCCCGACGGCACCGTGCTCACCCGCCGCGCCGAGGTGGCGCGCGCCGTGGAGGAGCTGTTGGGGATCGACCGGGCGCAGTTCGGGCAGATCGTCATGATCGCGCAGGGAGACTTCCGCCGCCTGCTCTCCGCCAGCACCGACGAGCGCTCGGAGATCTTCCGCAAGCTCTTCGGCACGGACGCCTACCGCCGTTTCCAGCAGAACCTGGAGGCGCGCCGCAAGGAGCTCTACGGAAAGACGCGCGACGCCACGCAGCAAGTGCGGGCGCTGGCCGACCAGCTGCGCCTCTCCGACGAGGAGGACATCGCGACGCTCGCGGACTGGAAGGCGCGCGACGTACTGGCGGCCGACAAGCTGGCCGAGCTCGTCGAGGCCGCGCAGAAAGCGGACCGCGCCGAGCTCTCTGTGCTGGACGAGCGCTTGGCCGAGATGGACGAGAAGGTAGCCGCGCTCAGTCGCCAGGCGGAACGCGCGCACACCGCCGCCCAGCTCAAGGTCGACCTGGCGGAGGCGGACGAGAAGATCGCGGCGCTGGCAGCGGAGGCACCCGCCGTAGCCGAGGCGCTGCGGGCCGCCGAGGCGCAGGCTCCCGAGCGCGCCCGCCTTGCCGCCGACGCGGCGCGCGAGGAGGCTGCCCTCGGGCAGTACGGCGCGCACGCCGCGGCCCAGCGGGCGGTAGCGGAGGCGGAGCGCGCGCAGCGCGCGGCCGCGCGGGGCCACGAGGGAGCGGCGGCCGCCCTGGGGGCAAACGAGCAAGCGCGCGCCACCGCGCAGCATACGGCCGAGCAGTTGGCGGACGCGCCGGCACGTGCGGCGGCGCAGGCGGCCGCCTGCGCGCAACTGGCCGAGCAGCTGCAGCGCGTCGAGGCCGACGTGCAGGAGCAGGCGCGCCTGGAACGCGAGCAGACGCGCGCCGCGCAGGACCTGCAGGTTGCGGAGCGGGCCTACCGCACGGCGGCAGCGGCCTACCGCACGGCGCAGGATGAAGCCACCGCGCTCTCGCGCGCCTACCTGGACGGGCAGGCGGGCGTGCTGGCCCTGCAGTTGGAGCCCGGCGCGCCCTGCCCCGTCTGCGGATCTACCGAGCACCCCCGTCCCGCCGCGCAGACCGCCGATGTGCCCACGCAGGAAGAGCTCGACCATGCCGAGGCAACGCGCGCGCAAGCCGAGGCCGCAGCGCAACGCGCGGCGCAGGCGGCAAGCGCCGCGCGCACCCGTGCCGAGGAACGCGCCGCCGCCCTCGCCTCCTTTACCGAGGCGCATGGGAATGCCGCCGCGCTCAGTGCCCGGCGCGCCGAGCTCGAACGTACCGCCGCGGAAGCGGGCGCGCAGCTTGCCGCAGCGCAGGCGGACGAGAAGGCCCTCCGCGCCGCGCAGGGGCGCTTGGGCCAGCTGGCCCAAGAACACGACGTTCTGGCACAGCGCCGCGACAAGCTCCGCGACGCTGCCGAGAAGGCGGCGCGCGACCTGAGCGCCGCCCAGGAGCGCGCAGCGCTTATCGCCCAGCAGCTGCCCTACCCCACCGAAGCCGAGGCGCGCAGCTCCCTCGCACGGCTGCAGGGAGCCGTGAGCGTCCTTGACCAAGAGCTTGACCGCGCCCGAAAGGCGCAGGCGAACCACGACCGCGCGGAGGCGCAGGCGCAGAGCCGCAAGGCCGAGCTTGAACGGCAGATCACCCAGGTTGACGACGCCGGCGCCGCCGATGACGCCGAGGAGCGCCTCGAACGCGCCCGCACGGAACGCGCCGCCGTAAACGATGGGCGCACGGAGCTCTACGCGCGCGTAAACGCCAACGGCGCGCTTCTCGCCCAGCTCAGGCGCATTCATGCCGCCAACGAGAAGACGCTCGACGCCTATCGGGAGATCGCCCCGGTGGCGTTCACCGCCAACGGGCGCCTTTTGGGCAAGGACCGTGTGAGCTTCGAGACGTACCTTCAGGGCATGTACTTCGACCGGATGCTGGCCGCCGCCAACCGGCGCCTGTCCGTCATGACCACGGGGCGCTACGAGCTCACGCGCCGTCGCGAGGCGCTCACGCACGTGGGGCAGACCGGCCTTGACCTGGATGTGGTCGACCACTACACCGGCAAGGCGCGCGACGCCGGGTCGCTCTCCGGCGGCGAGGCGTTCAAGGCATCGCTCGCACTGGCCCTGGGCCTTTCCGACGTGGTGCAGGCGCACGCCGGCGGCATCCAGCTCGACACCATGTTCATTGACGAGGGGTTCGGCTCGCTCGACGCCGAATCGCTCGCGCTCGCCATCAAAACGCTCACCGAGCTCACCGGGTCAGGCAAGCTCGTGGGCATCATCAGCCATGTGGAGGAGCTCAAGGAGAGCATCGACAAGAAGATCGTGGTCGAGCGCGGCCGCGAAGGCTCCATGCTGCGCATCGAGGCGTAAGGGAACGGCCTGCGGGAAGGGCCGGACGGCGGGCGGGGCGCGTCCGGAAGCGCAGCGCGCTCGCGCCTTCCGCCTGCGCTTCTCGCCCGCCGTCCCTGCCCGTCTCTCTCGCCCACGCCTCCCACCCGCGAGATGAAAGCGGGGCGCCTGGAAGACGCCCCGCTGCGGCCTGCGCGTCCTGCCTACTCGCCGTCCTCTATAGTCGCGTAGAAGCGCGCGCCGTCATCCAAGCGCAGGATCCCCACGCGCCCCTGGCCGGGCCCAGCCGCGGCAGAGCAGTCGATGTTCACGCGGTCGGGCACGCCGCCGGTGTCCCACGTGGCGCCCAGCTCCACGATCTTGCCGCGCCCCTCCTCGTCGGTGAAGGGCTCGCACGGCTGGTAGGCAAAGCGCTCCAGGAGCACGGTGGGGGTATGGCCCGCGATGACCTGGGGGCCCCTGCCCTGGCGGTCGATGAGCCCGGTGGGCTGGCCCCAGAACTCTCCGCGGATCCACACGAGGTCCTCGACGGTTTGGGCGCGCAAGAGGGCGTCGAGCGATTCCAAGGTGCCGTCGTAGCGACCGGCGGCCTTGCCGGGGTTGATGCCGGCGTGCACCAGCACGAAGTCGCGTCCGCCCACCGACACGATGGCGTACAGCGGCAGGGCCTCCGCCCAATCGGCGAGCTCGGCAACCTCGTCGGAGTCCATCTGGGCGATCCCCTCCAGCGTGGTGAAGCCGCCGTTGAAAGCCCACATGTCCATGGAGTCCCGCTCGAGACCGAGAAGCGCCTCGAGCATCATCATCTCGTGGTTGCCCAGCAGCACATGGGTGTTCGGCAGCGAGCGCACGAGCCTGATGACGCCCATGGGGTCGGGACCGCGATCCACCATGTCGCCCAGCACGAACACCGCGTCGTCCGCCCCCGGCGACACCTGCGAGAGCACCGCGTCGAGCGCGCGCACGTGCCCGTGCGCATCCGAGGTTACGTAAACGGCCATGCTGCCTCCTCCCACCGTGTCTCCGCAGGCACCGCCCGCGGGCACCGATGCGCTTATCGTAACACCAACGGCACCGCTGCGCGGCCTTGGGATGGGCGGAGACGCGGTTGGGAGCGCCGCCGGCGCGCTGTCTACCGAGCGCAGTACGCGGACAACTCGGCAGCGAGCGTTGCGCGCACGTCTTCCATGTAGGGGCCGTAGTTCACCTGGGTGATGCCGTAGCCGATGCAGTACGGCGAGGTCACCCAGCGCGGCATGGCTTTGAGCCAGAGCTTGTCGCCCACGGGATAGAAGAACAGGTTGTACGAGGTGCACCCGCCCCCGTGATGCTCGGTCAGCAGGTAGCGGCAGGCCACGTGCGCGGCATCGGCCAGCGCGTCCACACGGCGCGCGGGCCCGGCGCAGAAGGGCCGGGGCATACCCGCCGGCTTCCAGGGCATGAAGAGCGCCGGGTCGGGCACCTCGTCGCGACGCACCGCCTTGCCGCGGGCCACGTCCCAGGCGCGCGGAGAAAGGCGCTGCGAGGCGACCGGGGACGAGGCGCCGCCCTGCGCAGCGGCCGCAAGGGGCGCGCAAGGCTCCTCGCCCGCCCGCCGTCGGTCGGTCGCGTAGGGCGCGCCGGCCTTCTCGCCCGCCGCAGCCGGCGCGTCCGGCGCCGCCGCAAGGCTCTTCTCGCCCACCGGCGCGGCAGCATCCGCCAGGCCCGCGGCGTCGATGCCGACGTTGATCTCAACGAAGCCCATTACCGGATGGTCGGAGAGCGTCACCGCGACATCCGGCCCGGTGTAGACCTCGATGCCGCCGAAGTTCTCCGGCCCCACGTGCGCGTAGGCGTTCGCCTGCTCGAACCCCACGATCTGCAGATGCGGATGAAGCAGCGATCCGCCCGAGAGCGGGCCGTAGTTCTTGAACATGACCACGCTGGCAAACCGCGGGTCGGCGAGCATTTGGTAAAAGCAGCCGACGGCGAAGCGGAAGACGCCGCGGTTCTCCTCCCTGCCGTACGTGGATATATCGCCGGTGTGGTCGGCCGACTCGATGACCACCGTCTGCACCGTGCGCTGCAGGGTGCGGTACTTGTTCATGAGCCAGATGCGGTCGCCCTCGCGGCGGAAGATGTCCGTGAGGCCGGGTACATCGCAGAACGGACAGGGGTTCTCCTTATGGCGGATGTTCTCGGGCTTCTTGCGCGAGACGCCGACCTCGAACACAACCGGTTCCTGCGCCCAGCCCTGCCGTCCGCAGTCCCTCTCAGCCATTGCGCGCCCGCCCTTCCCGCCTTCCGCGTTATCGTCCGCCTGCTCACTTCAACGCCGCCGCCCATTATCCCAGGGACCGCGACGGGCGGCAACGCCCGCGACCGGACGTCCGGGAACGTACAGCCGGGAACACAGCGCCGGCCGCGGGGTCCCGAAGGGCGCGGCGCGCTGGCCGCTAGACCCCAAAGGGCGTGCAGCGCTGGCCACAGCCGCCCCCCGCCTGCCGTCCGCCCCTCGCGCGCCGTCGAAACTCTGAAGCGAGAGTTTCGCGCGTTCCAGAGTTTCGCTCTTCTCGCCTGATGAATGCATAACGTTTCTTGATAGTGCATATAGTAGATCAACTACCTGCTGAGATGACAAACCCATTGCATAAGGCGATAAGCATCCGTCGAAACTCTGAAGCCTGAGTTTCGCTAAGCTCAGAGTTTCGACGGGCGCCTTGCGCAAGGCGAGAAAAAACGAGCCGGGGTCGGGACGGCAAGAGCGGAACGCTGAAGGCGGGACGGCGAGAGAAGGGCGGGTTAGAAACCGGCCAGATGGGCGACAAGATCGAGAGCGCGCTGCAGATCTTGGGCGCGGTCCCCCAAGAGGCGCACGGCCCAGCCCGTGGCGCCGGCCACCTCGCCCAGATGCGTGATGCCCCCGATCAGCGCGCCTCCCGGGACAAAGGAAGCGGCCAGCTCGCCCTGCGCGCTGAAGCCCCGCGCATCCAAATCCCGTGCGGCCAAATCCCGCGCGCCAAAGAAGCCGGCTGGAGCGTCATCCCACGCCACAGCCCCCTCGTCAGGGTCGGTGAGTGCGCGGAGGGCGGAACGCGCCGCTTCGAAACGCTCCGCGGAAAGATCGGGCGCCAGCACCACGAGGCTCCCCATATGCGCAAAGCCCTCGAACATGCCGAGCCCCGCCACGTCGCCCGCCCCGGGGTCCAGCACCAGGTTGTCGGCGAACGCAGGCTCGCCGGCCACCGTGACGAGCACGCGGTTGGCGAAGGAGCTGAACGCGAAGCGTTCCCCCGCCGCCGCGCGACCGCACGCGATGACCTCGCCGTAGGCAACGCCGGCGGTAGCATCCGCCAGCTCGACGACCGTATCCCCCGTAAAGCGGGACCCCGCATACGGGATCACCGGCTGCTGGAGAAAGCGCAGGCGACCGCCCGGCGCCACCGCGAGCTCCGTCGCGCGCGCGGCCCAGCCGGCGCCGTCCATGCGGTGGACCTTCTCGAACGCCTGCGCCCGCACGGAAAGCGCCGCGCCCGCGCCCACGGCGACGCCCAGGCGCTGCGCATCGCCCTCCATGAGGCCCGCCGACGAGCTCATGGCGATGACCTGCGCAAACGTCGGGCTGCGCGGGTCCTCGAACGGCTTCATGACCCGAAAGGGCTGCGTGGCGTACGCGCGCGCCAAAACCGTGCGGCCGCCGGCGCCGAGCGCCGCCTCGAGCTCCAGACGCGACGTGCGGCCGTAGCGGTTGGGCGCGCCATGCGCCCCTGCGGACCCGGTCACGCGCTCAACCCCTCAAGCAGCACGTTTGCGCGGATCCACGCCTCAACGGCGTCCACGCCCGCACCCTCCCGGATGTTGGTGAACACAAACGGCCGCGTGCCGCGCATGCGCCGCGCGTCGCGGTCCATGACCTCCAGGCTCGCGCCCACGTACGGGGCCAGGTCGACCTTGTTGATGACCAGAAGGTCGCTCCGCGTGATGCCCGGGCCGCCCTTGCGCGGGATCTTGTCGCCCTCCGAGACGTCGATCACGAAGATGGTGGCGTCGGCCAGCTCCGGCGAGAAGGTCGCCGACAGGTTGTCGCCGCCGCTTTCGATGAACATGATCTCGATATCCGGGTGCAAGGCGACCATCCGCTCCACGGCCTCAAGGTTCATGCTGGCGTCCTCGCGGATGGCCGTATGCGGGCAGCCGCCGGTCTCGACGCCCGCTATGCGGTCGAGCGGCAGCACGGAGTTCTTGGCGAGAAACTCGGCATCTTCCTTGGTGTAGATGTCGTTGGTGACCACGCCGATGCTGTAGCAGTCGGCCATGCGCCGGGTCAGCGCCTCGATAAGCGCGGTTTTGCCCGAACCGACCGGACCCGCCACGCCGATGCGAACGTAGGACATAGGAGAGCTCCTTTGCTGAGGGAAAACGTTGCTGAGGAAAACGGAACGGATGGCGCGTCAGCTCATGAAGAGACGCGTGTAGAGCGCCTCGTGCTCTATGGCCCGCACGTCGAAGCCGGGCGCGGCACGGCCGAGGTCGCGCGCCGGCGCCGTGAGCGCGCGGTCAACGGCGGCCGCCTGCGCCGCGTAGCTTCCGCGCAGGATCCGCTGGCCGGCCGTCTGGCTCAGGGGCACCGCCTTCACGCAGGTGGTGACCATCGCCGACACCTGCGCGTAGAGGTAGCGGCGCATGAGCGACCTGATCCCGATGCCCGCCGCACAGGCAAAGGCGCCGTACGCGCTGTTGAGCATATGCGCGGGGGCAGCGGCCACGTAGGCGGCAAAACCGGCGGCGCCGGCAAGGGGCGTCGGGCGGCCCCCGGCCGCGAGCGCGATGGGCGCGGGGACCCCCGCCGCGCGATCGGGCTTATCCGCCGGCTCGGCGGAATCCGCGAGCAGGGGCGCGGCGGTGCGGCAGAAGCGCGCCGCCAGCTTGCGCGAGGCATCCCGCAGCTCGGCAGGGGCCTTGTACGCCGCGAGCAGCGCCTCCAAATGCGCAAGCCCCGCCATGTCGGACTCCTGCGCACGCTCGAACGCCAGCCGCATCCCCACAAGCTCGGTGTAGCACAGCGGCCCCGCTATCTGGCGCGCCACATACGCCTCGGCAGCGGCGGCATCCGCCACGGCGCCGCGCTGCACGTAGGTCTCAAGGCCGAAGGAATGAGCGTACGCGCCGATGGGGAACGTTGGGTCCGTGACCTGCATGAGCAGAAGCTCGGCCGCGGCGTCCACCTACGCCTCCCCGCGCCCGGCAGCGTCGGGGCCGTGCGCGTGCCCGCAGCGGTGCCCCGGCCCGGCATCGTGTCCGTGCCCGTGCCCCGCACCGCCCGAGGAGACGATCCGCCCTGGGTCGAGCACGGCGCGCCCCACCTGCGCCGTCACCCCGGGGATGAGGTCGAGCGCGGCTCGGAGCGGCTCGTTGAGCGGAAACGCGAAGGCGCCCGGCCCGGGACCCGCAAAGAGCGGCGTGTGGGTGTTGCCCACCTCCCAGGCCACGCGGGCCACCGTGAGCGGGTCCGCGTTCTCGACCGCCACCAGGGCGGCGTCCTCGGGCGTGATGCGCGCTACCAGCACGTGCTGCGTCGCTCCGTCCACGCCCAGCACGTCGTTGTCGCGGATACCGCGGCGCTGCGTCTCCTCGTCAAGGCGTATCCCCACCTCGGTGCCCTCGGAGCCCACCTTGCGTTGCACGCGCTTATGCGCCTCGTCCCAGGTGAACGGCACGTCCTCGACCACGTAGCCCCCGAGCCGCGCAGCCAACCGCGCGTGCACGCCCTCGTCGCGTATCGACCCGTATACCTTCTCGCAGATCATGTGGCCGCCTCCTCCCGCGGGCCGCGCGCCACCGGCGGCCCCGCGCATCGTCCATCCGGCCCCGCCGCGCAACCTGCGCGGCGGGGCCACCGCCCCGGGCGCGCCGGCGCCCCGGGCCTCCAAAGTCGCCCTAGAACAGCCGATAGAGCTGCGCCAACGGCAGCCGCTCTGCGGGCTCGCAGCTCACCGGCTCGCCGTCGACCGTGACCGCGTAGGTCTCCGGGTCCACGGCGATCACCGGCGCGCGGTCGTTGAGGCGCATATCCGCCTTGCCGATCCCACGGCACCCGCCCACGGCGGCCACGCGGCGCCTGAGCCCGAGCTTCTCGCCCACGCCCGCTGCCACCGCCGCCTGGGACATGAAGGTCAGGCAGGTCTCGGCACGCGCCAGGCCGTCGGACCCGAACATGGGCCGCATCATCACCGGCTGCGTGGTGGGGATGGACGCATTGGCATCGCCCATGCGCGCGGCGCAGATGAAGCCGCCCTTCACCACGATCTCCGGCGCCACGCCGAAGAAGCGCGGGTCCCACAGCACCAGATCAGCGAGCTTGCCCACCTCGACGGAGCCCACGTAGCGGCTGATGCCGTGCGCCACGGCCGGGTTGATGGTGTACTTGGCCACGTAGCGCCGCGCGCGGAAGTTGTCGTTGCCCCGGCCCTCGTCCTCGGGCAAGGGGCCGCGCTGCGCGCGCATCTTGCTTGCCGTCTGCCACGTGCGGGTAACGACCTCGCCCACACGCCCCATGGCCTGGCTGTCCGAGCTCATCATGGAGAACACCCCCAGGTCGTGCATCACGTCCTCGGCCGCTATGGTCTCGGGGCGGATGCGGCTGTCGGCAAACGCCACGTCCTCGGGAATCCGGCTGTCGAGGTGATGGCAGACCATCAGCATGTCCAGGTGCTCGTCAAGCGTGTTGACCGAGAAGGGCATGGTTGGGTTGGTGGAGCTCGGCAGCACGTTGGGCTCGCCGGCGATGCGCATGATGTCCGGCGCGTGGCCGCCGCCCGCGCCCTCGGTGTGGTAGGTGTGGATGGTGCGCCCGCCGATGGCGGCCACCGTGTCCTCGACGCAACCGCACTCGTTCAAGGTATCGGTGTGGATGGCCACCTGCACGTCGTAGTCGTCGGCCACGGTCAGCGCCTCGTTGATGGCCGCCGGCGTGGCGCCCCAGTCCTCGTGCACCTTGAGGCCGATGGCTCCGGCCTCGATCTGCTCGGCCAGCGGCGCGTAGACCGAGCAGTTGCCCTTGCCCAAAAAGCCCAGGTTGACGGGATAGCCCTCAGCCGCGCGGAGCATCTGGGACAGGTTCCAGGGGCCGGGCGTCGAGGTCACGGCGTTGGTGCCGTCGGCCGGCCCCGTGCCGCCACCGATCATGGTGGTGACGCCGCTCATAAGCGCGCAGCCCACCTGTGTGGGGCTGATGAAGTGGATGTGCGTGTCCACGCCGCCCGCCGTGACGATGAGGCCCTCGCCGGCCAGCGCCTCGGTTGAGGCCCCTATGCGCATGCCCGGGGTGACGCCGGCCATGACGTCGGGGTTGCCCGCGTGCCCGATGCCGGCAATGAGGCCGTCCTTGACGCCGATGTCCGCCTTGTAGATGCCGGTGTAGTCCAAGATGAGCGCGTTGGTGATGACCAGGTCCAGGTCCCCGTCGGCGGAGGTCGTCGCGACGGATTGGCCCATGCCGTCGCGCAGGGTCTTGCCGCCGCCGAACTTGGCCTCGTCCCCGTAGACCGTCAGGTCGCGCTCGACCTCGATGACCAGGTCGGTGTCGGCAAGGCGGACCTTGTCGCCCGTGGTGGGACCGTACATGGAGGCGTACGCCTCGCGCGTGATGCTTATCGCCATGGGCTACCTCCCCTCCCCGCGCCCTGCAGCGCCCGCGGGCGCCGTGCCGTCCTCCTTGGGCGAGAAGCGCGTGCCGGCACCTGCCGCGGCGTCCCCCTGCGCGCCCGCCGCACCCGCGGGCGCGCCGTCCTTCTCGCCCACGCGATCCGCGCCGCCCAGGGCATAGCGCTTGCCGTCGAAACCCACGGCCACGCCCGGCGCGTAGGCGAGAAACCCGCGCTGTCCCGCCTGGTCGAGCGCCGCTGCGGCGGCGCCCGGCGCGTCGAGCGGGCCCTGCGTGAGCCCGTTCAGCCCGAGGACGCGCCGCGCGCCCGCCAGCGCCACCAGGCGCACGCGCTTGACCTCGCCCGGCTCGAAGCGCACCGAGGTGCCCGACGGCACGTCCAGCCGGTAGCCGAACGCCGCCGCCCGATCGAAGGAGAGGCAGCGGTTGGCCTCGAAGAAATGCAGGTGCGAGCCCACCTGCACCGGACGGTCGCCCACGTTGGCAACGTCGAGCTCCGCCACGGGACGCCCCGCGTTGAGCTCTACGCTGCCCGGAGCGCAGATCACCTCGCCCACCCTCATGAAGCCACCTCCTGAATGGGGTCGTGCACGGTCACGAGCTTGGTGCCGTCGGGAAAGGTGCACTCCACCTGCACCTCGCGCACCATGCCGGCCACGCCGTCCATGACGTCGTCCGCCGTGAGGATCTCGCGGCCCTCGCTCATGAGGGCCGCCACGTCCCGTCCATCGCGGGCGCGCTCCATGAGCTCGGAGCTGATGAGCGCCACCGCCTCGGGGTAGTTGAGCTTGAGGCCCCGCCCGCGCCGCTCGCGCGCGAGTTGGCCCGCCAGGTGGAGCATGAGCTTCTCCTGGTCGCGTTCGGTCAGATGCATCGTCGTCCTCCTTTGCGAAAATCCCCCGCCGTTGGGTACGGTCCCCACCCGGTTGGGTACGGGCCTGAACCCGTTTGGTGTGGCTCGTTTCCGGTTTGGTGTGGCTTAGTGCCGGTCGCATAGGCACTTACCTGGTGTTTTTCTCGCACGGACCACACCAAACGGAGTGCGAGCCACACCAAACCGAAACGGGACCACACCAAACGCAACGCAGGCCACACCGAACAGAACGCAGGCCACACCAAACCGCGCCGGGGCGCACCCAACGGCGCGCCGTTACAGCGCCATTGCCTGCTTGAGCGCCTCCTGGTCAAGCGAGTCCGGGTCGCCGTGCTGCACGATCTCGCCCTTCTCGATCACGTACACGTCGTCGGCAATGTCCAGCGCGAACTCCAGGTACTGCTCCACCAAGAGCACCGCCACGTCCTGCTTGAGGCGCGTCAGCACGCGCCCGATCTCGGACACCACCGACGGCTGGATGCCCTCGGTGGGCTCGTCCAGCACCAGCACGCGCGGGCGCGCCACGAGCGCGCGGGCAATGGCCAGCTGCTGCTGTTGGCCGCCGGATAGGTCGCCGCCCTTGCGGTCCAGAAACTCCCGCAGGATGGGAAACGTCTCGAAGAGGCTCTCGGGAATGGCGCGCACCTCCGGGTTGGCCTCCATCCCCAGCTCCAGGTTCTCGCGGACGGTGAGCTGCGGGAAGATCTCGCGTCCCTGCGGCACGTAGCCGATGCCGGCGCGCGCCCGCTCGTAGGCGGGCAGCCCCTCAAGGCGCCGGCCGTCCAGCTCGATCTGCCCGCCGGGCGTGTCGACAAGGCCCATGAGGGCCTTGAGCGCGGTGGTCTTGCCCGCGCCGTTGCGACCCACGAGAGCCGTCACCCTGCCCTTCTCGGCCGACAGGCTCACGCCGTGCAGGACCATGCCCTCGCCGTACGTGGCGAGCAGCCGTGTGATCTCAAGCGCCATTTACTGATCGCCCCCTCGTCCCAGGTACACGTCGATCACGGTCTGGTTGCGGGACACCTCGTCCATGGTGCCCTCGGCCAGAACCTTGCCCTCGTGGAACACCGTCACGTCGTCCGACACGTCCTTGGCGAACTGCATGTCGTGCTCGACCACGATGACGGAGCATTCCTGCTTGACGCGCCGCAGAAGCTCGGCGGTGTGCTCGGTTTCGCGGCGGCTCATACCGGCCACCGGCTCGTCCAAAAGCAGCAGGTCGGGATGCTGCGTCAGGAGCATGCCGATCTCCAGCCACTGCTTCTCGCCGTGGCTGAGGCGCGTGGGGTAGTCGAAGCGCTTGTCGTAGAGCCCGATGAAATCGAGGATGTAGCGGATGTAGTCGCGCTGGTCCGCCTTGAGGTTCAAGAACGTGGTCGAGTAGAGGCTGTGGCGGTTGGCCGCCGCAAGCTCCATGTTCTCCAGGATGGTGATCCCGTTGAAGACGCTCGGAGCCTGGAACTTGCGGCTGACGCCCAGGTTGGCGATCTTGTAGTCCTTCATGCGAGCGAGGTCGTACTTCCCCTTGAACATGATGCGGCCGCCCGCCACGCGGTTCTTGCCGCAGATGGCGTCCAGGATGGTGGTCTTGCCGGCTCCGTTGGGGCCGATGAAGAAGCGGATCTCGTTCTGGCCCACCGTGGTGGAAACATGGCTGATGGCGTGGAACCCGTCGAAGACCACGCTCACATCCTCGATGGAGAGCAGCGCCGGGGCGTCCTGGGCGCGCACGAGGGTTGCGGTGTCAGGCATCGCGGGCCTCCTTTCCGGAAAGGGTTGCCGAACTTGCAGGGGCGCGGTCGCCGGGTGATAAGCGCGCGCCGCCGCCCAAGCGGGAGCGGTTGAGCCACGCTCGGATGCGGGCGGGCACGCGCGGCAGGTCCATGAGACCGCCCGGCAGGAAGAGCACGACCACGATGCAGACCAGCCCCAGGAGGTAGTTCCACAGGTCAGGGAAGCTCTCGGAGGCGGCGGTTTCCACGCCGTTGGCGATAAGCGCGCCCAGGATGGCTCCCACCAGCGTGCCGCGCCCGCCGATGGCCACCCACACGATCATCTGGACGGAGGGTGAAACGCCCACGTCGGAGGGGGTGATGATGCCCACCTGGCTCACGTAAAGCGCGCCGGCGACACCCGCCACCGCGGCGGAGAGCGCGTAGATGAACACCTTGAAGACCGCAGTGTTGTAGCCGGTAAAGCGCACGCGGTTCTCGGAGTCGCGGATGGCCATGAAGATCTTGCCGATACGGCGGTTGACGAGGAAGAAGCACAGCGCGAAAACGCCGACGAGCACCGCGAGCGTGACGTAGTAAAGCGCGACCTCGGTCACGGGGCTCGAAAGCGAGGCGCCCAGGATGGTGTCGAAGTCCGTGAGGCCGTTGGAGCCGCCCGTGTACTGCTGGCTGCCCACCAGAAGCACGCTCATGATCAGCGCGAGCGCCTGGGACAGGATGGAGAAGTACACGCCCTTGATGTTGTGCAGGAAGGTGAGCAGGCCGATCACGACGGACACGGCCACGGGCACAAGGACGACCATGGCGAAGGCGAACGCGGGGTTGGCGAACGGCGCCCACCAGGCGGGCAGCGCGTCGAACCCGGACCACTGCATGAAGTCGGGAATGCCGCCGTCGGCCGCCGCGAGCTTAAGGTACATGGCCATGCAGTACGCGCCGAGGCCGAAGTAGACGCCGTGGCCGAGGCTCATGATGCCCGTGTAGCCCCAGATCATGTCGAGGCCCACGGCCACGATGGCGTAGCACATGAAGCGGGCGATGAGGGTGGTGCGGAACATGGGGAGCAGCGCCGGAGCCGCCGCGAGCGCCGCGAAGATGACGGCCGCGAGGACAAGGCGGTTGCGCTGCGTCCTTGCCGGTTGGATAAGGGTCATGGGAAACCTCCTACTCGTCCTCGAGCGAGCGGCTGCTCTGCGCGAAGATGCCCTTGGGGCGGAACTGCAGAAGCAGGATGACCGCCAGGAAGATGAGCGCCTGACCGATCGAGGCGTCCGTGAGGAACTCGAAGATGGACTGGCCGATGCCGATGAACCCGGCGCCGAAGACCGAGCCGAAGACCGACCCCACGCCGCCCACGACCACCGTCATGAAGGCCTGGGTGATGTAGTTCTGCCCGAGGCTGGAGCCGACGAGGCCGATCCAGGTGAGCGTGCAGCCCGCAAGGCCCGCAAGGCCCGAGCCCAAGGCGAAGGTGACCGCGTCCACGCGGCGCGTGTTGACGCCGAGCGCAGCCGCCATGGGGCGGTTCTGCATGACGGCGCGCACCGTGCGCCCAAAGCGCGTGCGGAACATGAAGAGGTAGACGGCGAGCAGGCACGCAAGCGCGATTACGAGGATCCAGATGCGCGTGTACGGCAGCGCCACGCCGCCGATCACGAGGCTGCCGGCCAGGTACTCCGGCACCTCCACGCCCACGTTGGCCGATCCGAAGAGGTTGCGCGCCAGCTGCTGGAGCACGAGCGAGAGGCCCCAGGTCACAAGCAGGCTGTCGGCCACGCGGCCGTAGAGCCGGCTCACGATGAGCTTCTCGACCACCACGCCCAGCGCCGCCGCCACTATGAAGCTCAGGACAAGCGCCACCGGCACGTAAAGCCCGAAGGCGCCCCCGAGGCCCGCGAAGGCGTTCTGCACCACGTAGGCGGTGTAAGCGCCCATCATGATGAACTCGCCGTGGGCCATGTTGATGACGTGCATGAGGCCGAAGGTCACCGCCAAGCCGATGGCCGCCAAAAAGAGGATCGAGCTTAGGCTGATGCCGTTGAAGGCCTGCATGATGAGCGTTTCTACCATGTGCGCCCCCTTAGCTGAGATCCGCGGCCCAGGCGTACCCGTCAAGGTACGGGTCGGGCTTGAGCGGCTCGTCAGAGGCCCAGACCTCGTCGATGAGGCCGTCGGCGTTGACGCGGCCGATGCGGATGGTCTTGTACATGTGCTGGTTGTCGCCGTCGATGGTCATCAGGCCCTCGGGTGCCCGGAAGGTCACGCCGCCCGCAGCCGCGCGCACGGCGTCCACGTCGAAGCTGCCGGCCTTCTCGCACGCCGCCGCCCACAGGTGCACGGCGCAGTAGCCCGCCTCGATGGGGTCGTCGGTCACGCGGTCGGCGCCGTAGCGCTCCTTGTAGGCCGCCACGAAGGCGTCGTTCTCGGCCGTGGAGGTGGTCTCGTAGTAGTTCCACGAGGTCATATGGCCCTCGAGGTAGCTGGCGCCGATGCCAGCCACCTCCTCCTCGGCAACGGACACCGAGCAGGTCATGCAATCGTCCGCGGTGATGCCGGAATCGCGCAACTGCTTGAAGAACGACACGTTGGAGTCGCCGTTCAGGGTGTTGAACACGAAATCCGGGGAGGCCGCGCGGATCTTGTTGATGACCGTCGCGTAGTCCGTGTGGCCCATGGGCGTGTACTCCTCGCCCACGATCTCATAGCCCTGCGCGGCGGCCTGCGCCTTGATGACGGTGTTGGCCGTACGCGGGAACACGTAGTCGGAGCCCAAAAGGAAGATGCGCGGGCCGTAATGCTCGGCCAGGTAATCGACCGCCGGCACGATCTGCTGGTTGGGCGCGGCGCCCACGTAGAAGATGTTCTGCGACGACTCCATGCCCTCGTACTGCACCGGATACCAGAGAAGCCCGTTGTACTGCTCGAACACCGGCAGCACCGCCTTGCGGCTCGCGCTGGTCCAGCAGCCGAAGACCGCCGCCACATGGTCGCTCATAAGGAGCTTCTGCGCCTTCTCGGCAAAGGTGGCGTTGTCCGAGGCGCCGTCCTCCACCACCGACTCGATCTGGCGGCCCAGCACGCCGCCGGCGGCGTTGATCTCGTCTATGGCGAGAAGCTCGGCGTCGCGGACCGAGGTCTCGCTCATGGCCATGGTGCCGGAGAGCGAGTGCATGATGCCCACCTTGACCGTGGTGTCGGTGACGTCCGCCGATGCCTGGGCAGCGCCCTCGTCCGCGCCCGCACCGGCAAGCGCCTCGGCAAGGGCGCTCTGCGCGCAGCCCGAGAGGCCGAGCGCGGCCGCACCCAGGGTGCCCGCCACGGCCGCTTTGACAAAAGCGCGGCGTGTGGGCGCAGCGGCGCGCGGGCGCGCGTTGCCGGCCTCGGGCGCTGCGGCATCGGATCCGCCGCCGCGCTCCACCGCTGCGGTGGCGGCGTTGGTTGCTCGTATCGCCATTGGTTCTCCCCTCTCATCATCCCCGCCGGCACCGCTGCCCTTGGGCCGGGGCATCGCACGCGGCGGCCCCGGCCAGGTGCCGGCATGGGGATCAGGTTAAGAAGGGAATGTTTCGGGCAATGAACGGCCGCGCAGTTTGCGCAACCGCAACGCGCCCGAAACGTTTTTCTCGCCCGCCGTAACCAGCGGGCACCGAAACGGCAACGCACGCGCAACCCGCGCGAAACAGAGATGGTGTAGATACGCCGGCGAACGGTCATAAATCAGCAGCGAGCGGCATGATGCGCAGGGCAAACGGCAAGGCGATCCCCGCGCGCCGCAACGCGGGCTCCGCCGGCCCGCAAACAACGCGCGCCGCCTGTCGATTCTATGGGATAGCGTGCGCAAGGTCCCGTTTTGGATAGAATACCGTTCGGCAATGTTACGTACGGAGGGACAACATGGCACGTTATGACTACAAGTGCACGTCGTGCGGCACCGTGTTCGAGGTGCAGCACGGCATGACCGAGCACCCGGACATCACCTGCCCGGAATGCGGCGCCCCGGCCGATAAGGTCTTCAGCGCCAGCGGCATCGAGTTCAAGGGCTCGGGCTTCTACAACACCGACCAGCGCGGCGGCTCCAAGAGCACCGAGGCCACCAGCGGCTCGTCGAGTTCCGGCAGCTCCGAGGGCGGCTGCGCCAACTGCCCGCACAAGGACAAGTAGCCCGTCGGGCGCATGCCACATGCGATAAGCGCAAAAAAGAAGCCCCGCGATCTGCGGGGCTTCTTCGTATTGCGCGCTTTTGGACCAATCTGAACTGTAAGCGACATCCCACAAGCCAAGCTAAAGGCGCGGGGAATGCGCGCCGCCGGCGCCTACGGCCGCACCTGGCCGTCTCCGCGGATAACGTACTTGCTGCTCGTGAGCGCCTCGGCGGCAAACGGGCCGCGCACGTGGAGCTTCTGAGTCGAGATGCCTATCTCCGCGCCCAGGCCGAACTGCCCGCCGTCGGTGAAGCGAGTGCTGGCGTTGGCGTAGACCGCCGCCGCGTCCACCTCGCGCAGGAACTTCTCGCACGCATCCTTATCCTCGGCCACGATGGCCTCGGAATGGCCGGTGCCGTAGCGGTTGATGTGCGCTATGGCCTGATCCACGCCGCTCACCTGCTTGATGCTGATCTCCAGCGCCAGGTACTCGCGGCCCCAGTCATCCGTGGTGGCCGGCGTGACCTTGAGGGGCGTCATCTTGCGCTCGCCGTCCTCTATGAGGTCCTCGCGCAGGGCGTTGAACGTGGTGGCCGCCACGCAAGTGCGCATGTCACCGTGCACCAGCACCTCGTGCTCAGCCAGGTCGGCAAAGAGAAGCGGCAGAAACTCATCGGCAACGGCGGCGTCCACCAGCACCGACTCGCACGCGTTGCACACGCCCACGCGCTGCGTCTTGGCGTTGACGATAATGGCGCGCGCCTTGTCGAAGTCAGCCGAGGCGTGCACGTACACGTGGCAGTTGCCGGTGCCGGTCTCGATGACGGGCACCTGCGCGTGCTCCACGCAGTGCTGGATGAGCCCTGCGCCGCCGCGCGGGATGAGCACGTCAACGATGCCGCGCAGGCTCATGAGTTCGTCGGTTGCCGCGCGGTCCGGCGTGTCCACGATGGCGATGGACCCCACCGGGCAGCCCGCGCCCTCGGCGGCCTCCGCGAGCGTCCGCGCAATGGCCACGCAGGAGTTCTGCGCAAGCGAGCCGCCGCGCAGCACGCAGGCGTTGCCCGTGCGGATGCAGATGGCCGCGGCGTCGGAGGTCACGTTGGGGCGCGCCTCGTAGATCATGGCGACCACGCCCAAGGGCACGCTCACGCGTTGGAGCTGGAGCCCGCAGGCAATCTCGCGCTCCTCCAGCACGCGGCCTACGGGGTCCGGCAACGCGGCCAGCGCCTCGATGCCCGCGGCCATGTCCTCAATGCGTCCCTCGTCCAAGAACAGACGGTCGAGAAGCCCCGCGCTCGTGCCCTTCTCGCGCGCCGCGGCCATGTCGGCGGCGTTGGCGTCCAGGATGGCGCCCTTGTGCGCGCGGAGTCCCGCGGCCATGGCGGCCAGCGCGGCCAGCCGCGCGTCGTTGTCCATTGCGGCCAGCCCGCGCGAGGCCTCCTTGGCCTTGAGCGCCATATCGCGCACGGAGGTGGTGTCTGCCATGATGGTTCCTTTCATGCGTTAGGTCGTAATGAAGCGGGCGAGAAGATCCCCTACACGAAGACAATCATCTCGTCGCGGTGGACGGCGGGATGGCCGGCCAGGTCAGCAAGTAAGCGGTTGCCCTCGATCTCGGCCTGGCTGCGGCCGGCGGCGAGGAAGAGCTCGTCAGCCGATGCGCCGGCGCGGCCGCGGGCTATGACGAAACCGTCCTCGTCGGCCACGTTGACCACGTCGCCGCGCTCAAAGGCGCCCTCCACGCGCGTGATGCCCACGGCGAGAAGCGACGATCCGCGGTTGCGGAGCGCATCCGCCGCGCCACCGTCCACCGTGAGCGTGCCGTGCACCGTATCGCCCAGCGCGATCCAGAGCTTGCGCGGCGCGATCTCACGGCGCTCGGCCGGCGGGATGAACCGCGTTCCGATCTCCTCGCCCGCCGCCAGGCGCACAAGCTGGTTGGGCTCGCGCCCGTCGCAGACAACCGTGGGGATGCCCGCGCACATGAGCACGCGCGCCGCGCGGATCTTGGTGATCATGCCGCCCGTGCCCACGCCGGAGGTGGCGTCGCCGGCAGCCTCCACAATGCCCCGGTCGATGCGGCGCACCTCCGGCAGCAGGCGCGCGTCTGGGTCCTCACCGGGGTTGGCTGTGTACAGGCCGTCGATATCCGAGAGGATCACGCAGAGGTCGGCCCCCACCAAACAGCTCACGAGCGCGCCCAGGGTATCGTTGTCGCCAAAGCGAATCTGCTCGACCGAGACCGTGTCGTTCTCGTTCACCACGGGTGTGACGCCCAGGGAGAGAAGACGGGTAAGCGTGTCCCGCGCATGCAGGTAGGCGCTACGGTGCGCGGTGTCGTTACGCGTGAGCAGCACGAGCGAGGCTGTGAGGCCCTTGGCGGAGAAGGCCTCGTCGTAGGCCGTTACGAGCGCGGCCTGGCCCACCGAGGCGGCCGCCTGCAGGGTCGGCATGTCGCGCGGGCGGCGCTTGAGCCCCAGGCGCGGCAGGCCGCAGGCGATGGCACCCGAGCTTACCACCACAAGGCGCCAACCCTGCTTGTCGAGCTCCGCGGCCTGTGCGGCAAGCTGCGCCAGGTACGCCTCATCCGGACGGCCTTCCTTATCTACCAGCGTAGCCGAGCCGATCTTCACCACCATGGTCCTCATGGCGCACCTCGCTTCCGCCCCGCAGGGCCTGTACCGTATCGTTTCCCATCATCATAGCAGGAGCGGCCCCTAAGGACCGCTCCCCTCTCAATGCGTCAGCGCGCAATAGCCTCAAGTCGCTGCCATGATTCCTCTTGGCCGCGTTCATGCGACCCCGTCATACGTGAACGGCGGGTTAATGCCACCGGCTTGATGCTTTCTGCGTGCTCAGGCTCTCGCGCACCAGGCGCTCGCGGGTCTCGGCCAGGCCCTTCTCCATGCCCACCAGGTAGGTCTGCGGGTTCATGAAGCGCTTGACGGCCGGGTCAAGCGCGTCCAAGGCCGCAGCGCAGCGCTCGCGCGCAGCCTCAAGCGGCTCGCGCGGCGCCACCGCGCGACCGTCGCGCACGATGGGCTGCAAAAGCTCGCGGCTCTCCACGCCGGTGGTATCCTCCTCGCGCGCCGGGTCCTCCACGTCCACCAGCACCGCGCCGTCGCCTGCGGCAAGGTCCGGATCGTAGATCATATCGCCCAGCGGCATGCCGGCCGGGTCGAGGAAGCGGCGCAGGCGCTGCACGCCGGGAATGGTGCGCTTGTAGGGCTGCTCGGAGAGCTTCATCACGGGCGTCCACGGTTCGTCGGCGTGATCGCGGCGGGCGGACAGCTTGTAAACGCAACCCAACGCAGGTTGATCGTAGCAGGTGGCGAGCTTGGTACCCACGCCGAACGAGTCAATGGGCGCGCCCTGGTTGAGCAGGCTCTGGATGGTGTACTCGTCCAAGTCGTTGCTAATGGAGATCTTGACGTAGGGCAGCCCCTCCTGGTCGAAGCGCCGGCGCACGTACTTGGACAGGCGCGCCAGGTCGCCGGAGTCAATGCGGATGGCCGCGAGCTTCTCGCCCCGCTCCTCCATCTCCTTGGCCACGATGATGGCGTTCTCCACGCCCTGGCGCACGTCGTAGGTGTCGATGAGCAGGGTGCAGTTGTTGGGGCTGGTCTGCGCGAAGGCGCGGAAAGCGTCGAGCTCAGTGGGGAAGCTCATGACCCAGCTGTGCGCGTGCGTCCCGAAGACCGGGATGCCGTACTTGCGGCCGGCCAGCACGTTGGAGGTGCTGGAGCAGCCGGCCACGTAGCTGGCGCGCGCCACGGCCATGCCGCCGTCGGGCCCCTGCGCGCGGCGCAGGCCGAACTCGGCCACGGGACGGCCCTGCGCGGCCTGGACCACACGCGCGGTCTTGGTGGCCACGAGCGTCTGGAAGCCTATGGTGTTGAGCAGCGCCGTCTCGAGAAGCTGGCACTCCAGCACGGGGCCGGTGACGCGGACCATGGGCTCGCGCGGGAAGATGAGCTCGCCTTCCGGCACGGCGTCAACGTCCACGTGGCAGCGGAAGTCGCGCAGGTACTCCAAGAAGCCGGGTTTGAAGAGCGCGCCGCCCGCAGGCGCCTTGAGGCTGGCAAGGTAGTCCACGTCCTCGTCGGTGAAGCGGAAGTTCTCCACCAGCTCCGGCAGGTCGGAGGCACCGCAGGCAACCGCGTAACCGCTGCCGAAGGGATGGTCGCGGTAGAAGGCGGTGAAGCAGCCCTCCTCCTCGATCTTGCCGGTCTCCCAGAATCCCTGGGCCATGGTGATCTCGTAGAGGTCGGTGAGCAGCGCCACGTCGGTGGGGCGCGTTTGGTCGGTGAGTGCCATGGAAAACCTTCTTACCTCGTGCCCCTTGCGGGGCGTTGGCGCCCGACATCCGTACGCGGGCGCAATCGGGCCGCATGCGCTTCAGCGCAGGCGGCGTTACTGCAGGATGATGTAGATCGCGAAGGCGATAACCGCCACTGCCGCGATGGCGATGACGATCTTCTGCGCGGGAGGCATACCCGGGATGTCCTCGCCCTCCTTGAGGTCGGGCGCGGTCACCATGCGCTCGCCGAAGCTCATGTCCTTGCGCGCCTTGCGCGGTGCCGGCTCGTCGCGCCGCCGGCCGGCCGCCTCCGGGACGGCGCGCTTCTCGTTCGCAAGGGCGCGCTTCTCGGCCGCCGCCTGCTCGGCGCGCAGCTCCTCGAGCTCCGCACGGTCGCGACGCGCCTGCTCCTCAGCCTCGCGGCGCATCTTCTCGGCGCGCAGGGCCTCAAGCTCGGCGCGCTCCTCGGCGCTCAGAGGCGCGTTATTCTCATCTGCCATTGCAAGCCTTTCGACGGCTGAACGTTTTGGGAACCAGTATACCCGCATATCGCGGCTCGAGGCGCCGCCGTTAACGCGTTGCGGCGCGCAGAACCCCGGTCGTGTCGAAAGGAGGCGTGAAGCTCTCGTCCACGGCGCCCCCCTCCTGCCAGAACATCTGCGTGAAGCCCAGGTCGTCGGCATGGTCCAGGACGCGCTCGTACTCCTCGTCCGTGACGGCGCGCGCAAGCTCGCCGCCCGCCGCGTGCATGGCCGCGTTGGGCGTGTACTGGTTCATGACCGAGATGGGCACGTCGCCCACGGTGTCCCAAACGAGGTCGAGCACGCGGCACGAATCGTCCGCATGCCCCGGCAGCACCAGATGGCGGACGATAATCCCCTGCGCCATGCATCCGGGCTCTGGGATCTCCTCTGCGGCTCCGTCCTCCGGCACGTAGCGCACGCCGCCGCGACGGTTGATCTCCGCCGCCATGGCGGCCAGCGCCCGTGTGGCCACGGCCGGGTAGTCGGGCACGTGCGAGAGCTCGCGTCCGAGCCCCGCGTCGGCGTACTTGAAGTCCGTGAGCCAGATGTCCACCAGATCGCCGAGCTCCCGCACGGCCTCCGCGCGCTCGTAGCCGCTCGTGTTGTAGACGATGGGAATCGCAAGGCCCGCCGCGCGCGCCGTGGCGAGAGCCCGGGGCAGCAGATGGGCGTAGTGCGTGGCCGTAACCAGGTTGATGTTGTTGGCGCCCTGGCCCTCAAGCTCCAGCATGATCTGGGCCAGGCGCTCGGGCGGAACCTCCAAGCCGAAGTTGCCCGTTGAGATCTCGTGGTTCTGGCAGTAAACGCATTTGAGCGGGCAGCCGCTGAAAAAGACCGTGCCCGACCCCGCCTCGCCGGAGATGGGCGGCTCCTCCCAATAGTGCAGCGCAGCGCGGGCGAGCTTGAGCTTGTCGGCGGCGCCGCACACGCCCTTCTCGCCCGCCGCGCGGTTAGCACCACATACGCGCGGGCACAGAGCGCACGCCGCAGGTGCGCCGCCCGTCAAGAGTTTCTCGGCCATAGGGCCGCCTCCGTTCTTATTGCATCCTCGCCCCTCGGGCAGGTCGTTTCCCACGAGACATTCTCCCATAGCGCTGACAGGAGCGCACGTGAGTGCCGGGAGTTGCTGAGCTGAGCGCGCCGGGATCCTCTGCCTCTCACCGAGATCCTCTGCATGCTTTTCCTCTCACCGGGGCCCTCTGCCTCTCACCGGGGCCTCTGCATGCAATCCTTATCGCCAAGGGCCCGTTTTCGGCTTCTAGACGATACAGAATGCACGCAGGGGGGCTTGGCGATAAGAACGGCATGCAGAAAGCTGCAGGCAGCGACGAGGGCGAATGCCGCTCTCCTCGCAACGGCGAGACTTTTTTAGGAATACCGTTGACAAAGACCCGATGATTCGGCATACTTTGCTCTTGTCACTTGGGGATGTAGCTCAGTTGGGAGAGCGCTGCCGTCGCATGGCAGAGGCCGAGGGTTCGACTCCCTTCATCTCCACCATTTGATGTGCAAGCCCCGCCGCGTGCGGGGCTTTTTTCGTTTGGGCCGAGATTATCGGCGCGCCCCGCGGCGCGCGTACGGGAGGAAGCTTTGTCATGGTTGTGACCCCCGCCCTCGCCGGCGATCTGCCCGCAATCGAGCGCTTGTATCGTTCGGCTATCGAGGTTATGCGCGACACCCCGCTGGATATATGGTGGGAATGGGGCCTCCACCCCACCCCTGAGAAGCTCGCCGCCGAAACAGCCCGGGGCAACGTGCTGGTTGCCGTAGAGGATGCGCGCTCCGTCCACCGCTCCGGGGGCGAAGCGCGCGCGGTTTACGGCGTCATGGTGCTCAACGATGAGCAGGGATCCGATTACGCGCAGGCGCAGTGGCCGGTTGACGCCTTGCCCGATGAAGTTGCGGTTATCCACCTGTTCGGAATCGCCCCCGATGCGCGCGGCAAGGGCTTGGCCAAGGCAATGCTCGCCGCTGCGGCCGATACGGCACGCAAACGCGGGGCCAAGGCGCTCCGCCTCGACGTGTTCGACAACAACGCCCCTGCCATTGCGCTCTACCGCGCATGCGGCTTCACGGACCTCGGCGCGTTCGACCTCTCCGTCGGCGGCGATCTGCGCCACCGCTCGCACCTCATGGAGCTCGCCCTATAGACCTTCGGTTCACCGCGCAGCTCAGAAAGCGTCGCACAGCTTACACGAAAGGCCCAAAACGGACCTCTCCTGTAAGCTGTGCGACGCTTTGCCAGGGGGCGGCCCGGGATAGGGCCCCGCAGCGTCAGTCTAACGCCCGGAATGGAAGGCCAGTCAGCGAGCGGGGCCGGAGGGCCCGAGATTGCGGCGAAAGACGGAGCGCATGCACCTGGCGGTGATGCGCGTCGGCTTGAACCGCAAGGTTGGGCCCTCCGGCCCCGCGCAGCGTCGACTCAACTAGTAGACCATGCCCATGGCCGCGCGCACCTCGGCAAGCGTTGCCTCGGCGATTTCGTTGGCGCGGCGGTTGCCCTCGGCAAGCACGTCCTTCACGTAATCCAAATCGTTCTCGAACTGGTGACGACGCTCGCGAATGGGCTCGAAGTAGCCGTTCACCGCCTCGGTGACGTACTTCTTAAGCTGGCCCGAGCCGCCCATGCCGATCTCCTCGGCGATCTCGACCTCGGAACGCCCCGTGCAGATGGCCGCCGTGGAAAGCAGGCCGGAAACACCCGGGCGCCCCTCCGGATCGAAGGTGATCATGCGCTCGGAGTCCGTCTGGCTCTTCTTGATGCGCTTGGCCGTCTCCTCGGCGGTCATGCTGATGGAGATGGCGTTCCCGTAGGACTTGCTCATCTTGCGCCCGTCAAGGCCCGGCAGCAGCGGCGTGTCGGACAGCAGCGCGTCCACCTCGGGGAACACGCGCCCGTAGCGGTTGTTGAAGCGCCGCGCGATGAGGCGTGTGAGCTCGATATGCGGCAGCTGGTCGCGGCCCACGGGCACCACGTTGCCCTTGCAGAAGAGGATGTCGCAGGCTTGGTGCACCGGGTAGGTGAGCAGAAGCCCGGTGAGCTCATGCCCGCTGGCCTCCATCTCGGCCTTGACCGTGGGGTTGCGCTGCAGCTCGGCCTCGGACACGAGCGACAGGAACGGCAGCATGAGCTGGTTGCACGCCGGTACCGCGGAGTGCGCGTAGATCATGGTCTTGTCCGGGTCGATGCCGCACGCCAGGTAGTCCATGACCATGTTGTAGACGTTGTCCTGAATGTGCTCGGTGGTGTCGCGGTCAGTGATGACCTGGTAATCGGCGATAAGCACGCTGGTCTTGACGCCCATGTTCTGCAACTCGACGCGCCCCTTGAGCGTGCCGAAGTAATGCCCCAGGTGCAGGCGGCCCGTGGGACGGTCGCCGGTGAGCATGGTGTACTTCTCGGGATGAACGGCAAGGTCGGCGCGGATCTCGTCGCTGCGCTTGAGGCTGACCTCGTAGCTACCAACGTTGGGCATGGGAGAACTCCAATCGGTTACGGTGTCGCATCATGATACTACACGGGCCGGCGCAGGCGAGAAGAGCGCATCCCGGCCCGCCGTCAGAGGAGCGAGAAGCACGCGTCCCCGCCGATCCCGCCGCGGAAAAGACCCGAGGGCGGGCACCGGCAAGGAACCGGCCTTACCTCCGCGGCTTGAAGTGCTTGCCCTGCGGCGCATCCGCCGGATCGTCGACAGAGCCGCCAGCGGGGCTCGTGTGCTCGTCGGCAAGCTTCTCCAGAAGCTCGTGCTTGAGCCGTTCGTGCGCCTCGTGGGCCGCGCGCTCCTCCTCGGCAAAGGCGGGGTCATCAGGGGTGACGATCTCATCGCGCCGGGTCTTGGGGTTGTAGTGGTGGCGCAGCACCGGCTCGAACAGATGGAGGTGCATGGCCACGGCAAACGAGAGCAGCGCCAAAAGGATGAAGATCACCACGCGCACCGCAACGGATACCTGCGTGATGACGGAGGCGCTCACGGCAAGCAGGATGCACCACGCGTAGATGAGCAGGACGGCCTGCTTCTGGTTGTAGCCCTCTTGGATCAGACGGTGGTGTATGTGCCCTTTGTCGGCCACGTCCATGCCCACGTGGGCGCGGCGGCGCCGCACGATAGCCGAGAACGTGTCGATGATGGGCACGCCGGCCACGATCAGCGGCACCAGAAGCGAGGTCAGGGCCGCGGTGCGGCTCACGTTGAGAAGCGATACGACGCCCAGGAGGAAGCCGAGCATGAGCGAGCCCGAATCGCCCAAGAAGATGCTCGCCGGGTTGAAGTTGTAGCGCAGAAACGCCAGGCAGGCGGCGGCGAGCGCAATGGAGAGCGCCGCGGCGTCCACGCGGCCGAACAGCAAGGCGTAGTTGTACATGGAGAACGCGGCGATGGCCGAGATGCCGGTGGCCAAACCGTCGAGGCCGTCGATGAGGTTGATGATGTTGCTGAAGGCAACCAGGTAAAAGACGGTAAGCGGGTACGCCAGCCATCCCAGGCTTATCTCCCCACCGGGAATGAGCGGGTTGACGATGTTGGCGATCACCAGGCCGCTTGCCACCGCGACGGCGGCCCCCAGCACCTGCCCGAGAAGCTTGGCCTTAGGCGAGAGCTGCGCGATGTCATCGACCGCGCCGGTCAGAAACACGATGCCCGTCGCCACCGCAAGGCCCGTGTAGTTGATGTTCATGCTGGGGTGGGAGATGAGCACCGGAGCCCATCCGAACCACGTGGTGCCCACGTACTGAACGATGAGCGCCGCAGCAAGACCGGCGAAAATGGCGATGCCGCCCATGCGCGGGACAGGGCGCTTGTTGATGCGGCGTGCGGCCGGATAATCGACGGCGTCGAATTTGATCGCCAGGCGCTTGGCGATCGGCGTGATGAGAAACGTCACGACAAACGCTGCGAGCGCCAAGTAGATATGCGTCAGCGTAAAGCCCATCGAACCCCGCAAGAAATATGAATAAGCGCCGCCACGCAGCGCCGGAACGTATTGTTTACGCAACCATGATACTCGATGAACCAGGTGGCGGGCGCCTGCGGACAAGGAAAACACGCATGCCCGCCGGGCAAGCTGAAAAGCCGCGTTGCAGCTTGGCGGCAGCGCCCCTCCTGCCTTACTGCGTATCCGAACCGCAACCCGGTGGCGCACCATAAGTCAAGGCTTCCGTTGCGGCTTTTTTGGGCTATAGTGAAGGTGTTCCGCCTCCCGTGGAGCAACTGGGTGAACCGTCAAGTGTTTCTAGGGAGCCCACACACTCGCGTTCAGTACAGGCATCCTTCGTTGGTAAGGAAGCTGGAACAGGCGATGAGGGCGCCCACCTTTTGTAGGTGGGTTCATAATCGTGAAGCGGGGGGCGGGCTTTTTGCGCCGGGACGTTCCGAACCCGCATTCCTATGACTTTTGATGACAGCAGCCCGATTGACGACAGCGACCTCAGCGCCTCCGCAAAACTGCGCGGAAACGGTGGATTCAGCCCGGGTACGTGTCGTTGCAGCATACCGTGCTATACTTCCCCACTATGAATACTCAGCTGCCTAAACAATTCGTTAAGTTCGCCGGCGTGGGCGGCGTCGCCTTCGTCATCGACTTTGCCGTAATGGTGTTCCTCCACGAGGTCGTCGGCCTGTCCGAAGTCCTCAGCGCCACCGTTTCGTTTATCGTCTCGGTCGTCTTCAATTACTTCGCGAGCATGCACTACGTCTTCTCGCACAAGGACGACATGAGCCGCAAGCGCGAGTTCGCCATCTTCGTGGTGCTCTCGGCCATCGGCCTGGGCCTTACCGACGCGCTCATGTGGCTCGGCACCGACCCCCTGAACCTGGACTACCGTCTGGTCAAGGTGGGCGCAACCGCCATCGTCACGGTCTACAACTTCATCACCCGCAAGATCTTCCTTGACGGCGGCGCGCAAAACTAATCCCAACCACCCGTTCAATCGCACAGGAAGCTGCGGTTCTCGCCCTCTCAGAGCGGGGAACTGACGCCGCCTGTGCGATTTGGCGCACCAGGCGCCCGGCGCATCGGGCGGTCGCGCGTGAGCGCCGTTACGAAGCCATGGGAACGGGAACGTCGGCTTTGGGAAAGCGCACCGTGATGGTGGTCCCCTCGCCCACCTTGCTTTCCAAGGAGAGGTCGGCTTTATGGAACAGCACGGCGTGCTTCACGATGGCAAGGCCAAGTCCCGTGCCGCCGCTCTCGCGGGTGCGGCTGGGATCGACGCGGTAAAAGCGCTCGAACACCTTGGCTTGGCTTTCCTCGGGAATGCCGATGCCGGTATCCGCCACGGAGAGCACGGGACGCCCGTCCTCGCGGTACAGCCGCACCTTCACCGTGCCTCCGGGCCGGTTGTAGCGCACTGCGTTGTCGCACAGGTTGGAGACGAGCTCGTCGAGCAGGCGCGGCAGGCCCCTCACGATAAGCGGCTCCCCTTCCACCGAGATGGCGACCTGGCGCTTCTTAGCCGAGCTGCGGAGACGGTCCGCCACGTCGCTCGCCACGCCCATGAGGTCAACGGGCTCTTCCTCGCCCAAGTACGCACGGTCGCGGGAGCGCTCCGACTCGTCCATCTTGGAAAGCGTCAGGATGTCGTTCACCAGCATGGTGAGGCGCTGCGCCTCGTCGTAGATGCGCCCTGCGAAGTTCTGCACGTCGTCGGGCCGCACCAACCCGGCGCGGATGAGCTCGGCCGCTCCCGAAATGCTCGCAAGCGGGGTCTTGAGCTCGTGGGTGACGTTTGCGGTGAACTCGCGGCGCATGGCGTCGGCGCCTTTGAGCTCCTCGAGCTGGCGCTCAAGCTCGGCTTGCTGCGAGGAGATCTTGCCGATGAGCGGGGAGATCTCGGCGTACGAGGCCGATGCCTCGGGATCAGCCGGGTCGATGGCCAAGATGGGCGAGACGATCCTCCGCGCCACGATGCGCGCGATGACCCAGCTGGCGACGATGATGCCGAAGCCCGCAAACAAGAGCAACCAGGCCTCGTTGAAGATCACGCTGATGGCGCTCGCCAGATCAACGGAAAGCCGCAGTACCGAGCCGTTGGACAGGCGCGCGGCCTCGTAGATGCTCACCTCGCCCAACGTCTCGCTCGCACGCTCGGACGAGCCTGTGCCCGTCTCGAGCGCCTGCTGGATCTCGGGCCGGTCAGCGTGGTTCTCGAGCTCCCCTGCCGTCGTGAACGAGTCGAACGACACCTCGCCGTCGGGCTCCACCACGGTCACGCGGATATTGTCCAGGTTGTAGGAGGCCAGGCACGCCGCCGGATCCTCGGAATCGGACAGGGTGTCGGCGAAGAGCCTCACCTCCTGCGCGAGCATGTCGTGGGCATCGTCCACCGCGGACATCTGGAACACGCAGGCCGAGAAAACAAGCATGGCCACGGCAACCACCGTGGCCGTTACGGCGAGGGTTGAGAAGAGCCTCTTGAAGAGGGAGGGCTGCTGGGCCATGCCGTCAGCCCTCCCTGTCGACCTTCTCGGCGCGGCGCAGGCGATAGCCGACTCCGCGCACCGTCTCGATCATGTCGGCGTGGACGCCGAGCTTCTGGCGGACGGTCTGCACGTGCACGTCGACCGTGCGGCTGCCGCCGTCGAAGTCCCAGCCCCACACGCGCTGCAGAAGCTCCTCGCGCGTGAAGACCACACCGGGGCTTTGGATGAGGAACGCCAGAAGATCGAACTCGCGCATCGTGAGGCTGATCTCGACCCCGTCGCTTATGACCTCGCGACGGGCGGTGTCGACGGTCAGCGGGCCCTCCGTGAACACGGTCTCGCGGTGCGCCGTGTGGATGCGCGCGCGGCGCAGGAGCGCACGCACCCGGCTCACCATCTCCATCATGCCGAAGGGCTTGGCAAGGTAGTCGTCAGCCCCGGCGTCGAGCGCCGTCACGGTGTCAAGCTCGCCGTCCTTGGCCGTGATCATCATCACCGGAACGGTGGACAGGCCGGGTGTCTTGCGCATGCGCCGCAATATGGCCAAGCCGTCGGTATCCGGCAGCATGATGTCCAAGAGCACCGCATCGGGGGTGCGGCGGGCGCACGCGGCACGGAACTCCGCGTCGCTCGCCATCCCCTCGGCATCGATCCCGGCCTGCTCCAACGCGTACAGCGTCAGCTCGCGAATGTTCGTATCGTCCTCAACGTAGTAAACCAAAGCTCAGGTTCACTCCCCCGCTGCCTCGCTCTTCTCGACCACCGACTGCTGAGAGTGTACCTCATGCTTGCCGGTCACGCGGAACATGGCCCAGTTGGCGATACGCTCGCCGTCGTCGGCCATGCGCTCGAAGTACTTGGCCACCATGAGCAGCTCGGGCAGGTATTTGGCGTCGCCATCCGCCTCGCGGATGAGCTTGACCACGGCCTTCTCGGCCTCCTCGTACATAGCGTCGATCTTGTCGTCCATGGCGAAGACCTGCTCGGCGAGCTCGGTGTCCTGCTCGCGGAACGCCTTGACGGCGGTCTCGACCATCACGGCCACGCGCTCGGCAGCCTTGGAGAACTGCGGCTGCATGCGGTCGAGGGCCTCCAGCGGCACGGTCTGGGCCAGGTAGGCCACGTCGCGGGTCATCTCGTCGATGTGGGTGAGGTCGGAGACGACGCGGAAGGATCCGGAGACAAAGCGCAGGTCGCCGGCGATAAGCGGCTGCTGGAGCAGCATGATGTCCAGGCAGTTGGACTCGATGGCCTCGCGCAGGCGACGCTCGGCCTTGCGCCCGGCGATCACGCCGCGGGCAGCACCCTCGTCACCCTTGAGGGCGAGGTTGAGTGCGCGGATGTCGGATGCGGTCTTCTCGGCAAGGCGGTCGATGTAGGACTGGACCTCGTCAAGCTGCTTCAGAAACTCGGAACGTGTCGTAGGCATTAGCTGAACCTTCCCGTCAGATAGTCGTTGGTCAGTTTCTCCTTGGGGTGGCTGAAGAGCTCCTTGGTGGGACCTGCCTCGACAAGCTCGCCCAGGTAGAAGAAGGCGGTCTTGTCGGCAACGCGGGTGGCCTGCTGCATGTTGTGCGTCACCACGACCACGGTGTGGTCCTCGGAGAGCTGCTGCATCAACTCTTCAACCATACCCGTGGAGATGGGGTCCAATGCGCTCGTGGGCTCGTCCATCAAAAGGACGGACGGGTCGGTGGCAAGCGCGCGGGCGATGCACAGACGCTGCTGCTGGCCGCCGGAAAGGCCCAGGCCGGAGTGGTCGAGCTTGTCCTTGACCTCGTCCCACAGGGCGGCCCGGGTGAGCGTGCGCTCGACGATCTCGTCGGCCTCGCTCTTGGAGAGGCGACCCATGCGCTTGGGGCCGTAGAGGATGTTCTCGCGGATGCTCATGGGGAACGGGTTGGGATGCTGGAACACCATGCCCACGTAGACGCGCAGGGCGTTGGCGTCCATTTGGAAGATGTCCTCGCCGCCGAACTCGATGGTGCCGTCGGTGCGGACCGACTCCACGAAGTCGCACATGCGGTTGAACGTGCGCAGCAGCGTGGACTTGCCGCAGCCGGACGGGCCGATGAAGGCGGTGGCGCGATTCTTGGGAATCTCCAGGGTGATGTTCTTCAGAGCCTGGAAATCGCCGTACCACAGGTTGAAGTCGCGGATGGAGATCGCCGAGGGAACGCCCTCGATGACGCGATGCTCGTCCGTGCCGCCGACCGAGCGGGCCGACGTGGTCTCGTTGTTCTGCATGCTTTCCTCCATCAGCCGAACCGTCCCGTCAGGTAGTCGGACAGACGCTGGTCCTTGGGGGCGGAGAAGATCTGCTGCGTCGTGCCGGTCTCGACCATGTCGCCCATGTAGAAGAAGGCGGTGCGGTCGGACACGCGGCCGGCCTGCTCCATGTTGTGGGTCACGATGATCTGGCAGATGCCCGCGCCCGAGTCCGCGATGGAGCGGATGGTCTCCTCGATGGTGAAGGTGGAAATGGGGTCGAGCGCCGAGCAGGGCTCGTCGTAGAGCACTACGTCGGGCTTCATGGCGAGCGTGCGCGCAATGCACAGGCGCTGCTGCTGGCCGCCGGAGAGCGCGTGGGCGGACTGCTTGAGCTTGTCCTTCACCTCGTCCCAAAGCGCGGCCTGCTTGAGCGAGGTCTCCACCAGTTCGTCCTCATCGTCCTTGCCGTGCAGGCGCCCGTGCTTCTTGGGAGCGAAGAGGATGTTCTCGCGGATGGACTTGCGGAACGGCGTGGGCTGCTGGAACACCATGCCGATGGACTTGCGCAGCTCGAAGAGGTTCTCGGACTTGGTGTTGATGTTGCGCCCGTGGTAGAAGATCTCGCCGCCGATCCGGCACTTAGGGATCTCGCGGTTCATGAGGTTGAGGCAGCGCAGGAAGGTGGACTTGCCGCAGCCGGACGGGCCGATGAGGGCCGTGACCTCGCCGCCCTTGAAGGACAGGTCGGTTGGGTGCAGCGCCTCGTGCGTGAGGTCGTAGGTCACCGTGACGTTGCGCGTGGTGAGCAGGGCCTCGTTGGAGTTGGTCTGGTCGGTCATTCGGCGGTCAGCCTCCTTGCAAGGAACTTACCGAGCACGCGGGCGAGCAGGTTGAACAGCAGCACGCACACGATCAGCACGCACGCCGTGCCCCAGACGATCTCGGTGGAACCCTCGGTGGGCTCGGAGGTGAGTCGCCAGATGTAGACGGCCAGCGAGCACGCCGGGCGGAAGATGTTGAACGGGCAGGTGGGGCTCGCGAAGTTGAACGGGTTCGCGAAGTTCAGGCGCGCGGGTGCCGAGCCGGCGGTGAAGATAAGCGCCGCAGCCTCGCCGAACACGCGGCCAGCCGAGATCACGATGCCGGTGACGATGGCGGGCATAGCGGCCGGGAGCAACACGTTCAGCGTGGTCTCCCAGCGGGTGAGGCCCATGGCCAGCGCCGCGTCGCGCTGGCTGCGCGGCACGTCCTCGAGCGCCTGCTGGATGGTGCGCACCAAGATCGGGATGTTGAACATGGTAAGCGCGCAGGCACCGGCGAGGATGGAGATGCCCCAGCCGAGCGTCACGACGAAGAAGAGCGAGCCGAACATGCCGACCACGATGGAGGGCAGGCTGGAAAGGGTCTCGATGGCCGTGGACGCCGCGGAGGTGATCCAGTTGTCAGGCGCGTACTCCACCAGGAAGATGGCCGCGCCGAGCGAGATCGGCACCGAGATGACGAGCGTCACGAGCAGCAGGTAGAACGAGTCCCACAGCTGGTAGACGATACCGGGCAGGATGTCGTCGGTAGGCGTGTTGGTGAGGAAGCCCGGGGTGAGCGCGCGGCCGCCGCCGCGCACGATGATATAGGCGATGATGGCAACGACGAGCGCCATGACCACGGCCACGATGGCCGTGAGGATGCCGGTGGCGATCTTGTCCTGGGAGCCGATGCGCTTAACGTGCGCCGTCAGGTCGCGATTAGCCATTGTCCTTCGCCCCCTTCTTGCCGATAAGGTGGATGATGAGGATGAAGACGAGCGACATCGCCAGCAGGATCAGGCCGAGCGACCACAGGGCGTGGTAGTACACCGATCCCGAGGTGGCGTTGGACAGGCCGGCGGTGAGCGCCGCGGTCAGCGTGGACGCCGGGTCGAGCAGGCCGGAGGGCATGGAGCGCTCCACGCCGCCGATGACCATCTGCACGGCGAGGGTCTCGCCGAAGGCGCGGGTCATGCCCAGGATCACCGCGGTCATGAGCGACGGCAGCGCGCTCTTGAGCACCACGTGCCAGATGGTCTGCCAGCGGGTGCAGCCCAGGGCGTAGGAGCCCTCGCGGTACTGGTTGGGCACGGCGCGCAGGGCGTCGATGGACAGCGTGGTGATGGTCGGGAGGATCATGACGGCCAGCACGATGGCGCCGGAGAGGATGCCCGCGCCGGTGCCGGCGGCCTCGCCGAAGATGCTGCGCATGAGCGAGTTGATGATGTAGAGGCCCAAAACGCCGTAGACGACCGACGGGATGCCCACGAGCAGCTCGATGAACGGCTGGAAAACGCGCTTGCCGAACCCAGGGGCCACCTCGACCACGAACATGGCGGAGCCGATGGCGATGGGCAGGGCGAAAAGCGTGGAGAGCAGGGTGACGGCGAACGAGCCCACGATCATGGGGAGCGCGCCGTAGGTGTCCTGCTCGGGGATCCAATGCTGCCCGGTCAGAAACTCGATGGGGTCTATGCCGTCAACGAAGAACGTGGTGAGGCCCTGCTGGGCCACCATGAAGATCAAGGCGATAACCACGATGGCCACGAGCGCCACGCAGGCTCCGGTGATCCCCAGGCCGATGTTCTCCAGACGGCGTTTTGGCATGAGCTTTGCCATGAGACGCCTTTCTCACATGAGAACGGGGCACCTCTCGCGCGTGCACGTGAGGTGCCCCGTCCGAACTACCAACGCATATGCGGCGAGTGCTTACGCAACCGGGGTGACGTTGCCCTCGGCATCCTTCTGCACCTGCATATCGGTCATCGGGATGAAGCCCTCGTCCACGACGGCGCCGTTCTGGACCTCGTCGGAGAGCATGTACTCGATGAAGGCCTGGGTCACGGCAGCAGTGGACTCGTCCTCGTCGGAACGGGTGTACATGTGCTCGTAAGCCCAGATGTTGAAGTCGCCGGACTCGACGTTCTCGCGCGTGGGCTCAACGCCGTCGACGTTCAGGGCCTTGATCTGGTCGTTGGTCTCGAAGTAGTTGAAGGCCACGTAGGAGATGGCGCCCTCGGTAGCGGCGACCTGCTCCACCACGGTGCCCGAGGAATCGACCTCGGCGACCGGGCGGAAGGTGTCCGGCACGGTTGCGCCGGCGAGAACCGCGTCCTCGAAGGTGGCGCGGGTACCGGAGCCGGCCTCGCGGTTGATGACGTTGATGGTGCCAGCGGTGCCGCCGACCTCGGACCAGTCGGTGATCTCGCCGGTGAAGATGCCGCGGAGCTGCTCAGTGGAGATGTCGTCGATGTCCACGTTGGCGTTCACGATCGGGCCCATGCCGACGATGCAGACCTGGTTGTCAACGAGGTTCTCGCACTGATCGGCCTCGAGCTTGCTCTCGGCGAAGACGTCGGAACGGCCGATCTGGACGGAGCCGTCGGCCACCTGGGACAGGCCCTGGCCGGAGCCGCCGGCGGAAATGGCGACGGAAACGTCGGGGTTGGCGTCCATGAAGTCGTTGGCAGCAGCCTCGACGAGGGGCTGGAACGAAGTGGCGCCAGAGCAGGAGATGCTGCCGGAAAGCGCGGCGTCAGCGGCACCGGAGCCGCTGGCAGCCTGCTGGCCACCGCAGCCGGCGAGGCCGAGACCGGCCACCGCGGCAGCGCTGCCGAACACACCGAGGAACGTACGACGGGACATATCGAAACCCTGCATGGTTCTCCTTTCGGAAAGACTGTGGGAGTCGTTTGCCCCGCGTTTGCGCGGGATGGCGCTCTCCCTTAGAACCGCAGAGCATCATAGGGCCAGCCGCCAACTGGCACGCAGCATAAAGGAAATGCCTTACAGAGGCGTGATTGCAGCTTACATTGCGCTTACATTGCAAGGTTCGACCCGAACCGTGGCTTTACGATACCGCCAAAGAAAAGGCGTGCGCCGAGAAAATCGGCGTACGGCGCGGGGTGTTCACGCACCGGAAACGGAACGGAAACGGCGCCCCCGAGCTGCGGCTCCACACCCTCCCGCTTAAACAAGCGAAGGGCCCGGCACCGCATGGCGGGCCGGGCCCTTCTTGCACCGTTGGGATACGCACAGAGGGGAGGGATGCATATCACCCGACAGGTCCTGTTTTTTTCTCATCGCCGTCAGTCCCTGTCGCTGAGTTAACTATAGCAAACTCACACAAGAGCGCAACGGCCCGCAATAAGTTAACCATGTCTTACACATTTGCTCCATAAGTGGATTGCCTGACGGGACCTGCCCCGGAGGGATGCTGCGTCAGCGCTCCCCCGCCGCACGGCAACGCGGCGGACAGCGCGGGCGCCCTCCTAGCCGTGCGCCTGCAAAAGCTCCTTGGCCTCCTTGCCCGTCAGATGCTCCACGACAAGCTCCAGCATGCAGAGCGCACGCCACGCGCCGTCGATCTCCGCCGCCACGCTCTCGGGAGACTCGTCTGGGGAGTACCTTTTTGCCAGAAGCTCGATGGCGGCGCGTTTGGCGGCCTCGTCGTCAATCACGCGCACCCGCCCGAAGGCGATGACGCTGCGGAAGTAGGTGGTGAACTCCGCGGGCACCACCTGGTCCCGGTCGATCACGCAGAACGAGGCCTTGGGGTTGCGGGCGATGGCGTCGATCTTATGGCCCGAGCGCGCGCAGTGGAACACGATGCGGCCCAACGGGGGCCGCGCAGCGGGTACTGCGCCGGTACCCGCCGTGGAGCTTGCCGTAAGCGCCGCCCCATCATGCCCCGCGCCGCCGGCCGGAGCGCCTGGGGAGTCAGGCACGTAAACGTAGCTCAGCGGCACGGCGTACGGGTAGCCGTCGTCGCCATGAAGCGCCAGCACGCCGGCCGTATTGCGCTGTAGGATATCCGCGCACGCGTCCTGCGCGAGCTGCTGCCGCTTCCTTCTCATCTCACGGAACATGGCGCCCCCTCTTTGCTGCGGCCTCTGCCGTTTGCGCGCCGCACGCTGCATGGCCGCGCAACGCCCCGCGGCGCGGCCGTCCGTCTCTCGTGCCCATTGTTGCAAATGACGTGCCACCACGGCAAGGCGCGGGCGGCCATCCCGCAGCCGCCGGACGATTCCAGAAGCGACCCGTCTCCGCCTGAAAGATCCCGTGCGCGAAGGCGCGCACGGCAGGCGGAAATGCCCTGCTTTCCGCCTCAAAGGGCAGGCCCCGGGCATCGCGCTCGGTCCGACGGGCGCTTGTGCGCAAAAATCGAGATCTTGGGAGCGGGCGGTGCCGTGCGCAGTCATCTTGCGGAGAAGCATTGCGCCCTTCTCGCCCGTTTGATGAAACTGCGCACGATATTCCGCACGATAAACGTTCCGCACGTGCGCTCGTTCGCGTTTCCGGCGAAAAGGGTTGTCATGCCCCGCCCCTTGAGTGCTCCGCGAGGGCCGCGCACTCCCGTGCAGTCTCGCCCCTCTTCCCAACATCTCGATTTTTGCGCACTCTCCTCTGTTTTCTTGGACGAGAGGATCGAGAGAAATGGCACCCAGACCCACCCGACGCCGACGCGTTACCGTCCAGAGCTCTCGCAAAGGAGCCCTGCAGCAAGCGTTCCACCATGGAAGCACCCCAACCCTTATGATGGCCCCGGCGCACCGAGAGCAACAAAAGGGGACGCGCCTCCCGAAGCCTGCGCAGCCTTGCCGCCGATGCCGCCACAGCCTAGCCGTACGGGCACGCAGAACCGCTCACAGCGGAAAAGCCGCCGTTCACGGGTGTGCACCTTGGCGAAAAGCCCGCGTGTTTCCCCACGGGCCCTTGCCGATCGGCGCACGGAAGCGCCAGGGCACCGGTTTTCACGGCGCCCGCCTACGGCCATGCTTGTGCTATGGACATCTGCGTATCACATACCAGCTCGCTTGCCTGGCTTCTCACGCGCCGGAACCCCGTCGCCATCGGCCGTGCTCATCCCAGCCAGACCACCGCGTTACCGACGCATGCGCCGACCTCGGAGCAGATCGAGCGCGCCTGCCACATGCTCGGCCTCTCTCCTACGCCGAACCAACCGCTCGATCTGCTCGTCGGCACCGACCGCGCCAAACAGTCCCGGCCCTCTACCAAGATCCACGTCTGTCGCGTTGCCCTGCCGGTGGGGTCGTTGCTCGACCTGGGATCAGGCGTGTGCCTCTGCGCACCGCCTCTCGCGTTTGTCCAAGGATGCGCCTCGCTCGATCCCGTCCGCGCCATTTACCTAGGTTACGAGCTCTGCGCATCGTACTGGCGCGCCGAGGACGGAGAGGGTCTGGGGCAACGCGTGCAGGGGGAACACCTCTGCAAGAGCGCGCAGCTGCAGCGCTTCGCGCGCCGGGCGGTGCATCTCAACGGCGCCGTGCTGGCGCGTCAGGCAGCGCACCACGCGCTGGACGGCTCAGCCTCCCCACGCGAAAGCGGGATTGCCATGCTCTACGCGCTGCCGCCGCTCAGAGGCGGGTACGCGCTGGGAACGGTGGCGTTGAATCAAGAAATCAAGATCCGCCTTGAGCGCGACGCATTCGGCAACGTGCGCACCCAGGTGCGTCGCCCCGACATCCTGATCCGCCGCACAGACCGACGGGGACGGGTGCGCCGCGTGGCAATCGACTACGACAGCGACGACTTTCACAGCAGCCGCCGCGACCGCACGCGAGACACGGCGCGGCGCAACGAGATCGCACTGCGGCGTGATCTCGCCTACTTTGCGATAACCACCGACCAGGCGGGCAACTTCATCGCGTTGGAGCGGCTAGCCGACCGCATGCGCAGGGTACTGGGCAAGCGGCGGACACGTTTCGAAAACGAGTGCGACGCCGAGCGGCAACGCAGACGCCGCCTCGCCCTCTGGCGCTCCGTCATCGTGGATACGAACCCGCTGGAAATGTAAACGGACGCATGACCTATCGTTTACGAAAGGACCGACCGGGAGCGACCGCGCAAGCCCGCCCCGCTCATTTTCATCAGCGAAGGTGCATCAAATGCAACGAGCGAGAACCCGGCACGCGATGGCGGCGGGCTCTTCTCCTTAGCTTACCGGCGCAGGACACGGGAGCTGACGATCAACTGGCAGGCGAGAAGGACGGCGGCGGTTGCCCAAAGCGCGGGATAGCCCGCCACGGCGAGCAGCGCCCCTCCCAAGGTGCTGCCCACGCCGCCCCCGGCGAACACGCCGAAGCCCACGAGCCCCGTGCAGAGCCCCGCCTGATCGGGATCCGCGTCCATGGAGAGCGAGACGAGCGTGGGCTGCACGAGGATGTAGCCGAGCCCCAGGCACGCAGCGGCCGCAAGCGCCGGCTGCCACAGCCCCGTGACGGCGACCACCGTCAACGCGAGCGCGGCGCAGACGCCGGAAACCTCCCCCACTGCAATGACGCCCGCAAGGCCGCGGTGGGCCCCCAGGCGCCCGGACAGCGCCCCGCCGACAAGGCAGAACACCCCGTAAAGCATCATAACCAAGCCCGCCTGCGTTGCCGTAAGCCCGCAGCGCTCGGAAAGGAAGGTGCCCATGAGGCCGTAAACGCCCAAAAAGAGCACGCCCGTAGTGCACGCGAGCAAGAACACCGCGCGCCCCCGGCCGAAGAACACCCGCACCGCGTCGCGTAAGAAAGCCACAGGACCCGAGGCCCCGCCATCGCGCACGGCAGAGGCCGAGGAGGGCGCATCCGCCTTGCGCTCCGGCTCCCGCAAGGTCCACAGAAGCGCCCAGGCGGCAAGCGCCAGCACGCCGAAGGCGGCGAAGGCGGCCCGCCAGCCCACCAAGTCGGTGAGGATGCCGCCGAGCCCGGCAGAGAGCCCCTGGCCCGTGAAGGTAATGCCCATGAGAATGCCGACGGCCCCCGCACGGCGGTCATGCCCCACGGTATCCCCCACGAAGGCCTGCGAGACCGAGATGATGCCCGCCGCAAAGCAGCCGGTGAGGATGCGGGCCGCGACGAGCGCGCCGAGCGAGGGCACCGCGGCGCAAACGAGCGTGCCCGCGGCGAGCCCCAGCACGATAACGCGCAACAGGCGCAGCCTCCCAAAACGGTCCCCCAGCGACCCGCACACCGGTTGCAGCGCGCCGTACGGCACCAAGTAGGCCGTAAGCACCACCGCCGCCGCAGACGGCAGCACCGCCAACGTCTGCGCGATGGAGGGCAGCGCCGGCGACACGAACCAGTTGTCCGCTGCCGAGACCAAGCCGCAGAACCCCAACGCGCAGATCACGTGCATCTCATGGGCCGAGAACCGCATAGGGCCGCTCCCCTCTCTTCATCTTTCGCAATCCGCACCGCAGCGGGCACGGCACCCGCAGCCGCAGCGCGGCGCGCAGAGGGCCGCTATCCCTCGAGCTGCTCCGAGAGCTCCAGCCAAACGGTCTCAAGCTCGTCAAGCGCATCCTGCGCGGCGTCGATCTTGGCCTGCTGATCCTCCAGGGCCTGGTAGTCCGTCGGATCGACCGCGGCCATACCCTCCTTCAGCTCCTCGAGCCTCCCGCGCTGCGTCTCCATTTTGCGCTCGGTCGACGAGAGCTGCTTCTTAAGCTTGTACTCTTCGGCACGCGTCAGGCCGGTTGGGCGAGAAGCGCCGGAGGACGCGCCCGAGCCGTCGGCCGAGGAGCCCGTGGACGCATCCGGGGAACCGGGGACCGTGCGCGGGCCCGCAGGTCCGCCCTTCTCGCCCGCCACGGCACCGCACACCGCGTCGCGCTCGTCCAGCAGGCGCAGGTACTCGTCGACGCCGCCCGGCACATGGCGCAGACGCCCGTCTATCAGCGCGTACTGGTGGTCGGTCACGCGCTCCATAAGGTAGCGGTCATGGCTCACCAAGATGAGCGTGCCCGGCCAACTGTCGAGCAGGTCCTCCACAATGGCCAGCATGTCGGTGTCGAGGTCGTTGCCGGGCTCGTCCAAGATGAGCACGTTGGGCTCGGCCAAGATGGTGAGCAGGAGCTGAAGGCGCCGGCGCTGGCCGCCGGAGAGGTCCTTCACCCGGCTGAGCAGCTGCTCGCGGGTAAAGCCCAACCGCTCCAGCAGCTTCTCGGGGCTTGTCTCCTTGCCGTCCACCACGTAAACGCGCTTATAGCGACCCAGCAGCTCGCGTATGGTGTCCTCCTCGTACGGGGCGAGCTCCGTAAGCTGCTGGGAAAGCGTCCCGAACTTGACCGTCTGCCCTATCTTGACGCGCCCGCCCGAAGGGGCGAGCCGGCCCTCGAGCACGCTCAGCAACGTGGATTTGCCCGCTCCGTTCTCGCCCAGCACGCCGAAGCGGTCGCCGGCGCCGATGAGCCAGGTGATGTCGCGCAGAACCTCATGGGAGGGAGTCCCCGCGTCGGCGGTGGCAGGAGCGCCCGCGGCGCCCTCCGCCGCGCGCCCCCCGTCCGATCCGAAGCTCACCGACACGTTCTCCAAGTCGATGACCTGCTTGCCCAGGCGCGCCACGGCAAGGCGCTTGAGCTCCAAGGCGTTGCGCACCGGCGGGTCGTCGGCGATAAGCGCGCGGGCGGCGTCCACGCGGAACTTCGCCTTGGTGCTGCGCGCCTGCGCCCCGCGCGAAAGCCATGCCAGCTCCTTGCGGATCATGTTCTGGCGGCGCTGCTCCGCCACGGCGGCGGCGCGGTCGCGCTCCACGCGCTGCAGGATGTAAGCCGAATAACCGCCTTCGAAGGGTTCGACGCGCCCGTCGTGGACTTCCCACATGTGCTCGCAGACCGCATCCAAAAACCAGCGGTCGTGCGTCACCACCAGAAGGGCCCCCTGGCCGGGCTGCCAGCGCTCCTCGAGGTGCCGCGCAAGCCAGGCGATGGCGCGCACATCCAGATGGTTGGTGGGCTCGTCCAGCATGAGCACGTCCCAGGTGCCGATCAGGAGACGCGCCAGGTCAACCCGGCGGCGCTGGCCGCCCGAGAGCGTTCCCACCCGCGCGTTCCAGTCGATGTCGGCGATAAGGGCGGCGATGATGCCGCGTATGCGCGCGCTGGCGGCCCACTCGTACTCGGGCAGGTCTCCCACCACGCTCCGCCCCACCGTGGAGTCGTCGTCCAGCGCGTCGGACTGCCCGAGAACGCCGACGGCGAGGTCGCGCCGATGCGTCACGCGTCCGTCGTCGGGTTCCTGCAGGCCCGCAAGCACGCGCAGCAGCGTGGACTTGCCGTCGCCGTTGCGGCCGACGATGCCGATGCGGTCGCCCTCGTTGACGCCGAGCGTCACCTGGTCGAGCACGTTTTTGGTGGGATAGGCGAGCGACACCGCGTCGCAGCCCAGAAGAATAGCCAAAACCTGGCTCCTTTCCTTGCCGCGGGCGGCACGGCCGCGCGGCGGATAACGCCGGGCCGCTGCCTGCCCGGCGGCAGGGGCGCCCCCGACCGCAGGCGTCGGGGGCGCTCGCCCTTCCTTTCCCTCTTAGTAGTCCAGCTCCATGAGCCGCACGAGCGCGATGATGTAGATCTTGAGCGCCTGGCGCAGCTGCTGCTCGCCGGCCCCCTCGTTGGGGCCGTGCATCTGGCCGACCCATGCGGGCGCGTCCGCGAGCTCCTCCTCGGGACCGAAGCTCACGGCGCGGGCGAAGTTGCGCGCGTAGGTGCCGCCGCCCATGGAGAGAAGCTCGGCCTTCTCGCCCGTCACGTCGTTGTACGTGCCGAGCAGCGCCTGCACGGCCGGGGAATCGGCAGAGACCGAGAACGGGGGCTTGGTCGTGCCCACGACGCCCTGCGAGCCGAAGCGCTCGGCCTGCGCCGAGAGCTTGTCGGCAAGCTCCTGCTCGGAGGTGCTGTCGGGGAATCGGATGTCGATGGTCTGCTCAAAGCGGCCGTCGGCCATGCGCATGGTACCGCCGATGCAGGTGAGCGGGCCGAACGCCGGGCTTGCGGTAGCAACGCCCAGGGCGCTCCCCGCGGTGTCCGCATGGATGGTGGCGAGCAGCTCGAAGTACGGTTCCTCGGCAGCGGCCAGCAGCTTGTTGGCGCGCGCGTACGCCACGAGCATGCCGATGGCGTTGCGCGTGCCCTCGGGCAGCGAGGCGTGACCGCCCACGCCATGGGCCGTGAGGCGCGCCACGCCGGGCGCCGCAGCCTCGATGTCGATGCCGTCGGCCACCGGCAGGGCGGCCGCGTCGGCGCGGAGCTCCATAACGGCCAGGCTGGGCACGGCGTTGGAAACGGTGCCGCCCTCGAAGGAGACCACGTTGCCATCGGTGATGACGGGGCTCACGAAGGTCATGTCGAAGAGGCCCTTCTCGGCATTGCACACCGGGAACGACGCGTCCGGGGTGAAGAGGAACGCCGGGTCGTCATGCCCCTCCAGGTAGTGGTGGACGTCCGACATGCCCACCTCCTCGTCGCAGCCCAGCAGCGCGCGGAAGGCATGGCGCGGGGTGATGCCGTGCTTGAGGAAGTAGGCACCCGCGTAAAGCGAAAGCACCGCGGGTCCCTTGTCGTCGATGACGCCGCGGCCCAGCAGCCAGCCCTCGCGCCGCTCCATGCGGAAGGGGTCGGTGTTCCAGCCGGTGCCGGCGGGCACCACGTCGACGTGCGCGATGGTGGCCATCTGGATGTCGTCGGCGCCGGGAATATCCGCCATGCCCACGTAGCCGTCGTCGTCCGAGGTCTGGTAGCCCAGCTTGCGCGCAATGCCCAGCGCGCAGTCCAGCGCTCCGCGCACCTCCGGGCCAAAGGGCGCGCCCGGGACCCCCTGGGCGGCATCGGCCACTGACGGATGGCTCACCAAGTCGGCGATATCGGCCACCACGTCCTCCCACACCGCATCCACGTAGGCGTCAACGGACTGCTCGAGCTCAGGGTCGATCATGTTCTCTCCTCACCGTCAGCGGACCGGGGCCCGCCAAGCGCCCCGGTCCGGATCTTCTCGCCCTCCTATTATGCACGACGTCGCGGACGGCCGCATCCCGCGCCTACCGCCCCGCCGCTCCCCCGCCGATCAGGGCGAGAAGCTCATCCAGGCCGCCCACGGTAAGCGCCGCGCCGGCACCCTCGAGCTCGCCTGGCTTGGCGGCGCCGGAGTACACGCCCACGCAGGGAATGCCCAGCTCGGCCGCGCCCTCCACGTCGTGATGGCGGTCCCCCACCATAAAGGCCTCCTGCGGCGCGCGCCCGAGCAGCTCCAGGGCGCCGGCAATGGAATCGGCCTTGGTCCGGCGCAGGCCCGGAACCACGCCGGCAAGCGCATCCACCCGCGGCAGCACATCGATGTCCTCGGCGATCTTGCGCGCACCCGTCTCCAAACGCGAGGTGGCGATGCCGATGGCGCGCCCCTGCGCGCGCAGTGCGTCGAGCAGCTCAAGGGCCCCCGACATGGGCGGGTACTCGTCCGGACCGGCCTGGTCGAAGATACGGCGGTACTCCGCCGTGGCGTCCTCGGCCTCGCGCTGGGTCATATGGAAGCAGTCGCGGAAGCCGTCCACGAGCGGCGGGCCTATCAGGCACGTCAGGTCGTCCGTCTCCTCCCGGCTGTAGCCGCGGGCGAGAAGCACGGTGCGCGCCGTGCGCATGACGATGGGGCCGGTGTCCACCAGCGTCCCGTCGAAATCGAACAGCGCCACCGGGCGGTCGAGAAAATCAAGGTCGCAGACCACGGGGCTCCTTCCTCGCAGGGGGGGGTCAAACGCCCCCATGATAGGCGGGCGCCCGCTGAGAGACAAGGGCGGGCGCGCTGAGACGGGCGCGACGCCGGTGCGCGACGCCCGGAGCGCCGCGTCAGAGGCAAAAAACAAAGCCGAGGCGCGCTTCGCAACGCTCAGGGGCGTTTTTCTCGCCCCGGGCGTTACCCAGCGCGCCTCGGCATGCTGAAGAAGGCAGGGCTGAGGCCTAGTCGTCGATGCCCAAGGTGTACTCCATGCCGTCCTTGGCATGGTCCAAGCGCTCGTCCAGATAGTCGACGGCCCGCTCGATCCGCATGTACTCGTCGTAGGAGAGCGTGCCGGCCCGCGCCGCAGCCTCCTGGTTCTCGTCGTAGTTGTCCATCGCGTGCTCAACGGCCTCGATCTGCTGCTTCACGCCGATGAACGTCTGGTAGTTGGCGTTGCGGTCATCGGAGGCCTGCACGTTTTGGCACGTGGCCTCCAGATCGGCGACCTGGCCCTCGAAATCGGCGAGCTCGGGGTAGGCAGCGGTAAGGTCGGCGTCGAGCGCTTGGTCGGAAGACGCCGTGTCCGTGCCGGCAGAGGACCCGGAAGCGCCGGCATCGTCCGACGAGGTGCCCTGGGAAGCGCTTGCGGCACCCTGGTCGTCCAGCTGCGCCTGCAGATCCTCGACCTGCTGCTCGAGCTCCGCCACGCGGGCGTCGTCGCCTGAAGCCTGCTGGCAGCCGGCGAGCCCCAGGGCGAGCGCCAGGCACGCCGCCGCGGTCACGCCCATCAGGCGGTGGGAAGGACGGTTCAACGCATACATGTCGGATCTCCTCTCCTCGCGGCGGCAGGCGGGACGCGGGGCCGGTCGGCGCTGCGACCCGGCCTAGCTGCCATCTGCTGTCTCATCGGCTACATTATTACCGCAACCAACGGCGCGATAACTAAAGAAACGCTGAAGATGCCGCCGCCATCCCGAACTTCTCGGCCAACGGCAGAGGCTCCCGCAGCGTCGACCCACAAGAAGAAGGCCGCCCGGGACGGAGCAGCCAGTCAGCGAGCGGGTCCCAGGCTGCCGAGATTGCGGTGAAAGCCGACGCGCACGCACCTTGAGGTGGTGCGCGAGGCTTGAACCGCAATCTCGGCGGCCTGGGACCCGCGCAGCGTCGACACAATTAGGAGAGGAAGTCCTCCAAGATCTGCTCCTCGGCCTCCTCCTCGGTCAAACCGAGCGTCATGAGCTTGGTGATGGCCTCGCCGGCGATCTTGCCGATGGCGGCCTCGTGCACCAGCTGCGCCTCGGTGGACTTGGCGTCGATGGCCGGGATGCTCGTCACGCGCGCGTTGTCCATGATGATGGAGTCGCACTGCACGTGGCCGCGGCAGGCGGCCGCACCGGTCACGTTGGGATGGAACACCTGCACGGAGTTGCCGCGAGCCACCGAGCGGGAGATCACGCGCACCGTGGCGCCGTCGCCCACCATCTCGAAGTCCAGGTCGCTCGTTGCATGCTGCTCGCCGTGCGTCATGAGCTTCTCGGTGATGACGAGCTTGGCGTCGGCCTCCAGCGTGCCGGTGGTCTTGCGGATCGTGGAGCTCACGCCCTTGATCTGCACCATCTCCATCTCCATGCTGGAGCCCTCGCCCAAATGCACCTCGGTCGTGGGGTTCAGGATGCGCGCTCCCGTGCCCTCGCCCTCGCCGTAGTGCTTCTCCACGTACACCACGTGGCTGCCCGGCTCGAGGAAGAAACGGTGGATGCCGTCGTGCTCGGCGTCCTTGTCGCCCCCGTTGTGAATGCCGCAGCCGGCCACGATGTAGACGTCGGCGCCGGCGCCGATGAAGAAGTCGTTGTAGACCACGTCGTGCACGCCCTCCTCGGTCACCACGACCGGGATGTGGACGTGCTCGTTCTTGCAGCCCGCGTCAACGTGGATGTCGATGCCGGGGTTGTCGGTCTTGCTCGTGATGGTCACGTGCTCGGAATTGGTGCGGCATGCCAGGCACCCGTTCTTGCGGATGTTGACGGCACCGGGGGTGTCGCCGTGCATATCGGCGATAACCTCGAGCATCTCGCGCGAGATGGCGTCCAGATCGACCTCGGAGCCCGTGGCCCCCTGCGCAGGCGCCGGAATGGTTGCGGTATCAGCCATGATGGCCTCCTCTACGGTTGGAAATCAGAAGGGCGGATGCGCGGGCGGCGCGGGAAGGGCGTGCGCCCTCCTCCCCTTACGCCGCGCCGGGCACCGCGTACGCTAGTAGGTGACCGCCTCGGCCGCACGGGTGAAGCCGCACGCCGGGTCCTGGTTCTTGCTGAACATGAGCGTGGGGTAGATCTCGTCGCGCGAACCGCGCCGGGCAACCTGGCCGTCCTTGATCACGATGATCTCGTCGGCCATCTGCATGATGCGCTCCTGATGGGAGATGATGAGGATCGTATGGTCGGGCTGGCCCTTGTGCAGCTCCTCGAACGTGGCCGTGAGCTTGTCGAAGCTCCACAGGTCGATGCCCGCCTCCGGCTCGTCGAAGATGGCGAGCTTGGGATTGCGCGCCAAGATCGTGGCGATCTCGATGCGCTTGAGCTCGCCGCCGGAAAGCGACTTGTCCACGTCGCGATCCAGGTAGTTGGCCGAGCACAGGCCCACGGCGGACAGGTACTTATTGCAGGCCGCGGAGCTCATGTGCTTCTCACCCGAAGCGATGCGGATCAGCTTGGAGACCTTCATGCCAGTGAAGCGCGCCGGCTGCTGGAACCCGTAGCCGATCCCTAGACGCGCGCGCTCGTCGATGGGCATATGGGTGATGTCCGTGCCCTCGAAGGAAATGGTGCCCGCCGTTGGCTCCTCGATGCCCATAATGAGCTTGGACAGCGTGGACTTGCCGCCGCCGTTGGGACCGGTGATCACGATGAGCTTGCCCGGCTCCACCGTGAGCGAGAGGTCGCGGATAATATCATGATCGCGGTCATCGTAGGAATCCTTCCCCGCCTTGACCGTATACGACACGTTCTTCAGCTCAAGCACGTGTACCCCTTCCAGACAAAATGCTCGGGCGGCATGCGCCCGCCGTTCGCGGCATCTACTATACCCGATACAGCCTGGTCGCACCCCACTCATTGGCTGTCCGGGTAGCCAGGTGCCACCTTAGCACAGCATACCCATCTTGCGCCACTATATGCTAGCTAGTTTCATTCATTTTTGCGAGAGCACCGCCGCGCATAGCGGCGGCTAAGCAGGATGGACTGAGCCCATCCCCCCCCATCCCATAAAAAGAGGGCCCCGTGAAGCCGGGGCCCTCAAGGCGATGCGCGCTGTAGAGCTACTACCCGCTACTTGCGGTGTGCGCGGTAGAACTGGATGAGCGACTGGGTGGAAGCATCCTGGGAAGCCAGGGCCTCGTCGTCGTGGAAGGCAGGGGTGATCTGCTTGGCAAGCTGCTTGCCGAGCTCAACGCCCCACTGGTCGTAGGAATCGATGCCCCAGACCGTGCCCTCGACGAAAACGATGTGCTCGTACAGGGCGATAAGCTCGCCAAGCGAGAAGGGCGTCAGGGCCTCGCCGAAGATGGACGTGGTGGGACGGTTGCCCTCGAAGCAACGTGCCGGCACGATCTGCTCGGCCGTGCCCTCAGCGCGGACCTCGTCGGCGGTCTTGCCGAAGGCAAGCGCCTTGGTCTGGGCGAGGAAGTTGCCCAGGAACAGCTCGTGCACGTCCTGGTTGCCGTCCTTGTAGGGGTTGGGCGTGTTCACGAAGGCGATGAAGTCCGCCGGAACCATCTTGGTGCCCTGGTGAATCAGCTGGTAGAAGGCGTGCTGGCCGTTGGTGCCGGGCTCGCCCCAGAAGATTTCGCCGGTGCCGCAGGTGATCTCGGAGCCGTCCCAGCGCACGTGCTTGCCGTTGGACTCCATGGTCAGCTGCTGCAGGTAGGCGGGGAACCGATGCAGGTACTGGTTGTAGGGCAGTACCGCGTGGGTCTCCGCGCCGAAGAAGTCGGCGTACCAGACGTTGATGAGGCCCATCAGCGCCACGGCGTTCTCCTCGAGCGGGGTGTTCTCGAAGTAGCGGTCCATGGCGTAGAAGCCCTGCAGGAACTGCTCGAAGCGCTCGGGACCGAAGACCACGATGAGCGACAGGCCCACGGCGGAGTCGACGGAGTAACGGCCGCCCACCCAGCTCCAGAAGCCGAAGGCGTTCTCGGGGTCGATGCCGAAATCGGCTACCAGGTCGAGCGCGGTGGACACCGCCACGAAGTGCTTGGCGATGGCGTCGGCGTTCTGCTCGTCAGAGCCGTCGACCGCGCCCTGGGCAGCAAGCTGCTCGAGCATCCAAGCCTTGACCTCGCGCGCATTAGTGAGCGTCTCAAGCGTGGTGAAGGTCTTGGAGACGATGATCACGAGCGTAGTCTCCGGATCGAGGCCCTTGACCTTCTCGGCCATGTCGTTGGGGTCGATGTTGGAGATGTAGCGGCAGTCGATACCCGCGTCGGCAAAGGGCTTGAGCGCCTCGTAGACCATGACGGGGCCCAGATCGGAGCCGCCGATGCCGATGGAGATGAGGTGCTCGATGCGCTTGCCGGTAACGCCCCTCCACTCGCCGGAGCGGACCTTCTCGGCGAAGGCGTACATGCGGTCGAGCTCATGGCGCACGTCGGCCACGCAATCCTGCTCGCCGTCGAACACCGTGCCCTTCTCGGACTCGGGGCGGCGCAGCGCGCTGTGCAGCACGGCGCGGTCCTCGGTGGTGTTGATGTGAACGCCGGAGAACATGTCGGCGCGGCGCTCCTCGAGCTTGACCTCGCGCGCAAGGTCAACCAGAAGCTTCAGCGTCTCGTCGTCAACCAGGTTCTTGGACAGGTCGAACCGCAGGTCGTTAACGTCGAAGGTGAGCTTCTCCACGCGTTTGCCATCCGCGGCGAACCAATCCTTCAAGCTGATGCCCTGGGCCTTGAGCTCGTCGTAATGCTTCCCGAGCGCTGCCCAAGCGGCGGTTTTGGTCGCATCGACCGGTGCGGATACTGCCATGCGATTCCTCCTCGCGACTCAATGCCCGCATTTCAACGCAGGCACGTAAAACCCGCAGATGCTACATAGTATAAACGCCCCGGGCCCTTCCCTGCCACTTCACGTGAAAATGTATGGGGCGAGAAGGGCACACGTTTATGAAAGAAAGGACCCCGGCTCTTGCGAACCGGGGCCCTTGTCATGCGAGGCTATATGGGGCGACGAGGGTTACTCGGCGTCCTTCTTCTCGGCCTTCTCAGGCAGCGGGGCAACCTCGATCTCGACGCCGAGGGTCTCGGCGGCGGACTTCATGGAGAGGCTGATGCGGCGACGGTCGAGGTCGATCTCCATGACCTTCACCTGCACCTTGGCGCCCACGTGGGTGACCTGGCTGGGCTGGTCAACGTGCTTGTTGGCCATCTCGGAGATGTGGACCAGGCCCTCGATGCCCTCGCCCAGGTCGACAAAGGCGCCGAACGGGACGAGCTTGGTGACGGTACCCTCGACGATGGCGCCGACCGGGTACTTCTTCACGAGCGAACGCCACGGATCCTCGGTGGTCTGCTTGAGACCCAGCGAGATGCGCTCGCGGTTGAGGTCGACATCCAGAACCTCGACCTCGACCTCCTGGCCGACCTTGACGACCTCGGAGGGGTGGTTGACGTGGTTCCAGGAGAGCTCGGAGAT
>CALULH010000012.1 GCA_944321435.1 uncultured Coriobacteriaceae bacterium | reverse complement strand
ATACATCCGGTACCGTCGGCGGCTGACCGGCGGTACCATTCCGGCTGACTGACGTTACCAAAACGGGTTACTACTCATACGCGCTCGGGGTCTCCACGAGGAAGGTCGGGAAGGTCCTCGAGCGCATGGGCGCGGACCGACTCTCCAAGGACGCCGTCTCGCGCATCTGCGCGGCCCTCGACGCAGAGGTGGCGGACCTCAGGTCGCGCCAGCTGCCCGCGATGCGCTACCCCTACCTCTGGGTCGACGCCACCTACGTGCCCCGCCGGAAGAACGGCCACGGGGCCACCGCCGCGGTCGTCACCGCCATAGCCGTCGGCGAGGACGGCGTTCGCAGGGTCGTGGGCCTGGCCTGCGTCGACACGGAGTCCTACGCGAGCTGGAAGGGGTTCCTGCGCGGCCTTCGCGAGAGGGGGCTCTCCGGCGTGCAGTGCGTGACCTCGGACGCCCACGGCGGCATCGTGCGCGCGGTGCGCGAGCTCTTCCCGGGCGCGGCCTGGCAGCGCTGCGTCGTCCACCTCGAGCGGGACGTGGTCGACGCGTGCCCCACGCGCTCGAAGAGGGCCGCGGCGGGACGCGTCCTGCACGCCGTGTTCGACGAGGACGACCCGGTGAGGGCGCGCGCCCTCTACCAGGCCGCATGCGGCGTCATCGCGTCCCTGTCGGCCGACGCCGGGAGGGTCATGGAGAAGGCCGAGGCCGACGCCCTCGCCTACCTCGACTTCCCGGAGGCGCACCGCCGCCGCATCAGGACCAACAACGTCCAGGAGCGCTGCAACCGTGAGATCAAGCGCCGCACGCGCGTGGTCCAGAGCTTCCCGTCGGAGGCGGCGCTGGTCCGCCTGGTGGGCGCGGTGTGCTGCGAGGCGTCCGAGGACTGGTCCAGCCGCAGGTACATGGAGCCGTCCGCGATCGAGGGGCTGTGGGAGCGAGAGACCGCGCCCGTCCCGGAGCCGACCGAGGAGCAGGTCTCGAGGGCGCGCTCGAGGATCGTGGCGCTCTCCGGGCTTGACGAGAGGGCGATGGCAGCGTAGGTTCGGCTCATCAGAGATTCCGGGCGGAGGCCCCTACACCACTTTTCGCGACACTACCACTACGTGCAGTACACACAGAAGACGCCCTTACACCAACTTTTGGGACGTGATCATGCCCGAGTCCAAGGACGCGAGGTCCGCCACCGTGGTCATCGAGCGCTGCCGGCGCCGCGGGACAAGCACCGGGGAGGCGATGATCGAGGCGCGCGTATGCTCGCCGGCGGCAGGGCAGGCCCGGTCGCGGAGGTGTTCCCCCAAGGCGACCCACCAGCGCTGTGCCGCCCGCTTCTGCAGGAACGCGCGCGAAGGCCCCTAAGACCAAGCGCCTGCGAGCCACCGCCATGCCCAAGGCCGCCCATGCGACGGGGTTGAGAGAGGAATTCGAGGCGAAGGCACTCGCCATCGCGGAGGAGCTCGGATCGGTGGGGCTTGAGGAGGCGGCCAAGGCCGCCCGCGAGGGGTGCGCGGAGGCACTCGCCTGCGCACGGTCCCCGCGCGAACACTGGCGGCGCATGCGCACCAGTAGCGCCGTCGAGAGGCTCAACCGTGAGGTCCGCAGGAGCACCCGCGCGATCGGGGCCTTCCCGGACGGAAAGGGCACGCCCACGCTCGTGACAGCGAAAGCTCGGGTACACCGCGGAGAGCGAGCGAGGGGGTCGAGGCATTACCTGGATGTGGTGCTGCTGGACGAGCAGCCGCACTGGACAACGAGCCATGGGACCGTCGGAAAGTGCGCATGATTCTTAACGGTACCAGATGGCTAACTGTAAAACCATTTTCGATTTTCAATAGAATGCCACCGAAAGCATCCATACGATGCATGCTGCATTTTTCGTTAATTCGCCACAGCGTCATCCGCTATCCCCAGCTGCTGAGCAGCGTTTTGCCTTCGCACTTCATTGATACTTACTCGCTCATCCATGGCTCCATTAAGAATTGTTTCTTCAGCTTCACCTTGCGGCACAAAGCAGGCCAAATACCAGTCAGAAATAGCCTCAGTGACTTTGGAATACTCCATCGCTATATCAGCAGTGATATGAAAGCTATACCCATGAACTATCGAGTTTCGCGAGTCCACAATCGTATTCAGATATTCTTTATATGTGTTTTGCGTCATCGAAAGTCCGCCGCTTCCTTGATATACGGTTCTTAAAAACTCTTTCAACTTTGTAGCAAGGGTTTTACTCGGATCAATCTGTTTAAGTAAACCAATTAAATTATCAGGATTGGGATTCCTCCCCGTGCGAAACGCAGTGTGATCGACGTAATGATGAACCACAGAACCAAAGCACCGGTCAAACAAGTCCTCTATGCAAGCCTGCTCGGTAATTTCGATATGCCCACAACTTCGCACAATTAACCAATTTGAAAGGAAATGCAAGCTTTCGCCTAGCGGATCATTCTTGTTCAACCGTTCGATCTCTTTATATAGAGATTTAAGATCTGCTAGAGAGTTTGCAACAGTGGTAGGAATCCAACTATGCATTTTTATACTCGCTCAACACGCTCGCAATTCGAGAATGAACGTTTGACTCATCTGAAGTTGCCTGCGAAATACTCGAAATGTAATCCTCCCGACACTCAAGGGCCGTAACAACTTTAGCGGCCTTATCTACATCAATTTCCCCACCAGCAGCCAAGTATTTCATCGCACCAACCATTAGGGAGTCAGCCTTTGATGTATTCAATTGTTTTCGCTCGCTCGTAGAGAATAAGGTTGGGTTATTGAGCTCTGCATAAAGCTCAGCCACTTTAATAAACAACTGAGATTCTACTCTTAAATCGTCCGAAGTATTATATCTATACTTAGAGGCAAAAGAATTTAAGAACCCTCCAAGAGGTTTTTTATATTCGTTTTCACATTTATATAAAGCGATTATTCGCAAAACAAGCTCGTGATCACGGAACCGTCTGTTCAAATGACCCCCATACAGTCTCCTCCATGCTTCGTTGCGGTTCAATTCATCTATAACCTGCATAAGCGAGCCGTTATACAGAGCCATTCTTATTTCGTGAGGGGTTAGCTTGGTGCCACCGGAATTCAAGCGTGCAAATACGTCGTATACTGCTTCAACTGCATGAGGGCTACTCTCAAGCCTGATAACAGTAACTGATAGATACGTATTGTCCAAAAACCTTCTGGAGTCTGCTTCAAGTTCTGAATAAGACTTTTTATCAAACTGAGAACCCTTTAATGCCAATCGGTAGATTTTATCATGAAATAGACCGTTACAGAACAAACGAAGAGTTTCTAGCCGCTGCTGCCCATCCAATACAACCATTTTTCCGTCGCCCTGATTAACGAAAAACAAGCTTGGAGTTGGATACCCCAACAGCATTGATTCAACAAACGAGTCCATCTGCTGTTTCGTCCACACAAAGCCCCTCTGGAACGGTGTGACTTCAAGTCCATCGCCACTTTTTCCAATTTGAGGAATAACAATATCACCATTTTCTAAGCGACGCACTAACCCGGCTATGTCCAAGCTTGCGCTCGAATATGTAATGCGTCCCCGAACCGGAACAAGATCCTTAAATTCAGCCTTTTCCTCTTCCGATAGCTCCATATCGTTACTAAACAGCACTTCAGAGGACATTTTTACTCCTTTCAAACAGTCTAACTTACAAAATAAAGCTAAAGATTCTCATCCTGTCTTCCAAGCGGCTGGCCAATCAACAGGCTGAGACTTCTCGTTAAGCGCCGGCAGCTGCGTTACGATTTCCCGCGTCTCCATCGAAACGGTTACCACACGCTCCACAAGTTCAACGATGTAGCGCGGGTTGTCGGAATAATCGTTAGGATCATTGACAATGCCTGACGCTTTGTCGGTACGAATCTGATAGCGGTCCATGAGCCACTCAATCGCGGAACGGCCGTTAACCACGTAGCCATATGCCTCAAGCGGAATGCCCCGTAGTGTCATGTTCTCAGCAACATGCAGCACTGTGCGGTCGACGCCCTTGGGGTTCTCGTCCGTTTTCTCGCATTTACCAAAGCTCATCTTCACCGTGCGCCCGGGTTGTTCCGAATCGCCATCCTCTTCGATGGAGGCCCAGGGCTCGACGGACTCATAGTTCAGATGAAGGTCGACAAGCGCCCGTCCCACATGCGAGAACGCCGCGAAGTCCTCCGCAAGCGGAATGCGCGGCAGCTCCTTCTTGAGGTTCGCATCGAAGCGCTTGCGATACTCCGGCGAGTGCAGGATGCCGTAAACGTAGTAGAAGATGTCCTCTTTATTGAGCTCGACGCCACCATCCTTCTTGTATCTACCTATGAATGCATGGGGATACGCCTCGCGAAATACATGCAGCGCCTCATCGGTGATTGCGTCATGACGAACGTAAGACATCTCCGTATCCGATGCACCATTACCAAAGAGCGAGGTCTGGCCACCAGAGGCGACATGGTCATTAGAATCAAAGAGCGCAGTACCGACTTCCTGTTCCTCATACCAGTAGAGAGGGAAGCACTGCCCATGATGAATAAGCTCAAGGTCAGGAAGTATATTTGTAATGAATGGTCCTCGATCAGAGCAAACTATTGTCATGTTGAATAAGCATTGAGAAGAGAGTTGCTGCGACGGTATTTCGCCGCTTTTTCCCGCCAACTCGCCTTTAGCTGCTCTTCGTTCATCAGCGAAAGAACAATGGGTGCTGCGACGGTCTTTCGCCCGCTCGCCTTCGGCGAGCGGGAAAAAGCGGGGGTGCTGCGACGGTCTTTCGTTCATTAACTGATCGAAATAAACCCATTGTTTGCAAAATGGTCTATACATGCCAATTACAACATGCGACTCATTGTAAGGTATAAGCTCGCCCTTTTTTGCACGGTCAACGAGCCTTCTTGTCCAGCTGCACTTTGTTGAATCGTACCTTAACCGGTTTGAATCACCTCTCGCTGCCTTAATATCTTCGTTCATATTGCCGATAAGCTCGAACATGTTGTCCTTAACGGCAGTAGCTGAAAACCCCCATGCCCAAGCGTCTCGTTGGGTCTTCAATCCTGTTGCATACGTTAGGAAAATACCATGCGGAGGTTTGTATTTTGGTTTCATACCGAGCGGCGCAAAGAGATAGAACGTGTCATCCCGCTGGTCGAGCCAGTCGCCATACTTATCGGGTGTGATACTCTGCCATTCAACTTCACCAGAGATGGCAGCGTCACCAATAATGGAAAGTTTGTCTTCGCGGGAGAGATAATCACCCACGTTGTGGTAATGGATGCGACCGCTATGCTCCTTGACTTGGTGTTTTACCAAAAGTGTCACCGCCACAGGGGTGCGCGATCCTTGCCCAAAGACCTTTCCGCCCTCTCGACGCGATTCTTCGCCCTGAGTGCGCTGGTTACCGCGCAGGTCAAACACATAGATGTCGTCGAATTCCTTGACCAGACAACGTCGAAAACCGTTCATGGCCGTGCCACGCAGCCAGCCGGCGTTTGAGACAAAGCACACCACGCCCTGCTCGCCGATGCGGTCACTCGCCCACCTAAATGCCCGTATGTAAGAGTCGTAAAGAGCCCCTTTCAACGTAGCATTTGTCTTGGCAGCATATGTACTAGCAATACGCGCATCAAGCGAGGGGTAGGTCTCGTTCTGGTTGTTATCGTTGGCGTTCCTCTGTCCAACCGAATACGGCGGATTACCAACGATGACGCGAATAGGTAGCTCGTTTTGCTTCCGAGCACGTTCCGAGTTCTCCCCAAAGACAACCTCGTCAATAGTGTCGTTCGCCTCGGTCATCTGGAAGGTGTCGGTGAGCACGCCACCCTCGAAAGGCACGTAGTCGCCACCCATCCGCTCGTGGTAGGCGTACTCAATGTTGATGGTCATGATGTAATACGCCAGCAGCAATATCTCGTTGCTGTGCATCTCGTTTCGGTACTTCTGCTCCAGCTTATCATCCGGAATGAGATCACTCTCAATGAGATGCGCCATGAACGATCCGGTGCCCGCGAAGGGGTCCAGGATGTGCACACCCTCGTCGGCGAGCGACTTACCGAACTCGCGCTTGAGGACACGGTCGGTCTCGCGCAAGATGTAGTCGATAATCTCTGTCGGGGTGTAGACCACGCCCATCTTCTGCGAGGTCTTTTCGAACGCAACCTTGAAGAACTGCTCGTACAGGTCGCGGATAAGCTGCTGACGCGCCGTGTCGGTGCGCACCATAGCCGCGCGGCGGCGCACACTCGCATACACGTCATCGAGAACTGCGGCGTCGGAAGCCTCCTCGATATCATGGCCCTCGAGCGAGGAGAGAAAGCCATCGATGGCCACCGAGACAGGGTTGGATTTCGCGAATTCAAAATCACCGAAGAGTGCGTCGAATACCGGCACGGTGATCATGTGCTGCGCGATCATCTCAACCGCGTCCTGCTCGGAAATGCCGGGATTAAGCGAATCTCGCAGGCCCTTGAGAAAGACCTGGAACCGCGCTTGAACCTCCGCATCGTCATGAACAAGTGCGCCGATGCGTTCGATGTGACGCTGCGCAATACGCGCAACATCAGCAGCCCATGTATCCCAGTAGATACGCGTACCGCATTTCTTCACAAGCGTCGTGTGAACGGCTTTCTCCCAGCGCTCAACCGGAAAGAGCGAGAGACGCATCTGCACGCCCTGAGCGATCTCTGCCGCCTTACGCTCTTCCAGCTCCCTCTTTGTCGGAAAGCTATCGTCCCAACCTTTGTGGCTTTCAGCGCGTGGGTCTCCCATGGCCTTTCGTGCCCGCTGTTCGAGCGCGAGTGCGTTGACTCGTGCCTCAATACGCTCATCGTGGGAGCGCAGCGCCTGCAAGACACTCCACACGTTGGCGAACACCTTTGAATCATCAAGTGCTTGCTCGGGAGTCATCCCAGCCGGCACAAAGATAGGCAGAATAATATAGCCGAAATGCTTGTTATCGGCCGTGCGCATGACGCGCCCAACCGCTTGCACAATATCGACGGTGGAATTCTTTGCGTTGAAAAAGATTACCGCATCAAGCGTGGGCACGTCGATGCCCTCGGCTAGGCAGCGTGCGTTGGTGAGGATGCGACACTCACCATCAGGCACTTCGCCACCGAGCCATGCGAGCTTGCGTGTACGATCGGCAGCGTTCATGGTGCCGTCGACGTGATCGAGCTCGCACCTGAGGTCGAAGTCGTCGCCGCCTGCAGCCATGTACTTTTCCACGATGCCGTTGAAAGCCTCGCAGATTGTCTTCGAGGCGTCGATGGTCGAGCAGAAGCCCACCGCGCGGTGCAACGGCTGGATCTCATACGCGGGTTCGGCGTTCATATCATCCACCACGAGCATATCCCCAATGCCAAACGCGTCTGCGGGCGCGTTCTCGCCGTGCTCGGCAAGACCCTTCCAACAGCCGATGATTTTGCCGATATCGGAAGCATCGAGCGACGACGCATTCACTCCCTCGTCTCCCATGAGGTCGGGCGCCTGCCCGCGCAGCGCGTCCTCCTCCACGGTGAGTACGACCACCTTGTAGTCAGTGAGCAGGCCTTTCTCCACTGCCTCGCCGAACTTGATCTGGTAGGCAATCGGCCCATAGATTGCTTCATCGTCCATCGAGGCGATGGTGAAGTCATCCTCGGCGCCCTTGCGCTTGGCGGTTTCCCCATAGATACGCGGCGTTGCTGTCATATAGAGGCGCTTTTTGCCCCGAACATTCTCGTTGTAGTGGACCTTCATAAATGCCGAAGCGTCGCGCTTCGAAACGCCAGGCAGAGCACTACCCGTAGTGCGATGAGCTTCATCGCACACAATAAGATCAAAATCAGGTAATCCGATTTCCTGCGCTTCATGGATGACATCAATAGACTGATAAGTAGAGAAAATAACGATGAGTCCATTGTGTCGACGACTTGCATCGTATGCCGCAACAAGACGGTCAGCCTTCGTAGTTGCAGGATATTCGAAACTATCAAGCGTCATCGGAACAGCGTCCTCACGCCGAGACGCTTTGGCGTCGGAACACACAACAAGTGGCACCAGAGGAATGCGAGACTGGGACAACCATTCTCGCATTGATTGGCCAACCAATGAAATCGATGGGGCACAGAAAAGTACGACTCCTGCTCCTCCAAGATAATCTTCTGCAAGACGCAACGACATCAATGTCTTGCCTGTTCCACATGCCATAATTGCCTTGCAGCGGTCATGGTCAAGAAAAGTCTGCTCGATATTGGCAATAGCTTGCATCTGATGGGGGCGACAGTCATATGTGATGCGCTCACCAGCATCGTCGTTCGTAATGAACGAACTCCAGTCAAGCCCTGAGTTTGCCATCTTGGACGTATCGATGACCATCGTAGCAGTGTTGTTTATTTGTTGCTGAAGATTACGAGCAATCCCCTTTGCAGTGGTCATAATCATTAGCCGGCTGATTGATTTATCGCCAAGTGCACGCGCGAAAAATGAGTCGCATATCCCTTTCGGAAGCTGCTTTTCAGAGTCATAGCATTTACACTGAATCGCCCACCAAGCTCCCGTTTCCATCTCTTGGGCAACAAGATCGATGCCCGTATCTTGCGTATCTTGGATGGGGCAGTCCTCCCAAGAAAGAGCTTGCTCAATCACTCCTACACGTGAGAAAAACGAAGACCAAAAGGGATCATGATTCAAATACCAAACACAAGCGGCCTCATACTTGGCGCCCTTTTCTCTCTCAGAAATACTCGAACCGACAATGGGATCAAGTGCGTCATATACAGACCGCATAGAAGCTCCTCTGCCGCTTTGATAGATAAGAAAATGGTAACAACAGGCAGATGACTTCAAAAGCTTTTTTCGCTATTTGCTCAATGCAAATTGCGAGAGCCATTAGCCGGCATCGAGTAAGTTGCCAGCTAAACGACGTGAGTTATCGCTGCTTGAGGCATGGACTCACGCCCACGCTTTTTTCTCAGCTAAGCAAAATCTCGAAGCTCCTCAAAAGGTCTCAGCATGCATCAAGGAGTTATTAGATCACGCGAGAACAACAGGTAGTTTCTATTTCGTGCTCTCAGACAAAGGAGCATCGCCGACCGGCGGGTTTTCCGGGAAGGTGATTTCGCCTCCCACGGCAGCCCCGTGCCACGTCATCGTGACGATGACCTTGCCCGCAGCCTTTGCACGTGCTAAGAAACTGACAAACTGGTCTATCTTGCCTTCGACTGGCTGGGCGGCTTTGTCAAAAAACGCTTGGTCAAATGGAAGCTCTTCGACAGGCCCAGCATCACTCTTCGGCCTTCCTTTCAAGATGATCTCGTCGTTTATGTTGATGTTGACGCTTTTATCTCTTTTGTCGATTGCATAAAAGCCCTCGAATGTGGCTAGAGGATTACCGTCTTCATCAACAAGCTGGGCATCTACTGCGCAGCTCGGGCACTGCATGCGCCGTGCTGTCACAAGGTCGAGTTTCTTGAACCCGGACATTTGGTCTATGCTGGCACCTTGCTCTGGCACACTACCGGCGGGACCGACGTAGGCTGCCCCTACGCCGACCTCGTAGGGCCCGCCTCCGGCCGTGACCTGCGTGATCCATACATCAGCCGATAGGCCGAGATCGTGCGACCCGTTGATCTCTCGAATCAGCTTGAGCAGGGAGCAGATGACGAGCGCCAGATACGATACGAGCAGCACGCCTTGGTTGTACCTGGCGTCATAGGGGAACTCAAGTGTCGCCTCTTTCTCCTGCTTGGGATCGGCATGAACGAGGTCGGCATAATACCAGCCGAGACCGAGCAGGGTGTCCGACGCGGGCGTGATTTCGTCCGAGCCGAGCTTGCCTATCTCCTCGTGTGAGGCAATCGGCGCATAGGAATGGGGTGCCAGATGCTCCTCATACCATGCATTTACAGAGTTCAACAGCTTGAGCTGCCGTTCGGTCAGCTCGATGTTCTCCGTGAGGATGCAAATGGCAGCTACGACCTTCTCGAGTTGAATGGGTTCGCTGTCAACGATGCACGGACGGATTCTTGCCGCCAGCGACTCGAAGACCTCCTCGTCTTCTGGCCTGCTGTCCAGTCTCATTGAGATGGATGATCCGTTGAATACCAGGGCGTACTTCGGATGCACGAACTCCCTGACTTTTTGGCTTTTGACCAGCGAGTGTGCCTCAACTCTGCGTGCCCTGACCACGAAGCGCTCAAGAGTGTCAATTGCTTCTTCGAAGGTATCCGGAAGTCGGATTCCACGCTCGTTTTTCATTGTAGGATTCCTTCTCTTCGTCTCACGTTATTTACCTACATAACCTGAGGTGCAAAAGAGTAAACCCCTGTACTCAAAATGACCGTATCAATTTAGCGCCCCACCCATCTCGGTACCTAGCGTGCCGAGATGTTGTTGGAACATTGAAAACAGCATAAGCCAACGCATCAAGCACAAGATCTTGTCTAACAAGACTTCGAAGCGACACATGGAGAGAGATTCCCCTCCCCAATGTACTGTACTATCCCCGCTTAATCCGCTCGATAAGCTCACCGATCGATACTCTACACATATGCTTGAGCGTCCGCTCTGAGAGCATCCGAAACGAATGCGCCTTTTTAGAGCGCCTTGCATGCTCAGCGGCTATAATACCCGGTAACAACTGCATATCAACGGGGAGCTTGCAGGATGGGACGGCAGGCTGAGAGGGGGCGCGCCCGCCCCGACCCGTAGAACCTGATATGGGTAATGCCAACGAAGGGAGCAGCGCTATGGAAGCGCAGCACGCAGCACCAAACCCCAGCACAACGGAATCCAACGCCATAGAAAAGCAGGCCGCCAGCATGCCTAACGCAGAAACCGCCGCAGCCGCCAACGCGTCGGCCGAAACCAGCACCAGCGCGCCACACAGCACGCCCGGCGACGCCAACGTCCCCCCAACCGGCACGTCCTTCTCCCCCGCCGCCACGCGGCCGGACGGCACGCCGTGCGTCACGCAAATGGACTTTGCGCGCGCCGGCATCGTCACACCCGCCATGCGCACGGTCGCCGAGGCCGAGCACCGCGACCCGGAGTACATCCGCGAGCGCGTGGCGCGCGGCACCATCGCCATCCCGGCCAACATCCGCCACCTTGCGAAAGGCCTCAAGCCCGTGGGCGTGGGCGAGGGCCTCTCCACCAAGGTGAACGTGAACCTGGGCATCTCCGGCGACGTGGCTAACGCCGAGGTTGAGTGGGAGAAAGTCCACACCGCCGAGCGCCTGGGCGCCGACGCCATCATGGACCTCTCCAACTCCGGCAAAACGCGTTTCTTCCGCCAGCAGCTGGTGGACGAGTGCCCGCTCATGATAGGCACCGTGCCCATGTACGACGCCATTGGCTACATGGAGAAACCCCTGGTAAAGCTCACGAAAGACGACCTGCTTGCCACCGTGCGCGCGCATGCCGAGGACGGCGTGGACTTCCTGACCATCCACTGCGGCATCAACCGCTCCGTCATCAAAACCTTCAAGGAGACCGGCCGCCTCATGAACATCGTCTCCCGCGGCGGGTCGCTGCTCTTCGGCTGGATGGAGGTCACCGGCAACGAGAACCCCTTCTACGAGTACTACGACGAGGTGCTGAAGATCTGCCACGAGTACGACGTCACCATCTCGCTCGGCGACTCGTGCCGCTCGGGCTGCCTCTACGACGCCAACGACGCTGCCGAGACCGCCGAGATGATCGAGCTCGGCAAGCTCGCGAAGCGCGCCTGGGACGCGGGCGTGCAGGTGATGATCGAGGGACCGGGCCACATGGCGATCAACGAGATCGCCGCGAACGTGGTGATGGAGAAGCGCCTGTGCCACGGCGCGCCCTACTACGTGCTGGGCCCGCTCGTGACCGACATCGGCGTGGGCTACGACCACATCACCGCCGCCATCGGCGGGGCGATAAGCGCCAGCGCCGGCGCGGACTTCCTGTGCTACGTGACGCCCGCCGAGCACCTGTGCCTGCCCGATGCCGATGACGTGCGCGAGGGCCTCATCGCCACCAAGATCGCCGCGCACGCCGCCGACATAGCCAAGAGCGTGCCGCACGCGCGCGACGTGGACGACCGCATGGGCCAAGCGCGCCGCAAGCTCGACTGGAACGACATGTGGAACTACGCGCTCGACCCAGAGACCGCCCGCGCCCGCTACGAGGCCTCGCCGGCATCGACCGAGGGCACCTGCACCATGTGCGGCAAGATGTGCGCGGTCCGCACGGTCAACAAGGTGTTCGAGGGCACCACGATCGACCTCGGCACCGAGTAAGGGTCGTTCGGCGGGGCTGGCCGGTCATATCGTCCTGTGCTCAAACAGCTTCGCCGAGACGGGGGCGACATCAAGTCGCCCCCTTCGGCTGCAGAACTGCGCCAGGACGATATGCCCGGCCAGCCCCTCGCAAGGCTCACGCCGCCGCTGTCGATCGCGGCGCGCATATCCTTGTTCACACGGGGTGCGATAAGGACTTTTGATCGGAATGTAAGGACTACGTAGTTGAAAGGGAGACCAACCATGGACACCGCGATTCTCGCCGAGATGCTCACCCGGGTGCGCCAAACCACGCCGCTTGTGCACTGCATCACCAACTACGTGACCGTGAACGACTGCGCCAACGCGCTGCTGGCGTGCGGCGGCTCGCCCATCATGGCGGACGAGGAGGAGGACGCCTGCGCCATCACGCAGATCTGCGGCGGACTTGCCCTCAACATCGGCACGCTCAACACCCGCACCGTTGCCACCATGCACGCCGCCGGCGCGGTCGCGGGCAAGCTCGGGCACCCCATCGTGCTGGACCCGGTGGGCGCCGGCGCAAGCCCGCTGCGCACGCAGACGGCCGCTTCGCTGGCCGACGAGCTGCCGCTTGCCGTGGTGCGCGGCAACATGAGCGAAATCAAGGCGCTTGCGGGCGCGGCGGCGGCCACGCGCGGTGTTGATGCCAACCCCGCCGACGCCGTAACGCCCGCCAACCTTGCCGAGTCCGCCTCCTTTGCACGCGAGCTCGCCCAGAAGCTCGGCTGCGTCGTCGCGGTCACAGGAGCCATAGACCTGGTGGCGGACGCCACGCGCGCGCTCGCCATCCACAACGGCCATCCGCTTATGGGCCGCATCACGGGCACCGGCTGCATGCTCACCTGCATCACCGCCGCCTACGCAACCGCCAACCCCGCGCGCACGCTCGAGGCCGCCGCAGCCGCCATCGCGGGCTGGGGCATCGCCGGCGAGGTGGCCGCAGACCGCATGGGCGCGCTCGACGGCAACGGCAGCTTCCGCACCTACCTGCTCGACGCCGCCTTCAACCTCACCGCCGAGCAACTCGTGCAAAACGCGCGCATCGAGGAGGCCTAGCATGTCCGAAGCAGCCAACGCCCGCCGCGCCGCCGCGGCAGACGCCAGCGGCGCAACGCCCGCAACGTCCGCCCCCTGCCAGCGCGGGCGCTTCTCGCCCGCCGATATACGACGCGCCATGCTCGCCTACGGCGTAACCGACCGTGCGTGGCTAGAAGGCCGCACGCTCGCCGATATGGTGCAAGAGGCGCTGGCGGGCGGCGCCACCTGCATCCAGCTGCGCGAGAAGCACCTCTCCACGCCCGAGGTTGCCGCCGAAGCCGCGGAGCTCATCCCCCTGTGCCAGACGGCCGGCGTCCCCTTCCTGATTGACGACGACGTCGAGGCCGCCCGCATCTCAGGCGCGGACGGCGTGCACGTGGGCCAAAGCGACACCGCGCTCGCCGAGGCGCGGCGCATACTGGGGCCCGATGCCATCATCGGCGTGTCGGCCCACACGGTGGAAGAGGCGCTTGCCGCCGAGGCGGGCGGCGCCGACTACCTGGGCGTGGGCGCGCTTTTCTCCACCGCCACTAAAACGGACGCTGAGATCGTGACGCCCGCGCAGCTCGCGGAGATTTGCCGCGCGGTGCAGATTCCCGTCACGGCTATCGGCGGGCTCAACTACGAGACGGTAGACGTGCTGGCGGGCACCGGCGTCGATGGCGCGGCGGTGGTTTCCGCCATCTTTGCCGCAGAGAACCCCCGACAAGCCACGCAGGAGCTGCGCGCAAAAGTGGAGCGCGTCTTGGGCGGGCGATAAGCGCGCCCGGCAAGCGCCCGACGCGCAACAAGAACATGCCAATCCTCCCCTGCCCTTATTCGAGGCACTTGGGGATGTAAGAGGAACGGGGAACCTATGAGCAAGACGTATCCGGTTGTGCTGTCCATTGCCGGCTCAGACTCGAGCGGCGGCGCGGGCATCCAGGCCGACATCAAAACCGCCACCGAGCTCGGCTGCTACGCGGAAACCGCCATCACCGCCCTTACCGCGCAGAACACGCAGGGCGTCAGCGGCATCGAGAACGCCAGCCCCGCCTTTGTCGGCGAGCAGATCGACCGCTGCTTCGAGGACATCCGCCCTGACGCCGTGAAGATCGGCATGGTGCCCACGCCCGAGATCGCCCGCGCCATAGCCGAGCGGCTGCGCGCGCACGAGGCCGAGAACATCGTGCTCGACCCGGTGATGGTGGCCACCAGCGGCGCGGCGCTTTCGGACGACGACGCCGTAGGCGTGCTGGCGGCCGAGCTCTTTCAGCACGCCGCGGTGATCACGCCCAACATCCCCGAGACCCAGGCGCTTGTCGGCCATGAGGTTGCCTGCGCCGAGGACATGGAGGACGCGGCCCTTGAGCTCGCCGAACGCTACGACTGCGGCGTGCTGGTGAAAGGCGGCCACCGCGTAGAGGACGCCAACGACGTGCTTGCCGCCTTTGATGCAGAGGGCAACGCGGTTACGCTGTGGATTCCCGGCGCGCGCGTTGACACGCAAAACACGCATGGTACCGGTTGTACGCTTTCCACAGCCATTGCCTGCGGGCTTGCGCGCGGGCTTGCGCTCGAAGACGCCGTGCGCACCGCCAAGGGATACCTCACGGGCGCGCTTTCCTCTGGCCTCGCGCTCGGCCACGGCAACGGCCCCGTAGACCATATGTGGCAGCAGCGCTAAGCCAAGGTGCCGTCGGTGTCGACGCGCCCCGCCGTCGTGCTACCATGGCGCACGGCATGTTCCCTACGAGAGATTGGACGCACCCATGGAGCGACCGAACGCTTGGAAAGCGTATAACGACGCGGCCCTGGCCGAGCTTGACAAGCTCTGCGCCGACTACCGCGCCTTTATCAGCCAAAACAAGACCGAGCGCGAGTGCGTGACCGCAAGCATCGCGCTGGCGGAGGCCGCCGGCTACCGGAGCCTCGACGCGGCCGTGGCCGAGGGCCGTGCCCTCAAGGCGGGCGACAAGGTCTACGCCGTGAGCCACAACAAGACCCTCATGCTCGTGAACCTGGGCTGCGCCGAGCTCGAGCAGGGCGTGAACATCCTGGGCGCCCACATTGACTCGCCGCGCCTGGACCTCAAGCAGAACCCGCTCTACGAGGCCGGCGACATGGCCTATCTGGACACCCACTACTACGGCGGCGTGAAGGCCTACCACTGGGTGGCCACTCCGCTGGCGCTTCACGGCGTGGTGTGCAAGAAAGACGGCACCACGGTCAACGTGGTAGTTGGCGAGGACCCGACCGACCCGGTCTTCTGCGTCTCGGACCTCTTGATCCACCTGGCCGCCGACCAGATGAAGAAGCCCGCGGCCGAGGCCGTGGACCACGAGAACCTCGACGTTATCGTGGGCGGCCGCCCCGTGGTTATCGATGACGAGAAGGACGCCCCCAAGGAGCCCGTCAAGCAGTACCTGCTGGACCTCTTGGCCGAGAAGTACGGCATTGCCGAGGAGGACTTCCTCTCCGCCGAGATCGAGGTCGTGCCCGCCGGCGCGGCGCGCGAGATGGGCCTCGACCGCTCCATGATCCTGGGTTACGGCCAGGACGACCGCGTGTGCGCCTACACCTCGCTGGCCGCGCAGCTCGCAGTCGAGAACGTCGAGCGCACGGCCGTGACGCTTCTCGTGGACAAGGAGGAGATCGGCTCGGTGGGCGCCTCCGGCATGACGAGCCGTTTCTTCGAGAACGCCATGGCCGAGATCCTGGCGCTCGCCGGCAACGACAGCCCGCTTGCGCTGCGCCGCTGCCTGGCCAACTCCCGGATGCTCAGCTCGGACGTGTCCGCCGGCTTCGACCAGCTCTACGCCGACCGCTTTGAGAAGAAGAACGCCGCCATCATGGGCCACGGCCTGTGCTTCAACAAGTACACCGGCGCCCGCGGCAAGAGCGGCTCCAACGACGCCGACGCCGAGTACCTGGCGCTGGTGCGCGACATCATGGACGAGGGCGGCGTTGCCTTCCAGACCTGCGAGCTCGGCCGCATCGGCGCAGGCGGCGGCGGCACCATCGCCTACATCCTCGCCGAGTACGGCATGGACGTGATCGACTCCGGCGTTGCCGTGCTTTCCATGCACTCGCTGTGGGAGGTCACCAACAAAGCCGACGTCTACGAGGCCTACAAGGGTTACAAGGCCTTCATCGAGCGCGCGTAACGCACTGCGTTGAGCGCCACTGCGCCATCGCGCAAGCGAACGGCGGCGTGCCATCCCTGGCCGCCGCCGTTTTTTCTCATCTTCCAAAACCACACTGCCGGCGATGCCGGTGCCCAAGAAGCGGGCGCGCCGCCCGATCCCGCGCTTGGGCGGGCACGGCAGGCGCCTATCCGATGGGCATCTGCTCCCAGGAGCCGTCGGCACGCGGAACCTCCACTGCGCGGTACCCCATGCGGTACGCATGTGCGTAGGCCTTCGCAATGCCGTCGCAGATATCCGCGGGGTAATGCCCGTCCGATCCCACCGAGATGGGCACGCCCGCGCGGAAGAAACGCGCGAGCAGGCCCTCGGCCGGGTAGTAGTCGCGCAGCCCCTTGCGCCACGCCGCCGTGGAAAGCTCCACGCGCTTACCGCAGTCGCGGGCGCACGCCGCCATCTCGTCCCAAAGGGGCTCCAGGTTGATCGTGGGTGCGTAGCCGGCCTCTGAGAAGCGCTGCGCCAGATCGGGATGCGCCATGATGTCGAAGAGATCGCACTGGCACGCCTGGATCCACGCCCGCTGGTAGCGGCGCCACACCTCGTCCGGGCCCAGCTGCTCCCAGATACGCTGGTCCTCGGGATCGTCGATCCACGCGCCGTCCTCCTGGCTTCCGATCCAGTGAACGGAGCCCAGGCGCACCACGGCACCCTCGCTCCACCGGCGGATGTTGTCCTCGCAACCCGGATACCAATCGCACTCGAACCCGTAGATGTACTCGATCTCGGGGTGCGCATCGCGCGCCGCCTCGAAGTCGGCGCGGTGCCGCGGCAGATCCGCCTCGACCACCTGCAGGTCGCCCGCCGGATTCATGACCTGCGGCAACGTCAGGTGGTCGGTTGAGACGATCACCCTGCACCCCGCCTCGGCCGCCGCGCGGGCGTTCTGCTCGAACGTGCCCACGCCGTCGGAGTAGAAGGTGTGGGTGTGGGTGTCGACGATGGAGTTCGCGGGAAGCGGAGCGGCCATGGGGTTCCTCGTTTCTCTCAAGGCGATAAGAGCAGGTTTTGCGGTAAGTATAGGCGATAAGCACAAACTAGAAACAGGGGGCAACATCGTCGCCGCGCGCGGCGGCGGGTATATCATCCTGTGCTCAAACAGCTTTGCCGAGATGGAAGCGCCGGAAACGGTGCTTCCTTCGGCTGCAGAACTGCGCCAGGACGATATACCCGCTCCCGCGCGCTCAGGTTACCAAACCGCTTGGCATGCGGAAGTCGAGCCTCCCCAAAGCTTCGGCCAACCCGCCCTACCGCAGCGCGTTGGTCCAGGCCTTCTTGCCCTTCTCGTCCACGCACTCAAAGCGGACGTAGGCCTCGGTCCCCTTGAGCGGGATCTCCACGTGCTCCAAAAGCTCGCCCTCGGGAGCCACGACGGTGCGGTTGCCGCCGATGGGGCCGCCGGCCACCATGTTCACGCGCTCGCACGGGCTGCAATCAACCCATGCCACGCCGTCGCGCACACCGAACTGGCGCACCTCCGGACCGGCCGAGGAGTAGTACTCCCCCGCCGCAAGCGCGCCGACCACCGCGTTGCGCGTGAGCTCCGGTGCGCAGACCACTGTCCATCCGCCGAAGACGTCGTCGAACTCCGTCACGTTGTGCGAGTCGTCCGCGGCTATGGCGCCGATACGCTCGCCGCGGCGCAGCAGCAGATCCCAGTACACGGTATCCGCGCCGTCACCGCCCTCGTTCTCGGTGTCGTAGTTGTAGACCTCGATGCCGAAGACGCCCGTGAGCCCCAGCACGTCCTCGGGCTCGATCCGGCTCCAGATGGGGTGGTTGTACGTCACGATGCAGCCGCGCGCGAGAAGCTCGTCGCGCAGCTCCTCCGCCACGGCCAGGCCGTCCCACGACCCGAAGCGCTCGAGGGGCTCAAGGCGCTCGCCGTGGACGAAGCGCTTGGGCGCCGCAGCCAGCATCTCGTCGGTGCCCAGGATGCCGTGCATGTGATGGCAGCGCAGGCGGGACGTGCGGGCCTCATCGGCGTAAAGGTAGGCCGAGGCCTCGAGACCCGGCAGGATGATGAAGCCCTCGTCGTCGAGCTCCGCCGAAAGGTCGGTGAAAAGGTCGTGCTCGGACAGGCAGAGGAACTGGTACCCCTGGGCTTTGAAATCGGCCGCCACCCGTTCGGGGGCGTGGCGACCGTCGGAGTTGGTCGAATGGGCGTGCAGGTTCCCCTTGTAGCGATGGCCGCCCTCGGGCAGCCCCAGCTGATCAGCGATCATGGCGACTCCTTCTTCGTATCTCTCAGTCGGCAACGGGCACGCCGCGGCGCACCCCATGGGGCTGGGTGCGGTCCCGTTCCCGTTTGGTGTGGCCTACATACTATTTGGTGTGGTCCACATTCTGTTTGGTGTGGTTTGTCGCAGCGTTTCCCCTGGATTCGCCTTGCGGGCGAGAAGATCAACCACACCGAACCGAAAACGAGCCACACCAAACGGCGCGCGCCTCCTCAGCTGCGGCTGCGGCCACACCCGCGGAAGCGGCAACGGTAAGGCGACGCCTGCAAAACCGTCCCCGCACTATACCATCCTCCAACGTGAAGAACCTCGCGCGCGACCCGCGAAAGGCCGCGCCCCTGCGGGGCGGCACGTACAGGCGGCCCCGCGGCACCGCGCCTGCAGGGAGCGCAGCGCCGCGGGGCGAGACGTTGGCGAAGGTCCGCGCGCGGCCTTAGGCCACCGCGGGGATGCGCAGACAGTCGTGCTCGGGAATGAACAGGAAGACCTCGTCGCCGATGTCGAACATGTGGAAGCTGCGGAAGAGCGCGTCCACGCGCAGGCGGGTCTGGCCGATGCGCACCGTGTAGCGCAGCACGTTGCCGCGCGGGATGCTGCCCTCGACCGTGCCCTTGAGCACGAAGCCCTCGCCGTCGACCTCGGGCAGCTCGCCGAAGATGCCGATGGTCTCCGGGCGAATCGCGACGATGTTGCCGGCCGGCACCACCTCGCCGGTCATGGTGCGGAACTCCTCGCGCGACATCTGGTTGTAGCTGCCGATGAAGCTGGCGGCGAACTCGGAGACAGGCTTGGTGTAGACCTCCACCGGGCTGCCGGCCTGCTCGATGCGGCCGGCGTGGAACAGCTGGATCACGTCGGACATGACCATGGCCTCGTCCTGATCGTGCGTGACGAAGATGGTGGTGAGGCCCAGCTCCTGCTGGATCTCGCGGATACGGGCCTGGAGCGCCTTGCGGAGCTTGGCGTCGATGGCCGACAGCGGCTCGTCGAGCAACAGCACCGACGGCTCGGTCACGATGGAGCGCGCAAGCGCGGCGCGCTGCTGCTGGCCACCGGAGAGGTTCGCCGGGTACGCCTGCTCCTTGCCGGAGAGCTCGACCATGGCGATGGCGTCGCGCACCTTCTTCTCGATGACGTCGGCCGGGGCCTTCTGCATCTTGAGGCCGAAGGCGATGTTCTGCTCGACCGTCATGTTGGGGAACAGGCTGTACTGCTGGAACACCATGCCGATGTTGCGCTTGCTGGCGGGAACGTTGGTGATGTCGGTGCCGTCCAGGATGATGGAGCCCTCGGAGACCTGCTCCAAACCGGACAGGCAACGCAGCAGCGTGGACTTGCCGCAGCCGGACGGGCCCAGCAGCGTCACCAGGTCGCCCTTCTCGATCCCGAAGTTGATGTGGTCGAGGACGGTGTTGTCGCCAAAGCGCTTGACGACGTCGTGGAACTCGATGTAGGACATGGAGCTACTCCTTCTGAGACTTCTGCGTGCCGCTCTGCAGCTTGAGCACGGTGGCGGTCACCGCGCCCACGACCAGGAAGATGATGACGACGATGGCGCTCGACAGGCCGCTGGAGCGGTCCATGTTGGCCTGCAGGAACACCTGGATGTTCTGGTAGTTGGTGCCGGCGATGTTGTTGGCCAGCACGAAGTCGCCGAACACGATGCTCTCGGCGAGCAGGCTCGAGACCAGGATGCCGGAGATGATGTTGGGAAGCACCACCTGCACGTAGGCGCGGAAGCGCCCGCAGCCGAGCATCTCCGCCGCCTGGATGAGCATCTCGGCGTCGATGGCGTTGAGCGCGTTGCGGATGCCCTGGTAGATGTAGGGCAGCACCAGGATGGTGTACGCGCCGAAGAGCATCACCATGCGGTTGGAGAGCAGCGTGCCGGTGCCGGTGTACAGCGAGATGATGCCGATGGAGAGGATCACGCCCTGGAGCGCATACGGGATCATGCAGGCGAACTGCATGAACCGGCCGAGCTTGCGGTTGACCGCCACCACCACGTACATGGCCAAGAGCAGCAGGGCGATGGTGATGATGACGCTCACCAGGCACAGGATGAGCGTGCGCCCGATGGACAGCCAGAACGTGGCGTTGGTGAAGAGTTCGGTGTAGTTGCGCAGCGTGAAGCCGGAGGGCAGCACATCGGTCCACTCGACGAACAACGAGTAGACGAAGGTGGTGGCGAACGGGATCAGCAGGTACAGGGCAACGACGCCCAGGAAGATCTTGGCCGCCAGCGGCGTCTTCGCGCCCTTATCGCCCGCGGTCCTTGCCTTCTTGCTCATACGATCTCACGACCCTTCGCGGCGCGCTTGGTGAAGTAGTTGTTGACGAGCGTGCAGACGACCATCAGCACGATAAGGACCACGGCCAAGGCGCTGCCCGTGGCGGCGTCGACCTGGACGTCGCCCTTGAACTTGGAGGTGATCTGCAGCGGCAGCAGCGCGAAGTTGTTCATCACCAGCGCGTAAGCCGTCGCGTAGGCCGCCAGCGCGTTGGAGAAGAGCACGGAAAGCGTGCCCAGGATGGACGGCATGAGGTTGGGGATCACGATCTTGAACCAGTAGTCGAACGTGGTGGCCTTGAGGATGGTGGCCGCCTCGCGCCATTCCTTGCGGATCCCCGCGAACGCCGGTAGCAGGAGCAGGGTCGCCAGCGGGATCTGGAAGTAGACGTAGAGGACCGTGAGGCCCTGGCTGCTGTACAGGTCGAAGTCGGCCAGGAACGGAATGCCGAAGCGCTGGCCCAAGATGGTCAGCACGCCGGAGTTGCCCATGAGGACCATGAAGGCAAAGGCCAGCGGCACGCCGGAGAAGTTGGACATCATGTTGAGGACCAGCGTGAACGCGTTGCGCACGCGCGCGCTCGACTCGTAGGCGAAACGGGCGGCGAGGAACGCCACCACGATGCCCACCACTGCCGAAAGCAGGCTGATCCACACGCTGTTGACGATAGACTGCTGGTAGAGCGGGGTCGTGAAGATCTTGGTGAAGTTCTCCACGCCCACGGTCCCGGACTCCTTGCCCACCAGGCTGTCGATGAGGAGCTGGGCGAGCGGCAGGAACTCATAGGCGAGAACCACCAGCAAGAACGGCACGAGCGCCGCGTAGCCCATCCAGCGGCGCGTCTTGAGGCGCCGGGACGCGGGCGTAGGGGCAGGTGCTGCCATTGCGATACCTCCTTAGCGAACGATGCGCAGCGCGGGACGACCACTTGGGCCGCCCCGCGCTGCCTTGTCACCCGTGCGGCTTAGCCGATCAGCGGGATGATGTTCTCCTGGTACCAGGTGATGAGCTCGGCGCAGACGTCGGTCCACTTGTCGTTGTCGACATCGACCACGTTGTCGCCGTATGCGGACGGGTCCAGGTGCATCGCCTGAACGTCCTCGGGCAGCTCCACGTCGCGGATGGGCGTGGCGAAGCCGCGGGCGAGGTTGATCTGGCCCTCATCGGAGAGGATGTACTCGCGGGCCAGGCAGGCGGCAGCCGGATGCGGGGCGTACTTGTTGATGATGGTGCAGTAGCCCGAGCGGACCGAGCCGTCCTGCGGGATGGTGACCGTGAAGGCGGCGTCGGGGTTGTTCTCCAGAATCTGCGCGCGGTAGTTGAGGGTGTTGTAGTCCCAGTGCATGGCGACGGCGATCTCGCCGCTCTCCAGGCGCGCGATCGAGGGGTCGCCGGTGTCCAGGCGGCCGTCCTCGGCGAGCTGGGTCAGGAAGTCGTAGGCCGGCTGCATGTCGTCGATGCTGCCGCCCAGCGCGTAGGCGGCGGCGAGGACGGCGTACTGCGAGGAGGCGCCGGCGACCACGTCGCCGATGGTGACCTTGTAGTCGCCATCGAGGATGTCCTGGTAGCTGGTGGGGGCGTTCGGCACCTGCTCGTCATTGGCGATGAAGGACATGGTGCCGTAGTAGCCCACGACCCAGTCGCCGTCGTCGTCCTTGGCCCAGTCGGGGATCTCGTCCCAGTAGCTGGTCTTGTACTTGAGGGTCACGCCCTCCTCCTCGGCAGTGGGGCCCCACTGCTGGCCCACATCGCCGATGTCCTTGGTGCCGTCGGTGCCCTCCTGCTTGAACATGGCGATCTCCTCAGCGGAGGACATGTCCTGGTCGGCGTGCTGCAGGCCGTACTCGGTGTTGAGGTCCTCCCAGGTCTGCACCCAGTTGGCCCAGGTGTCGGGCATGCCGACGGAATTGACCTCGCCCTCCTCCTTGGCCTGAGCGATGATGTCGTCGAGCGACATGCTGTTGTAGTCGACCGTTTCGGCGGCAGCGGCGCCGCCGTCGTCGCAGCCGGTGAGGCCGAGGCCCGCTACGCAGGCGAGGCCGGCCATGCCGCCCAGCATGCCGAAGAACGAACGGCGGGACATCTGGGGCCCGACAGCCGGGCGAACCATGTTCTTGCTCACGTAAAGCTCCCTTCAAGCAACGATACCGCGCGCCGGGCAAGCGGGCCGTCGGCCCGGCCCTGCGCACGGTTGGCAACTATACGGTGACCCTGCGCGCGGCCCGCCGTGCGCGCCGCTCCTTTGCAAAGCGCTTATGGAGCCCTGGGGTTTCCTTACACAGGCGCGCTGAACCTTTACGGTCGCATATCGGGGGCTTACGAAGCGCATACCGGCCTCTTACGCCGGCCGCCGGCGCCTCCCGGTGCCCCGTTTCCAGGCCGGAACGCTGCGGCGCCGTGGAGGTCGGCGCGTCGGCGCCCCCTCCAGAAGGCGTCCGCCCAGGCCGCACGGCGCGTGTTTATCCGCCGCTCTTATCGCAGGCACCGCAGGAAATCGCGCGCGTTGCGCTACTATTAGGCAGGTTATGCACGGTCAAGGGAAGCCGGGCGCCCGCGGCGCGCCCACAAGCGAGAGGATCCCCATGCCCAAGAAGGTCTCGTCCCATTCATACGGCAGCCTGGTGTTCAACGACGCGGTGATGCAGGAGCGCCTGCCCAAGCCCACGTACAAGGAGCTCATGCGCGTCATCCACGACAACGTGCCACTGGACATCGACGTGGCCAACGAGGTGGCCCATGCCATGAAGGAGTGGGCGGTGGAGCACGGCGCCACGCACTACACCCACTGGTTCCAGCCGCTGAACGGCATCACGTCCGAGAAGCACGACGCCTTCATCACGCCCAAGGACGACGGCACCGCGCTCCTGGCCTTCTCCGGCAAGGAGCTCGTGCAGGGCGAGCCCGACGCCTCCAGCTTCCCCAACGGCGGCCTGCGCGCCACCTTCGAGGCCCGCGGCTACACCGCCTGGGACCCCACCAGCCCCGCCTTCATCAAGGACGAGGTGCTCTGCATCCCCACCGCCTTCTGCTCCTACACCGGCGAGGCGCTGGACAAGAAGACGCCGCTTCTGCGCTCGATCGTGGCCGTGGGCGACGCCGCCAAGCGCGTGCTGGCGCTCTTCGGCCAGGAGCCGCACAGCGTCATCCCCACCGTCGGCCCCGAGCAGGAGTACTTCCTCATCAAGGAGGAGGACTACGCGGCGCGCCCCGACCTCATCCACTGCGGCCGCACGCTCTTCGGCTGCGAGCCGGTGAAGGGCCAGGAGCTGGAGGAGCACTACTTCGGCGCCATCCGCCCCACCGTCAACGAGTTCATGAAGGAGCTCGACGACGAGCTGTGGAGGCTGGGGATCCCCGCCAAGACCAAGCACAACGAGGTGGCCCCCTGCCAGCACGAGCTGGCGCCCATCTTCGAGAAGGCCAACGTGGCCATCGACCACAACCTGCTGACCATGGAGCTCATGAAGCTTCTGGCGAGCCACCACGGCCTGGTGTGCCTGCAGCACGAGAAGCCCTTCGAGTACATCAACGGCTCGGGCAAGCACGACAACTGGTCACTTTCCGCCGACGGCGAGAACCTGCTCGACCCCGGCGACACGCCCGAGGAGAACCTGCGGTTCCTCATCGTGCTGACCTGCGTGATCGCCGCGGTTGACCGCCACCAGGACATCCTGCGCGCCGTGACCGCCACCTGCGGCAACGACCACCGCCTGGGCGGGCACGAGGCGCCGCCGGCCATCATCTCCATCTTCCTGGGCGACGACCTGGGCGGCATCGTCGACGCCATCATCCACGACAAGCCCTTCCGGAGCCACAAGCGCGAAACCATGGACCTGGGCGTGCCGGCGCTGCCCGACTTCCTCAAGGACACCACCGACCGCAACCGCACGAGCCCCTTCGCCTTCACCGGCAACAAGTTCGAGTTCCGCATGTGCGGCTCCAACCAGAACCTGTCGGACGCCAACAAGGTGCTGGACACCATCGTCGCCGAGGCCTTCGACGACTGCTACGAGGCCCTGCGCGAGGTGGCGGCCGCGGGCGACCGCCATGCGTTCAAGGACGCGGCCATGGCCTGGGTCAAGCAGACCCTCACCGACCACCAGCGCATCATCTTCAACGGAGACGGCTACGCCTTCGAGTGGGAGGCCGAGGCCGAGCGCCGCGGCCTGGTGAACTGCAAGAACACCCCCGAGGCCGTGCAGCGCGCCTACGAGAACCCCGCCAACGTCGAGGTCTTCGAGCGCTACGGGGTGCTCTCCCCCACCGAGTGGGCCAGCCGCTACGAGGTGAAGCTCGAGCAGTACGCCAAGCTCATCAACATCGAGGCCAACACCATGGTCTACATGGCGCGCCACATGTACCTGCCCGCGCTCATGCGCTACGGCCGCGACATTATGCGCACCGCGCTCAACAGCAAGGAGCTCCTGGGCGAGGCCTCGCCCGCCGAGGTCAGGCTGGCGCGGCGCATCAACGAGGGCGTGAGCGCCATCTCCGAGGCCACCGACGCGCTGGAGCAGCTCAACGCCCGCGTGCGCGGCATCTCCGACATGAAGGAGCGCAGCACCGCCTGCGCCGAGGAGGTCATCCCCGCCATGGAGGCGCTGCGGAAGCCGGTGGACGAGATGGAGGCCATCTGCGGCCGCGATTACTGGCCCGTGCCCAGCTACAACAAGATGCTCTACTACGTGTAGCGCGGGCCCATGCTGCAAGTCATAATCTCGCCGGCCAAGAAGATGGTCGCGGCGCGCGATGCGTTCGAGCCCGTCGGCGTCCCTCCCTTTCCCGAGAAGACGGCGGCGCTTCTCGCCCGGCTGCGCGGCATGGAGCGCGCTGAGCTGCAGGCTCTGTGGAAGACGAGCGACCGGCTGACCGACGAGGCCTACGGCACGTTGCGCGCGTTGGAGGCGGTGCCGCAGCGTGCTGGGGACCTTGCCGATTCGCGCGTTGCCGCGGGCGTGGGGCCGGCGGTCTTCTCGTACGTGGGCATCCAGTACCAGAGCATGGCGCCCGGCGTCATGGACGCCGACGCGCTCGGCTGGCTGCAGGCGCACCTATGGATCCTCTCGGGGTTCTACGGGTGCGCCCGCCCGTTTGACGCCGTTGCCCCGTACCGCCTTGAGATGGGGGCCAAGCTTAACATGCCGGCGGATACGAAGACGGGAAGGCCCGCCACGGGCGACCTCTACGCGTACTGGGGATCCGATCCGGCGCGCGCGGTCTGCCCCGGGGGAGGCTGCCTGGTCAACCTGGCCAGCGTTGAGTACGCCAAGGCGGTGCTCCCCCACCTGCCCGAAAGCGCGCGCAGCGTCACCTGCGTCTTCGGCGAGAGCCTGCGAAACGGCCGGCCCGTGCAGCGCGCCACGGCGAGCAAGGTCGCGCGCGGCAGCATGGTGCGCTGGATGGCGGAGAACGGGGTAGAGGATCCGGAAGCGCTCAGGCGCTTCGACGTGGGCTACGCCTTTGCCCCCGAGCTGTCGCACGCCGACCGGACGGGCAACGAGACGCTCGTCTTCATGCGCGCCTGAGCGCGCCCCTGGACGCGCATGCCCTGCGGCCCCGACGTATACTGTAGGGGCATCGACCAACGCCGCCGCCCAAGAAGCGGCGACGGCAACGCTCAGGGAGGAACCATGCACGAGGCGCGCCAGGCGGCGTTCGAGAAGACCGCCCAGACCATCATCAAGAACCTTAAGAAACGCAACATGGAGGGCTACTACTGCGCGAGCAGCGCCGATGCCGTCGAGCTGGTGAGGCAGCTGGTGCCCGAGGGCTCCTCCATCACCTGGGGCGGGTCCGAGTCGTTTGCCGAAACCGGCGTGAAGGACGTGCTCCTCGCCGGCAACTACCGCATCATCGACCGTTCGAAGGCGACCACGCCCGAGGAGGAGCGCGCCATCTGGCAGGAGCGCGCAACCGCCGACTTCCACTTCATGAGCGCCAACGCCCTCACCTCCGGCGGAGAGATCGTCAACATCGACGGCAACGCCGACCGCCTGTCCCTGCTTCTGCACGGGCCGGAACACGTCATCATGCTCGTCGGCGCCAACAAGATCGTGGCCGACGTGGACGAGGGCGTCAAACGCATCCGCACCTACGCCTGCCCGCCCAACGCGGCGCGCCTGCACACCGAGACCCCCTGCGAGCTCACCGGCGTGTGCTCGGAATGCCACGCGCCCAAGTGCATGTGCTGCCAGATCGTGGTGACGCGCCACAGCCGCCACACCGGTCGCATCAAGGTCATTCTCGTCGGCGAGGACCTGGGCTTCTAGCTCACCCGTCTCGCTACGCGCGCAGCCGTCTTGCGCAGGGGCGTTTCGCCGCTGCTCAACGCCTGAGGGTCAGGGCCTTTGCTATGACGTGGGCGAGAAGGTCGGTGTGGGCCGCGCTGTCGTTCAGGCAGGGGACGTAGGTGACGGTCGGGGCATCACCTGCCGCGTCAAAACCGGCGTCTTGAGCCGCGCCAAGGAAGGCCGGCTTGAGCTCGTGCTCCACATCCCATAAGGTCTCCAGGCAGTCGCAGGAAAAACCGGGGCACACCAAGTAGAGGCTGCGGCAGCCCTCCCGGCCCAGCGCCGCCATCCGCTCGACGGTGAAGGGCGCGAGCCATGTGCGCCGGTCCTCGAAGGGAGACTGGTACGCCACCGACCAGCGGCTCTCCCCGCAGCCCAGCAGCTCGGAGACGCGCCGCGCGGTGGCCTCCGCCTGCGCGGGGTACGTGTCGCCGGCGCGCACATCTGGCACGGGAGCGGAGTGGAACGAGAACAGCAGCTGGTCGCGCGCGGGATCGAACCCCGCGCGGCTGACGCTCTCGGCGATCGCCCCGAGATAGCGCCCCTCCTCCGCATAGTGCTCGACCGCGATGAGATCCGGCTGCCAGCGCATCTGCCTCAGCGCGCGCTCCACGCCCGCCAACGCCGCGCCCGTGGTGCAGCGGGCGCTCTGCGGGTAGAGCGGCACGGCAACCACCCGGTCGCAGCCCGCGGCGCGCAACTCGTCCAGAGCCGCGCGCGCCGAGGGCTCGCCGTAGACCATCGCGGCGCGCACCGGCACGTGGGGGCGCGCCGCCCCGCCGATGCCCGCATCGCGCGCCAACGCGGCCTCGACGCCGGAGGCTAGGTGTGTCATGCGGGCGACAAGCGGCGATCCCTCCCCCGTCCAGATGGCGCGGTACTTCTCGGCCGACGCCACCTTGCGTTTGGGCAGGATGAAGGCGTGCAGGATCAGCCACCAGGGCAGCGCGGGCAGCGGCCTGATGTGCGCATCCATGAGGAACGCAGCGAGGTAGCGCCCCACCGCCCGGGGCTCCGGCGCCCCGGGCGAGCCGGTGTTGATGAGCAGCACGCCTGCGCGACCCGGGGCGTTTCCCATATCCAAGCTCCGCCTTTCCCGTGCAAAAGCGGGCCCCGCGCAGAGCGGGGCCCGCATCCGTTCGCGTTCCCTATCATACGGGAGGATACTGCCGGCCGTAAGCCCTTATCTGGAACATCTTTATCCTATGTTCAGAATAGTATGCACGCCCAGGGACTCCATCGCGTGAGCACGGCAACCGTGCGTCGCGCCTTGCAGAAGCCGTCGGTCAGTTGGAGGACGCGCCCCTTGAGGCCAGCTCGCGCAGCATGGCGATCTCCCGCGCGTAACCCGGCAGCTCGTTGGGCGTCTCCAGGACAAACGGCAGGTCGCGGAGCGCCGGATGCGTCACGATGCGGGCGAACACGTCCATACCTCCGCCCAGTTCCTCGTTGCCCAAGTACCCCGCCCCTATGACCTCGTGGCGGTCCTTGCGCGCCCCGCACGGGTTCTTGGAATCGTTCAGATGCACGGCGCGCAGGCGCGTGAGCCCCACCACGCGGTCGAACTCGTCCAGAACGCCGTCCAAGTCGTGCACGATATCGTAGCCGCCGTCGTGCACATGGCAGGTGTCCAGGCACACGCCGAGCCTGTCCGCGAGCTCGGGGCGCTTATCGCCCACGCGCGCGATGACGGCGGCCAGCTCCTCAAAGCGCCCGCCGACCTCGGTCCCCTTGCCGGCCATGGTCTCCAACAGCACCTGTGTGCGCATCTCGGGCCACATAACCTGGCAGAGCGTGTCGGCGATAAGCTCAATGCCGCGCTGCGCGCCCTGGCCCACATGGCAGCCGGGATGGAAGTTGTACAGCTGCCCGGGCAGCGCCTCGAGCCGCTCCAGGTCCTCGCGCATGGCCGTGAGCGCAAAGTCGCGGGCGCGCTCCTTGGCCGAGCAGGGGTTGTAGGTGTAGGGCGCATGCGCCACGAGCACGCCGAAGCCGCTTTTCGCCATAAGGTCGGCGAGCCCCGCCATGTCGGCCTCGTCGAGCGCGCGGGCCTTGCCGCCGCGTGGATTGCGCGTGAAGAACGCGCAGGTGTTGGCGCCAAGGGAAAGCGCCGTTTGGCCAAGGGCGGTATAGCCCTGGGCAATGGAAAGATGGCATCCGATGGTCAGCATGCAAGCTCCTTGGATAGAGGTCCGCGAACGGCGAAGAGACGGCTTACTCGCGCATGAGGTCGGTCACCGCGCGCACGGCGGCCGAGACGGCGTCGACCGCCTCCCGCCCTGCCGCGGCGCGCGCCTCAGGCGATAGGGGCGCGACGGGCTTCTCGCCCAACGGAGCCGCCTCGGTCGCGCGGGCGCCGGCCGAGGCGCCCGCGTCGCGCCGGACCATGCGGCGGTACGCGTAGAACCCCCCTTGGATCTCAAAGGTGAGCAGGGCGTCGTTCCACGGATCGGCTTCGGCCACCGGGAACTGCTCGGCAATGCGCTGCCGCAGGGCGGCCTCGATGCTCTGGGACAGCACGCCCGCCTGCTCGCCGGCAAAGAGAACGTCGATGAGGTCGGAGCGGTCGCGGAACGCCTCGAAAAGCTGACGTGTCACGCGGTCCGGCGCCGAAAGGTAGGCCTCGGGCTCGCGAATGGCCCCCACGATCTCGTCGATGGCCTCGCGCTGCAAGGACTCCGCCAGGTCGTACACGCTGCGGTAGTGCAGGTAGAACGTCGCCTTGCCGATCTCGGCGCGCTCCACCAGCTCGCGCACGGTGATGCGCTCCAGGCCCTTCTCGGCCCGCAGGGCGAGAAACGCCCGCTTGACGCTGGCGCGGGTCTTGCGTTCCCTGAGATCCATCTCGTTCCCCTTCAGAAGGCATCTGCAGATTTGGACTGTTCTCCCAATCGGTCCATTATCAGACGCTGTGGTCGGTATGTCGCTGGGCAGCGCGCAGCGCGCTTGTTATTATCATAGCAGTACATTACTGGACGCTTATCTATAAACATTCTGTTGTCCAGAGATTTGCAGAAGCCGGGGCGGCTGCGACCGAACGCCCGTGTCCGCAACCGCTCAGGCCCGAAAACGGGAGGAGAGGCCCTATGGACATGCAGGCGTTTTACCGCGGGCAGAGCTTTGACGCGCACGCGTACTTCGGCGCGCACCTCGACGCGGACGAAGCAGGCGGCGCGGGCGGAGGGGCCGCGTCCGGCGGGGCCGTCTTCAGGACCTTCGCCCCCGGGGCCGCTGCGGTAACCCTGCTGCTCGAACGCGGCGCCGACGATGACGCCGGCACCGTGCGCGAGATCCCCCTCGCCCGCGCCTACGACGGCAACGTATGGGAGGCCCGCGCCGACAACATCCTCCCCGGCGACCCGTACGAGTTCCGCATCCACCATGCGGACGGGAGCTTCACCGACCATGCGGACCCCTTCGCCATAGGATCGGACCTGCGCCCGCGTCATCGCTCCATCGTGCGGGAGCGCGGCTCCTACGCCTTCGGTGACGACGCCTGGATGGCCGGGCGCAGCGCCTGCCTGGACAAGCCCCTCAACATCTACGAGCTCCATGCCGGATCCTGGCGCAAGCCCCGCGACGAGGACGGCGAGGAGCGGCCCGACCTCTGGTACCGCTACGACGAACTGGCCGAGCCGCTCATCGCGCACTGCCGCGCGGGCGGGTTCACGCACGTGGAGTTCCTGCCGCTCACCGAGTACCCCGCTGACGAGAGCTGGGGCTACCAACCGACCGGGTTCTTCTCGCCCACCAGCCGCTACGGGACCGCCGATCAGCTCAAGTACCTTATCGACCAGCTGCACCGGGCCGGCATAGGGGCCATCTTGGATTTCGTGCCGGTTCACTTCGCAGCCGACGCATGGGGCCTCGCGCGCTACGACGGAACGGCGCTCTACGAGTACCCCAACCAAGACGTGGGGCTCTCCGAGTGGGGCAGCGCCAACTTCATGCACTCGCGCGGCGAGGTCCGCAGCTTCCTGCAATCCGCCGCCAACTGGTGGCTCGGCGCGTTCCACTTCGACGGGCTGCGGATGGACGCCATCAGCCGCATCATCTACTGGCAGGGCGACGAGCGGCGCGGCGTGAACGGCAACGCGGTCGACTTCATCCGCACCATGAACGCCGGGCTCAAGGCGCGTCATCCAGGATGCCTGCTGGCGGCCGAGGACTCCACCAACTTCCCCGGCGTCACGCGGGCAGCCGAGTCCGGGGGCCTGGGGTTCGACTACAAATGGGACATGGGCTGGATGCACGACACGCTCTCGTTCTTCCAGATGCCGCCGGACGAGCGGCGCGCCAACTACCATAAGCTGACGTTCTCCATGATGTACTACGGCAACGAGCGCTACCTGCTGCCGCTCAGCCACGACGAGGTGGTGCACGGCAAGGCGACCGTGCTTCAGAAGATGAACGGCGCCTACGAGGGGAAGTTCGGCCAGGCGCGGGCGCTGTACCTCTACATGGCGGCGCATCCCGGCAAGATGCTCAACTTCATGGGCAGCGAGCTGGGCCAGCTGCGCGAGTGGGACGAGAAGCGCGAGCAGGACTGGCTGCTTCTGGACTACCCCGTGCACGACGCGTTCTGGCGCTACATGCGGGACCTGGGTCAGGCGTACGCGGCGCATCCGGCGCTCTGGGAGCGCGACTACGCGCCGGACGGCTTCGCCTGGCTCGACTGCCACGAGGAGGGACGCGTGCTCTTCGCCTTCGAGCGGCGGGGCGGCGGCGAACGCCTGGCCTGCGTGCTCAACCTGGGCGACGAGCCGCAGGATTGGCGCGTGGCGATTGGGCGCGACCCCCTGGGCGACAAGGACGCGGCAACAGAGGGCGGCGGGGCGGAGCCCGATAGCGCGGTCCAGGCGGACGGCGCGGGCAGCGAGGGAGCCGGCACGCCGACGAAAGCCCCGCGCGGGGGAAACGGGGGCGACGGTGCGGGCGCCCCGGCCGCGCAGCCCGCGAAGACGCTCCTCTACACCGACTGGCAGCCCTTCGGCGGCGCCACGCCGGCCTCCGAGAACCCCTGCCGCATCGAGGGCGGCTACCTGCGCTGCGCGCTGGCCCCCTGCTCCGGCGCGCTGGTCGAACTGCCGGCATAACGGCAACGGGCGGCCTCGCCCCAAGCCCCGCCGCCCGCAACGCCCCGTGACTCCCCATAATGAAGAATGTGGGGAGCGAGCGCGTCGCAACGCGCCTTTCCCGCCGCTGTGGTTAGCTGGTGGGAATATGCCCGTCACGGGCGCATCGACCAAAAAGGAGCCCCCATGCACGCACGCACCCAGACAGCCCGCGACACCGAGCGGCGATCGGACGCCGGCACCGCCCCGGAGACCATCCCCTGCGACGTCCTGGTTGTCGGCGGCGGTATCGCGGGGACCATGGCGGCCTGGGCCGCCGCGAGCGCCGGGGCCCGCACGGTGCTGGCATGCGCCGGTAGGCTCTTCTCGGGCTCCAGCTTCTACCCCGGCACGTGGGGACTTGGCCTGGTGGCCCCCGAAGACGATGCCGACGAGGCCGAGCTCGTCGACACCATCTGCGCCATAGGCTGCGGCGCCGCGGACCGCGCCCTCGTCCGGAGCTTCGTTGGCGGCATCCGCCCCGCCATCGCAGAGCTCGAGGGCCTGGGCGTCGAGCTCATGCGCCCGGCCCACGAGGGCGAGCGCGCGTTCATACCCTGCTTCGACCACAAGCACCGCACCTGGCGCGGCATCACGCGCGGCAGCTTCGAGCAGGCTGTGGGCGCGGCGCTGGACCGCGCGGGCGTAACCGTGCTTGAGCACCGCGAGCTCATGGACGTCCTCGAGACAGCGGGCGCGGGCCCCGACCAGGCGCGGGGCGCCACCGGCGCGCTGCTCTACGACCGCGATGCGCAGCGCTTCGAAGAGGTCGGCTGCGGCGCCGTCGTGCTGGCCAGCGGTGGGTACGGGGGCCTCTTCGAGCGGCGGCTCACCGCGGCGGACGTGCTGGGCAGCGCGCAGGCCGTGGCCGCCGAGCACGGCTGCGACCTGGTGAACCTCGAGTTCATGCAGATCATGCCGACCTTCGTCGCGCCGGCGCAGGCGTACGGCACGGTGTTCAACGAGAAGACCTGGCGTTACGCCCAGCTGTTGAACGACCAGGGCGACGACGCGCTGGCGCGCACAGCCGCACAGCTCGGCACCACCGCCGCGGACCTGCTCGAGGCGCGCAGCATGCACGGACCCTTCTCGGCGCGCCTTCCCGGCTGCGCCGTGGACCTGGTCATCGACGCCGCGGGGCCGGACGGCATGGCCGTGCGCTACCCCGGGGGCCTGAGCGGAGCCGACCTACCCGAGTTCGTGCGGACCTTCAGCGCCTGGCTCGCGGACGAGAAGGGCGTGCGACCGGACGACGAACTGCGCGTAGCGGAGTTCGCCCACGCCGCAAACGGCGGAATCCGCATCGACGCCCGGGCCGCAACCGCCCTGTCAGGACTTTTCGCCTGCGGCGAGTGCACGGGCGGCATGCACGGCGCTGACCGCCTGGGCGGCCTCTCAAGCGCCAACGGCCTGGTCTTCGGACTGCGCGCGGGCCGGGGCGCGGCGGCATGGGCGCAGCGCGCGGACGCGCGGGAAGCATGCGGCCCCGGCGCCCTCGACGCCCTTCTCGCGCGCACGCTGGGAGAGGAGCCGACCTCACCCGCGGCGCTAGGGGACCGCGCCGGCATGCGCGCCCGCGCAGGCGAGATCACCCGCGCGCTGCAGCGCACGATGAGCGCGCACTGCCTGGTGCGGCGCACGGAAGCCGGCCTTGCCGACGCCCTCGCCGAGATCGACAGCCTGGAGGCCCGCCGCGCCGAGCTCGCCCGCGCCGCACGCGCCCAGTGCGACCCTGGCGGAGACGGGGCGGCGCTTATCGCCCAGCTCAGGCGCTTGCAGCTGCAGCTGTCCCTGGCGCGGCGCATCGTTCAGGCGGCGCGCGCCCGCACCGAAAGCTGCGGTTCGCACTACCGCGCCGACGCATAACGCGGCACCGGACGCGCGGCGACATCATGCCGCCCGCCCAACCGAACGTAGGTAAGGGCGCGCGTCCTTGGTATGCTGATGACAAGACACCACCCGCCGCGCCCATCCGGCGCGGCGATGCTTTGCACGCCCTTCCCGCCAAGGAGGAAACCATGGCCGAGAGCACCACAGCACCCGAGCGCGGCATCCGCTCCCCCATCCCGCGACGCGCGCTTCTCGCCCTGCCGGGAACCCTGGCGCTGACGCTCGCCGGCTGCGGGGGCAATGCGGCGCCGGGCAGCCAGGGCGCCGGCTCGGATGAGGCGGACGTCGCCACCTCGACCGTCGAGCTCACCGCGGACTTCGAGCGGACGGCGCCCGAGATCGACGGCACCGTCCTCTCGCAGCACAGCGCCGCAGCCGCCTCCTTCGCCGTGCGCCTGCTCCAAGCGGAGCTCGGGCTTGCGGTCGCACCGCCCGACAGCGCAGAGGAGGATGCGGGGGCGGTCGAAGGCGGCGCCGAGGCAGCCACGAGCACGGTGGACCCGGAGGCGCCGGCAACGAGCACCGTCGATCCCGATGCGCCGGCAACCAGCGCCACCGACCCGGAGGCGCCGGCCACTAGCGCGGTGGATCCGGAGGCCCCCGCAACCGGCACGATGGACCCCGACGCCCCCGCGGCGCGCAACCTGCTGGTCTCGCCGCTGTCGCTCGTGCGCGCGCTCGGCCTGCTGGCGAAGGGAGCGGCGGGCGACACGCTCGCCCAGCTCGAGGACGCCTTGGAGATGGACGCCGACACGCTCACGGCTTACCTGGCCGCCTACGCCCGCACGCTCAGCATCGACCCGCAGACGCTCGCCGCCCGGGACAACACGTGGATCGACAGCCCGCTCGCGCAAAGCGCCCCCGCCGGCAGCGATGCGGAAGCCGCCGAGACGAAGGACGACGCCGCGCACGCCGTGCTCGACCTGGCGGAGTCCCTCTGGGTCAAAGATGACCCCGCGCTTACCGTGGAGGACGACTACCTGCAAGGATGCGTCGACGCCTTCGACGCGCAGGTGTTCAGGGGGGCTTTCGACGAGCAGACCTGCGCCGACCTCAACGCCTGGGTGGCCGACAAGACCCAAGACCGCATCACGCAGCTGCTGGACGCCCTGCCGGCCGACGCCCTGCTCTACCTGGTGAACGCCCTGGCCCTCACGGGATCCTGGACCGCCCCCTACGATGAGGAAAGCGTTGAGGACCACACCTTCACCTGCGAGGACGGCACCCAGCAGCCTATGACGCTCATGCGCTCAACCGAGGGAACCTACCTTGAGGTCGACGGCGCCCGCGGCTTCATGAAGCCCTATGCGGGCAGCCGCTTTGCCTTCTGCGCCCTGCTGCCCGACGAGGGCACGGCGCTCAGCTCGCTTGTCGCCGACCTCACCGGCACGCGGCTCTCCGAGGCCGTGGCCGGCGCCGAGGCAACCGAGGTCGAAGCCGGCATGCCGCGCTTCACCGCCCGCTGCCGGACCGAGCTCTCCGGGGCGCTCGGAAAACTCGGCGCAACGGACCTCTTCGACCCGGCGCTCGCCGACCTTTCGGGCATCGGGACCATGAGCGACGGCTCCGGCCTCGCCGTGAGCCAGGTGCTGCAGGAAACCTTCATCAAGGTGGACGAGCAGGGCACCGAGGCGGCGGCCGCCACCGCGCTGGGCATTTCGACCGCCTCCGCGCCCGCTCCCGAGGACGAGCCCAAGCAGGTCATTCTCGACCGGCCCTTCGCCTACCTCATCTGGGACACGCAAACCGCCGTTCCCGTCTTCATGGGCACACTCGCTCGCATGGACGGCCTGGAAGCGTAGCCCCGGCCCACGGGCAAGGCGCGCCTTGGCGGCGAAACCGCGCGGGCGGCCGCTGCGCACCGCAACGCCGCAGCCATTGCATGCAGTTTTGTTCGCTCCGACAGCCTGCATGCAGTCCTTATCGCCAGGAGCCCGAAAAAGGCCGTTTGGCGATAAGGACTGCATGCAACGCCTTCGCAACCGCGCTTGAACAAAAAACGGCCCGTGGACGCAGCTCTTCGCTCGCCCACGGGCCGCATGCTTAAGGAGCTCTTCCCGCCTACCCTGCGAGCTTTGCCGCGAAGTCGGCGAGCGCGCCGGGGATGTCGATGGCCTGCGGGCACACCGCCGCGCAGCTGCCGCAGCCGATGCAGGCGTCGGGGCGCTTGTCCTCGGGCAAGGTGCTCACGTACATCTGCGGGATGAAGCCGCCCGAGCCGCCCGTCACGCTGGCCTCGTTGTAGAGCTCAAGCAGCTTGGGGATGTCCAGGCCCATGGGGCAGTGGCTCGTGCAGTAATGGCACGCCGTGCAGGGCACCGTCGTGCGGGAGATCATGTCGTCGGCAACGCCGAGCAGGGCCGCGCGTTCCTCGGCCGTGAGCGGCTTGTCCTCGGAGAACGTGGCGATGTTGGCCTTGAGCTGCTCGAAGTTGGACATGCCGGAAAGCGTGACCACCACCTCGGGGATGCTCTGCAGGAAGCGGAAGCACCACTCCGGGGCATCGGCGTCGGGGCGCAGCGCCTTGAGCTTGGCCATGTCCTCGTCCGAGATCTGCGCGAGCTTGCCGCCGCGCACCGGCTCCATGACCCACACGGGCAGGCCGTACTCGGAAAGGAGCTTGACCTTGCCCTCGGCATCCTGCAGCTTCCAATCCATGTAGTTGAGCTGGATCTGGCAGAACTCCATGTGCTCGCCGTACTTCTCCAGGAAGCGGCGCATGGTGGCGATGTCGCCGTGCGCGGAGAAGCCCAGGTGCTTGATGCGGCCGGCGGCTTTCTGCTCCAGCAGGTGGTCCATGATGCCGAAGCTCTCGTCCAGGTACTCGTTGATGTTCTTCTCGCACACGTTGTGGATGAGGTAGAAGTCGAAGTAGTCCACCTGGAGCTTATTGAGCTGCTCGGCGAAGATCTCCTTGACCTTGGGCATGTTGGCGACGTCATAGCCCGGGAACTTGGTGGCAAGGTAGAAGCTCTCGCGCGGGTACTCCTTGAGCACGCGGCCCATCACGAGCTCGGAGTTGCCGCCGTGGTAGCCCCAGGCGGTATCGTAGTAGTTCACGCCCTGCTCCATGACGTAGGCCACCATCTGGCGCGTGGCGTCCTCGTCGATCTGGGTGTCGTCGCCCTCGACGAGCGGCAGGCGCATGCAGCCCATGCCGAGCGCGGAGAGCTCGAGGCCCTTGAAGTCCTTGTACAGCATGTGATCCCCTCTCAGTCGCATGCCGGCTTGGCGCGCAGGGCGCAACCGCCCGGCATAGGCGGCCCTCCGGCAATAATGAGTGCATCATATCGGTTAGAGCTGGCTTTAAGTCAAGGCGTTTCGATGCGGTTTCGCGCCTCCATGGTTTCTCTGCGAGAAGAGAAGGCGCCATGGGCCCGGACCGTCGCGCCCCTCGGCGAGAACATGCGGAGCGCGCCGGAGGGCGGTTTGGCGGCGACGCCGCGCGCCTGAGGACAATATCAAAAAGGCGTGTGGCCGGCTCGCGCCCGGAGCCGCGCGAGCGCTTCTGGCGTAGGATTAAAGGGCCGGCCCGCGCCGGAAACCTTGATATCATCGCTGCCCCGAAGGAGCGATCATGCATACCGAACCTAACCGCACCCCTTTGAACGACAACCACGATCCCGCGCGCACATCCCCCGCGCCCACGGAAGGCGCGCAGGGCGCCGTGCCCCGGCCGGGCGCCGGCGCCCCCAAGCCGCAGCGCGCCCAGACCGCTGACGAAGCCCTCTCGGCGCACAGCGGCACGAGCCCCGTTTCGCTTTCCGACGTGTCCGGAGCCGCCCATACCGTGGGCGCCATCTTCTCCGAGGGCATGTCGGCCCTGCGCGCAGTCAGCTCAGCGCGCCGCGCGCACGCCGAGGCGCGAAGCGCCCTCAAGGAGCTTCTCGCCCAGATCGAGGAGAACACCGACCTTCTCGCCCATCGCCGCGAGGTCGAGCAGAACTACGGTTCCATCATCGCCGCGCAGACGGCCGAGCGCGACAAGGCCGCCCGCGACCTCGCGGAGGCCGCAAGCGCCCAGGAGGGCGTGGCCGAGACCCTGGCCGACCTGGAGCGCCGGCTCAAGACCATGCAGGATGAGGACGATTTGGCGGAGAAGCGCCTGCGCGACGCATGGGACGAGGCGCGCGCCAACGAGCGCAGCGCCCGCGACGGCCTGGAGATAGCCGAGCACGGGCTCGCCGAGGCGCAACAGACGCTCGACCAGGCGCGCGCAACCCAGGAGCGCGCCGCCGCGGCCGCGCAGAAGGAGCTGGACGAGGCGACCGAGGAGCTGGCGCAGCTGCGCGCCGAGTACGCCAACATCCAGCGCACTCCGTCCGCTAACTCGGCCGCGTACAGCGTGAAAAGCGAGGAGCTGGAGCTCAAGATATCCGACGCGGCCGCCAAGCGCACCAAGGCGCAGCTGGATATCCCCCGCATCGCCACGGCCTCGGCCAAGGCCGTGGCGAGCGCCGAGGACGCCGTTGCCGAGGCGCGCCTGCCGCTGGAGCAAGCGGAGGAGTTCCACCGCGGCACCGAGGAGGCCGTCGAGGCGGCGCAGGCCGAGCTGGACAGCGCCCGCCATGCCGCGGAGCGCCGGCAGCGGTCGCTGCGCGACGAGATCACCGCCGTACGCAAGGCCCAGCGCGACCACGAGCAGGCCGTAAGCGACGCCCAAGCGCGCCGCGAGGTCGCCGAGGCGCTCATAGCCGAGGCCGAGGAGGTCCACGCGCATCCCGAGAAGACCGAGGAGCTCGCGCGCACGCTCGCGGCGCAGACTGCCGAGCGCGACAAGCGCCAGCAGGCGGTGGCGGCGCTTGCCGAGCAGGAGCAGGGCATCCGCGCGCGCACCCACGCCGAGCGCGTGCGCCTGGGCCTTGCGGCAGGGGCGGTTGCGGCGGTAGTGCTCCTGATCGTCATCCTGGCAACCGTGCTGGGCTAGCGGCGAACGGCGCGGGCCCCTTACGCCATGCGGCCGACGAGGATCTCGGCCTCCACCGTGACTTTGCGGACCGCGCGCAGGTCGACCCGCGCGGCATCAACGTGGAAGAAAAGCGGCGTCATGGCCGCAAGCGCCCGCACGGTCTCGGCATCGACCGGGAACGCGCCTCCTGCCGTACGGCGCTCGACAAGCGCACAGGACTCCGCAAAATGGCCCAGCACCCGATCGTTCTCGTAGGCGGCATGCGCGAGCTGGCCCGCCGCCGCGGCGCGGAGCTCCTGCAGATGCCGGGACGTGGGCACCGCCTTCACCACGATGCCGCCCGGGGCGAGCGCGCGGCGGAACTCCGCGTAGTTCGCCGGCGAGAAGACGTTGAGGACGCAGTCCGTGCTGGCGGGCCGCACGGGAATCGACGCCAGGTCGGCCACGAACCAGACGATGCCGTCGCCCGCGTCGGCAGCGGCGGCGAGCTGCACCGAGTCCTTGGAGATGTCGAAGGCGGCCACGCGGGCGCCGACGCGGCGGCGCAGCTCGCGCGCAAAGTAGCCCTCGCCGCACCCGGCGTCGAGTACGCGTGGAGTCAGGCACGAACCCGGCGCATGCGGCGCGGAGCCCGGCTCGGATCCGACGGCCGGCGGGGAAACGCGCTGCCCGGAGGGCGCATGGGCGGACACCGCCTCGGCCAGGGCCGCGGCGATGGGCTCGTAGAGACCCGCCGCGAAAACCCGGCGGCGGTCCATGAAGGACGCGCGGTCGTAGCCCTCCAGCCGCACGCCGCCGCGCAGGAGGTTGACGTAGCCCTGGCGCGCGACGTCGAAGCCGTGCCCCGCCGCGCACCGGAGCGCCCTCCCCTCAAGCGCGAGCGGGGCCCCGCAGACCGGGCAGGCAAGAAGCCCCTCGGCGGCGCGGAACCGCTCAAGCTTACGGATGTCCATGGACCCTCCCCTTCCGTCCCGGCCGGCCCCCGCGTGCTTCTCGCCTTAGTAATCCTGCGCGGCGGGGCTTTCCATCCAGTCGCCCACAAAGTCCGCGTACGTGCCGGCAATGATGGCCTGGCGCGCGCGGCGCATGAGGTCGAGCAGGTAGTAGATGTTGTGCATGGAGAGGAGGATGCCGCCGAGCATCTCCTTGATGTTGACCATGTGGCGGATATGCGCGCGGGTGTAGCCGCCGGTGCAAACCGGGCAGGTGCAGGCCGGGTCGATGGGGCGCGGATCGTGCGCGAACTTGGCGTTGCGGAAGTTCAGGCGGCCCTCGCTGGAGAAGGCGGTGCCCATGCGCCCGGTGCGGGTGGGCAGCACGCAGTCGAACATGTCGATGCCGACGCCGACGCCGCGCACGAGCGTGGTGGGGTTGCCGACGCCCATGAGGTAGCGGGGCTTGTGGCGCGGCATGTGCTCGGACGCCAACGGGGCCAGGGTCTCGAACATGGTCTCGTGGCTCTCGCCCACCGAGTAGCCGCCGATGCCGTAACCGGGGAAGTCGCCGCACTCCTCCAAGTGCCTGAGCGAGCGCAGGCGCAGATCCAAGTGCATGCCGCCCTGCACGATGCCGAAAAGCGCCTGGTCAGGACGGGTATGGGCCGCATAGCATCGCTCGGCCCACATGCTGGAGAGCTCCACGGCGCGCTCCACGTAGGCGCGCGTAGCCGGGTAGCCGGGGCACTGGTCGAGCTGCATGCAGATGTCCGACCCCAGCTTCTGGGCTATGGCCATGTTGTCCTCGGGAGTCCAGAACACATGGGACCCGTCGTAGTCGGTGGCTATGAAGCGCACCCCGTCATCGGTGAGCTTGACAGCGTCGCCGTGGGAGAAGACCTGGAAGCCGCCAGAGTCCGTGAGGATGGGGCCGTGCCAGTTCATGAAGTCGTGCAGGCCGCCCATCTCGGCGACAAGGTCGGCGCCGGGGCGCATGGCCAGATGGTAGGTGTTGGAAAGCACGATCTGCGCGCCGAGGTCCCTGACCGTCTCCCAGGGAATGCCCTTCACCGTGGCGCGCGTGCCCACCGGCATGAAGATGGGCGTCTCGATGTCTCCGTGGGGGGTGTGCAGCACGCCGGCGCGCGCGTGGGTCTTGGGGTCCTCGGCAACGATGTCGTAGGTGAAGAGCTTCTGGTCCATGGGGCTCCTTGTCTGCCGTCCGTGCGGGGCGCACGGGTCTTGCTTACGGGGCGGGAGGTTCCGCGGGGTTGCGCAGGGCGGTCCGGGCAAGGCCCTTACGCCGGCGTGCCGTCGCCGAAGAGCAGCTCGTGCTCGGCGCCGGTCAGCGCGGCGCGCGCCTGGTCGCGCAGCTCGTTGAGGCCCGAGAGGAACTGCCGCTGCATGACGAGCGCATAGTAGCGCCCCTTGGCCGTGAGGGTGAGCTCGTCGGCGTTGTCGGTCGCAAAGGCGCCGTTGGCGCGCATGAAGGCCATCTCGACGGGCAGCCCGCGCTCCACGCCCACGCCGAAATCCTCCTCGAAGCGCCGCTTGTCCAGGCGCAGCGCGTACAGGTCCTGCATGAAGCGGTAGCGCATGAGGTCGCGCTTGCTCATCTTGGTTTTGCCCATGAGCGACATCCGCCCGCCCTCGACGGCCTCGTTGTACTCCTTGAGCGAGAACGTGTTGACGTAAATGGTGCCGTCCAGGTGCGTGACCGCGCCCGAACCGATGGCTGGGTACTCCTCGTAGGTCACGCCGAATTCGTCGACCGGCACCTCGCCGCATGCGTGCAGGTCCTGTCCCAGGCGGTTGAAGGTCCACACGGTGCGGCGCTCGAACGCGTGCCCCGGCGCCTCGGCCAGCGCATGGTCGAGCATCCGGTAGTAGCGGTACTCGCGGTCGTAGGCGGGCTGGCCCAGCGTGTCGAGCATCTTTCTGGTGGTGGCGCGCGAGAAGTACAGCGGGCTGAACGTGGTCTGCTGGCAGCCGCACTTTCCGATGAGCTCAACGTCGCGCATGAGCACGTCCTCGGTTTCGCTGGGGAAGTTGAAGATCATGTCGACGTTCAGGATGTCGAAGTACGGCGCCGCCTCGCCGATGCGCTCGAAGATCTCCTCGCCGCTGCCGTACTTCTCGTACCGGTCCATCTGGCGCAGCAGGTCGTTGTCGAAGCTCTGCACGCCTACCGAGAGGCGCTGCACGCGGCCTTTGAGCTTCTCCAGGTACGGCTTGGTGAGGTGGTTGGGGTTGGTCTCGCTGGAGACCTCCTTGATGGAGAAGTTGTCGCGCGCCAGGTCAAGCGTCTCGCACAGCTCGTCGATCATGATGGTGGGCGTGCCGCCGCCGCAGTAGATGCTCTCGAAGTCGTAGCCGAGGTCTTTGAGCATCAGCATCTCGCGGCGGAGGTTCTGGAAGTACGGCCGCGCGATCTCCTCGCGGAAGGGGTAGCGGTTGAAGCTGCAATACGGGCAAAGGCGCTGGCAGAAGGGGATGTGCATGTAGAGCATGTAGCGCATGCCGGGCTTGGGGCCGGGCAGCGCCCGCTCGCCGGCGGGCTCCATCTTAAGCTCGTGCTTGGTCATGACCTTGATGACGCTCGTGAGCATGCGTTCCGAAAGCACGCTTGCCTCCTCGTCAGTCCGTTGCGGCCGCTCGGGCTCGTTTTCCTGTAAATACGTAAGTATAAGGCCCCGCGCCGGAGGCGAAGCCAACATTGGAGACTCCATACCGCGCGAACATGGGCGAGAAGGGCGGGCGCCCCGCAGCGGCGCCGGAACGCCGCGCACCGCGACCAGGACGCTGATCCGGACGGGCTTCGCTCACCGGTGGCGGCGGGCCCAGAGCTTGAGCGCGGCGCCGACGGGGCCGGGCTGGAAGCGGCGGCAGACACCGCCCAGGCGTGCGGGGATGTCTATGTGCTGCGGGCACTTGCGCGCGCAGGCCCCGCACCGCACGCAGTTGCTCGCAAGCTTGGGGAAGCTCGTGCGCACGGCGCTTGCCGTGAAGTACTGCGAGAGCCCCGTGAACCAACTGTGCGCAAAGCTCGCGTTGTACGCCGCAAAGCACCCGGGAATATTGACGCCGTGCGGGCAGGGCATGCAGTAGTTGCACCCCGTGCACGACACGCGGTTGGCGCGGTTGAACTCATCCACCACCCGCGCGATGACCGCATGCTGCCCGTCCGTCAGGCACCCCGGCAGCGCGCGATCCGCAAGCGCGGCGTTCTGGTCGATCTGCTCCGGCGCGCTCATGCCCGAGAGCAGCATGGTGACCTCCGGATGGTCCCATACCCAGGCGAGCCCCCAGTCGGCGGGCGATACCGGCGCGGGGCCCGCGGTGCGCGCCCCCGCGGCCTCCGCAAAGATGCGCCGCGCGCGATCGGGCAGCTTATCGGCCAAGCGGCCGCCCAACAGGGGTTCCATCACAAAGACGGCCATGCCGCGCGCGGCGGCTTCCTCGAGCCCCGCCGTACCCGCCTGGTAGCGCTCGCCCGCGTAGTTGTACTGGATCTGGCAGAAATCCCAATCGTACGCGTCGAGCACGCGGGCAAAGTCCCCGGCGCTGCCATGGTACGAGAAGCCCGCCTGCCGCAGGCGGCCCGCCGCCTTCTGGCGCGCCAGCCACTCCCCCGCCCCCAGCTCCTGCAGGCGCTCCCACTGGGCCGGGCTCGTGATGTTGTGCATCAGGTAGTAGTCGATATGGTCGGTGCGCAGACGCTCGAGCTGCTCGTCGAAGTAGCGGTCGAGGTCCTCCGGGCGCTTGACCGAGGCATGGGGCATCTTGGTGGCGATAAGCACGCTCCCCCGCAGGCCCAGGTCCTCCAGAGCAGCGCCCACCGCGGCCTCGTTGCCGGGGTAGAGGTAGGCCGTGTCAAGGTAGTTGATCCCGCGCTCCACCGCGCGGGCGATAAGACCGCGCGCCGCGCGCGCATCCGGCCGCCCCAGAGCTGCGCCCGGAAAGCGCATGCACCCCAGGCCCAGCGCGGAGATGCGGTCGCCGTTGCGGGGGTTCACCCGATACTGCATGCCGTCCCCTATCCGCCGCCCGGAAAAGGCCCGCGGCGGCAACCGTCCTCCCGTGCAAAAGGCGCCGCGCCGCGCACGCGCAGGCGGGCGCCCCGCTTCGCCCTACTCGATCAGCATGGCGTCGCCGAACGAGAAGAAGCGGTACTTCTCGCCCACCGCCTCCTCGTAGGCCGCCAGGATCTGCTCGCGCGTCGCCAACGCGCTCACCAACATCATGAGGGTCGAGCGCGGCACGTGGAAGTTGGTGATGAGCGCGTCGACCACGTGGTACGTCGAGCCGGGCATGAGGTAGAGGTTGGTGGTGGCGTCCGCGCGGGCGACGATATCGCCCGCGCCCGTCAGCGCGGCCGAGTCCGGTGCGCCCTCAAAGCGCCGCGCGGTCACCGGCGGGTCGGCCACCGGCGCGGAGGCATCCCAGGCGCTCTCGAGCGAGCGCACGGCCGTGGTCCCCACCGCGATCACCCGGTGCCCCGAGGCCTTGGCGGCGTGCACGGCGTCCACCACGCTCTGCGGCACATGGTAGCGCTCGGTGTGCATGACGTGCTGGGTGGGGTCGTCCTCCTCAACCAGGCGGAACGTGTCGATGCCGACCTCGAGCTCAACGGCGGCCCAGCCCACGCCCTTCTCCTTCAGCCGGTCGATAAGCTCCGGCGTGAAGTGCAGGCCCGCCGTGGGAGCCGCGGCCGAATGCTCCTCGCGCATGGCGTAAACCGTCTGGTACTTCTCCGGATCGCCCTGGTAGTCGGTGATGTAGGGCGGTAGCGGCACGCGCCCCGCCTCGTGGATCGCCTCATCAAGCGTGCGCGGCGCGCCCGCGGCGCCCATGCCTTGTGGCTCGAAGCGCACCAGGCGCCCGCCGCGGCTGTCCGGCACAAAGTCGACGATCTCCCCGGTCAGCACCACCTCGGCCGTCATGGGCGCGTGCAGGCCCCCCGCGCGGTACTCCAAAACCGCGCCCGGCTTCAGGCGCTTGCCGGGGTTCACCAGGCACTCCCACACATGCCCCAGCGGATCCATGTCCTCGCGGCGGTTGAGCAGGAGCGTCTCGCCCACACCGCCCGTGCCGGCCTTGTGCCCCACCAGGCGCGCCGGCAGCACGCGGGTCTCGTTGGCGACGAGAAGATCGCCGGGCTCCAGGTAGTCGACGATATCGCGGAAGACGCGGTGCTCGACCGAGGCGCCGCCGGCGATGGCCTTGGCCCGGCCCGTGGGGCCGTCGCCGCCGTCGCGGTGCAGCACCAGCAGGCGGCACGAGTCGCGCGGCTCGGCGGGCGCCTGGGCTATGAGCTCTTCGGGCAGGTTGTAGTCAAAGTCGTCAGTGCGCATGCGGCCTCTCCCATCACGCGCCGGGACACGCCCGGCGCAGCTTTACCCGGTTTTCATCCGGTCTATGGTAAACCGCCCGCGCGGCGCGCGCACGGGCGGCGGGCAATGTCCCGAAAAGCGACAAGGGACGAAACGCCGCAGAGGCCGTGGAGCGCGGAGCTGCGCCCGAGAAGAACGCACGCGACGGCCGCGCTAAGTGCCCCCGCGCGGGCGCCGACTTACCTGTGCGCAGCGCGTTTGCGGCGCCGACGGTCAAAGAACGCCGCCCACACCACAGCAACAACCTCTATGCCCAGCACCAGCATCAGGTACCCAAACGGATCCGTCTGCTCGATAAACCAGTGCGGATGCGCGGGCGCCATCTGATTTTGGAGCCGCGTGCCGATATCTGGTTCGGGCGCAAGGGGAAGCGCCTCGCCCAGCACCAGCAAACCCGCAGCTACGGCAAGCACGCTCGCCGCCAAGAGGGCCGTCTCCCAGTTGCTGATGGTCTGACGGCTCACGTGGCACGCGCGGGCCAGCTCCTCCTGGCTGAGCCCCAGCGCCGCGCGATGCTCCCGCACGCGCTCGGCCACGTGCGAGGGCGCGCCCATCGAGCTCGGCAGCTTGGCCCTGGTCGCTATGGTGCTTCCCCTCGCCTTTCCGCCTGTCAACACCAGCGTAGCCAAAAGGCACGGACATGTCTGCCAAAAGTCTTTGACATGGGGCGTTTGTCCGCCAATGGCGGCGCCCCTTACGCGCCGCCCGCCGAACGGGCCGCCTCCTTGGCGGCCTTGCGCGCGTCGCGGGCGCTGGCTCGCTCCAAGGCGGCCTCGGCGGCCGAAAAGCGGCAGCCGCAGTAGTTCTGGCGGTACATCCCGAGCTCGCGCGAGCGGCGCGTGGCCTCCGGGTAGTACGGGCGAAAGTCGCGGACGACCGGCGTCAGGCCGTGCGCGCGGCAGAGCGCCTCCAGCACGTCATTGCACGTGTCGAACAGCTGGTACGGAGACACGGCCAGCGTGGTCGCCACATGCGAGAAGCCCAGGCGCTCGGCCATGCGGCACGCCTCCGCCAGGCGCAGCGCGTAGCAGGCCCGGCAGCGGCGCAGCCGGTCGGTCCCAAAGCGCGCGGGCCCTCGTTCCCACGCCGCGCGGTCGCAGGCGCCCTCGACCACGGGCACGTGCGCCACGTCCTCGGCCCAGGCGCGCAGCACGCGCAGGCGATGATCGTGCTCCTCGGCCGGCTGGATGTTGGGGTTCACCCAGCAGATGGTGGGGTCGAACCCCTCGGCTCGCAGCAAGCGCAGGGGCTCCAACGAGCACGGCCCGCAGCACGCGTGCAAAAGCAACGGCACACCCATTCTACATCCCGCCTTTCCCGTCAGCGCGCCCGGCGCTCCCCGTCTGCCGGGAGCGGGCGCCGGAGCCCGGCGCGTCCGCCCCCATCGGCTCGTAGAAGCGCACGCCCGTCGGCGTGTCCTCGCACCAGCGGACGGTCGGGGACTGGGCGATGTCCACCAGGTACGCCAGATCGCCCGTACAGCCGGACAGGTGAAAGACGGCCGCCAAAAGCGCCCAGAGCCACCAGCCCGACGCGGCGCCCGCCACGGCGAAGAGCGCCGTCACGACAACGGCGGGGGCCGCGGCCACCACCGCGTACTGCCGGCGCGTGTAGACCACGCCCTCGGAGCATGCGTAGAGCATCCCCCGGGAGGGCTTGAAGCCAAAGGTCACCCGCACCGACCGCGGCGCAAACGCCTTGAAGAAAAGGCCGTGCACCGCCTCGTGCACCAAAAGCGAGAGCGCGGCGGCAAGCGCCAAGGAGCAGAACCACCAAAGCGAGGGAAACGCCGCCTCGACAGGCGACGGCATGCCCAACGCGAAAGGCACCAGGGCAAACGCCAGCGCGCCCACCGCAGTGCCCGCCCCTGCGATCCATGCGGACATCCGCGTGATGCGCGAGAGAAACGCCGGGTCCTCCAACGTATCGATCTCGCCGACGAGCCGCACGCGCTCACCATGCGGCCCCTGCGCGGCCGGCGGCGCAGCGGCCAGCGGCCCCCCGCCGGCCCCCGGCGCGGGAACGCGCTTATCGCCCGCAAGCGCCGCCTCAGCAGACGCCGCGGCATCCCCGTATGTTTTACTGCAACGTTTCATAGCCAAAGCTTATCCGACCGGCGGCGGGGTGTGCAATAATGGGGCATTGCAAGAAGCTGAACGCCGCGCATCATCGCATAACGCACACGACCGGGCGGAACACGGCGCCCGCAACGCGCGCCGGTCGGCCCCGCTGCCGCCGCGCCCCGCGATCGACCAAGGAGCATTCATGGCACGCACTTTTTCCCAAGAGAACCGCCCGCACTGGCCCCGCCGCGCCGTCGTCACCGCCGGCGAGCCCTACGGCAACAAGGGCCTGCATTTCGGCCACGTGGGCGGCGTCTTCGTCCCGGCCGACTTCTACGCGCGCTTCCTGCGCGACCTGCTGGGACGCCAGAACGTCATCTTCACCTCGGGCACCGACTGCTACGGCTCCCCCATCATGGAGGGCTACCGCAAGCGCGTGGAGCAGGACGGCTACGACCGGAGCATCTCCGACTACGTGCAGGGCTACCACGATCTGCAGGCGCGGACGCTTGAGAACTACGAGATAAGCTGCGACATCTACGAGGGCAGCGCCATCGAGCCGGCCAAGAGCGTGCACGAGCGCATCACCGCCGAGATCGTGCGGCGCCTGCACGAGCGCGGCGTGCTGGAGAAGCTCTCCACCAAGCAGTTCTACGACCCCGAGGCCGGCCAGTTCCTGAACGGCCGCCAGGTGGTGGGCCGCTGCCCCATCCAGGGCTGCAAGTCCGAGAAGGCCTACGCCGACGAGTGCGACCTGGGGCACCAGTACGAGCCCGAGGAGCTTATCGCCCCCAAAAGCCAGCTCACCGGCACCACGCCCGAACTGCGCCCGGTGGACAACCTCTACTTTGACCTGCCGGCGTACCTGGACTTCCTGAGGGAGCTCGTGGGCGGCTGGGACGATGACGACCGGGTCCGCTCCGTGGTCAAGACCACCATGCGCGAGTGGCTAAGCGCCCCGCAGATCTACGTGCAGGAGAAGTTCCGCGCCGACTACGAGGCCGTCGCCCAGACGCTCCCCGCCCATACCGCCGGCGAGCCCGAGAAGGGCAAGAGCTCCTTTGCGCTCACCTTCGAGAGCTGGCAGGACCGCGATGTCGCGCGCGACGCGCTGACCGCGGCCGGCGTGCGCTTCCGCTCCGGCAAGGCGCTCGTGCCGTTCCGCATCACCGGCAACATCCCGTGGGGCGTCCCCGTGCCCGATATCGACGGCTGCCGGGACCTCACCTGCTGGTGCTGGCCCGAGAGCCTCTGGGCGCCCATCAGCTACACCCAGACCGTACTGGAGAACGCCGAGCCTGGCCGTTACAGCGGACAGGATTGGCGCGACTGGTGGGCCAGCCCCGACGCGCACGCCTACCAGTTCATCGGCCAGGACAACATCTACTTCTACGGCATCGCGCAGGCGCCGCTGTGGGAGGCGCTCGGCTGGGACCTGGAGCAGTCCACGCTGGTGGCCAACTACCACCTGCTCTACATGGGCAAGAAGGCTAGCTCGTCCAGCCAAACCCCGCCGCCGCCGGCCGACGACCTGCTGAACCACTACACCGCCGAGCAGCTGCGCGCCCACTGGGTGAGCCTGGGCTTGGGCGACAAGCCCGTGTCGTTCAGCCCGAAGGCCTACGACACGCGCGTGACCGGCAAGAACCCCGACGGCAGCGAGCTTCTGGCGCGCGACGACAAGCGCGTGATCGACCCGGCCCTCAAGGAGGGCGCGCTTCTGACCGGCGTCTTCAACCGCCTGGCCCGCTCGTGCTTCTACGGCGTGGCCGAAAAGGACGGCGATCCGGCCCCCTACCGCACCGGCCGCATCCCGGCGGGCGCGCCCGCGCCCGAGGTGCTCGAGGCCGCCGAGCAGGCAGCCCTGGCCTTCGAGGACGCCATGTGGCGCTTTGAGCTGCACCGCGCCCTGAGCATCTGCGACGGCTACCTGCGCGCCGCCAACAAGCGCTGGAGCGACGCGAGCAAGGCCGCCAAGGCGCTCGAGGGCGCCGAGGCCGGCGCTGCCATGACGCAGGCGCTGGTGAACGCCTTTGCGGAGCTGCGCGTGGCCACCGTGCTCATGCACGGCATCGTGCCGGCGGGCTGCGAGCTCATCTGCGAGCACTTCGGCATGGATCCGGAGGCGTTCTTCTCGTGGGACAACCTCTTCCTCTCCACGGACGAGCTGGTGGAGAAGCTGGGCGAGAAGCCCGGCTCCCACGCCGTCAGGCCGCTGCCGCCGCGCTTTGACTTCTTCGCCAAGCACGAGAGCCAGTACTAACCGTTCGGAGAACGCCGAGCGCGGGGACCGGCCGCGCCTTCGCATGCGTGCCCCCTCCTCTGCGCATCCTTTCTTCGCGCACTTCTCGCCCCTGCGTCCCAACCGGATGCGGGGGCGTTTTCGTGCGGCGCGCCTGCCCGGCCGAGCGCGCCCGCCCGGTTGCGGCCTTACCAAAACAAAACAAAACACATACGCATGGCGCAGTCCGTTTGGGGTATCCTATGTCGGCATTTCGCAACGCAGTCTTCTCGCGGCCCCGGCGCCCATGCGCTGGGGCCGCGCTGACCGGATCGTAAGGAGGCACCCATGGGCGCCATCATCGTGCGCAAGACCAACCCGTCGGACGCTGACGCCGTGTGGTCCGTCATCCAGGACGGCATCGCCACCGTCGGGTCGCTGGGCATCAGCCAATGGCAGCACGGCTACCCCAACCGCGCCGTAGTCGAGCGGGATATCGAACGGGGCGTCTCCTACGTAGCCGAGGACGCCGAGACGAGCGAGAAGCTCGGCACGCTCGCCGTGACCTTCGACGCCGAGGACGACTATGCCTCCCCCACCGAGCACTGGCTCACCCCCGACCCGAAGCCCGGCGAGGAGCCCGTTTACGCCGTGGTGCACCGCAACGCCGTAGCGCACGCCGCCATAGGGCGCGGCGTGATGCGCGCGCTCTTTGCAGCGGCCGAGAAGGCCGCACGGGATGCGGGGCGCGCGAGCGTGCGTGTGGACACCCATCCCCGCAACACCAACCAGCGCGGCATGCTGGAGCACCTGGGCTACGCCTTCTGCGGCCAGCATGAGTACACGCCCAAGGCAGGCGAGCCCGACATCATCCGCGTGGGCTACGAGAAGCTGCTCTAGGAAAGCCCGGCTTTTGCGAAGACCGTACATAGGAGGCCGAACGGGAACGTACCTTCCGCGCGCAGCTTTGCAGGCAAAAGAGGCTACTAAATGTGGCCTTCGTCTTGCCGAAACTGTTTGAGCGCGGAGGGTATGCCCCGTCCGGCCCGGGCGTTTATGAATCCGGAACAAGCAGCGTTACTTTTTGTGGTGCCCGTTGCGCCAGATATCGCGGCCGACCATGACAGCCATGACGAGCGCCGAGGCGTAGCCGAGGAAGCCCAGCACCGGGATGCCGAAGATAACCGGCTGGATGCCCGCGTAGTACACCACCGACGACCCGATGAAGAGGCCGGCTATGATGACCGCCATGGAGAGGCGGTCGAAGATGAAGCCCAGCTGCTGGAGGATCTTCTCGGACCCCACGAACTCGGTGTTCATCTTGAGCTGCCCGCGCGTGAGCATGCGCGCCGCCAACCCCAAATGCTCGGCGGCCTCGAGCGAGCCCTTGAAGGCGCGGCGCCCATGGGAGGCCGTGGCGGTCAGCGCGTCCTCGAAGCGCTGGTACGAGGACTTCTCGCGCTTGATGTGCTCGGAGATGATCTGAATCATGTTGACCTGGGGCATGTACTCGGAGAGCAGGCCCTCCAAGGTCACCATGCCGCGCGCGACCATGGTGATGACGCTCGGGAGCTCGACCTTGTGCTTGTGCGCCAGGTTGATGATGGACATGAGGAAGTCGCCGATGTTGAGGTCGGCCAGGTCGATGCCGCCGAAGGACTCCACGATGATGTCGAGGTCGGCGAGGAAGGCCGCATGGTCCACGCCCGCCGTGTCGCGCGAGACGTTGAACCGCGTCAGGCCGTCCTTGAGCTTGGGAGTATCGCCCTCGGCCACGGCGTAGATGATGTCGCGCAGGATAGCGCGGTCCTGGCTGGATATGCGCCCCACGATGCCCAGGTCGATGAAGTAGACGGTGTCCGCGCGCACGATGATGTTGCCGGCATGCGGATCGGCGTGGAAGAAGCCCTCGTCGAGCACCTGCGTGGAGTAGTTGTCCACAATAGTGCGACCGATCTCCTCCAGGTGGTAGCCGGCGGCGGACAGCTTGTCGGGCTTGCTGATGGAGATGCCCTCGATGTACTCCATCACCACCACGTGCTCGGTGCAGAGGGCCAGATACGGGCGCGGGCACGACACGTGCGCCACCCGGCGGGTCATATCGTAGAACTCGCTGAGGTTCTTGGCCTCCATGAGGAAGTTGGTCTCCTCTTTGAAGGAGAGCCACAGCTCGTCCACCACGCCCTGCAGGTTCATGATCTGATCGGACCCCAGGAAGCGCGACGCGACGCGCGCGATGGTCCTCAGGATGTCGATATCGCGCGCCATGACCTGCTGCACCCCGGGGCGCTGCACCTTCACCGCAACGTCGGTGCCGTTGACCAAGGTCGCGCGGTGCACCTGCGCAATAGAGGCGCTTCCCAGGGGCTTCTCGTCTATGCGCGAGAAGATCGAGCCCAGCGGACGGTGGTACTCGGCCTCCAGGCACTCGCGCACCACCGCGAAGGGCACCGGCTCCACGTCGGTGCGCAGCTTGGTGAGCTCGTCGCAGTAACGCTGCGGGAGGACCTCCGAGCGCGTGGAGAGGATCTGCCCCACCTTCACGAAGGTCGGACCAAGCTCCTCGAACATGCGGCGCAGGCGCTGCGGGGTCATGCCGCGCAGGAAGTCGTACTTGCGCAGCACCTTGAAGATGTCCGAAACCCGCTGGCGCTTGCCGGCAAACGTGAGCTGGTACTTCTCGGAAGGAGCCATCACGTCGGGCTCCTCGGGCACGGCGTCCTGCGCGCGCTCGTGATGGAAGAACGCGCCCGCCGTTTCCTCGGCGGGTGCGTCCTCGTCTATGCGGAAGTCCTGATGGGGCGTATCAGCGCGCATGCGGATCCTTTACGCCTCGTCCTTGGCGTCCGACGCCTCGGCCGCGGCGGCGTCCGCGTCCTTCTCGGCACACTCGTCCTTCTCGACCACCTCGACCTCGACGTCCACCACGGTGGGGCCGGCGGCCACGGAGTCAACCAGATCGCGCACGTGCTCCACGAAGGCGACACGCTCGGACTCGGTCATGGCGGCCACGCGGGCGCGGATCAGCTCGTCCAGGATCTTCTCGCTCGTAGTGGCGCCGGTTGCGGACAGGCGCTCGGTAGCGTCGCTGATGACGCCGCCCGCACGCGCGAAGATGTCGGACATGGAGCGCGTGAAGTCGGAGGCGTCGGCGTCGCTGCGCACCTCGGCGCCCTTGGCGTTGAGACCCTCGAGAACCTCGCGGCCCTTCTCGCCCATCACCGCGGCCGCACCAAAGCCCACGTTCACCATGCCGTTGACCAGCTCGTCGAATTTCACAGCCATTGCGAACTCCTTTGCATCAAGCGGGCATGAGCGTGGCGCGCCCGCAGTTGGGTCTATGGTACCCCTACCACGGTCGGGCATACCGCCTGTTCGGCAAGCGGGATACGGAAAAGGGGCGCCCTCCGTGAGGAAGGGCGCCCCTTAAGCGCAAGTTCGTGCGTTGGTAAGCTCGGATTTAGAGCTTGCGGACGTTGGAAGCCTGCAGCTTGCCGTTCTGGCCCGTGGTGATGTCGAACTCGACGGCCTGACCCTCGTCAAGGGTCTTGTAGCCGTCCATCTGGATCTCGGAGAAGTGGACGAACAGATCGTCGCCGTCCTCGCGAGAGATGAAGCCGTAGCCCTTGTCAGGATTGAACCACTTAACCGTACCCTGTGCCATGACGTGCCTTTCCTTCTTGCCCTAGGGGCAAACCATTGCGCTTGCGCGCGACAACATGCGGCGAGACTGCCGCCGAGGGGTATCATACTCCATTAAGCTGAACGCAAGGTCGAGAAATGCCGATTTCTCACCCCAAACGGTGGGATTGTGCGGAAAAAAGAGCAGGCGGCAATTCGTTGCACCCATCCGCCGCGATCCCTACCTCGCTTACCGCGCCTGGCTCCGCGCCGCAAAGACCACGTTCTCCATGAGCATGGCGCGCGTCATGGGGCCCACGCCGCCCGGAACCGGCGTGATGGCCGACGCCACGGGAGCGACCTCATCAAAGGCCACGTCGCCGCAGAGCTTGCCGTTCTCGTCGCGGTCCATGCCGACGTCGATCACCACCGCGCCCGGCTTAACCCAGCTTCCGCGCACCATGCGGGCCCTGCCCGTGGCCACCACCAGGATGTCCGCCTCGCGGCAAGCCTCCTCCAGCTCGGCCGTGGAGGAATGCGCGATGGTGATGGTGGCATCGGCCGCCAGGAGCATGAGCGACATGGGCTTGCCCACGATGGACGAGCGCCCCACCATGACGGCGCGCTTGCCGCGTGGGTCGATGCCGTACTCCTCGAGCATGCGCATGATGCCCGCAGGCGTGCAGGGCCTGAGCCCCGGCAGGCCGCGCACCAGCTTTCCCAGGTTCATGGGGTGGAAGCCGTCCACGTCCTTGGCCGGGTCGATGGCGGCGATCACCCGCTCGGCGTCCAAATGGGCCGGTAGCGGCATCTGCACCAGGATGCCGGCCACCGCCGTATCGGCGTTCAGCCGTGCGATAAGCGCGAGAAGCTCGTCTTGGGAGGTGTCCGCGGGAAGCGTGTAGTCAAACGAGGTGATGCCGCACTCCTCGCAGTCGCGGTGCTTGGCGCGCACATAGGTCTGGGACGCGGGATCGTCGCCCACGAGAACGACCGCCAGGCCCGTCTCAACACCCTGCGCGCGCAGGGCGGCCGCCTCCTCCTTCGCCTGCCGCCTGATCTTGGCCGCAAGCGCCTTGCCGTCGATGATCGTTGCCATAGCCAGCCTTTCTGAAAAAGGAAGCCCCGGTTGCCCCGGGGCTTCCCGCTTGTTCCGGAACGGATGCCCGTATACCCTCTGACCGACCAGCTGATACTAGAACAGCCCCGTGATGTTGCCGTTCTCGTCCACGTCGATCTTCTCGGCCGCGGGAACCTTGGGCAGGCCGGGCATGGTCAGCACGTTGCCCGTGAGCGCAACCACGAAGCGGGCGCCGGCCGAAACTTTGAGCTCGCGGACCGTGATGCGGAAGTTCTCGGGCGCGCCCAGCTTGGAGGCATCGTCGGAGAAGGAGTACTGGGTCTTGGCAATGCAGACCGGCAGGTTGCCGAAGCCGTTCGCCTTGAGCGTGGCGAGCTGCTTTTGCGCCGCCGCCGTGAAGTCCACGCCGTCGGCGCGGTAGACCTTGGTCGCCACGGCCTCGATGGCCTCGTCAATGGGCGTGCCGTCCTCGTAGGAGAAGCGGAACTCGTTGGGGGCGTCGACCAGGCGCATGACCTCGTCGGCCAGCGTCAGAGCGCCCTCGCCGCCCTTTGCCCAGACCTCGGACAGCGCCACGTTGACGCCGAGCTTCTTGCATTCGTCCTCGATGAGCGCAAGCTCCGCCTCGGTATCGGACGGGAAGCGGTTGATGGCAACCACGCAGGGCAGGCCGTAGACCGACTGAACGTTGTCCACATGGCGCAGCAGGTTGGGAAGGCCCGCGCGGAGAGCCTCCAGGTTCTCCTCGTTGAGGTCCGCCTTGGCCACGCCGCCGTTGTACTTGAGGGCGCGCGCCGTGGCGACAACCACCACCGCGTCGGGCTTGAGGCCGGCCATGCGGCACTTAATGTCGAAGAACTTCTCCGCGCCCAGGTCCGCGCCGAAGCCCGCCTCGGTAATCGCGATGTCGCCGAAGCGCATGGCCATGCGGGTGGCCATGACGGAGTTGCAGCCATGGGCGATGTTGGCGAAGGGGCCGCCGTGCACAAAGGCGGGCGTGTGCTCCAGCGTCTGCACCAGGTTGGGCTTGAGGGCGTCCTTGAGCAGGGCCGTCATAGCGCCCTGGGCCTTGAGGTCGCGGGCGCGCACGGGCTCGCCGGCGTAGGTGTAGCCCACGACGATATCGCCCAGGCGCTGCTTGAGATCCGGGATCGAGGTGGACAGGCAGAGGATGGCCATGATCTCGGAGGCCACGGTGATGTCAAAGCCGTCCTCGCGCGGGACGCCCTGGGCCTGGCCGCCCAAACCGTCGACGATATGGCGCAGCTGGCGGTCGTTCATGTCGACCGCGCGCTTCCAGGTGATGCGCTTGGGATCGATGCCGAGCTCGTTGCCCTGCTGGATGTGGTTGTCGAGCATAGCGGCCAGCAGGTTGTTGGCGGCGCCGATGGCATGGAAGTCGCCCGTGAAGTGCAGGTTGATGTCCTCCATGGGAATGACCTGGGCGTACCCGCCGCCGGCGGCGCCGCCCTTCACGCCGAAGACCGGGCCGAGCGACGGCTCGCGCAGCGCAACGGCGCTCCGCACGCCCTTGCGCTGCAGGGCGTCGGCCAGGCCGATGGTGGTAGTGGTCTTGCCCTCGCCCGCCGGGGTGGGGTTGATGGCCGTGACCAACACCAGCTTGGCGGCGTGGTCGGTAGGCTCGTTCAGCAGGGCGTAGTCGATCTTGGCCTTGTCGAAGCCGTACGGAATGACGTAGCGCTCATCCACGCCCGCCCGCTTGGCAACCTCGGTGATGGGCAACGGCGTAGCAGCTTGCGCGATCTCGATATCGGACAGCATAGGCACTCCTCTCAGACGGCGACCAGGTCTCTATCCTACGGCAAAACCATCATCTGCGTCAGCCTTACTTTGCCAACGTGACGATACCGCACGTTGACGGCCGGTGCCGCCGCGTGCAGGAGCATCTCACGGGTGCAACAGCCGGGGGCGGGTGTATGCGTAACGCTCCCCTGCAAGCAAGAATCGCTTATACGCATACACCCGCCCCCCGGCCGCCCCGCACTTCAAAAATGATCTCAACACCAATACGGCGTGTGAGAGCACTACGCACGAGCAGAATACAATACAGCAACGAGGAGGGTGGCCGGACTTATCTGCATGAGCGATTCTTGCTTGCAGGGGAGCGTTGCAGATAAGCCCGGCCACCCTCCAGCACGCGTTTACGTAGTAGGCGGTTCGATCCCCAAGTGCTCGAACGCGGCGTGGGTGGCCACGCGGCCCTGGGGCGTGCGGACGATAAGGCCGCATTGCAGGAGGTACGGCTCGTAGACGTCCTCCAGGGTGCCGGGATCCTCGCCCACGGCGCTCGCAAGCGTCGAGAGGCCCACGGCGCGGCCGCGGAACGTCTTGGCAAGCGTCTCCAAAATGCGCACGTCGAGCCAGTCCAGGCCCAGCTCGTCGATCTCGAAGAACGTGAGCGCGTCCATGGTGACGGGAAGGGTAATGGCGCCGCCGCCCTTCACCTGCGCGTAGTCGCGCACGCGCTTGAGCAGGCGGTTGGCGAGGCGCGGCGTGCCGCGCGAGCGCGAACCGATCTCGGCGGCGGACTCCCGGTCTATGCCGACGCCCAGAATGCGCGCCGAGCGCTCGATGATCTGAACCAGATCGTCGATGGAGTAATAGTCCAGACGGAACGATATGCCGAAGCGGTCCCGCAAAGGGCCGGTGAGCATGCCCGAGCGCGTGGTGGCGCCGACGAGGGTGAAGCGCGGGATGTCCAAGCGGATGGAGCGCGCCGCCGGGCCCTTTCCGATGACGATGTCGAGCGAGAAGTCCTCCATCGCCGGGTAGAGGATCTCCTCAACCGCGTGGTTGAGACGGTGGATCTCGTCGATGAAGAGCACGTCGCCGGGCTGCAGGTTGGTGAGGATGGCGGCGAGGTCGCCGGTTCGGGCGATGGCGGGGCCCGAGGTGGTCTTGATGTTGGCTCCCAGCTCGTTGGCCACTACCGCCGCCAACGTGGTCTTGCCCAAGCCCGGAGGACCCGAGAAGATCACGTGGTCGAGCGCCTCGCCACGAGCCTTGGCCGCATCTATGAGCACGCGCAGGTTCTGCTTGATGCGGTCCTGGCCGCAGTAGTCCGCGAGCGTCTGGGGGCGCAGCGTATGCTCAACGTCTATGTCATCGGCCGTGAGATCGGCCGTCATCATGCGATCGCGGCCCGCGGCGCGCTCCGCCCACGGATCCTGCGACTCGTCCAACTCCCACATGTGTTACGCACCCATCCCCAAGCGCTTGAGCGCGCCGGTCAGCATGTCCTCGGTACTGGTCTGGTCATCATCATACCCCGCCAGCGCAAGTTCCGCCTCTTGCGGCGTGAAGCCCATGGAGAGCAGGGCCGCCTGGGCGTCGGCCCGCGCCGTGGGATGCGCGGAAGAGCTCGTCAGCGGCAGCTGCTCGGGCAGGGCCGTCGCGAGGGTCCCGAGGCTCTTGTCCTTGGCAAAGGTGCCCTTGAGCTCCAAGATGAGGCGTTGCGCGGTCTTCTTGCCCACGCCGGGAACCGTTGACATGCGCTTGGCGTCCTCGGTCATCACCACGGTGTAGAGATCCGCAACGGAAAACGTCGACAGCACCGAGAGCGCCACGCGCGGGCCCACCCCCGTCACCGACACCAGGTGGTCAAAGAGCGCGCGCTCCTCGCGAGAGGAGAAGCCGTAGAGCGTCATGGCGTCCTCGCGCACCACCATGCGCACGAAAAGCAGCGCCTCGGCCCCCACGGGGGGCAGCGCCGCAGCCGTGCTCCCCGATATGCCGAGCTCGAAGCCGACCCCCGACACGTCGATCACCACAGAGTTAAGCGTGGACTCCACCACGGTACCGCGTAGCTGAACGATCATGCGTGCAGGCCCTCCTTGGTCTGGGCGTTCGCGCCGTACGAAAGCCGTTTGGTCTGATACAGGTGCGCATGGCAGACGGCGCAGGCAAGGGCGTCGGCCGCATGATCCGGCCGCGGGTCGTGGTCCAAGTGCAGCAGCGTGCGCACCATGTAGGCGACCTGGCGCTTATCGGCAGCACCCGTACCCACCACCGCCTGCTTGATCTGCATGGGCGTGTACTCGCCTATCTCCACGCCAGCAAGCGACAGGGCCACCAACGCCGCGCCGCGCGCGTGCGCCGTCGGGATGGCCGAGCGCACGTTGGCGCCAAAGTAAATCCCCTCGACTGCCGCGGCATCGGGATGGTAACGCCTGACCACGGCCGTGAGCTCGTCGGCGATGCGCCGCAGGCGCGGGGCCATCTCTCCCCCGGCGGGCGTGTGAATGCAGCCGTAAGCACGAGCGCGCATGTCCCCGCCACGGGTCTCCGCAATGCCCCAGCCGGTGTTGGCAAGCCCTGGGTCGATCCCCAAGATGATCACGCGGCCCTCCTCGCCCTCATCTACGAACGTTTGTTCTACTATAGCGGTTCGGAGACGGCATGGCAAGCGCTTGCGCCCTCTCGCTGAAAACGGCGCGCCCGCCGTGCTGCGGCAGACGCGTCGACATGCGTTTATCGCCCAAAGGCGGCGGCTAGTTCTGCGAGAAGAACGGGTACCCTTCCCCGTCCGCACCGGGCAGCATGGGGCCGGGGCCCATGGGGGGACGCATGCCCCCGCCGGAGCCCATGGCACGGCGCAGCTCCTGCTCAAAGCGCTCGAAGCCCTCTTGCAGGCGCCGGCGGCCCTCCTCGCTCTGCAGTTGCTCCTGCTCGTCGGGATCGAGGCCCAGGATGTCGCCGAGCAACCCGATGATCTCGCCGCGAATGCGCTCGCCGGCATCGGGCGCATTGCGCTCGAACCGCTCGACCTCGGCCTTGACCAGGCCTTCCACCGTGGGACGTTCCTCATCGTCCTCGTGGCCGAGATCGGACCAGGCGAGCGCCTGCGGCCAAGCGCGCTCCGCAAAGGACCGGGCCGAAACGATGGCGGCCGGCGGGAGCATGCGCCGCGTTGCCTCGCCGCGTCGCACCTGCATGAGCAACAGGCGCACCGCCTCGGCCGGAAGGGCCGCCGAGGCGATGTCCGCAGCGCCGCGGTTGCGGTCGACATGCGCGTCCAAGATGCTGTCCACCTGCGTGGCCTCAAGACGCTCCAAGCAGGCGGCCACGCGATCGGCGTAGGTCGGCAGGGCGGACATGCCGCGCCGCACCGCCGCGAGCGCCTCGGCCATGCGCGCCTCGACCGCGTTGAGCGTCACCAACCGCGCGGGCACCACCGGTGACACGCCGTTGCGGTAGCGCGCCAAAAACTCCAGATGCGTCAGGTAGACGTCGCCAAAGGGCGCAACGGACCCCAGGTAGGGCATGGGGAGAACCTCCCCCGCGAGCGCATAGTCGGTCTTGGTAAGCGAGCTCACCAAGCACGCGCCGCGCGCTTGCGCCTCCGTACGCGCTATGAGCTGCTCCGCCTGGGCGATAAACGCGGACTCGTCCGCCGGGACGCCACTCTGGAAAAGCCAGTCGGCCCGCGGGGCGGCATGCTCCGCGAGCTCGATATGCAGGTTAGCCGCAAGCGCGCGCACCGCGCTCAGGCGCTCCTGCTCGGACGCCTGCTGCTGCGGTGTGAAGATGCGCCCGCGCTCGACGAGGACACCTGTCACGTTGCGCGACCCCAGCGCGTCCACCGCCAGGGCGGCGGCAAGGGAGCTCGGCAGGTCGCCCGCAAGCAGCACTGCGGCGCGGGTGAACCCGCGCGCGGCCAGGTTGTCGCGCAGGTAGATGACGAGCGCCTCCCACAGCCAGGCGTCTTGGTGGAAAACCGGCAGCTCGTTTTGGGGCACGGCTGGCGGCATCTGCCCGCGCAGGATCTCCTGCGCCACCAAGCCCTCCTCAAAGCACGGGGCGGCCGCAACCACGCGGCCGTTATCGTCCATGACAAACGACCCGCCCGTGTAGGCGGCCTCGTCGAACGCCCCCACGGGCGCCATGCAGGCAATCCAGCGGCGCGAGTTCACGGCTAGGTCGCGGAAATGCCCGTCGGGCACCGCCGCCACCGCCGCCGTGGCCATGTCCGTGGGGTCGAAGCCGCTAACCTGGAAATAGACGATGAGGTCCGTGCCCGTGGGCACGCGGTCGATATCGCGCTCCAGGTCGAAGGTGAGGCCCATGCGCACGCCGTCCACGTCGAAGACCGGTGGCGCCCACACCTCGTCGAGATCGCCCGAGCGACGGCTGGCCACCAGCGTGCGCGTGGGGATGAGCCTGCCCTCCTTGAGCATGAAGACCTCGAAGAGCTGGGAGCCCGCGCAGGGAATGACCGCCGGCACCAGGCAGGTTATGCCGACCTCCTGGGCCGTGCGCTGCAGCGCGGCGAGCAAGTCTCCCAGGTAATCGGGAGAATCCACCAGGGAGCCGGGCAGGATGCCCGCGAAGAGGGGCGCCGGGGTGCACATGACGTGCGCGCCGGCCTCCTCGGCAAGGCGCGCCTGCTCCACGATGCGGTCGCAGATGCCCTCGATGTCGCCCAAGCGACCGTCGATCTGCGCCAATGCGATGATCATCTGCTCCGCCCTTCCTCTTGCCGTGGGACCGGCCATGCGGTCCGCGGGACGCGTTGCCCGGCGGGATTTGCACCGCAACCGGCATCGCGCCTCTCACCCGCCTGCAACGGCGCCCGCGGCCGCCTGCGTTTCTCGCCCGCCAGCCTCAACCGGATGGGCGCCTCCCGCTTGCCTGCGTTTCTCGCCCGTTTGAACAACCGCCCCGATGGGTAGCCATCGGGGCGGTCGCCTTCGTTCCCTTCTATTATACGAAGTCGGCGCCGGGAACAGGCGAGGACTTCGGAAACCGCGCCGGCGCTGCGGCCGAGTCATCCGCAGGCAGGCGCGCTTTTCACAGAGTTGCGCAGAGCGCCCGAGCTAAAACTCCGCCTTCCACAGACCGTGCAGGTTGCAGTAGGCGTACACCGTACCGTGGTCGGCCCCGCCCGCAAAGAACGTCGTGGGGGTCTGGCCGGCTTTGAGCTTGTGGACCTCAAGGCGGTCGGCCGTCTCGAGCGCGATGAACTCGATGTAGTGCTCCTCGGTCATGGGATGCTCGACCTCGCCGACCGTAGCGCGCACCACGTGGCCGTCGCGCTCGAGCGCCACCACGGGCACGTGCTTCTCGGTGGCGGCGTCGGTGGTGTTGGCCTCGAGCTTGATCATAGGCTCGCCGCAGCAGGCGGGCGTCACGCCGCCGTCGGTGATGGTGGCGACGAGGTTCTTGCAGTGGGCGCACTTATAAAACTGAGCCATATCGGTTCCTCTCCTCTAGGTGGATCCGGCTAATCTTGGTGGCCGCGCCGCGCGGAGCGTGCCCGCGGTGTCGCAGCGATGGTTATTCTGCCCCAAGCCTCCTGCCGCTAACCACCCACACGATAAGCACACGGAGCGGAGGCGGGGATGCTTGCGGGGCGAGAAGCATAGAACACTGGATGCCGCCTTTCACGTGCCGATGCCAGCCGGCGATACCAGCGCACGTTCTTGCCGCTCCACCGCCCGTACATCTCGCCCGTCATTGCACGTTTTTCTCGTCTGGAACCATCAAGCGCAGCTTCTGTCAAAGCTTGGTGAAGCAGAACGAAACGTCCGCGCTCATTCTCCCCACCAAAAGTGCAGCAAAATCGAGATGCTGGGAACCCACTTAGGCGAGAAGCATGGTAGCAGAGGCGCTACGCGTCGATGAAAGTCCTCTAGCCATTTGCCCATCGCATGGCAGCGCTAATTCCATGCATTACAGGCACGCATTCCCCGAAAACTGTCACGCAAAGAGCGCTCTCGCCCACCACCACCTGCCACATGGGCACGCAAGACCTTCCCAGCATCTCGATTTTGCTGCACTTTTGCCTGCAGTATGCGACGCGCCATTCGCCGAATAGGACCGGGCGGAAGGTTTTCAGTTCCTTTGCAGTATTAACGTAAGACGCAATCCAGGCGAATATCTGTTCATATGCGTAAAGGAGAGGCCATGCCAAAAGACAAGAAGGCAAAGGAAGAGACAGGTCAAAAAGCCGCGCCGCAAGAACCAGCCGCAGGTGAGAAGAACGGAAAACGTGCCAAAAAGCACCTACCCGCAGGGCTGGCGAACCGGCTGCCCCTGGTGCTTGCGATTCTCGGCATCCTGTGCTTGGTGATATCCGCAACTCCTCTGGCACTGATTTTCAGTGTTGCGGCGTTGGTGCTGATCTTCCGCGACAAGGAACGGCGCCAGAGATTGCTGACCCGCGGCAGCGCAACCCTGATCTGCGCGGTTATCGTTGCCTCCTGCAGCGTATGCGCATTGGCCGCTACGCCGACCGGCAGCAGCGCGCCCGTTGACACCGCGTCGCAAAGCGAGCCCGCTACCACCACGGAGAATAAGACCGAGCCGGCAGCAAAGGATGAAGAGGACGAGCCCGACCTTGAGGGCGGCATGGTCACCGTCAGCCTGAGCGTTGAGGATTGGACCGGCGCTGACACGTCGGGCACCATCACCATATCCGGAACGACGAATGATGGCGACACGGCGCAGGACAGCATCGCGCTTGCCCCGGGCGACGAGCGGCTTCTGTACTACGAGCCCGGCTCGTACACGCTGAGCGTCGACGGCGCGCCCTTCTCGACGGAAGACGTGATTTATGCGGCAGCCACCCGCACGATTACCGTAAGCAATAATGACCTTGCCGTTGCGTTGGCGATCGAGAAGGACGACGAGGCCATAGCCGCCAAACAGTCCGAGAAGGCCGCCGCCGAGGAGGCGCAACGGCAAGCAGAGGAAGCAGCTGCACAAGAAGCCCAGCGTCAAGCCGAGGAGGCGGCCGCCCAGGAGGCTCAGCGGCAGGCAGAGGCCGCTGCGGAGGCCCAACGGCAAGCCGATGCCGCCGCAGCCGCTCAGGCCCAGCAGCAATCCCAGCAAAACGAGCAGACCGTCTACATCAACGACACGGGCGAGAAGTACCATCGCGACGGTTGCCAGTACCTGCGCAAGAGTAAGCATGCTATTTCCTTGAGCGACGCCGAAGCCCTCGGCTACACGCCGTGCTCACGCTGCTTCTAGAGAGCCGGGGACGCTCCAGGCATCTTATGGAGCATTAACACGTAAGGTCACACCTGCTGGCTCTCACGCCAACGGTCCGCTTCTTGCCGTAACGCGGGCCGATTCCGGCGTTTCCCGCGCGGTTAGAAGGACACGTCTCGGGAGGCTACGCCACGCGCAGGTGTAACGCATGACGGCCACTACCGAGCCGTACGCCTGGTCGGGCGCGAACACGTAATTACGGCTCCGAACCGCTAACCATGGCTTCCCAACCGCAGTTCATGGCAGACACGCAGTCTGGCAGCCCATTGCGCACGCACCCTGTTCCGCACAAAAACTCTGGTAGAAGGCACCCGTTCAACGGGTACTCTCATAAACGTAGACGGCACGGGAGGTACGCATGCCCACACACGATGCCATTCGAAAGGCTTTGGAACGAGTTCTGCGTCCCTATGACGTGCGAGAAGCGTATGTGTACGGCCCATACGCACGCGGAGACGAGACTCCGGAAAGCGATATTGACCTGCGCTTCCTTTGCGGAGGCAGCATTACGTACGGTGACCTGCACCGCATTAGCAACGAGCTGAAGAAGACACTCGGCACCGAGGTCGACATCCTCACCTGCAAGCCCGAGAAACTCAGGCCAAGCTTTTACGACAGCATCAAAGATGATGAAGTGATGCTTTATGCAGCTAACTGATCGCGACCGCAGGCTCACCCACTAAAAGCCGCGTCACATAACGAACTGCCCGGTCACGCTGCTCTTCTTCTCGGCGCTTCTTTCGCTCTAGATGAACCTGGTAGAGAGATAGTAACGGCAACCCAAGTTGCAACCCCAACAATACCTTGGATTACAAGGTCTACCATTTGGTAATTCACTAGAACCCCCAATTGCTGTCCACCACATTACTATCCCCGCTGCGAAATATGCATTTTCCACAGTTTATGCGCGCGTCCTCGCAGTAAAAGCAGTGGCCAACTACCAAATAAACGCAAAGCGACTTACCCGGTCAAACCAAGCCGACGCCAATCAACCCGCGTTACACCGCTGGCTCAACGGGGCCATATTGCCAAGCCTTAATCGCGTTATCACTCCTCGGACAGTGCCATGGGGGAATCAGCCCCGCAAATCCACATCAGGCTAGAACCCTGCTGCTGCAAGCTCTTCTAAAAGCGCCGGGCGGCGGGAGTACTTCTCGCGCCACGAAGCCGCAATGCGATTGGCCTCCTCAGCTCCACCGGGCAGGTCAGCCAGATGCGCCAGGATCTCGATGCTCTTGCGGTACGCCTTACGGCCGGAAACATGCCCCGCCATGTTATCCTCTGCGCACGTGGCGTACCACCGCACCAGCACGTCCGCATGCTCGCCAAGCAGCTGATCCTCATATGAGGCCGGCGTGCGATAACCGCAATCCCCGCCCTCCAACGCGGCAGCAAGTTCATCAATTCTTCCCTCTGCCGCCAGGCAATCACAACGTGCCGCCGCCGACTGCATGTGAGCCAGCACGTTGTTGCTCACTTGAGGCCAGTCCGCCGAGACAACCGTTGCCTTGAGCTCGTTCCAAAGCGCCGCCACCACGCCGCTGCCTTCGTAACCGTCGGCCTCAACCAGCAGCGTGCGCAACGCCGCGACGAGGCTCTCGTTCTCGCCCAGCACCGCGTACCAGTCCTTCAGGCGCTGCAAGAGGAAGCGGCGCACGTGCTTCTCAACCCCTTCGCGCGTAAGCAAACGCTCGTACAGGCGCACGGCTCGCTCAGTCTCCCCCGCCTCGTCCAGTAGGTCGGCGGCCGCCTCTGCGACCGTTTGGCTCTGCAGATACGGATCCGCATACGCCAGCACCTCGTCGGTCGAAGCGCCTGACGCCCGCATGGCTCGCAGGCGCACGGCAACCCACCGCGGCGTATGGATGTCGTACATCGGCACGGCGCCCCACGCTCGCCCCGCTTGCGCTGCCCGTGCCGCACGGTCGCGCTCCTCTTTCTGCCTGCGCTCAAACGCGCGCCGGCACGCGGCAATGCGCGCATCAGCCAAGCCGAGCACCAGGCCTGCCTGATCCGGACTGTCGGCAAAACGCTCCACCACGTACTCCTCGATCTGGTCAACCAAGAACCAGTCGATATCAGCCTCCTGCTCGGCGGCCTGGATGCCCTCCGCCTGCGCGAGCAGCTTTTTCACATACGCTGTCATCGCTTTGGCATTGGGCAGTGCGTCGAACGCCGCGTCCCAGTACGTGCGCAACACCGACAGCGCCGTCATAAAGAAGCCGTCCGAATCATCGATGCGCACGCGCCGCAAGCTGGTGAGCACGGTATCCGTCAGAGAAAAGAGCGCTTCCGCATCCGCGCGAAGCTCAAAAGGCGCCAGCGCGTCCTCAACCGCGTCAAGGTAATCCCGCTCAAAATCGTATGCTGCGCGGTAGTCTATGAACCCTCGATGAGCATGCACCCGGACGATCTGCGACAGCTCGTGGGACAAGGCCCTCTTGGCGGCATTGGCGTCAGGAGCGCCCACGCGCATCCTGAAGCGGTACGCCAGCCGGTCGTCGTGAGCGAGAAGATCGGCGAGAAAAGAACGAACCTCCTCATCGCTTGCCCGTGCGAGAAGCTCGGGAATGGTTGGGGTGTGGTTGCTTCCCACGTTTGCCGTGCTTGCACCGTTGTTGGGCGTGCCATCCTCCGCCGCATCGAGTGCCACTCGCTCCTGCTCAAGCGCTATACACACCGCGGCGATATGCTTGCAGAGATGACCCTTCGCAAACCACGGGCACGTGCAACGCGCACCGTCCGCAACGGAACCGTGCGAGACATCGGGCACGAACACGTAATACGGCTCCGACCCATCGACCGTCGCTTCCCAGCCCGCACCAACAGATCGCACGACACCAACCAACCCGTTGCGCGCATACCCCGCGCCACGCGTAAGCGCCGTCGACGGAAAGCCGGTACGCCAGTTGGGGTCAAGCTGATGGTTCGCATCCATGGGAGCCTCCCGTTGCGCCGTCATCAGGATGGATTCTAGTATGCACCATGTAGGCTTTAAGCCGCAGCTTAATGCTGGCGCAATCTTTGCGCAGCTGAACGCAAGAGCTCAACCATCGCCACACGCCCTGAGCGCTAACAGAAGCCAACCAACAACGCGCGCTCAAGGCCCGGAGTGCTATACTGCCGCAATAGGCAATCGGAGGAGGAAGCTCCATGCTGTTGGGCGACGTAGCCATCAAAGAGCTGATCGATACCGGAATTATTCGCGTCGAGGATGAAAACGGAACTGCGGTAGCGCCGAAGAAGCTGTATGCGCGCGTTGACGGCCCCGTTACTTACGATCTTACCACGCGCCACTTCTTTATTGAGCGTTACAGCGAGACTGACTCCTATACGCTTGAGCCCAATGCCTCGGTTTTTGTAGACACTGAAGAGATCGTCAAGCTTCCCAACAATCTCGCCGCCACCGTACTGCTCAAAAACTCGCGCATGCGCCAAGGTTTAAGCTTGGACGCGCCGCTTTACTTCCCTGGACACGAAACGCGTGTGTTCTTCCGCATCACCAACGTAAGCAGCAATGAGATTGTGCTCGACACCCAAAAGCCTATAGCCCAGATCGCTTTCCAACAGGTCTCCCCTGTTGAGAATCCCTATCACGGTACCTTTGCCCAAGAGTTCAACTTCAAGGGCATGGGCGACTATGAAAGTTCCTACAACAAGGAGCTTAAGAAGTTTTCTGACAAGTCGGACGTTCTTCTGCTCTCACTCGAAAAGAACGTCTACGCCAACATGTTGGCGATTATGGCCATTTTTGCCGCTATCTTCAGCTTGGTAAACGTCAACCTGATGGCGTTCATGTCAAAAGTAACCGGCAGCATCGTTATTGTTGCAAATCTCACTACCATCGGCAGCTTTGCGTTTTTAGCTGCTGCCATTGGACAGGCGCTCAAGCCAAAAGACGAGAATGCCAAAGCCATGCCGTGGATCATCACCGTTGCAGCCTTCGCCGCAGCGCTTGCGGTGTACTTTGCCACGCAAGGGGCATAGGACAATATATTAATGTTGACGAGACGTGTTTGAAGCTCCTATGCCCACTGCCTAAACAAATTAATTAGACAAGCAACTCCATAAAACCCATGCAGACCCTATCAGGTGGTGAGGAAAGGAGTTTTAACAATGTATGTTTTTTACTACGACGAATCGGAGCACAGTCGCTCTATTACAAAAAATACCGTTAAAGCAGAGAATTTCTTTGATGGATTTATTGCCACCACGGTCGGTTGGAAAGACAGCGATGAAGAGCAGCTAGAAAACGAGTATCTCGATTTTGAAAGCAGATATAAGTCACCGAAAGCGCTCGAATTAAAAAGCACCTCGATCAACAACAGTCAGCTAAAAAATGGCTTCGCCTCTTCCTCTAAAAATACTGTTGCCCTTGTTGGGGATCTTCTAAGTATCTTTGATGAGCGGACTCTTCTTTACTATTCGCATGCAAGCAAATTGGAATTTATTATTCGCCAAGTACTTGTCAGCCACTCCGTAAGCATGGGCCCAATGTTCAATGACATAGTTTATTCCATCACGAAAGCCATTGTTCTATACAGGCCAACCGAAGTAATCACAGCGTTATACGGCACACCAATTGAATTGTTAACGGCGCTCCGTCACTTTTTTCAAAATCAGGTAAATCAGGATAAGGCAAATTACCCGCTCAAACATCGAGAGATAGAAGCTTTTCGCGTAATTCTATTCATGCTCGATAGAGTAGATCTGCCAACAAAGCTTGACTGGAACTACAGGCCCCCTTTTGATGGGTTTACTCTTTACCTTAACCAGCACAATATCAACGAGTACTCACTTCTCATAGACAAAGAAACCAGCACAGCAGACGCAGCGAGAAGTGTGGGGCTTTCTCCGGTAGATGAGGGCGATTCCATAAACCACTTCGGATTACGTGCTGCAGACATGATTGCGGGGCTTATTGCTAAATTAATGAAAGCCTTTTCATCCGCCACGCAGTATACAGACAACAAAAGCAGAATCGAGAAACGACTACTACCGGATCAATGGTTCCGCATCGATAACAATCGGTTGCAACTCTACCATAAGCTTTACCGAATACTTGTTGAAAATGACGCTTGCTGGTACAAAGCGTATGCAAGCACGTACTCGGACAATCTTGTAGCCCTACTCGGGCTCCTGGAATACTTTCACCGGTATCAAACTGTTGAAGAATTGAGAAGGAGTCCTGACATACACGGCACATCTCACTCTGAAATGCTCAATACGCTTCTATGCCACAACTTAGAAGATTCTTTTCAACGATCCTACCGGCAAAACAACCAGCTAATGAGCTTATGAGGAAAAACGCCAATCTTCGAAAATCACATGATTAAAAAATGACTCCCTGATTTCCAGCATTTACTGAAGGTTATCGTGCCCGTTGCCGATTCCGTTTAGCGCTGACACCGGTAAGTAGAGGATGATTCGATGTCGCTCAAGCTTATTAAGAACGAAAGAGAAATATGGTTGATTTACCAACCATATTCACTTGATGACACCATCCTGTCCAAACTATGCATTGACTTTGACAGTGAAAACAATCTCATCCGATATTCACCTGAAACACTTCCCAAACGACTCAGGGAAACACGGCCGGCGACATATCCAGATGCAAGCCTTTGGATAAAGAAAGTGTTCACTTTTCTTCAAAGCGACCTAGTCGATAAGGAATGTGACGGAGATACCCTGGTTTTCAGGTTTGCGTACTTAGACGATAGAATCCCTGGATACTTTAAGGTCAAAGGCCGCATATTCAGCTGTACCCAAGACCTTCTCCTTGTAAAAGACTTTGATCTTGATTGGAGGCTGTTCTGTGTTGGTTACGAGCGTCGTACCTCTGTGATAAAGAAAATATCCTCGATTTTGGACGAGTCTGAACATCAAATTATCATAGGCGGAGATAACGAAAAAGCCATTCCCATAGATGTGTTTAAGGATCTCGTTGATAGGTTCCCAACAACGTTAAGTCTCGAACAATATGGAGAAGCCCTGATAGAACGCTACATACAGGAATACCTACTTCCAAGGAAGGACTACGGTGCACAGCTCCATTGCAATCTGGCAAGAAAGCAACAGACGCTGCAATACAGATTAGGTAACCCGGCTTTCGACAGAAACCGCGTCGAGAATCTTAACGCTGCTCAGCAGCAGCTTAAAGATTTGCTGAACAAGAGCGATACAACGCCAGAGGAATCTTGGCAACAGGGAGTGCTGGACATTTTGCCTGTTCTTTTTCCCCAATATGTAGCCGTGATTCCAAAAGTAGCGATTGAAGACCGGCTTACGGGCAAAAGCAGGCAGATTGACTTCTTACTGGTGGATGCATCTGGTAATGTAGACGTACTAGAAATAAAGAGAGCATTTCCGAAGAACCATTTGCTTATGCTCAGGACATATCGCGACAATTGCATACCAGCGCGGGAGCTAAGCGGTGGCATCTCTCAAATTGAAAAGTACATTCATTTGCTTCTCAACTGGAGTGTGGATGGGGAGAAGAAACTTACCGAGCGATACTCGTCCCTTCTCCCCAAAGGACTCAAAATAAGATTTCTCACTCCCCACGGACTCCTCCTCATCGGAAACTGCAAGTTCAATGAAACCGAGCAGCGTGACTTCGACCTGATACGCCGTCAATACGCACACATCACCGATATCATTACCTACACCGACTTGCTGCAGCGTCTCGAAAATATGATTGACGTGATTTCGCCAGCAGATACAGGCAATGCTCAAACTACCTAGCTCCGAATTGCTCACAATTACAATTGGTATATTGCACTCACTTAAGCTTGCCAATGCCAACAACACTGTATTTTGAAATCACCGTACCAACAAAAAGCCGACAGGTTGATTTCCAACCTTATCGCAACACTTTTGGCTGGTTGGGCGTTTTTACACTTGGTGCAACGGTTTTATGCGCAAAGTGAGTAGTAACCCAATCTGGTAACGCGGGTCAGCGATTTTTGGTACCAGCGGTCAGCGCCGGTGGTACCGGGAATCGGCTCGCATAGTACCGCTCCTAGAATCCGTGGGGAGGGCGCCCGAAGGGCGGGCGCCGCGAAACGGAAAGGGGCTGGTGCCCATGTCCAAGAGAAAGAAGATCCTCCTGATGCTGGCGAAGGGAGGGATCTCCCAGGCCGGGGTCGCCGCCGCCCTGCACGCGAGCAAGCGCGACGTCTCGGCGTGCGCCAAGGCGATCCGCGAGCACGGCCTGACGTTCGACGACGTCGCCGCGATGGGCGCCGCCGAGGTGGACGGGATGCTCGCGCCGCCCCGGGGTCCGCGCGAGAGCGCCTACCTGGCTCCCGACATGGGGCCGCTGATCGCACGGAAGAAGAGGAGCCGCAAGCTCACGGTGAAGATGTTCTGGATGGAGCACTGCGTGGCGGCGGAGGCCGCCGGGAAGCGCGCGTACTCCTACCAGGCCTTCTGCGAGATGTTCGCCGACGCCGCCGAGAGGGCCGGGGCGACCAGGAGGCTCGCCCACGAGCCGGGTGCGAAAGCCTACATCGACTGGGCCGGGGACACGGCTTGGCTGACGGACCGCCTCACCGGCGCGATGAATCTGAATTTGCCCCGATTCCGTTTACATCCTTACGCCGCCGTTTTGGCGGCGCCCTCCATATGCCTCGCCTCGAACTCCTCGGGGCTGAGGTGCCCCAGCGCCGAGTGGATCCGCACCCGGTTGTAGGAGCGCTCGATGTACTCGAAGATCTCCAGCGCCGCCTGCTCGCGCGTCTCGAACGTGCGGGCGTGCGCGCGCTCGGACTTGATGAGGCCCATCAGCGACTCCGTCGCGGCGTTGCCCCACGGGGACGAGGCCGACCCCATCGAGGGCCCGATGCCGGCTTCGCGCATCGTCTTGCCCAGCAGCGGCGACACGTACTGGGAGCCGTGGTCGCTGTGGTGGACGCACCCCCTCTTCGGGCGCCGCCTCGCCATCGCCATCTTGAGCGCGTCGTCGGCAAGGTCGGCCGTCATGTGCGGGGACATCGACCAACCGACTATCATCCTCGACCATATGTCCATGACCACGGCGAGGTGGAGCCATCCCCGGTGCGTGCGCGCGTAGGTGATGTCCGCGAGTCATGCGCGGTTCGGCCCGTCCGCCGAGAAGTCTCGCTTGACCAGGTCGGGAGCCGCGTTCGCCTGCGGCGCGGCCGGTTTGGCCGCGCCCTTCGGCCTCCTGGCGCAGCCGCACGTGATGCCGGACAGGCCCTCCTCGCGCATGATGCGCGCCGCGCGCTTGCGCGAGGTCCGCTCGCCGGCCCTCTTGAGCTCGGCGAAGACCTTCGGCGCCCCGTGGTTTCCCCGGCTCGCCCCGTATATCTCGGAGATCTTCGCCGCGGGCTCGGCGTCGCGCAGGTCGTGCGCGCCCGGCGGCCTCTTCCTCCACGCGTGGCAGCCCCGCCTGGTGGCATGGAGGGCCGCGCACATCTCGGATATGCTCCAGGCGCCCTCGTTGAGCAGGATGGAAGCGAACCTCGCCCCCTCCGCCCGCGAGCCTACAGCCGCCTGCTGGCGAAGAAGGCGCTCGCTTTTAAAAGTATCTCGTTCTCCCTCTTGAGCCGCTCGTTCTCGCGCCTGAGGCGCCTGAGGTCCTCCGCCATCTGGAACGGGTTGTCCCCTGCCGGCGCCTGCGCGGCGTCGGCCCTCCTGGCCCAGTCCGACAGGCTCCCCGGGTCGACCCCAAGCTCGCGGGCGGTTTCGGCGTAGGTGCCGCCCCTCTCCCTGCACAGCCTCACCGCCTGCTGCTTGAACTCCGCGGTGTACTTCGGTGACGGTTTCCCCATCCCCGCCCCCTTTCCCCGTTTACGGCATCATGCCGAAACGGAAGTCCGTGTGTCAACGGGAATGGGGCAGATTCAAATTCATGTTGGTCATCTCCGCGTAGCCGGCGTCGACCCGGCGGTACACCGTGCTCGCGGAGAGTCCGAGGTCCGGCCGCGTGGCCGCTATCTGCGCCGGCGACAGGCCCCGGCGCAGGCACCCCCGTATCGCGTCGAGCTTGGTGGCCGTGGACTCCTCGGTCTCGTCCACGCCGCGCCTGCTCTCGCGGAGCCCCTCG
>CALULH010000011.1 GCA_944321435.1 uncultured Coriobacteriaceae bacterium | reverse complement strand
AGGGGAAGGGTTCCCGGACTCATCGCGACATGTATCGCTGAGTCTTGGAGGCGTTTCGATGAAGTTGCGAATCAAGGTCGGCCCGGCACGGGCAGCCTGATCTGCGAAGACTTTATGAACACGCCCGGCGCCGTGTATACTAATCAACGCTGCTTTTATGGGATACGTATGCCAAACGCCCAAAAACCACAGCTCTCACCTGCGGTTTTAACGCACAGCTTACACCCCGCAAAAGCGGCGAGCATCTGTAAGGCGGTCCGCTGGGAGCAGACACAAGGGGTGTCTGCAAGGCCCCATGACCCCGAGAGTTAGGACCCGTAATGGTCAACATGATTCTCGGCCGTAAGATCGGGATGACCCAGGTTTGGGACGAGGACGACAACGTCGTGCCCGTCACGGTCATCCAGGCTGGCCCCTGCCCGGTCTCGCAGGTTAAAACCGAGGCCACGGACGGCTACAACGCCGTTCAGATCGGCTTCGGCGAGATCAAAGAGAAGAACGTCAACAAGCCGATGTCCGGCCACTTTGCCAAGGCCGGCATCAAGCCCGTCCGTCATCTGCGCGAGGTCCGCGTTGACGCCGACGACACCACCAAGGTGGGCGACATGATCACCGTCGCCAACTTCGAGGGTGTTGAGAAGGTCGACGTTATCGGCACCTCCAAGGGCAAGGGCTTCCAGGGTCGCATCAAGCGCTGGAACCAGCGTCGCGGTCCCATGACCCACGGCTCCCACTTCCACCGTCACCCCGGCTCCATCGGCCAGTGCGCCTATCCGTCCCGTGTTCTCAAGGGCCTCAAGATGGCCGGCCACATGGGCAACGAGCGCGTGACCGTGAAGAACCTCAAAGTTGTCCGCATCGATGCCGAGCAGAACCTCATGCTGGTCAAGGGCGCTGTGCCCGGTGGCCGCAACGGTCTGGTCGCCATCCGTATGGCCTAAGGGCCCCGCAACTAAGCCCTCAGACATACCAAGGAGAACACCATGACCAAGTATGACATCAAGAACGCGCAGGGCGAGAAGGTCGCCGAGGCGGAGCTCGCCGACGCGGTCTACGGCGTTGAGCCGAATCTCCACCTGATGCACCACATCATCAAGTGCCAGCTCGCCAACTGGCGTCAGGGCACCCGTGCCGTCAAGGGCCGCAGCCAGGTTTCCGGCGGCGGCAAGAAGCCGTGGCGTCAGAAGGGCACCGGCCGTGCCCGTCAGGGCTCCATCCGCGCCCCGCAGTGGGTCGGCGGCGGCACCTGGAACACCATCCAGCCCAAGGTGTACAACAAGCGCACCAACAACAAAGAGGTCAAGGCCGCTATGCGCTCCGCTCTGTCCGCCAAGGTGCGCGACAACGAGCTGGTGCTGGTTGACAGCTACGCCTTCACTCAGCCCCGCACCAAGGACGCCGTCGCCATGCTCAAGGCGCTCGGCGCCGAGGGCAAGCGCCTCACCATCGTGGTGAACGACGAGGACATCAACGCGTTCCTGTCGCTGCGCAACATCCCCAAGACGCTCGTGCTGACTCCCGGCGAGGTCACCTGCTACGACCTCGTCAACAACGGCGCGCTCGTCATGACCGCTGACATCGCGAATCACTTCGGGGAGGTGCTTGCTTAAATGACCGCTCACGAGATCATCATCCGCCCCGTCGTGACCGAGCGCTCCTTCGACCTGATGAACGACAACAAGTACACGTTCGAGGTCGCCAAGAAGGCCAACAAGATCGAGATCGCGAAGGCCATCGAGGAGCTCTTCAACGTGCACGTTGTCAAGGTCAACACCCTCAACGTGAAGCCCAAGCCCAAGCGCGTCCGCTATGCCAAGGGCTACACCCGCACCTGGAAGAAGGCCATCGTCACCCTCTCCGAGGGCGATACGATCGAGATCTTCGGTAACCAGGCGTAACTGCTGCATGTCCCGCGCCCCTCGGCAACGAGGGGCGGGATAGAGAGGCGTGCTGTGGTGGTATAAAAGGAACCGCCCGGCACCGTGGTAATTCCGGCGTCATTCCGTCCGAGGCCTACGGCCTCAATCCCTGAACGGAATGGCTAACGGAAGAAGACGAAAGGGATTGAGTAATGGCTGTCAAGCACCTCAAGCCGACCAGCGCAGGCCGCCGTTGGCAGACGGTCTCGGACTTCGCCGAGATCACTACCGACAAGCCCGAGAAGTCGCTTCTCGAGCCGCTGCCTAAGAAGGCCGGTCGTAACAACCAGGGTCGCATCACCGTCCGTCATCAGGGCGGCGGCAACAAGCGCATGTATCGTCGCATCGACTTCAAGCGCAACAAGGACGGCGTGCCCGCCAAGGTTGCCACCATCGAGTACGACCCCAACCGCACCTCCCGCATCGCGTTGCTCCACTACGTGGATGGCGAGAAGCGCTACATCCTGGCTCCCAAGGGCCTGAAGGTCGGCGATATGGTTGAGTCCGGCGTCGGCGTCGACATCAAGCCCGGCAACGCCATGCCCCTGTCGGAGATCCCGGTCGGTACCCTGATCCACGCGATCGAGTTCCAGCCCGGCAAGGGCGCCGCTATCGCCCGCTCCGCCGGCACCTCCGTGCAGCTCATGGGCAAGGAGGGCAAGTACGCCATCCTGCGTATGCCCAGCTCCGAGATGCGCCGCGTGCTTCTCACCTGCCGTGCCACCATCGGTGAGGTGGGCAACGCCGAGCACGCCAACATCGTGATCGGCAAGGCCGGCCGCAACCGCTACAAGGGCATCCGCCCGACCGTCCGCGGTACCGTCATGAACCCGGTCGACCACCCGCACGGCGGTGGCGAGGGCCGTAGCCACACCTCCGGCCGTCTGTCGCTGTCCCCGTGGGGCTGGAACTCCAAGGGTCACCGCACGCGGAACAAGAAGAAGGCTTCCAACCGCCTCATCATCCGCCGTCGCAAGAAGTAGTTCGATACCGAGGTTTAGGAGTATCTCACTATGAGCAGAAGTCTCAAGAAGGGGCCGTACGTAGAAACCCGCCTCCTCTCGCGTATCACCGCGATGAACGAGGCCGGCAAGAAGGACGTCGTCAAGACCTGGTCCCGCGCTTCCACCATCTTCCCGGAGATGGTTGGCCACACCATCGCCGTCCACGACGGCCGCAAGCATGTGCCGGTGTACGTCACCGAGTCCATGGTCGGCCACAAGCTCGGCGAGTTCGCACCGACCCGTACGTTCCGCGGCCACAAGGCCAAATAGTAGGGGGTTCACAGTAAATGGCTAACAAGACATCCGAGGCCACCCGCGAGGTGCGCGCTGTCGCCAAGTACGTGCGCGTGACTCCCCGCAAGGCCCGTGCCGTCATCGACCTCATCCGCGGCAAGTCCGTGGCTGCCGCCTTCGACATTCTCCACTTCTGCGACCGCGCCGTCGCCGTGGACATCGAGAAGGTTCTGCGCTCCGCCGTGGCCAATGCCGAGAACAACAACGGTATGCGCGCCAGCGACCTGGTGGTTGCGCGCTGCTATGCCGACGATGGCCCGACCCTGAAGCGCATCCGTCCGCGCGCCAAGGGCTCCGCGTCGCGCATCCTCAAGCGCACCTGCCACATCACCGTTGTCGTTGCTCCTGGAAAGGAGGCTTAAAGCGCCATGGGTCAGAAAGTAATCCCTACCGGTTTCCGTCTCGGCATCACCGAGAACTGGCGCTCCCGTTGGTACGCCGACGATAAGAACTACGCCAAGACGCTCGGCAACGATCTCGAGATCCGCACCTTCCTCGAGAAGCGCCTTGCCCGTGCCGCCGTCTCCCGCGTTGAGATCGAGCGCGCCGGCGACCGCGTGAAGGTCATCATCCTCACCGCCCGCCCGGGCATCGTCATCGGCAAGAAGGGCTCCGAGATCGACGCGCTGCGCGCTGAGCTCGAGAAGGTCGCCGGTGTTGAGAAGGGCCAGCTTTCCGTGGACGTCATCGAGGTCAAGCGCCCCGAGCTCGACGCCACTCTGGTGGCCAAGTCCATCGCCGAGCAGCTCGAGGGCCGCGTTGCCTTCCGTCGCGCCATCCGCAAGGCCGTGCAGTCCGCGCGCAAGTCCGGCGCCAAGGGCATCCGTATCCAGTGCTCCGGCCGTCTGGGCGGCGCTGAGATGAGCCGCACCGAGTGGTCCCGCGAGGGTCGCGTGCCGCTGCACACCCTGCGCGCCAAGATCGACTACGGCACCGCCACCGCCCACACCACCATGGGCTCCTGCGGCGTCAAGGTCTGGATCTACCTCGGCGAGAAGCTCCCCGGCCAGCCTGTTCCCAACCCGGCGCTCGAGGGTTCCTCCCGTCCGCGTCGTCGTCGCAATGAGAGGAGTGATCGCTAGTGCTCGCCCCTAAGCGTGTTCTCCACCGCAAGGTGCAGCGCGGCTCGATGAAGGGTAAGGCCAAGGGCAATACCCAGCTGCATTTCGGCGAATACGGCATCAAGGCCCTCGAGGCCCACTGGATCACCAACCGCCAGATCGAGGCCGCCCGTATCGCCATGACCCGCTACATGAAGCGTGGCGGTAAGGTCTGGATCACCATCTTCCCGGACAAGCCCATCACCAAGAAGCCGGCTGAGACCCGCATGGGTTCCGGTAAGGGCAACCCCGAGGAGTGGGTGGCCGTTGTCAAGCCCGGCCGTATCATGTTCGAGATCGCCGGCGTTCCCGAGGAGGTTGCGCGCGAGGCCCTGCGTCTTGCGTCGCATAAGCTCCCGATCAAGACCAAGATCGTGTCCCGCGCCGATCAGGACGGGGAGGTTAAGTAAGTATGAAGCCCGCAGAGATTCGTGAGCTTTCCTCCGAGGAGCTTGAGGCCAAGCTCAAGGAGTTCCGTGCAGAGCTCTTCAACCTTCGTTTCCAGATGGCTACGAGCCAGCTCGACAACACCGCCCGCGTCAAGACCGTGAAGAAGGACATCGCCCGTGTCCTGACGGAGATGCGTGCCCGTGAGATCGCGGCGGAGAACTCCGCTGCGGCGAAGTAGATCGCGAGGAGTAAGAATGACCGATACGCGTAATCATCGCAAGGTTCGTACGGGCGTCGTCGTCTCCAACGCCAATGACAAGACGATCGTGGTCATGACCACCGAGCGCAAGCGTCATCCCAAGTACGGCAAGATGATGACCACTACCAAGAAGTTTCATGCCCACGACGAGGAGAACACCTGCGGCATCGGTGACACCGTCCGCATCATGGAGACCCGTCCTCTGTCTAAGATGAAGCGCTGGCGCCTGGTCGAGATCATCGAGCGCGCCAAGTAAGGCCTTTTTAGGTAACGCTCCCGGTGTATGTGCGCTGCTCGTGCGGGCGCACCTCTCACCGGAACCGAGTTCGGAGGAACGTTCACTATGATTCAGATGCAAACCATGCTCAACGTGGCCGACAACTCCGGCGCACGTAAGGTTCGCTGCTTCAAGGTGCTCGGCGGCTCCAAGCGCCGTTACGCCGGCGTGGGCGACGTGGTTATCGCCGCCGTCCAGGAGGCCACCCCGGGTGCCAACGTCAAGAAGGGCGACGTGGTGCGCTGCGTGATCGTGCGCACCAAGAAGGAGATCCGTCGCAAGGACGGTTCTTACATCCGGTTCGATCAGAACGCCTGTGCTCTGATCAACAAGGACGGCTCGCCGGTCGGCACCCGTATCTTCGGGCCTGTAGCGCGCGAGCTGCGTGATCGCAAGTACATGAAGATCGTCTCGCTTGCTCCCGAGACCCTGTAACAGAAAGGAGAGTTGCATCATGGGTATGTCCATCAAGAAGGGCGACACCGTCAAGATTCTCTCCGGCAAGGATCGCGGCAAGCAGGCTACCGTTCTGCGCGCGTTCCCCGCTGAGCGCAAGATCGTCGTCGAGGGCGTTGCCGTGGTCAAGAAGGCCGTGCGCCCCAACCAGCAGAACCAGCAGGGCGGCTTCGAGCGCAAGGAGGCTAAGATCCACGCCTGCACCGCGCAGCTGGTCTGCCCCAAGTGCGGCCAGGCCACCCGCGTTGGCCACAAGAAGGGCGAGCTGGACGGCAAGAAGACCTCCATCCGCGTCTGCAAGAAGTGCGGTGCCGAGTTCTAAACCGCTCTGGCATATAAGCCGCGCGCGTTTATATGCGTAACAAGGCCCTCGGGAAACCGGGGGCCTTTTTCATGCACGGTCAAAAAATCGCACTGAAGGCATCAGAATCGGGTCTCGAGGACCAAAACCTGATGCCTTCAGTGCGATTTTGTACAGGTCCAAGCCTGCTTTGGCTGAGAAGGGCGCCTTCGTGCCGCCTGTCTGAGCACGTCGGGTCCGTCGCGGCAGCTACCAGGGCGCTCTTTTCATCGTCCTTGTTGTCTTCGAATGCCCCGCCTAGCGGGCGGCCCAATCCGGGGTCGGCGCGGTTACCTGCACGTGCGCGCCCGTAACCGGATGGGTGAACGTCACGCGGTGGGCTTGCAGCATAAGCGGCTCGGTGTGGGTGCCGAGACATGCGGGGTTATAGAGTGCGTCTCCTACCAGCGGATACCCGGCTTGGCTCAGGTGCACGCGGATCTGATGCTTGCGGCCCGTTTCGATCTCCACTGACAGCAGGGTGCAGGAGCGCTTACCGAGGCGCTTCTCGCCCAGCTTGCGCGCATGGGTGAGGGCCGTCTTGCCGGCGGGGCTTACGCGCATCTTGCGCGCGTCGTGCCGGTCGCGGCCGAGCGGCTCGTCAAAGGAGCGCATCTTCCACGGCACGCGCCCCTCCACCATGGCCAGGTACTCTTTGCGCAGCTCATGGCGGGCGATAAGCGCGTCAAAGTATGGCTGCACGGCCTTCTGCGTGCAGAACAGGACGATGCCGCAGGTGTCGCGGTCCAGACGCTGCAGGGCTTGAGCCTCGCGCACGCACGGCGCGTCGGCCCCGTGGCGTTGGGCGAGAAGCGCGCGCACCTGGTCGGTGAGCGTGACCGTACCCGTGCCGTCCCCATGGATGATGATGCCCGCGGGTTTGTTGACGGCGATGAGCCAGTTGTCCTCATAAAGGATGTCGTCGGGGGAGAGGGCGCTACCGGTTTGGCGCTCGCGCGTTTCTCGCCCGCGCCTCTCACGCACCCTATCCCATGCTTTCTTGCCCATTGCCGTCCCCGTCCGTTCTTCTCGTCAGCTCCTACTCCACGCCGGTGAAGAGGCAACCGGCGCTGGCGCCCTTGGCACGCGGGTCGGGGCGCCGTCCGTTTTGCGCCGCACCAAGGGCCCGCGCGGCACGCGTCACGGCGGCCGCAGTCTCCTGCGGATTCATCAGCGTTCCGTCAACCATGAAGCGCGTGACGCCCGCGGCGAGCAGCTGCGCGGTGTGCGGGGTATAGTCCAGCACGAAGGCGTCGTACAGGTGCGACCTGCCGTGCGCGTCGGTGCGGACCGGCAGCAGCTTGCGATCAATATTGCGTAGGTACAGCCGCTTGCGGCGCAGGGGGCAGCGGGCGCAGTCATGCACGCACTGGCCGGCAGTCATGAGAATGCAGTGCTCGCTCGTCATGACGCGCGGCTTGCCCCATACGTATACGCCCACAGGCACGGGGCTGCAGGGGGCTATCCGCTCGATCTCCTCAAGGGCGAGCTCCGGGGAGAGCCAAAACGCCGCCGCACCGTGAGCGCCGAGCATATCCATGCAGGCGACGTTGTGCACGGGCAGGCACGGGCGCACCTCGGGCAGGGCGCCGCGCTCCGCAGCAAGGGCCAGTTCCGAGACGTTGCCCACGGCCACTGGCTCGCCCGGGCGAATCCAGGGGTCCAGGCGCTCATGGTCGCCGAGGCGGCAGACCTCGTCCAAATAGGGGACGATGCCGAGCGCTGCGGTCTCCTCGGGTGCGATCCCGCAGGCGACAAGGTCGTCCACCGCCATGTAGATGCGCCCGGCGCCGGCTCGCCGCGCGGCATCCACGGACTCGGCGGAGGTCACCAGCGCGGCGATCAGCGGCTTGGAGCTCTGGATGTGCGGGGAGGCTGCGGCCGGACCGGAGAAGGCGGAGTCGCCAAGGCCCTGGGCGGGCGAGAAGGACCTGTCGGACCCGCCGCGGCTCTCGGCCGCCTGGCGGGTATGCGCTGCGGCCGCATCGGGCGCGGCGGCCGTTTTGGCCGTGAGCGTCGTATCCGCAAACGGCGGCAGCGCGGCGAGCTCCTCGGCGCGCTTGGCATACGGAGCCAGGATCTTCTCTTCCAGCGCGGCGCAGGCAGCGGCGCGCACCTTGTGCACGGCCGAGAACCCCATGCCGCAGTTGCCGTCCATATCGACCGCGAAGGAGACGATCTCGAAAGGGGACGATCCCATGCGGCCCACGTGCTCCGTCAGGTCGTCTTGGCTCACCGCACGGGTGCGCGCCGCCTCCACGACAAAGCCCTCGGCGCGCGCGGTGAGGGCCGGGTTGTCCAGGCAGGAAAGCTCCACGGCAAAAGGCTCGCCCAGGCGTGACCGTATCCGCACGTGGACGGGGCGCTTGCGCGGGAAGGGGCGCTTGAGCGCCGCTGCCGCGTTGTCCAGCGCCTCTTGGCTGCGGATAAGCCGCACGCGCGCGGCGTTCGGCATGGGGCGGGGGACCTCGACGTTGATGACGGATCCGGCTGGCGCGTCCTCGCGGGCCAGGGCGGTCAGGAACTGATCCGGATCGGCGTCGTCGCGCAGCTCAAGCAGGTCGCCTTTGCCCACGGGCTCGGAAAGCCGGAGCTGCGCCATGCCGGCGGGTCCGCGCCCGTCGCGCCGGACCATGGGGACCTGCTTGCCGTCGCGCCGCGTGCGCAGCGCCGGGGTAAAGCCGCAGACCTCGCCGACGATCTGGCCACGGTTGTTGGAGCGCTCGTAGCTCATCATCTCGTCGCCCGAGGTGCCCTTGAAGTACGCGTCGGTGAAATCGCGGTTGAAGCAGCGCTTGAGCTGGCGGCGGATCGCCGTGCGCTCGGATTCGGGGTCGGCGGCATCGGCGGCGGGCGGCGTGCTGTCCTCCGCTCCTCGGGAGCGCAGCTCGGCGTCCAGCGCGCGGCGGTAGGCGTCGGTTACGCTGTAGACGTAGTCGGGCGCCTTCATGCGGCCCTCCAGTTTGAGCGAGGCCGCCCCGGCGTCCATGAGCTCGCCCAGCATGTCCACCGTGCAGTTGTCGCGCGGGCAGAGCGCGCGGTCACGGCTCGGCGCGGTGAGGTTCTCGCCCGCTTCGTTAACCAGCTCGTAGGGCAGGCGGCACGGCTGCGCGCACATGCCGCGGTTGGCCGAGCGCCCCTGGCACGCAAAGCTCGACAGCGTGCAGAGGCCCGAGTAGCAAAAGCAGATGGAGCCGTGCGCAAAGACCTCCAGGTCTATGGGCGCGGCGCTGATGGCGCGGATCTCGGGGAGCGACAGCTCGCGCGAGAGGGTGACGCGCTCGGCCCCGCGGTCGGCGCACCAGGCGGCCCCGCGTGCGTCGTGGATGTTCGCCTGGGTGCTGATGTGCGTCTCAATGCCGGGCATCAGGCGTTTCACCTGCGAGAAAAGTCCCCAGTCCTGGATGATGAACGCGTCGGCCCCCAGGCGCGCGCACGAGCGGATGAGCTCGAGGGCGTCTGCCATCTCGGTGTCCTTGATGGCTATGTTCACGGTCACGTACACCCGGGCGCCAGCTACATGCGCCATGCGGCACGCTGCCGCAAAGCTCTCATCGGTGAAGTTCTCGGCTTTGCGCCGGGCGTTGAAGGCCCCCATACCGCAGTAGATAGCATCCGCGCCGGCGGCAAGCGCGGCGGCAAACGGCTCCGGGCCTCCGGCGGGGGCGAGCAGCTCGACCGTGCGGGTGCAGGTCCGGTGAGCCGGGGTGGCGCTGGCGGCCGTTACGCGCGCGGAGCTGCGCGACGGGTTGGTATGCGGATTGCGGTGTGCGGTCATGCGAGCCTCGCGATGTCAGATGCGTTGAAAGACGCCTACGGAGATGTCGGGAGTATTCTAGCTGCTCTGTTGCCGGAAGCGGCTGTTCTCACACAAGCTACGCGTTCCCGTGCCGCCCCCTGTCATGCGGCAAAGCGTTGGTTTCCATCTTGCTGTTTGCACAACGTGTTTCTCGAGCGACTGAGCTACCCGGCGGCCATGAGGCGGTATGCCCGTTGAACAGGCGATCTCGGTCGCGCGTTGCGCGCTCTATACCGGGCGCGGCGGAGACCGCATGTTCTTCTCTCCTTGCGCGCCCGGTCGTCGAAACTCTGGGGTCATCGAAACACCGGCGTCAGAGTTTCGACGCGCTCAAAGAGAGCGCGGATAGATATGTGCGATACGTGCATAGTGCGCGCGCCGTAGCAGGATGTTCTTCTCGCCCGTTGCATACACGCTTTCTGCTTCGTCGAAACTCTGGAAACGGCGAAACTCTCGCTCCAGAGTTTCGACGGCCTCTCCGCCTGGGCGAGAAGATCGCGTGTCACCCGCCAAAACATCTGCAAGATAATAAATTATCGTTGTATCATCAATTCGGATTCGCACCGCAAGAGCGCAGAGGAAGGAACGGCATGACCTACGACTTCACCTCTATTCTCGATCGCGCCGGTCAGGACGCGCTGGCCGTGGACGGGCTGGGAACCAATCCCGGCATGGCTCCCGAGCCGCCTGCCGAGGGCTTCGACTTCATTCCCATGTGGGTGGCCGATATGAACTTCCCCGTGGTTCCCACGGTTCAGGAGGCCATCATCGCCCGCGTCAAGCAGCCGCACTTCGGTTACTTCAGCCTGCGCGACGAGTACTTCCAGGAGATCATCCGCTGGCACGAGACGCGCAACCACGTGACCGGCCTCAAACCCGAGCACATCGGCTACGAGAACGGCGTGTTGGGCGGCGTGGTTTCCACTCTGAACGCCTTTGCGGCCCCCGGCGATGCCGTGCTGCTTCACAGCCCCACGTACATCGGCTTTACCAACAGCCTGACCAACGCGGGCTTCAAGATCGTGCACTCGCCGCTTACGTTGGACGAGAACGGCGTGTGGCGCATGGACTTCGATGACATGGAGGAGAAGCTCGCCGCGCACAAGATCCACGCCGCGGTGTTCTGCTCGCCCCACAACCCGTGCGGCCGCGTATGGGAGCGCTGGGAGGTCGAGCGCGCCATGGAGCTGTACCGCAAGTACGACTGCGTGGTCATCTCCGACGAGATATGGTCCGACATCATTCGGCCCGGTCATACCCATGTGCCCACGCAGAGCGTGTCCGAGGATGCACGCCAGCGCACGGTTGCCCTGTACGCCCCCAGCAAGACCTTCAACCTGGCGGGCCTGGTGGGCAGCTACCACATCATCTACAACGATTACCTGCGCGACCGCGTGTGCGCCCAATCCAGCAAGTGCCACTACAACGAGGCCAACGTGCTGTCCATGCACGCGCTCATGGGCGCGTACCGCCCGGAGGGCTACCAGTGGGTGGACGAGCTCAACCAGGTGATAGCCGGCAACGTTGATTACGCCTGCGGGTACCTTGCGGAGCACGTCGACGGTGTTGCCTGCGCCAAGCCCGAGGGCACCTACATGCTCTTCCTGGATTGCACGGAGTGGTGCGAGAAGCACGGCCACGACATCGACTGGCTGCTGCGCGCCGGCTGGGAGGTCGGCGTGGGCTGGCAGGACGGGCGCCCCTTCCACGGTCCCTGCCATATCCGCATGAACCTGGCGCTGCCGCTCTCGCGCGTGGAGGAGGCCATGAAGCGCCTGGACGAGCACGTCTTCAACGCCTAAGCGCCCGTCGGCGCGCTTAACGCGCCACCCGTGCTCAACAAAATCGCACCGAAGGCATAAGAATCGGGCCCAAAACGCCTGAAAGTTACGCCTTCGGTGCGATTATTTTTTGCGGGCGGAACGCCGCTCTTCTCGCCCTAATTGTGGATTCGACCTCCACAGACCGTTTTTTTGTGGAAATGCGCTCGCGCGCCGCTATCATAGTGAACCGGATTGTCGGCTCCTGCCGAGGATTCGCCATGCCGCAACATGCCATACGCGGCCTGGCACGGCAGGAGGCACGAGGACAACCCGAAGGTTGGGTGCGCCCAACCCGAGCGGCCAAGCCCCGTGCTTAAAACCCCAAAGGAGTTGAAATGGCAGAGGAGAAGTACGTTCCGCGTCTCAAGACCAAGTACAACGAGGTTGTGAAGGGCCAGCTGCACGATCAGTTCGGCTACAAGAACGTCATGATGATCCCCAAGATCGAGAAGATCGTCGTGAACATGGGCGTCGGCGAGGCCGCCACTGATTCCAAGGCTATCGACGGCGCGGTGCGCGACCTGCGCGCCATCACCGGCCAGCAGCCCATGATCACCCGCGCCCGCAAGTCCATCGCCAGCTTCCGTCTGCGCGCCGGCATGCCGATTGGCGCCAAGGTCACCCTGCGCGGCGACCGCATGTGGGAGTTCTTCGATCGCCTGATGTCCGTGGCGATCCCGCGTATCCGCGACTTCCGCGGCATCTCCCCCAAGAGCTTCGACGGCCGTGGCAACTTCTCCATGGGCGTGACCGAGCAGCTCATCTTCCCGGAGATCGACTTCGATTCCGTCGACCACACTCGCGGTATGGACATCACCATCGTCACCACCGCCAACACCGATGAGGAGGCCAAGGCGCTTCTCGATGCGTTCGGCTTCCCGTTCAAGAAATAACTTTGGTTCCTAGCGGCTCCGCGGGCAGAAGGCCTGCGGAGCCCGTAGCACATAGTAGAGGAGGAATACGTGGCTAAGACATCGATGATCGTCAAGCAGCAGCGCGAGCCGAAGTTCTCGACCCGCAAGTACACCCGTTGCCAGCGTTGCGGCCGTCCGCACTCGGTCTACCGCAAGTTCGGCATCTGCCGTGTCTGCTTCCGCGAGCTTGCGCTCAAAGGCGAACTTCCGGGCATCAAGAAGGCCAGCTGGTAGCCACTGCCAGGCCGCGTGGCGCGCGCTTGCGGGCCGTGACATGCGGTGGAAGAACGTAGGATAGGCTCTCCCGCTATGGGGGGGAGAGGACCATCCATACGGGTTCATCAAGAACGAAGGAGAATCTGCATGAACGTTACTGACCCGATCGCAGATATGCTGACGCGCATCCGCAACGCTAATGCTGCGAACAAGGCCACGGTCTCTATGCCGAGCAGCAAGAAGCTCGTCGAGATCGTTCGCGTCATCCAGGAGGAGGGCTACGTCGAGTCCTACAGCGTCGAGGACACCTACCCCAGCAAGACCCTCCACATCACCCTCAAGTACGGCCCCAAGAAGGCCAAGGTTATCCAGGGGATCAAGCGCATTTCCAAGCCGGGCCTGCGCATTTACTCCTCCTGCGCCGACCTGCCGCGCGTTCGCGGCGGCCTGGGCACTGCCATCATCTCCACCAGCCGCGGCGTTATGGCCGACCGCGATGCCCGCAAGCTGGGCGTCGGCGGCGAGGTCATCGCCTTCGTCTGGTAACTTCGGTGAGATAAGGAAAGGAGAAAACCGTGTCCCGTATCGGTAAGAAGCCTGTCCAGATTCCCGCCGGAGTCGAAGTGACAGTTAAGGACAACAACGTTGCCGTCAAGGGCTCCAAGGGCCAGCTCGACTTCACCTTCGCCGACGTGCTCAGCGTTTCGGTCGAGGAGAACGAGGTCATCGTGTCCCGCGCCAACGAGGAGCGCGAGTCCCGCGCCCTGCACGGCCTGACCCGCGCGCTCATCCACAACATGGTGGTGGGCGTCTCCGAGGGCTTCACCAAGACCCTCGAGCTCGTGGGCGTCGGCTACCGTGCCCAGCTCAAGGGCGACGAGCTCAACCTCTCGCTCGGCTTCTCTCATCCCGTGGTCTACAAGGCTCCGGCCGGCATCACCTTCGAGTGCCCCGACCAGACCCATATCAAGGTCACCGGCATCGACAAGCAGCAGGTTGGCCAGGTTGCGGCTGAGATCCGCGGCATCCGTCCGCCGGAGCCCTACAAGGGCAAGGGCGTGCGCTACCAGGATGAGCACATCCGTCGCAAGCTTGGCAAGGCTGCCAAGTAACAGCCCCACGGCTCGGTTGTAAGACCGTTACCCCGTCAGGTGACGGCAATCATCTAAGGAGATCAAGGTATGAACAAGCAGAAGGCAAAGCGCGAGGGCCTCAAGCGCCGTCAGCGTCGCGTCCGCGGCAAGATCCACGGCACCGCCGAGCGTCCGCGTCTGCGCGTCACCCGCACTAACGCCAACATCCACGCCCAGATCATCGACGACACGAACGGCCAGAGCCACACCCTCGTGTCCGCTTCCTCCATCGAGTCGCAGTTCAAGGGCCAGAACGGCTCCAACAAGGAGGCCGCTGCCAAGATCGGCAAGCTCGTTGCCGAGCGCGCGCTCGAGAAGGGCATCACCACCGTCGTCTTCGACCGTGGTGGCCGCATCTACCATGGTCGCGTGAAGGCTCTCGCCGAGGCTGCCCGCGAGGCCGGCCTGAACTTCTAGGAGGATACGTACATGGCTCGTAATCAGAACAGGCGCCAGGAGGCCTCCGAGCTTCAGGAGCGCGTCGTTTTCATCAACCGTGTGTCCAAGACCGTCAAGGGCGGCCGCCGCATGTCGCTGGCTGCGCTCGTGGTCGTGGGCGACGGCAAGGGCAACGTCGGCATCGGCATGGGTAAGTCCGCCGAGGTGCCGCTGGCCATCAGCAAGGCCGTCGAGGACGCCAAGAAGAACATGTTCCACGTGCCGGTGGTCGACGAGCGCACCATCCCGCACATGGTCGAGGGCCACTTCGGCGCCGGCAGGGTCATCATCCGCCCGGCTATCGAGGGTACCGGCGTTATCGCCGGTGGCGCCCTGCGCCCGCTCTTCGAGATCTGCGGCGTCAAGGACGTTATCGCCAAGTCTCTCGGCACCAGCAACGGCCTGAACGTCATCAAGGCCGCCGTCGATGGTCTGAAGCAGCTCTCCAGCGTTGAGGACACCGCTGCCCGTCGTGGCCTCACCGTCGCCGAGATGTTCCACGGTAAGGAGAACTAACCATGGCAAACATTAAAGTCACCCAGGTGAAGAGCGTTATCGGCCGCCCTCAGACCCAGCGTCGCACCATGCGCGGCCTCGGGCTGAAGAAGATCGGCGACAGCAACGTGCTCCCCGACAACGAGAGCACCCGCGGCGCCATTTTCAAGGTCAAGCACCTCGTTAAGACCGAAGAGGAGTAACCCATGCAGATTCACGATCTTACTCCGGCAGCGGGTTCCACCCATCGCCGTAAGCGCGTCGGCCGCGGCAACGGCTCCGGTCACGGCACCACTGCGGGCCGCGGTCAGAACGGCCAGCTTTCCCGTTCCGGCGGCGGTAAGGGCGCCGGCTTCGAGGGCGGCCAGACGCCGCTCGCCATGCGCCTGCCCAAGCTCCCCGGTTTCCGCAACATCAACCGCGTGGAGTACACGGCGGTGAACGTGTCCCGTCTGGACGAGAAGTTCGTCGACGGCGACACCGTTAACGCCGAGTCCCTCGTGGCGGCCGGCATCATCAAGAACGTCAACGTTCCGGTCAAGGTGCTGGGCGACGGCGAGATCAGCAAGAAGCTGACCGTCGCGGTCGAGAAGGTCTCGAAGAGCGCCCAGGCCAAGATCGAGGCGGCCGGCGGAAAGGTCGAGTTCCCGTGCTAAATGGTTTGAAGAATGCGTTCCGCATTGAAGAACTGCGCGGAAAGATTCTCTTCACCATAGCTATGCTCGTGCTGTACCGCATCGGTGCGCACGTTCCCGTGCCCGGCATCCCCTTCCAGGGGATGGCGGGCCTTTTAGGAGCAACCGGCGACTCGGTTGCCTCCGGCGCCATGGCGCTGCTGAACCTGTTCAGCGGCGGCGCGCTCAGCTATGTGTCGGTCTTTTCGCTGGGCATCATGCCCTACATCACCTCCTCCATCATCCTGCAGATGCTGCAGAGCGTGGTTCCCTCGCTGAACGCGCTTGCGCGCGAGGGAGAGGTCGGCCAGCGCAAGATCACGCAGTACACGCGCTACCTTACGCTGGGCTTGGGTCTTCTCAACTCCATCGGCTACCTCTTCCTGTTCAAGAGCTTCGGCATCACCTTCACCGGCGCCGGCGCTCCTGAGATCATCTTCGACATCATGATCGTGGGCACGCTGCTGGCGGGCGCCATGCTCATCATGTGGATCGGCGAGCTTATCACCCAGCGCGGCATCGGCAACGGCATGTCGCTCATCATCTTCGCCAACATCATGGCGGGCCTGCCCCAGGCGATCTTCTCGTCCGTGTCGGGCGACGTGATGAGCATCGTTATCACCGCCGTGATCTTCTTGGTCATCTTCCTGGTGATCCCGCTTATCGTCTTCATCGAGCGCGGCCAGCGCCGCATCCCGGTGCAGTACGCCAAGCGCGTGGTGGGTCGCCGCATCATGGGTGGTCAGTCCACCTACCTGCCCATCAAGGTCAACACGGCCGGCGTCGTGCCGATCATCTTCGCCAGCGCCATCCTCTACCTGCCCGCTCAGCTCGCGGTCTTCTTCCCGGGCGTGGGCTGGGTCCAGGCTGCGGCTTCGGCGCTCGCCAGCGGTTGGCTCAACTGGGTGCTCAACGTGGTTCTCATCGTCTTCTTCGCGTACTTCTACACCTCCATGGTGTTCAACCCGCAGGAGACGGCTGACAACCTCAAGAAGCAAGGCGGCTTCATCCCCGGTGTACGTCCGGGCAAGGCCACGGCCGACTACATCAAGAACGCCCTCAACAAGATCACGCTGCCGTCGGCCATCTTCATGGCGCTCATCGCCATTGTGCCGTCCATCGTGTTCTCGTTCACGGGCAACCAGCTCATCCAGGCGTTCGGCGGCACCTCCGTGCTTATTATGGTCGGCGTCGTGCTGGACACCATCTCCAAGGTGGAGAGCCAGCTCAAGATGTACGATTACGATGGGTTCTTCAAGTAGGAGCTAATCGGTTAAGGAGAGCGGTATGAACATCGTTCTGTTGGGCGCCCCGGGCGCCGGCAAGGGAACGCAGGCCCAGCGCCTGGTAGCCGACTACGGCGTGGCGCACATCTCCACGGGCGACCTGCTGCGCTCGGCGGTTAAGGCCGGCACCGAGCTTGGCCGCGCCGCCAAGAAGTACATGGACGCCGGCGAGCTCGTTCCTGACGAGCTGGTCATCGACCTGGTCAAGGAGCGCCTGGGCGCTGACGACGCGCAGAAGGGCTTCATCCTGGACGGCTTCCCGCGCAACACCACGCAGGCGGTCACCCTGGACACCGAGCTCGGCAAGATGGATCGCGCGCTTGATTGCGCCCTGCTGGTAGATGTGGACCCCGCGGTTATCGTGAACCGCCTGTCCTCGCGCCGTACGTGCCGCGCTTGCGGCTACACCGGCACGGCGGCAGACGCCACCTGCCCCAGCTGCGGCGGCGAGATGTACCAGCGCGATGACGACAAGCCCGAGACCATTCAGAACCGTCTGGACGTCTACGAGAAGTCCACGAGCCCGCTTGTCGAGTACTACCGCGGCAAGGGCATCCTCACGGCTGTCGATGGCGACCGTCCGGTTGACGAGGTCTACGCGGACGTTAAGGAAGCGCTCGGTCTATGATTCATCTTAAGACCCCAGCAGAAATCGAAGAGTTCAAAGCGGCCGGGGCACTGTCCAAGATGGTGCTCCGGCGCGTTGGCGCCATGGTTCGCCCTGGCGTTTCGACGTTCGAGCTCGACCAGCTGGCCGAGCAGCTCATCCGCATGCACGGCGGCACCCCGTCGTTCAAGGGCTACGGCGGATTCCCCGGCACCATCTGCGCCAGCGTGAACGAGCAGGTTGTGCACGGCATCCCCAATCCTGACGTCATCCTGCGCGACGGCGACGTCATCTCGATCGACACCGGCGCCACGGTCGACGGCTGGGTGGGGGACAACGCCTGGACCTTCTACTGCGGCGAGCCCGCTCCCGAGGTCAAGGCGCTCTGCGAGTGCACGCGCGATTGCCTGAAGGCCGGCATCGAGCAGGCCGTCCCCGGCAACCATCTGGGCGACATCGGCCATGCCATCCAGAGCCTGGCCGAGGGCAACGGCTACGGCGTGCTGCGCGATTACGTGGGTCACGGCGTGGGCCGCTCCATGCACGAGGATCCCAACGTGCCCAACTACGGGCGCTGCGGGAAGGGCGTCAAGCTCCAGGCGGGCATGGTCATCGCCATCGAGCCCATGATCACACTCGGTACCAACCGCGTGAAGGTGGGTCGCGACGGCTGGGTGGTCTCGACGCTGGACGGCAAGGCGGCCGCCCATTACGAGAACACCGTCGCCATCACCAACGACGGTCCGGTGATCCTCACCCAGGACGAGCGCGGACCCTGGTGCAGCATGCAGGGCGGAGTTATGTAGCGATTGCGTAAATCGCCTTTGACCTTGCGGTATGCGTTATTATTCAGTACTGCTGTCGTTCCATAGAGAAAGATGATGCCTGTGAAGAAGGAAGACGCCATCGAGCTCGAAGGCACGGTCACCGATCCGTTGCCTAACGCGCAGTTCCGCGTGGAGCTTGAAAACGGTCATTCGGTTCTCTGCACGATTTCCGGCAAGATCCGCATGAACTACATCCGCATCCTGCCCGGCGACCGCGTTGTGGTGGAGCTCTCTCCCTACGACCTCTCGCGTGGGCGCATCACCTATCGCTATAAGTAGGCAGTACTCAGCCGGTAATTCACGTCTGCGGCTGGACGATCAGATAACATTCCACAAGCACCACCTGTAAGAGCACTACCGAAAGGAAGACAGATGAAGGTACGTCCCTCTGTCAAGAAGATGTGCGACAAGTGCAAGATCATCAGGCGCCATGGCAAGGTTCTCGTGATCTGCGAGAACCCGCGTCACAAGCAGCGTCAGGGTTAAGAGAGGAGATCCAAGTTGGCCCGTATCAGCGGTGTCGATCTGCCGCGTGAGAAGCGCGTCGAGATCGGTCTTACCTATATCTACGGCATCGGCCGCACCACTGCCTCCAAGATTTGCGCGGAGTGCAACATCAACCCCGACACGCGTGTGCGTGACCTCACCGAGGATGAGATCACGACCATCCGTGATTACATCGATAAGAACTACATGATCGAGGGCGACCTCCGCCGCGAGCGCTCCCAGAACATCAAGCGTCTGATGGACATCGGCTGCTATCGCGGCCTCCGTCACCGCAAGGGCCTGCCTGTCCGCGGTCAGCGCACCCACACCAACGCTCGTACCCGCAAGGGTCCGAAGCGCCAGATCGGTGCCAAGAAGAAGAAATAAGGAGAGGTCTAGGTCATGCCTGCAGCAAAGAAGAACGCGCGTACGCGCATCAAGCGTTCCGACCGCAAGAACATCGCGGTCGGCCAGGCTCACATCAAGTCGAGCTTCAACAACACGATCGTCTCGATCACCGATCCTCAGGGCAACGTCATTGCCTGGCAGTCCGCTGGCACCGTTGGGTTCAAGGGCTCCCGTAAGTCCACCCCGTTTGCCGCGCAGATGGCCGCGGAGGCCTGCGCCAAGGTCGCCATGGAGCACGGCCTCAAGAAGGTCGCCGTCTTCGTGAAGGGCCCGGGCTCCGGTCGCGAGACCGCCATCCGCTCCCTCCAGGCCGCCGGTCTCGAGGTCTCGAGCATCCAGGACAAGACTCCCATCCCGCACAACGGCTGCCGTCCCAAGAAGCGCCGTCGCGTCTAAATTGAAAGGATCGTCTAACTATGGCAATCGATAGGACTCCGGTTCTTAAGCGCTGCCGCCAGCTGGGCATCGATCCCGCCGAGCTGGGCTACAGCGGCAAGGAATCCAAGCGTCAGCCCAAGCGTCGTCGCAAGGAATCCGAGTACGGCGTGCAGCTCCGCGAGAAGCAGAAGGTCAAGTTCATCTACGGCGTTCTCGAGAAGCAGTTCCATCACTACTACGAGGAGGCCCTGCGCCGCGAGGGCGTTACCGGCGAGAACCTGATGCAGCTCCTCGAGCTCCGTCTCGACTCCGTGGTCTTCCGTCTGGGCTTTGCCCGCACCCGCAAGGATGCCCGTCAGTCCGTGACCCACGGTCACTTCACCGTGAACGGCCGCCGCGTGGACATCCCCTCCTACCAGGTCAAGCAGGGCGACGTCATCGCCGTGGGCGAGAAGTACCGCGACCTGCTCCCCATTAAGGAGGCCCTCGTCCAGTCCGAGCGCTTCGAGGTCCCCGGCTGGCTTGAGGTTGACATCGAGAAGCTCCAGGGCACCGTTCTGGCGCTTCCGAACCGTGACCAGATCAGCGGCGACATCAACGAGCAGCTCATCGTCGAGCTCTACTCCAAGTAACCATTTCTTAGCTGCTGAGGCTGGAGGTAATACATGTCAGAATTCATCAGGCCCCAGGTTCAGGTCGAGGAGATCAGCGACACCTCAGCGCGCGTCTCCGTCGAGCCGCTTGAGCGCGGGTACGGTGACACGCTGGGCAACTCCCTGCGTCGCGTGCTGCTGTCCTCGCTCGAGGGTGCGGCGGTGGAGGCTATCCAGATCGACGGCGCCCAGCACGAGTTCATGACCATCCCCAACATCGTTGAGGATGTCACCGACATTGTCTTGAACGTCAAGGGTCTTGTGTTCAAGGCGCTGGGCACTTCCGATGAGGCTACGGCCACCATCTCTGTTGACGGCCCGTGCGAGGTTACGGGTGCGGACTTCTTCATTCCGTCGGAGTTCGAGCTCGTCAACCCCGAGCACCACATCGCCACCCTCACCGAGGGCGGTCACCTTACCATGAGCATGCGCATCGGTTACGGTCGTGGCTACGTGTCCTACGAGGGCAACAAGCGCGAGGACGATCCCATCGGGATCATCCACGTCGACTCGCTGTTCTCGCCCGTGCGTCGTTGCGCCAAGCTGGTCGAGGCGTGCCGCGTCGGTCAGCACACCGACTACGACCGCCTGGTCCTCGAGATCGAGACCAATGGCGCGCTCACCCCGCGCGAGGCCGTGGTGCAGGCTGCCAACATCATCAACCAGCACATGGCTGCGTTCATGAACCTCACCGAGGCGCCGGAGGAGGTTGAGGAGGCTTCGATCTTTGCCCCTGAGACCACCAACGACAACGCCGAGCTCGACAAGCAGATCGAGGATCTGGACCTCTCCGTCCGCTCCTACAACTGCCTGAAGCGCGCGAGCATCCACTCCGTGCGCCAGCTGGTCGAGTTCTCCGAGAACGACCTGCTGAACATCCGCAACTTCGGCGTCAAGTCCATTGAGGAAGTCAAGGACAAGCTGGAGTCCATGGGCCTGAGCCTCAAGCAGTAACGCGTTTGACCCCTTAGAGGAGACTGGATAATGAGACACTACAAGAAGAAGGGCATGAAGCTCGGCACGGACTCCGCGCACACCCGTGCGATGAAGCGGAGCCTCGTCCAGGCCCTTTTCACCAATGACCGCATCAAGACCACCGAGACCCGTGCCAAGGCCATCCGCCCGGATGTTGACCGCATCATCACCTGGGCCAAGCGCGGCGACATTCACTCCCGTCGTCTGGCCATTGCCCGCCTGGGCAACAAGGAGCTCGTGCGCGAGGTCTTCGAGAAGGTTGCTCAGGGCATGTGGGCCGACCGTAACGGCGGCTACACCCGCATCATGAAGCTTGGCCCGCGCAAGGGCGACAACGCCCCGATGGTCATCATCGAGCTTGTCACCGAGCCGGTTGCCAAGAAGGCCCCGAAGGTGGAGAAGGTCCAGAAGGACGACAAGGTGGAGAAGGCCGATCAGGCCGCTCCCGTCGTCGAGGAGACCGAGACCGAGGAGACCGCCGAGTAGGCTTTCCAAGGGCTATATGCTTGATCTGAAGGGGCTGCGCTGCGGCCCCTTCTTTCGTATCGGGCTATGAGGCAACAGGGGAGAGGAGGGCCCATGCTGATTGCGGACAACGTGACGTTCAGGTACGGGGACGGCAGGGCGCCGGTGCTCGACGGCGTTTCGCTGACCGTGGCGCCGGGGGAGCTGGTGGCGCTGGTAGGGGCGAACGGCTCCGGAAAATCCACCCTTGCGGCCCTTCTGAACGGCCTTGCGCTCCCTGAGACCGGCCGCGTGACCGTGGACGGGATCGATACGGGCGATAAGGACCGCGCCTTCGACGTCCGCTCGCTTGTGGGCGTGGTCAGGCAGGATCCCGCACTGCAGCTGGTTGCCACGATAGCGGCGGACGACGTTGCCTTTGGCCCGCGCAACCTGGGCCTTGGCGAGGACGAGGTTGCGCGCCGCGTGGACGAGGCGCTTTCTGCCGTGGGGATGGAGGCGCATGCCCGGGCGGAGACCAACGCGCTGTCCGGCGGGCAGCAGCAGCGCGTGGCGTTGGCGGGTGTTTTGGCCATGGATCCGCGTTACCTGGTCTTGGACGAGGCAACCGCCATGCTCGATACGGCGGCGCGCCGCGGTCTGCGCGCCCTGGTGCGCTCGCTGGCGCACAGCCGCGGCGTTGGGATCGTTTGCATCACCCACGACCCCCTAGAGGCCCTTGCCGCGGACCGTGTGGCGGTTCTCGACCAGGGGCGCCTGCGGTGGGAGGGCACGCCGCGCGACCTTGCAGGCGACGAGCCCGGGCTGCTGCGGGAAACGCTGCGCATGGACCGCTACGCCTGCCTTGTGGCCGAGGCCCTCCGGTCGGGCTATGATCCTGGCGCAGGTCTGGAGCCCGAACAGCTGGCCGCGCAGTGCGTTACGGTGGGCCCTGCTGGTTGCGGCGCATCCGCTGCGCCAGGTGGGGCACAGGGCGGCGCGCCCCGCGCTTGCGATGGCCCTTCCGCCCGGGATCTGGCTCGGGACCAGGCCCGGGATCGAGCCGACAAGGGGCTGCGGGTCGAGGGGGCTGCGTTTTCCTACGGGCGCCGGCCTGTCCTTGCGGACTGCGCGCTGCGCCTTCCTGCGGGGCAGCGGATGCTGGTCGCCGGGGTTTCCGGGGCGGGCAAGTCGACGCTGGCGCTGCTGCTGGCCGGCCTTGAGCGGCCGGATGCCGGCACGGTGCTCTGGGACGGGGACCTCCCGGCGCCAGGAGGCGTAGGCATGGTGTTTCAGCGCCCGGAGGACCAGTTGTTCATGGACACCGTTCGTCAGGATGTGGCTTTCGGACCGCGCAACCTGGGCCTTAGCGAGGACGAGGTCGCGCGCCGCGTGGAGGAGGCATGCGATATGGTCGGCCTTGATCCCGCACTTCTCGACCGCCATCCCGTGACCCTTTCCGGCGGGCAGGCGCGCCGCGCGGCCCTTGCGGGCATCGTGGCCATGGGTCCGCGCGCCTACGTGCTGGACGAGCCCACGGCGGGTCTGGACGTGGCGGGGCGGCGCTTCCTGCACGGGCTGGTGGACCGCTTGGCAGCCGCAGGAGCCCCCGTGGTGGTGATGAGCCACGACCTTGAGGAGTGGGTGGGCTGCGTGGACCGCGTGGCGCTGCTCGGCGGCGGGCGCGTTGCCTGGCAGGGACCGGCCGCCGATCTGGAGGGAAGCCCGGAGCGGTTTGAGGCCGTGGGCCTCGAGCCGCCCGAGATCGCCCGGTATTACCGGGCGTGCGCGGCGCGGGCGGCGGGCGAGAAAGGCGGTGCGCTGTGAGGATGACGCTGCCGTTGGGCGGCTACACGGGCGCGGACACGCCGGCGGCCCAGGTGGACGCTCGAGTCAAGCTGGCCCTGCTCGTGCTCTGCACCGTCTGCGCCTTCCTGGTGCCCGCCTGGGGGCTCGCCCTTATGGCGGTGCTGCTGGGTGCGGTTGCCCGTGCGGCCCGCATGCCGCTTGCGAGCGTGGCGCGCGGCCTCAAGCCCGTCGCGGTGATTCTCGCCTTCACGCTGGTCGCCAACGCGCTGCGCTTGGACGGCAGCGGCGCATGGGCGCTGGCGGGGCCGGTGGGGGTGAGCCCCGAGGGGCTGGCGCGCGGTGCCGCCGCGGTGGCTCGCATCGCGCTTCTGGTTGGGTTTGCGCTGACCGTGTCGGCGTCGACCACCTCCACCGAGCTCGCCGACGCCTGTACGGCGGCGTTGCGGCCGCTTGGCGCGCTGGGGGTTCCGGTGGGGGATTTCGGCGTCACGCTCTCCCTGGCGCTGCGCTTCGTGCCGCTGGTGGCCGAGGAGCTCGAGCGCATCCGCCTGGCGCAGCGCGCCCGCGGCGTGCGCTTTGACACCGGCGGCGTCATCAGCCGCGTGCGCGCCTGGGCGGCGGTGGTGACGCCTTTGGCGGTGAGCCTCTTCCGCCGCGCGGACGCCCTTTCCGAGGCCATGGACGCGCGCTGCTACACGGGCGGGTTGCGCCGCCTGCCGCGCCGCGCGCCGCTTGCCGGGCGTGATGTAATTCTTTTGGCGGCGGGCCTGATCGTCACGGCGGCCGCTATCATGGGTGCCCTGTTCGCCTAAATGACACCGTCCGGCTCACAGGATGCGAGCGGGCGTTAAGGAGGAGTATCGTGAGAGACGCTGCTGCGCCCGCCGCGCCGGACGCCTATCCGGAGCGCCCGGTGCTGGACGGCACGCTGGTGCTGAAGGTGGCCTACGACGGCGCGCCCTTCTCGGGCTTTGCCGAGCAGCCCGGCGGCATACCCACCGTCGCCGGCGAGCTGCGCCGCGCCTTGGAGACGCTGCTGCGACGCCCGGTGGAGCTCACGTGCGCCGGCCGCACCGACGCCGGCGTGCACGCCCAAGCCCAGTATGTGAGCGTGCCGCTGCTTGCCGAGGAGCTGGCGCAGCCGCGCCGCCGCCTGGTGCGCGGCATGACGGCCCTCCTGCCCGACGAGATCGCCGTGCGCGGGCTTTACCGCGCCCCCCAGGGCTTCTCGGCGCGCTTCGACGCGCGGTCGCGGTCGTACCGCTACCGTATCGTCACCGGCGAGCTCCAGCCGCTGCTGCTGAGGGGCTGCGCCTGGTGGCAGCGCGGCGAGCTGGACGTTGAGGCCATGGAGGAGGCCGCAGCCTACCTGGTGGGCGAGCAGGACTTCAAGAGCTTCTGCAAGGCCTCTTCGGCGGTGGGCAAGCCCACGTGCCGCAACGTGCTCTCGGTGGGCTTCGCGCGCGAGGAGGCGTTGGGCGAGCAGTGCCTGGCGTTCGACATCACGGGGTCGTCGTTTCTGCACTCCATGGTGCGCACCATCGTGGGGAGCCTCGTCGAGGTGGGGCGGGGGCATCGCGATCCCGCATGGATAGCCCAGGTGCTTAAAGCGCGCGACCGGCGGGCCGCCGGCAGCTGCGCGCCGGCTCGCGGGCTCATGTTCATGGCGGTTGACTACGCGCCGGGGCTGCTGGAGCCTTGGGAGGATTGATGGGGACCATGGAGCTTTTGCTGCACGTGCTCGAGCACGCTTTTGAGGACACGGTCCACTTGGTGCCGTTCCTCTTCGTTACGTACCTGGTCATGGAGTTTCTGGAGCACCGCGCCGGCGATGCGCTCGAGCGCTTCATGGCGCGCCGCGAGCGCACGGGCGCCGTGGTGGGCGCCGTGGCGGGCGTGGTCCCGCAATGCGGCTTCTCGGCCGCGGCGGCAACGCTCTACGCCGCGCGCGTGATCTCGCTCGGCACGCTGGTGGCGGTCTTCCTCTCCACGTCCGACGAGCTGCTTCCCATCTTCATAGCCGAGGGCGCTCCCGTGGCGCAGATAGCCGGGATCCTGGCCCTCAAGGTGGTTATCGCCGCCGTGACGGGTTTGGGCGTGGACGCGTTTATGCGCGCTCGGCACCGCGGGCACCGTCACGAGCACATCCACGACCTGTGCGAGCACGACCATTGCGACTGCGGGCACGAGTCCATGCTCTTCTCGGCCGCCAAGCACACGCTTCTGGTGACGCTCTTCATCTTCCTGATCTCATGCGCGCTGGATGGGGTCATCGAGGTGGTGGGCGAGGACGTGCTGGCGGGCTTCCTGGCGGCCAGCCCCACGCTGTCGGTCTTCGCGTCGGCTCTGGTGGGACTCATCCCCAACTGCGCGGCCTCGGTGCTCATCAGCCAGCTGTACCTGACGGGCACCCTGTCATTCGCGGCCATGATGAGCGGGCTTTTGGTATCGGCCGGTGTGGGCTACCTGGTGCTCTTCCGCACCAACCTCCATGTGCGCGAGAACCTCATGGTGCTCGCCCTGCTGTACGCGGCGGGCGTCGCATGGGGCCTGGTGTTCGCGGCCACGGGGGTCGCGCTGTAAGACTGCGGGGCATGGACCGCGGGTAGCGTAAAGACTACGGTGTCGTTGCGGGGCATGCACGGCACCGTTTTTGTATAGGTTTGCGGCAGGCGCCCGACCAACACGCGCGCTACACCACTTGTCCGGGCAAGGGTGATACCATCGTGCTCATTGATGGCTCAGCGAAAGGCAGAACGTGGCTCGCAGGCCGAGAAAACCGGACATAACCGTGGTCATGGCGGCGCGTAACGCGTCGGCGCGCCTTCCGCGCGCGATGGAAAGCGTGCTCGCCCAGGACGCGGGGTCGTTGGAGCTCGTCTGCGCCGTGTGGGGGTCCGCCGATCGCACGGAGGACGTGGCCGCGCGCGCCGCTGAGCGCGACATCCGCGTGGAAGTGGTCCGGGATGCCGGATCCACGCGCCTTGAGGCCTGGGAGGCGGGCGTGCGCGTTGCGCGGAGTCCGTACGTCCTTATGATGGACGCCGAGGACTGGCTGGCGCCCGGCGCTTTGGAGCAGGCTTGCAACCAGACGGCGCGCGAGAAGCTCGACTTGCTTTTCTGCGGGGTGATCGCCGATGCTCCCGAGGACGACCAGGCGGGGCATGCGGTGGAGCGCTGCGTCGCCGGCATGCGCGCCGTAACCGGGGCCGAGGCCCGCGCGGCCGCCCCCCGGCTGCTCGGGGCCGGGTTCCTGTCGGCGGGCGAGGCCAAGCTGCTGCGTGCGGAGGTGGCTGTGGAGGCGTTTTGCGCCGTGCGCCGCGCGGACGCGGCGCCGACGGAAACGGCTTTCGCGCTCGCGTGCTTGGACGGCGCGGCGCGCGTCGGAGCCTCGGAGGTTCCGGGCTACCATCTGACCGCCCGCGGCTGCGCCAACCGCACGGCTTCGGCCGACGGCGCGTTGGACGCCGTGCGCTTTGCAGCCTTGGGCCAGACGGCTCTGGACGCCCTTCTCGCCGCTTTCACACGCTGGGGGCAGGCTGATACGTCCGTGGGGGCGGAGGCGCTGCAAATGGCCTTCCTGCGGGTCCTGGCGGCCTGTGCGGGGGCGGTGTGCGTCAAGGACTGCGCGCTGGGACCCGAGGAGAAGCGCGCGCTTATCGGCGACATGATCCTCTCACATGCGTTCCAAGAGGTCATGGGCGCGTGCACCCCGCGCGATTGGATGCGCCGCTATGTGGCGCGCGCCATCCTGCGGCGCGATGTCAACCTGTGCTACCTGGAGAGCTGCCTTATGAGCGCTGTGGGGCCCGACCGGCTCTTCCCCTTGCGCGCTTCGTGACGGGCTATGCATTGCTTGCTGCGCAATTTACCGAAATATGCATTTGCATTTGCTAAATAGCGAGAATTTTGTTGTTAATGATTCATCACGATACTGTTGCGCGGGCGTAAGTTTCGGTATGCTAGTGCCTCAGAATCATCGTCGGCGGCTCAGGCCGCCGCAACACGGCGGGAACAAGGGCGGGCATATGAAGAAGCGCAGCAAGCGACAGGAAACGATCCGCGAGATCGTGCGCACCAAGGACATCCGCACGCAGCGGGCCCTGGTCGAGCAGCTCAAAGCCGAGGGCTACGACTGCACGCAGGCCACGGTCTCGCGCGATATCGCCGACATGGGGCTGCGCAAACTGCCGGAGGGCGTGTACGTGCTGGCTGAGGACCTGCACTTGCAGCATATGGTATCCCAGCTGGTGGTGGGCGTTTCACGGGCCAACAACCTGGTGCTCATCAAGACCCAGCCGGGAACGGCGCAGGGCATAGCCGCAGCCGTCGACGGCGCCGAGCTTCCGCATATCGCCGGGTCCATTGCGGGCGACGACACCATCTTGGTGATCGCCCAGACCGACGAGGACGGCGTGCAGTTCGAGGGGCTCGTCAACAAGCTGCGGAACGTTCACTAGCAAGACGCCGCGCCGTTGCGCGCATCGTCGGATCCGTTTGGAAAGGTTCGGAATGATCGCTTTCATCCACATCGCCATCATCTCGCTGGTCCTGCTGCTGCCCATTGCGCTCATCGCGCTGCTGGCGTGGTATTTTGTGCGCCTGCGCCGCAGCAAGCGGTCGTAAGCTCTCAAGGCGCGCCTTGCTGCGGTAGCCGGCCTTCTCGCCCGCCGTGGCATCAACCGGCTTTTCAGGCTAAAAAACGGCCCGGCCCCGCCTTCCCGCGACTGCGGGGGGGGCGGGGCCGGGCCGTTTGCGCGGTACAGGTGGCTCGGTTGCAAAGATCCTAAAGCGGCGGGGAGGAACGATCCTCCCCGCGGAAAACGCTGCGTTCTTGGCTGGGGGCGCCTACTCAGCGGGCACGGGATCGGGAGAGGGGACCTCTCCGCCGGTATCGCCGCCTCCGGAATCGGTACCGCCGTTGCCGGTGTTGCCGCCGCCCGAGGAACCGCCTTGGTTATCGCCACCTCCCGAGCTGCCTCCGGAGTTGCCGCTGTTGTCGCCGCCCGAGGAGCCGCCGTTATCGCCGGTCGACCCGCCCGTGGAGCCGGAGTTGCCCGTGCCGTCGGACGTGCCGCCGCCCGTAGAGGTGCCCGTGTCCGCGTCCTCGTCCACGATGGCGGGCTCGTCGCCGCTTGAGCTGGAGGAGCTGGAGGAGCTGCTCTCGTCATCGTCGTCGGAGCTGCTGGACGAGCTGGAGCTGTTGAGGTTGCCCGAGAAATCCCACGAGGAGTTGGCCTTGTACACGGGCTCCTTGGCGGTGGGGAATTCCTCGCGCGCTGCGCCTGCCAGCGCCTGCTCCATGAACTCCTTGAAGATGGGCGCGGAGGTCTGCGAGGTCTGGGCGGTGCGGTATCCCGAGTAGATCTCGGAGTTGTCGCGATGGCCCGTCCAGACCGCCACGGCGAGCTGCGGGGTGGCGCCGGCGAACCACAGGTCGGTGGGGCCGGTGGTGGTGCCCGTCTTGCCGAAGACCGGCTGATCGATATCGGGATCGGCGTAGGTGCCGGTGCCGCGGGTCATGACGCCCTCCAGGACCTCGCGCGCAGCGGCGGCCACGGAGGAGTCGACGGCCTGGGTGGACTCGTCGGTGTGCTGGTAGAGCACCTCGCCGGAGCGGGAGAGGATCTGCGTGATGGCCACGGGCTCGCGGTGCGTGCCGTTGGCGGCCAGCGTGGCGTACACCTCGGCCATGTTGAGCGGGGGCATGCCGTCGGGGCCGAGCGTCATGGTCTCGGAATCAGGGATGTCGACGTCAACGCCCAGGGCGTGCGCCATGTCCATGATCGTGCTGTTGCCGATAACCTCGGCCACCTGCACGTAGCCGGTGTTGGAGGAGACCTCGGTGGCGCGCGCGAGGCTGATGTTGCCGTAGCTGGCGTTGTTGACGTTCTTGATGGTGTTGAGGCCGCGCTTGGTCTTGTAGCCGGTGTTGCAGTTCAGGATGATGCTGGGGTTCATGCCCTCGTTGATGGCGGCGGTGAGCGTGATGGTCTTGAACGTGGAGCCGCAGCCACGCTGCGTGCTGGTGATCATGTTCTCCTGACCGCTGATGGGCGTCACGCCGTCGTCGAACGTGGCGGTGCTGTAGTAGTCCTTGCCGCCCACCATGGCCTTGATGTAGCCGGTGTCCGGGTCGATGGCCACCAGCGCGCCGTCCAGCGTGTCGTCGCCAAAGTCGGCCAGGCCGTCGCGGATGGCATTCTCGGCCGCGGTCTGCGCGGTAGGGTCAAGCGTGGTCTGAACGGTGAGGCCGCCGCGGTACAGCACGTCGGTGGAGAACTCCTCGGAGAGCAGCTGCTTGACGTAGTCCACGAAGTAGGGGCTGGAGTACACGCCGTTGACGGGCGCCTCGCTCACGTTCAGCGTGATGGGCTCGGCCTGCGCCGCGTCGTGCTCCTCCTGCGTGATGTAACCGTTGGACAGCATGCGGTCCAGCACCAGGTTGCGGCGCTCAAGCGCCAGGTCCGGGTTGATGGTGGGGTCGTAGAGCGACGGGCCGTTAGGCAGACCGACCAGGAGCGCGGCCTCGGCCAGCGTGAGGTCGCTGGCGTTTTTGGAGAAGTACGTCTCGGCGGCCGCCTGGATGCCGTAGGCGCCGTGCCCGAAGGGCACGGTGTTGAGGTACATCATGAGGATCTCGTCCTTGGAGAAGATCTTCTCCATCTGGATGGCCAGGTAGGCCTCGCGCACCTTGCGCTCCAGGGTGTTGTCGAACTGCTCCTCGGACAGGATGGTGTTGCGCACCAGCTGCTGGGTGATGGTGGAGCCGCCCTCGGAACCGCCGGTGAGCTGCGAGACCGCGGCGCGCAGGATGCCGATGATGTCCACGCCGCCGTGGTCGTAGAAGCGCTCGTCCTCGGTGGCCACGGTGCCGTTCAGCACGTACTGCGAGCACTGGTCCTTGGTGATGTTGGTGCGGTTCTCCACGTAGAGGCTGGCGATCTCGTTGCCGCCGGCGTCCAGGATGGTGGTGGGCTCGCTCACCAAGTAGGCGTCTGCGCTGGTGTAGTCGGGCAGGTCTTTGAGCCAGTTGGTGACGTTGACCATCATGCCGACGCCGAAGGCGATGGCGGCTATAAGCAGGAAACCGAAGAACGAGACGAGCACCAGCGGTACGGTGTGCGTCTTTGCGCGCATGTTTTTGCGGCGTTCACGAGGACTCATATACACGAACCTCCCAGGGCGGTTACATATGTTTCTATACTTTAGCGTATCATGCTGGCCCGATACGGAACGCAGGGCCGGGTAAGCGCAAATTTCAGACGCCCTGCAAACCTTCGATATGAAGTTGAAGCTTTTGCGAAAAAAACGCGCGATGGCGCGGGCTTGGGCGGACGAGAAGCGCGGTGCCGGCGCAATGGGGTGCCCGGACGCGCGGGGGCATGCGAGCGAAGCCTTGCTGAGGGAGGATGCGTGAGGGATACAGCCGAGAGGAAAGGGAGCGCGGGGGCGGCGCGGACGGCCCGGCGCATGCCGGAGCTGCTGGCGCCGGCAGGCGGGCCCGACGCCCTGCTTGCCGCGGTGGCGGCGGGCGCCGATGCCGTGTACCTGGGGCTCGAGGCGTTCAGCGCGCGCGTGAGCGCGGAGAACTTCTCGTATGCGGAGCTCGGGGCCGCCGTGCGCCTGGCGCACGCCCACGGCGTGCGGGTGTACGTCGCGCTCAACATCCAGGTGCGTGACGACGAGCTCGCGGCGGCGGTTGGCGCGGCGCGCGCCGCCGTTTCAGCGGGCGCCGACGCGCTCATCGTGGCCGACTGGGGCTTGGCGGCGCGCCTGCGCCGGGAGCTTCCCGCAGCCGAGCTGCACCTTTCCACGCAGGCCAACGTGCAGTCGCCCGCCGGCGTGCGCGCCGCGCGGGCGCTGGGCTTTGCGCGCGTCACGACCTCGCGCGAGCTCACGGTGGCCGAGATCGCCGCGCTTGCCGCGACGGGCGTCGACGTCGAGGTTTTCTGCCATGGGGCCATCTGCATCTGCTACGCGGGCTGCTGCGAGCTGTCCGCGCACCTGAGGGGCCGTTCGGCCAACCGCGGTGCCTGCGTGCAGCCGTGCCGCTTTGACTGGGAGCTGCTGCAGAGGGCGCCCGCGGGCCGCTCGGCGCGCGAGCGCGGCCTCGCCCCCGGGGGAGCCGATGCGGGCGAGAAGCGCGCGCGGACGCCTGCGGCCGGCATGCGCGCCGGGGAGGGCGGCGAGCGCCGGGGCGGGGCGTGGGAGCCGGTGGGCGCGGTGGCGGGCGCCAAGCTCCTTTGCCCGCGCGACTTCTGCTCCATCGGCCAGCTGGCCGATTTGGCGGTGGCGGGCGTGGCGGCCCTCAAGATCGAGGGGCGCATGAAGAACCCCGACTATGTCTATAACGTCACGCGGACCTACCGGCGGGCGCTCGATGCCCTGGCCGCGCAGGGTGCGGGCCCGGATGCCGCCGACGGCGGGCGCCCGGCGCCCTGCGGTTCTCGCCCGCTGCCCTACGATGCCGACGAGCTTATCGCCCAGCTGGGGCGCTCCTTCAACCGGGGGTTCACGGACGCCTACCTGACCGGCCGTCCCGACGGCCGCCTTATGAGCTACGAGCGCGCCATCAACCAAGGCGTGCGCGTGGGGCGCATGGTCGAGCGGCGCGGGCGCACGGCGGTGGTGCGCCTTGAGCGGCCCGTGGCGGCGGGCGACACGCTGGAGATCCGCTTTTACCCCGACGAATCGGCCAAGGTGCACGGTCCCAAGCGGTGGCCCATGGTGGAGGCCCCGCGCGACGCCGCGGCCGGCGAGGAGCTGCGGGTTTCCGTCAAGCGGCGGGTGGACCCGCCATGCGAGGTCTTCTGCGTGCGCAGCGCGCAGGTGCTAGCCGACACCGAGGCGGCGCTGGCGCCCCTGCGGGCCGAGCTGTCGGCGTATCGGGTGGCGGCCGGGGAGAGTGGGTCCGAGGGCGATAAGCGCCCGCCGGCCGTTCCGCGCGCAGAGCGCGTGCGGGGCGCGGCCCCGCGCGATGCCGCGGCGCCCCGGGGGCTTGCGGGCTCTGCGGGCGCGCCCGGCGCCGCAGCGGAGGGCGCGTACGCGCTCGTGGCCTCGCCGGAGGAGGCGCGGGCGGCCCTGGGGGCCGGCATGCGCGTCTACGCCTGCGCGTGGCGCATGGCCGACGACGAGGCCGCGTGGCGCCCGCTCGTAGGCGCGCTTACCGCGGTGCTCGACGAGACGGTGCGCCCGGGCGACGAGGACGCGACCCGCGCGCTTATCGCCCGGGCGGGCGGCGTGGTGTGCCGCAACCTCGCGCAGGTGGCGCTGGCCCGCGCCGCGGGCGCGCCCTTCGAGGTCATGGCGCCGCTCGTGGCGCGCAACGCCGAGGCGGTGCGCGCGTTCGCAGAGCAGGGCGCGCGCGTCGTGTGGCTTGCCTCCGAGCTGGGGCCGGACGAGGCGGCCGGGTTGGCGGCGGCGCTCGCGGCGGACGGCCAGTGCGGTGCGGTCCCGGCGATGGGCGTCCTGGCGCTGGACGATGTCGAGGCTATGGTATGCGCGCACTGCCTGCTGCAGGCAGCGGGGCCCTGCGACCGCGCCTGCGCCGCCTGCGCGCGCCGGCGGGAGGCCCATGCGCTGCGCGGGGCGGACGGAACGCTGCTGCGCGTCGTCACGGACGCGCGCGGGCGCTCGAGGCTCTTCGCGCCGGCGCGGCACCGTGCGGAGGACGTGGCCGCGGCGGCGCGCGCCGCGGAGCTGCGCGTCATGCGGGCCTTTGACGGCCGCGAGGGCGCTTGCGGGGCGCTGCGGCTTTCAGCTGCCGATTCTGCGACGGGCGCTGTATAACGCTGTATAAGAATGTGAACAGATGGTGAAGAGTTCGAACACATGTCCGCTCGAGCCGTTAGCCTGGGTTTGGCGGAGATGAGCGGAGAGGGAAGGTGGCAAGGTGGACGTTCAGACGGTGGTTGCGGTGCTTGCCCTGGTGGTGGCCGCCGCGGCGGTTGCCGTGGCGCTGGCGTGCCTGCGGCGCGCGGCGGGCGCGCGGTCTGAGCCCGGGGCGGCTCCGGATGCTGCGCGCATGGATGACCTGGTGCGCGCCTGCGCACAGATGGCGGCGTCGCTCGGCCAGGTGCAGCAGGGCCTGCAGGCCCAGGGTACCGCCGCGGCGCGCGACGGCGCCTCGACCCAGGAGGCCCTGGAGGCCACGCGCGGCGCCGTGACCGAGGTGCAGCGCAGCCTTGCCGCCGTGCGCGAGCAGCTCAGCATGGCCACGGCCAAGTCGGCCGGGCGCGACCAGGCGGCGCAGCGCGCGATCGACGGCATCGCCCAGGGCGTGGCGCAGATGAACGCCGTTATGACCGACAAGAAGGCGCGCGGCGCCTGGGGGGAGCACCAGCTCGAGACGCTCCTGGCGCTCTACGCGGGCTCGTCCACGGCGGTGTACGAGGCGCAGTACACGCTGGCGCGCGGGCAGCGCGTGGACGTTGCGCTGCATCTGCCGGGGACCGAGCGCGTCTTGGGGATCGACGCCAAGTTCCCGCTTGAGGGATTCCAAGAGCTCATGGCGGCCGAGGAGCGCGACTACGGCCGCGGCGAGGCGGTGCGCGCCGCCGAGGCGCGGTTCCGCACGAGCGTGCGCCGCCATGTGGACGATATCGCCGCCAAGTACATTGTGGAGCCCGAGACGGCCGACGTCGCGGTCATGTTCGTGCCGAGCGAGGCCGTATACACGCATATCTGCGCGCACGAGCCGGATCTCGTCTCCTACGCAACGGGCAGGCACGTGCTCATCACCTCGCCCACCACGTTGGTCGGCGTGGTCTTCACGCTGGTGGCTGCCACGCGCGACTTCGAGCGCACGCGCAATATCGACGAGGTGGTGCGCCGCATCGGCCTCCTGCAGGACGATGCCCGCCGGCTCAACGCCCGTCTCGAGGCGGTGTCCAAGGCGCTTGAGACGGTGCAGCAGCGCTATGCCCAGGTGAGCATATCGGGCGGCAAGATCGTGCGCGACATCGAGCTCCTCTGCGCCGGCGCCGTGGGTGCCGAGGAGGACTAGGGCCCATTTGCCGGAAGGGCGCGCCGCGAGGCGCCGCGCGGGGGATTTCGGCTACCCGCGTCGCGCGCGGGTATACTAACGCTCATCCACAACTCTTTATACGGGGGAGCGTATCTATGAGCAGCGGTTCTACGGTTGCCCAGGCGTCAGCCATGGGCGGGGACGGCGTGCGGCAGCCGCGCCGGTCGGCGGTTCTCATCGTCATTCTGGCCATGACCTTCATGGAGATCCTGGACGGCACCATCGTCAACGTGGCGCTGCCCTCCATGCAGCGCGAGCTAGGCGTGGACATGGCTTCCATCCAGTGGGTCACGAGCATCTACAGCGTGGTGACCTGCGCGGCCCTTTTGGTGTTCGGCCGCCTGGGCGACATGTTCGGCAAGGTGCGCATCTTCCAGGTGGGCGTGGTGCTCTTTACCGTGGGATCGGGGCTCTGCGCCCTGTCCGGAACGTTTGAGATGCTGGTGATCTCGCGCGCCGTGCAGGCGCTCGGCGGCGCGGCGAGCCTTGCCAACAACCAGGGCATCATCACCGAGACCTTCCCCGAGGGGCGCGGTCGGGCGCTGGGGCTCGTGGCCACCTTCACGGCGCTCGGCGCCATGTGCGGCCCCACCTTGGGCGGCCTTATCGTGGCGACGCTGCCGTGGGAGTTCATATTCATCATCAACCTGCCCATCGGCCTCGTGTCGTTCCTGGTGGGCCTCAAGGTCCTGCGCAACCAGCGGCCCGCGCGGCGCCCGGCGTTCGACCTCCTGGGCGCGGTGCTCCTGGTTCCCGCCATCCTGCTGCTCTTCTGCGCGATCACCTTCTTGGAGGGCGGTGCCACGCCCGCTAACTTGGGGATGCTCGCCGCCGGCGTGGTGCTTCTCGCGCTCTTCATCGTGACCGAGAACCATGTGACCTCGCCGCTCATGACGCTCGGGATCTTCCGCGACGTGAGGTTCTGCATCGACCTCGTCAACATGGTCATCGTCTTTCTCGCCATGAGCGCCTATACGTTCATCTTCCCGTACTACCTGCAGGAGGCGCGCGGCATCAACGTCGGGGTCTCGGGTCTCATCATGGCGTGCTACCCGCTGGTCAACTCCATCTGCGGGCCCATCTCGGGGGCGGTTTCCGACAAGGTGGGCTGCGAGCACCCCACGCTGGTGGGGCAGATCATCTACACCTGCGGCCTCACCGTCTTTGGCTTCGTGACGTTGGACCTGCCGATACCCTTCCTCATCTGCTGCATCATGTTCACCTCGCTGGGCAGCTCAATCTTCCAGGCGCCCAACAACTCGCTCATCATGGGGCATGCGCCCGAAGGCGCCCTGGGGTTCGTGGGGTCGCTCGGCAACCTCATGCGCTACCTGGGGCAGTCACTGGGCATCACCATAGGATCGGCCCTGCTCTACAGCGGCATGTCCGCCTCCATCGGCTATCACGTGACGAGCTACGTGGAAGGTCGCCCGGAGGTCTTCATGGACGGCATGCACATCGCCTTCCACGTGCTGGCGGTGCTCGTGGCGGTGAGCGTGGCGCTGGCCTTGGTGCGCGAGTACCTGAACTACCGAGACCGCAAGGCCGCCCGCGCCGACGCCTAGCGTCGCTCCGGCAGACTCAATCGGGTGGGCCCAAACGGGTCTTGGCATTGCGCGAACCCGGCCGTCTTAGGACGGTCGGGTTTTTTGCGCGCTTACCAGCGGGGTGCAAACGCGCGCGCCGCTCTATTTGGTGTGGCTCGCATTCTATTTGGTGTGCTCAGTTGGAGCAAAAGCCCAGGATTCAGTTCTTGTCGCCTAAAGTGGGCCACACCAAACAGAAAAGGGGCCACACCGAATGGAGGGGAGGCCACACCAAACAGGAAGGGGGCCACACCAAACGGAAATCGGGCCACACCGAACGGGAAAGTGCGAAAGTTTCGCCCGCGGGTCAGCCCGCTGCGGCGTAACGTTTGCGCCCCGTCTTTACCTGCGCGTGACCTTGTTGCGGATTCTGTGGTGACGAGGAGGGCATATACCGGTGGCTGAATTTATTTCACAGGGCGTGCAATAATACACGCAGAGTGAACGAATGGGCGAGGGGCGTGCCTCTCGCCCGCCGTTTGCGGAAAGGACTGATGCCCTTGACCGTTGCCGCTGTAACCAAACAGGACCGTCGCAGCCTGCGATCGCAGCAGATGCTGCGCGACGCCCTGGCCGCCGAGCTCAATGCCGGCGCCGACCTCAGCCAAGTCACCGTCGCCGCGCTCGCCGATCGGGCGGGGCTCACGCGGCGCACCTTCTACACCCATTACCGCGACATCCCCGATTTCGTGGAGCAGATCGAGTCCGACCTGCTCGCCGATATCCGCGCGCTTATCCGCAACGTGAGCGCCGCCAGCCTGGCCGAGCTCTACGCCCGGATCGACGACCTGGAGCCCGCGCCCGGATCGGTGGAGCTTCTCGCCTACCTGAAGGCGCACCAGGGGCTCATCGGTGCGCTTCTGGGCCCGGGAGGCGATCCGGCCTTCATCAAGAAGCTCACCGACCTCGCGCGCAGCGAGATCTCCGGGCGCATGAAGACGGGCATCTTCCCCGGCGTGCTGGGGACCTTCTTCGACTACTACCTGAGCTACGTGGTGTCCGCCGAGGTGGGCGTGGTGCAGCGCTGGTTCGAAACCGGTCTGGCTGAAAGCCCCGAGACTATGGCGCGGGTGATGACGGTCATCGCCTTCGTGCGGCCGGGCGACCTCTACGGCATGCCCATCGAAATCAACGTGCCGGCCTACGGCATGAAGCTCATGAGCTTGAACCTCAAAGCGGACAAGGCCAAGGAGGAAACCCGTGGTTAAGATTCCCGTTGAAGCAGACGACAACCCCAAGCGCGCCCTTGCGGCGCAGGAAGATCAAAAGGAGCGGAACATGGCCGATAAGCTCGAGAAGGACGGAACGCAAGAGGCGGTGCTGGATGCGGCCGTACAGGATGAGAAACCTAAGACCGAGCCGGCGCTCGTAAACCTCGAGAACAACCACGGCAACCTGCACCTGGGCATCGACGTGGGCTCCACCACGGTGAAGCTCGCCGTGCTGAACGACGACAACCAGATCGTCTACGCCAAGTACCAGCGCCACCACACCGACGTGCGCGCCTGCGCCCGCGACCTCTTCGTCCAGGCCGAGAAGGTCCTGGGCGACGCGCCCATGACCGCGGCCATCACCGGATCGGGCGGCCTTCTGCTCAGCCAGTGGCTGGGCCTTGAGTTCGTGCAGGAGGTCATCGCCTCCAAGCGCGCCGTGGAGACCTTCATCCCGCAGACCGACGTGGCCATCGAGCTGGGCGGCGAGGACGCCAAGATCATCTACTTCGACAACGGCATCGAGCAGCGCATGAACGGCACCTGCGCCGGCGGCACGGGCGCGTTCATCGACCAGATGGCGACGCTCCTGCACACCGACGCGTCCGGCCTGAACGAGCTCGCGAAGGGAGCCGAGACCATCTACCCCATCGCGTCCCGCTGCGGCGTGTTCGCCAAGACCGACGTCCAGCCTCTCCTGAACGAGGGCGCGCGCCAGGAGGACGTGGCCGCCTCCATCTTCCAGTCCGTCGTGACCCAGACCATCTCCGGCCTGGCCTGCGGCCGCCCCATCCGCGGTAACGTGGCCTTCCTGGGCGGCCCGCTGCAGTACCTCTCCGAGCTGCGCCGCCGCTTCTACATCACGCTCGAGCTCGACGAGGACCACCGGATCGTGCCGGAGAACGCGCACCTCTTCGTGGCGGGCGGCGCCGCCATGGCCCACGAGTCCGAGAAGCTCGCCACCTTCCCCGAGCTCATCGCCGCCATCGACGCCCTCGGCGACACCCAGGGCTCCGAGGTGCAGCGCCTGGAGCCCCTCTTCGCCGACGAGGAGGCCTACGCGGAGTTCACGGAGCGCCACGACAAGGAGGTCGTGCCCAAGGGCGATCTGGCCACCTACGACGGCAAGCGCGTCTTCATCGGCATCGACGCGGGCTCCACGACCATGAAGGCCGCCATGGTGGGCGAGGACGGCCAGCTGCTGCACACCTGGTACGGCAGCAACAACGGCGATATCCTGGGCACCGCCAAGGTCATCATGCGCGACTTCTTCGATCACATTCCGGCGGGCTGCCAGATCGGCCACGTGACCTGCACCGGCTACGGCGAGCAGCTCCTCATCGAGGCGCTCAAGGCCGACTCCGGCGAGATCGAGACCGTGGCGCACCTGCGCGGCTCCAAGGCGTTTTTGCCCGGCGTCCAGTTCATCTTGGACATCGGCGGCCAGGACATGAAGTGCCTGCGCGTCAAGGACGGCGTGATCGAGCACATCATGCTGAACGAGGCGTGCTCCTCGGGCTGCGGCTCCTTCATCGAGAGCTTCGCCATCTCCATGAACATGGGCGTCGAGGAGTTCGCGCAGGCCGCAGTCGCGGCCAAGCACCCCGTCGACCTGGGCAGCCGTTGCACTGTCTTCATGAACTCCCGCGTCAAGCAGGCCCAGAAGGAGGGCGCCACCGTGGGCGACATCGCCGCGGGCCTTTCCTACTCGGTCATTAAGAACGCGCTGTTCAAGGTCATCAAGCTGCGCGACTCCTCCGAGATCGGCACGCAGGTCATCGTCCAGGGCGGCACGTTCATGTCCGACGCGACGCTGCGCGCCTTCGAGCTCTTGACCGGCGTTAACGCCGTGCGCCCGGACATCGCCGGCTGCATGGGCGCCTACGGCGCCGCGCTTCTCGCCCGCGATCGCGCAGGAGCCGACGGCGTCTCCACCTTGCTTTCCGCCGACGAGATCGCCAGCCTCACCGTCAAGCACACCAACGTGCGCTGCGGGCGCTGCTCCAACAACTGCCTGCTCACCATCAACGACTTCGGCGGCGGCCGCCGCTTCATCACGGGCAACCGCTGCGAGAAGGGCGCGGGCCACAAGAAGAACAAGACCGAGGCGCCGAACCTCTTCAAGAAGAAGAACGAGCTGCTCTTCGACCGCCCGTGCCTGGAGCCGGCAAAGGCCCCGCGCGGCACCGTGGGCATCCCGCGCGCGCTCAACATGTACGAGGACTACCCGTTCTGGCACGCGTTCTTCACGCGCCTGGGCTTTGCCGTGGTGCTGTCCGACGACTCCAGCAAGAAGACCTACGAGGCCGGCATCGAGTCCATGCCGAGCGAGTCCGTGTGCTACCCGGCCAAGCTCTCCCACGGCCACATCATGAACCTCATCGACAAGGACCCGGACTTCATCTGGATGCCCTGCGTGCGCAAGGAGCGCAAGGAGGACCCGGCGGCGGGCAACAACTACAACTGCCCCATCGTCATGAGCTACCCCACGGCGCTGGGGCTGAACATCGACGAGCTTGCCGAGAAGCGCATAGAGTTCCTTTATCCCTTCGTGCCGTACGACAACCGCGTTGAGCTCAAGCGCCGCCTGTACGAGATCCTGGCCCAGGAGCGCGTGACCGACGCCGCGGCCGGCAAGGGCCGCATCACCGGCCCCAAGCTCACCCGCTCCGAGATCGACGCGGCGGTGAACTACGCCTACGAGGTCGACGCCCAGTTCCACGAGCAGATCCAGACCATGGGCGAGGAGGCCATGCGCTGGATCGAGGACCACGGCGGCCACGGCATCGTGCTCGCCGGCCGCCCCTACCACAACGACCCCGAGATCAACCACGCCCTGCCGGAGCTCATCAGCTCGTTCGGCTTCGCGGTGCTCACCGAGGACTCGGTGGCGCACCTGGTCAAGCCCGACCGCCCCATCCGCGTGGTCGATCAGTGGATGTACCACAGCCGCCTCTACCGCGCCGCCAAGCTGGTGACGCTGCGCAACGACCTGGACCTCATCCAGCTGAACTCCTTCGGCTGCGGCCTGGACGCGCTCACCACTGACCAGGTGCAGGAGATCCTCGAGGGCTCCGGCAAGATCTACACGGTGCTCAAGATCGACGAGGTCTCCAACCTGGGCGCCGCGCGCATCCGCATCCGCTCGCTCATGGCCGCGCTCAAGGACCAGGAGGCCGAGCGCCTGGCCGAGGCCAAGGCCGCGGGCGAGGACTACGTGCAGGGCGACGCCGCCCCGGTAGCCCCGAGCGACGAGGCGCCGGCTTTCGCCACGCGCAAGTACGCCCTGTCCGCGCAGCGCGCCGCCAACTCCTCGGCGTTCAAGAAGGTCCAGTTCACCGAGGAGATGCGCGAGAAGGGCTACACCATCCTGTGCCCGCAGATGGCGCCGATCCACTTCGACCTCATCAAGGAGGTCTTCAAGGCCGGCGGGTACAACCTGGAGCTTCTGCCCTCAACCGACCGCGGCGCCGTGGAGGCGGGCCTCAAGTACGTCAACAACGACATCTGCTACCCGTCCATCCTGGTCACGGGGCAGATCATGGAGGCTATCGAGTCGGGCAAGTACGACCTCTCCAAGACGGCCGTCATCATCTCCCAGACCGGCGGCGGCTGCCGCGCCACCAACTACATCGCGCTCATCCGCAAGGCCCTCAAGGACTCCGGCCATCCGGAGATCCCGGTCATCTCCATCAGCGCGGTGAAGCTGGACGAGGAGAACCCCGGCTTCAAGGTGACCCCGCAGATCCTCAAGGCGGCGGTCTACTGCATCCTCTACGGCGACGTGATGATGCAGATGCTGTACCGCACGCGCCCCTACGAGGCCGAGCCCGGCGCGGCCAACGCGCTGTTCGAGAAGTACATGGCCAAGGCGCGCGCCATGGCGCCGAGCTTCACGCGCAAGAGCTACACCAAGCTGGTGCGCGAGAGCGTCCGCGCCTTCGACAACCTGCCGCTGGTGGGCGAGGGCACCAAGCCGCGCGTGGGCGTGGTCGGCGAGATCCTGGTTAAGTTCCACCCCACGGCCAACAACCACGTGGTCGACGTCATCGAGCGCGAGGGCTGCGAGGCCGTGGTGCCGGGGCTTCTCGACTTCTTCCTCTTCGCCATGAGCGGCGCGGAGAACGACCGCGGCGAGCTCGGCAGCTCCAGCGCCCAGCGCAGCGTGATGGCGGGCCTCATGAAGCTCATCGACTGGATGCGCAAGCCGGCAGACGAGATTCTGGAGAAGTCCAAGCGCTTCGAGCGCCCCGAGCCCATCAGCGCGCTGGCCGACAAGGCGAGCCAGGTGCTGAGCCTCTGCAACACCATGGGTGAGGGCTGGCTTCTGACGGCCGAGATGCTGGACCTTATCGACCACGGCGCGCCGAACATCATCTGCACGCAGCCGTTTGCCTGCCTGCCGAACCACGTGGTGGGCAAGAGCGTGATCAAGGAGCTCAGGCGCCGCCACCCCGAGAGCAACATCGTGGCGGTCGACTACGACCCCGGCGCCTCCGAGGTCAACCAGCTCAACCGCATCAAGCTCATGATCAGCGTGGCCAAGGAGAACCTGCGCCAGGGCCGCGGCTTCAAGATGGAGCGCATCAAACCGCTCGCCATGGACGAGGTCGATCAGAAGTTCCGCCCGAGCCACGAGGACGGAGTGGACCCGCTGGCCGAGAAGCGCCATGGCGCCACGGTGCGCGGCGGCGCGGCGGCCGCGGGCTGGGGCGTTGACGAGCCCTCCTGCACCGGCAGCTGCCACGCGGTGCCCAACCTGGCCGCGGGCGTCGAGGAGCGCCTTGCCCAGATGCGCGCCGAGGCGGCGGCCGCCGACAAGGCGGCGCGCGAGTAGGGCGGCGCCCGCGCCCTTTCGGTTGCCGTGAGGTTTGTTCGTCCCCTGTGAAGCGCCCGTGCGGATAACTTGTCCGCACGGGCGCTTCGTATGCGCTTGTGCTACGGTGAGGGACATTATCGGTTCGCATGCGGCAGGGTTTCGCCTCGGCCGCGTATGCTGCTTTCTCGGCGCGTCGAAACAAGCGCCGGGGGGCATGTCTGAGCTTCGGTTTGAGTGGACGATGACTGATACGAAGAATCTCGCGAACGCCGCGGACGGTGGGGGCCTCGGCAAGGGCCGTGACGGCGCGCCGCGGCATCGGGCGCGCCGCGGCCTTTCCCCCCGCGTGCAGATGGCGCTGGCGGTGGCGTTGGCCTTCCTGTGCACGCTCTGCGCCTCGGTGGAGCTGGAGCCGGTTGCCTACGACGTGGTCGCCGCGCTCGACCCGCAGGCAACCGGCGCGGGCTACATAGCGCTCGAGGTGCTCTGCTCCTTCCCGGGGCGAGACGAGAGCACGCTCGTGCTGGCGCTCGGCCTGCTGCTGGTGCGGCCTTTCTGGTACGTTTACTTTGGCCGCGGGGCGGGGGTTACGGCCCGCACGCGGCGCACGGCGCGCGCATGGGCCCATGCGTCGGGCGAGAGGCGCGCCGGTCGCGGCGCGCGCAACGGCGCCGGCTCCCCCGAGGCGCCGCGCGCCCGGGTCCCGCGCGTGCGCGTGAGCCATGGGCGCGGGGCCTCGACCTGGGTGGTGGCCGCGCTCTTCGCGCTCGCCATGGTTTTCGGCAAGAGCTTCGACACCACAGACTCCGCCCAGCTCGTCTTCGGCGGCATCAGCCAGGGCATCAAAGCGGCCCTCTCGTTTACGGGCTGGGTGCTTCTCGCCCACATGGCGCTGGTTTACTTCTACGAGCTCATGGACCGCCTGCGCCTGGACCGCGCCGCGCCGGTGGGCACCGCCCGCGCAGCGGGATCCTCGCGCGCGGCCCGCTTTCTGCGAGCGTTTGGGCGCGCGGCGACCTTCGTCTTCGACAAGCACCCCTTTGCCGCTCCCTTCGCGCTGCTCGTCGCGCTGTGGCTGCCGTGCCTCATTGGCTACGCGCCGGGTCTGTTCATGTGGGACACGGGCACGCAGATCCTCCAATGGTTCGGCTACCCCAACAACGCGAGCAATTACCTCAACCTCATCGACCCCGCGGCCACCATCGTCACGCAGCACCACCCGCCGCTCTCCACGGCGCTCATAGGGCTCTGCGTGCAGGCGGGGATGTCGCTTTTCGGGAGCGAGAACGCCGGGGCCTTCCTGTACGCCTGCCTGCAGTTCGTCCTTACCGCGGCGGTCTTCGCCTGGGCCACGGCAACGCTCAGGCGCTTGGGCGTGCGCCGCATGGTGCGCATGCTGATCTTCGCCTTCGTCGCGTTTGTGCCCGTGTACGCCAACTACGCGGTGCTGCTCACCAAGGACGTGCTGTTCACCGACGCCCTCGTGGTCTTCGCGCTGTCCCTTGCCCTAGGCATGCGCGCGCCGTTTGCGGCGCGGCCTGGGGAGGGGCCGCGCTTCACGCGCGCGGATGCAGCGCGTCTCGTGGCGGGCGCCCTCGGCATGGCCCTTTTCCGCAACGGCATGTGGGTGGCTGCGCTCGCGGGCCTTCTCCTCGCGGCGTGCGTGTGCGCCTGGCGCGCGCATCGCCGCCCGGACCTCATCATGCCGCGCAGCCGTTGGCGGGTGATCGCCGCCGTGGGCGCGGCGGTGCTCATCGTCCAGCTGGGCCTGACCGGCGTCGTGTACCCGGCGCTCAAGATCACGCCGGGCAGCCGTCGCGAGATGCTCTCCATTCCCTTCCAGCAGACCGCCCGCTTCTTCCGCGACCACGCCGACCAGGTGACGCCCGAGGAGTACGAGGCCGTGGCGCGCGTGCTGGACGCCGACGCCCTGGCGGAGAACTACGAGCCCGAGAAGTCCGATGCGGTCAAGAACACCTTCAACGAGGATGTCACCGCGGAGGACATGGCGGCGTACTTCCGCGCCTGGGCGGCCGAGTTCGCGCGCGACCCCGGCTGCTACCTCGAGGCCACGGCGAACAACTACTACGGCTACTTCTACGCGGGGCACTCCACCAACTGGTCGTACACCTCCGAGTTCAGCCGGGAGGTCATGCAGTGGGCAAAGCTCACGCCGTACTTCTCGTTCAGCCAGCCCGACGATCCGGTGGTGCACGTGTTCGACACGCTCTGCTCGTACTACCGCATAGCCTTCCAAAAGCTGCCGATACTCACGCTCACCACCAACGCGTCGCTGTACTGCTGGTGCTTGGTACTGGTCACGGCCTACGCTCTGCGCGTGGGCGAGCGGCGCCTGCTGGCGGTGCTCGCCCCGGTGTGGGTGGTGTTGCTGGTGAGCCTGGTGGGACCGTGCAACGCGGCCACGTACTTCCGCTACGCCTACCCCGTGGCCGCGCTGATGCCGTTTGCGCTGGGGCTGTTGACGGCGCCGGCGCGGCGGGCCAACCCCGAGGCGGCGTGAGGCGGGCGCGCTTCTCGCCCTAGCATAGCCCGCCGCCTTTTTGCAGCCGCCCATCTGCTTTGACTCTACGGCTCGTTCGGTGTGGCTCGTTTTCTATTTGGTGTGGTCCACTTTCTAATTGGTGTGGTCCGCTTTATGCGATAAGAGCAGAATCCTGGGGTTTTGTCCCAACCAACCACACCCAACGGCAAGTAAGGCACACCAAACAGATAATCAGCCACACCAAACCGAATGCAGGGCACACCACATAGCCCATGAACACGTTGGCCCTTAGGGTGCGCCGGCAAGGCATCGGCCATCCGAAAACGCGCAAGGACCGCCGTTAACCAGCGTTTCCTAGCGCTCGCGCACCGCGCCGTCCCGCACTTCCCAGCGACGGGAGGTGCACGCCGCGAGGAACGGCTCGTCGTGGCTTACCAGCAGAAGAGCCCCGGGGTAGGCGGCGAGCGCCTGCTCGAGCGCCTGCGCGGAGTGTAGGTCCAGGTGGTTGGTGGGCTCGTCCATGATGATGAGGACGGGCCGGTCAAGGAGCCCGACGGCGAGCATGAGCTTGCGCAGCTCGCCGGGGCTCGTGCGGTCGCCCTCCAGGATGCGGTCCGGGTCGGAGTTGAGCTGCGCCACGCACGAGAGGACCTGCCCGCGCGCGGCGGGAGGTAGGGAGCGGATGCGGGCGAGGAGCGCCTCCGCTTCCGCGCGGCCCACCTCCTGCGGGATCTCGAGCACGGGGAGGTCGGGAGCCAAGAGCCTGCGCGCGTGGGCCAGCAAGGTGGACTTGCCCGCGCCGTTGGGCCCGCTGATGCCCACGTGGTCGGTGTTGCCGACGAAGAGCTCGGGGACGTCCAACTCGCCGGGGCCGCAGGGGATGCGCCCCGCCGGCAGGTGCAGCAGCGTTTTGCGCGCGGAGGGGCGCGCGTCTATCCAGAGGCTGCCGTCGTAGCGCTTGGCGACGAAGGCCGCGTCCAGGCGCTTGCGCGCCGCATCCAGCTGCGCGTCCATCTGCGCGGAGAGCCGGCCGCGGGCGCCGTCCTGGCCCGTGAACACCGCCAGGTCGATCTTCGCCTTGGCCGACTTGTCCTTGGGGTCCACACGACGCTTGCTGCGCCGCGCGTCGGCCCGCGCTGCCTCGTGAGCGCGCCGCTCCTTCTCTGCCGCCAGCCGCGCCAGGGCGTCCTTGGCTGCGGCGCGCTCGCGCAGGGCGGCGGTGCGCTCGCGCTCGGCCTGGGCGCGCGCCGCGCTGTAACCGCCGGGGCGCACGATCACGCCGCCCGCCTCGAAGGAGGCACAGCGCGCGGCCACCGCGTCGATAAGCTCGCGATCGTGGCTCACCAGGATCCCGATGCCGCGGAAGCGCGCAAGCGCCAGCGCCAGCTGCTCGCGCGCGTCGTGGTCCAGGTGGTTGGTGGGCTCGTCCAACGCCAGCACGTCGGGCCTCTGCCAGAGGGAGCACGCCACCTGAAGCTTCTTCTGCTCGCCGCAGGAAAGCGCGGCGTAGCGCCACGGCATGTCGTCTTCGAGCCTGAGCACGTGCCTGAGGTCGCGCGCCAGGCGGTCGTAGCTGGCGGCGAAATCGTAGAGCGCCTCGGGCGGGGCGGCGGTCTCCTGGGCGCAGTAGGCGCAGACAAGCCCCTGCGTGGAGGAGCCCGCGTCGGGTTTGATGAGTCCGCACGCCAGGCGCGCCAACGTGGTCTTGCCGCAGCCATTGTCGCCCAGAAGGGCGGTCCAGCCCTGCGGGAAGGCGAGCGATACGTTGTTGAGGATGGGGGACGTGGCCCCGGGATAGGCGTAAGAGATATGGGACAGCGTGAGCTGCATGGCTAACCTCCCTGTTGTCGCAGGTACGTGGGGGAATGGTTAGCGAATGCGCATATTCTCGCGGTCCTTTCAGCCGGTCCGACGGCGGCGCCACCCGCGCTGCGGGGCCCAACGCCCCACTCGGCCAGCGCGCTCCAGTATACGGCGGCGCGGGCGGCCTGTCGAGGGGCGGGGCCGGTGCAGGGCCGGCGTGGGTTAGCGCAGGGTGGGCGCGGGACTGGCTCGGTTGGGGTGGGCTAGCATGTCTGGCACAAGGTCGGCGTGGCGTGCGCCCCGCAAGCGAGCGCGGCGTCGTCTGGGCAGGCGCAGCGCACGCTTCGCGCAGCGGCACAATGCACCTCGGCTGGGCGGGATGCTATGTGCGGATGCATTCATGGGCAAACGTAGCACTTTCTACAAGCGGGCCGGATGTCACCCGAGGACGGGCTCGGCGCTTGCTGGGATCCGGGTGCGGCGCATGCCGAAACTTAGGCTTGCGCTAAAAATGACCGCCGGTTGTGCAGGAAAATCGAGATCCTGGGAATCGCACGGGCGGACGAGAAGCGCCGGACTGCATGGCTGACGGGCCGACTGCGAATGTCATTGCGATACATCGTGATATCACGGCTAAGAATTGCGCTCATGCGCAATATATCCTTCTCGAACAGCCCTTTCGTATGACACAAGCCCACTTTGGGGACGAAAAGCGCGTTCTTCTCGCCCGCGACTTTCCCAGTATCTCGAAAAAGGTGCACTTTTTGGCTTCAGGTTGAACGGGGCCCTGCGCGCCGGCTAAAGGGGAGTGGGAAGATGGGCTCTGCATCCTGGCTCCGCAGCGGGGGGGTGGACGCTGGGTAGTGATGCCGCGATGCCCTTCTGCAGCATTGCGCGGCGTCGCGGCTTTCCGCGCCGGCAGGTATAGTAGAGGGCATTACCGCGGATGAGGGGAGATGTCATGACGCATCAGGGCAACGTGACCGGCAGCATGTCAGGAGGCGTGGCTGGCGACGCGAGCGGCGCAGCCGGCGGCGTGCACGGAGACGCGGTCGGCGACGCAGCCGATAATGCGGGCAGCCCTGGCAGCGTGGACGGAGATGCGCGCAGCAGCTTGGGTGGCGCGGTCGGCAACGTGCGCGGAGGCGTAGCCGATAAGGCAAGCGATACGGGCAACGTGGACGGGCGGCCCGACGCGCTCGCGGGCGAGCACTACCGCTTCTTCAACCACGTGGCGTGCGAGTACTACCCCTGCCACGACATGGAGCCCGAGAAACTCAACTGCCTGTTCTGCTTCTGCCCGCTCTACTGCCTGGGCGATACCTGCGGAGGCGCGTTCCGCTACATCGGCGACGTCAAGGACTGCAGCGCGTGCACGCTGCCGCATCGGGTTGAGAGCTACGACTACCTGATGGCGCAGTTCGCGCGTATCGGCGCCGTGGCACCGCGGACGCGGGCGGGCGAGAAGGACAGCGGAGCGCCGGCGGGCGAGAAGGGCGGCGGCTCCGCGGGAGATCCGGGTGAGCGCTTATGAAACAGGCGGTTGTGGGGCTTCTCGCCCACGTCGACGCGGGCAAGACTACGCTGGCCGAGGCCATGCTCTACGCGGCGGGCGCCATCCGCGCGGAGGGCCGCGTGGACAAGGGCAGCGCGCATATGGACACCGACGCCATGGAGCGCCAGCGCGGCATCACCATCTTCGCGCAGCAGGCGTCGCTGGATTACGCGGGTACGCACTTCATGCTGCTGGACGCCCCCGGGCACGTGGACTTCTCGGCCGAGGCCGAGCGCACGTTGCAGGCGCTGGACTACGCCGTTCTGGTGGTGGGTGCCAACGACGGCGTGCAGGGGCACACGGAGACGCTCTGGGAGCTGCTTGAGCGCTACGAGGTGCCCACGTTTGTCTTCGTGAACAAGATGGACTTGGAGAACGAGGGCGCGCCGGCGCTGCTCGCCCAGCTGCGCGACCGCTTGGACGAGGCGTGCCTGCCCGCAGAGGAGCTCCTGGCGGGCGGGCCGGCCGTGGAGGACGCGGCGGCAACCGATGAGGCCGCGCTCGACGAGTACCTTGAGACGGGGGCCTTGGGCGCGGGCACGCTCCGCCGCCTGGTTGCCGAGCGCGCTTTATTCCCGGTGTTCTTCGGCGCCGCGCTGCGCAACGCGGGCGTGGCGGAGCTTCTCGCCGGCATGGCCGAGCTCATGGTCGAGAAGCGCTGGCCGGATACGTTTGCGGCGCGCGTGTACAAGGTGAGCCGCACGCCCCGCGGGGAGCGCCTCGCCTGGCTCAAGGTCACGGGGGGCACATTGCGCGCCAAAATGGCGCTCTCCGGCTTTGATCGCGGGGAGGCGTGGGAGGAGAAGGCGGATCAGGTGCGCGTGTACCAGGCCGAGAGCTTCGATACGGTGGCCGAGGTCCCCGCGGGACGCCTCTGCGCGGTGACGGGGCTTTTCCACGTGCAGCCCGGCAGCCCCCTGGGCGCGGAGCCCGCCGGCGCGGCCCCGGTCCTGGAGCCGGTCCTTTCCTACCAGGTGCTCCCCGGTCAGGCGGACATGCACGCGGTGGTTCGGGCCCTGCGCGAGCTCGCCGACGAGGACCCGCTCCTGGGTGCGTTCTGGGATCCGGACCTCCAGGAGGCGCGCGTTCAGCTCATGGGCGCCGTGCAGCGCGAGGTGGTTCAGCAGCTCATGCGCGACCGCTACGGCCTTGACGTCGATTTTGGCCCGGGCGGCATCCTGTACCGGGAGACCGTAACGGCGGGCGCCGAGGGCATTGGCCATTTCGAGCCGCTGCGCCACTATGCCGAGGCGCACCTCATGCTGGAGCCCCTGCCGCGCGGAGCGGGCGTCCAGGTGGGCACGGCCTGCGCGGAGGACGACCTCGACCGCAACTGGCAGCGGCTCATCCTCACGCATGTGCTGGAGCGCGCCCATGCGGGCGTGCTCGTCGGCGCTCCCCTGACCGATCTGCGCATCACGCTCGTGGGCGGCCGCGCGCACGCCAAGCACACCGAGGGCGGGGACTTCCGCCAGGCCACGTACCGCGCCATCCGGCAGGGGCTCATGCGGCTGCGCGCGCGTGGCGCCTGCGAGCTCCTTGAGCCGTGGTACCGCCTGCGGCTGGTCGTGCCGGCCGACAAGGTGGGCCGCGCCCTGGCGGACCTCACGCGCATGGCGGCGGAGTTCGAGCCGCCGACGGCGACGGGGGACATGGCCGAGATCACGGGCGCGGTGCCCGCCGCGGAAGTGGGGGAGTACGCTCTCGAGGTGAGCGGCTACACCGGCGGGCGCGGCCGGCTGGCGCTCGAGCTTGCCGGGTACCGTGCGTGCCACAACGCCGACGAGGTTATCGCCCGCGCGGCCTACGATCCCGAAGCCGACCTGCCCAACACGCCCGACTCGGTCTTCTGCAGCCATGGTGCCGGATACACCGTCAAGTGGGACCAGGTGCCCGCGCAGGCGCACGTGAAGGTCGACCCGGCGCGTCTGCGCCCCTGGCGGCCCGCAGACGCCGCGTTCTTCTCGTCATAGGCTTTCCGCCCCTTGCGCGACGGCGCCGCCCGGGCGCAGGGCGCCGCTCGTCCGTTCGCCGACCGCAACTGCCCCTCCCACCGGGGCAGATACGCTCCCATGGTATTCTGCGTGTATGCGCCGGCGCGGCGGCGCCTGCCGAGGTTGCCCCTCGGCGCGGGCCAAGGGCCGGGGCGCGGTATGGTTGGCGGGATGCCCGGCAAAGAGGGGAATCCCACGGCAGATAGGAGTTATGCATGGCACTACCCGAGGGATTCCTTTGGGGCGGCGCGGTTGCGGCGCATCAGCTCGAGGGCGGCTACAACCTTGACGGTCGCGGGCTGTCCGTGGCCGACGTAATGACGGGCGGCTCCAACGGCGTGCCGCGCCAGATCACCGAGGGCGTCGTCGAGGGCAAGTACTACCCCAACCACAAGGGCATCGATTTCTACCACACCTACCGCGACGACATCGCGCTTTTTGCGGAGATGGGCTTCAAGTGCTTCCGCACCTCCATCAGCTGGTCGCGCATCTTCCCCGAGGGCGACGAGGCCGAGCCCAACGAGGCCGGCCTCAAGTTCTACGACGACATGTTCGACTGCATGCTGGAGCACGGCATCCAGCCCGTCATCACCCTCTCGCACTTCGAGATGCCCTACGGCCTGTGCAAGAAATACGGCGGATGGGCCAACCGCAAGCTCATCGACCTCTTCGTGCGCTATGCCAAGGTCTGCTTCGAGCGCTACCACGAGAAGGTCAAGTACTGGATGACCTTCAACGAGATCGGCAACCAGTTCAACATCTCCAACCCCATCTTCGGCTGGACGAACTCCGGCGTCATCTTCACTGATTTCGACGATCCCGAGAAGATGATGTACCAGTGCGCACACTACGAGTTCGTGGCGAGCGCCAAGGCCGTCAAGGCCGCCCACGAGATCGACCCCGACCTCATGGTGGGCTGCATGATCGCCTCGGGCCCCACGTACCCGCGCCAGTGCAAGCCCGAGGACGTGCTGCTGGCCGACGACGCCAACCACCACATCTTCTTCTTCGGCGATGTCCAGTGCCACGGCGTGTACCCTAACTACGCGCTGAAGATGTTCGAGCGCAAGGGCTGGAACCTCGACATTACCGACGAGGACCTCGCGGCGCTCAAAGAGGGCCCCGTGGACTACATCGGCTTCAGCTACTACTCCACGAGCGTGGTCGACTCCACCGCCGAGATCGACGTCTCCAAGTCCACCAGCTCCATGGACCCGCACAACGTGCCCAACCCCTTCCTCGGCGCAACCGATTGGGGCTGGACCATCGACCCGGTGGGCCTGCGCATCATGCTCAAGCGCTTTGACGAGCGTTACAACGGCATGCCGCAGTTCATCGTCGAGAACGGCATCGGCATGTACGAGGACCTGGACGAGAACAACACCGTTGAGGACGATGCGCGCATCGATTACCTGAGCGCGCACATCCGCGAGATGAAGAAGGCCGTGGAGGAGGACGGCGTCAACCTCATCGGCTACACGCCCTGGGGTTGCATCGACGTGGTCTCCTTCACCACGGGCGAGTACGCCAAGCGCTACGGTTTCATCTACGTGGACATCAAGGACGGTGGCGAGGGCAGCGGCAAGCGCTACAAGAAGAAGTCGTTCAACTGGTACAAGAACGTCATCGCCACCAACGGCGAGGAGCTGTAGGCGGGCTCGGGCAAAAGCCGCCTGAACAGCGCTGCATGAGCGGCGGCGCCCGTATCTCAGAGAGGTGCGGGCGCCGTTTTGTTGCCGCCGCCCGCCGTGGACCGACGCCGCGTGCGGCTATTCTGCGCCCGGGCGGCGCGAGCGCGCCCCCGCCAAGCAGGCCTCCACGGGGAGGTCGAAGAAGAACACGGTGTCGCAGCGTTCCAGGCGCCGCTCAAGCGTGCGCAGGTAGTTGCCGTCGATGACCCAGCGCTCGCCCTTCAGGGCCGCGTCGAGTCGCGCGTCGAACTCCTCCCGAGACACGTTCTCGCCGTTGGGAAGATGCCAGATCATGTCAAGGTAGGTGAGCGGCAGCCCCCGTTCGTCGCGCAGCCTGCGGGCAAAGGTGCTCTTGCCGGCCCCGGGGCTGCCGATGACGATCACGCGCTCCATAGGGGCCGCTCCGGAGCCCTGCTCGCACGGCCCGCGAAAAGCGGCCGCGTGCTCCTCTCCGGTTGCGCCGGGGCGGTTGGGTGCTGCGCTCGGCAGAGGCGCGCCTGCGTGCGTTTCCATGGCAAAACCTCCGTTTTCGCTTTGCGCCGGCCGCGCGCGGTTTCGCCGCGGGCCGGCCGCTTACTCTCCAAGCGGGCAGCGCGCCCGCCGTGCTGCGTTCGCGCACCTCATTGTGCCAGACTGTCGGGCCCGACGCTTCTTGGCCGTCATCATCGGCCGCCGGGGCGGGAATACGGCCCGTCCGCCGTGCCGCACCTGCGCGGCCGTTCACGCGGGCGCCCGTGAGGGGACAATGTGCTTGTCGGCATGGGGAAGGAGGAGGGGCCATGGATCTTGGACGCATCGACGCGCGGCTGCTTTCCCGCCCCGGAGCCTCGAAGGCGCTCCATGAGAAGTGGGGCTGGATGGTGTACTGGGTGGGTGGAAGGCAGTTTGCCTGCGAGTTCACCACGGGCCCCGGCGCAAAGCCCCCGTATGCGGGCCGTCACCTGCTCTCGCTCAAATGCGATCCCGACCGCATCCGCGTGCTGCGCGCCGAGCATCCGGATGCAGTTTTCCCGGCTTACTACTCGGATGGGCGCACGTGGATTTCCGTCGACCTGGGATCCGGTCTCCCCGCTGACCTGGTGCTGGATTTGTGCGACATGAGCTACGACCTGGTTTTTGCCAAGCTTCCCAAGCGCGTGCGCTGCGAGATCGAAAAGGACGGCCGGGACGTCGGCCAGGCCGGCTGACGGGTGCTGCTCCGGGGTCCCTGCGCGCGGCAGATCCCCGGCCGCCTCAGCCGAGAGGGACCGTTATGGTTGCCACGGCGCCGCGGCCGTTTGCGCGGTTGGCAAGCTCCACGGAGCCGCCGTGGGCATGTGCTATGTCAGATGCGATGGCAAGGCCCAGCCCGTAGTGCGCTCCGTCTGCAGCGCCCGCGCGGGAAGCGTCGTCGCGGAAGAAGCGCTCGCACCCATGCTCCAGGGCGGCGGGCGAGAATCCGGGGCCGTCGTCTTCGACCGCGATGACGAGCAGGGGCCTTTCGGCCTTCCCGGGCCGCGTCGCGGCGGGCGAGAAGGACAGCGCGACGGTTCCCGCCGCGTGGTCGAGCGCGTTGGACACCAGGTTCATCACGGCGCGGCCCAGAGCCTCGGCGTCCGCGTCGATGCGTGCGCCTGCCAAGCGCGGGTCCTGCGCGACCTTGATCCGGCGGCCTGCCGCATGGGCGAGCGCGCGGGCGTCCTTCTCGACCGCCTGCGCAAACGCGCTGACGGCAACCGGTTCGAGCGCGTTCACGGCCGCCTGCCCGCGCGAGGCCTCGATGAGCAGGCGCACATAGCCGTCCAGGCGCTCGGCGCCTCCGGCGATGTCGCGCGCCGCGGCCGAGAGCTCCCGGCGCATCCCGGCGTCAAGGTTCTCGGACGCCATCTCCTCGGAGACGAAGTCGGCGTTGGCGCGCAGGACCGTGAGGGGCGTCTTGAGGTCGTGGGCGAGCGCGGCCACTTGCTCGCGCTGCTGCTGGTCGGCGCGCCAACGCGCCTCAAGGGATTCCTTGAGCGACGCGCGCATGGCCTCGACGGCCCCCAGGACGTCGTCGATCTCGCGCACGTTGCTGCGCTCCACGGCAAAGTCCAGCTCCTGGCGCCCGATGCGGCCGGCGGCCGCGACGAGCGGCGCCATTTTGCGCGTGATGACGCGGCTTGCGCGCCGCGCTATGAGCGCGATAACCACCGCGCTCATAGCGCAGCCGGCGGCGAGCATGAGGTTCTGGGGGTTGGGCAGGGACTCGGCAAGCGCCGGGTCGGAGAACTGGGGGAGGTACGCGCTCGACAGCACGCAGGCGCCGCCGTCGGCGCGGGGGGCGACCGCGTACGTGACGCCGCCCGCGCCGCCCACCTCGGCCGTGGAGGCCGAGCCTGCCGCCTCGGCTTGCCCAGCGGGCTGCACGCTGCCGTCAAGGAGCGACCGCGCGGCGTCCAGCGCCGCCTGGAGCTCGTCGCCGTCCAGGTTGGTCTGCGTAACGGCTCCCGTGCCGTCCAGCACGGCGTAGCCGTAGGCGGTCGGGATGTCCGCGGCGCTGATGGCAGGCGCGCCGGCCAGGGCTTCGGCGAACTCGGCCGCGTGGGCCGCGCCGTAGTTGGCCGGGTAGACGGACCCCGTGTTGATGGCGGCGGCGAGGGCCGTGAACGCCGCAAGCCACGTGAGGGCAAGCCCGGCGATGATGTAGGCAAAGTAACGCAGGATGACCAGGGAGAGCGAAAGCCGCCTTGGCGCGCCGCGCCGCCCGCCGCTCGCCCGCGGGCTTCTTACGGCTGCCATTTGTACCCCATGCCCCATACGGTTGCGATCGGGTCGGCGCCCGCCGCGGCGAGTTTCTTGCGCGCGCGGCTTATCTGCATGGATATGGCTGCGTCATCCGCCTCGCGCTCCCAGCCGAGCACCGCCTTGCGGATCTGCGACCGGCTGAAGACCTGTCCTGGCCGTTTGGCGAGAAACGCGCAGATCTCGTACTCCGTTGGGGTGAGGGGGACGCGCCGCCCGTCCACGGAGAGCTCGCAGGACGTGAGGTTCAGGCGCACGTTGCCGAACGCGAGGGCGTGCGCGTGCTCGCGGCGCTCGCGTCTGAGGTGGGCGGCTACCTTGGCGCGCAGCTCCGCGGCGCTGAAGGGCTTGCGCACGTAGTCGTCCGCTCCGAGCCCGTAGCCCGTGACGGCGTCCTCCTCCGCCACGCGCGCGGTGAGGAAGACGATGGGCCCGTCAAAACGCGGGCGGATCTGGCGCACCAGCTCGAAGCCGTCGATCCCCGGCATCATGACGTCGCAGAGGATGAGGTCGAACCGCGCGAGGTCCATGCCCAGGACCTCGGTCGGATCGGTTTTCTTGACGAGGTCGTGCCCCTCGCGCGCGAGCACCCGCGCGAGGGCGTCGAGGATGGCCCGCTCGTCGTCTATGCCCAAGATGCGTGCCATGCGTCCTCCGATCTCCGCGCGTCTCTTCCCGGCGCTCGTTTTGCGCTTCTCGTCCCGTCCGGCCGCAAGGAGGCCCGGGTCGGGGCCTCCTTCAGGGTGCAGGTTAATTCTAACGATTCGCTAACGGGCGGGTGCCAGCGCCCGGAGCCTTGCGCGCTAGGCTCCTGCGCGGAGCGCGGTCAGCGCCGCACCGGGCACGTCCGTCTCGTCGACCTGGTCGTAGCGGAAGCCGGTGTCGCCCTTGGCGGTGATCTTCAGGTAGCCGTCGCCCGACGCCTTGCGCCCGAAGACGATGATCTCAAGCGTGTGCGTGCGGCCGTCCGCGTCTGCGGCGGTGAGGCGGTAGACGTAGTTGGTGCCCGTTCCGGCTGCGTCGGCATATGCGTCCGCGTACGAGTCGGGCTGCGGGGTGGCGGCGTAGAGCGTTTCCGTGGGCAGCGGCAGCAGGCGGTTCCAGGTGGACTTGGCCACTGCGCCCAGGCCGTTGCAGCCGGAAAGGAGCAGGCAGGCGATAAGCGCCGCCGCGACGGCCAGGGCGCTCAGCGCGCAGCGGGTAAACCCGGCAGGAGTATGAGGGCGCACGCGCGCGTGGGCGGTTGGGTGTGTCATACGGTCTCCTATCAGAGGGTGTGTCGCATACGAGGAGAGGTTGTGTCGCATGCGGGGGGGTTACTTGCGAGCGAGAAAGGTGCTCATACGACTAGCTCGGGCGAAAAGCTCGCTCATACGACTGACATGGGCGAAACGTGAACTCATACGAACGCCGTGGGCGAAACGAGAGCTCATACGACCGGGCTGGGCGAGAATTGCGCTCATACGATGCGGGCGGCCCCAGTAGGGCGCCCGCGCGTCCGGGTAATCCAGGATTGCGGGGCATATCTCCAGGGAAATCCGTGCGCAACGCGAGACAAACGCGCCCGTCCCGGGCGGCATGAAGCCTTGGGCGAGAAGCGCGTTCGTACGAGTGCTCTTCTCGCCCATGAGCTTCGTATGAGTGGAGTTTTCGCCCACGGGCCTCGTATGAGTACGGCTTTTGCGCGGGGCAGGGCGCCTTGCGACCCTTGCTTGAGCGGTGTGCTCAGCGGCGCCGGTCTTCGTAGCGGTTGAACCAGGCGAGCAGGGCGATAAGCGCAATCGCGGTGACGACGGCGCAGAGGAGGCTGGTTTGCCAGGCGGCGGCCGCGACCGCGTTGCTTCCGGCATTGGCTGCGAGTCCGGCGTTGCCTGCGCCCCCTGCGGCGATGGCGGCCTCGACAGCGAGCGATCCCAGCCGTGCGGGCCAGGCAAACGGCGCCGCGCCGAAGATGCCGCCCGCTGCGGCCGTGAGCTCGCCGGTCATGAGGCCGTGCGCCAAGCCGCCTACGGAGAAGAGCGCGCATGCGAGCCCTGCCGCACCGACGCCGATGGCGACGTTGCGTCCAAAGCGCAGGGCCGCTGCCAGCAGCAGCGCATACAGGACGGCGCTTCCGGCGGCGAGCCCTGCTGCGGATCCCAGGTAGGCCTCCGCCGGCAACACGTTGCGTCCCGCCAATGCGAGGATGCCGGCGAAGACGCCCATGGCAAGCGCCAGCGCTGCGGAGCCCATGGCGATCAACGCGACCCAGCGCGCGGCGATCGCCCGGCGGCGCGACGGCACCGCGGTCAGGTTGGCCAGCTCGCCGACCTCGCGCTCGGCGTCGATATCGAGCCCGCAGACGATGCCTGTCATGAGCGGCATGCACGCGCCCAAGAACTGCGCGTACGCGTCCGCGCCCAGCGCCGGGTCCCACGGCGCGTAGGCAAAGTACGCGCCGCAGGCAAGGCCCGCCGTCGCCGAGCAAGCGAGGTGCAGGGGGATGAGCGGCGACCGGCGCAGCCGCAGCGCCTCGGCCCGCAGGCACCGGGCCACGGTCATCCGCGGGGTTCCCGGCGCGTCCGGCCCCTGCGCGTCCGGCCCCCGCACGGCCGCCTGCGGTTCCGCGTGCCCTGCGGTTGCCCGCGGTGCCGCCCCGGCGCTCCTGCGCATGCCATCCGGGCGCTCCGCCTGCTTTGCGGATATGGCGCGCATGCTCATCGGACCTCCTCGGACTGAGCGAACCAGGCGGCAGTGGCCGCGGTGAGGAGGATAAACGCCGCGCCCGCTACGACGAGGCCGGCCAGCGTGAGGGCGCCGTCGGCGGCCAGCGCGCCGCCCAGCGCGGTGTCGGCCGCCAGGGGCTCGCCGCTGGGGAGCACGGGGATGAAGGCCGTGGGGATGACGGCCGTGGCCGAGGGCGGGAAGAGCTGCGGCGCGGGGATGACCGACCAGCCGAAGGTGCCCGCCAGCTGCACGGCGAGCGGGCCGAAGATGCCGGCCAGCATGCCGGCGCGCGCCGTGAGGAAGAGCCCCGCCGGGATCATCCACGCGCTGGTGACGGTGACGACGGCCGCACACGCCAGCATGGTGGCCACGGCGGCGGGCAACTGCCCCGTGGCAACCACGCCCGCATTCAGCAGGAGCCCTACCAAGTAGAACGCGAACACCACCAGGTTGGCGAGCAGGGAGAGCGCCAGGCACCACAGCGCCTTGGCCCACCAGCCCAGCGCCAGCGGCGCACCCGCTCCCAGCAGGGCCCGGTTGCCCAGCCGCGCGTCGGCGTTTGCCGCGCATCCCGTTACGAGCGCGATGGTCACCGGCATCAGCAGCACGTACCAGTAGTTCCACGGCGAGAAGGACAGCCTTCCCATGGCGCCGGTGAAGAGTCCCAGCGCCGCCAGGGGCACTGCCATGATCACGGCCAGGCGCACCGGGGCGGCGTGGCGGCTTTTGAGCGCCTCGGCCCGCAGCGCTCGGCCGAGCGTGGCGCGCGGGGCGGGCATGGTACGGTCGGCGGCGCCGGCCGTCGAGCGGGCTCCCGCGGCCCCGCCGTACACGGGGGCGCCTGAGGACGCGGGGGCACCAGGGGCGCTGGTGGGCGCCGTAGCTGTCGTTCTTATATCCTTCATGAGCTTGCCTTCCTCCTTGACGGCTTTAGCGGCGGGCGCGGTCGGCGCGGCAGACGTCCATGAAGAGCCGCTCCAGGTCCTGGCCGGCTTCGAGCGGCCCCTCGTAGGCCAGGCGGCCGCCGGTGATGATGCCGATGTCGTCGGCCACGTGCTGCACCTCGGTTAGGATGTGGCTCGAGACCACCACGGTGATGCCGCGCGCCGCGAACGACCGGATGAGGCGGCGCAGGTCCTCGATCCCCAGGGGGTCCAGGCCGTTGGCGGGCTCATCCAGAATGAGCAGGCGTGGGCAGGCGAGAAGCGCCAGAGCGATCCCCAGGCGCTGCTTCATGCCCAGGGAGAAGCGGCCGGCGCGCTTGCGGCCCGTGCCGGCGAGGTCGACGGTGGCGAGCACCTCGTCGATGCGGCTCTCGGGCAGGCCGAGCAGCGTGGTGCGCACGCGCAGGTTCTCGCGCGCCGTGAGGTTGGGGTAGAGCGGCGCGGACTCTATGAGCGAGCCGGTTTGGTAGAGGTCGGTGCGCTGCCAGGGACGGCCGTCGAAGAGGATCTGGCCTGCGCTGGGACGCAGCATGCCGCAGATCATCTTGAGCGTGGTGGACTTACCGGCGCCGTTGGGGCCGAGCAGGCCGTACACGCGGTTGCGGCGCACGTGCAGGCCGACGGCGTCCACGGCGGTCTGCGCGGCCTTGCCGTGGCCGAAGCGCTTGGTGAGGGAGCGGGTTTCCAGCAGGCAGTCGGCGGGAGCGCCGGCTCGGGCGCTGCTTGCGCCGACGGTGCCGGAATGGGCGTAGGGATTTGCGGGCATGGTGCCTCCTTGCGGTTGGTAGCGTGGGCTCGGGGCCTGGGCCCCGGTGCATCTACCAGCATGGGGGCCGGGTATAACGAACCGCTAACGGAGGGCGAGAAACGCGGCGGCTGTTTTTGCCCCCGCTTGCGCGCTGGCCCCTGCCGGCCCGCGCGGCGGCGCCGTTGCCGGCATCGACGCCGTGCCGCGGCGTTGCGCGTTTTGCCTGCGCGCGTTGGGCGCGCTGAGTATCCTGGGGACGCGCGGGGCATAAGGAGGGGAGCCAGGCCCACCTGGCCGACCGTTCCGAGGAGGACCGCATGACCATCGACAAGAACGCCACCGCCCTGCTCGTCATCGACGCCATAGAGGCCACCGGCGCCGACACGCTGTACGACCCCGATGCCGCAACCGCCGCTTACCGCCGCGCCGTTGCCCGCGCGGTTGACGCCTGCCATGACGCCGGCGTGCCCGTGATCTTCTGCAACGACGCCCATGTGCGCGGCCTGGACCGCGAGCTCGAGCTCTGGGGCGAGCACGGCGTCGCGGGGGAGAGTCGCATCTTCCCCGAGATTTCCGTGGGCGAGGGGGACCGCGTGATCCCCAAGCGCCGTTACTCGGGGTTCTTCCAGACCGACTTGGACCTCACCCTGCGCGAACTCGGCGTGCGCAGGGTCGTTGCCGTGGGCGCCGACACCAACATCTGTGTGCTGCACACGCTCGCCGACGCGTACTTTTTGGGTTACGACTCGACGGTGGTGACGGACGCCACCATGACCTTCCTCTGCGGTACGCAGGAGGGGGCGCTCGAGCATTGCGAGAAGTGCTACGGGTCGGAGCTTGCGACGGTGGACGAGCTCGAGGCCGCCTTGCGCGCGATCACAGGGGAGTCCGGGGAGTAGCTGCGGGCGCACGTGGCGTATTCGGATTCTGGGGGCTCATACAGTCGGAATCTTGGGCTGTTATAATCCGTAGTCTGGGTCTTTCAGTATTCGGAATAATGGCATACGAGCGTGATGCCACATGGCCGACAATCCTGAAGCTGCCTACCGTATCTTAGCAGCATAGCCTTGGCACCCTCATCATGTTGTTCGGGTCGCACGGGCGGACATGCATCCAGGTGACAGCTTTGGGTGGACTGCGTTATAGGATTCACGGGCGTGTGATCCCGTCTGCGCGGTGCCGTTACGCGTCAAGGCCCAGCCATGTGCCGAGACGCGCGTACGGCACCATAGCGCCCCCGGTCCGTGCTTGTTTCCAGCTCGCCTCCGTACACAACCGCCTGAGCACGGGCGTCAAGGCCGAGTTCTGATGCGGCGATCTTGTTGAGCGCGTCAAAATAGCGCGGGTTGTACGTTGCCGATGACTTGCATTCGATAGCTCTCATGATGCGCGGGCCCTGTTCGATGAGAATGTCAATCTCGCGATACTTTATAATCAGCGCAATATCTAGTTTGCAATCAACGCAATCTGTCCTAGCGGTTGCCGCGGGAGGGGTCCTGCTTTGGCATCGATCCCTGGGAAAGCTGCGCGCGCCTTCGGCGCCGGCGCTCGATAATCGTGCATGGGTATCAGGCGGGCATGGGGGGCACACGAGGAGGGGATGTATGGGCTACGTTGACATAGGTAGATGCGAGGTCTTTCCCGGCGCGGGCGGTTCGCGCGCGCCGGTTGTGTACGTGATCGACCTGCCCGAGCATCCCTTTGACGTGGCCACCGCGGCAACGGGGCTGAGCGCCGCCGTGGTGCGCGTTCCCGTGCGCAGCTGGAACGACAGCTTAACGCCCTGGCCCGCGGCGGGGGTGCGTCCGGGCGCGCCCGACTTCGGCGGGCATGCGGAGGAGACGCTTGCAGAGCTCGTGGGCGCGGCGATCCCCGCGGTCGAGGCCGCGCACGAGCTCGCCCCTGCGCGGCGGGCCATCTGCGGGCATTCGCTCGGCGGGCTCTTCTCGCTTTACGCGTTCGCGCGCGATGGCTCGCCCTTCTCGGCATGCGCGTGCCTTTCGGGTTCGGTCTGGTACGAAGGCTGGGTCGATTACCTGCGACGCGTTTGCCCGTGCGGTTCGGGACGCTACGCGTACCTTTCGATCGGCAAGAAGGAGTGCCGCGCCGGGGCTCCCATCATGCGTACCGTTCAAGACGATCTGGAGGCATGCGCGGCCATTCTGCGCGAGCGCGGCCATGCGGTGGATATGGTCGTGGGCCCGGGCAACCACATGCAGCACCACACCGAGCGGCTCGCCGCGGGGCTCGCAGCGCTCGACGCCCGTCTTGCCGACGGAGCGTAAGCCGACTCGGAGGCGCTTCGGGGTGGCCCAGCCGCTGTTTGGTGTGGCCCAGCCGCTGTTTGGTGTGGTCCAGTCTCCGTTTGGTGTGGTGCAGAAACGGTTTGGTGTGGTTGGCCGCGGCGTTTCCCCAGGATGCGCCGTGCGGGCGAGAAGAGCGGCCACACCAAACAGAAAGCGAACCACACCAAACAGAAAGCGAACCACACCAAACGGAAGGCGGACCACACCAAATGGAAAACGCGCCGTCGTGCAAACGGGGCGCCAAGGTCGCGGCCCAGATGTGCAGGGGATGGAGCGCCTGACAGGGCGGCCGTCCCCGCGCTACAATACCGGGGTTTGATCACATTCCGATAGGGAGCCCCATGCCAAGCATCGCAGAAGAGATAGCCTCGCGCCGCACGTTCGCCATCATCTCGCACCCGGACGCCGGCAAGACCACGCTTACCGAGAAACTCCTGCTGTACACCGGCACCATCCAGGCCGCCGGATCGGTAAAGGGCAAGTCCAGCGCCAAGCACGCGGTGTCCGACTGGATGGACATCGAGAAGCAGCGCGGCATCTCGGTGACCTCGTCGGTGCTGCAGTTCACCTACGACGGCTGCTGCGTGAACATCCTCGACACCCCCGGCCACCAGGACTTCTCGGAGGACACCTACCGCACCCTCATGGCCGCCGACGCCGCCGTCATGGTCATTGACGGCGCCAAGGGCGTTGAGGCCCAGACGGTGAAGCTCTTCCGCGTATGCGCCCTGCGCGGGATCCCCATCTTCACCTTCGTCAACAAGCTGGACCGCGAGACGCGCGACCCCTTCGACCTGGTCGACGAGATCGAGAACGTGCTGGGCATCAACACCTACGCCATGAACTGGCCCATCGGCTGCGGCCAGAACTTCCGCGGCGTTTTCGACCGCGCGAGCCGCCACGTGCTGGCCTTCGAGGGCGACGGGCACGCAAACGCTACCAAGAAGGTGGACGAGATCGAGGCCGAGCTGGGCGATCCGGCGCTGGACGCGCTTATCGGCGAGGAGAACCACCGGAGCCTCATGGACGACATCGAGCTTCTCGACGGCGCGGCCGAGGACTTCGACCTGGACGCCGTGCGCGCCGGCAAGCTCAGCCCGGTGTTCTTCGGGTCGGCGCTCACCAACTTCGGCGTGGAGCCGTTCCTGAAGGACTTCCTGCGCCTGGCGCCCGCGCCCACCGCGCACGTTGACGCGCTTACCGGCGAGCCTGTCGACCCAGCTGCGGCGCCCTTCTCGGGCTTCGTCTTCAAGATCCAGGCCAACATGGACAAACACCACCGCGACCGCATCGCGTTTTTGCGCATCTGCTCGGGCAAGTTCGAGCGCGGCATGGACGCGCTGCACGTGCAGGGCGGCCGCCGGCTCAAGCTGGCCACCGGCACGGCCATGATGGCCGACGACCGCGCCATCGTGGACGAGGCGTACGCCGGCGATATCGTGGGCCTTTTCGACCCGGGCATCTTTGCGATCGGCGACACGCTGTGCGCCGGCAAGCAGCCGGTGCGGTTTGCGGGCATTCCCACCTTCGCGCCGGAGCACTTCGCGCGCATCAGCCAGGTGGACACCTTGAAGCGCAAGCAGTTCGTGAAGGGCATGGAGGAGCTGGCGCAGGAGGGCGCGGTGCAGATCTTCCGCGAGATAGGCGCCGGTATGGAAAGCGTCATCGTGGGCGTGGTCGGCGTCTTGCAGTTCGAGGTGCTCGAGCAGCGCCTCAAAAGCGAGTATCGCGTTGAGGTGCGGCGCCAGGCCCTGGGCTACACCGACATCCGCTGGATCGTGAACGAGCCGGGCAGCATTGACGTCAAGGGCCTCAACCTCACGCGCGACACCCTGCGCGTGGAGGACATGCGCGGCGGCAAGCTGCTTTTGTTCACGAGCCCGTGGAATGTCGACTGGGCGCGCGAGCACAACCCCGAGCTCGAGCTTTCCGAGTTCGGCAACGTGCAGTTCTAGGCTTCTCAGGCGACAAGCACCTAGGCGAGAAGCGCGGCGCGCCTCCTCAATCGAGCGCGATGCCCCCGAGCCAGCCCCAGCGCGGCTCGGCCATGACGCCGTAGGCCGAGAGCCACAGCTCCAGGGGCACCTGCCGGACACGGCCGTCCGTGCAGTGCATGACAAGGTTATCGCCCAGGTAGAGGCCCACGTGGCCCATCCGCTGACCGTCTATGGTGTAGGGGTGCGCCGGCACGGCGATGATCATGCCCACCTTGAGCTGGCGGGTGTCCGTGTGTCGGCACCAGGCGGCGTAGAGCTCGGCGGCATCTCCCGTGACCGCGCCCAAGCCCAACCGCTCAAAGGCGCGCTCGACCCATGCGGCGCAGAGGTTTTCTCCCGTGGCCGGCGTGGCGTAGGCGCTGGCCACCAGGTCGCGCTGGCGGGTGGTTCCGGCCATGAGCGCCTGGGCCTCGTGCCCCGCCGAAACGGTACGCCATGCCGGTTGTCCGTAGATGGTGAGCGGGGTGCCGTCGGCGGCTTCCGCCCGTCCCGGCATCAGCAGCCCGCGTTCCTCCAGCGCCGCTAGCAGCTTTCGCCGCATTTCCTCAAGGTCGTGCATCGTTCGTTCCCTCTTTCCGCGCCTTGCGCTCAGACTTGCCCTTCTCGCCCGTCATCATTTTGCAATGGCGTGCGGCTACAGGCTGGATGCGGCGAGGCTCAGGTAGGAAAGGGCCACGCCCCAGAACGCGAGGGGCGTGTACGGGGCCGGCACCGCTGCTGAGAGGATGGCCAGCAGGACGGCGGCCACGACCAGGCCGGCCTCGCAGGACACGCGCAGCCTCCCCGGGCGGCTCTCAACCGTGTCGAACGCTCCGCAGCAGGCGAGAACCACGTCGAGCGCCAGCGCGCAGGCAAACAGCCCCGGCCCGCCGGCAGGCCCCGCTACGAACGCCGCTGCGCAGGAGGCCGCCGCGGTCATGGCGAGCGCCGGCACGGTGTCCAGCGCGAACAGCGTAAAGGGCGAGAAGGGAACGTGCGGGCGCACCAGGCGGTTGGCGGCGTCGTCGCGGTAGACGCGGGCGAGCTCGCGCGGCAGGTCCGTGGCACGCAGCGCCATGAGCGCCCAGGAGGCGGCCCCCAAGATCCGCCCGCCGGCCGCGCCGCCCAGAAGGCCCAGGGACGCGGCGGTCTGAGCCAGCGCCTCGCCGCCCAGCAGGTACGCGCCCAAGGGGGCCAGCAGCGCGCCAGTAGCTAGGATGCGCGGCAGCGTGTCGTACCGCCGGACGGCCGACACCGCGGCGCGGGCAAGCGGCGCGGCAGGCCCGTTCCAGCGGGGCATGCGCCCAATGGGGCGGCGTTGGGCTGCGCGTGCGCGGCGCCGCAGGTCGCGGTAGAGCTGCGGGCTGTACAGGGCCATGCGGCGCACAGCGTAGAGGTCGGCATCAGCAGCTGCCTCGACGGTGAGGCTCCGGGCAGGGAGACGGTGCGCGGCGGCAGCGGCGACAAGGGCCAGACCGGCGGCAGCGGCGACGGCTGCGGCAAGGATGGGCCCGGCTGGGGCCGAGAGGAGCGCCGATGCCGCATCACGGGCAGTGGGCTGGCAGATGAAGGCGAGAAGGGCGAGGGCCGCCGCCGCGGCTGCGGCACCCAACGTCAGGGGCACGCGCGCCGCCCGTCCCAGGCGGAGCCGCGCCACGCCGACCGCCCAGGCCGCCGCCCGCGCCGCCGCGAGCCCCAAGCCCAGCGCCAGCGCATACGGCAAGCACGCGGCCGGTCCCGGCACGCCGCCCATCGCCAGGACCGCGGCGTCGGCAACCAGGTAGCCGCCCACGATGCCGGCTGCGCAGGCGAGCGCCAGCTGCGGCGCCATGGAGACGAGCGCCCACAGCTCGGCGCGCACCGGGGCCTGCGCCAAAACGGCCCGATCGGGAGCGGAGAGCTGCAACGGCGGCGTCCAGGCGGCGCGCACGCACCACGCGGCGGCGCAGAGGAGCGGCAGCGCCAGCGCGGCGCCGGCGGCCATGAGGACGAGGTCGGCGCTTATCGCCCGCATCTCGGCGGATTGCCCGATGGGGGCCACGGCTCCTTCGACCAAGCCTATGACCCACAGCCATCCGGCCACCGCCGCGGCGCCCAGCAGCGCTACGACGTACAGCAGGTAGAGGCGCTCCACCAGGTCTCCCTGGTCGTCAAGATCGGCCCCGGCGGCCCAAAGGTAGAAGTTCAGCTCGGCGCGCGCGTGGCGCCGCTGAAGCCAGAGCAGGCAGGTGAGATCGCTGAGCATGGCGGCCCCCTAGAGCGCTTCCCAGAACCCGGGCTCGCCGGCGGCGCTGCCGGGCAGCACGCTCAGCTTCCCGCCCAGGTCGAGGCTGAGCACGCACGTGGGCCGCAGCGCCGCCAGCGGATGGTGGCAGCTCATGATGACGGCGCAGCCGGCCCGCTGCGCCCCCGCCAGCTCGCGCTCCAGCACGGCGGCCGAGGCGGGGTCCAGCGGGCCGGTCGGCTCGTCGAGCAAGAGGGCCTGCGGGCGCGTGGCCAGCGCAAGCGCCAGGGCGAGCTTCTCGCGCATACCGCGGGAATAGCTCTGCGGGTACTGGTCGCCAAACCGCGCGATGCCGAAGGCCTCCAGGAGCCGGTCGACCTCGTCCCAGCGCTCGTCATCCCAACGGTTGGCGCGGCCGATGAGCTCGAAGTGTTCGTCGGCGGTCAGGTCGTCGTAGAAGGAGGGGACGTCGCTCACAAAGGCCATACGGCTGCGCTCGGCCAGGCTGGCGCGCGCGAGCGGCACGCCGCAGAGCGCGATGGATCCCTCGCGCGGCCGCGACCAGCCGGCCAGGCAGCGCAGCAACGTGGACTTGCCCGCGCCGTTGGGGCCCACGAGCAGCGCCAGCGCGCCGGGGCGGAGCTCAAAGCTCACCTGCTCCCACACGTTGCCTCGCCCGTACCCAAAGGCCAGGTTCTCCACAGCGAGAACCGCCGTTTTCGTATCTGCTGCCGCGTTCTCCGCGTTGCGCGCGGCGGGCGACGCTTGTAACTGCGCGTTCATGAGGACCTCCTCAACGTCCCCGTGTTTCTCGCCCCATGCTACCCCAAGGGAGGGCAGGCCATGCGCACGGGGCCTTGATTCCGCTGGGTGGGCCTTGCGTTTCGCTGGGCGCGCTTTCGCCTGTTTGGCGCGGCCCTGGCGCGGCCCGCGCGGAGGTAAAGCGCGCGGCGCCGGGCGGCCGCGTGCGGCGAGGCCGCCCGGCGCCGTTAACAAACGCGCTGTTGCGCCCGCGGTTGTGCGAGAATATGAACGGTTTGTGAACGCAGCGTCTATCGAGGGAGCGCCTATGAGCAAGCACGAACGCGAGGTTATCGGCGTTGACGACCGCGTGTCGATCGGACGCGCCATTCCGCTGGGCATCCAGCACATGATGAGTATGTTCGGGTCCACGGTGCTGGTTCCGGTCCTCACCGGGCTCGACCCCAACGTGGCCATCATGTGCTCGGGTATCGGCACCATCTGCTACCTCTTGGTCACCGGCAACAAGATTCCCAGCTATCTGGGCAGCTCGTTTGCCTTTATCAGCCCCATCCTGGCCGTGGGCGCCACCCAGGGGCTCGACGCGGCCATGTCGGGCGTTATCGTGGCCGGCCTGGTGTTTCTCGCCGTGGCGGGCATCATCCGGCTCGTGGGGACCGGCTGGCTCGACCGCCTGCTCCCGCCGGTGCTGGTGGCCTCGGTCATGGTGGTCATCGGCGTGGGGCTCTCGGCCACCGCGGTCGACATGGCTTTCATGCAGGACCTGCCCGACGGCACGGCGGCGTTTTACGGGACGGGCGCCGTCGTGGCCGCCGTCACGCTCGTGGCCGCGGTGGTGTTCTCAAGCATGGGAGGCATCTTCGGCACCATTCCGGTGCTTCTCGCCATCATCGTGGGCTACGTGGTTTCCATACCGCTGGGGCTCGTGGACTTTGCCCCGGTGGCCGAGGCCGCGTGGGTGGGCCTGCCGCACATCTCGGCGCCGCGGTTTGACCTGGGCGCCATTGCGCTCGTGGCTCCGGTCGCCATCGTGGTGGTGATCGAGCATATCGGGCACCTGCTCGCCGTGGGCGAGATCGTGGGTAAGGATTACCGCGCCATGCTGCCGCGATCGCTTGCCGGCGACGGCCTCTCCACGATGATCTCGGGCTTTTTGGGAGGCCCTCCCACCACCACCTACGCCGAGAACATCGGCGTTATGAGCGTGACGCGCGTCTACTCCACGCAGATCTTCTGGTACGCGGGCGGCTTTGCGCTGGTGGTGGGTGGCTTCTGCCCCAAGTTGGCGGCGCTTATCCAGTCCATCCCGAGCCCGGTCATGGGCGGCGTGTGCCTGCTGCTGTTCGGCCTTATCGCGTCCAACGGCCTGCGCATGCTCGTGTCCAACAAGGTGGACTTCGACGTCAACCGCAACCTCATGATCGCGTCGGTGGTCATCATCGTGGGCGTGGGCATGGAGACCAGCGGGATCTCCATTCCTCTGGGCGATTACACGCTCCCCGGCATGGCCACCTCGGCTTTGGCGGGCATTCTGCTCAACCTGATTCTGCCGGGAGGGGCCGAGAAGGGCGGCGCCGATGCGGCTGCCTAAGGCTGTTTGGGCGAGAAGGGCCGGCGCCGACTGCGGGCCGTGCGCTCCCCGTTTTGCTTCCGCGCGTTGTTCGAGGTGATGGGATGCTGACCAAAGAGGAGCTGCCCGCGTGCCCGGTGGCGACCACCGTGCGGCTCATCGGCAACAAATGGAAGGTGTTCGTCATCCAGCGGCTGCTCGATCGGCCGTGGCGCTTCAACGAGCTTCAGCGCTCCATTCCCGGCATCAGCCAGAAGTCGCTGACGGAGAACCTGCGCCAGCTCGAGGCGGACGAGATCGTGGTGCGCACGGTCTACCCCGAGGTGCCGCCGCGCGTCGAGTACTGCCTGTCCGAGGTGGGGGAGTCCATGCGGCCCATCATCGCCAGCATGGCCGCTTGGGGCACGCAGTACCAAAGGCTGGTGCGCAGGGAGTCCGACGCGTAACGAGGCGGCGGGACGGGTTACGGGGGCGCCCGGTGCCCAGGTGCCCAGCGATGGAGGTGGTATGCATACGTTTCGGTACGATTCGCCCTTGGGAGCCATTACCCTTGCGGGTGATGGCGCAACGCTGACCGGCCTGTGGTTTGACGGTCAGAAGCACTACGGCGCGGGCTTGGGACCGGATGTCTTGGCGGGCGAGAAAACCGGCGCGTTCGACACGGCCTGCGCGTGGCTCGATCGCTACTTTGCGGGGGAGCGCCCGGATGGCGCCCCGCTGCTTCAGCCTGCGGGAACGTTGTTTCAGCGCGCGGTATGGGACGAGCTCCGGGGCATACCCTACGGAAAGACGGCAACGTACGGGGAGCTTGCCGAGCGCATCGCCGCGCGGCGCGGCGCGGCGACGTCCGCCCGGGCCGTAGGGTCGGCGGTGGGCCGCAACCCCATCTCGCTCATGATCCCATGCCACAGGGTGCTGGGCGCGTCCGGCGCGCTCACCGGGTACGCCGGGGGCCTCTGGCGCAAGCGGGCGCTTATCGCCTTGGAGCAGCAAGGCCTGTGCGTTCGGGAGGTCTCTGCGGCCGAGCGCACCGAGGAGCTGATCGGCTGCCTGACGGCCGTTTGGGAGGAGTCGGTTCGCGCGACGCACGATTTCCTGACGCCTGCCGAGATCGAGCGCCTGCGCGGGCTGGTACCCCGGGCCGTACGCGGCGTCGGGCGCCTTTGGGTGCTGCGGCGCCGGGGAGCGCTCGTTGGATTCATGGGGGTCGAGGGCGCGTTTCTCGAGATGCTTTTCCTTGCTCCCACCGTGCGCGGATGCGGTGCGGGGCGCCTGATGCTCGAGCGCGCCGTTGAGCTTTTGGGCGTGCGCGAGCTTTCGGTCAACGAGCAGAACCCGCAGGCCGTTGGCTTCTACGAGCATCTGGGCTTTACCGTGTACCGTCGTACCGAGACCGACGGTGAGGGCGCTCCTTATCCGTTGCTTTATATGCGCCGGTGAGTCCGTCCCTTTGCCGTGCCTTGCCAGCGACGTTGCGCTATGCTTTTGCCTCGCGCAAGAGGAGAGGATGCCATGAGCCAAGTAACCGACACCCCCGCCGTTGCCCGTCGCCGTGCGCGCGAGCAGCGCGTGATATCGCAGATGATCGCCCTCTATTGCCGCGGCCGGCATGCGGACGAGCCGCAGCATGACCGCGCCTTCTGCGGGGAGCCCGTGTGCGCCGATTGCGCCGAGCTTGACGCCTTTGCCGTGAAGCGTACCGAGCGCTGCCCGCACATGGCCACCAAAACCTCGTGCAACAAGTGCGCCACGCATTGCTACCCGCCCGCCATGCAGAAGCGCATCCGGGCGGTCATGCGCTACGCCGGGCCCCGCATGCTGCTGCACCATCCCCTTGCGGCCGTCCGACATCTGATAGGGAGGTAGCGCCCTACTTCGCGCTCTGCTCCGCGCCCTCGGGGCGTGCGGGCGCGCGGCCATGGGGAGGCCGAGGTGTTATGCTTGCCGTGTCGTGTGTGCAAGGTCGTGTGCGCAAGGAGCCCCCCATGCTCGCTCTCACGCTAAAAGAGCTGTTGGCGCAGTCGCTGGCGCGGCATCATCTGCTGCGCCGCGCGGATCGGCTTCAGGTGGTCTCCGACCTCTGCGGGCTGCAGGCGCAGTTTTCCACGGGTCCGCGCGAGGCGCTCCGCATCCGCGCGCGGGACTACGCAGAGGACAGTTGGGCCGAAGGGCTCGTCAAGATCTGGTCGCACCGCGGGACCATCCACGTGGTGCCGGCATCCGAGCTGGGGCTCCATCTTTCGGCGCGCGGGAACACTGGCCCGCTTACAGAGGCTTGGTACGGTTGGGGCATCCCGCAAGGCGAGATCGAGCGTTGGGCGGATTGCATCCGCGAGCTGGTTGCCGCGGGGGTTGGCGGGCGAGAGGAGCTTAAGGGCGCGTGCATGGCGCGCGGCATGGCGCCTGATTTGATCCCGCGTATCTTCAACGGCTGGGGAGGCCTTCCCAAGGAGATGTGCGACCGCGGCCTGCTGGTGTACGAGGCGGGTACCGCCAAGCGCTTTGCGCTGCCGCCTCAGGATCCTGCCTGGCTGCCTCAGGAGGAGGCGCGGGCGATCTTCGTGCGGCGCTACTTCGAGCACTTCGGTCCGGTCACCGTTGCGGATTGCGCGTCGTTTCTCGGTTATCGTCCCGCCGAGGTGCTCGAGCTTGCCCGGCGTGCGGCGCTGCCGCTTAAGCAGGTTGCCTGCAATGGCGTTGATCTTTTTTACCTGGGCGAGCTCGACCCCAAGGCCCATGTCCCCGGCTGCGCGTACCTGGCGGGGTTCGACCAGTTGGTGCTGGGCTACCGCAACCGCGCTCGGTTTGCGCGCCCGTCTGACCTTTCCCATATCACCAACAAGGCGGGCATCGTCTTTCCCGTCGTGCTCTACCGCGGGCGCGCCTGCGCCCGTTGGAAGCGCGCGGGCAAACGACTTGTCATCACGGAGTTCCGCCCGCTTTCCCCAACGGCGTGCAACGTCATCGCGGCGCGCGGCCGACGGCTTTTTCCTGGCGAGAAGCTCAGGGTGGCCTTTCAGACCGAGGCCGACCTCCCCGAGCCCAAGCCCTTCTCGCTGACGACCCTGCCGAGCGCCCTTCGCGGGGAAGGCAACTAGCCGGACAAGCGCGCTTGCAGCTATGCGCGGCCGGCGTGCTTCTGGCATGCTTGCCGCGTTATGGGGTGCGCCTTTTTACGGTCTGGTGTGCCCCGCTTACGGTTTGGTGTGCTCGCCGCGTGCGTTTGCCCAGGTTCTTCTCGCCCACGGTGTTTGTCGGCCACACCAAACAGGAAAAGCGCCACACCAAACAGGAGGAGCACCACACCTAACGGGAAGGACGCCACGCCAAACGGGAGAAGCGGCGCTCCTAACGGGAGTGCTGGGCCCGCTACCGCGTCATGCCGGGGGCGTCGGCGGGGGCGGTGGGAGAGCTCACCACGTAGGTGGGCCAGGGCAGCACGCCATGCGGCTCCTCGCCGATCACGAGAAAGCCCAGCTCCTGCATGAGTTTTTGCGCGGCGGAGTTGTGCGGGTGGTGCGCGGCAAAGACCCGCGGCGCCTTAAGCTCAAAGAAGGCGTAGCGGATAACCGCGTCCATTGCCTCGGCGGCGTAGCCTTGCCCGCGCCATTGCGGCAGCACGGCGAAAGTCAGCTCGTAGTCTCCGTTGCGGTCCAGGTGCAGGCCGCATGCTCCCAGGAACGAGCCGGACTCTAGCGCGAAGATCGGCCAGAGCTGCACGCCGTGGGCGTCACCGTAGGCAAGCTCGCCGTTGAGCCATGCGTCGGCGTCCGGAGCGGCGTCCTCATTGCCCGGCGCCTGCGCGCCGAGCGCGGCGGCAATGTCCTTCTCGGCTAAAAGCTCCTGCGCCAGCGCGGTGTCGGCTGCGGTCCAAGATGAGAAACCGATGCGCTCGGTTTGCAGGTAGATGCGGCGGTTCATAAGGGGCTCCAATTCCAGATGCATGCGGATAGGTTGATCGGAACGCTTGGGATCGACGTTTCCAGGGATCCAATCTCGGGTGCGCGTGGATGGGGTGCGCGGCGGGCCTGCGCAAAACGCGTATTGGTATGAGGGGCGTGCGCGAAACGGGCATTGATCCGACCGTCGTGCGCGAAACGGGCATTGATACGACCGGCGTGGGCGAGAAACGCACTGATACGAAAGGACGCCTCCCGTTTTGGGCGAGAAACGCATCGATACGAGCCTTCGCCTGCGCGCACCTGGTCTTGAGCCCATCGAGGCGGCTCTTTTACCCGGCGTTTCAACGTTATGCGCGCCGGACCGTGGCCTCGGCGCAAAAACCGGGTTCGTACGATTGCGCCTTTCGCGCACTCGGGTCGTATCAATGCGCTTTTCGCGCCATTATAGGTACTGGCGCCAGTCGTCCTCTTCCTCGGCCTCCTCGGCGGCCTTGGCCTGCGCGGCCTGCTCGGCTTGTGCGCGGCGCTCGGCGGCTACCTGAGCGTACGTGGTCGTCGGCTTCTCGGGGAAAGCCGAGAACGCATGCTGGAACTTGGCGAGGTTGTCGTCGTAGCGCATCTCGGGAACGGCGAAGATCACCTGCTTGATGCCATGGGTGCCGCCGGCAAGCTCCTCGCGGAACATCTCGGCCACTTTCTCGGCATCCCAGCCAAAGACGCCGCATCCGTATGCGCCCAGCACGGCCTTCTCGCGGCCCAACGCGTCGATGACGCCCAGGGCAAAACGAATGCGCCCGCGCATGGCCTCGTCCAGCACATCGTCCTTTACGTGGTAATCGGCCTGGGCGCGCTTTGCGTTGGGAGCGGCGGCCACCACCACGTCGGCATAGGCGTGCATGCGCCCGCGCTCAAAGCGCACGGCGGGCACCGCAAGCGCGCGGTCGCGGTAAAGCTCGCAGTTGATGTTGCGGCGGCGGTTCTCGCCGTACCAATCGCGCGCGGTGTCCAGCACGTTGTACAGGAACGACTCGGTGCAGAGGGCCTCCTCTTGCGCCATGCCGCCGCGAATGTAGCCGCCGCCCGGGTTCACAAACGAGGCGAAGTCGAGAACCGCCAGGTCGCAGAACTGTGCGTAGCCGCGGCCGTTGTCGAGGATGGCGCCTACGCTGTCCTGCGCCACCACGCTCACCTGCGGCACGCACGGCTCGGCGACCTCTGCTGCCGGCGCGCCCTCAAAGCGCCTCATGCCGGCCTTTGCGCGCTCGATTTCCTTGCCGAGACGCTCCGCCACCTCCGCGGTGTGCTTCTCGGCTGCCGCCCTGCGTGCGTCGCGACGCGGGTTCTGGCGTCGGTCGGTTCTCTCTGCCATGGGTGTCCTTCCGTCGGGATTCGCTACGTTTCGCTTCCCTTACGATACCCGTTCGGAGTAGTTTGACGCACGGCGGAAGCGGCGCTTTTCCGCCGGCGGGGCGAGAAGCGCCGGCGCGGACGGGCTGCGGGCGAGAAGCGCGGGCATGCGGGCTACAGGGCGAGAAGCGCGTAAGTGTGTGTGCCGCGGGCGGGGCGCCCCCAGCTCTGTTCTTCTCGCCCTACTTGGCTTTGCCTTGGTTGGCCACGGCGTCGATCTTGGCAGCGATGGTTTCCGGGTCTCCGATGTAGCGCTTCTCCAACACGTTGAAGTCGGTGTCGAAGGTGTAGACCAGCGGAACACCCGTGGGGATGTTGACCTCCAGGATCTCGGCGGGCGTGAGGTGCTCGAACTGCATGACCAGCGCGCGGAGGCTGTTGCCGTGCGCGGCTATGAGCACGCGCTTGCCGGCGCGCATCTCCGGATCGACGGCCTGCTGAAAGTACGGCCACGCGCGGTCAATGGTGCTGGCCAGGCATTCGGTGAGCGGCAGCTCGGTGGCGGGGACGTTGCGGTACATGGCGTGGGTGCGCGGGTCGCGCTCGTCGCCGGGTTCAAGTGCCGGCGGCACCACGTCGAAGCTGCGGCGCCAGATCTTGACCTGCTCGTCGCCGTACTTAGCCGCGGTCTCCGCTTTGTTCATGCCCTGCAGGGCGCCGTAGTGCCGTTCGTTGAGCTTCCAGCTCTTCACAACGGGCAGCCAGGTGCGGTCCAGCTCGTCGAGCACGATGTCAAGCGTGTGGATGGCGCGCTTGAGGTAGCTGGTGAAGCACAGGTCAAAGTCGAAGCCCTCCTGGCGGAGCGCCTTCCCGCCTGCGGCCGCCTCCTGACGTCCGGTGTCCGAAAGGTCCACGTCGGTCCAGCCGGTGAAGAGGTTGAGTTTGTTCCACTCGCTCTCACCGTGGCGGATGAGCACGAGCTGCATGGTGTCTGACATAGCGGTACCTCCTAAAAGATAGCCTTGGTTAACTTATTGCAGAAGTATACGCCGATTTACGTAGAAAGTAACCATAAGTTAACTTACTAGGGTGACAGGGCGCCTGCGCACGTCGCGCACGTCATCGGGTATCTGGCGGATCGCGGTGCATGTGCCGGCCGAAAACGGCGTCAAGGCAAGGGCCTTAGTTTTGTATTGACCATTGTTCAACAATGCGCTACGCTTCCGGATGTCAGGAGGTGGGGTGCTATGTCCCGTACCGTAAAAGACCCCGAGGAGCGCCGGCGCGAGCTGCTGGCAACCGCCATGCGCCTCTTTGCCGAGGAGGGGTACGACAACGTGTCGGTGCGCGCTATCGCGCGTGCGGCCGGCGTTGCCCCGGGCCTTGCCTACCATTACTTTGATTCCAAGCAGAACCTGTTCAACGCGGCTATCGCGGAGTACTCGCGCCAGTGCGCAGAGTTCCTGTGCGCGGTGCTGGACGACAAGGACCTTACCCTGGACGAGAAGCTCGACCGCGCGCTTGAGGCGGGGGTGGACCACGGGGCATTCCCTTACGGGGAGTTCTTCCATGCTCCCGGCAACGGCGCCTTGCACGACCGGCTCTCGCTCGGCATGTGTGAGGCGGTGCTCCCGCACGTGCGCACGGCTTTGGAGGCCGATGCCGCAGCGCGCGGGGCGGCGCCTGCGGACGCGGGCGAGCTTGCGGCCATTATGGTCTATGGCTGCGTGGGCCTGGCGTCCGGGCCGGGCATGCCCGATGCGGCGGCGCTCGCGGCGCTGCGGCGGTATCTCGGCGCGCTGGTTGCGGCGTTCCGCGCGTCGGGGGAGGCGTAGGAGGCCCTGTCCTCGGCGGTTGGAGGCGTGGTGCGCGGGCGTGTCGCGTACCACGGTGCGGCAAGGGGATTCAGCCCCGGTTCATCCGGGGCTTTTCTCGCAGGTAAATATTGAACAATGATCAATGTTAGGAGACGCTATGAACGAGCAGAGCATGCCGGACGCACGCAAGACGGCGAGCAGGGGAAGGGCGGGGCACGCCGGGCGCGCGGAGGAGCTGCGCGACCGCTCGCGCGCGGCCTTTGACGCGCAGGCGGCCACTTACGACGAGGGCGCGCAGGGGGCGCACGCGCGGCGCCTGTACCCGCTGGTGGCGCGTGCGGTTGCGCGCGCGGCGGCCGACACGCCCGCTCCGCGCATCTTGGACGCGGGCTGCGGCACCGGCGCGTTGGCTGCGCGCGTGAGCGCGGAGGTGCCGGGCGGATCGCTCACGGGCGTGGACTTATCGCCCGCCATGGTGGCAAGGGCGCGGGAGCGGCTGGCCGGAACGGCGCGCGTGGTCTTGGCCGATGTGGAGCGCCTGCCGTTTCCGGACGCCTGCTTTGACGTGGCCTACTGCAACGATTCCTTCCATCATTACCCCGACCCCGAGCGGGCGGCGTTCCAGCTGTGGCGCGTGCTCGCGGCCGGCGGCACCCTGGTTATCGGGGATATCTGGCAGCCCGCACCGGCCCGCGCCCTCATGAACGCGTGGATGCCCCGCTCCCACGAGGGGGACGTGCGCATGTACGGCGAGCGCGAGCTGCGCGCCCTGCTGGGCACGTGGTTCAGCGCCGTGAGCTGGCGGCGCGTGAGTCTGACCGCCTGCCTGGCTGTGGCCCGCAAAGAGCAGTAGACGTGCGAGAATAGCGATCGGACGGTCGTCAGGCATCCGGCTCGGCGCGCGGGCGTCGCCTAGATGCCGAGCTGCTCCTTGAGCGGTTCCAGGTAGGCGCGGTTGCAGCCGTCAAAGCCCTCGCGCATCATGCGCAGGGCAACGGCGTCGCGCTTGCTGCCCTTGTCGACCTCTTTTTGCAGCATGGCAAAGTAGATGCGCATGGCGATCTTGTCGATCGCGCTTAGCTTCTCAAAGTGAAAGCCGCCTTGGCAGTAGCACCACGGCAGGTCGGGGTAGCTGTCCGCGGGAAACGAGTGCCGAAACGCCTCTTCCTTTTCCGCGGCGGGCCAGTCAGCGCAGGGCATGGGGTTGGCGCCGACGGCAACTACCGCAAAGCGCTGGTTGGGGTGCGCGCCCATGTAGGCGCGGAACCGTTTGGCACCCTTGATCGATGCGGCGTGGAACCAGCTGCAGAGCACGACGAGATCGCACGCGGGCCCCTTTGCGTCGAGCTGGTCGAGCGTGACCGCATCGCAGCCGAGGTCTTCGGCAAGCCAGACGGCGTAGGTCCTTGCGGACCCCGTTTGCGAGCAGTAGACGACAAGCGCGTTCATGGCCCCTCCTTGAGCGGTGATGCTCCCAGCGTACCTGCCGCGGTAGCGCGGGCGGCCGGGAGGCGGCAAGCCTTACCAAGCGCTGACATGGGGCAGGTGAGCTGCGCACGATACGCCCGCCGGCGGCGTCAGAGGCCGTCATGCCGCCGCGCCGTGCGCTGGGGGCGAACGCGAAACGCGACGGCGGCGCCGGGTTGTCGCACCCGCGCGTCGGGGCCGCGGCGCGCTATCGCCGGCGCGGCGTGCGCACGCGGAAGAGGCCGTGCTGGTTGCAGTGGGCAAAGAGGTAGCCTGAGCCCGCTGCGGGAATGCGCGCCTCGCACGCCTGCTCGGGGTAGAGCTTGATAAGGTGCATTGCGCCCGAGGTTACGTAGGCGATGAAGCTGATGTAGTGCTGCTTGGTCATAGGGTGGTCGAGAACCACGTGCCAGCTGCCGTCGGTGTACGTCACGGCGATGTCGTGCGCGCTGTCCGCCTCCTCGGCTTCCTGCGGAAGGAGCTGGCTACCGCAGCAGGTGAACGACCCCTCGCCCATGGAGTGGACCACGTTGCCGCAGATGGGGCAGACGTAGAACTTGGAGCGCATCATGTTGCCGGCACGGTTGGCGTTCTCGCGTACGTCGCCGGTGAGGAGCTCCGCCACCGAGACGCCGAGCGCTGCGGCAAGCGGCTCGACGAGCGATATGTCCGGCAGGCCACGCCCGCTTTCCCATTTGCTTACGGCTTTGTCGGTCACGCCGACGGCTTCGGCAAGCGCACGCTGCGTGAGGGCGCGGCTCTCGCGCAGGCGGCGGATGGTATCGGCGGTGATGTAGGTGCTCACGGGCGCTCCTTCGGTCGGTATCTGCAACAATAGCAGGGTATCGACAGCGGCGGGCGGGCGCTACCTACGCTCCGTAGAGGCGTCGGGGCGGAGGCGCGGCGGCGGTGCCGAAGGGGACTGTCGCGTGCACCGCGGGCCGGCGGCGGGCGCACAGGGGATGATGATCCTCGCCATAGGCAACGCGTTCCACACGCCCGCGTTCCAGGCGTTAACGCCGCTTGTGGCGCCGCCCGAACATTTGACGAAGCTCGCCGGCGTGGCGCGGGCGGTGCAGTCGGGCGGCTACATTCTGGGCACCGCGGTGGCGGCGGTGATCTACCCGCTGTGGGGGCTCACGGCCATGATCGCGCTCGATGTGGCGGGCGCCCTTCTCGCGAGCATCGCGGTGCTGCTCGCGCGCTTGCCGCGGAGACCGTCGCCGGCTACCGCGTGCTGCGCGAATACCGTGGCCTCTTTGCCCTGCTGTGGTGCGGCTTCGCGTTCACGCTGGTGTTCTCGCCCATCTCGGCGCTGTTTCCGCTCATGAGCATCGGGCATTTCGGCGGTACCACAGGCGATGCGGCGCTTGCCGAGATCGTGTTCTCGGTGGGCATGATCGCGGGCAGCGCGCTGCTCGCCGCCATGGGTGGCTTCAAGAACCGAGCCTTCTCGGTGGTCGCCGCATGCGCGCTGTACGGAGCTGCAAC
>CALULH010000010.1 GCA_944321435.1 uncultured Coriobacteriaceae bacterium | reverse complement strand
AGGCGGAGGCCACCGGTTCGAATCCGGTACGGGCTACCAGCAGCCACCAGCGCCCCGCGGGGCGCTTTTTTCGTGCGCGGTTGACGCCTGCGGTGTCGCGCATTTGACGCCTGGCATGCCGCTTCGTTTTCATCTCTCTAACTTTTCCAGGTTGATATACAGCCCTTCGATCGTCTCGCGGTGCACAATGCCTTGCCTCGTTGATCGGCAACAGGCGTGCCCTTACGTACCCCTCATCAACTGAATGATCCCCTACGCGACTTCTTACTATCCTGTGAAGCTGCGGGGATTACCCAGGGCGGGGAGGTATCATAGACGGGTATGGTGCTTATGGGAAGGGTGAACATGGCAGCGGCTGGTATCGGTGTGGACATCGTTGAGATCGCCCGCATAGAGCAGATCCTCCAGCGGACGCCGGCGTTTGCGCGCCGCGTGTTCACCGATGAGGAGCGCGTGTACTGCGAGGCCAGCCCTCGTCCGGCTGCGCACTACGCCTGCCGCTTCGCCGCGCGAGAGGCGGTGCTCAAGGCCCTGGGTACGGGGTTCAGCCAAGGTATCGATAAGCGCGATGTTTCGGTGTCGCGCGATCCCTCCGGTCGCCCGCTTGCGGTACTTGCCGGCCGTGCGGCCGAAATCGCCGAGCAGATGGGCGTCGTGGAGGTGGCCCTCTCCCTCTCCTTCACGTCGGAGCTTGCCATTGCCAACGCCATGGCCATCACGGATAAGGCCCGCCCCAAACCAAAGGAGTCGAAGGAGGACGAGCGCGCGGTTATCGCCCGTTCCTTCAAGGAGGCCCGTGCCGTGTTGGACGACTTGGAGCGCGTGCAGGATGGCGAGCTTTCCCTGGCGTCCGCTCGGGCGGAATCTCCCGCAGGGGCGCAGGAGCCCGCCGACGGGGCCTTCTCGGACAAACCCGCTTCCTCAACGCAAGCACCGCAACCGCAGGTTTCCGGCGCCACGGCGCCGTCATCGGGCAGCGAGCCAACGGGTCGCCTGCCGTTAGAGCAAGGGATGTGATCGCAGCCATGCAACCGATCTTGAACGTCGAGGAAGTCAAGCGGCTGGAAGACCTGATCGAGAAGGCCGGCACCTCGAAGGCCGAACTCATGGAGCATGCTGGCGAGTTCACGGCGGAAGTCGTGAAGCCCTACGGGCCTGAGCGCGTGGCCGTACTCTGCGGCTTTGGCAACAATGGCGGCGACGGCTGGGTGGCGGCAGACGTTCTCTCCCATGAGGGCGTTGCGGTGGACGTGGTAACGCCCATCGAACCCGACGAGATCCCCAGCGCGCTGGCTCGGCATGTGGCGCGCCGCACGGCCGCAAAGGACGTAACGGTGCACGCCGGCCCCTCGCGCGACGAGCTTACCGAGATCATCTCCCGGGCGGACGTGGTGGTGGACGCGCTTCTCGGCACGGGCTTCCATGGAAAGCTGCGCGCCCCGCTCAATATCTGGATCGACACGCTCAACGAGCTGGCGCCCACGGTGGTCTCGGTCGACGTGCCGTCGGGCTTGGACGCGGATACCGGCGAGGTCCTGGACCGTTGCGTGAACGCCGATCGGACGGCGACCATGCTCGTGCCCAAGCTGGGCCTGTACAGCGCCGAGGGCCCCAACGTTGCCGGCGAGATCTCGTGCGGCGTGCTGTACGACAAGCTCGACGATTCGCTAGACGACGTGGAGCATGCGGCCGAGAAGCTTGACCTAGCCGATCTCATGCAGTTCGCCGAGCCGCTCTCCTCGAACATCGACAAATACAGCCGCGGCTCGGTGCTGGTGGTGGCGGGTTCCGCCACCTATCCCGGTGCCGCCATGATGGCCGCCAAGGCGGCTGCGCGCGCCGGCGCGGGCTATGTGACGGTTGCCGCGCCCGACGCATGCGCGAGCCTCATCCGCATGGCCCTGCCCTCGGTGCCGGTGGTGGCTGTGCCATCCGATGCCCGCGGCGCCTTTGGGGCTGCAGCCAGCGCGCTTATCGCCAAGCTCGCCATGCGCTACGACTGCGTGCTCTGCGGACCGGGCATCACCACTGCGGCCGGCTGCGTGCAAGTGGTGTCCGAGCTCATCGACACCGACGTGCCGCTTATCCTGGATGCTGACGCACTCAACTGCCTGGCCAAGCTCTCCGCTGGGAAGCTGGACGACTTCCCTGAGATCTACCGACGCGACGCGCCGCTGATCCTGACCCCGCATTACCGCGAGCTCACGCGCCTTCTCGACGGTGCCACGGTGAGCCACCTGTCCGCCGCCATCGAAGGATCGCAGAAGATTCTCTGGGCGTCGGGCTCCAGCGACATGATCGTGGTCGCCAAGGGCCCCACCACCGCGGTGGTGGGCGTGGAGCACGCCGTTATTCCGCTGGCGGGCCCGGCGGCGCTCGCCACGGCCGGATCGGGCGATGTCCTGGGAGGCATCATCGCCGGTACCGTGGCGCTGGCGCACGGCAGGGCGGACGCGTGGGAGCTGCTGGTTTCCTATGCGGTGACCCTGCATTCGCTCACGGGCTTCATCGCCGCGCAGAAGTTCGGCGAGAAGAGCGTGATCGCCACCGATCTTATCGACCTTATCGGCGACGCCATGAACCTCTTTGTGACGAACGCGCTTGAGGAGATGGGGCTGGACGACGGCAAGGAAGGTCAGGAGGCTTAGCATGCCGCGGTACCCGGAGACGCGCTGGGCGTGGGTTGAGGTAGACCAGGCGGCGCTGCGGCGCAACGTGCGCGCGTTCAAGCAGCTGTTGCGTCCGCGCCAGAAGATGTGCTGTGTGGTGAAGGCCGATGCGTACGGTCATGGCGCTGCGGCCTGCGCGCAGGTGATGGTGCGCGCGGGTGCGGATATGTTCGCCGTGGCCACGGTGGAGGAGGGCGTTCACCTGCGCCAGGCAGGCATCACCCTGCCCATTTTGGTGCTGAGCGAGCCTCCCGTTACGGCTATCAACGCGCTACTGCAGTTCCAGCTCATGCCGAGCGTCTACACGGTCGAGTTCGCGCTTGCGCTGGGGGAGTCGGCGGTGGCGCATGGCATGGTGGCCAAGTACCACATGGCGATCGAGACGGGCATGAACCGCATCGGGGTGCGCTCAACCGATGTGGTGGAGTTCCGCCGTTCCATAGACTTCCATCGCGGGCTCGTATGCGACGGCGTGTTCACGCATTTCGCCACGGCCGACGACCCCGACGGCTGGGACTTCCAGCTGCAGGTGAAGCGCTTCGAGGAAGCCGTGGCCGCCATGCGCGACGCAGGGTTCGACTGCGGCACCGTGCATTGCAACAACACGCCGGCAACGGTGCTTTCGCCGGCGACGGGATGCGACATGGTGCGCGTGGGCATAGGCCTGTACGGCCTGCAGGCGTGCGAGCGCACGCGGGCGCGCATGACGCTCGAGCCGGTTATGAGCGTGCGGGCGAGAATCACCCGCACTATCCGGCCGGCCATGGGCGAGGGCGTTGGCTACGGCTTCACGTACCGCGTGCCGCGCGCCGCGGTGCAGATCTGCACGATCCCGGTTGGGTACGCCGACGGCCTGTCGCGCACGCTCTCCAACCGCATGGAGGTGCTCTTGCGCGGCATGCGCCTGCCGCAGGTGGGCAACATCTGCATGGACCAATGCATGTTCGCGCTGACCCAGACCTCGCGCCATCCGGTTCCGGAGGCCGAGGACGGCGAGGTGGTGACCATCATCGGCCGAGACGGCGATGCCGAGATCACCCTGGACGAGATGGCCAAGTTGCGCGGCACCATCAACTACGAGGTTGCCTGCGGCTTCGGCATGCGGCTTGAGAAGGTGTACGTGTAATGGGCGTCATGCACATCCCCGGGCATACCAACCAGGCTCCGCGCGAGGTGACCCTGGAGGAGATCCGCAACCTGCTGGGCGACTGCCGCCTGTGCCCGTTGGCCGAGACGCGGACCAACATCGTGTTCGGCGTGGGTAACCCGCACGCGCGCGTGATGTTCATCGGCGAGGCGCCGGGGCGCAACGAGGACCTGCAGGGCGAGCCTTTCGTGGGCGCTGCCGGGCAGAACCTGAACCGCATCCTCTCCTTTGCGGGGCTCACGCGCGAGGAGATCTATATCGCCAACGTGCTGAAGTGCCGCCCGCCCGGAAACCGCAACCCCAAGCCCGACGAGGTTCAGGCCTGCGCGCCGTTCCTGCGCGAGCAGATCCGCAGCATCTGGCCGGACATCATCGTGACGATGGGCAACCCGGCCACGCACTTCGTGCTCAAAACCGAGGTGGGCATCACGCGCCTGCGCGGCCGGTTCCACCAGATGGGCCATTTCCGCGTGCTGCCGACGTTCCATCCCGCGGCTGCCCTGCGCAACCCCGCGTGGCAGGAGCTGATCGAGAAGGACTTCCGGATGCTGGGCGAGCTCCTCGCCACGCATCCGGCGGGGGAGCCGGTCGAGCCTGTGGCCGAGCGCTCCGACGCGCTGCCCGAGGTGAGCCTGCCGACCTCGGCGGGCGCTGCGGCGCGCGCGGCCATGGCCGAGGCGCCCGGGGCCCCTGCGTCAGCCGGCGCCGCCGTGCCGCCTCAGGGCGACCCGCTGGGAGGGCCTGGCGCCGGTCAGGAGCATCTCGTCTTTGGGGCGGATGCCCGATGACGCTCGAGCGCAAGGGCGCCGGCAAGTTCCGCACGGCCAGTCCGTCCGACACCGAGCGCCTGGGCGAGCTTGCGGCCCCGGCGCTTGCGGACGGCGACGTGCTGGTGCTGACGGGCGGGCTGGGTGTGGGCAAGACCCACCTGACCAAGGGGCTCGCGCGCGGCTTGGGCGACGCCCACCCGGTCACGAGCCCTACCTTCTCCCTTATGGCCGTGCATGACGGCGGGCGGATCCCGCTTTTCCATTTTGACCTGTACCGCCTGGAGCACGCGTACGAGCTCGAGGATACCGGCATTTACGACGTGCTGGGCTACGAGGGCGCCTGCGTGCTGGAATGGGGCGAGCAGTTCCAAGACGAGCTGACCGACGAGTACCTGGGCGTGCTTATCGCCCGTGTTGAGGACGATCCGGACGCGCGCACCGTGACGCTGGAGCCCCACGGAGAGCGTGCCGAGGAGCTTGCGGCGGCGGTTGACGCGGCGGTGAGAGGAAGCTGCTGAGATGAGAAACGCTGACGATCGCCTGCTGGTGGCGGCGGTTGACACGGCGACGGACATGTTGGCCTGCGCCGTGGGATCCGTGAAGCCGGCCGGCGGCACGTCCGCTGCCGATCTGCTGGCGGAAGGCGACCATCTGTGTCGCCGCCATGCCAACGAGGAACTGGTGGACACGCTGGACGAAGCGCTGTCCGCCAGTGGGCACCGCCTGTCCGACTTGGATGCAGTGCTGGTGGGTCGCGGCCCCGGATCGTTTACTGGCGTGCGCATTGGCATTTCGACTGCCAAGGGGCTTGCGGAAGGTGCCGGCCTGCCGCTCTACGGAGTCTCCACGTTGGATGCCTGCGCTTGGACGGCCTGGCGCGGCGGCGTGCGCGGCCTGTTGGGCGTTGCCGCCGACGCCATGCGCGGCGAGCTGTACCCGGCGCTCTACCGCCTGACAGACGACGGTGCGGAGCGCTTGTTCGAGCGCGAGCACGTGGTTAAGGCGGCCGACGCCGTGGCGGCATGGGCTGAGCGCCCGGATGCCCGCGAGATCCAGCTCACCGGCGATGGTCTCAAACGGCACGGACGGCTCTTTGACGAGGCGGGCCTGACCCGGCGTATCGACGAGTCCCTGTGGCACCCTGCGGGCGAGGGCCTGTTGCTGGCCTTCGCGGCCGCGGTCCCCCAGGGCTCCGGCGACCCCGCGGGCGTGCTGCCCATCTACACGCGCCTTTCGGATGCCGAGGAAAACGAGCGCAAGCGCCTAGGGCGCGCGGAGAGCGCTTCGGATGCGGTGACCGGCGTGGTGGACGAGCTGGCGGGGCGGCATCTGCAGCTGCGCCCCATGGCCGCCGCTGACGCCGAGGCGGCATCGGCCCTTGAGGCGCGCTGCTTCCCGGAGCGCGAGGCCTGGACCCCCGGGATGTTCCTCTCGGAGTTCGAGAACGAGGGGCGCCTGTGGTGGGTGGCGCACGACACCGGCGAGCTCGTGGGCCTGGCCGGCGGCATGGTTGTCGAGAAGGACGTCGAGATCCTCAAGGTCGCCGTGGCGCCCGAGCGCCGCCGCCAGGGCGTTGCGCGCAAGCTTCTGGCGCAGGTGAGCTACGACGCCCAGATGCTCGGGTGCGCCACCGCCTCGCTGGAGGTCGCCGAGGACAACGCCGCGGCGCGCGCGTTGTACGAGGACCTGGGCTTCCGCCAGTCCGGCCTGCGCAAGAACTATTACGCCCCGGGCAGACATGCGCTCGTCATGGAGGCGACGCTGCCGCTACGGTTGCCGGTGGACGCCGCGTCGCCCGAGCCGGTGGCCTGCACGCGCACGTGGCCCGAGCGCGCGCCCCAGCGCACGGCCGAGGAGGCGGAGGATCTTCTCGCCCGCCAGCTGATCTTGGCCATTGAGAGCTCGTGCGACGAGACCGCCGTCGCCATCATCGACCGCGACGGCACGCTGCTGGCAAACCAGGTGTCCACGCAGATCGACTTCCACGCGCGGTTCGGCGGCGTGGTGCCCGAGATCGCCAGCCGCAAGCACGTGGAGGTCATCTGCGGCGTGGTCGATGCCGCGCGCGAGGAGGCGGGACGCGCCCTGGGCCTCGACGGCCCCGTGGCGCCGGCGGAGCTTGCCGCCGTTGCCGTGACGCAGGGACCGGGCCTGGTGGGGGCGCTTGTGGTGGGCGTGGCGTTTGCCAAGGGCTACGCCTATGCCGCCGGCAAGCCGCTCATCTGCGTGAACCATTTGGAGGGGCATCTTTTTGCCAACCTGCTGACCACGCCCGACCTGAAGCCCCCATTCATCTTCACGCTGGTGTCCGGCGGCCACACCATGCTGGTGCATGTGCGCGCCTGGGGAGACTACCAGGTGCTGGGCGAAACGCTGGACGACGCGGTGGGCGAGGCGTTCGACAAGGTCGCCAAGGCACTCGGGCTGGGGTACCCCGGCGGGCCCATCATCTCGCGCCTGGCCGAGAGCGGCGATCCTGCGGCGATCGACTTTCCGCGCGCGCTCAACCGCCGCGGCGATTACCGGTTCTCGCTATCGGGGCTCAAAACGGCGGTGGTGCTCTACATTGAACAGGAGACCAAGGCGGGTCGGCCGCTGCATCTGCCGGATATCGCGGCCTCGTTCGAGGCGGCGGTGTTCGACGTGCAGTACAAGAAGGCGCGCAACGCCCTGCGCGAGACCGGCGCACGCGAATACTGCCTCGGCGGCGGCGTGGCGGCCAACGAGCATCTGCGCGAGATGATGGTGCGCAAGCTCACGCGCCAGGGGATCCGCGTCACGGTGCCGCCGCGCGGCGCCTGCACCGACAACGCCGCCATGATCGCCGTGGTGGCGCGGCGCAAGTTCGAGCGCGGCGAGTTCTCCGACTTCCGCGTGGACGCCGACCCCAACATGACGCTGTAGGTCTCGCTGTTGCCCTGTGGAAGGCGGGCGGCGGACACGCTCGCCTTTCGGATGGCTGCGCATGCGCTCCTTATCGGCCGGGCATCCAAACTACCCGCTTTGCGATAAGAAATGCAAGCAGAAGCTTCCTGAGCCGGGGCTTGCGGGCAAGATTGCTCTCGGTGGCCGCGGAAACCCGCAACCCCTAGTTTGGGGAACCGCCGAAAACGGGGCATCTGCGCCGCATGGGTGCGCGGGGCTGCTAGACTAAGAGCATGTTCGACTGTTCGATTGTTCGACCGAGGCGTTGTGCCTCGTTACCCACGTTGAGAGAGGATCGGTTATGGATCCTATTTGCCAAGGCATGCGCGGACCGGCCGTCGAGGACGTGCAGACGCGCCTCGGCCGTTTGGGTTACGCCATCGACGCCGCCGAGCTGGGCGAGAAGCGCTTCGGGGCGTCGACCGCGCAGGCGGCGGGCTCGTTTAGGCGCGACAACGGCCTTCCGGCGGGCGAGGACATCGACCTGGACGCCTGGAGCGCGCTGGTGGACGCCTCGTACGCGCTGGGCGACCGCACGCTGTACCTGCGCCTGCCCAACTTCCACGGCAACGATGTGCGGCAGCTTCAGGAGGCGCTCAACGTGCTGGGCTTTGCCTGCGGCGACGCCGACGGTTACTTTGGCCCGCACACCGAGGCGGCCCTGCAGCAGTTCCAGGAGAACGTGGGGCTGTTTGCGGACGGCATGGCGTTTCAGGACACCTACAGCTACATCAACCGTCTGCGCCACGTGTGGGAGGGCAAGCCGGCCCAGAGCCACACCGGCGCGCACACCGGCTTTGCGCGTGCGGCCAACGTGCTGGAGCGCTATCGGATCGCCGTGATCGGCGACGACCCCATTGCGCGCAGCGTGGCCTCGCGCATGTGGAACATCGCCGGCGCCACCACCGAGCGCAGCGGATTGGTGCTGTGCGACGACTGCGCCCCCGACGACATGGACCTGGTGCTGACCCTTGCCGACGGCAAGCTGCCCGAGGACGCCGCTCCGCAGGCGACCATCGTGCTGTCCGAATGCGAGAACCTGGCGAGCCGCCTGCACACGGCCTACCTGGCCGCCAAGCAGGCGCCGGCGCGCATCCGCATAGAGCTCACCGGTATCACGCGCTACAACGGCACGTTCATGGCCAGCGATGCGCAGACCTTGGCCGTCCGCGTGCTCGACGCCCTGTGCGATGCGCTGAGCGCCTAACGGGAAACGCGCTGCGGCTCGCGCGATCAGGCCGCTTCTGCTACACTGATCCCTGCGCTTTTGGGGTATCGTCCAGTGGTTAGGACCCGGGTTTTTGGTGCCCGTCACGGGGGTTCGAATCCCTCTACCCCAGCCAAGAGCAATCGCCCTGCCGTCCATGACGGCGGGGCTTTTTTCGTTGCGGGCAGATGCGCGTGCCGCCGCGGGGCCTTTGGGCGAAAAATGCACTCATACGAGCGCGTTGTGCGAGAAACGCACTCATACGAACGGGCTGCGCGAAAAGCGCGCTGATACGAGCGCATGGGCGAAGGGCCGTATGTGCACAGACATGGTTTTTGTCGCCTTGGGCCGACAAGCGCCCTTAAGCGAGGAAAAAGGGCGGTCGAGAACCGCGCGCCGCCCATGCAAACGGCGTCCGGCGCGGATGCGCCTTCGTATCGTTGCCGTTCTCGCCCACAGGGTTCGTATGAGTGTGCTATTCGCCCCGCGTCCTCGTATGAACGCGGTTTTCGCTCGGGGTGTTGAGCAGGTGTGATCGGCACCCAAGTCTCCATGAGGGCGCGACGGGTAAATCAGCTCTGCGCTTGCTGCGCCCGCTGATGGCGAAAGTCTTAAAAAACGCGGAAACTCGCACGCTGTTGAGTTTTTCTTGACAATCTCTTGCCAAGATGATGCTGAGAGCAAACGGCGAGAGGCGCTGCCGGCGCAAGGCCGGCGGCGTGCAATAAGGAGAAGCGATGGCGGAGCACAGGCGGATGGCCCAGGCGGGCGTGGTGGGCAGGGCAGCACGCCCGAGCGGTGACGGCGCGAACCGGCGACCGGCCCGCCTGCTCGTTGTGGACGACGAGCCCGATATCGTGAGCATGCTCGTCTCGTACTTCACCATGAGCGGCATGGAGGCTGTGGGCGCGCATAACGCCGCCGACGCGCTTGCGCATGCCAACGAGCCTATTGACCTGGCGCTTCTCGACATCAACATGCCGGGTATGGACGGTATCGAGCTCTGCCGGCGTATGCGGGAGCGCCTGAGCTGCCCCATCATCTTCCTCACCGCGCGCGTTGAGGACGCCGATCAGATCGAGGGGTTCTCCGCCGGCGCCGATGATTACGTGCTCAAGCCCTTCTCGCTCGAGGTGCTGGGGGCGCGGGTTCGGGCGCATCTTGCCCGAGGCGTGCGCTCGGAGGCTGCGCGCACGGTGCGGGCCTTCGGGCCGCTGCGCATCGACTACGCCCAGCGCACGGTGGAGGTCGAGGGCGGCGAGGCCGCATCGCTCACGCGCACGGAGTTCGATATCGTTGCGCTCTTGAGCAAGAACCCGGGGCAGGTGTTCGACCGCCAGCGCATTTACGAGGAAGTGTGGGGATGGGATGCCGCGGGCGACGCCTCCAGCGTGACCGAGCACATCCGCCGCACGCGCAAAAAGCTCACGACGGCGGGCGCGCCTGAGAACACGGTTGAGACCGTATGGGGCGTCGGCTACAAATGGGGGCTGTGATGGGCAAGGCAGCGCGCGCCCGGACCGGGCTTGCCGCCCGCGTGCGCCAGCGCATGGAGCGCGCGTCGCTTGCGTCGGTGTTTATCGCCTACCTCGTTGCCTACCTGGCGGGCGCCACCGGGTTGACCGTCGTGGCGATCACCGTGCTGGAGGGGGCGTACACCTACGCCTGGGAGCAGCAGATGCCGGTGCATGTGTACAACGGCCCGTATCTGTACGACGCGGAGCGCGGGGACTTGGTGCCCGCTGCATCTATCGAAGTGGGCGACTACACCGGCGACGTGTCGCTGTACCTGGGCATTGACGCCGATGACCGTGCTGCTGCGGAGACCCGGGTGCACCTTGCGGGGTCTGAGGAGTCGGAGGGCGCGGGCGTCGAGGCGGCGGAGGGGGTAGGCGAGGGCGGCGCTGCCGTTGACGGCGTCCAGGAGGTCTACGCCACGCTGGAGATGATCGCCGAGGACCCGGCGCTCACCGTGTCTGATTGGGGCGGCAACTTTGTCGGCTCCTACGACGAGAACGCCTACGAGGAGCTGTTGGCCCAGGGAGGGGACAACATCCTCGCAGAGGCTCTGCCTGCCTACGACGCCTATCAGCGCAGCGTGCGCGCGCAGGTTGACGGCAGCGCCATCGGGTTGAGCCTGGAGTCGGACACGCCGACGTCGAACGTGGCGTACTACGTATCGCAGAGCATGGACTTCACGCCGTTGGTGGCGGCTCTTCGCTTCATGGCGGGAATGGCGCCGTTTGCGATCTACGGCGTCATGGCCTGGCTGGTGTTCCGTCGCTTTTATCGGTGCCGCCTTGCCGAGCCGCTGGGCGCGTTGGTTGCGGCAACCGACCGCGTGGCCGCGCAGGACCTCGACTTCACCGTTCCGACGGTTCCCGGACGCGAGCTGGGGCGCCTTGCCGCGGCCTTCGAGCGCATGCGCGCCAGCCTGGCCGACGCGCAGCGCCGCATGTGGCGCACGGCCGAGGAGCGCAAGCGCCTGAACGCGGCGTTCGCCCACGACCTGCGCACGCCGCTCACCGTGCTCAAGGGAACGGTGGAGATGGCGCAGCTGCGGCTTGAGGAGGGCTCCGCGGCGGGCTCGGCGATGCCGGGCGCCGCAGATTCCGCAGACGGCCAGGGTGCGAATGCGGCGGGCGAGAAGGACGCCGCGCGCATGGCCGAGGCACGCCGCACGTTGGCAACGCTGGGGGCGCAGGTAACGCGTCTGCAGCGGTACGCCGAGGTCATGAGCTCGGCCAGCAAGCTTGAGGACCGCGCCGTCAGGCGCGAGCCGGTGAAGCTTGCCGCGTTTGCGCGCGACTTGGCCGACGAGGCGGCGGCGCTGGTGGCCGCTTCGCCGCAGGAGCTGGGCTTTTCCTGCTCTTTGACGGCGGCGGGCGAGACGTGGGAGCCGCTGGGCGTTGACGGCCCCCTCTCCGATGGCGGGGAGGATGCGGGCGTTCCTCGCGCCATCGCCTCGCTCGCGGTCGATATCGACGGCGCGCTGGTGGCCGAGGCGGTGGGCAACCTGCTGAGCAACGCGCGCGGGCATGCGGCGTCCAAAGTGGGCCTGGCGCTCTCGTACGCGGACGGGGTGCTCTCCTGCACCGTTTCCGACGACGGGCCCGGTTTCACGGCGGAGGCGCTGCGGCGCGGATGCGAGCCCTTCTACAGCGAGGCAAAATCCGCCGAGCATTTCGGCATGGGGCTCAACATCGCGCATGTGCTGGCGGATCTGCACGGCGGTGCGGTTGAGCTTGCCAACGCCGACCCGCCCGACCACGGCGCCCGCGTGACGGCGCGCTTCAGCTGCGGGGAACCCTCGGCGGGAGCCGGGGCGTAGGGCTCGCCGCACGACGCCCGCGTTGCGGGCTGCGGCGACGGCCGACGAGGTCAACACGACGATGGACAGGAGGGGTGCGTCCGGCACCCAGCGCGAGCCATGCGCAAAAGCCGACCCCGCGGCTGTTTTGGCCGCCTGCCCGCCTTGCTCGATCAACTTCTCGCCGCAAGACGGCGAGAGATTCTTCGGGCCGCCTCTGCGGCGGCCCCCGACGACGGGAGATTCCATGGACCGCGTAACCGAACCCAGCATGCGCTCTGATCTGCGCTGTCCGGACGAGGGCGATGAGCGCCGCCTCTTCAGCGGCCCGGCGTACGCGGGCAACCTGCGCCCAGGCGAGAAGCGCCTGCGCGCCCGGACGCCGCGCGGCATCTTCGCACGGTTGGGGCGCGTCTCCGCTTCCGCGCCCTTGGGCGGCTTGCGCCTGCCCTTCGCGGCAAAGGCCCTTCTTGCCTGCGTTGCCGTGGCGGCTCTGGGCTACGCGGCTTGGCGGTACGCGCCGGGCGTTTGGGCCTGGATAAGCGATTCGGAGGCCGTGCGCGGCTTCGTGGCCCAGCAGCCGGTGTTGGCGCGCTTGGCCATCGTGGGCGTCAACGTGGCGCAGATCATCGTCGCCGTGGTGCCCGGGGAGCCGGTCGAGCTGGCCAGCGGCTACGCTCTGGGATTTTGGGAGGGTACGGCATCGTGCCTGGTGGCGAGTGCGATCGGGTCAACGTTGGTCTTCGCCGCCGTGCGCCGCTGGGGTCGCCGCGCGGTGGGGCTGTTCTTTTCGCCCGACAAGCTGGACCGGGTGGCGTGGCTTCAGAACACCGCGCGCTTGGAGCTCGTGATGTTCGTGGTGTTCCTGATTCCCGGCACACCCAAGGACCTGCTCACCTATGTGGCCGGTCTCACGCGCATGCGCTGGCGGGCGTTCCTGCCCATCGTGACGGTGGGGCGCATCCCGTCGATCATCACGTCCACGTTTGCCGCGGCGGCCTTGGGGGCGGGCAACTGGCAGCTTAGCCTGATAGTTCTTGCGGTGGCTGTGCTTCTCGCCCTCGCCGGCGGCGCAATCTACGCCGCGCTGAGCCGTCGCGGACGCGTCGGCCGGTAGCCGACGTGCGCGGACGGTGGCGAACGCGTCGACCGGTGGCGAGCGTGCGGGGGCGGGGTAGCCCTGCGCGTCCTTCTCGCCTTGTGCAAAGGAAGGGGAGGCCTGGGCGCATGAGTCCGTGCGCAAGGCGAGAAGAACACGCAAGGGACGGTGTATCTGCAGGTTCTACTCGCCCTGCGCAAGGGAAGCGCGGCAGGTGCCGGTGGCGAGAAGGGCGACAGGCGCTACTCGCCCTGCGCAAGAGGCGTACGGCGTTCTTGCCTGGGGGCGCGCGATGCCCTGCGCAAAGGGGCGTGCGACAAGTGCTTGCCCGCCGTCCCGGGGCCGTGCGCTTGCAGGCTGCTCGCTGTTCGCGGCTCACGCCGTCCGCATGCGTCTGCGGCCTGCGTCCAATTGCCGCGATGCCCGCGCCCGACGGCCGATCGTTCCCGACCTGCGTCCAACCGCCCCGTCCGCACGGTATCCGGCTGAATGCGTCGCGATGCACCCCGCGCTCATGCCATTTCGGCGCGTGTTCCACCGAGGCGGTGTGGCGTTCGCGCCCCTGCGGTACAATGGTCGCGTTGCCGCGCGGTATGCGGCGACCCGGTCCGCAACTCGGCGTCGGCCGGCACCCCCAAGACTCGGGAGGCCTTATGGCTCAAGAACTTGCCCCTCAGGACACCTGCGTGCTCGTCACCGGCGGTGCCGGTTTCATTGGCAGCCACACCGTGGTCGAGCTGCTGCAGGGCGGCTATCAGGTTATCATCGTCGACGATCTGTCCAATGCCTCCGTCAAGGTGCTCGACCGCATCAAGACCATCGTGGGCGATGCCGCGGCGCAGCGCATGAGCTTTTACGAGGCCGACGTCAACGACCGCGCCGCGCTGGAGAAGATCTTCACGGAGAACAAGATCGACCGCGTGATTCACTTCGCCGGCTTCAAGGCCGTGGGCGAGTCCGTCTCCAAGCCCATCGAGTATTACTCCAACAACATCGGCAACACGCTGACGCTGGTCGACGTCATGCGCGGCCACGGCTGCAAGTCGATCATCTTCTCCAGCTCCGCCACCGTTTACGGCGACCCGGACAGCCTGCCGCTTACGGAGGAGAGCCCCAAGAAGCCGGCTACGAACCCCTATGGCTGGACCAAGTGGATGATCGAGCAGATCCTCACCGACCTTACGGTGGCCGATCCCGAGTGGGACGTGGTGCTGCTCCGTTACTTCAACCCCATTGGCGCGCATCCCACGGGCCTTATGGGCGAGGATCCCAAGGGCATTCCCAACAACCTGCTGCCGTACGTGGCGCAGACCGCTATCGGCAAGCGCTCCGAGGTGCACGTCTTCGGCGACGACTATCCCACGCCCGACGGTACCGGCGTGCGCGACTACATCCACGTGATGGATCTGGCCAGCGGCCACGTCGCGGCGCTGGCGTGGATGAACGGCAAGACCGGCGCGGAGGTCTTCAACCTCGGCACCGGCACGGGCACCTCGGTTCTCGAGATCATCCAGGCGTTCTCTGCGGCGTGCGGGCACGAGGTTCCCTACGTCATCGACCCGCGCCGCGCCGGCGATGTGGCCGAGAACTACGCCGACTGCTCCAAGGCCGAGCGCGAGATGGGCTGGAAGGCGCAGTACGGCATTGCCGAGATGTGCCGCGACTCCTGGAACTGGCAGTCCAAGAACCCCAACGGCTACGAGGACTAACCGGCGTCAGCGGCCCTTTGCGGCGCGGTTGGATAAGCTTTCAGGCGAGAAGCGCCCCTCTCCGGAGGGGCGCTTCTGTATGGGTGCGTTTTTCTCGCCCCAGGCAACCTTTAGTCAAAGCGCCGCGCAATCGAAGGGGGCATGCGCGGCCTGTCTTGCCGGTCGTGCGGTTTTCCATCTGACCAACGTGCCGTTGGCGCAAAGGGTCGTTTCGCCTCTCGTCTTTCGGTGGGTAAGCCAGGCGGGGGCTCTCCGCGTATAATGGCTCTGATGCGTATGTCGCGCAGGCAGCCGGGCTTCTCGCCTGCCTGCGCCCGCCAGAAGGGAGCCCCTATGGAGGCCTACAAGCAGGAGTTCATCGAGTTCATGGTCGAGTCCGACGTGCTCAAGTTCGGCGAGTTCACGCTCAAGAGCGGCCGCCAGAGCCCGTTTTTCATGAACGCCGGCGCCTATGTGACCGGTTACCAGCTCAAAAAGCTGGGCGAGTACTATGCGCGCGCCATCCATGACAACTTCGGCCTGGACTTCGACGTGCTCTTCGGGCCGGCGTACAAGGGTATCCCGCTGAGCGTGGTCACGGCCATTGCCATGCACGACCTGTACGGCAAGGAAGTCAGGTACTGCTCGGATCGCAAGGAGGTCAAGGACCACGGCGCCGACAAGGGCGGCATGCTGGGCTACGAGCTCAAGGACGGCGACCGCGTGGTCATGGTGGAGGACGTCACCACGTCCGGCAAATCCATCGACGAGACGTATCCCAAGCTCATGGCGGCTGCCAACGTCGAGGTCAAGGGCCTTATTGTGAGCCTGAACCGCATGGAGGTGGGCAAGGGCGGCAAGGTGACCGCGCAGCAGGAGATCCAGGAGAGGTACGGCTTCCCGGTTGCCAGCATCGTGAGCATGGCCGAGGTCGTGGAGCATCTGCATAACCGCGAGGTCGGCGGCCGCGTGGTGATCGACGACGCCGTCAAGGCGGCGATCGACGCGTACTACGAGCAGTACGGCGTCAAGTAATCCGGTGCCTCACGCGTTTTGGCGCGGGCGGAGCGGCGCGAGCACCCCGCCCGCAGTGCCGTTGCCGATGTGTTCTGAATATAAGCTTAAATCGGCGCGAGGGCGCGCATACTTGACTCATATACCGCCGGGATGTGGGGAGACCATGATGCGGACGATATCGAGGAAGTTTTTGCTCTGCGCGCCGTTTGCCGTAGTTGTGCTGCTGTGCGGGTGCCTGCTGGGCCTTGCGGGTTGTCAGAGCGGGCCGTCGGCCGAGGAGTTGATCACGCAGGACCTGGAGGAGCAGCTCGGCGCAGTGAGGGACACCGATTCCGAGCTGTATGCCGAGTTCGTCGAGGACCTCGAGGCTTCCAACGGCGAGGACCTCGACATGCTGGGCGTTGACGCGACGGACTACGTGACGTCGCTCCTCGACGGCTTCGACTACCAGATCGAGGAAGTTGCCGTGGACGAGGACGCGGGTACGGCCACGGCTGACGTGACCATTACCTGCAAGTCGCTGTACCGCGCGATGGAGGATTTCGGCGCGGCGGTTGAGCAGTACGCCGAGCAGTATGTTACGGACGCTTTGGCCTCGGGCCAGACAGACGTGGACGAGAGCGCCCTTTACCAGGAGATGGGCCAGCTGTTCATGGATACGATCGACAGTGCGGAGATCCAGGACAACGCTTGCACCTTCAACTACACACGCGATGACGAGAGCGCGTGGGAGGTTGACGAGAGCGCGGAGGACGAGCTGCTCAACGCTATGCTGGGCACGCCGTCGAGCGAGCAATAGCCAAATAGCCTACGGTTTTCAGGCGGTACGGACGAGACGGGGGCGGCGGTTGGCCGCCCCCGGGCGTTTGCCATAGGGGACGGGTACAGATGGCAGATGGGCGCAGTATGCGCCATCTGCCATCTGTACCCGTCCCCTATGGCTGCTATGGCCGACAGGCGGAGCGGGTTGTTTGCCCCGCCCTAGAGCCTCTTCAACCGCGCCACAAAGAACCCTTCATACCGGTCGGTGGGGCGCACGCACAACGTTCCGGGGACGCTCACGGGCAGCAGGGGCACGCCGGGGAAGAGCCCGGGATCAAGGGGGACCAGCTCACATGCGGGGGATCGGCGCGCGCGTTGCCCGGTCGCGGCGGCGTCCCCGAGCACGGAGGCGCCGTCATCCCAGCCGTCATCCAGTGCGCCGTAACGCGCGGCGGCCTGCGATCCTTTGCCCTTGCGGTTGCGACCGCCTTTTCCGCCGCGGCGGTTGCGGCTTCCGCGGTCGCCGGAGGCTCCGTCCCGCCCGCCTGCAGCGGCGGCGGGGCTCAACGCGCCGTCTAGCGCTGCCTGCACCACCTGCTCGTTCTCGTCCGCAAGGATAGAGCAGGTGGAGTACGTCACCACGCCGCCGGCGGGCACCGCCTCCAACGCGCGGCGCAGCAGCGTCTGCTGCGTGCGCACGGTGCGGGCGAGAAGATCCGCCTCAAAGCGCTGCTTGCGCGCTTGGCGCTCGTCGGCCAACTGCACGGTTCCGCTGCCGGAGCACGGGGCATCCAGCAGCACGGCGTCGAAGGTGAAGAACGGGTCCAGCTTCCGCGCGTCGGTCACCATGATGTTGACGCGGCGCGCCCCCTGCTTGTCCAGGTTGTAGCGCAGGCGCTCGGCGCGTGCGGCGTTTTTCTCGCAGGCGGTGATCAGCGCCTCGTTGCCCGACAGCGCGGCCAGTTGGCAGGTCTTACCGCCCGGTGCGGCGCACATGTCCAGCACGGATTGGCCGGGCTGAGGCCCCAGCACCAAAGGCGGGATCATAGCCGAGAGATTCTGCAGGTAGATGCTGCCATCCTTGTACAGAGGATGGGCACGCAGTACATCGAGCGCGCTGAGGCGTGCGGGAATGTGGGCGTCAGCGCTTGCATCGGACGCTGCGGGCCCTGCGCCAGCGTCCTCGTGGCCTTCATCTTCCGGAGTAGCCTGGTCCTCCAGCCAGGCGCGGGCGCGCTTCTCGTCCAACCCCTGCACCACCAGCGCATCGGCGTACCATGCCACCGCTTCCGTGCGCAGACCCGCCTCCGCCAGCTGCTCCCGCACGTCGGTACGGTCCGCTTTGAGCGCGTTCACGCGCAGCGTGGTGGCGCGCTCGGCGCGAAAACTCGCCTCTATCTGGGTGGCCAGGCTGGGGCCGTACTGAGCCTCGAGCTTCTCGTGCAAAAACGCGGGGACAACGCGCATGGCGAGCCTTTCTCTTAAGGTGGCGGTTTGTTAAGCCTTGAACGCGATCCGCACCAGGTCGGCGGGGGTCTGGGCTATGAAGTCCGCGCCGGCGGCCTCAAGCTCGGCTCGGCCGCGGAAGCCCCAGGCAACGCCGCAAGCGCGCATGCCGGCGTTATGGCCGGTGAAGACGTCAACGTCGGAATCCCCTACGTAGAGGGTCGAGGCGGGATCGGCATCCAGGTGGGCGAGAAGCGCCCGTGTGACAGCCGGATCGGGCTTGGGGGCAAAGGCGGGCGTGAGTCCTTGGGCGGCCTCGAAGAGCCCGGCGGGGAAGTACTCCTCCACCAACGGCTGCACGGCGCCGTGGTCCTTGTTGGAGAGCACGCCCAGGTGCACACCGCCCGCGCGCAGGGCCTCCAGTGCCTCGGGGATGCCGGGGTAGGGGGCTGTCGTGTCGCGCTTGTGCTCCTGGTAAAAGGCGCGCTGCTCCTCAATGGCCTGGCGGTAGAGCGCGGGGTCGGCGGCGGTTAGGCCGGCGGGCATGTAGCGCTCCACCAACTTGGGCACGCCGTTGCCCACCTTGCGCTTGTACTCGTCCACGGTGAAGGTGGGCCAGCCGTGCTTGGCGCACACCAGGTTGGCGGCCGTTGCCAGATCTTGGATGGTGTCCAGCAGCGTGCCGTCAAGGTCAAAGATTACATGGGTAAAGGGCATGCGGACTCCCTGAGACGTCTGATTGGCGTGCCCTATGATACACGCCTGCGCGCACGCCCACAAAGGAGGCGCGTCAGCAGATCCTGGGGAGCTGCTCGCCCACCAGCATATCCAAGATGCGGCTGGAGCCCCAGGCCGTGCGGACGCGCACGGTGGGGTCGGCGCCCTCGGGCAGCTCCAGTACCTCGCCGATAATGGCGGCGTCGGCGCCGTAGGGCGCGCCCTGCATAGCTTCCAGCGCGGCCGCGGCCTCGTCTGCGGGTACCACGGCCACCATCTTGCCCTCGTTGGCCACCTGCAGCACGTCGTAGCCCAGCATCTCGCACGCACCGCGCACAGCCGGCTTCACGGGGACGGCTTCCTCGTCCACCTCGATGCGCACCCGGCTGGCGGCGGCGAACTCGTTCAGCGTGCTGGCCAGGCCGCCGCGCGTGGGGTCGCGGAAGCAGCGCACGTGCGGCGCGGCCTCCATGACGGCGGCGATCAGGTGGTTCAGCGGAGCGGCGTCCGACTCAACCGGCGTGGAGAACGCCAGCCCCTCGCGCTGGCTCATGATGGCGATGCCGTGGTCGCCCAGTGTGCCGGAAACCAGGACCTTGTCGCCCGGCCGGCAGTTGGCGCCCGACAGGCTCACGCCCGGCGCCAGCTCGCCCACGCCGGCGGTGTTGATGTAGACGCCGTCCGCGCCGCCGCGCTCAACCACCTTGGTGTCGCCGGTGATGATGGCCACGCCGGCCTCGCGCGCGGTGGCGGCCATGGTGCGGCAGATCTCGCGCAGCTTGTCCATGGGGTAGCCCTCTTCCAGGATGAACCCGCAGGAGAGGTAGCGCACCGCAGCGCCCGAGGTGGCCACGTCGTTCACCGTGCCGCACACGGCCAGCCGCCCGATGTTGCCGCCCGGGAAGAACTGCGGCGTCACTACGAAGCTGTCGGTGGAAAGGGCGATGCGCGGCGCGTTGGGCGGGACGGGGGCGCCGGCGTCCGCCGTGGCGCCCAACGCGCCGAAGCCGCCCAGCGGCGCCACGCCGGCGTCGTTGCCCGCGCAGAGCGCCGGGTTGCCGAACTCCTCCAGAAACACGTCGTCTATCAGGCGCTTCATCATCTGGCCGCCGGATCCGTGGCCCAGAAGAACGGTGTCGGTGCTCGCCATGGCGGTCTCCTATCTGTACGATGGCCCGCTTGGGCGGGCGCGCGGACGCGAGGCTCCGCCAGGGCCTCGGCTCGAAAACGGCATGGGGGGCGCTGCGGCGGGGCTGACACCAGGTCGCAGCGCGATCCGGGACCTTCTCGCCCGGCTGCAGGGCCGCTAGAAGGTGAACTCCCAGTGACCGCTGATCTCGGTGCTGCCGGTGAGCGCGAACGCGATCAGCGCGACAACGACGATGATGATCGAAATGATGATGAACGGCCAGGGGCTTCTCGTCTTGAACATGGATCCTCCTCAGAGTCGGTGTGCGTTGCGGCGACAGTTGGCGCGGCGCGCGGGTTCCGAGGCTGCGTAGGGGCGGCGCCGCTCCTGCCAGCTTACCGCGTATGCTCGGCGCCTGGCCCCGCATGCGGCAACACGCCCGCGGCGCGCCCATCTACTCCCGGTAACGCCAGTACGCCGCGCAGCTGCCCTCGCTGGAGACCATGCACGGGCCCACGGGATGCTCAGGCGTGCAGACGCGGCCGAAGAGCGGGCAGGCGCTGGGCGTGATGGCGCCGCGCAGCACGTCTCCACAGCGGCAGCCCGCAGGTTCCCGCGTGGGCTCGGTGAGCTGGTCCAGCTGCGCGCCGAAGCGCCGGCGCGCGTCAAGGTCCGCATATGCGCTGCGTACGGCAAGGCCCGATGCGGGCAGCGCGCCCAGCCCGCGCCAGACGGCGTCGCAGGGTTTGAAGACTTGGTCGACCAGGGCGCGTGCCACGGGGTTGCCGTCTGCGGACACGCCGCGGCGGTACGCGTTCTCAATGCGCGCCTCGCCGCGGGCGGCCATGCGGCAGAGCAGTTCGATGCTGGTGAGGATATCCACCGGCTCAAAGCCCGTGACCACGCCGGGGATGCCGAACTCGTCCACCAAAAAGCGGTAGGGGGCAAGGCCCGTGATGGTGGACACATGGCCCGGCAGGATGAAACCGTCGATCTTGGTCTCCGGGTCGTCGGCGATGGCGCGGAGCGCCGGCGGCGTGGTTTTGTGCGCGCAGAAGACGCTGAAGTTGGCAAGCCGGCGCGCCTGCGCTTCCAGCACGGTGGCGGCAATGGCCGGCGCGGTGGTCTCAAAGCCAACGGCGATGAACACCACCTGGCGATCGGTCTCGCGTTCGGCCAGGTCGACGGCGTCGAGCGGCGAGTAGACCATGCGCACGTCGCGTCCGGCGGCCTTCTCGGCGGCAAGCGTGGAGGTGGATCCGGGCACGCGCATCATGTCGCCGAAGGTGGTCACGGTGACGCCCGGGATGCGCGCGAGCGCGATGGCGCGGTCGATGTCCCCGTTGGCGGTGACGCAGACCGGGCAGCCCGGGCCCGAAAGCAGCGTGAGCCCGGCGGGCATGACGGAGCGGAACCCGTAGCGGCCTATGCTCATGGTATGCGTGCCGCAGACCTCCATGAGATTGAGGGGCCGTCCGGCCTCCTCAGCGGTGCGGTTGATGGCGGCGATAAGGTCGCGCGCCAGCTGCGGGTTGCGGAACGCGCCCAAGTCGAGGGCGCGGCCCGCTCCCGCGCCGCCGTCGATCTCCGCCGGGCCCTTCTCGCCCATATCGCCTGTGGCCTTAACCGGGGACCCCGTAACCTGACCGCCCATGCCTAGGCCTCCGTGGCCTGGGCGAGCGCGGCGCTCATGGCGCCCACCGGGATGGGCTCGGCGGCGGGGTCGGGCAGCGGGGCAAAGGGGTCGGGCGCGTCGTCGGGCAGGTCGTCCGCTATGAGCTCGGGCATGTTGGCGATAAGCTCCAGCGTCTCGGCCGCCTCGGCGGGGTCGATCACCTGGATGCCGAAGCCGGCGTGCACGAGGATGTAGTCGCCCACCTGGGCGGCGGGAATGAGGCGGGTGCTGGCGCGCTGCTGCGTGCCGAGCACGTCGACGGTGGCGTTGGCGCCGTCAAGCTCGATGATCTGCGCGGGTACTGCGAGGCACATGGCAAGCCTTTCCACGTGGTTTTTCCCGTCTAACTATAGCGCGGCGCTGCGGGTTCACCAAATGTCGGGCGCGCTGGACCCCCGTGCGGCGCGCATGCGACCGGTTCGGTGCGCAAGGCATGCGCTCATGCGGACCGGCCGGGCGAGAGGTGTGCTTGCGCGGGGCGTTCCGTGCGGGGCGTTCGGACGAAGACGGCGTCCATGCAGGGTGGTTGGGCGAAAACCGCGTTCGCACGAACCCTGCGGGCGAATACTGCGCTCATACGAAGCGCGTGGGCGAGAATCGCGCTCATACGAAGCGCGGTTGCCGCGCCCTTGCGGCCGCCGTGCTCGCCCCCGGCGTTCAGGTAGAAACGGTAACAACAAAACGCCTGGTAGAGACTTCGCGGTTTGGACGCTGTGCTGCGGATGACGGCTGTCCGGGCCTGCGCCGGCTCTCTGCGCGAAAAGCGAACTCGTACGAGTGCAATTATCGCCCATGCGTTTCGTATGGGTGCGTTTTTCGCCCACGGTTGTCGTATGAGCGCGATTCTCGCCCAATGTCGGTCGAACGAGCGCGCTTCTCGCCCGGGCAACTCGTATGAACGCACGCCTCGCGCTCGACTCCGCGCCCGCTACGTTCGCGTCCACGCGCGCTCGCGTCCGGTCCCGTGCCGGTACGGCCACCATGCGGGCGCGGGCCGAATGCTACATGCGGTGACTTTGCGTTACACAAGCCCTGCCGCGAGGCGTGCACGGGCGATGGCGGCTTGGCCGTAGGCGATGCAGCCGTCGTTTACCGGCACCGCGCTTGGAACAAGCACGGTAAGGCCGGCAGCGCTCAGCAACTGCCGTACGCGCTCGAGTAGCATGCGGTTCATAAAGACGCCGCCCGAAAGCGCCACGGCGTCAATGCCCGTTTGCGCGCTCAGGCGCCGCGCGGCGCGGGATGCCGTCTGGGCCACGGCCTCATGGAAGGCCAGGGCGAGAAGCTCGGGCGCGGCGCCGGCGGCGTGCGCCTTGAGCAGGGCGAGAAGCACCGGCGCCGGATCGAGCGCGGCAGGGTGCGCGGGGTCGTGCGGGGTGCCGTGGCCGCCCGCGCCGGGCCGGCTGTTCGCGCCGGGCCGTCCGCCTACGGCGCGCTGCTTGCATCGCTCACCTTCGTCGTACGGGCCGTTCGCGGCGCGGCGTGGGTGCTTCTCGCCGGCAAAGGCGGCGAGGTCCTGAGCGGTGAAGAGGGCGCCGGCAGCAGCCTGCAGGGCGGCGGATGAGTCCTTCTCGCCTACGGCGCGCCACGCGGCGGCTTCCAGCTCAATGGCAGGCTCGCCTTCGTAAGTTGCCTGGCCGCAGATGCCTATGAGCGCTGCTACGGCGTCAAAGAGGCGGCCCATGCTGGTGGTGACGGGGCTGTTGAGGCTGCGGTCGAGCATGGTCGCCGTGAGGGCGCGCATCTCGGAGTCGAGGGTGCTCAGGAAGGGCTGGGCCGCAGGGTGGCCCCGCAGGCCGTAGTCACTGAGCAGGGCAAAGGCGTTGCGGCGCGCGTCGCGCACGGAAGCCGCGCCGCCGGGCAGGCGCCAGGGGCGCAGGTGCGCCGCGCGGGTGAAGTCGGTCAGACGGGCGATAAGCACCTCGCCGCCCCAGATGGTGCCGTCGGGCTCAAGGGGGGCGGCGCCGCCGCCCGTGCCGCTGGGGGTGTCGCTGGCGGTCGGCGTGCTGTTGCGTCCGGAAGCGCCGCCGCCCGGGTCGCTGTTCTCTGCCCGGTACACGGCGCCCGCGCCGGTGCCGTCGAAGGCCAGACCGATGACGGGCGCGTCTGCGGGGACGCGTCCGGCGCAGGCCGCCTCGGCCAGCACGGCGGCTATGTGGGCATGGTGATGCTGCACCTCCACAAGCGGGATCCCGCGTCGCGCGGCCTCGGCGCGAGCCCACTGACTCGCCAGGTAGCGCGGGTGCGCATCGCAGGCCAGCGCGTCGGTTGCAAGGTCAAAGAGCTGCCCGAACCGCATGCGCGCCTCATGCCAGGCGTCCATGGTCTCGGCGTTCTCGATGTCGCCGATGTGCTGCGAGAGGAAACACGCCGCCGTGCCGCCCGCATCCTCGCGCGTGTAGGCAAAGGCGGCTTTTTGCTCGGCCCCGCAGCAGAGAAGCGCGGGGATGCGGCGCGCGCCCGCTGCGTCCGCATGGTCCTTCCCGGCCGCCGTGTTGCCCGCCCAGCGCGGCGCGGCCGGCAGCGGCAACGGCTGCGGCGCGTACCCGCGGGCGCGGCGCACGGGCAGCGGCGCGCAGTCCGCGCCCACGCGCACTACCGAGTCGTCATAGCGCGAGAGGATCGCGCGGTCATTGCCCAGCAGCGCGTCGGCGATGCCGCTTGCCACGAGACGCTTCCACGCAAGGTCGTCGTCGGTCTCGATGGGCTCCTCGGAAAGGTTGCCGCTCGTCATCACAAGCGCGCGCACGCCCGCTTCGGCGCACGCCGCCAGCAACAGGTGCTGCAGCGGCGTGTAGGGCAGCATCACGCCCACTTCCGGCAGGCCAAAGGCCACCGCCGGGGCGAGAAGCGCGGGCGCGCCCGCATCGCAGGGGGCGCCGGATGCCGCCAGCGGCGTACCGTGCGTGCAGGCGCCGCAAACCGCTGCCCTTCTTCTCCTAAGCAGCACGATGGGGCGCACGGAGCCGCTGAGCAGCTCCTGCTCTGCGGGGGCCACGTGGCAGAGGGCGCGGGCGTCCTCCAGGCCGCGCACCATGACGGCAAGAGGCTTGTTGCTGCGGCGCTTGCGGCGGCGCAGCTCGCGCACCGCCGCGTTGTCGCTGGCGTTGCAGGCGAGGTGGAAGCCGCCCAGGCCCTTCACGGCCACGATGCCGCCCGCGGCGATAAGCGCGGCGCACCGGGCGATGATGGCGTCGCTTTCTGCGCGCGTGGCTCCTACGGCGGGCGCGGCCTGCCTGCCCGCGGTTTCGGTACGCTCCCGCCAGGTGAGGTGCGGCCCGCAGGTAAAGCAGGCGTCGGGCTGCGCGTGGAAGCGCCGGTCCAGGGGGTCGGCGTATTCGGCTGCGCAGGCCGGGCACATGGGGAACCCCGCCATGGAGGTGGCCGGGCGGTCGTAGGGCAGGTCGCGGATGATGGTGAAGCGCGGACCGCAGTTGGTGCAGTTGATGAACGGGTAGTGGTAACGCCGGTTCGCCGGGTCGAAAAGCTCGCGCAGGCAGTCGGGGCAGGTGGCGATATCGGGTGAGACGAGCGTGGTGCGCTCCGCATTACCCTCCGACTGGCGGATCTCAAAACCGGCCGGGGCGTCTGCGCGGGAATCCTCCCAGGTAACCCGTACGGCATCCACGCGCGCGGCCGCCGGGGCATGCTCCCGCACGGCCCGGGCAAAATCCTCCACTACCTCCCGCGGTCCCGCGGCCTCAACGTGCACGCCGTCGGATGCGTTGAGCACCCATCCGGCAAGCCCGCGCGCCACGGCCTCGCGGTAGACGAAGGGCCTGAACCCCACGCCCTGCACAACGCCGGTGATGTGTATGCACGCACGGGCCATGCTTGTCCTTTCATGATGCGGGGAAGGGGCGTCGCCGCGGCGTCGGGGGGGCGTTTTCCCGCGCAACGCCCGATGCCGTGTGACCGCGGGGGGCGGCCCGGACGCGGCGCATGGGGCCGTCCTTCTCGCCCGCCCCGCCTACCTGTCCAAGCTGCTTTCGGTGGCGGCGCAGGTCAGCGCGCCGTGGTCAACGCCCTTGAGGGACAGCAGCTTGTCGGCCAGCTCGTAAACGCGGGCGCCCTTGCCTTTGACGGCGAGGATCTCCAGGCAGTTGTGGTGGTCCAGGTGCACGTGCATGGTCGATACGATCTCGGCGGTGTAGTCGTGCTGGATGTCGTCGAGCCTGCGCGTGAGATCGCCGGTGTGGTGGTCGTAGATCATCGTAAGCGAGCCGATCACGTCGGCGTCCGGCGCGCGCAGCTCGTCGGCCACGAGCGCCTGGCGGATCAGGTCACGCACCGCCTCGGAGCGGTTGCGGTTTCCGTGCGCCCGCTCGTTGAGCTCGTCGAACTGCTTGAGAAGGTTCTCCGGCACGGCAATGGAGAACCGCGTGAGATCGGTTTCGGCCATGGGCACCTCCTTCAGGGCGTGCGGCCGAGGGAAACGGGTGGGGCGCTGGCGCGGAAGGGCGAGAAGAGCCCCTGTTGCGGGCGCCGCCGGCGATCAGGGTCCCCTGCCGCCTGCGCGCCTCGCGGGGCTTGCGCCCTATACCAGCTTGACCGAGCCCACGGAGTTGTGGTCGCTCTCGATGGCCTCCTCGTAGCCCTCCAGCGCGGCGTGCGCCTCGCCCAAGGCGGTCATGGCCTGCTCCAGCTTGTGGGCGATACGGTCCATCTGGTACGCCTCGGTTGCGTGCGTGAGGTCGTGCGCCCAGTCGTGCGCGAGCTCGATGGTGTCGTCGATGTGCTTGACGGTCATGGCCAGCTGGCTCATGTTCATGCCGACGTCGTGCATGGCGGTTCCTTTCCGTGCGGGCGAGAAGCGCCCCGGTTTATCTGCTCGCCTAAGTGTACTACGCCGTGCGGACATAGAAACAGGGTGCCCTTTGGGGCCCGCCCGCCGGGTTATTCCTCCGGCTCATATTTGCCCGCTTCTTTGCGCGCGCTTTGCGCTGCGCAAAGCCGGGCTCAGAAATCGCCGGAGCGATAACCCGGCGGGCGGGCAAGCGACGATGTTCACTGTTGGGAGGATGGGGATTACGCACGGGGGTTTGGTGCGGCGCCGCTGACAAAACGCCGCCGCACCTTGTGGGATGCGGCGGCGTTTCTAAAGGGAGAGCGGTTGCGCGCGACGCTCGGCTTAGGCGCGCCGGAACGGGCCCAAGCGGCCGGCGTTACAGGTTGCGCTTGATCTCCTCGATGAGCTTGGCCTTGGGCATGGCGCCCACCGTGCGGCCGATCTCCTGGCCGCCGCGGAACAGCACGAGCGTGGGGATGGACATGACGTGGTACTTCATAGCCAGGTCCTGGTTGTCGTCGACGTTGCACTTGGCCACGTCGATGGTGCCGGCCATGTCGGAGGCGATCTCCTCGACCACAGGCGCGAGCGCGCGGCACGGGCCGCACCACGGGGCCCAGAAGTCGACGAGCGTGGGGGTGTCGGAAGCGATGGCCTCGTCAAACGTGTCGAGCGTGAGTTCTTTCAGGGATGCCATACTAACTCCTCGGGTTGAAGGTAACGGGAAGCCGGCGTTCGGGCAGGCAGGGCTGCCTGCGGCTGCGCCGTCCGCCGGTCGAACGGTTAGCGCTGCTTGCCTTATACCCAGGCCCGCGCGTAAGTTACCCGATGCTGCCCATGCCATTTTGCGCGGCCGCCCCGCACGCCGGCGGCGTGCGGGGCCATGGGCCGCCTGCGCTTTTGCGCGGGGTACAATGGCTGCGTTGGCGGGCGGGGCGCTTGACGCTTGTCGCCCGCGGCGGTGCGCCGGCACCCCGCGCGCCGGCTGGGACGCCGGCTCCGTCTGCGCTGGCGTCCGCACCGCCCGATCTTTGCGAAGGAGGGCCCATGCCCGTTGTTTCCACCGCGCGGATCCGCGCTGTCTACACCGACGCCCTGAGGGCCCAGCTGGACGCGCTGTCCCGGCACGGCGCTTGGGTCGCGGGCAGCGTGTTCTCGCCCATAGTTCTGGTGAAGGGGCGCCTCAATGACGCCGAGCTGGCCGGCGGGGAGCTCATGGGGGGCTCCGACGGCACGGCCCTGCGCGCCGCCTTGGAGCGCTTGGGCTATGCGCCGGAGGACTTTTGCGGCCTGGCCTCGTGCGACGACGCGGGCGCCCCGCTGCCGGCAACGCTGCTGCGCGAGGCGCTGGAGCTGGTGGACCCGGAGGCCGTGGTGGCGCTGGACTCGGCGGCGGCCGACGCCCTGCGCGCGGCTTACGCCGACGAGCTCGCCGCTGTGGAGGATCCCAACTGCGCGGCGCTGATGCCGGGCGTGGTGGCGCGCGTGCTGGGGCGCCGCGTGCTGGCGCTCGACGGCTTCGAAGCCGCGCTTGCCGACCCGGCCGCCAAGCAGCGCGCCTGGGCCTACCTCAAGCAGCTTCCGCCCGAGGGGGCGCCGTACTAGCGCGCCCTGGCCCGGCGCCGTCTGCGCGGGCGCGCGCCCGGGTTCGCGGATGCGCGTGGGAATAACCGCCCCGCAAACCGGGCATCCTGCATGCGTAGGAAAAACGCTGCCGCGCGCGGAGCCTCGCCTGGCCCGCCTGCGGCGCAACGGGGGGAGTGACCATGAAGGCATTGCTCATCAACGGCGGCCCGCACAAGAAGGGCTGCACCAACCTGGCGCTCGAGTACGTGGCCCGCGGCCTGGCCGAGGGCGGCGTCGACTCTGAGATCGTTTGGCTCGGCAACAAGCCGCTGGCCGGCTGCATGGCGTGCGGCCGCTGCCGCGAGCAGGGGCGCTGCGTCTTCGACGACGTGGTCAACGAGCTGATTCTCAAGGCCCGGGAGGCCGACGGCCTGGTGATCGGCTCGCCCGTCCACTACGCGGCGCCGGCCGGGCAGGTCGTCTCGGCTATGCACCGACTGTTCTACACCGGCGCGGTCGATTGGTCCGGCAAGGTTGGCGCGGCCGTGGTGAGCTGCCGCCGCGGCGGGTCCGCCACTGCGTACGACCAGCTCAACAAGTACTTCTCCATCACGGGCATGCCCATCGTGTCGTCGTACTACTGGAACGAGATCCACGGCAACACCCCCGAGGAGGCCCTTCAGGACGAGGAGGGCCTGGCGACCATGCAGCAGCTCGGGCTCAACATGGCCTGGCTCATCGGCTGCATCAAGGCGGGCGAGAAGGACGGCCGCCCGTACCCCGGCCGCGTGCATCAGGCGCGCACCAACTTCATCCGCTGAGGAGGGCGCGGGACGGCCGCGCAGCCGCCGGGGCGCTTGCGCCGCGGACATCTGGGTGTCGATTTCACATAGTCTTGTCAGGTGTCTTGTCACCTGACAAGCGCAGTGCCATACTGGCCCAGACCGATTTTTCGGAGGGATCAGTATGGCACTTTCTGCAAGCACGCCCGTCGCGCCCGAGCTCGTCGCCGAACTCGAGCGCCTTAAGCGCGACCGGGACGCGGTGGTTCTGGCCCACTACTACGTGGCGCCCGAGATCCAGGCGGTGGCCGACTACGTGGGCGACTCGTTCGCCTTGGCAAAGCTCGCGGTGAGCCTTCCGCAGCAGACGCTCGTGATCGCGGGAGTGGCCTTCATGGGGGAGAGCATGAAGCTCCTCAACCCCCGTAAGACCGTGCTGCTGCCCAACCCGCAGGCGGACTGCCCCATGGCCCACATGGTGAGCCGCGGCATGGTGGACGCCCTGCGGGCCGTTTACGGCGACGATCTGGCCGTGGTGTGCTACGTCAACTCTACGGCGGCCGTCAAAAGCTGGTCGGACGTGTGCGTGACCTCGTCCAACGCCGTCCAGATCGTGCGCTCGCTCCCGCAGCGCCACGTCCTGTTCATCCCCGACCAGAACCTGGGCGGCTATGTGGCGGCCCAGGTGCCCGAGAAGAACGTCATCTTGAACGACGGCTGCTGCCCGCACCACCACGCCGTGACCCCCGACGAGGTCGCCGCGCTCAAGGCGGCGCATCCGGGGGCGTTGGTGCTGGCGCATCCCGAATGCACGGACCTGGTGCTCAAGCAGGCCGACTACGTGGGGTCCACGGCGGGAATCATCGCGTTTGCCGAGAAAAGCGACGCCGAGGAGTTCATCGTGGTGACCATGCGCGGCGTTGAGGCGGAGCTGGAGAAGCGCTGCAACGGCGCGGTTCTGGCGGGCGAGAAAGGCGCCGCGGCATGTGCGGCCGCCGCCCCGCGCAAGCGCTTCTACTTTGCGGAGCATTCCGTCTGCCCGGACATGGCCTCCATCACGCTGGAGCAGGTCGTGTCCTGCCTGCGCGACCCCGCGCCAGAGCAGCAGGTCGACGTGCCCGGCGAGTTCACGGAGCCGGCCAAGCGCATGCTCGACCGCATGCTCGAGCTGGCGGGGAAGTGACGGCCATGGCTGAGAACGTTGTCGAGGGCCCGGTTGGGAACGTGGCCGAGGGCACCGCGAGCGCGGGCGCAATTGCCGGGGCCTCCGCCGATCTGAGCTGCGACGTGGTCATAGCCGGCTGCGGCGTGGCGGGCCTTTACACGGCCCTCAAGCTGCCGCGCGACAAGCGCATCGTCATGCTCTCCAAAGGCGCTTTCGAGGAGTGCGACTCCATGCTCGCCCAGGGCGGCATCTGCGTGCTGGCCGAGGACGCTGACTACGCCGACTACTACCGCGACACCATGAACGCCGGCCATTACGAGAACCGCCGCGAAAGCGTGGACATCATGATCCAGGGCAGCCGCGCGGTTATCGCCGACTTGGTGGGCTACGGCGCACGCTTCGAGCGCACGGAGGACGGCGCGCTCGCCTTCACACGCGAGGGCGCGCACAGCCGCCCGCGCATCTGCTTCCACGCCGACGAGACGGGCAAGGAGATCACCACGGCGCTTTTCCGCGCGGTCTCCGAGCTTCCCAACGTCACGATGCTCGAGTACACCGAGATGACCGACGTGCTGATCGGCGAGAGCGTGCTGACCGAGGACGAGGTCGTCCCCGCCGCCCCGGAGGCCGACGGCGAGCTTCTCGCCCGGGCGCTGCGCACGCCCACCCGCCGCTGCATGGGCGTCATGGCCCGCGCGCGCGACGGCGCCCCCTTTGCCATCCGCGCGCGCGACACGGTGATGGCCACGGGCGGCATCGGCGGGCGCTACGAGCATTCGACCAACTTCCCTGTGCTCACGGGCGATGCGTGCCGCATTGCCCAGGATCACGGCATTCCCTGCGACCATATGGACTACGTGCAGATCCATCCCACGAGCCTGTACACCGGGAAGCCCGGGCGCGCGTTTTTGATCTCGGAGTCGTGCCGTGGCGAGGGCGCGGTCCTTATCGACCGCGACGGCAATCGCTTCACCGACGAGCTGCAGCCGCGCGACGTGGTGACCGCGGCCATCGAGCAGAAGATGGCCGAGGAGGGGACCGACCACGTGCGCCTGTCGTTTGAGCGCATGAGCGAGCATGAGATCCGCACTCATTTCCCGCATATCTACGAGCAGTGCCTGGAGGCCGGTTACGACATAACCAAGGAGCCGGTGCCTGTGGTGCCGGCGCAGCACTACTTCATGGGGGGCGTCCACGTGGACCGCGATTCGCTGACGCCCTGCCCCAACCTCTACGCGGTGGGCGAGACCAGCTGCAACGGGGTGCACGGCAAGAACCGCCTGGCCTCCAACAGCCTGCTCGAGGCGCTGGTCTTCGCACGGCGCGCGGCATACCGCATCGCCACGGGGCGGAGCCTCCCGGTGCGGCGCATGCCGCAGGATGTGTTCGAGCGCCTGGCGAGCGCGCCGGGCGAGAAGGGCGCGGCACCGGCGGGGCCCGGCGCGCGCGACGAGGAGGTTTGACGAGCATGGATCCCATCACCTTGAAGCTGACGGCCGAGCCGATCATCAGGCTCGCCCTGCAGGAGGATATGAACGCGGGGGACCTCTCCACGGAGGCGGTGATGCCCGAGGCGCACGACGCCGTGGTGGACCTTATCGCCAAGCAGGACGGGGTCATCGCGGGGTTGGACGTGTTCGCGTACGTGTTCCGGATGCTCGACGATGCGGCACGCGTGGAGCTCATGCCATGCGGCACGCGCGCGGGCGCGGCGCCCGCGGAGGGCGCCGGCCGCGCGGTCCGCGACGGCGACTGCGTGCGCGCCGGCGAGCTTATCGCCCGTGTGCGCGCCGATGCGCGCGTGCTCCTGTCCGGTGAGCGGGTGGCGCTCAATTTCCTGCAGCGCATGAGCGGCATCGCCACGTATACGCGGCGCATGGCGGCTCTCTTTGCGGGAACGCGCACGAGCTTGGTGGACACGCGCAAGACCACGCCGGGCCTGCGCGTCTTCGAGAAGGAGGCCGTGCGCGCCGGCGGCGGGCTCAACCACCGCTACAACCTGAGCCAGGCCGTCATGTTGAAAGACAACCACATCGCGGCGGCGGGCGGCATCGCGCAGGCGGTGGCCGCGGCCCGCGACCGGGCCCCTTTCGTGTGCACGGTCGAGGTGGAGTGCGAGAGCCTGGAGCAGGTGCGCGAGGCCGTCGAGGCCGGTGCGGACATCATCATGCTCGACAACATGGACCATGCGCGCATGGCCGAGGCTATTGCGCTTATCGGCGGGCGGGCCAAGACGGAGTGCTCGGGCAATGTGACGGTGGAGAACGCCCGCGCCCTTGCTGACCTGGGCGTGGACTTCGTGTCCAGCGGCGCGCTGACGCATTCGGCGCCCATTTTGGACCTGAGCATGAAGAACCTGCGGCTGGTGTAGGGCGATGGGCGGGCAGGAGCGCAGGAGCGCGTTGGTGGAGGCGCTGCAGACGGCGAGCTCGCCGCTTTCCGGATCGGCGCTCGCCGAGCGGTTCGGCGTGAGCCGGCAGGTTATCGTGCAGGATGTTGCGCTGCTGCGCAGCCAGGGGCGCGCGGTGCTCTCCACCAACCGCGGCTACGTGCTGGCGCCGGCCGCCCCTGCCGCCCCGGGCCGCCCCGCGCGCCTGTTCAAAACCTGCCATACCGTGGAGCAGACCGCCGACGAGCTCACTTGCATCGTTGACTTGGGCGGCCGCGTGGAGGACGTGCAGGTGAACCACCGCGCCTACGGGAGGCTGACCGCGTCTCTGGGTATCGCCAGCCGCCGCGACGTGGCCGCGTTCATACGCGATATCGAGAGCGGCAAGTCGTCTCCACTCATGACGGTGACCTCGGGGTACCATTTCCACACGGTTTCGGCCGATTCTACGGAGATCCTTGATGAGATCGGCGCCTCCCTGTCCGCCCGCGGCTACTTGGCGGACCTTTTGCCCTACGAGCAAGAGGAATTCGGCGCGTAGGGCCGCGCAGCGTGCGACAATCTGCGTAAGAAGACTTCAGCAGAGAGATGGGAGCGCGCATGGGCACCCTGAGCGGCACGGCGACACATACGGAGCGGGACGCGTCGGCGGCGCCCGCACCCACGGCCTTCGGTCCCTTCCCGGAGGGCTTCCTCTGGGGCGGGGCCACGGCGGCCAACCAGTGCGAGGGCGCGTGGAACGTCGCCGGCAAGGGCCTTTCCGTGGCGGACTGCACCACCTACAAGCCCAAGGTGGACGTGACGGACTACAAAGCCCAGCACGGCATCACGTCCGCGCAGATCGCCGAGGCCGAGGCCTCGGCGGACGAGTCGCGCTACCCTAAGCGCCACGGCATCGACTTCTACCACCGCTACCATGAGGACATCGCCCTTTTCCAGGAGATGGGCTTCAAGACGCTGCGCCTTTCCATCCAGTGGACGCGCCTGTTTCCCACGGGCACCGAGGAGGAGCCCCTGCAGGCGGGTGTCGACTACTACCGGGACCTCCTCCGCACCTGCAAGGAGGCCGGCATCGAGCCGCTCGTGACCCTGCACCACTACGAGATGCCGCTCTACCTTGCCAACCATTACGACGGATGGGGCAGCCGCGAGGTCATCGGCTTCTTCCTGCGCTTCTGCAAGGTCTGCTTCAGGGAGTTCGGCCCCTATGTGAGGTACTGGCTCACCTTCAACGAGATAGACTCGGTTTTCCGCCACCCCTGGACAACCATCGGCATCTGCGAGGACCGTTATCCCGCCGACAAAGTCGAGCAGCTCATCTACCAGTGCGTGCACAACCAGTTCATTGCCAGCGCGCTCGCCACCAAGATGCTCCACGAGATGGTGCCCGGCGCGCTCATGGGGTGCATGGTCACCCGCACCACCACCTACCCCGAGAACTGCAACCCCAAGAACATGCTGCTCGCCCAGAAGGACAACCGCGACAACTACTTCTACAGCGACGTGCAGGTTTTCGGCGAGTACCCCCGCCATGTCCTCAACTACTGGAAGCGCGCCGGCATTCACGTGGAGTTCGGCATGGGCGACGAGACCATCCTCAAGCAGTATCCGGTCGACTTCGTGTCCTTCTCCTACTACATGTCTATGGTCGACTCGGTGGACGCGGCTCGGCGCGAGAAGGTCGGCGGCAACCTGGCGACCGGTGTCAAGAACCCCTTCCTGCCCGTCTCCGACTGGGGTTGGCAGGTGGACCCGGACGGGCTCACCTACTCCCTGATAGACATGTACGACCGCTATCGCAAGCCGCTCTTCGTCGTGGAGAACGGCCTGGGCGCCCATGACACCGTCGAGCCAGACGGGTCCATCAACGACAACTACCGCATCGACTACTTCCGCAACCACATCCGGGCCATCGCCGCCGCCATCGAGGAGGGCGTCGAGGTCATGGGCTATACGCCTTGGGGCTGCATCGACTTGGTGAGCATGTCCACCTGCCAGATGTCCAAACGCTACGGCTTCATCTACGTCGACTTGGACGACGAGGGCCGGGGCACCTACGAGCGTCGGCGCAAGAAGAGCTTCTCCTGGTACAAGCGCGTGATCGAGACTAACGGCGCCGACTTGGGCTAAGGCTCCGCGAGCGCCCGCTGCGCGGCGCGACATGCGTATAATGGACGGGACGGGCCCGCGCCCGTCTCGTCTTTTGCTTCCCAACCGACACCGAAGAGGGGACAAACGTGGAAAGCCCGTTCGCCGCATTTCTCGTCGAGAACATCGAAGCGTTCAACGCGTATCTGGCCACGTACTTCGAAGGGCAGACCGCGGACGCCGGCATCGAGCGGTACCTGTACCGCCCGTTGGCGGTGTTCTCGGGCAACGCCGGCAAACGGCACCGCCCGCTCATCTGCATGCTGGCGGCCCGCGCGGTCGGCGGCAATTTCAACGCGGCCCGCTCCGCGGCGGCGGCCGTCGAGCACTTCCAGTCGGCGGCGCTTATCCATGACGACATAGCCGACGAGGGAAAGCTGCGCCGCGGTAAGCCCTGTATGCACGTTACCGAGGGCGAGGGCATCGCCATCAACTGCGGCGACCTTGCGCTGTCGCTTGTGACGGGCGCGGTGCTGGACGACGACGCGCTCTCCGACGCCATGAAGATCCGCCTGCTGCACGAGCTGGTGGACATGACCACGCGCACCATCGAGGGCCAGGCCCTGGACTTGGGCTGGGCGCGCGACGACCGTTTTGACCTGACCGAGGACGATTACCTGACCATGGCCACGCACAAGACGGCCTACTACAGCGGCGCCACGCCGCTGGCCTGCGGCGCCATTATCGGCGGGGGGACCGAGGAGCAGATCGAGACCCTGCGCGCCTTCGGCTTGGACACGGGGCTTGCGTTCCAGATCCAAGACGACCTGCTGAACCTCATCGGCGCGGACGAGGCCAAGAAGAAGGACTTCCGCAGCGATATCACGGAGGGCAAGCGCACGCTCACCGTCGTGCACGCGCTGACGCACGCGGCGCCCGCCGCCCGCGACGAGCTGGTGGGCATCCTCCAGGCGCATACGGCCGATCCGGCGCTTCTCGCCCGTGCGGTTGAGATCATGGACGAGGCCGGCTCCCTTGCCCATGCGCGCTCGTACTCGCTGGAGCTGGTGGCCCGCGCCAAGGCGCGCTTGGAGCCGCTGCCGCTGGATGCGGGCGCCAAGGTGCTCTTCATGAGCATGGCCGACTTCTTCGTGGACCGGCTGAGCTAGGTAGCGCGGGGCCGGGAGGCGCCTCTTGCCTGCCGGGTCGGACGGCCGCGCAGGGACGGCGTTGGGGGAGGGTGCCATGAACGTTCTCAAACAGCTTCAGGCCGCGCGCGGCTTCACCGAGCAGGAGCGCGCCGTGGCGCTGACCATCCTGGACGATCCTGAGGCGTTTCTGCGCGAGAACGGCAAGCAGCTGGCCCGCCGCAGCTACGCCAGCCAGGCCACGCTGTACCGCCTGTGCGCCAAGCTCGGCTGCTCGGGGCTCGCCGATCTCAAGATGCGCGTCTCGGGCGCCTTGGAGGCCTATCGCCAGGAGGACGGCTCGTTCAACTTCGATTTCCCCATCCTGCCCGACCAGTCGCCCGCGGAGATCGTGCGCAACCTGCGCGAGGATTACGAGCAGACGGTCATCGCCACGCAGAACCTCTTCGACATGGCGGAGCTGGAGCGCTGCGTGGACGCGTTGAGCGCGGCCGCGTGCATCGACGTCTACGCCAGCGCGGGCAATGTGTCGTTTGCCGAGAACTTCCGGTTCCAGATGGCCGAGATCGGCGTGCGGGTGCACGTGCCCGTGGAGGAGTACGCCCAGCGCCTGGCGGTGGCGGACTCTGATGAGACGCACCTGGCCATGGTGATCTCCTTCGGCGGGCGGGGCATGCTGGTACCGGGCGTGGTGCGCGTGCTCAAGGATCGCGGGACGCCCATCCTGCTTATATCGTCGGCTGCGGGCACGGCGCTGGACCCGTTCGCCACGTACCACCTGCGCCTGTGCGAGCGTGAGAACCACTACCTCAAGATCTCATCGTTCTCCACGCGCCTTTCGCTGCTGTACGTGCTGGACTGCCTTTACGCGGCGTACTTTGAGAAGAACTACGCGAGCAACTTCTCGCACAAGCTGGCGCTTTACGACGGCGTGGTGCGCGTGGGCGAGGGCGCCGTGGACTACGCCGAGAGATCCGTCTGATCGGTCGGGCGAGAAGCGCGCCGCCCTACGTGCCTGCGCGGCGGCGCCGGGAGGTGCCGGGGCCGCCAGGCGGGCGAGGGGTCCCGCAGGGGCGCGACGCCCTGCCTGCCATAGCGCGGCATGAAAAAGGGCCCGTGTCCGCGGGCCCTAAGGAGTGGGATGATTCTGTTATAACCGTTTGCGCGCGCGCCGGGGAGCTGGTCGGGCGCTTTGGACAGCTTTATCAGCGCCGGTTTGCCGGAGACGGCCGCGCTTGAGAAAAACGTCTCATAGGCCGGGCGCCGTGCGAGCGCGCTAGAACGCCAGTGCCATGGCCGCTAGAGCAAAAAGGTACAGGGCCGTCGCGGCCACGGCTGCGCCGTCACGGCGGGGCGAGAAGCGCATCACGTGGTAGCGGGTGCGGTGGGCGCCGTCGGTGTAGCAGCGGGCGTCCATGGCACGGCCCAGGTTGTCGGCATGGCGCAGGGCGCTGGCGAACAGCGGCACCACCAGCGGCACGCAGGCGCGCGCGTAGGCAAGCGCCCCTTTGTTCTCCAGGTCGGCGCCGCGCGCCGTTTGCGCGGCCACGATGTTCTCGGCCTCGCGTGCGAGCGTCGGCACGAAGCGCAGCGCGATGCTCATAACCAGCGCCACGTCGTGCACCGGCGCGCCAAGGCGGGCCAGCGGCTTCATGAGGCTCTCGGCCGCGTCGGTGAGCGCGATGGGCGTGGTGGTGCACATGACGAGCGCCCCTACGAGCAGCAGGAAGAGGAAGCGCAGCGTGTAGAGCGCCGCCGCCCAGACCCCGGCGTCGGTGACGGCCACGGGCCCAAGGCGCACGAGCACCGCGCCGGTCTGCACGAAGAGCAGGTTGAACAGCGATGTGAACACCAGGAAGAACATGATGGGCTTGACCGAGCGCAGCATGAGGCGCGCAGGCACATGCGAAAGCCCCATTAGCGCAAACGCCGCGGCGCCCGCAAGGGCCAGCATGGCGGGGTTGCTCACGAAAAAGCAGCTCACCATGTAGACGAGCGCGGCGGCCAGCTTGACGCGGGGGTCAAGGCGGTGAATGGGGGAGTCGGCCGAATAATACTGGCCCACGCTAACATGAAGCGCCATCTTCAGCTCCTCCCTGCCCGGGCCTTTCGGGGCTTGCTGCGGCGAGCACCTCGTCTGCGAGCGCGTCCAAGGTGAGCGGGCGCTTCTCGGGCAGATCGAGCCCTGCTGCTTGGATCTTGCGGGCCAGGCGCTGGGCGCTGGGCGTGCCGAGGCCTATGCGGTGCAGGTCCTCTTCTCGCGCGAAGACCTCGGCGGGGGTGCCGCTCAGGGCTACGCGGCCATGGTCCATGACGACGACCTGGTCGGCGATGGCCGCGACGTCGTCCATGCTGTGGGTGACCACCAGCATGGCGGTGCCCTGGGCGTTGAGGGCGCGCAGCAGCTTCAACGTGCGGGCGCGGCCGGCGGGATCGAGGCCCGCCATGGGCTCGTCCAGCACCAGGATGCGCGGCCCCAAGGCCAGTACGCCGGCCAACGCCACGCAGCGCTGCTGGCCGCCGGAAAGGGCGAACGGCGAGCGCCCGCCCAGCGCGTCCAGGTCCAGCCCCACAAGCTCGCAGGCGCGCGACACGCCGGCGCGCACCTCGTCCTCGGCAAGGCCCAGGTTGCGCGGGCCAAAGGCAATGTCGTCGTAGACGGTCTCGGCAAAGAGCTGGCGCTCGGGCAGCTGCGAAACGTAGCCTACGGCGCGGCGCAGCTCACGGCGGCGCCCGGCATCCGCGACGTCGATACCGGCCACGCGCACCTGTCCCGCGGTAGGCTGCTTGAGCGCGCAGGCGAGCTCGATGACGGTGGACTTGCCTGCGCCCGTGTGGCCGATCAGCGCGGTGAGCGAGCCGGGATCGACGGTGAGCGATACGTCCTCGAGCGCCCAGGGCGCGTCGGCGGGCAGCGCGCCGTTCCCGTGCTTGCGCGCAAAGAGCCGGCGCTTGCGGCGCTCGGGTTTGGGCGCGGCGTAGCTGAAGGATACGTGCGAGAAGGACAGCGCCGCCGGTGCGTCGCCGTCGGCGGTCCGGGACGGGGCTGCCGACGGCGCAGAGGCGCCGGTGCCGTAGGGGACGGAGGCCGCCGCGGCGCCCGTAGCAGGGTTTTTCTCGTCCTGTTCGGCACAAGGCGCCGTGCTGGCCGCAGCCGTGCCGGCGGATACGGCGCTTGGCTGGCCGGGCTGGGCGCGCGTGTTTTTTGCGCGGTCGGCTGCCACCTGCGCGACGGCACGCGCCAAGTCGTCCTCATGCGGCAGATGGGGCACGGGCAGGCCGCGGGCGTCCAGCTTCTCGGCCAGGGAGAGCGAGGCCGGAAGGTCAAGGTTGAGCGTGCGAATGGCCTGCTCGTGCGAGAAGACCTGCTCGGGGGTGCCGTCCAGCACCAGCAGGCCGCCGTCCAGCACCAGCACGCGATCGGCGTCCAGCACGTCGTCCATGAAGTGGGTCACGTGCACGATGGTGATGCCGCGCTCGTTGAGCTCGCGGCAAACGCGGCGGATGCCGCGGCGCCCGCGCACGTCCAGCATGGCGGCGGGCTCGTCCAAAATGAGCAGGTCGGGATGCATGGCGAAGGCGCCGGCTATGGCCACGCGCTGCTTTTGGCCGCCGGAGAGGTCCGCCGGATCGGCTTGGGCCAGGTCGGCGAGGGCCACGGCGGCCAGCGCCTCGTCCACGCGCGCGGCTATCTGGGGCTGCGGCAGGGCAAGGTTCTCGGGGCCAAAAGCCACGTCGTCGGCTACGACGCTGGTGACCATCTGGTCCTCGGGGTGCTGGAAGACCATGGCGGCGCGGCTGCGTATCTTGAGCTGCTGCGCGGGGTCTGCCGTGTCCATGCCGAAAACGCGCACGCTGCCCTGCGTGGGCGCGATCAACGCGTTCAGGACCTGCGCGAAGGTGGATTTGCCGGAGCCGTTGCCGCCGATGACGCAGGTGTAGCTGCCGGGGTCTATGCGCACACTGACGCCGCGCAGCGCCTCGGTTCCGTTGGGGTAGGCGACGTGGACGTCGTCGAGCGAGACGGCGGCGGACCGTCCGCGCGGGGCCGCTGCCTGCTCAGAGGCGCGGGCGCCGCTGCGATCCGTGGACCGCGCGGCGCCCGTAGCAGCGTTCTTCTCGCCCTGGATATCCCGGCTTGCGTGCGCCGAAGGCTGCTTACGCGGCATCGGCCGCCCCCATCAGGCGCTCGACCGGCTTGATGAGCACGGCGCCTGCCACCACGGTGATGGCCATCTTGAGCGCGTTGAACGGGAGCAGGATGGGCAGGATCATAGCCATGACGTCCTGCACGCTGACGGCGGTGTAGAGCGGCGTGACCACCAGGTTGGCGGCGCAGGCGAGCGCCACGGCTGCCACGGCGCCGGCGATCATGCCCGCAAGCGCGCCGGCGTAGGTGCGGCGGCGCTGGTAGACGGCGCCGGCGATGATGGTGACGGCGAGCGCCACGATATCGGCCATGAGCATGCCCCACGGATCCCAGAACAGGCGCGGCAGCCACGAGATGACGGCCACAGCCGATCCGATCTTGGGGCCGAAGGCCAGGCCGGCGAGCAGGCATACGATGATGGAGGGGTCGAAGTGCAGCCACGGCGCCGCGGGGAAGATGGGTACCTGGATGAAGCTCACCACCAGGGAGGCCGCGGTGAAAAGGGCGGTCAGGGCGAGCTTGCGGTTACGGGTAGCGTTCATGGGAGTCTCCGTTTCTCCTCTCCGGACTTTGACCGTCGGTTCTGGACTCGCACCAGATCCACCGCTTGCGCGGGTTGCGGACTTCGGTCGGGAGGGGCCGGAACGCCGCGACATGGCCGCAATGCCGCGCTGTGCGGATGGGAGGGCGCAACCGTTTGGCTGCGCCGCCCTTGCCGGGCAGCGGGCGTACCGCCGTGGTCGGGCATGCCGGGCGCGTGCCTCCGCGAGCGCGCCTTCTGCGCGCCGCCGTCACCGCCGGTGGGGACTTTCACCCCGCCTCGAAACGGCCCTACTATAGTCCCGCCCCGTCGGCGCGCGCAAGCCCTGGGGTACAATATGTGTCCCATATGTGACAGGTGGGAGGCGAGCGCCGCCGCGCCGGAACCCGCGCCCGTTTTAGGGCGGGTGGGGAGCACGGCGGCCGCGCTTTTCCGCGCGGATGCCGGGCGGTAAGGCGGCTGCGCTTCCCGTATGTGGCAATAGCGAGGAAAGGGGCCTCATGCCCGATACATTTGACAAGACCGCGTGCGCCCAGGCGCTGGTGGCGTTGGTGGGCGAGGACAGCGTCCGCGTGGACGAGCCCATGAGCGCGCACACTACGTTCCAGATCGGCGGGCCGGCCGACGTGCTGGTGGAGCCCGGCAGCGCCGAGGAGGCGGCGGCGGTGCTCGACTGGTGCTCCGCGGCGGAGGTGCCCGTCTTCGTGATGGGCAACGGGTCCGACCTTCTCGTGGGCGACAAGGGCATGCGCGGCGTGGTAGTGCTTTTTGGCCCGCGCATGGCCAAGATGACGGTGGAGTACGCGCCGGCGGGCGGGGAGGGTGACGGCGCCCGCTCAGGACGGGCCGTGCTTGCGCCTGCCACGGACGCGGTGGGCAGGGCTCCCGTGCCGACCGGCCGCGTCACGGCCGAGGCGGGCGCGCTTCTCGCGGACGTCGCTGAGCTCGCGGCGTCGGCGGGCCTTGGCGGCATGGAACCGATCTCGGGCATCCCCAGCAGCGTGGGCGGCGCGTGCTTCATGAACGCGGGCGCATACGGCGGGGAGACCGCCGGCGTGCTGGAAAGCGTGCTGGCTTACGCGCCCGGCGCGGAGGGCATGCCCGGCGAGCTGGGCGTTCTCACGGTTGACGAGCTGGACATGGGGTACCGCAGGAGCCGCGTGGCCGCGGACGGCCTGGTGGTGCTTTCGGCCACGTTTGCGCTGACGCCGGCCGATCCGGCCGAGATCCGCGCGTCTATGGATGACTTCCGCCAGCGCCGCGCGGAGAAGCAGCCGCTCGAGCTCCCCAGCGCCGGTTCCACGTTCAAGAGGCCGGAGGGCTACTTTGCCGGCAAGCTCATCATGGACGCGGGCTTGCGCGGCGCGCGCGTGGGCGCGGCCCAGGTGTCCGAGAAGCACTGCGGTTTCGTGGTGAACGCCGGCGGCGCCACCGCGGCCGACGTCAACGGCCTCATAGAGCATGTGCGGGACGAGGTCGAGCGCCGGTTCGGCGTGCGCCTTGAGCCCGAGGTTCGCCGCGTGGGCGAGTTCTAGCGCTTCTCGTCCCCCCCCCCTGCCCCTGACCGGATGCAACCGCCAACGCCTACTGCGCCGCCAGCTCTTCCCAACGGGAGCTGGCGGTTTCGTCGTTGCTCTCGTCCAGGAAGAGGGCGGCGGTGCCGTCATAGCTGTCGGCGAGCTCCTGGCCTGCGGCGATGCCGGCTACGAACAACGTGGTGGAGAGCGCGTCGCCCGCCGTGGACGCAGGGGAGATCACCGTGTCGCTGACCACGTCGGTTGCCACGGGGTAACCGGTCCGCGGGTCCAAGATATGCCAGTAGCGCTGGCCGTCCAGCTCAAAGGTTCGCTCGTAGAGGCCGCTCGTGACCACTGAGGCGTCGCGCACGCTCACGGTGTCCACCACCGTGTTTCCGCCGGGGTCGTTGGGGTCGCGGATGCCGATGTTCCAAGCGCTGCCGTCGGGCTTCTCGCCCAGGGCGAGGATATTGCCTCCCAGGCTGAGGAGCGCGCTCTCAACGCCGCGCTCGCGCAGAGCCTCGGCCAGCTTGTCGGCGATGAAGCCCTTGGCGATGCCGCCCAGGTCCAGCTTGGCGCTCGCGTCGGCCAGTTGCACGGTGGTGCCGCTCACGTTCACGTTCTGCCAGCCCACGTGCGGCAGCGCGGCGGCGATGTCCGCATCCGACGGGCGCACGCCCTCGTCGAAGTCCCAAAGCGTGGACACGGCGCCGATGGTGATGTCAAAGCGCCCGTCCGACTGCGCGGACCAGTCGATCCCCGCCTGTATGACCTCGGCGGTTGCGGGGTCCACCTCGACAGGGGCGCCGCCTGCCGCGTTGATCCGCGCGATGTCCGAGGCGTCGTCGTACAGGTCGAAGAGCTGGTCGTATCGGTTGCACAAGCGCCCCAGCTCCGCGATGGCGCCGGAATCGCCGTAGACGGTGAACTGGCAGAACGTATCGAAGGCAAAGGTCGATCCGGTGTAGGGCTCCGAGCCGTCGGCGGCTGCGGGGGCGCTGCCGGCGCCTGAGCCCCGGCGGTTGCAGCCGGTCAGGGGCAGGGGGGCGAGAAGCGCGGCGCCTGCGCCGACGACGGCCCAGGCGCCCGCGCGGCGCAAGAGGTCGCGCCGGCACAGGGCGAGGCCGGTGCGCGCGCTGCGCGCGTGGCCGGCTGGCTTACGGGGATGGCGCGGCAGGCTGTTCATCATGCGGTCCTTATCGCCGATCTCGAGGGCATGGGGTCGGGGACATTTTTGCGCATTTCGGGCCGGAGGGCAAAGCGCGCCGCGCGGCGCGGGGCGGAGCCCGTGCGGGACGCTGCCCCGCGGCGTTTAGGGGCCGTGGCCTTGCCGGTCTTCTCGCGCCCCTCCGCCTGCGCCCAGGGCTTGCCCGGCGCTACGGGCTCGCCGGCACGGCGCGCAGGGCGAGCTGTACCAGTGCCCCCACGGCCAGGCCGGCGATAACGCCGGACACGGCCAGAACGGGCGCGTTGGCCAGCGCCACGACGGGCGAGAGCAGGGCCGCCACCAAAAGGAGCTGCCCGGCGTTGTGCGCCACGCCGCCTATGACGGACACGGACAGGGGCGAGAACCACCTGCTCTTCTCGGCCAGCGCCATGAGCGCCCAGGAAAGGGTCCCGCCGGCCAAGCTGTAGAGCATCATGGAGGGGTTGGCGAAAAGGACGCCCGCGCACAGCACCTTGGCGAGCATGAGGTAGAGCGCCGGCCGCGCGCCCAGGCGCTCGAGGCCGAAGAGCACCACCACGTTGCCCAGCCCCAGCTTGACGCCGGGCACGGTGACGGGCAGGGGGATGAGCGCCTCGAGATAGCCGGCCACCAGGGCCACGCAGGTGAGGAGCCCGTAGAGCGCGATGCGCCGCCCGTGCGAGCCGGAGCCCGCCGGAAGGCGTGATGCCGCGCCAGGACCTGCGCCGGGGCGTCCGACGCGCGCGTCGGCGCCGTCTGCGGGGGCGGGTCCGTCGCCGGTCGCGACGTCGGGGCGATATGTCTTCTCGTCTTTGGCCATGGGCGCCATTATACCGGTATGCTAGGGGAGAATCGAGGAGCCGCTCGCGCGGCGCAATCCGGCCGCCGGAGGGGCGGCCCGGCGCGAAAGGAGCCTTCCATGGCTGTTCTGTTTATCGAGTACCCGCCCTGCTCAACGTGCAAGAAGGCCAAGAAGTGGCTGGACGAGCACGGGGTTGAGCACGTCGATCGCCACATTGTCGAGGAACCGCCCACGGCCGAGGAGCTCGCTGCATGGCGCGAGCGGTCGGGGCTGCCGCTCAGGCGCCTTTTCAACACGAGCGGCATGAAGTACCGCGAGCTGGGCGTTAAGGCAAAGCTCGACGCCGGCATGGCCGACGAGGACGCCTACGCGCTGCTCGCCACCGACGGCATGCTGGTGAAGCGCCCCATCGTCGTGGCTGACGGCGGCGACGGCGAGACGGTGCTCGTGGGCTTTCGCGAGAAGGAGTGGGAGGCCGCGCTGCTGTAGGGCGCGGCATCGACGTTATGGGCGCGCGGCCAGCGCCGTACGCCCGGCCTCCCGTCTACGGGAAACGGCGCGCGGGCGTGTTGAAAACGCCCGCGCGCCGTTGCCGTTTACGGTTGCCTTGCGGTCCCTGCCGTTCTCGGCCGAACGTTACGCCAGCAGGTCAACCAGCGTGAGCCCCGCGTGGTTGGCTTCCACCAGCTCGCGCGAGCCGAACACGCACACGGGGGCCGCGGCGGCCATCTGCCGCACGCCGGCGCCCACGGCGCGCAGGTCGTCCGGCGTGGTGGCCAGGATCTCGGCGCGCTGCTTGCGGCGGAACCCGCAGGGGCGGCGCGAGAAGTACGCGGCGTCCTGGCGCCGCCCCTGCGCGAAGGGCTTCACCGGCGCGTCGTGCGCGGCGGTGGTTGAGACGACCAGTCCTTCGAAGGCGGCGTTGTCCGGCTCGAAGCCCGCCAGCCATGCGCCCGCGTCGGCAAAGCGCGCCAACGTGGCGTCGAGCGCCGGGTCGCGGTAGGAGTAGAACGCCAGCTGCCGGTCGGCCAGCACGCGGAAGCCGCAGCCGTACGCGCCGCCCTTCACGCGCACCTCGTTCCACAGGTAGTCGTAGGACAGCGCCCCCGCGGCCACCGCCCAGCTGCCCGGGGTCTCGAGCCCCAGCATCCGCGGGTCATGAGCCTGGGCGCAGAAGCAGATGTCGCTGGGAATGATGAAGGCCTCGCGCTTGTCCTCGGGTGCCGGCACGTAGAGCTCCTTGACCGGCGCGGTCCGCGGCTCGAGTCCCAGGTTGCCGGCGGCATCCCACCAGCGGCGGTAATCCTCGCCCGACCCGATGAAGCTCATCACGGCGCCGTCGCTCACGAAGATGCGCGCGGCAAGCTCGCGGAGCTTCTCGCACAACGCCTCCTTGCGGTCGTCGAAGTGCTCCAGCAGGTCGCGCAGCCAGCGGTAGAAGTCAACACCGCCCAGTTGCTCGCGCACCACGCCCGCCGGCGACACGTACGAGAACGCGCGCGCCATGGCGGCGCCGTGCCCCGCGTTCAGGAACCCCTGCTCGAGGTTGATGCGCATCTGCGTTAGGACGTCGCGCATGCGGTCGGTGTCTTCGAAGCGCGTGGACCCCCAGATCTCCTGCGGTATGCGCGCGAGGCAGTCGATCTTCTCGGACAGGGCGCCCGCTGCCGCCACGAGCTTGGGCGCGGCAAGGCGCGGGTTGTCCGGGACGTACACCTCGGTCGAGAAGCTTAGGAAGCCCAGGTTGGACTTGATGTAGCTGTCAAGCTCGTCGGCTCGCATGCGGTCGGTGTCCAGTTTGGTGAGCAGGCGGGCGAGCACGGTCACGTAGGGCAGCTCCTGGTAGCTCACGCCCGAGATGTCGAAGTAGGCGAGCGCGTAGGCGAGCCGGTTGGTGGGAATGGGGTGCACCAGGCAGGGGAGGGGCGCGGTGGTGTCCACGGTCGTGCGGGGTTCGGGCTCCTTCTCGCCGATGTCCGCCACCGTGAGGCGGGGCAGCTTGGCCTTGTCCTCCGGCGCGTCGGGGGCCTCCTGCGCGCGTCGCAGCGCGGCCTCGGCTTGCGCCACGGCGATAAGCCCGTCCTCGTCCATGCCCTCCTGGACAGCCGTCAGGCGCGCGGCCTCGGGGTCCGGGCCTTCGGCGGCGTGCGGAACCAGCTCGACGAGCGCCCAATGGGAGCTGTCCAGCACCAGGTCGCGCAGCAGCTGCTCGAAGTAACCGGTGTCCAGCTTGGCGCGCAGGTCGGCGAAGGTGTCGGCGTACTTGAGTCCCAGCGTCGCGGCGCCGTCGTCATAGAGCCAGGTGGAAAGCGCGTCGAGCGCCAGCACCACGCCGTCGGCGGTTCCGTAGTCGCGTTGGCGCAGATCGTACTCGTTGCTCGAGATGGTTGCCTCGAGCCGCTCGCGCGGGATGCCCTGGTCGGCCAGCGCGCGGCACGCGTCGAGGAAGGCGCTGCGGAAGGCCTGCGCCGCCTCGGGCTTTGCGCTGCGCAGCAGGACGAGCTCGTAGGGCTGCAGGCAGGTTGCCTGGGTGAAGGCCATGACGTCGCCGCCCACGCCCGCATCCAGGATGGCACGCTTCACGGGCGCCTCGTTGGAGCCCAGGAGCGTCTCGAAGAGCACGTCGGCCGCTACGATGCGCTCACGGTCCAGCACGTCTCCCAGCACGAAGGCCAGACCCACCTGCGCGTTCTCGGGCGTGGTGTCCATCTCGATACGGCGGTAGGGGCAGACGACGGGCGCCTGCGCGGCGAGCTCGTTGGGGGCGCCGAAGGCGGATCCGTCCGGCAGGCCCAGGGCCGCCCGCTTGGATGTGGCCGAGGCGGCGCGCGCCGCGTCACACAGGTAGCCCTCGTCCAGCAGGGTCAGCTCGCGCTCAACGTGCAGGTTGCCGTAGAGAACCAGGTAGCTGTTGGCCGGGTCGTAGTGGCGCGCGTGGGTGTCCAGGAACTCCTCGTAGGTGAGGTCGGGGATGGCGCGCGGGTCGCCGCCCGACTCGCAGGCGTAGGCCGTGTCCGGGAACAGCGCCCTGCTCACGGCATCGTCCAACACGTCGGACGGATCCGACAGGGCGCCCTTCATCTCGTTGAACACCACGCCGTTCAGGCGGAGCCTGCCCTCGGAGGGGTTGGATCCCTCGGGCACGTCCAGCTCGTAGTGCCACCCTTCCTGCTGGAAGATAGTGGGCTTGGCGTAAATGGCCGGGTTCAGGACCGCGTCCATGTACACGTCCATGAGGTTGAGCAGGTCTTGCTCGTTGGTGCTGGCCACGGGGTACACGGTTTTGTCCGGGTAGGTCATGGCGTTCAGGAACGTCTGCATGGAGGTCTTGATAAGGTCGACGAACGGCTCCTTCACGGGGAACTTGGCCGAACCGCACAGCACCGAGTGCTCGAGGATGTGGAACACGCCCGTATCGTTTGCCGGGGGCGTCTTGAAGCCTATGGCGAAGGCCTTGTTGTCGTCGGCGCAGGCCAGGTAGAGCAGCCGGGCGCCGGACGCGACGTGGGCGAGCTCGAAGGCCGTTGCGTCCAGTTCGTCGATGCGCTCCTCGCGCAGGACGGTGAAGCCGGCGATCTGCTGGCCCGGGGAGAGAAGGACCGGTGCGCAGGAGGCTGCGCCACCGTCCTTCTCGGCCGGAGACGGGGATGCGGTGGTGTGGTGCGAAGTCATGGTGCTCCTCGCGAGGACGGGCGCCGCGGGCCCTCGGCTTGTGGCCGGCCCGGCGCGGACTGCAATTCCAACCAGTATACCCATGCTGCGCGCCGTCCTTCTCGCCCTCCCAGCCCACCGAGGCCCCCGACCCGCTGAGACCCCTTCGGCCTGTTGAGATCCCTCCTGCGGCCCGTCGAGCCCCCGGCCCGCTGAGAGCCCCCCGGCCGTCGCAACCCTGGAGCGCGTGTTTCGCGGCCCTTCTCGCCCTTCCCCTTACCCGTCGAAACTCTGAGGCGAGTGTTTCGCTGGTTCCAGAGTTTCGACGGGCGAGAGGCGCGTGTGCATACGCGAAGACTCTTCTCGCATGAAGGGGGCTAACCAACTGGTGTAACGGCAAGGTTGATGCATATGAAGGAAGCGAGGCGTCGAAACTCTGAGGCGAGAGTTTCGACGCGTCCACAGTTTCGCCCGGACGCGCGCCTTGCGGGACGGCCGTGGGTTCGTGGGCGGCTTGCGGTTGTGGAGGGAATTTGTGCGCCCGGCGGTGCCGGGTCGCGGCGCGGCGGGTGGCCCGCTCGTTGCCACTGCAGGTGCTTGAGCGTGCTAAAGCAAAGGTCAGCCACGTGTCAGCATTGCCCGTGACCAGGTGTTTTAACGCGGCGCGTGATGGTACTATGGCCGGCGGAAAACGTTGAGCGAGCCGCCGGAGCGCGGCTCGTCCTGTGCAGGGGGAGGGTGCGGCATGCGAGAAGAGCGGGTTCGGGTGCAAGGGCGCGCGGGTGCGGTCGTAGATGCGGCGGGTGCGGCGCCGGAGGGCGGTCGGTCCGTCGACGCCGGCACGCTGCGCCGCCGAAAGCGCACCGCGCGCCAGTTGGCCCGCAGCGCAGCCAGCCGCAAGCTCACGCAGGGCATCGTCTGCACGCTGGTGGGCGGTGCGTGCTGGGGCTTCTCCGGCACGTGCGCGAGCTTCCTCTTTGAGAACTACGGCGTTCAGACGCCGTGGCTGGTGTGCGTGCGCCAGGTGGTGTCGGGCCTGCTCTTCCTGGCGTACGCGCTCGTCGCCGACCGCGCGCGCCTGGTGCGGCTCCTGCGCACCCCGCGCGATCTGGCCCAGGTGCTGGTCTTTGCGCTGGGGGGACTGCTGTTCAACCAGTTTGCCTACTTGGCCGCCGTGAACGCCACCAACTCCGGCACGGCCACGGTGCTGCAGTGCCTGCAGCTGGTGCTCATCATGGGGTACTCCTGCATCACGGCCCGCCGCGCCCCGCGTCGGCGCGAGGTTGCCGGGTTGGCGCTGGCCCTCTTCGGCACCTACCTTATCGCCACGGGCGGCAACCCCTCCACGCTGGCGCTGCCCATGGACGGGCTGGTATTCGGCCTGTGCGCTGCGGTGGGCGGCGCCCTACTCTCCATCCTGCCCGCCAAGGTGCTGCCCACGTACGGATCGCCCATCGTCACGGGCCTCGGCATGCTTGCGGCCGGCCTTATCGCCACGGTCTTCGTGCGCCCGTGGACGTACGCGGTCGGCTTCGACGCCCTGGGCTGGGGCGCGCTGTTCGTGCTCGTGGTGGTGGGCAGCTTCCTGGCGTACCTGCTCTACATGCAGGGCGTATCCGACCTGGGCTCCATGCGCGCGAGCCTCTTGGGCACCATCGAGCCCATCTCGGCCACAGTCACGAGCGCGCTCTTGCTGGGGATCGTCTTCGCGCCCACCGACTTGGCCGGCTTTGCGGCCATCATCGCGATGATCTTCCTCGTGGTATAGGTCCCTCCCATCCTTCTCGCATAATTTAATCATAGTTATTACAACAGTTATAAAAATAGCGGTATACTGGGTGCCGGCTTACTGAGGGCGGCGCAAGGGCGTTGCTGGACATTGTACCCCGCAATGGGGCGGAGGGGGGCGCCTATGATCGACACCGCTGCCGTGCGCCGGGCCAACATGGCCGCCGTGCGCGCGCTGCTGCGGGGCGGCGGCTGCTATTCCAAGCAGGACGTGATGCGCGCCACGGGGTTGAGTCAGGCTACCTGCAACACGCTGCTCAACGAGCTCGCCCGCACAGGTGAGGTGTGGGGAGAGAAGCTCCGCCGTCACGAGGTAGGGCGCGCCACTACGGGCTTTCGCTTGGACGAGGATCACGAAAGCGCCCTGCTCATCAGCTTGGATAACGAGGGCGGGGAGCATGTGCTGCGCCAGCGCGTGGTGACGCCCCTGGGGACGCTTGTCGAAGAGTCCACCTGCCGCGGCGGCAAGATCACCGAGCGGGTGCTGCTGATACGCGCGCAGGAGGTCTTTGCGCGCGCAGGCAACGTGTCGTGCGTGTGCCTGGGCGTGCCCGGCGTCCTAGTGGGCGGCGAGGTCCGCACCTGCGACCTGCCCGAGTTGGAGGGTGCGCACCCGGCCCGGACGCTGGAGAACGCGCTCGGCGTGCCGGTGCATATGGAGAACGACATGTACCTCAAGGCGTACGGCTTCTACCGAGACCGCTGCGAACCCGAGGACATCGTGACCCTGTGCTACGTGCCGGTGGGCGTGCTGCCCGGCACGGCCAGCATCTACGCCGGCACGGTCGTCCGCGGCGCCAGCCAGTTTGCCGGCCAGGTGGGGTTCATGCCGTTCGGTTTGAGCTACGACGAGGTCCAAGAGGCCTTCGGCAGCTCCGAGACCGCCGCGCCGCTCATGGGCAAGATGCTGGCCGCGCTGGTGACGGTGCTCAACCCGGGCACCATCGTGCTCAGCGGGGAGCTGGCGGATGCGCGGCTGCGCGCGGAGGTCGACCGTGCCTGCACCGCCTGCGTCCCGCCCGAGCACCGACCCGAGCTGTTGCGCGTGGAGAGCTTCGACGCCTGGTACCGCGCGGGCATGCTCCTGCGCGCGTTGGAGGAAAAGGACGGCCGCTTGTAGTGCGGGCCGTTTGGGCGCGCCTCGCGCAAGCGCGCCCAAAGGATACGGGAGGGGATCTGTTATGCGTGGAGACGAGGAGAGCTTTGAGGCCGCGTCCGAGGGTGCGGGCGAGAGGGGAGGCGCCTGCGGAGGCACGGGCGCCCTGTCGGACGGGCGGGGCGGCGCGCCGGCAAGCGGGCTGACCGAGCGCGAGAAGCTCGAGCGCGGCCTGTGGTACGACGCGAACTTCGATGAGGAGCTCTGCGCCCTGCGCACGCGAGCCGACGACCTGTGCTTTGACTACAACGGCACGCGGCCGTCCGACGCGGGGCGTCGCGCGGAGCTTATCGACCGGCTGATACCCGACCACGGCGCCGGGCTTACCGTGCTTTCGCCCGTTTACGTCGACTACGGGCACAACGTCCATTTGGGCGAGAACGTCTTCATCAACCATAACTGCTATCTCATGGACGGGGCGCCCATCACGTTGGGCGACTCGGTGTTCGTTGGCCCCAACTGCGGTTTCTACACGGCAACGCACGCCTACGATGCCGCGCAGCGCGCGTCGGGCCTCGAGCGCGCCGAGCCCATCTCGGTGGGCGACGACGTGTGGTTCGGAGCGGGTGTGAGCGTGATGCCCGGCGTCGAGATAGGCGCGGGCAGCATCATCGGGGCGGGGAGCGTGGTCACGCGCGACATCCCCGCCGGCGTCATCGCCGTGGGCAGCCCCTGCCGCGTGGTGCGGGCCATTACCGAGGCCGACCGCGTTGCGTACCGGCGCTGACATCCGGGACTTGCCCGGCGGCGCGACGCGGCCCGTAGAACGCAAAGAGGCGGCCGGCCGGGGCTTCCGGTCGGCCGCCTCGCGCTTGTTCGCGTGCGGCGGAGAGCGCCTGTCGCGCTACTTGACCACGAGGATGTCGCAGTCGGTGTTGCGCAGCAGGAACGTGGAGATGGATCCCAGCAGGGCGTACTTGATGGAGGACAGGCCGCGCGCGCCGCAGAGCACCAGGTCCGGCTTCACCACATCAAGCATCTCCTCTTTCAGGGTCTCGCGGATGCGCCCGGCGCGCACCATGACCTCGACCTCGGGGATGTCGGGGTTGGCTTTGGCCTCCTCCAGCTGCTCGGCGATGGAGGAGCGGAAGGCCTCCTCGAGCCCGGCGATAAGGTCGACGGGGTAGGCGCCGGCGGTTTCAAGGGCGGTGGAGTCGATCACATGGCCGATGACGAACTTGGCGTGGTTGTTGGCCGCAACCTTCATGGCGCGGGCGAGAACGAACTCCTGCTGCTCGGTGCCGTCAAGCGCTACGAAAACTGTCTTGTAACCCTCGTTCATAGCTGGCCTCCTTATGTGTGGCCCGATATACGGGCGCCGCCGCGGCGGCTTGCCCCGGCGGGGTTGACGTCGGTCACGTTATACCCCTCTGGGCACGGACATGCGCGGGCCGGCGCATTTTTTCGGTAAGCGACCCGGCGGAAAGCGACGCCGCCCTGCGGGGGTGCCAGCGGGGGCGGCGTCTTCTTGTCCAGCGCCTCGCCGGACGCCGCCCTGCGGGAGTGCGCCGGCAGCGGACCCTCCCGTGCCGTGCAACGCCCCATCGCTGTGCAAATATTCGAGCTATGGATGATTGGCGATCTCCCCTCTGCTGCGCGATGCTTTCGATTGCATATTCCGCACATGCGAACAGGAAAAACGAGAATCAATATGCATAGTTTTGCCTTATTCCGACCATTGGTTTCCCAGCAGGGGCGGCAGATCGTCCATAGCTCGAATATTTGCACATGGGCGGAGTCGCACGGGCAAGGCCGCAGGGGCGCGGCGGGAGCGCGGGCGTTCTTGGGCGCGCTCTTTGCCCGAGGTCTTATCTTTTGATAAACAGGCCCGATCTCGCGGGCGGGACCAGGGCGCTCAGGCATAATGGGGTGCACGGCGGGCCGCCGCACTTTAAACACCGTTGGGCCCGCGCGCGTTGAAGGAGGTACCGTGGACGTTATCGAGCTGGTCAAGGCGGCGTTCCTCGGCTTGGTCGAGGGCATTACCGAGTGGCTGCCCATCTCTTCGACTGGCCATCTGATCCTGGTGGACGAGTTCGTTCAGCTGAACGTGTCCGAGGAGTTCTGGAACATGTTCCAGGTGGTTATCCAGCTGGGCGCCATCTTGGCTGTGTGCGTGCTGTTTTTCCATCAGCTGAACCCGTTCAGCCCGAGCAAGGGGCGGGAGGGCCGTCGCAGCACGTGGGTGCTGTGGGGCAAGATCATCGTGAGCTGCCTGCCCGCGGCCATCATCGGCATCCCGCTCAACGACTTCATGGACGAGCATTTCTACAACTCATACGTGGTCGCCGCCGCGCTCATTGTTTACGGCGTTGCCTTTATCGTGATCGAGGCCTGGCGCAAGCGCACCTTGGAGCGCCGTATCGCCGAGGAAGGCGTCGTTCCCGGAAGCCGGCCTGCGGGAGCCCACTTCTCCCGTCCCGCCGAGGACGCCGAGCCCACGCCGGGCGGCGATTTCGGCGCCATCACCTCTCTTGACGAGCTTCCGTGGAAGACGGCCTTCGGCATCGGCTGCTTCCAGGTGCTGTCGCTCGTGCCGGGTACCTCGCGTTCCGGTTCCACCATCATCGGCGGACTGCTTTTGGGCACCACCCGCTCGGTCGCGGCCGAGTTCACCTTCTTCCTGGCCATCCCGGTCATGTTCGGCGCCAGCGCGCTCAAGTTGGTCAAGTACGTGGTGGTCGACGGGGGCACTTTCGGCAGCTTGGAGATCGCCATCATGGCGGTTGGCTGCCTCGTGGCCTTCCTGGTGTCCATGCTGGCCATCCGCTGGCTCATGGGCTTCGTGCGCAAGCACAGCTTCAGCGCCTTCGGCGTGTACCGCATCGTGCTGGGCATTCTGGTGCTGGCGTACTTCTTGGTCCTGGCTCCCATGGGTATTCTTGCCTAAGCTTTAGGCGAGGCGTAGGCGCTTTGCGGGGGCAATGCGCTTTCTGCCGAGCGGGCGATAAGATCGGGCGGGCGATAAGCGCGAGGCTACCTGCGCTTATCGCCCGCTTTTGTTTACGCGGGTTGGACCGACCGCTTTCCGCCTGCCGCCGCGCCCGCCCGCTGTGTCGGCGCCCCGCCCATTGCCAGCAAAATAATCGCACCGAAGGCATAGCTTTTCGGCGTTTTGAGCCGAATCCTTATGCCTTCGGTGCGATTTTGTTTGGAGCGGACCTTCAGGCGCTCTCAGGGAAAAGTCGTCAAGGAAGATGCCGCCGTAGGCGGCAGCGAAGGCGCGGAACGGCCCGCCAGGAACGGGTAGGCTGGTAACGAGCGGGCCCTGCCCGGCGCGGGCGGGCGTGCCGGGCAGGGCATGACGAGAGGAGAGCGCATGAACGTTTTTGTGGCCCACTTCACATCCGAGTGCAACGAGCACGTGTCCCAGGATGCCGAGTTGGGGGACTTCCTTCTGCAGTACGGAGACGACTGCATCGAGGCGATGGGCATCCGCGACATTTTCGAGGAGGCCGGGATCGGCATCATCCCCTCGCTGTTTGCGGGGCTCCATCCCAGCGGGATGATCAGCCGGGCGGCGTTCGATGCCATTGCGGACAGGATGCTGTCCGATCTGAAAGGGCACCTAGACGAGATCGACGCCCTGTACCTGCAGTTTCACGGGGCAAGCGGCATCCGCGGGCTCGAGGGCGTTTCCGGCGAGCATTACCTGGTCAAGCGGATGCGCGAGATCGTGGGTGATTACATGCCCATTGCCATGGTCATGGACCCGCACGGCAATGTGACGTCTGAGCTGGTGGGGCGCCTCAACATCGTGCGGTGCTACCGCGAGTCCCCGCATATCGACACCGTTGAGAGCGAACGCATCGTGGCGCGGAAGCTGGTGGACCTGATGCGCCGTCGCCGCCCCATGCGCCCGGTCATGATCAAGCTTCCCATCATGGTCGGCGGCGAGCGCAGCGTTTCCGCCATGGAGCCTATGCGGTCGATAAACGCGCTGCTTGATGAGGCCGAGAAGGACCCGCGCGTGTTCTCGAGCTCGTACCACGTGGGCTACATCCGCCATGACGACGACAAGCTGGGCGCGGCAGTTGTGGTGGTGCCCAACAACCCCGAGGACAGGCCGCACTGCGAGGAAGTGGCTGAGCGCGTGGCGGCATATGCTTGGGAGCACCGTCATGAGTTCACGTTTACGGGCAACTTTGGCGAGCCCGACGAGTCTGTGCGCGATGCGGTTGCGTTTGAGGGCAAGACGGCCGTCATTACCGATTCGGGCGACAATTGCGGTGCCGGCGGCGCAGGGCGCGGCACTGTCATGTTGCGCGAGCTTCTGCGCCAAGATCTGCGCGGCAAGAGCGTGCTTATCGCCGGCATTAACGACCCGGCGGCCTGCGCTTATCTGGGCACGTGCGCAGACGGCGAGCACGTGTCGTTTGACCTGGGCGTGGGCGAAGACGAGCTCTCGACGCCGGTGCGCGTTGAAGGCGTGCTGAAGGTGTCGGGTGACGCGCTGGTGGGCCTGGGCCAGATTCACCGCGTGGGACCCAGCCACATTGTGAGCATCAACGGCACTACGATTGACGTTTTGGTGATGGACAAGAACGTGCAGTACGGCACGATGGAGCAGTTCCACGGCGCGGGTGTAGATTTCCACGACTACGACATCGTGGTGGTGAAGATGGGCTATCTCGACACGTATCTGATTCCCGAGACGGCTTACCATACCATGGCGCTCACCGACGGGCCCACCATTCAGCGTTCGGAGCACATTCCTTTCAAGCGGATTTTCCGCCCGATGTGGCCGATAGACGAGATGGACGAGCTCGTCTGCTTCGATCGCTGCTGAGCAGGTTAGGGGTCGGGGCGTTTGCCTATCGGCGGCAGGGCTGTGCCGGCGGGTGCCATGCGGTCCTGCGTTCTCCCGTCCTGCGCCCCTCTCCCGCAGGCTTTGTGGCCGAGGCGCCGCATCGGCCTTATGTCCGCACGGGCGGCTATACTGGTTCTCGCTCAAAACGGACGGAGGGGAGAGGCGCATGCGCGACCTGCCTTGGGAGAAGAACGCAAACGGGGCCGGCGGTGCGGGCCGGCAGCAGGGCACGGCACCGGCGGACGGGGCATCGGCCCTGCCGTGGGATGTGCCCGCGGCGGGCTCGCCGGCATCGGCTGGATCGGCCGCGCCGTGGGACGCGCGGCCTCGGGCCGTTCAGGCTGCCGATCCGTGGAACAAGGCGGGCGAGGGGAACGGCGGCGTTTCGGGTCAGGCGGCTCCTGGTCCGGTCCCGCCTGCCCAGCAGGAGGCGCTCTTCTCGGGCGCCTTTGCGCCTGCGGCCGGCGCCGCCCCCTGGCGGCCCGCGCCTGCGCCCGCTTCCGCCGCCCCGGCCCCTCAGCCCTGGCAGCCGCCTGCTTTCCCGCCGCTCGACCTGGAGGGCCTCAACCCCGCCCAGCGCGAGGCCGTGGAGACCACCGAGGGACCGCTTTTGGTGCTGGCCGGCGCGGGCTCCGGCAAGACGCGCGTGCTCACCTACCGCATCGCCCACATCATCCGCGATCTGGACGTGCGCCCGTGGCGCATCCTCGCCATCACGTTCACCAACAAGGCTGCCGCTGAGATGCGCGAGCGCCTGCAAGCGCTTCTTCCCGGCGGCACGCGCGGCATGTGGGTCTGCACCTTCCACGCCATGTGCGTGCGCATTCTGCGCGAGGATGCCGACCTCCTGGGCTACACCGGCCAGTTCACCATCTACGACGACGATGATTCCAAGCGCATGGTGCGCGACATCATGAACGCGCTGGGGATCGAGCAGAAGCAGTACCCCGTCAACATGATCCGCAGCCGCATCAGCTCGGCCAAGAACGCCATGGTGAGGCCGGACGAGTTCCAGCGCCTGGCCACCACCCCGCCGGAGCAGAAGGCCGCCCAGGTTTACCAGGAGCTGGAGCGCCGCCTGCGCGCGGCCAACGCCATGGACTTCGACGACTTGCTGGTCCGCGCGCTGGAGCTTCTGCGCACGCGCCCGGAGGTGCTGGAGAAGTACCAGGAGCGCTTCCGCTACATCAGCGTGGACGAGTACCAGGACACCAACCACGTGCAGTACGAGATCGCCAACCTGCTGGCGGCCAAGTACCAGAACCTCATGGTGGTGGGCGACGACGACCAGTCCATCTACAGCTGGCGCGGCGCCGATATCAGCAACATCCTGGACTTCGAGCAGGATTTCCCCAACGCGCACGTGGTCAAGCTCGAGCAGAACTACCGCTCGACCGGCCATATCCTCGCGGCGGCAAACGCCGTGGTGGCCAACAACTCCCGCCGCAAGGACAAGCGCCTGTTCACGGCGGCGGGCGATGGCGAGAAGATCCAGTCCTACCAGGCCAGCGACGAGCGCGACGAGGGCCGTTGGATCGCCGCCGAGATCGAGAAGGTCGTGCGCAAGGGCTACACCTACGACGACGTGGCCGTGTTCTACCGCACCAACGCGCAGTCGCGCATCTTGGAGGATATGTTCCTGCGCGCCGGCGTGCCGTACAAGATCGTGGGCGGCACGCGCTTCTTCGACCGCGCCGAGATCCGCGACATCATGGCGTACCTCAAAATGGTGGTTAACCCCGCCGACGAGATGAGCGTCAAGCGCGTCATCAACACGCCGCGCCGCGGCATCGGCTCCACGTCTATCGCCAAGATCGAGGGCTTGGCGGCCGAGCACCGCGTGAGCTTCTTCCAGGCGTGCGAGATGGCCACGGCCGAGACGGGGCTGCTTTCCGCCAAGATCCGCAACGCACTGGCCGATTTCACGCAGATCGTGCGCGAGGGGCGTCGCCTTGACGGCGAGCTCAAGGACGTGGTGGACCGCATCGTTGAGATGAGCGGCCTTGTCCGCGCGCTCAAGGCGGAGGGCACCCCCGAGTCGGAGGGCCGCGTGGAGAACATCCAGGAATTTCTGGGCGTGGCCGCCGAGTTCGAGGAGAGCCACGAGGATATCGAGGGCACGCTGGAGAGCCTCGAGGAGCTGCGCCAGGCCGGCATTGCCGACGCGGATTTGGCCGGCGGGGCGGACGTCGAGGCTGGCACCGAGGACCCGACCGCCTCTGGGGGCGGCCGGGACGCGCTTCTCGGCCCGGGGCGAGAAGAGCCGCAGATTGCGCGCTCCGCGGGCGACCCCATGTCCCCGGCGGCCCCCGGCGCTCCCGCCGACCCGGTTGAGGCCGCTTACGGCCCGCTCGCCTGCAAGGCGCTGCCGGCGCTCATGGAGTGGCTGGCGCTGCGGTCCGACCTGGACGCGCTGGCCGGCCAGACGCAGGCCATCACCATGATGACCGTGCACTCCGCCAAGGGCCTGGAGTTCCCGGTGGTGTTTGTGGCCGGCATGGAGGAGGGCATCTTCCCGCACGTGGCCGGTTTTGCCGACGATCCCGAGAAGCTGGAGGAGGAGCGCCGCCTGGCCTACGTGGCCATCACGCGCGCCCGCAAGCGGCTGTTCCTGACGTACGCGGCCACGCGCCGCACGTACGGGTCCACACAGGCCAACCCGCGCAGCCGGTTTGTGAACGAGATCCCCGAGGAGCACATCGAGTTCTCCGGCATCGGCTCGGCGGGGTTCGAGGGCACGGGCTGGGAGAAGCGCGGCGACCGTCGCGGCACCTTCGGCAGCGGCCTGGGGTCGGACATGTACGGCGGGCACGTGTTCGGGTCGCGCACGCGCTCCACGGGCGGATCCGGCGCTGCGGGGCGCGGCGGCTTCAGCGGGGCGCGGCGGCACGGCGGTGCCATCTCCGCCGATGCGGGAGGCGGCCGCGCGGGCGGCGACGTGTCCGAGGGCGGGCGCACCTTCGGGGCCGGCGCCGCGGGCACGCGGATGAGCGCGGCCGAGGCGTTGGGCGGCTTGGGCGGACGCGGGCACGCGGTCGAGCAGCGCCGGTCCGACCCGGCCAAGGCCGCCGAGACCTTTGCCGCGGGGGACACCGTGCGGCACAAGACCTTCGGCATGGGAACCGTGGTCTCCGTCTCCGGCGACATGGTGGAGGTCCGCTTTGAGAAGTCCGGCCAGGTGAAGAAGCTCATGAAGGGCTTCGCGCCCATTGTGAAGATCGCGGGCTAAAGGTCGCCATCCGCCTTGGCGGACGCGGCCACGGCGCCTCAACCCCTGTTTGAGGCGCTGCGGGAGGGGTGGGCTGCACGGTATGATGGCCCAATTGCACGCGCAGCGTCGCAAGGGGCCGCCGCATGGCCCCTCTGTTCGCAAGGAGGTACCCAGGTGAGCCGTTACACCGAGCCCGATACGCATCGCCGCCGTTCGCGCGTCCCGCTTGCTGCGGCGCTGGCCGTCGTCGCCGTCTTCCTTGCGGCAGCCGCCGCCTTCGCGCTGCTGGGCCCGCCCTTCTCGCCCGGCGACACGGCGGTGGGCGCGTCGGGCGCCGGGCAGCCGGCGGACGCCGGCTCCGATGCAAACGCCGGCGCTCCGGAGGACGGCCGGGATCCGGAACCCGCCCCCGCGCCCACGAAAGAGGAGCTTCTCGCCCAAGAGGTTGACGAGAAGATCGGCGCCATGACGCTGGAGCAGAAGGTGGCGCAGCTGTTCGTGGTGAGGCCCGAGTCGCTCACGGGCGTGGGGCGCGTGACCGCGTCCGGCGAGACCACGCGCCAGGCGCTGGCGCAGATGCCGGTGGGCGGCATCGTCTACTTTGCCGACAACCTCGTGGACGCTGACCAGACGCGCGCCATGCTGGCCAACACGCAGGCTTACGCGCAAGAGGCCAACGGCCTGCCCGTTTTCCTGTGCGTGGACGAGGAGGGCGGCACCGTGAGCCGCGTGGGCGGCAACCCGGGGTTTGGCGTGGACAACGTGGGCGACATGCGCGACGTGGGCACCACCGGGGACACCGCCTACGCGCACGACGTGGCGCAGCGTATCGGCGACTACCTGTCGTACCTGGGCTTCAACGTGGACTTTGCGCCCGATGCCGATATCGCCAACAACCCCGAGAGCGGCACCATGGCGCGCCGGGCCTTCGGCGCCACGGCCGATGCGGTGGCGCCCATGGTGGAGGCGCAGGTGCGGGGCTTTGCGGATGCAGGCGTGCTCTGCGCGGCCAAGCACTTCCCGGGCATCGGCGGCGCGGTGGGCGACTCCCACAATACCGCGATCTACTCGTACAAGACGGCCGACGAGATGGCGGCCGAGGAGCTCAGGCCCTTCCAGGCCGCCATGGATGCGGACGTGCCGTTCATCATGGTGGGCCATCTGTCCTGTCCCGCCGTCACCGGCGACGACGACCCGGCCAGCATCTCGCCCGAGATCGTCACGGGGCTGCTGCGCGATCGGCTGGGCTACGACGGCATCGTCATCACCGACTCGCTGGCCATGGGCGCGGCCACGGCATCCGCGGCAGACGGCCGCCTGGCTGTGAAGGCCTTCAAGGCCGGTGCGGACATGCTGCTCATGCCGGCCGACCTTGACGCCGCCTACCAGGGCATGCTCGACGCCGTGGCCACCGGCGAGATCGCCGAGGACCGCATCGATGAGTCGCTCGCCCGCATCCTCGCCGTCAAGCTCGGCCGCCTTCAGGCCGGGGAGTAGGCGGGCGGCAGGCGCCGCATCGCGCGCCTGCCCCGTGGTAAGGGCGACGTAACCGCTTGGTTGTCGTTTGTGCTTGTTGCGTCGGAGGTTGCCGGGCGACGGTACAATAAAGGCCAGTGAGCCGATATGACGACATGCCGCGCCGCCGGCCCGCGGGCCGGGCGGCGCGGTTGCGATAAGGATATGCCTATGAAGTGCGAGAAATGCGGCGGCGAGATCGAGTGGGGCGACCGGTTCTGCAGGAGCTGCGGCGCGCCCACGCATCTGCCGCAGTTTTGCCCGGAGTGCGGGGCGCGCGTTCCCGACGGGCAGGACGCGTGCCCGGCGTGCGGCACGCTGCTGGAAGGCGCCTCTCCGGTCGAGGAGGCCGAGCAGTCGGCGGGCCCGTCAGCTGAGGCGGCTGCCGACCGCGATGCCGAGGAGGCGGGTGCGGCGGAGGCCGCGGGCGTCTCGGTGGGCGCGGCGGTAGAGGATGCGGAGCCCGCAGCAGACGCTGCGGACGCGGCGGCTGACGGGGCCGACGTCGCTCCGGCCGCGCCTGAGGCGCCGAAGGACATCGCCGCGCCGGGTGAGCCCGGATCCGCGGACGCCGACGAGGACCTGATCGTAGAGGAGGTCGCGGACGCCGAGCCCGTCGAGGTCGTCGAGAACGGCGCCCATGCTTTTTGGGACGATCCGGCGGTGGATGCGCCGGACGCTTCCGCCGAGGACGCGGAGGACGAGAAGACCCAGGTGCCGCCGGCCGAGGAGGGGGCGCGGGACGTCGCCTCCGATGCGCCTGGCGCAGCTGCTGCGGAGCCGGATGCCGGTGCGCCCGAGAGCGCGTCCGGCGCCCTCGGCCCCGATGCTGGCGCGGCCTTCGACCCCTTGAGCGAGGACAGCACGCGTGCCTACATCGATGCTATTCTCGCCCAGGAGGAGCGAGAGATCTCGCAGGGCCGTCACCCCGTGTTCGACGCGCGCCTGCAGGGGGAGGACGAGGGATCCGAGCAGGAGCTCTTTCCGCAGCCCGCGGGCACCGGTCCTGCCGGGGATGCTGACGAGGCGGCCCCGGGGGATTCGACGGCCGTGCTCTCCGAGGCCGAGGATGACGGCAGCGCAAAGACCATGGAGCTGCCGCTGAGCGTTGACGAGGGGCCCAGCAGCACCATGCGCCTGCCGCTCGAGGGCAGCGTGCGCAAGCGCGGCCCGCGCGTGAGCCTGCCCGAGATCGACCTACCGGAGATCCCGCGGCCCTCCCTGCCCCGCTTAGACGATCTGCTCGGAAAGGTCCCGCGAGTTGCCGGCTTGCCGCGCTACGCGGTGCCCGCCGCGGTAGCGGGGGCGCTCGTGGTGGTCGTGGTCGGTGCGGCAGCGCTGACCGGCGGCTTCGGCCTCGCCTCGCAACAGGGGAGCCCGGTCGCGCTGGCCACCCTCGGCTCCTCCGCGACGCAGGGCACCGATGCCCAGGCCGCTGAGCCCGAGGTGCGCGCCACGGTGAACGACTACTCCTGGTCCGAGCTCTCGCAGATCTCCGCGCTTATCGCCCAAGCCCCCACCGACGCCGACGGCTTGGACATCGCGGCGCGCTACAACCTGTGCGCCGCCGACGGGACGCTCGACGGGTCCCAGACCAAGACCGTTGCGCTGGCCGACGGCACGGAGGCCGCGGTGCAGGTTGCCGGCTTCCGCCACGACGACCGCGCGGACAGCCAGGGCAAGGCCGGCATAACCTTCGTCTTCACCGAGGCGGTGGCGGCGCGCGCGTACAACGAGAACAACAGCAACGCCGGGGGCTGGGATCAGAGCGAGCTGCGCACGTGGGTTAACACCTCCCTGGTTTCGCAGCTGCCCTCCGAGCTGCAGAGCGCGCTGCTGGCGGTGAGCAAGGCCACCAACAACGCCGGCTATGCGAGCGATCCCACGGCGGTCTCGACCACGTCCGATCAGCTCTGGCTGCTGTCCTTGGCGGAGGTCGGCGGCACGCAGGATCCCACGAGCGGCTCGTCGGCGGTGGTCTACAACGCCGAGGGCAGCCGCTACCAGCTGTTCTCGGATGCCGAGGCGGCCGGCACCCTCGACGCCCTTTTGGTGCGCGGCCAGGTCGGGGAGACGGGCGCCCTGTCGTGGTGGATGCGGTCGCCGTACCCCAACGACGATTACTGCGCCATGTCCGTGAACGACGACGGGTCGCTCACGTACTACCGCGGCACGTACCGCGAGCTGGGGGTTGTGCCGGGCTTCTGCCTGTAGGCCAAACCGAGGCGGACATCGCTTTTTATCCGTCTTGTTCTCGCGCTATACTGAAGCGAGCGGGCGGGCCGTCTGGCGCCGCCTCCCACCTTTGCGTGTATAGGAGAAGGGAACCACATGAGCACGGTTTACGTATTCGGCCATCAGAACCCCGACAACGACGCCATCATGTCCGCAGTCGTGCTGGCTCAGCTGCTCAACCAGGTCAATTTCAACGGCGACACCTATGAGGCCCGCCGTCTGGGCCCGCTGCCGGCGGAGTCCGAGAAGCTCCTCGCCGACACCGACACCCCCAAGCCCCGCCTGCTGAACGCCATCAAGGCCAAGACCGCCCCGCAGCAGGTCGTGCTGACCGACCACAACGAGCCCGGCCAGTCGGTTGAGGGCCTTGAGAACGCGCAGATCATCGGCGTGGTCGACCATCACCGCTTCGGCAACTTCAGCACCGCCGCGCCGCTGCACATCATGGCGCTTCCCTGGGGCTCCAGCTGCACCATCGTGGCGTGGCTGTTCGGCATCCTGGGCCAGAAGCCCACGGACGCCCAGGCCAAGCTGCTGCTTTCCGCCATGATGACCGACACGCTCATGCTCAAGAGCCCCACCACCACCGAGTTCGACCGCATCTTCGCCGCCCAACTGGGCGAGCAGCTCGGCGTCGATCCGGTGAAGTTCGGCATGGAGGTCTTCCTCAGCCGTCCGTCCGGCTCCTTCACGCCCGAGCAGATGGTCGGCAACGACATCAAGCTCTTCGAGGTCGGCGGCAAGAAGCTGCTCATCGGCCAGTACGAGACGGTCGACAAGAGCCGCGCGCTCGGCATGATCCCGGAGATCCGCTCCGCCATGGCCGCGTACCAGAAGAAGCAGAAGGCCGACGGCATCGTGCTGTGCATCACCGACATCATGGAGGAGGGCTCCCAGGTGCTGCTGGAGGGCGACACCGCCGCCGCGCAGAAGGGGCTCAAGATCGAGGACGTGGCCGAGGGCGTGTGGATACCCGGCGTGCTGTCCCGCAAGAAGCAGGTTGCGGCTCCCATCCTGGCTGCTAACTAAGGCGCGCTGATCCTGGCGGCCTTCCCAGGCACCCGACCTTGGCCTTCAATCGTCGCGCATGACCGTGAGGTCAATGCGCTCCTCTTTCAGGTCAATCTCGGGCACCTGGGAAGACCGCTTTCCTGACTGCGAGGCGTTGCTTCGCTCAACCCTTGGGTTCTTGCGTTCCTTTTGTATTCGTTAGGCCCCTCGGATCACCCCGAGGGGCCTTTTTCATGTGGCCGCTGCGCGTTTTTCTCGTCTTGCGCACACCTTCCGTCGAAACTCTGGGGCCGTCGAAACACAGGCGCTAGAGTTTCGCTCTTCTCGCCTACATCATGCATCAATATTGATGATAAATGCATAACATAATTATTTTACCTGCGATAATAACTTTAGTATGCATATGCATTCTTGTCCCTATCGAAACTCTGGGGCCGTCGAAACTCTCGCTCCAGAGTTTCGACGGCCCCTCCTGTCGCGCGGTGGCGCAGTCGGATTTTGGGGCCTTTGTGAAACCGCTCGCCGCCGATGCCGTTTTTACGTGCCGGCGGGGGATACTGATACGCGGTTAGGCGACTCGGCCGCCGTCGGAGGGTTCTTCGGCGGCGGCGTTTTTGAGGACCGCGCCGCCCGTGAGGGGCGATAAGGGCGCGGACGCGACGCTCGGGCACTGCGGCGCATCGGTTCGGAAATCGGTGCGCGCGGCAGGTCGCCTGTGGACACCGCGCGCGGAAGGGGGTCGCCATGACGGCAATCAAGACCAGCCAGGCACTCATCTTAGACGAGGCGCATCGCAAGCGCCTCGGCGGAAAGCGCCTCTTCGAGCGCATCACCGGAAACGGCACCATCGCCGCGGCTGTTATGGTGCTCGCCGCGGTGGCGGCGGTTATCTGCGCCAACACCGACCTGTACTACCCCATCCATGACTTTCTCGCCCAGCCGGTGACGGTGGCCCTGGGGCCGCTTTCGTTCAGCATGTCGGTCGAGCTGTTCGTGAACGACTTCCTCATGGCCATCTTCTTCCTGCTGGTGGGCATAGAGCTTAAATATGAGATGACCGTGGGCCAGCTGACCCGTCCGCGCCAGGCGCTCCTGCCCATGCTGGCGGCGGTGGGCGGCGTGGTGGTGCCGGCCGCCATCTACGCGGTGGTGAACCGCGGCGGCGCCACGTACGGCTGGGCCATCCCCATGGCAACCGACATCGCCTTCGCCCTGGGCGTGCTCTCGCTGTTAGGGCGTCGCGTCCCGGCGGGCATCAAGGTCTTCTTCACGACCCTCGCCATCGCGGACGACCTGCTCGCCATCGTGGCCATCGCGCTGTTCTACGGGCACAGCCCGAGCCTCGTCTGGCTCGCGGCCGCCGCTGCGGTGACGGTTCTTCTCGCCCTGCTCAACCGCGCCCAGGTCTTCTCGCTCAAGCCCTACTTGGCGCTGGGCCTGGTGCTGTGGTTCTGCGTGTACCAATCGGGCATCCATGCCACGCTGGCCGGCGTCATCCTGGCGTTTTGCGTGCCGGCCCGCTCCGATATCCGCGCCGAGGCGCTGGTTGACTGGCTGCGCGACCGCCTGCCCGAGCTCGCCGACAACTACGACGACGATGCGCACATCCTGGGTCAGCACGACTTTACGCACGCCGCCGTGGGCGTGGAGCGCGTCATGCACCGCGTGACCCCGCCGCTCATGCGCCTCGAGCACGGCATCGACGTGTGGGTGAACTTCCTGATTCTGCCCGTCTTTGCCTTCGTCAACGCGCAGGTGCGCCTGGTGGGCGTGGACCTGGGTATGCTGGTGGCCGATCCGGTGACGTTGGGCACGTATTTCGGCATGCTGGCGGGCAAGCCTATCGGCATCGCGGGGGTGACGTACCTTCTGGTCCGCTTTGGCTTTGCGGAGCTGCCCAAGGGCGTGCACTTCCGGCACATCGTCGGCGTCGGCATCCTGGGCGGCATCGGCTTCACCATGTCCATCCTCATAGCGGGCCTGGCCTTTACCGAGATCCCGGCCGAGCTGCTTGCCGCAAAAACCGCCATCCTAGCGGCCTCCGTCAGCGCCGGCGTGCTGGGCATGCTCTACATGCGGTTCGTGGCGTGCCGTCCTGCGGGACATGAAGCGTAAGAGACGGGGAGGGGCGTATGGGAGCGGATTATACCGGCCTTAACGTGCTGTGCGCGGTGCTCGCCTGCGCGCGCGGCGCGTACGGCCAGGCGGTTTCCGAGCATGCGTTGGCGCTGTTGCTCTGCCTGATGAAGAAGCTGTACCGATACCGCGACAGCCAGGGGGCCGCTGCCTGGGAGGACGCGGGAGCCGTGGCGTCGCCGGAGGGCACGCGGGTTCTCGTTTTGGGCGCGGGCGATATCGGGAGCGCCTTTGCGCGTTTGGCGCGCGGCGTGGGCGCGCATGTGACCGGCGTCAAGCGCAACACCGCGGTGCTTCCGGACGGGTTCGATGCCGTCGCCGCCATGGACGACCTGCCCGGACTCCTGCCCCAGGCCGACGCCGTCGTGTCGTTTTTGCCGGGCGGCCCCGCCACGGACGGCTTGGCCGACGCCGCGTTCTTTGCGCGGATGAGGCCGTCCGCCTACTTTGTCAACGCGGGGCGCGGGGGCCTTGTGGACCAGGGGGCGCTTCTCGCCGCGCTCGAGGAGGGGAGGATCGCCGGTGCCGCGCTCGACGTGACCTCGCCTGAGCCCCTGCCGGCGGAAAGCCCGCTCTGGCGCGCGCCGAACCTGGTCATTACCCCGCACGTGGCCGGCGGCTACCATCTGCCGCAGACGCTGCGTCGCGTGGTGGACATCTGCATCGCCAACGCCGGCTGCCTCGTGCGGGGCGAGGAGGTTGCCAACGTCGTGGCGCATGCGTGACGCCCGGCGCGCGTTACTCCACCGTGCCGTAGACGCGGCCCCAGCCATGCGCCGCGAGCGCTGAGTTCAGCTGGTCGCACAGGCGCGTGCGGCTGTAGGTGCCCGGCGGCAGCAGCTTCACGATCTCGATGAGGTCTTCGTGCAGATCTCGCGCCTCCGCTTGGATGATCAGGTCCAGGCGGCTCACGTAGCGTTGCCCCGCGTACATGGTGTCAACGAGCCGCTGAAGGTCGCCGAACTCGTCGGCCTGGATGTTGATCGGGCCTTTGTGCTTGGTCGCCATGGCGCCCCCTCGTCCGGTTTTCCGCTGCTCGGCGCGCTTGCGGCCGCGGGGCGGGCTTTGCCGCCTGCTGCGGCCGCAGCCCCCATAGCCGGGCTCCCGGCTCCTCGGGTTCCGCTTCGGCCCGCTGCGCCTTTCCTCCGCGCGTGCCCGCGCCTTGTGCGTTCTGTTTCTATCCGGGGTATTCTCGCACAGATGCCGCCGCGCCGCGCCCGCACACGGTTATACTTTTTGACTGCGCAAAATCAAGACCCACCGCAAGGTTGGAAGTCAGGCTGCAGTAAACGACAACGCAAGGGGGCCGCATATGGCGACGGTGTATCAGCAGATGGAGACGGACGAGCTTCGCGCGGCGGTTGACGAGCTGCACGAGCAGGTCGAGGCCACCCGCGCTCGGAACCTTTCGCTCGACATGGCGCGCGGCAAGCCGAGCCCTGAGCAGGTGGACATCTCGCGCCCGCTGCTGTCCGTGCTGAACGAGGACTCCGACCTCTTCGACGAGGGTGTGGACTGCTCCAACTACGGCTGCTTCGAAGGCATCCCCTCGGCGCGCAAGCTCGCGGGCGCGTTTCTCGGCGTGCCGGCCGAGCAGACCATCGTGCTGGGCTCCTCCAGCCTGAACATCATGCAGTCGGTGCTTATCCACTATTGGGAGAAGGGCGTGCCCGGCTACACCCCGTGGAGCAAGCTCGACCATGTCAAGTGGCTTTGCCCGAGCCCCGGTTACGACCGCCACTTTGGACTCACCGAGGACCTGGGCATTGAGAACATTCCCGTTCCCATGACCGAGACCGGCCCGGATATGGACGTGGTCGAGAAGCTCTGCGCCGAGGACGACTCCATCAAGGGCATGTTCTGCGTGCCCAAGTACTCCAACCCCACCGGCGTCACCTACTCCGACGACACGGTGATCCGCCTGGCCACCATGAAGGCCGCGCCGGACTTCCGCATCGTGTGGGACAACGCCTACTGCATGCACGACCTCACGGAGGAGGGTGACAAGCTCCTCAACATCCACGGCATCGCCGCGACCGCCGGCAACGAGGATCGCATCCTCGAGGTCGCCTCCACCTCCAAGATCACCTTCCCGGGCGCGGGCGTGGCGTTCTTCGGCAGCTCCGAGGCTAACGTGCGCGAGGTGGCCCAGACGCTCAAGGTGGGCCTCATCAGCGCCAACAAGCTCAATCAGCTGGCCCACGTGCGGTTCTTCCCCACGCTGGACGCCCTGCACCAGCACATGATGAGGCACGCGACTTTCCTGCGCCCGCGCTTTGCCCTGGTGCAGGAGAAGCTGGCCAGCGGGCTGGGCGATACGGGCTGCGCCAGCTGGACCAACCCCAACGGCGGTTACTTCGTGAGCTTTGACGCGCAGCCGGGGAGCGCCAAGCGCATCGTGGCGCTTTGCCGCGATCTGGGCGTCACCCTCACGCCGGCGGGCGCTACCTGGCCTTACGGCAAGGACCCGCAGGACACCAACATTCGCATCGCGCCCACGTACCCGTCGCTCGAGGAGCTGGGCGAGGCGCTGGACGTGTTGGTCCTGGCCACCAAGACGGTATGCGCCGAGCTCGAGCTGGAGTCCCGCGCGTAATGGGCGCCGCGCCGCAGGACGCTCACGGCCGCCGTGTGCGGTCGATCTTCTCGGGGCTGGCCACGCGCTACGACCTGTTCAACGCGCTGTCGAGCTTTGGCATCTACCGGCGCTGGCTCGCGCAGGTCGCCCGCACCTGCGCCTGCGCGGCCGACGATCGCGTGCTGGACGTGGCGGGCGGTACGGGCGACGTAGCCTTCGAACTGTGCCGCGTGTGCCCGCCCGCCTCGATCGAGCTCACGGATTTTACGCCCGAGATGCTCGACGTGGCGCGCGAACGCGAGCGGGCCGGGGCGGCGCGCGGCGTGGCAATAGCCTACGCAGAGGCGGACGCCCACGACCTGCCCTATGCGGACGGCGCGTTCACGCTGGTAACCTGCGCGTACGGCCTGCGCAACTTCAGCCACCGCGCACGCGCCATGGCCGAGGCGCATCGCGTGCTGGTTCCGGGCGGCCGCTATGTGGTGCTGGAGTTCGCCACGCCGCCCAACGTCGTATGGCGCGCGCTCTACCGCGCTTACCTGACGGTGGCGATCCCGCTTATCGGCGGGCTGGTGAGCGGCGATCGCTCCGGCTTCACGTACCTGCGCGACTCCATCAAACGGTTTCCCCCGCAAGAGCGCATCGCGCAGGAGCTGCGCGATGCGGGCTTCTCGCACGTGTCCTACCGCAACCTCACCGGTGGGATCGTGGCCGTCTACGATGCGGTGAAGTGAGCGCCGCGGGCGCGCTTTTCGCCTTGGCGCCTTTTTGGCAAAAGCCCCGCTGTTCCATGGGGATGCGTTGATGATCGCGCCCGACCGCGTGCTCCGTCCGCGCGGCACGGTACAATACAACCTTGCTTAACACGAGAAGGACGGAGCATATGGCTAACGATACCAAGCCGGCGCCTGTTGACGACGGCTTCTTTGACGACGAGCAGGAGCTTATCGCCGAGGAGCAGGCCGAGGCCCAAACGGCGCCGGCCCGCGACGAGGCCGATCGGCCGGCCGCGCCCCAGCAGGCTTCCTCTGGAAAGGGCGTGGACGCGCCCCCGTTTTGGATGGTGGTGGCTATCGCGCTCATCGCGCTGCTGTTGGGCGTGGTGATCGGCTACCTGCTGGGCAGCTCCACGGCGCTGAGCGCAGCCGAGGCGGCCGTTCAGAGCTCGGACGCCGCGACGGCGTCCGCGGATACCGGCACGGTTGCCACCGACGAGCTTCCCGAGGGTCATGTGCCGGTGGTCGTCGACGAGGACGGCACCGCGCATGTTGCCGAGGAGGACACCGCCGAATCGGACGCATCCGCCGACAGCGCTCAGTAAGCTGCCGCGATTTTGCGAGATAGGAGTTCGCATGGCTTTCAATCAGGCGCAGACGCGCACGGTGCGCGTGGTGGTCGTGTCGCTGGCGCTCGTCGCGGTGATCGTGCTGGCGGTGGCCGTCGTGGGCGGCGGCATCTTCGGCGCGTCGTCGCAAGCCTCCGACCAGGGCGGCGCTGAGACCCAGAGCCAGAACCAGGCCTCCGCTGACGAGGGCAGCTCGTCCGGCTCGGGCTCGTCCGACGCCGCGATCACCATGGAGCAGGTGGACGCGCAGTACGGTCAGGCAACCGACACCCTCGAGTCCCAGTACGAGGCCGATCCCGGCGCCATCTCGCTTTCGAGCCTGGCGAACAGCTACTTCGACTGGGGGGTCGCTGCGCGCTCCTGCGTTGAGGACTCCGACGACGACGCCCATGTCGTCGACCTCTTCTCGAAGGCCATCGCCCACTACGACGATTACCTGGAGGAGTACGGCTCGGACAACTCGGTGCAGGTCGACCGCGCCATCGCCATCTTCTACACGGGGGACCACGATACGGCCATCTCCACGTTGGAACAGTTCGTGTCCGAGACCGATGACTTCGGCCCCGCCTGGGCGAACCTGGGCATGTTCTACGAGTCCGAGAACCGCGTCGACGACGCGCGCAGCGCCTACGAGAAGGCCATCGACGCCGACACCGACAACTCCTACGGCGTGAAGGATTACGCACAGGCCCGCCTCGACGCGCTCGACGAGCAGGTCGCGGGCACGGATTCCGGCAGTGCCTCCGACGCAACCGAGTAAGCAACCTACTCAGGCGGGGCCCGGCCCCGCCGTGTTTTTATCGCAGATGCAGAACAGAAGGGAACAGCAGATATGGAACTGACCGTCACCATGAAGCCCGCGGTTGAGAAGTACGTGATCGAGATCGCCGGCGAGATCGACATCTCCAATGCGGACAAGCTGCGCGAGGCCATCGACATGGCCCTCGAGCAGCCTTGCGAGGCGGTGGCCCTGGACTTCTCGCAGGTGTCCTACATCGACTCCACGGGCATCGGCGTCTTGGTGGGTGCCTCGCACCATGCTGACGACCATGAGAAGGCCTTCTCGGTCGAGCACGCCCAACCCAACGTGCTGCGCGTGGTGCAGCTCCTGGGAGTGGACGAGGAGATCAACATCACGGCCTAGCCGCTGTATGGCTGTGGCGTTTGCGTAAAGCGCCGGTAACGTTTTACCGCACCCGCGCCTCTCGCGCTGGGCGGGTGCGCGTGCGCGTGGTATCCTGACCTGCATTGCACGTTCATCACCTGGAGGTGACTCCATGTTTGGTATAGGGCAGACCGAGTTCGTCCTTATCATTCTGTTCGCGTTCTTGCTCTTCGGTCCCGACAAGCTCCCGCAGATGGGGCGCACTATCGGCCGCGCCCTGCGTCAGTTCCGCGAGACGCAGGAGAAGATGACCGCCGTGGTGCAGACCGAGATCGTGGATCCCATGACGCAGGCTGCGCAAAGCCCCGCAGGCGCCAAGAAGGCCGTCGCCGACGATGCCGACGCCGACCGCGAGGACGGCGCCGAGGCCGCCCCGGCGCGCAAGGAGACCTTCGCCGAGCGCCGCGCGCGCCTGGCTGCCGAGAAAGCCGCCGCGGAGCAGGACTCTGCGGACGGCGCCGCGCTTCCCGCCGTTGACGCGGGGGAGAAGAGCGCTGTCCCGACCGCGGACGCGGGGGCCGCTCCGGCAGATGCCGCGGCGCCTGCGGCAGAGCCCGAACCCGCGGAGAAGCCGCTGACCACGGCCGATCTGTACGCGCGTCGTCCCAAGAAGAAGGCTGCGTCCGCCGACGCCGCGTCCGCTGACATGCCCATGCAAGGAGAGGGGGGAGCGGAGTAGCGCCTTGGCGCCTTCCGCGATTGACCTATGCCTATCGGACCCGCGCGCATGCCGCTCTTCGACCATCTCGGGGAGCTCCGCCGCCGCATCACCATCATCGTCGCATCGCTCGTGGCCTGCACGCTTGTGATGTACTTCGCCACGCCTACCATCATCTCCATCCTGCAGGACCCCATCCGCGAGTACCTGCCCGAGGCTGGCTTCATCGTCACGAGCCCGCTCAACGGCTTCACCACGCGCTTCAGCGTGGCGTTCAAGGCCTCGTTCGTCATCTGCACGCCGCTCATCACCTGGCAGATCCTGGGATTCTTCCTGCCGGCGCTCAAGCCAAACGAGCGTAAGTGGGTTGTCCCCACGGTTATCCTGGCCGTGGCGCTGTTCTACTTCGGCGCGATCTTCGCCTACTTCGTCATCACGCCGGCCACGTTTGGCTTCCTCATCGAGGAGGGCTCGACCATCGGCACCATCATGCCGGAGGCTGCCGACTACATCAGCTTCGAGTTCCTGCTGCTCATTGCGTTCGGCATTGCCTTCGAGCTTCCGCTGGTCGTGTTCTACCTCTCGTTCTTCCGCATCGTATCCTACGCGGGCTTCCGCAGCGCGTGGCGCTACGTGTACGTGGTCCTGCTCGTGATCTCCGCCGTGGTGACGCCCGACCCCTCGCCCGTCACCATGATGATCCTCTTTGCCGTCATGATCGTCATGTACGAGGGATCGCTGGCCGCGGCGCGCTTTGCCATCGTGCGCAAGTACGGCAAGGAGGGGCTGACGGCTAAGAGCCGCTTCTCCATCCTGAGCGACGACGAGGACGAGGAGTAGCGGCCGCCCATGCACGAGCTCGGGTTGATGTCGGGCGTCGTCGACACGGTGGTGGCTTCCGCGCGGCACGCCGGGGCCGACCGCGTGATCTCGGTGCGGCTGCGCATCGGAGACATGACCGAGGTCATGGACGAGGCGCTGCACTTTGCCTGGGAGGTCCTGCGCGATGAGGACCCGCTCACCAAGGATGCGGAGCTCGAGGTCGACTACGTGCGGCCGCGCAGCCTGTGCCTGGCTTGCGGCAACGAGTTCGAGCACGATCGCTTTCACCTGCGCTGCCCGGATTGCGGCAGCGCGGAGACCAGCTTGCTCTCAGGGCGGGAGCTGGATATCGTCGGGATAGACATCGAAACGCCGGACGATCCGGAGGACGATACGCCAAGGTAAGCAAAGGAGCCCAGCTCATGGCCGAGAAGACCGTCTCCATTGAAACCTCCATGCTCTCGCGCAACGAGCGCTTGGCCGCCGGGCTGCGCGAGCGTTTCCGCGCTCACCAGGTCTACGTGGTCAACGTGCTCTCAAGCCCCGGCTCGGGCAAAACCTCGACCATCCTGGCCACCAACGAGCGCTTGCGCGACCGCTACCGCTGCGCCGTCATCGAGGGCGACATAGCCTCCGACGTGGACGCCGTCACCATGAAGGAAGCCGGGCTGCCCGCCGTGCAGATCAACACCGGCGGCCTGTGCCATCTGGAGGGCAACATGATCGGCCAGGCCGTGGACGCCCTCGAGGCGGGCGTGGGCCTTGAGAACATCGACGTCATCTTCATCGAGAACGTGGGCAACCTGGTGTGCCCCGTTGACTTCGACCTGGGCGAGAACCTCGCCGTCATGATCCTCTCGGTGCCCGAGGGGGACGACAAGCCCGTCAAGTACCCCGGGATCTTCCAGCATGCTGGCGCGCTGCTCCTGAACAAGGTCGACGTGGCACCGGCTTTTGACTTCGACATGGGCGCGTACAACGGCACGTTGGACGACCTCAACCCCACTGCGCCGCGTTTCTCCATCAGCGCCACCAAGGGCCAGGGCATGGACGAGTGGTGCGCTTGGCTGGCCGACCAGATCGAGGCCGCCCGCGTTTAGCCGCGGTGGTGCCCCGCAGGGCTGGCCGCGTTCCGCTTGCATCTAGGTCATCCTGCAACGCTCCGCTTGCATATATTTCACGTACGGACGCTCCGCTTGCATTTCCTTACTCTAACAGGCCGGTTTCGGGCTCTAGGGCGACAAGGAATGCAAGCGGTGCGTTTTTATCGGCAAGATCTGCTAGCGGGAGCGCCGGATAAGGCACTCAGCGGCGTTCCCTCGGCGAGCGCGGTGTTCGGGTAACGTTTTAACGTTCGATCTTCCGCTGCTGGCAGACGTCCCTCGCGCTTGCTGTAACCATTACCAGCAAATTCTGAAAATCACCGTTGCGGAATTCGGAAAACGCGGTTGGGAAATGGGGGAATAGCAGCTACGGATAAAATCGCCTGCATGGAGGGGGCGTGCGGGCATGGCGGAACATTGTGCTGGAGGTTATCTTCTGCGTGTTGTGCGCGTGAGCTGCCGATTCGTTGAGCGGGTCGTTGCTGTTGCCTCCTACAAAAATGTGGGAGCAACATTCAAACTCCTATACGGAAGCGTGGGAATTTCGACAAAACTCCTATGTAAAAATGTGAGATAAGAGTTTAATCTCCTATATAAAAACGTGGTAGCATTGGCGTCGACTAATGCTATCGGAGGGTAGGTCATGCAACGACTTGCTATGGACGCGCTGTGCAAATGGATGAACGTAGCGGGCCGCAAGCCCCTTCTTATCACGGGCGCACGCCAGGTTGGCAAGACCTGGCTCATGCGCGAGTTTGGGCGAACGCATTTCAAGCGCACGGCATATATCTCGTTTGACAACAACGAACACATGCCAGCCATATTCGAGGGTTCGCTGAGTCCTCATAGGCTTATTCCCATCCTTCAAATTGAGGCGGGATGCGTTATCGATGAGCACACCCTGCTCATTCTCGATGAGGTGCAGGAGGTTCCTCGCGCTCTGCAGTCGCTCAAGTATTTCTGTGAGGAGGCTCCGGAAATTCCCGTCGTTGCTGCAGGCTCTTCTTTGGGCCTTGCGCTCAAAGGTAGAAAGAGCAAAACTTCGAGCGCAAGGTCTGAGAATGCGAGAGGGGTGTCGTTCCCCGTTGGCAAGGTTACCTTTCTTGATTTGTATCCCCTCACGTTTCTCGAATTCCTGCTTTCCATCGGACAGAACTTGCTCGCAGAATCGGTTCAAGCACTCGATTGGCCCACGTTGGGGGCGTTCCATGGCCAGCTGAACGAGCTGCTGAGGATATATCTATATGTCGGGGGCATGCCCGAGATGGTCAAGCGCTACACGGAGGAGCAAGATCTGCTGAGCGTTCGCGATACGCAGCGTGATCTGCTGCGCGCATACGAGAATGATTTTTCAAAATATGCCCCCAACGACCTTGCCGAACGCATCCGGCTTGTGTGGCGGGCGATTCCAGCGAACCTTGCCAAGGAGAACCGCAAGTTCATGTTTTCGAAGGTCAGCAAGTCGGCGCGGGCGCGGGAATACGAAGACGCCCTCCAATGGCTTATCGACTCGTCGTTGGCGCATCGGGTGAGGTGCGTGACTTCTCCGGAAACCCCTTTGACATCTCATGAAGAAGAGTCCGTGTTCAAAGTGTACCTTAGCGATGTCGGGCTGCTTGGAGCACTGAACAACCTCGACGCCCGCACGTTGCTTGAAGGGAATTCCCTGTTCAGTTCCTATAAAGGATCGTTGGCGGAGCAGTTTGCGCTGCAGGAGATCCTTGCGGCGGGCCAGGTTGATGGAGCGCACTACTACAAGAACGAGAAGACGCGAAACGAAATCGACTTCCTTGTCGACGGCAACAGGCTGATGCCCGCGGCGATTCCCATCGAGGTGAAGTCAGGGGAGAATCTGCAGGCCAAGAGTTTGAGGGCATACATCAAGAAGTACCGTCCCGAGTTAGCGATACGTTGCTCGCTCAGGCCGCACGGGGTCGACGGAGCGCTCGAGGAGGTGCCGCTGTACGCACTGGGATCCTACTTCCGGAAATGCGTTGCAGGCTGAACGGCGCAACGCCCCGTCACATGAGGAGGCGGTCGATGAACTTCAGCCGTTTGATGCCGTGCTGATCGGCGGCGTTTTTGCGCAAACTGCGCAAACCCGCGTCAACTCGCTTATACTGTGCCGCAACAGACAGCGCAAGCAAGACGCGAGAAGGAGCTTTCCGTGAAGCTCGTTATCACCGAGAAAAACGATGCCGCGCAGCAGATCGCGCGGCTGCTATCGACCGTCGGCAAGCCCAAGGCCGACAAGGTCTACAACACCCCCGTCTACCGTTTCAACCACGACGGCGAGGAATGGGTCACCATCGGCCTGCGTGGGCATATCCTGGCGCCGGATTTCCCCACCGAGCTCAAGTTCGACAAGAACCAGGGTTGGTACGCGGTGAGCCAGGAGGGCGAGGTCATGCCGGCCGACGTGCCGGACGGCCTGCCGCGCCCGCCCTACGACACCAAGCGTAAGCCGTTCCTCAAGGACGGCATCGACATCAAGGGCTGGAAGGTTCCGAGCCTGCCGTACCTGGTGTGGGCGCCCATCGAGAAGCTTCCCGCCGAGAAGGAGATCATCCGGGCGCTCAAGAACCTCGCCAAAAAAGCCGACAGCGTGGTTATCGGCACGGACTTCGACCGCGAGGGCGAGCTTATCGGATCGGACGCCTTGGCCATGGTGCGCGAGGTGGCGCCCGACGTGCCCGTGTCCCGCGCGCGTTACAGCGCCTTCACCAAAGGCGAGATCGACCATGCGTTCAGCAACCTGGTCGAGCTCGACCAGGACTTGGCCGACGCCGGCGAGAGCCGCCAGTACATAGACCTCATCTGGGGCGCGGCGCTCACGCGCTACCTCACGATGGCCAAGTTCGGCGGCTTCGGCAACGTGCGCAGCGCCGGCCGCGTACAGACGCCCACGCTCGCCCTGGTGGTTGAGCGCGAGCGCGAGCGCCTGGCCTTCAAGCCGGAGGACTACTGGCTCATCAACGGCGAAGCGCGCGAGACCGGCGCCGATCCGGACGATGACGGCTCCTACTTCAAGATCAGCCACACGCAGGGGCGCTTCACGGACGAGAAGGCCGCCCAGACCGCCTTTGCGCACGTGGAGGGCGCCACGACGGCCACGGTGACCTCCGTTGCCAAGAAGAGCCGCACCCAGCGCCCGCCCGCGCCGTTCAACACCACGAGCCTGCAGGCAGCGGCTGCGGCCGAAGGCCTCTCTCCCGCGCGGACCATGCGCCTGGCGGAGAGCCTCTACATGGACGGTCTCATCAGCTACCCGCGTGTCGACAACACGGTGTACCCGCGGTCGCTGGACCTGCGCGAGACGCTGCGCGCCATCGGCGCCTCGCCGATCTACCACGAAGCCTGCCAGCAGCTGCTCAAGCGCGAGAAGCTCGTGCCCACGCGCGGCAAGCAAGAGACCACCGACCACCCGCCCATCTACCCCACGGCGGCCGCCAGCCCCGATAAGCTGGAGCCGGCGCAGTGGAAGCTCTATAACCTCATCGCGCGGCGCTTTTTGGCAACGCTTTCGGATCCCGCGGTTATCGAGGGCACCAAGCTCACGTTGGACGTTGCCGGCGAGCCTTTCCAGGCTAGCGGCGACGTGCTCAAGGTGCCGGGTTTCCGCGCCGTGTACCCTTACGGCCTCAAGAAGGACGAGCAGCTGCCCGCCCTTGCCGAGGGCGACGCCGTGAGCCTGCGCAACCTCAAGCTCGAGGCCAAGCAGACCGAGCCGCCGGCGCGCTACAGCCAGGGACGCCTGGTCCAGGAGATGGAGAGGCGCGGCCTGGGCACCAAGTCCACGCGCGCCAGCATCATCGAGCGCCTGTACCAGGTCAAGTACTTCAAGGGCGACCCCAACGGCCCCATCGAGCCCAGTCAGCTGGGCATGGCCATCATCGACGCGCTGCACACCTACGCGCCGCGCATCACCACGCCCGATATGACCAGCGAGCTCGAGGCCGACATGACCAAGGTAGCCGAGGGCAAGGACAGCCAGGGCCAGGTGGTTTACCATAGCCGGGCCCTTCTCGCCGGCATGATGGACGCGCTCATAGAGCACAAGGACGACCTGGGCGAGGCCATCTCCGACGCGGTGACGGCCGACGCCAAGGTGGGCGTGTGTCCCAAGTGCGGCAAGGACCTGGTCATGAAGTCCAGCGCCAAGACCCGCGGCAGCTTCATCGGCTGCATGGGCTGGCCCGACTGCGACGTGACCTACCCCGTCCCGAGCGGCGTGCGCGTGAGCCCCATCGAGGGCGAGGCCGGTGTGTGCCCCGAGTGCGGCGCCCCTCGGATCCAGTGCAAGCCGTTCAGATCCAAGGCCTACGAGATCTGCGTGAACCCGCAGTGCCCCACCAACTACGAGCCCGACGTGGTGGTGGGCACCTGCAAGGCGTGCGCCGAAGCCGGTCGAACCGGAAAGCTCATAGCCCATAAATCCGAGCGCACCGGCAAGCGCTTCATCAGGTGCGAGAACTACGACGAGTGCGGTACCAGCTACCCGCTTCCGCAGCGCGGGAAGCTTTCGGCCACGGGCGAGACCTGCCCGGACTGCGGTGCGCCGATGGTGGTGGTAGAGACCGCGCGCGGCCCGTGGAAGCTCTGCGTGAACATGGGCTGCCCCGGCAAGGAGAAGAAGCCCGCGCGCGGCCGCGGGAGAACGACCACGGCGAAGAAGGGCTCTTCGTCTAAGAAGACGGCTGCCAAGAAAAGCACGGGCGCCAAGAAGGCCGGCACCAAGAAGGCCGCGGCGGGAAAGCAGCGCGCATAGGAGGGGTAGCGTGGAGCGCGGAAAGTTCATCACGTTGGAGGGCGTTGACGGCTGCGGCAAGAGCACGCAGGCGCGCCTGCTGGCCCGCGCGCTCGAGTTGGCGGGGCGCGATGTCCTGCTGCTGCGCGAGCCGGGCGGCGTGTCCATCTCCGAGCAGATCCGCGCTATCCTGCTCGACCCGTCCAACGAGGGGATGAGCGCCACCTGCGAGCTGCTGCTCTACGAGGCGGCCCGCGCGCAGCTGGTGCACGAGGTCATCGCGCCCGCGCTCGCATCCGGCGCGGTGGTGGTGTGCGACCGCTTCTACGACTCAACGACCGCCTACCAGGGATTTGCCGGCGGTCTGGGCGAGAAGGACGTGGCTCGGGCCAACGAGCTCGCCGTGGGCGGGTGCCATCCGGACCTGACGATCGTCTACGACCTGCCCGCGGCCGAGGCCTACGCCCGCGCCACGGCTGGCGAGCCCGACCGCATGGAGGCCAAGGGCCTGGCGTACCAAGAGCAGGTGGCCGCCGGCTTTGCCGCGGTTGCCGCCGCGGATCCCGCGCGCGTGCGCACGGTTGACGCCGCGGGAAGCGTTGCCGCGGTGCTGGCCCGCACGGTGTCCGAAGTCGAGGACGCCCTGGACCTGACGGTGCCGGCAACCGCTTGCGCCTATGCGCTGGCAGGGCAGCTCGGCGCCGGGGCCACCGCGGACCCGGGCCAAGAGGGGGAGGTGCGCTAGATGAAGCAGCCCGTACCCTTCTCCCCGGACGAGGCGGACGGGAGCCGCGTGCCGGCAGCGTCCCAGGTTGCGCCGGCCTCCCTTCTCGCCCAGCTCGACAGCCAGCCGCGTGTGCAGGCGTTTCTCACCCGTGCCGTGAGCTCGGGGCGCGTAGGCCAGGCATACCTCTTCCTGGGGGCGTCCGGCGCGGGCAAGCTCGATGCCGCCTGGGCCTTCGCGCAAGCTGTTCTTTGCGAGGACGGCGGCTGCGGCGTGTGCGACACCTGCCGCCGCGTGGCGCACCGCACGCATCCCGACGTGCATTACTTTGCGCCGGAGAGCGCCACAGGGTACCTGATCGGCCAGATCCGCGACCTTCTGGACGACGTCGCGTTGGCGCCGGTCCGCGCCCGCGGCAAGGTCTACATCATCGACCGCTGCGACCTGCTGCACGCCAACGCCGCGAACGCCCTGCTCAAAACGCTTGAGGAGCCCCCCGAGCACGTGGTGTTCATCTTGCTGGGAACCTCGGCCGACGTGGTGCTTCCCACCATCGTTTCGCGCTGCCAGCAGGTGCCGTTCCGCATGGTGCCCGCCGCCGAGGCCGTGCGTGCCGTTGTGCGCCAAACCGGCGTCGACGAGGTTGCGGCCGCCACGGCGGTGGCGGTGGCCGGAAGCCCGGCGCGCGCCACGGCGTTCCTCAAATCCGCCGAGCGCCGCGAGGCCCGGCGCGTCATGTTGCGCGCTATCGACGGCCTGGCCTATGCGGACGAGGCCGACGTCCTGTCCAGCGCCCGCGAGATCCTGGGCGCCGTCAAGGCGCCGCTCGCGGATCTCAAGGCCGCGCAGCAGGCCGAGCTCGACGACAGCGCCGACTACCTCAGCCGCGGCGCTGTGAAGCAGCTCGAGGACCGCAACAAGCGCGAGCTTTCGGCCCGCGAGCGATCGGGTATCATGGAAGTGCTTGCCGCAGCGCGCTCGCTGTTGCGCGACGTGGCGCTGGCGTGCCAAGACCCTGCTTACGTGCCGGTGAACGCCGACATGCCCGAGGTTGTCGCCCGCCTGACCGACCGCGTTTCCGTGACGGGCGCCGTGGCGGCGCTCGGATGCGTGGAGGAGTGCGAGAGGCGCGTGCGTCGCAACGTTACCCCCCAGCTGGCCCTTGAGGTCATGCTGTTCGATCTAAGGAAGGCTCTATGCCGATAGTCATACCTGTCAAGTTCGCCTACGCCTCGCGCGACCTGTGGTTCGATCCCGCGGGCGTGCCCGCCGAGGAAGGCGACCACGTCATCTGCGCCACTGAGCGCGGCACCGAGATCGGCTTGGTGACGCGCGATGCCTTCGAGGTTCCGCGCGAGGAGCTTGCGGCGCCCCTCAAGCCGGTGCTGCGCATCGCCAGCGACGAGGACCTGGATTTTGCCGAGGGCCTGGCCGAGCGCGGCGAGGATTCCATGCATGACTTCCGCCGCCTGGTCGAGAAGAACAAGCTGGATATGAAGCCTGTTGCCGTGGAGTACCTCTTTGGCGGCGAGAAGGCCGTCTTTTACTTTGCCGCTGAGGAGCGCGTGGACTTCCGCCAGCTGGTGAAGGACCTCTCCGCGTTCTTCCACATCCGCGTGGACATGCGCCAGATCGGCGTGCGCGACGAGACCCGCCTGGTGGGCGGTTACGCGCACTGCGGCCAGGAGCTGTGCTGCGCCCGTTTTGGCGGGCAGTTCGAGCCGGTCTCCATCCGCATGGCCAAGGAGCAGGACCTGCCGCTCAACTCGTCCAAGATCTCGGGCGTGTGCGGCCGCCTCATGTGCTGCCTGCGCTACGAGTTCGAGGCCTACAAGGACTTCAAGGGCCGCGCCCCGAAGAAGAAGGCCGTTATCCAAACGCCTCTGGGCAAGGCCAAGATCCAGGAGTACGACACCCCGCGCGAGCGGTTGGTGCTCAGGCTCGAGAACGGCAAGAGCTTCCGCGTGAGCCTGTCGGACATGACCTGCTCGCCCGATGCCTGCAAGAAGGCCGAGGAGCAGGGATGCGCGTGCCGTCCCGACACGGTCCCGCGCGAGGTCCTGGACAAGATCGATTCGCCGGATATAGCCATGGCGCTGCTCGACCTCGACCGCGCCGAAGGCCGCGTTGCCCAGCCGGGGATGGACGCGTCCGATCGCATTGCGAGCTCCGGGCCCACGCCGCGCCGCCGCCGCAAGCGCGAGGAAGCCGAGGCCGCCGCGGGCCGCGGAGGGCAGCGGGGCGGGCAGCAATCCCGCGCGCCGCGCCGCCGCAACGCCGACGCTCCGGCCGCCGGCGCCGAGGCTGCGGGCGAGAAGCCGACGCGCCGTCGCCGTCGCCACGTGTCGGGCGAGGACTTGGACCGGGCCTTTGCCGAGGCGGCCCAGAAGGAGGCGCGTCGCAGCCGCAGGGGCGCGGGCGAGAAGGACGCCGCGCGCGACCGTACCGAGGCCGGCCGCGGGCGCGGGGCCGAACGCTCTGCCGCCCCGGCGCCCGCGGCTGACGGCCGTGCGGCATCCGAGCAGGGGAGCGCTTCCAAGCGTCGGCGCCGGCACAAGTCCGCGCGCGGCGCGGAGGGCGCTCAGGCTCGCGAGGGGCAGCGGCCGGCAGAGGGCCGCGCGGATAAGCGCGGCGCAGACCAGCGCGGTCAGCGCGGGGCAAAGCCGCAGGTTATGTCCGTAGCCGAGGAGCTGGCGCAGTCCGACGTGCGCGTGGCGCGCCGCCGTCCCGGAGACAAGGGCGGCGATAAGCGCGCCGACCGCGAGGCTCGCCCGGACGCCGAATCCCCGCGCGCCGATCGCCCGCGCCGCAGGCATACGCGCAGCGCGCAGAGCCAGGCACCGGGCCGCGACGACGCTGCGGACGCCCCGCGCGCTTCTCGCCCAACGACCGATAAGCCCGCTTCTGGGCAGGCTCCCGCAGCCGAGCAGGGAACGAGCAATCGGCGGCGTCGGCGCCGTCGCCGCTCCGGCGGGCAGGGCGGCAACGGCGGCTCGGCGGGCGGCACCGCCCCGTCCACCTCGCCCAGCGCAGAGTAAGCAAAGTCCAGGGGGCGCCATCCGCGCAGGCGGGTGGCGCCCCTTGCCAAAGGGCTCGCTAGGCAGCCTGTCACTGCCATGGGGGACGGGTACAAATGGCAGACAAGGGTCTGCCATTTGTACCCGTCCCCCATGGCAAAGGGGCAACCTCGCGGCAAGCCCCCAAAAGAAAGGAACCCCGTGGAAAACGAGCTCAGGTTCGCGATCCTCATAGATGCCGACAACATCTCGGACCGCTACATCAAGATCATCCTGGACGAGACCGCCAACAACGGCATCGCCACGTACAAGCGCATCTATGGCGACTGGACCAGCAGCCGGCTGGCGTCGTGGAAGAGCGTGCTACTGGAGAACTCCATCATCCCCATGCAGCAGTACAGCTACACCACCGGCAAGAACGCCACCGACTCCGCCATGATCATCGACGCCATGGACATCCTGTACTCCGACACCGTGGACGGCTTTTGCCTGGTGTCGAGCGATTCCGACTTCACGCGGCTGGCGGCGCGCCTGCGCGAGAGCGGAATGCAGGTCATAGGCATGGGGGAGGAGAAAACCCCCGAGCCGTTCATCAGCGCGTGCAACCAGTTCAAGTACCTGGACCTGCTCTACGCCCAGCAGCAGGCCGAGGAGCGCGAGGAGCGCCGCCGCGAGGAGGCCGAGCGGGCCGCGGCGGCAAAGGCGCGCGCGGCGGCGGGCGGTGCGAGCCCCGGGCGCGGGCAGGCGGCGCAAGGCGGCGGCGCGGGCGCCGACAGCCCCAAGAGCGACCGCCGGCGTGACCTCAAGCGCGTGCGGCGCGTGATCGACGCCATCATCGACCAGTTCTCCGACGACGACGGCTGGGTGTCCTCCGGCCTTCTGGGCGACCAGCTGGGCAAGCGCCTGCCGGACTTTGACGTGCGCAACTTCGGCTTCAAAAAGCTCACGAGCTTCGTGAAGTCGCTCGGCAACTACGAGGCGGCTCCCATCGACAAGCAGATCTACATCCGCACTCGGGAGGATTAGCCCTCGGCCTGCGTCTCGCCACGCGTTCCTCGCCGCCTGCGCCCGCGTCCGGAGGCGGGCCGCACCCAACGGGCGGGCGGTTATGTCCGCGCAGTGCGATTGCGCCCCTGCGCTTCTCGCCCGCATCCGTTAAAATAAAGAAGTTTCTATGCTGCCAAGCACCGCCTGCCCGGTAGGCGAGGGTGCTACGAATTCGGGAGGTTTTGCAGTGCTACCAGTAGACGAGCAGCTTCGCATCATTAAGTCGGGCGTGGCCCAGATCGTGCCCGAGGCCGATCTGCGCAAGAAGCTCGAGAAGGGCGAGCCCCTCAACATCAAGCTGGGCGTGGACCCCACCAGCCCCGACCTGCATCTGGGCCATGCGGTTCCGCTGCGCAAGATGCGCCAGTTCCAGGACCTGGGCCACAAGGTGACCCTTATTATCGGCAACGGCACGGCGCTTATCGGCGATCCGTCCGGCAAGAACTCCACGCGCCCGCAGCTCACGCAGGAGCAGGTCGAGGCCAATGCCGCCACCTACGTGTCGCAGGCCATGAAGATCCTCGATCCCGAGAAGACCACCATCGTGCATAACGCCGACTGGATCCTCTCGCTCGACCTCAAGGGGCTTTTGGAGCTCTGCAGCAAGTTCACCGTGGCGCGCATCCTGGAGCGCGACGACTTCACCAAGCGCTACCAGTCCCAGACGCCCATTGCCCTGCACGAGTTCCTCTATCCCGTTATGCAGGCCTTCGATTCGGTGCAGATCAAGGCTGACGTGGAGATGGGCGGCACCGACCAGCTGTTCAACCTGCTGGCCGGCCGCGAGCTCATGGAGAAGATGGGCATGGAGCCGCAGGTGGCGCTCACCATGCCGCTTCTGGAGGGCACCGACGGCGTGCGCAAGATGTCCAAGTCCTACGGCAACTACGTGGGCCTTACCGACGAGCCGGCGGATGCGTTCGGCAAGATCATGTCCATTCCGGACGAGATGATCGGCAAGTACTACCGCCTGGCCTCCACGCTTTCCGTTGACGAGGTCGATAAGATCGACGCCGCACTGGCCGACGGCTCGGCCGATCCCTACGAGCTCAAACGCGCGCTGGCCGTCAACATCGTGGACGCCTACCACGGCGCCGGTGCGGGCGAGGAGGCCAAGGCCGCCTTCGACCGCGTGTTCAAGCAGGATGAGCTGCCCGAGGATATCGCCGAGGTGGCGGTTGACCTGACGGTGAACGACGAGGGCCTGGTCTACCTTGCCGGCGTGCTCAAGGAAGCCGGCTTGGCCCCGAGCGTCTCCGAGGCGCGTCGCCTGATCGACGGCGGCGGCGTCAAGATCAACCAGCAGCCCGTTGCGCCCAAGAGCTACAACGTGGATCCGGCGCTCCTGACCCCGGGCACCGTGCTGCAGGTGGGCAAGCGCAAGTTCGCGCGCCTGGGTTAGACGGCGCCGCAGGGCACGGTGCCGCGGGGCCGCGCGGTCCCCGGCCCCTCACGCTCAGAATAATCGCACCGAAGGCATCAGAATTCGGCTCGAAACGCCGAAAAGCGATGTCTTCGGTGCGATTTTGTTTGGGCAGGGATGGCGAGAAGGGCGCCTGCGCGCCGCGCGCCTGCCTGATGCGGGCTGCCTGACGCGGGCTTGCGCGGCTAGCGGGCTTGCGCCGGGGGTATGATGGCGTATGTGCGATAACAGCGCCGCCCGCGCTTGACGCGGGGAGCGCGCGAGGCGGGTGCTGCTACCCGCGGATAGGGGGCCTATGTCAGTCGAGAAGATCGCCGCGCGCATCGACGCGGCCATGGGGCGCGTGCCGGTGGACACGGTGTTCGCCCACGCGCGGATCGTGGACGTGTACGGGCACCGCGTGGTGGCGGGCTCGGTCGCCGTGAAGGACGGCGAGATCGTGGCCGTGCTCTTTGCCGGCCGCGACGACGACGCGGAATCCGGCGGCATCTACGCGGCGCAGGCCGCTCAGGTGATCGACTGCCAGGGCCGCTACCTGGCGCCCGGCCTCATCGACGGCCACCTGCACATGGAGAGCTCCAACGTGCGCCCGGCCGAGTACGCCAAGATGGCGCTGGCGCGCGGCACCACCACCGCCATTGCGGACAGCCATGAGATCGCCAACGTCTGCGGCTTGGACGGCTTGCGCTTCATGATCGAGGACGCTCGCCGCGCCCCGCTCAACGCCCGCTTCATGATGCCCAGCTGCGTGCCCGCCCTGCCTGACGAGCAGGCGGGAGCCAGCATCACCGCGGCCGACATGCAGGCGTTTTTCGCCCAGTACCCCGAAGACATCTTCGGCCTGGGCGAAATGATGAACATGCCGGGCGTGACGGGCGCGGACCCCGAGACGCTCGCGCGCATCGATGCGGCGGCGCTGACGGCGAGCGGCATGACCGATGGCCATGCGCCCTTGGTGGCCGGACCCGAGCTCAACGCCTATGCCGCTGCCGGCATCATGGCCGACCACGAATGCACCAATCCTGATGAGGCCCTGGACAAGCTGTCGCGCGGTATGTACATCATGCTGCGCGAGGGCACCTGCAGCCATGACCTCGAGGCGCTGGCCCCGCTGGTGCTCGACGATCCGGCCCGTGCGCGCCGCTGCTGCCTGGCGACCGACGACCGCGCGCCTTCGGACGCGCTCGCCACCGGCATGATCGACAACGCCGTGCGCCTGGCGATCGAGAAGGGCATCGACCCGCTGGACGCCCTTGCCATGGGGACGCTGTCGACGGCCGAGGCCTTCGGGCTCGACCATGGCTGCGGGCGCGCCGGCGCGCTCGTGGGCTCCGTCGCCCCGGGCAAGCGCGCGGATCTGCTGGTGCTCGACGACCTTTCCTTTGCCAATCCGCCCGCGCAGGTGTACGCGGCGGGCGCGTTGGTTGCCGAGAGGGGCTCCTTTGTGGGGGAGATCTCCCCGGCATCTGCGGAGGTCGAGCGCCTGGAGGAGCTCCTGCGCGGCAGCGTCAAACTGCCCCGGCTCACCGAGGACACGTTTGCCTACGCCTTCGATCCGGCGATGCCCGTCATCGGCGTGACGCCGGCCAACGCCATCACGGCCGAGGTGCGCGCCCAGAGCGCCGACGGCCTGCGCCGCCTGGTGTTGATCGAGCGCCATGGCCGTGGGGCGGCGGCGCAGGACCAGGGCGCGGGCGAGAAGGACCTTTGGGGCAAGCACATCGGCCGCGGCTGGGTGAGCGGTTACAACGTCGCACAGGGGGCCGTTGCAGCCACGATCGGCCACGACAGCCACAACGTCTGCGTGGTGGGCGATAACCCCGCCGACATGCTGGCCGCGGTCAACGCGGTGGGGCAGGGAGGCGCGGTGGCCGTGAGCGGCGGCAACGTGGTGGCGCGGCTCGACCTTCCGCTGGGGGGTCTGATGGGCGACAAGGACGCCGCCGCGGTGGCCGCCGAGCACGACGCCTTTGTGCGGGCGGTGCGCGGCATGGGCGTCGAGCCGCCGGTCGACCCGTTGATGGGCCTCATCTTCCTGCCGCTTCCGGTTATCCCCACGCTGCGCATCCGCCCCGAGGGCGTCTTCGACGTGCGCACGTTCCAGTACGCGGGCTGCTGCTGAGGGAGTGGGTAAAGCGCGGCGCATTGCGCCATGCGCCACCGTAGGCCTTGCTCACGGTGGCGCAGCTCGTCCGCGCCGCGCTTGTACGCCGGCGTGGAGAGCGCCTGTTAGCCGCGCAGCACGCGCTCGATAAAGCGGCCCACGCCGCTTTCGTCGCAGGACCCCGCCACGGCGTTGGCCTGCGCCTTTACGGCGGGCAGCGCGTTCGCCATGGCCACGCCATGACCGGCCGCCTGAATCATGCTCAGGTCGTTGATGTTGTCCCCAAAGGCGTAGGCATCGGCCACGGGCACGCCAAGGTGCCCACACAGCCAGGAGAGCGCCGTGCCCTTGGTCCCGCCCGCATCGGAGATCTCAAGGTTGAACACGGTGGAGCTCACGCAGACCAGGCTGGGGTCGCGCGCAACCTCGGCGCGCACCGCGTCGGCCTCCGCCGCGTTCTTCCAGCTCATCGAGATGCGCTCTACATGCGCGGGGTGCCTCAGGAAGGCGGGCATGGCCTCGTCGACGGGCGTGCGCAGCGCGTAGACCAGCTTGCGCGTGGACGCGTCCTCTACGAACTCGGGAATGCGCTCGTAATCGGCGCGCTCGGTGTAGACGTTGCCGTCGGCAAAGACGTCGAAGGTCATGTCGAACCGGCGCGACAGCTCGTACAGCCGCTGCGCGCGCTCGGCCCCCAGGTCAACGCGGTGCAAGGCGCCTGGCTCAATGGAGCCGTCCTCTCCGACGGCGTTCACCACCGCGCCGTTGGCGGCCACCACGTGGCGCACGGCCGGATGGGCGAGAAGCTCCTTCGGCACGCCCGACGCGCAGCGTCCCGTGCACGGTATGAACTCGAGTCCGCGCGCGGCCACGGCGTCGAGCGCGCGCAGGTTCTCGGCGGTGATGCGCTTGTCGGAGGTGACAAACGTCCCGTCCAGGTCTGAGAAGAAGATCATCCCGGCCGCCTCCTCGGAAGCGTTGCGGATAAAACAGCACGGTATTATACGACCAGCGACCGGGTGCCGCGACCGCGCTTCTCGCCCTTTTCGGCGTCCGCTCTTCTCGCCCGCAAGGGCACTGCTTTGCGTCCGTAAAGAATCGCACCGACCGCGGTGCTTTCAGCCCGGTGGGGCGGAACGCAACGCGGTCGGTGCGATTGAGGAAGGGCGCCTCTCGCCCGGTTGGGCCGGCGTCCGGAATGGCCTTGGCTCCTTACGCCTCCGAGCGGTCGGCTATGGGCACGTAGGGCTTGTCCTCCATGACGGTGACGTAAGCCGGGCGGATGATGCGGTTCACGCCGTAGAGCTCCTCCATGCGGTGCGCGGCCCATCCCGCCATGCGCGACACGGCGAAAAGCGGCGTGTACAGGTCCTGCGGGACGCCCAGCATGTGGTACACCAACCCGGTGTACATGTCGATGTTGGCGCAGATGGGCTTCTTGGTGCCGCGCACGTTGGCGATAACCTCGGGTGCCAGGCGCTCGATGGCGTTGATGAGGGTGTACTCCTGCTCCAGCCCCTTGATGGAGGCCAGGCGGCTGGCGTAGCGCTTGCAGATCTGCGCGCGCGGGTCGGAAAGCGTGTAAACCGCGTGTCCCATGCCGTAGATGAGGCCGGTTCGGTCGAACGCGTCCTTGCGCGCGATCTTCTCCAGGTAACAGGCGAGCTCGTCATCGTTGTCCCAGTGCTCCACATGGGTCATGATGTCCTTCTGCATGGCCGTGACCTTGGCGTTGGCGCCTCCGTGGCGCGGTCCCTTGAGCGAGCCGATGGCCGCTGCGTAGGCCGAGTACGCATCCGTGGCGGACGAGGACAGCACGCGGCAGGCAAACGTGGAGTTGTTGCCGCCGCCGTGCTCGGCATGCAGCATGAGCATGACGTCGAGGGTCATGGCCTCGTCGCGCGTGAAGTCGTCTCCGCCGCGCAGCACCTGCAGCACGGTCTCGGCAACCGAGTAGCTCGGCACGGGAGAGGGGATATGCGCATCCCTGCCCTCCATCTCGGCGAGGTGCGTCATATGCGCGATGGCGGCGATGCGCGGCAAACGGGCGATCAGCGATGCCGCCACGTCGATCTCGTGCTCGGGGTCGGTGGTGTCGGGGTTGGAGTCGAAGGCGTAGAGCATCAGCACGGCGCGCTGCAGCACGTTCATGATGCTGGTGGACTGCGTGGGCATGGGGAACTCGTACACGTACTCGCGGTCCAGGAACCGGAAGTCGGCAATGCGCTGGCGGAAGTCGTAGAGCTCGCCCTTGGTGGGCAAGAAGCCCGTGATCAGCAGGTAGGCGACCTCCTCGTAGCCAAAGCGGTCCTCGGACTGGGCGTTGCGCACCAGGTCCTTCACGTCGTAGCCGCGGTAGGTGAGCTTGCCTTCGTCGGGCACGGCGACGCCGTCGATCTTCTTGTAGCCGTGCACGTCGCAGATGCGGGTGAGCCCTGCCACCACGCCCGAGCCGTCGGCGTTGCGCAGGCCGCGCTTGACGTTGTGCTCGCGGAAGAGGTTCTCCTCGTACGGCTCGAAGTTGGTCAGGCTGTGGTAGAGGCGCTCGCCGTCGGCACCTATATGCCGCTTGGCGTCGAAGTCCTCCAAGTGGCGGTTCTTCATCGGGCCGTAGGCAAATTGCATATGCTCCATATGTGCCTCCTTTGGTACGAGCTTTCGATAGGGGCAACCGCGGCCGGAGCAGACCGTTAGGGCTGGGGAATGGGGTTGTCCGCGTTTCTTGCGGAAGACGCCGTGCAGTTTGGCAGCCGGGCGTTAACGGGCGATAAACGCATGCCCTGCGCCGCGGTCCGGTCGCCTCGTTCGGCGCGTCGGGCACAGGGTGCGGTGCCGCCTCGTTACAGCCGGTGCATGAAGTTGAAGACGTCCTCGCGCTGAACCGATATGGTGAGGCCCATGTCGGCGCCCAGGTCGGTGAGGCTGGTCTGCAGCTGGGCGAAATCCACCGTGGAGGTGGCCAGGTCGGCGAGCATGGTCATGGTGAACATGTTGTCCACGATGCTCTGCGTGATGTCGCGAATGTCGACGTTTCCCTCGGCGAGAATACCGGCAACGCGTGCCACGATGCCGGGGCGGTTCTCGCCCAGGACGGTAACGACAATGCGGTCGGCAGAGGTATGTGCCATGGTTGCCTCCTTATCGGCCGCGGCGGGGCGGCGGCTGCGGTGTGACGGGCGGCCCCGGCAGCGCTTGGCCGATCAGGGCGCGGCGCGTTGCTTGGCGCGCGGTTGTATCTTTATACCCAAAACGCGGGCGAGAAGCGAGAGGTGCGCCTTGAAACGCATCCTTCACAAAACTGTGCGCTTACATGCAGATTGGAAAGACGCCTAGGATGCGTGCCGGGGCTGCCCGGCGCATGCCAGCCGTGATGCTTTTGTGGCGTGGGGCGCGCATGCGGGCAACGTGCTAAACTAAGCGAGTTGTCTCGCCTTGGTCGGAAACCAAGGCAACCCCTTACGCCCTGTTCGGAAACCAGGGCTGAGTTTAAGGAGTCATCCCATGAAGCAAGGCATCCATCCCGAGTACGTGGAGTGCACGGTTCGCTGCTCCTGCGGCAACACGTTCAAGACGCATTCCACCAAGCCGGAGATCGTGGTCGAGCTCTGCAACGAGTGCCACCCGTTCTACACCGGCCAGCAGAAGTTCGTTGATACCGGCGGACGCGTGGGCCGCTTCGAGCAGAAGTTCGGCGGTGCCGCCCAGGCCGCGCTGCAGCGCGAGGCCGAGCGCAAGGCCGCGCGCGCCAAGGCCGCCGAGGAGGCCGCTGCCAAGAAGGCCGCCGAGCGCGAGGCTAAGGCTGCCGAGAAGGCCAAGCGTGCCGAGAAGTACGCTGCCGAGGCTGCCAAGAAGGCCGAGGAGGCCGCTGCCGCTCCGGCTGAGGCCGAGGCTGCTGCCGAGCCCGCCGCTGAGGAGCAGGCCGCCGAGTAGGCGCCTATCGCCCCAAGGTTGCTCAAGCTGCTGCAAAAACGCAGGTAAAAGCGCCCGTTGCTGGAATCTCCGGCAGCGGGCGCTTTTTTCATCCATCGTTCACGGTGCCTGCGGGACTTCCTCTCCGTATGTCACCCAGCGGGCGCCGGCGCCGTTCCAAGCGCAAGGCGGCGCCCCTGCGTCATCCCGCTTCCTTTGCGGTGCCCGCTACCCGCGCTGCGCGCGGAGGGTGCGCATGATGTGGTGGGGCACGGCGTGCAGCGCGCAGTGGCCTATGACGGTGCCGGCGGCCTGCTTGGCCGCGTCGCTGCCGTTGCTCGTAGCGTAGGCGTTGCGGAAGCGCTCGAGCATCTTGAGGTCGTTGCCGCCGTCGCCGTATACGGCCACTTCGTCCTCGGAGAATCCCAGGTAACGCGCCAGGTAGGCAACGGCCGTGCCCTTGTTCACGTCCTTGTCGGTGATTTCGAACATCGTGGGGTTGAACGGCGCGTTCACCACGCGGTCGCTGTGCTCGGCGATGAACGCCTTGAGCTCGCGTTCGCGCGCGGCGTCGTGCACATGGCAGTTGATCTTCAGGATGTCGCGCCCCAACACGTCGGAGGGCGTCTGGTCAAAACGGCAATCGGCCAGGAACTTGGCGCGCATGGGGCGCATCACCAGGCCCAGAACGCCCTTGCGTCCGCCGTACGCCGTGTGGCGCTCGCGCGAATCGGTCACAAAGACATGATCGTAGCCGATGCATTCGAAGCCGAGTTCGGGAAACGCGCGCAGCAGCTCCTCGATAAAGGCCTTGTCCATGGGCTTGGCGTAAATGAGCTCGCCCGAGGTGTTGAACACCATGGCGCCGTTCATGCCGACGGCGTGCATGCGCACCTGGTCCAATCCAAAGTCGCGGCGCTGCTGGGCGCGCATGTTGCGCCCCGTGGCCACGGTGAACTCAAGCCCCGCCTCCTCTACGGCGCGGATGGCCTTCAGAATGGTTTTGTCCACCTGGTGGAAGTAGTTCAGGAGCGTTCCGTCCAGATCGCATGCGAAGAGCTTGATCACGTGCCCGCAACCTCCGTATCTGCCTGCTCTCGGGCGCCGAACGTCGTGCCGGTGCCGCCTTTTCCGCGAGCAAGTCTAGCACGCTGCTGCTTTCGTGCGTCCATAGCGCACAGAACCTGCGTCATGCCTAACCGTCTGCTTACGTATAAGGGGGGAAACGCAAGCCGCACGCGCCGGAGGCGGCGGGCGCGAAGCGCCCCGAGTCGGGTGAAGCCGCGCGGCGGGCGCGAAAAGTGGGCGAGAAGCGCATTGATACGAGCGCATTGCGCGAAAGGGGAACTCGTACGAACGCGTTTCTCGGCCACGGGCTTGCCGCCCCCTTACATGGTTTCTTTGTTCGAGTCGGCGAGGGATGTTCTTCTCGCAGAAGCGTATTGCTAGAGTAAAGCCCGTCTGAATGTATGCAGCATGCTGAAAGCGCCCGCGCGCGGTGCGGACGGCGTGCCCCGCACGACCGAAGGAATCGTATGGGTTTCGTTTCAAAGCTCCTCTCGTTTGGCTCCGACAAGGATCTCAAGCGGTTCGAGAAGATCAAGGATAAGGTCAACGCGCTGGGTCCGAAGTACGAGGCCATGCCCAGCGGCGAGTTCGAGCGCGACGCGCAGGGCAACCTGGTGCGCGACGAGCGCGGCCGCCTGCACGCTCCGGCAGACACCCTGCGCGGCCAGACCGAGGTCCTGCGCGCGCGCCTGGACGCCGGCGAGACGCTCGACGACATCCTGCCCGACGCCTTTGCCGTGGTGCGCGAGGCTGCGAGCCGCAGCGTCGGCATGCGCCACTTCGACGTGCAGATCATCGGCGGCATGGCCCTGCACGAGGGCATGATCGCCGAGATGAAGACCGGCGAGGGCAAGACGCTCGTCGCCACGCTGGCCGCCTATCTGAACGCGCTGCCCGGCAAGGGCGTTCACGTGGTCACCGTGAACGACTACCTGGCCCGCCGCGACTCCGAGTGGATGGGCCGCGTGTACCGCTTCCTGGGCATGGAGGTCGGCCTGCTGCAGAACGGCATGCCGCTCGAGCAGAAGCGCCCGGCTTACGCCGCCGACATCACCTACGGCACCAACTCCGAGTTCGGCTTCGACTACCTGCGCGACAACATGGTCACCCGTCCTGAGCAGCGCGTGCAGCGCGGGCATGTCTACGCCATCGTCGACGAGGTCGACTCCATCCTCATCGACGAGGCCCGCACTCCGCTTATCATCTCCGGCGCGGGCACCAAGTCGGCCGACACCTACAAGAAGTTCGCGCGCGCGGTCCGCGGCCTCAAGCAGGCCGAGGAGCCCGAGTACGACATGCTGGCCATGACCGAGGAGCGCCCCGAGCCCGACGGCGACTTCGTGATGGACGAGGCCAAGCACACCATCGCCGCCACCGAGCAGGGCCTGAAGAAGATCGAGCAGCGCCTGGGGATCGACGACATCTACGCCGACCTGTCCGGCCAGCTGGTGAACCACCTGCAGCAGGCCCTCAAGGCCGAGTACATGTTCCACCGCGACCAGCAGTACGTGGTCACCCCCGACCGCGAGGTCAAGATCGTCGACGAGTTCACCGGCCGCATCATGGAAGGCCGCCGCTACTCCGAGGGCCTGCACCAGGCCATCGAGGCTAAGGAGAACGTGCCGGTGCGCGAGGAGAACCAGACGCTCGCCACCATCACGCTGCAGAACTACTTCCGCCTGTACGACAAGCTCTCCGGCATGACCGGTACCGCCCTTACCGAGGACGCGGAGTTCCGCGAGATCTACAACCTCCCCGTGCAGGTGATCCCGCCCAACAAGGAGGTTATCCGCAAGGACGAGGACGACTTGGTTTACCGCACCATCGACGCCAAGTTCGCCGCCGTCGCGGAGCGCATCGTCGAGTGCCATGCCAAGGGCCAGCCGGTTCTGGTGGGCACGGTCTCCATCGAGAGCTCCGAGCGCCTCTCGCGCATGCTCGAGAAGCGCAACATCGCACACGAGGTGCTGAACGCCAAGCACCACGAGCGCGAGGCGCACATCGTGGCCCAGGCGGGTCGCCTGGGCGCCGTGACCATCGCCACCAACATGGCCGGCCGTGGTACGGATATCCTTTTGGGCGGCAGCCCGGATGAGCTTGCCCGCGAGGAGGTCATGGGCCGCGACTTCGGCCTGGCGCGCGCCACCATGACGCAGCTCTTGCAGGAGGGTAAGCCCGAGCAGCTCACCGAGACCGATATCGCCCAGATGAACCTGGCCGAGGAGGTTGCGCCCGAGACGTTGGCCGAGGTTGCCGACGCCTATGCGCAGGCGGAGGAGAAATACCGCGCCGTCTGCGCCAAGGAGCACGAGGAGGTCAAGCGTGCCGGCGGCCTCATGGTCATCGGAACCGAGCGCCACGAGTCCCGCCGTATCGACAACCAGCTGCGCGGCCGCTCCGGTCGTCAGGGCGATCCCGGCAAAACCCAGTTCTACCTGTCGCTCGAGGACAACCTCATGCGCCTGTTCGGCGGCGACCGCATGGACAAGATCGCGGCCATGATGGTCAAGGCGGACATGCCCGACGACATGCCCATCCAGGCCAAGATGATTACCAAGGCCGTGGAGAGCGCCCAGCGCAAGGTCGAGGGCATCAACTTCGGCATGCGCAAGAACGTGCTCGAGTACGACGACGTTATGAACAAGCAGCGTCAGGTCATCTACGAGGAGCGCAACCGCGTGCTCGACGGCAAGGACCTGTCCGGCCATGTTGCCGAGGTCATGGGCGACACCGTGCGTCGCTGCGTCGAGGAGTTCTGCGCCAAGGACGCCAAGAAGGGCGAGCAGGACCTCGAGGGGCTGCGCGGATGGCTGGTTGACCTCACCGGCCGCACCGACGTGCCCGCCTTCGCGGGGAGCACGTACGACGAGCTGGTCGAGGAGGCCCTGGCCTTTGTGCGGAAGGCCTACGACGAGAAGGCCGAGCGCCTGGGCGCCGAGCTCATGGCCACGCTCAACACCCAGGTCATGCTGCGCGTTATCGACACGCGTTGGATGAGCTACCTGCAGGAGATGGACTACCTCAAGCAGGGCATCGGGCTGCGCGGCTTCGGCCAGCGCGACCCGCTCGTGGAGTACAAGACCGAGGCCTACCGCGCCTTCCAGCTGCTGGTGAACACCATGTACGAGGATTACCTGCGCACGGTCCTGCGCATCGAGGTGCGCCGCGCCGCCCCGCAGGTGCAGCAGCAGGAGGCCCCCTCGGCGCTCAGCAACGCCACCTACTCCGGCCCCTCCGAGGTGGATGGCGCCCAGGCTTCCTCCGCGCTCACGCAGGGCGCGGCCGCCCAGGCGACCACGCAGGCGGTCGGCGCGGCCCCGCAGGGCACGGCGGGCAACGCCGGTGCCGGCAAGGTGAAGACCTACGTCAAGGCCGAGAGCGGCGACCCGTACGCAAACGTGGGGCGCAATGACCCGTGTCCCTGCGGCAGCGGCAAGAAGTTCAAGAACTGCCACGGAAGGTACCGCTAATGGAGGCGGTCACACCCGCGGCGCTCGAGGGGCTTTCCGCGCGCCTGGCCGAGGTGGAGCAGTACCTGCACTTGGACGAGAAGCGCGGGCGCATTGCCTCTCTGGAGGCTCAGAGCGCCGCGCCTGGCTTCTGGGACGACGCCGACGCCGCGCGCCAGACCATGACCGAGCTCTCCCAGATGAAGGACGACGTGGAGGCGGTGGAGCGCGCTCGCGCCATGCTGGCCGACGCGCAGGCTGCCCTCGAGCTCGCTGCGGAGATGGACGGCGACGCCGATCTTGTCGCCGAGGCGCAGTGCCTTGCCGAGGATCTCGAGCGCAGCGTGGACGACTTGGAGCTTGCCAGCTGGTTCACCGGCGAGTTCGACCACGGCGACGCCATTCTCACCATCAAGCCCGGCCAGGGCGGCCTGGAGGCCCAGGACTGGACCTTCATGCTGTTCAAGATGTACATGAAGTACTGCGAGCGCCGCGGCTGGAAGGTTACCGTCAACGACTGCCCGGCAGCCGAGCAGATCGGCATCGACCGCGCCACCATCACGGTCGAGGGCAAGAACGCCTTCGGCATGCTGCGCGCGGAGGCCGGCGTGCACCGCCTGGTGCGCATCAGTCCCACGGACGCCAAAAAGCGCCGGCAGACGACCTTCGCCGGCGTGGAGGTCATCCCGGTGCTGCCGGACGACGTTGAGATCGAGATCGCCCCGGATGACATCCGCGTGGACGTCTACCATGCCAGCGGCCCCGGCGGCCAGGGCGTCAACACCACCGACTCCGCCGTCCGTGTGACGCATCTGCCCACGGGCATCGTGGTGACCTGTCAGAACGAGCGCAGCCAGATCCAGAACAAGGCCGCGTGCATGCAGATCCTGAAAGCCCGCCTCTACGAGCTCGAGCTTCAGAAGCGCGCCGACAAGCTCGACGAGATCCGCGGCCCCAAGACCGAGATCGGCTTCGGCAACCAGATCCGCTCCTACGTGCTCTACCCCTACCAGATGGTCAAGGACCTGCGCTGCGGTGTGGAGACGAGCAACGTGGAGAGCGTGCTGGAGGACGGCGACCTGGACCCCTTCATCATCGGGTACCACCGTTGGGCCACCGGCAACGCCGATCCGGTCGAAGTGCAGGATCTGGACTGATTTCGCCTCGCATAATCGTTGCTGTTAGCAAATGCTAATGCGCGGCTGGCGCGCTTGCGCTATAAAGGACGTGGGTCGGGCAGTCCGCTGACTCCGGTATCTGAGGTAAGGGTAGAGCCGGAGCCAGCGGGCTTTCTTATGCGGTGAAGGGGTGCACGGTGACTGTCGAATCGCTTGTCTCCTTATATTTCGATACGGCTGACGCCGAGCTGACGCGTAACCTGGCCGCCTTCGCGCGCGTGCGGACGTGCGCCAAAGGAAGCCGGGTGATCAACGCCGGCGACGTCCAGACCCAGGTCAACGTGCTGGTTTCGGGTGGCATGCGTTCGTTTTTCATCGACCAGGCCGGGCGGGAGGTCACCGATTGCCTCATGCTCGACCCGGCCATCCCCGTGATGCCGAGCGCGCGTTTCGACGTTGCGTCCCCCACCACCATAGAGGCGCTTTTCGACAGCGTGGTGCTCTCTCTTGACCTGCCGCGCTTCATGGCGCTGCTCGACAGCAGCCTGCCGCTTGCGCTCTACTGCATCCGAATGCTGCAGAACGCCTGGGGCATGCACTGGGAGGTCCAGCAGGTGGTGGCCCAGCTGCGCGCCGATGAGCGCTACCGCTGGTTCTGCGAGAAGCACCCCGGGCTCATCGACCAGATTCCCAACCGCTACATCGCATCCTATCTGGGGATGTCGCCGGTCACGCTTTCGCGTATCCGCTCCGCCGAGCGCCGCGGATAGGCGCCCGGGGCGGCGCTTGCGCCGCGCTTTGCCGCAGGCGCGCGGCCCTCATGTTTCCCACCTGAAAAACTTTTACACAGATAAACGTTTTATCATGCAGGTAGACGCGCTGTTTTGACGCTCAGGGTTACGTTTGGGCGTGCGGAAACCTATAATCGCACCTGCCGCAGTACCGCTGCGGGCGGATGTACGCAACAAGAGGGGAGTTGCATGAGCAACACACTGGGCGCGCAACCCGTGCGCACCGACGGCGAGGTGGCCCTCGTCGCCAATCGGATGCGACACGACATTATCCGCATGCTGGCAGCCGCCGGCTCCGGCCATCCGGGCGGCTCGCTTTCGGCCGCCGATATCGTGGCCACGCTCTTCTTCGGCTCTGTTCTGAACTACAACCCCGCGGACGCCGCCGATCCGGCGCGCGACCGCTTCATCCTGTGCAAGGGGCACGCGGCCCCTGCACTCTACGCCGCGCTGGCGGAGGTGGGATACGTTCCGCGCGAGGAGCTTCTCACCCTGCGCAAGCTGGGGTCTCGTTTCCAGGGGCACCCGGACTGCCACTGCGCCCCCGGCATCGAGGTTTCCACCGGCTCGCTGGGCCAGGGCCTCTCCATTGCCGCCGGCCTGGCATTGGCGTTCAAGCAGGACGCCGCCCGCGAAGGTGCCGATGCGCACGAGAAGCGCGTCTACGCCCTCACCGGCGACGGCGAGCTGCAGGAGGGCCAGAACTGGGAGGCCCTCATGTTCGCCGCGCACCGCGGGCTCGACAACCTCACCGCGGTCGTCGACCTCAACAACCTGCAGATCGACGGCCATGTGACCGACGTCTGCAGCTTGGGCGACGTGTGCGCTAAGTTCCGCGCTTTCGGCTGGAACACGCTGGAGGTCGACGGCCACAGCGTCTCCGAGCTGCGCGCCGCCTTTGCCGACGCGCAGGGCCACAAGGGCGCGCCGACCGCCATTGTGGCGCACACCGTCAAGGGCAAGGGCGTCTCCTTCATGGAGGACGCCTGCAACTGGCACGGCAACGCTCCCAGCGAGGAGCAGGCCGCCCAGGCACTGGCAGAGCTCGACGAGGCCGCAGCCGCTCTGGCCGCCGCTTGCAAGGAGGCTTAAACCCTATGGCTAAGGCAACGCGCGCCGCGTTCGGCGCAACCCTCATCAAGCTGGTGGAGGAGGGCGTCGACGTCATGGCCGTTGACGCCGACCTGGCTGGCTCCACCACCACCGGCAAGTTCGCGGAGGCCTACCCCGACCGCATGGTGGACGTCGGCATCGCCGAGCAGAACATGATCGGCGTGGCATCCGGCCTGGCGCTGGCCGGCCGCACCGTCTTCACCGGCTCGTTCGCCGTCTTCGGCACGGGCCGCTGCTGGGAGCAGATCCGCAACACCGTGTGCGACTCCAACCTCAACGTCAAGGTGGCGCCGACGCACTCCGGCATCACCGTGGGTCCCGACGGCGCCACGCACCAGATGCTCGAGGACATCGCGCTCATGCGCGTGCTGCCCAACATGCGCGTGCTGGTGCCGGCCGACTACGCAGCCGCCTGCGCGGCCATCCGCTTGGCCGCGACTACGCCCGGGCCGTTCTACATCCGCCTGGGACGCGCCGTGGTTCCGGAGGTCTACGGCGACGACTTCGCCTGCGATCTCGCCTTCGCCAACGTGGTGCGCGAGGGCGCGGACGTGTCCCTTATGGCCTGCGGCGTTGAGGTGGCCGAGGCCCTCAAGGCCGCCGACCTTCTCGCCCAGGACGGCATCTCGGCCGAGGTCGTGGATGTCATGAGCGTGAAGCCCCTGGATGAGGAGACCATCCTCGCCAGTGCGGCCAAGACCGGCCGCGTGGTCACGGTTGAGGAGCACTCCGTCTACGGCGGCATGGGTTCGGCGGTGGCCGAGCTTCTGGGCGAGAAGCACCCCGTGCCGGTGACGCGCATCGGCATGACCACCTTCGGCACGTCCGGCGAGCCCGACGAGCTGCTGGCCCACTTCGGGCTCGACGCCTCCGGCATCGCGCGGCGCGTGCGCGAGGTCCTCGGCCGGTAACGTTTTGCGGGCACAGCCCCGCCCGCTGCCCGGCTTGGGCGCGGCGCAGGGCATGAGCTGGGTATTCTCTCATCAAAGACGGGTTCAGGCGGCTTGTCCGTCTGTGCCCGTTTAATGTATGGGTGCTCCGTTTGCTAGAATGGAGAAGCTCAGGCAGATTAAACGTACGACATGAAGGAGCTCTAGTGGGCAACCACTTTCGTAAACCCGACGCTGAGCCGGTAGCGCAGACTCCTCAGATGAGCGAGCAACATGCCGAGGCTCCGCAGGGTGCCCCCCAAGGGGAAGGATACGCGCCCGCAGGCGCGCATCGTCAAGCAACTGACCAGGTAAACCAGCAAGCAGCCGAGGATGTTACGCTGTGGGCGACCGCTGATGCCGACGCCCAGGACACGGCTGCGCCCGCACCGCAGCCCGCTGCCGCGCAGACCGCGCCGGCCCCGGTCGTTCCAGCGGCTTCTGCCGCCGCGCCCGCCGCGCTGCACCGTGCCATCCCGTCGGTGCCCGACCCGTTGGCGCCCGCCGCGCCCGCGCCGCAGAACATCTACGACAACCCCGAGGTCACAAGCGACCAAGCCCAGGAGGTCCAGGCCGTCAACCAGGTCCTCAACGACCCCGGCTTCACCACCGTCTTCGCGCCCATGGGCGCCTCCTCCGAGCCCACTCCGGGCGAGAAGGCACGCGAGGAGGGCGCGCAGCCGGTCATCTCGCTGCGCAACCTCACCAAGGTCTATCCCGCGCAGCCCAACAAGCCGGCGCTCGACAACATCACGCTGGACATCTATCCGGGCGAGTTCGTGTTCCTCGTCGGCCACTCCGGCTCGGGCAAGACCACGCTGCTGCGTTCCATCATGCGCGAGCTCAAGCCCACCTCGGGCTCCATCATGGTGGCCGGCCAGGATCTCATGAAGATCAAGAACCGCAAGGTACCGTACCTGCGCCGTCAGATGGGCATCGTGTTCCAAGACTACAAGCTGCTGCCCAACAAGACGGTGTACGAGAACGTGGCCTTTGCGCTCGAGTGCATCGGCAAGCCGCGCGGCGTTATCCGCGCGCAGGTTCCCGAGGTGCTGCGCCTGGTCGGCCTGGGCGAGAAGCTCAACGCCATGCCCGACCAGCTCTCCGGCGGCGAGCAGCAGCGCGTGAGCGTTGCCCGCGCCATGGTCAACCGTCCGCCGCTGCTCATCTGCGACGAGCCCACCGGCAACTTGGACCCGGCCATTTCGCTGGGCATCATGAAGCTGCTGGAGCGCATCAACCATACGGGCACCACGGTGGTCGTGGCAACCCACGACCGTGAGATGGTCGACTCCATGCAGCGCCGCGTCGTGGCGCTCGAGGCCGGCCATGTTGTCCGCGATCAAGAGAGGGGAGGCTACGGATTCTATGATGCCCTCTAACCTTGGCTACTCCCTGCGTGAGGCAGGCAAGCACTTCCGCCGCAACTGGTCCACGAGCTTCGGCGGCATCATCACCATCTTCCTGTCCCTCTTCATCATCGGGCTTTTCGCCATCGGCTCGATCATGATCAGCAATGTTCTGGGCACGGTCGAGGATTCCGTAACCGTGCGCGTCTACATCGACGATTCCGTATCCGATGACGATTTCCAGGCGTTCGCCGACAAGGTCGCCGACTGGGATAACGTACGCAACGTCCAGACCATCTCTAAGGATGAGGCCTGGGCCGAGTACAGCTCCAGTCTCTCCTCGGCCGACGACGTGCTGGAGGGCCTTGACAACGAGAACCCCCTGCCGCGTTCGCTGCTGGTCGAGATGGATGACTCCTCGCAGGTCGCCGACATGGCCCAGGAGATCCGCAACGACTCCGACTACCAGTCCTACGCCGACGGCGGCGATATCCAGGGCAGCGTGCAGTACGGCAGCGAGGAGGTCGAGCGCCTCTTCGACTTCACCAGCTACGTGCGCATCGCGGCCGTGGTCCTGGTGGCGCTGCTCACCTTCGTGGCGTTCATCTTCATCAACAACACCATTCGCCTGTCCATCACGGCCCGCCGCCGCGAGATCGCCATCATGCGCCTGGTCGGCGCCTCCAACAGCTTCATCCGCGGCCCGTTCGTGACCGAGGGCGTCCTTCAGGCGATCATCGGCGCGGTCCTGGCCATCGGCGTGCTCGAGATCATCCGCAACGTCCTGCTCCCGCAGCTGGCGTCCGGGTCCTTGAGCTTCCTCAACTTCAACGTGCCGATCCAGGAGTTCCTGCTGACCTATGCCATCATGATCGCCATCGGCTTGGTGATCGGCCTGTTTGGCTCGGCTATCGCCATGCGGCGCTACCTCAAGGTTTAGCAAGCGAGAAGCTCGCTCCCCAGGGGTGGCCGGGCATATCATCCCGTGCTCAAACAGCTTCGACGCGACGGAGGCCCCGGAAACGGGGCCTCCTGCGTCTGCAGAACTGCGCGCGGGACGATATGCCCGGCCGCCCTGCGCTTCTCTTATCGGGCTTGGTTGAGTGGGGAAGACGGCGCGCCGGCAACGGCGCCTTCTGCTCATGCGGAACTGCGCCAGGGAATAAACCTCGGAGCCCCACGCACGGCCTCTCCCAGCGCTCCTCACGTAGGTGCTTCCTTCTCGAAAATAATCGCACCGAAAGGTGCAGAATATGCTGCCTGTGGCGCCGATTCTGCACCTTTCAGTGTGATTTTGCGAGGGGGGGGCGAGAGGCTTCTCGGCGGGGCGTGCGGATTTCTCGCGAATCGTAACGAACGGAAGGAGTCCCGGCATGGGACGAGGCAAGAGCAGGAACAGCGCGCGGCGTGGTGGCCGCGGGCGCGGCGGGGCGCATGCCGCGGCGCGGCGCAAGCAGCGGGCGGCGCTGACCGGCACGCTGCGCGTCACGGGCAACGGCGTGGCCCGCGTGGAGACGGCGGAGGGAACCTTCCGCCTGTCCAAGCACGGCCTGCGCGAGGCCATGAATGGCGACACCGTAGGCGTCTCCCTGCACCATGTGCGCGGCGGCGAGGTTCGCGCCGTGGTCCAGACGGTGATCGAGCGCGCCACGCACGTGTTTCTCGGCATCTACCAGCCTGCGGGGCCGTTGGGCGCCGTCCGGCCCTTGGACGCGCGCTTGCGCCATGACTTCTTCGTGCTACCGGATGACCCGAGCCCGGCGCGCCTGAGCGTAAGCCCCGGTGACGTGGTTGCCGTGCGCATCCTCGCCTATCCCACACGCCAGGAGGCCGGTATCGTCACCGTCGAGCGTTGCATCGGCCGCGAAGACGCGGTCGACCTGGGCATCCAGAGCATCATGGCGCAGTACGACCTTACGGACGAGTACCCCGCCGCCGCCCTGGCCGAGGCTGACGCGCTCATCTTGGACGTTGACGCCGCACTGGAGGAGCCTCTGCGCCGCGACATCCGGGACCGCTTTCTGCTGACCATCGACCCGGTGGACGCGCGCGATTTCGACGACGCCATCTCCTTGGAGCGCACGCCACAGGGCGGCTACTCCCTGGGCGTGCACATTGCCGACGTGTCGCACTACGTGGCGTGGGACAGTTCCATTGACCTGGCGGCCCGCAGCCGCGCCACCTCGGTCTACTTGGCTGACCGCGTGCTGCCCATGCTGCCGGAGCGCCTCTCCAACGACCTGTGCTCCCTGCGCCCGGCGGAGGACCGCCTGGCCATGACGGTCGACATCGAGCTCGACCGCAAGGGCCGCGTGCGCGCTTACGAGGCCTACCCCAGCGTGATCCGCTCCAAGCTGCGCCTGGATTACGGCACGGTCGACGCCATCCTCGCGGGCGAGAAGGACGGCGCCGAGGTGGCCCGTGCGGCGCATGCCGAGAGCCTCCCGGCGGAGGGGCTCGCCGCGTTTCTCGCCTGCGCAAACGAGCTGGCCGAGAAACGCCAGGAGATCCGCCGCAAGCGCGGGGCCATTGACTTCGACACCGTGGAGGTGCGCCCGCTGGTGGACGCGGACGGCGCGCCCACGGCCATTGCGGTGCGCCGCCGCACCGCGGCCACGGGCCTGGTGGAGGAGGCCATGCTCCTGGCCAACGAGTGCGTGGCCGAGAAGCTCGCCGACGCGCGCTTGGCCGCCGCCTACCGCGTGCACGACGCACCCGCGCCCGACAGCCTGGCCAACGCCGCGGCGACCCTCGCCGAGGTCGGCGTTATCAGCCGCGCTGACGCGCTCGACGTGCGCGGCGGCGACCGTCGCGCCATCGAGCAGGTTATCAAGCGCACGGCCGGCGAGCCCACGGCGCCGCTCGTGAACGCGCTTCTGCTGCGCGCCATGCAGCGGGCGCTCTACAAGCCCGAGAACCAGGGGCACTACGCGCTGGGCGCGCCGGCGTACTGCCACTTCACGAGCCCCATCCGCCGCTACCCGGATCTTATCGTCCACCGCGTGCTCAAGCTGCAGCTTTTGCGCGAGCGGACGGGCAAGGCCGCGGCACGGGCCGCCGAGCCGGCGCTCACGGGGCGCGGTCCGCAGGCGCTCGACCGCGTGCTGCCGCAGATCTGCCGCCACTCCTCGGACCAGGAGCGCGCTGCCGACGCCGCGCAGCATGCGTCCGAGAAGGTCAAGATCGCGCAGTACTACACGGCGCGCATCGGCGAGCGTGCGGCGGGCGCGGTTTCGTGGGTGTCCGAGAACGGCGTCTTCGTGCGGCTGGAGGACACGCAGGCCGAGGGCATGGTGCACCTGCACGACCTGGGCGGTAACCAGTACTGGGAGGTGGACCCGGTGCGCCTGCGCGTGACGGGTACCGCCACCGGCACGGTCATCACGCTGGGGCAGCGCGTGATCGTGGAGGTCAAGGCCACCGACGAGCTGCGCGGGCACCTGGATCTTGCCTTGATACACGCGACGGGTGCGCTACACTGAGACCCGATGCAAAACGGAAGGACCGCTATGAACTTGCCCGTGACCTTGGCCGACGTGGCGTACGCCGAGCGCCTGCTCGCGGCCGACGAGATCGCCACGGCCGAACCCGTGCTCGAGCGCATGGTCGAGCAGATCGAGGACTACGCCGCCACCGAGCTGGTGACCACCGACGATACCCAGTACTTCTCCTTCGAGGCGCCGTGGGAGCGCATCGCGTACCGCCGCGTGGAGAACGATCCGCGCACCCTGGTGAACGTGGACGTGCCGCTCGACCGCGTGTACGCCGACCTGGGCTATGCGCTGATCCGCCAGGAGCGTATGGACGAGGCCGCGCGTGCGTTGGCGCAGGCGGTGCGCTGGAATCCCATGAGATGCGCGTACCGTCTTGACCTGGCCGAGCTCAAGCGCGCCGCCGGCGATACCCAGGAATGGCTGGCGCTGTCCCATTCGGTGATGGAGCGCGCGAGCGAGGCGCGCGAGCTGGCCCGCGCGTACGTGAACTTCGGCCAGTGGTTTTTGGAGACCGACAAGCCCGAGCCGGCGGTCGGTTGCCTGCGCGTTGCGCAGAGCCTCTCGGCCGGTGACGCGCGCGTGCAGGCGCTGGCCGACCTCGTGGGGCGGGGGGTACCGGACGCCGACGCCTATGCGGATGAGGTCGTGGTTGCGCGCCTTGCCGAGGAGGGGCTGCCCGCTGGGGCCAACGCCGAGGTCTGCGTGTGCCTGCTCATGTGCGCGAGCGACGCCTTGGACAGCGGGGACACCCACGAGGCCGCGCGCCTCACCGTGCGCGCCCGCAACCTGATCGGCGAGGATGCCTGCAAGGCGCTGATCCAGCTTATTCGCGAGTCCGATGCGGAGCTGGCGGCCGAGAAGCGCGCTGCCGCCGGCGCCGCACCGTCCGGCCAAGGGGAGGCCGAGGCCCATGGCGCGTAAGGAAAAGAAGGTCATCGCCAAGAACCGCAGCGCCCATCACGAGTACTTCATCGACGAGACGTTCGAGGCGGGCCTGGTGCTCAGCGGCACCGAGGTCAAGAGCCTGCGCGAGCGCGCCGCCCAGATCACCGACACGTTCTGCCTGGTCAGGGGCGGCGAGGCGTGGCTTGTCGGCATGCACATCCATCCGTACAGCAACGGCGGCGTGTGGAACCGCGACCCTGACCGGCGCCGCAAGCTCCTGCTCCACAAACGCGAGATCCAGCAGCTGGACGTCAAGCTGCGCCAACGCGGCGTGGCCCTGGTGCCGCTCGAGCTCTACTTTGACGAGAACAACCGCGTGAAGCTGCGCGTGGGCCTGGGCCGCGGCAAGAAGCTCTACGACAAGCGTCAGGACATGGCTAAGCGCGAGGTTCAGCGCGATATCGAGCGCGCCCTCAAAGACCGTAACCGCTACTGACCGACGGCGGGGCGGCCGCATCTGCGTATGGGGCCGGTCGCTGCCATTTGCCATTGGGGACGGGTACCTATGGCAGACGCCCGACTGCCATAGGTACCCGTCCCCAATGGCAAATGGCAGCGATTCCCCCATAGCATAGGTGGCTGGCCGTTCGCCGGCCTTCGTTTCTCCGCTCGGCAGATGGGTAGAAACCTCTCAGGCGCCCGCGCCGGGCGCCCCGCTCCGGCGGTTGCCGGGCGTTAACGCTACCAGAGAGGGGACTCCTATGCTCGATCCCACTGCACTGTTCTCCATGAGTTACGGCCTGTACGTGGTGAGCGCCGACGACGGAGAGCATAAGGTCGGATGCCTTATCAACACCGCCACCCAGGTCACCGCAGAGCCCATCCAGGTTATGGTTGCCGTCAACAAAGGCAACTTCAGCGCCGACGTTATCCGTCGGGCGGGGGCCTTTGCCGTCACCGTGCTGGACGAGACGGCCGATATGCCCTATATCGGCAACTTCGGGTTCCGCACGAGCGAGAACTACGACAAGTTCGACAAGTACGGCTGCGCCACCACCGACGACGGCTGCCCCTACAGCCCCGAGCACATCTGCGCCGTCATGAGCGCCAAGCTGGTGCAGACGGTGGACGTGGGTTCGCACTACCTGTTCATCGGTCAGGTCACCCAGGCCGAGAAGGTGGGCGAGGGCAAGCCTATGACCTACGGCTACTACCACAGCGTGCTCAAGGGCAAGACCCCGCCCAAGGCCAGCTCCTACGTGGCTTCCTAAGGAAACGCCGATCAAGGGCTTAAGATAAGAACGTTTGCCGGCAAGCGCCCTGCGGCTCAAGCGATGCCGCAGGGCGCTTTGCCGGGTGTGCACCCGCTACGAGAAAGGACCCCCGCTATGGCAATCACTCCCGAGCAGATCCAAGTCATCTGCTCCCTCGATCCCGCCGAACTCGCCGCGCATGCGGTTGACCTGCGCGCCAGCCGCGGCTACAACTGCGCGCAGGGCGTAGCCTGCGCCTTCGCGCCATACCTGGGCGTGGACGAAACGCTTCTTTTCCAAGCCACGGAGGCGTTCGGCTCCGGCATGGGCGGCACCACCGAGACCTGCGGCGCCCTCACCGGCGCCATGGTGGTTCTGGGCCTGGTGAACAGCGCCGGCCCCGAGACCCCCACGACCAAGGGCGCCACCTACGCTCTCGACCGCGCTCTGCTCACGCGTTGGCGCGACAAGAACACCACTACCATCTGCCGCGAGCTCAAGGGCGTCGGAGGCGGCCAGGTGATCCGCACCTGCCCCGGCTGCATAGAGGACGCCGTAATCTTCACCCTAGACATCCTCAAGGAGCTGGCAGGCAAGTAGGCATCGCGCTCAGAGGCCGAGCCACCCCGCAAAGATTCATTAACAACAAAAGGCACCGTCCCGAACAAATCCCGTCCATCTCTTCGCAGACGGAGGCGTCGAGGGCCGAGGCGGCTGTTCCCTTGGGGCGATTTTAAGCCCGCCTTCGAGCGAAGCGAGAAGACCGCGGGCGCATATGAGCGCCAAGGGAACAGCCGCCTCGGCCCGGCACGGGTTGATTTTCAACCTCAGCGAGACGCTTTGAGCGGATGGCGCGTTTCCGCACCCAGTGAGACG
>CALULH010000009.1 GCA_944321435.1 uncultured Coriobacteriaceae bacterium | reverse complement strand
CGAACCGGTGCTTCGCGACCTCGTTGGCCACCGTCGACGGCGCGCGCCCCAGCTCGGCGGCTATCTCGCGGCAGCTCTTCCCCCTGTCGAGCATCCTTGGCGCTCGTGCCTCGTGAGCCCGGCGTAGGACCTCTCCGACGGCTTCTTCCCCTTCCTCCTCGGCATCTTGCCTCCCCGGTTCCGCGGGCCGGCCTCTCCGGCCCCGAGGGGGAGGGTTCCCGGACTCATCGCGACATGTATCGCTGAGTCTTGGAGGCGTTTCGATGAAGTTGCGAATCAAGGTGGGGCTTTTCTTTGTCCTGATTCTATGACTTTTCTGCATGGTGTATATCGGTGTATACTTTAATTGGGATATATGTTCCCGCAGGTCAGGGGCCGGACATGTACCTCAGGAAGTCGAAGAAGGGAAACGGGCGCGTGTACCTCACGATCGTTGAGGGCTGCCACGACGAGCGCGGCAAGAACATGTCGAGGACGGTAGAGAGCCTCGGCTACGTCGACGACCTCGAGCGCTCCGGGATCGCCGACCCGATCGAACACTTCACCGAGGAGTGCGCGAGGCGCAACGAGGCCAGGCGCGCCGGAACGGAGCCTGTGATCGCCAAGATCAGCCCCTGCAGAGGATCGACAGGCGCGATGGGGAGGCGCGCCTCGAGCTCGGGGCGGCGGTCGTGGACGCCTACCTCAACCGCGACCTGGGGCTCCTCGACTTCTTCGAGCGCAAGAGGACGGCGAGGAGGCTGGGGTTCGACCCCTACCGCGTGCTCGAGCTGCTGATCTGGGACCGCATCGTCCACCCCTCGTCCAAGAAGGGGGCCTGGGAGAGGAGGGGCGCGTTCCCGCGCAGGTGCACCTTCTCCCTCGACGACGTCTACCGGGCGCTGACCTACCTGGACGAGCGCTCCGACGAGATGGTCCGGCACATGGACGCGGCGCTGGAGGCCGCGCGCGGGCCGCGCGACACGAGGGTCCTCTACTACGATGTTACCAACTTCTTCTTCGAGGTCGAGGGCGAGGACGGCTTCCGCATGCGCGGGGTCTCTAAGGAGAACCGCAGGAGCCCGATCGTTCAGATGGGACTGTTCCTGGACGCCGGCGGGACGCCGCTCGACTACATGTTGTTCCCGGGGAACGCGCCCGACGTCACGACGCTCGTGCCGGCGATGGAGAAGGCGGGCGTGCGGTTCGGGCCCGACAGCCCGGAGCGGGTGGTCGTCGTCGCCGACAGTGGGCCCAACGCCTCGGCGAACATCGCGCGGTGCGTCCTGGACGGCAACGGCTACGTCTTCTCCCAGAGCGTGCGCGGCGCGGACCGCGAGCTGAAGTCGTGGGTGCTCTCAGAGGAGGGCTACGCCGCCAACGCCGAGGGGACCTACAGGGTGAAGAGCCGCATCGACGAGAGGGCGGTCTACGTGACCGGGGGACGGCTGCACGCGCAGGGTGACGGCGCCCGTCAAGCAGGTCGCGTTTTGGTCCAAGAACTTCGCAGACCGCAGCCACGCCGAGCGCGTCAGGATCGTCGAGAAGAGCCTGCGAGCGATCGCGCGCGGGGATTGCTCCTCGGCGTTCGCGCGCTCCTCGGTGCGCTACGCGAAGGACGCCCCCTGCGTGCGCGAGACCAGGGAGGCGGCGCAGCACAATTGGGTGCTCGACGAGGCGGCGATCGAGGAGGACTCCCGCTACGACGGCTACTACTGCATCGTGACGAGCGAGCAGGACATGTCCGACGGCGAGGTCATCGACTGCTACCGCGGCCTGTGGCGCATAGAGGAGTCGTTCCGCGTGGTCGAGGGCGAGATAGGCGCCCGCCCGGTCTACTGCTCCACGGAGGCCCACATCAGGACGCACTTCTTGGTGTGCTTTATAGCGCTGCTGGTCATGCGCCTCATGCAGTCCGACGCGGGGCGGCTGACTGGCTCGAGGCCGTCGACGGGCGCGATCCAGGAGGCGCTCGCGGACGTGGTGGGCCACCGCCTCGACGGGAACCACTGGATCTTCGACTACAGGACCGACCTCACCGACGCGCTCGGCGACGCCGTCGGCGTCGACCTCACCCGCAGGGTCGTCTCCAAGGGTCGCGCTCGCGACATCATTGCGTCCGTGAGGAAGCCGAGGAGCTGAGGCGTGCCACGTCAGAAAATGTCATGCGCAGAAGGACGGCTCTTCCAGCTAAATGCGGGAGAACCATCCTTTTCCATTGCAAAAGTCAGGTTGTAAGCGATTGCCGGCTCGTCCAAGCGACGATCTCTCTGTCCGACGCGCGCACATGCAGACGCGGGCTCTCCAGCCACACGACGGCGTGCACGTTCTCGCTGCCCCCGAGGGACGGACAGCCACCATGGATGAGAAGAAAGAAATAGCGGCCGCAAAGAGCTTGGTCCACATCGTTCCCGCCTGACGATAGCCGCTCGATGAGCGGTAAGGAAAGGAGAGTGAAGATCATGTGCCATTTCAGGCGTTCGTCATCTACCCTCGCCCTCCACTCGATCAAAGCCGGAGGCGAAAACGACCGTCGCCAACGCCAAGTTCTTTCGCACACCCCAACTTTTCCTCGGAATCAGGGCAATAAGAACAACGCTAACGGTATGTGCAAGCGCAAGCGAACCCAAACGGCAACGCGCACTTCAGAAAAGAGTGCAAATCTAAACGACTCAGCCGCTCGCTAATCACGACCCCGGCTATGCCCTAAAGGAAAAGCGACTTTTGTTCTGATCGTGCAGAAAGTGTCACACAACACCGGGCAAGGCGCTGTCTTCGCTAAGTGAAAATGCAGCAAAGTGCGATCCCCTACGTCTCGGCATATAGCTTAGCAACTCCTCCTTCATCGAACAGCTCGTAATTGAAGCCTTATTATCGGGCTGCAACAAGAGGCAGATGTAAAGCAAACAGAGCAAGGAAACTATCTGGGCTCTCCACGTGAACCAATAATGAACGGTCGAATGATTTGAAAGGATGCAATACCAGCAAAAAGGCAAAAGAGCGATGAGCGTAAGGATAAGAAACGAGACCCCCTTTTGTTTCAGAAGCTCCCTTTGAAACAAAAGAGCTCGCACGAGGAAAAAACAGCCAATGCAGATAACCACAATCCAGACAGGACGTAGAACTGCATAGTTTACATTCACCGCATTAAATCTGCCCGCATCAAGATCAGTCCTTAGGAACAGCTGACTCATCGCATCGGCAATCACATTTTGCTGCAAAACAATTGTCGACAATACCCATTTACTTGCCCAAAGCATTGCATAACTGCAAACCCATGCAATGCAGGATCCGAGCACTATTCCGAGCGTCTTTCTTGCGTTCACCTTCTCTGTAGAAGATGCGCACAGGTAGATGTACGTCCCCAAGGGGATACCTAACGTGATGAGAGGCGTGCAGAGAAAATCGCAATAGACCGTTATCGCTCCCACGATATAGCACATTTGCATAACATCAAGGTGCCGTCCTGGCCGAGCCGCACGGATAACCACGAGATTGGCTAGGAGAGAGATAATAAACGAAAAGGCCAGCGATAGAGAGAAGGAAGCCGCAGGGTAAGCACAGGCAAAAAAGGAGAAAGCGAAGGCAACCCCGGAAGCAGCCCGTCGAAGCCATGCGATGAGAAGAGCATTGGATACGATTAGGATCGATATCACGGAATAGAAGATGACCCTGATCTCGCTGACATTCCAGATAAGCAGCAACGGCTTGAGTATGAGCAAATAACCATGCCAATATCGTGCATACGATACCCAGGCATCCCCTCCGTTGACGGGGCTCTTCCCTAACGACCGCGCCAGCATAACAGACTGCAGGGCATTGCTACCATCATCATAATGGTAATTTGCAAAAGCGCCCCGCACGCCCAAATCACATCCATGCCCTGCAATATTGAGCATTAAGGCAGTGGTGCAATTGTCGAGCGTCCACCCAGCCGCTCCCTTTATAAGAGCGGGATACTCGCCCTCTTCTTGTAGAAGAGCCGCTGAATCAGAAAGGTTTCTTTCCATCCTTTGCGATACGGGTATAGCATTTGCACATATCAGGACAATAGAGGAGCCTATGAGACAACCAAGATAGATAAGTCCGTACCTTTTGACTTTTCCGATAAAGCCTGACATACACATACTCCAGTTAAACTGAATGTAAGGTCCCCTCCCGTTTACCTTACTGCCCCTGCGCGGCGTACTTGGCCTCGGTGGCCTGCTTGGCCGGGCGCCACCAGGACTCGTTGTCGCGGTACCAGGCGATGGTCTGGGCGAGGCCCTCGGCGAAGCCGGTGTGGGCCGGCTCCCAGCCGAGCTCGCGGCGGAGCTTCGCGCTGTCGATGGCGTAGCGGCGGTCGTGGCCGGGGCGGTCGCGCACCCAGTCGAAGGCGTCCTCCGGCTCGCCCATCGCCTTCAGGATGGCGCGCAGCACGTCGATGTTGCTCCGCTCGCCGTCGGCGCCGATGAGGTAGGTCTCGCCGACGCGGCCCCTGGTGAGGATGGCCCACACGGCCGAGGAGTGGTCCTCGGTGTGGATCCAGTCGCGGACGTTCCTGCCGTCGCCGTAGAGCTTGGGGCGGATCCCGTCGAGTATGTTCGTGATCTGCCGCGGGATGAACTTCTCCACGTGCTGGTAGGGGCCGTAGTTGTTGGAGCAGTTGGAGATCGTGGCGCGCACGCCGTAGGTGCGGTGCCAGGCGCGCACCAGCATGTCCGAGGCCGCCTTGGTGGAGCTGTAGGGGGAGCTCGGATGGTACGGGGTCTCCTCCGTGAAGCGGGCCGGGTCGTCCAAGGCCAGGTCGCCGTAGACCTCGTCGGTTGAAACGTGGTGGTAGCGGACGCCGTGCTTGCGGCAGGCCTCAAGGAGCCTGAAGGTGCCCTCCACGTTGGTCCTCAGGAAGGGCTCGGGGTCGGCGATGGAGTTGTCGTTGTGGGACTCGGCGGCGTAGTGGACGATCGCGTCGTGCCCGGGGACGATCCTGTCCAGGAGCTCGGCGTCGCAGATGTCGCCCACCACGAGCTCCACGCGCTCAGGGTCCAGCCCCGCTATGTTCCCCGGGTTGCCCGCGTAGGTGAGCTTGTCCAGGACGGTCACATGGACCTCGGGGTGCTCGCGCGCCACCCAGCGCACGAAGTTGCTGCCGATGAAGCCGCAGCCGCCGGTGACGATGATGCTGCGGGGCGAAAAGATCTCAGCCATATGCCTCACTCCCCTCTCAAGCCGACGTGATCCGCCTCGTCGGCGATGGCCACCAAATACCTGCCGTAATCCGTCTTGGCCATCGACTCGCCAAGAGCCCGCAGCTCGCCCGCGCCGATGAAGCCGCGGCGGTAGGCGATCTCCTCCACGCACGCGACGTAGTAGCCCTGCCTGGTCTGCACCGCCTCGACGTACTCGGCCGCCTTGAGAAGGCCCTCGGGGGTACCCGTGTCCAGCCACGCCATGCCGCGGCCCATGAGCTGGACGGACAGCCGCCCCGCCTTGAGGTACGCCTCGTTCACGCTCGTGATCTCGAGCTCGCCGCGGGCCGACGGCCTGACCGACGCGGCGACATCCGGCACCCGCCCGTCGTAGAAGTACAGGCCGGGCACCGCGTAGTTGCTCTTCGGAAGCTCCGGCTTCTCCTCGATCGACACGACCCTGCCGGCGTCGTCGAACTCGACCACGCCGAAGGCGCGCGGGTCGCGCACCGGGTAGCCGAAGACGACCGCCCCGCCGCCCGACTCCACCTTCGAGCGGGCGGAGAGGAGCGTGCGCGTGAGGTCCTGGCCGTGGAACACGTTGTCGCCGAGCACGAGCGCGCAGGGCTTGCCGCCGAGCCACTCCCGCCCGATGAGGAACGCCTCGGCGAGCCCTCTGGGCTCCTCCTGCACGGCGTACTCGAGCCTCATACCGAGCTCCGAGCCGTCGCCCAGGAGCTCCTTGAACGCCGGCGTGTCGCGAGGCGTGGATATCACCAACACCTCGCGGATACCCGCCAGCATGAGGGCGGAGAGCGGGTAGTAGACGAGCGGCTTGTCGTAAACCGGCAGGAGCTGCTTGGAGACCGCCTTGGTCACCGGGTACAGGCGGGTGCCGGACCCACCCGCGAGGATTATTCCGCGCATAGCCCTCCGACCTTCCGAACGGGAACGCCGACGTAAACGCCTGGCTCAGAGATATCGTGAATCACGCAGCCGCCAGCACCCACGGTCACCCGCGGGCAAATCCCCACATGGTCCGAAACCACCGAATTGGCGCAGAGCCAAGAGCCCTCGCCAACAGAGGAGCCGCCCGCGACAATCGCCCCCGGCGAGAGGTGCACGCCGTCCCCAAGACGGCACTCGTGCTCGACCACTGCGCAGGTATTGACGATGCACCCTGCGCCCACCTCGGCGAACGCGTTCACGACGGCGCCCGCCAGCACGACGGAGCCGGCGCCAACGGATGCCAGGGGGCTTACATAGGCGCGTGGATGAACGAGAGGCAGCAGGCTGATTCCACATGCGAGAAGAGCCCTCGTCTTTAGAAGGCGGGCTCGGTTGTCACCAATAGCAACAGCGACGGCATCGAAACGGTCCCGGATGCCGCTCAACGCGAGCTTGCGCTCGTCGAGGATCTCGTAGCCGGGAACAGGGGTCGGCTCGTCCTCGTTGCTCGCGAAGACGATCTCGCCGTACTCCCCCGTCGCGAGGGCGCAGTCGAGAACCGACCTCCCGTGCCCGCCCGAACCGATGATGAGGAGCGACCTCATCGCGCGCACCCCAGAACCACGTCGCAGATGCGGTCGACGTCCCCGAGCGCGAGGTCCGCGTACATCGGCAGTGTGAGCACGCGGGAGGCGACGTCCTTGGCAACCGGGGTGCGATCGCTGGAGTAGACGCTGCGGTAGCAGGCGTAGTCGGTGACGAGCGGGTAGAAGTACTTGCGCGCGCCGATGCCCGCCCGGTCGAGCGCGTCGAAGACCTCGTCGCGCGTGGCACCGAAGGCGTCCCCGAACACGACGGGCATGTAGGCGTGGTTGGGCCTGACGCCGGGCTGCGGATCCACCAGCCTGACCCCTCGAACGCCCGCGAGCCTCTCGCGGTAGCGCTCCTCGACCTTCCCCCTCTTCGCGATCTCCCCGTCCAGGTGGCGCAGGTTGCACACGCCCATGGCGGCGCAGAACTCGTTCATCTTGGCGTTGCCGCCCACGTACTCCACGTCCTCCGGCGAGGTGATGCCGAAGTTCTTCCACTGGTTGAGGACGGGGTAGAGCGCGGGGTCCTTGAAGCAGACCGCGCCGCCCTCGACGGTGTTGAACACCTTTGTGGCGTGGAAGGAGAACATGGAGGCGTCGCCGAAGGCCGCGGCGGACACGCCTCCCCGCTCGACCCCGAAGGCGTGCGCGGCGTCGTAGACCACCTTGAGGCCGTGCTCGTCGGCGATCCTCTGGATGGCGTCGACATCGCAGAGGTTGCCGTAGACGTGCACCGGCACGATGGCGCAAGTGCGCGGGGTGATGAGCCTCTCGACCGACTCCGGGTCGATGGTGTAGTCGTCGGGCTTGACGTCGGCGAAGACGGGCGTCAGGCTCTTCCGGACGATGGCGTGCGTCGTCGAGGCGAAGGTGTACGGGGTCGTGATGACCTCGCCGCGCAAGTCCAGCGCCTCCAGTATGCACTCGAGCGCGTTGTGCCCGTTGGTGAAGAGGGCGACGTTCTCCACCTTTAGCCGCTCCTTGAGGGCGGCCTCGAGCTTCTTGTGCTCCACGCCCATGTTCGTGAGCCAGTGGCTCTCCCAGAGTGGCTTGATCTCCTCCACGTACTCCTCGAGCGAGGGCATGGAGGACCTGGTGACCAGGATCCTGCTATCCATTTGTCAAGGTTCCTTCCGTGTTGAGGACAGTGCTATCGCAAGAGGGGCGCGCACGCGCCCCGGGTGCGCTACTTCGGGGCCCTCCCGCGGAGCATCCCCCGCGCGGTGCCGACGAGGTAGGCGTACTCCTCGACCCTGAAGAGGGCAGAGAGGCCGACGTAGGCGGCGGCGAAGGCGAGCGCTTGGAGGGCGATCAGGGCGGCCGGCGGAAGCGCGAGCAGGCCGACGAGGGACGCTGCGACGGCTGCGGCGGCGGCCATGAGGAAGGCGGGGAAGATGTCGCGCACCTGCTCGCCGTAGGAGTAGCCGATGACCCTCCTGTTGGGCCAGGCGTTCACGAAGGTGGAGATAACGTCCGTCACGAAGTAGCTCGCGACCATGGCGCGCACGTCGCACAGGACGAACGCGCAGAGGAGGATGGCGGCGATGCCGTAGCCTTTCTTGATCACCTCGAGCTTGAGAAAGAGGTCGCTGCGCCCGACGCCGTTGAGCGCCTGGAGGTTCGTGGTGTGGATGGGCAGGAGCGCGTAGACGAGGCAGTAGACCTGCATGAACCACACCGAGTCGCGCCACTGCTCGCCGAGCAGGAGGGGCACGAGCGAGGGCGCCACGGTGGCGAAGAGGACCATGGCGGGGGCGATGAGGTAGGTGGAGGTCTTGAGAGCGCGTCGGACCAGCCTCTTAACCTGGGCGGCGTCATCCTGCACGCGCGAGACCGCCGAGAGCATCACCGGCTGTATGGCACCGTCCAGGAGGCTGCCGACGGCCTGCGGGTACCTCTTGCCCTGGGACACGTACCCGAGGCTCGCCGCGGAGAACTGGCGGCCGATGATCAGGTCGGAGAGGCTCTGGTAGCCCTGGTCCAGAAGCCCGGAGACGAGGAGGCGCGACCCGAACCCGAAGAGCCGCCGCGCGCTCGCCGCGGAGAACTCCAGATGGGGCCGCCAGTCGAGCTGGGCCGCGTGCGCCAGGCAGTTGGAGACCTGGTAGGAGAGCTGCTGGGCGACGAGGGCCCACACGCCGGCGCCCGCCACGGCGCACCCGATGCCGCACGCGGCGGAAACGGCCGAGGAGAGAACGGTGGCGTTGAAGATCTTCCGCATCTCCAGCCTGCGGGTGATGAGGGCGATCTGCACCGCGTTGTAGGCGTTGACCACGAGCAGGAGCGCGAGGGCCCGGAGCGGCCAGACGAGCCCGGGCAGGGCGTAGAAGGCCGAGATCGCCGGCGCCGCGAGGAAGACCGCCGCGTAGAGGACGGCGGATACCGCGAAGCTCATCCAGAACACGGTCGAGCAGTCGACGCGTCGCACCTCCGGCGCCTGTATGAGCGCCGTGTTCATGCCGGACTGCACCACGACGTTGCCGAGGTTCACGAAGACGAGCATGATGGAGAGCATGCCGAACTGCTCGGGGGCGAGCAGGCGCGCCATGACAATCTGGACGGCGAGCTGGACGACGGCGTTCCCCCCGCGCTCAAACATTTTCCACAGCAGCGACGAAATGATGATGTGCCGAGAGCCAACCGCGCCGCTCGCCGTATTCTTATCGTTATTCCGAACATCCATGCTGTACATCCCATGCTATGAGGCGGCTCTCGTCATGCAGCCTACCTGACGAGCCAGCTCTCTGTAATTTTCTCAGTGCCGATATAGCGGCCCAAATAGGTTCCCTGTTGCTTTTTCCGACGAACCGCTAGCAACCGTTTGACATAGTTGATCGCAGGAGCCATCAGGTGAAACAAGCCGATCCGCTCTAGAGATACTTTGATCGCGACAAGCGGACTGAGCCCCTTTTCCCTCGTCGCGCTCAAGATAGAGACGCCCCCGGAAAGCAGCTCTTCTCGCGCCAACGCGCTGTCTATGTTTTCCTCAAGTTCCGTCAGCTTGTTAGCAAACGCCTTTTCGATCTCTGCGCCATAAACTCCGCACCGCTCAAAGTGATTCCGCACGCTGCGAAGCGCCGCGGCGTAATCAACGTTGAACGCACGTATCTTCTCGTACCCCTCGGCACTTCCCGTCAGAGTAAACGAGCCCAATGCACCGTAACGGTACACCGACAGGGGACGCGCTATCCAAAACGCCCTTCCATGCTCCAGCGCAGAAAGCATGATGAAGTGATCCTCAACAGGCCCGAGGGCAACATCGTTCAGTGCCTCTTTGCGCACAAAGAACGAGGCGGTAGGATTCACCCTTCCCCCGCCCTCGGCGATAAGTTCCGTGACGGATTTTTCCCTGTCCGCACCATCCGGCTCAGATAGATACGCCGACCGATTAATAAGGTCAGCAACTACCGCATTGTGCAGGCAGATCGCAAAATCGCCATGCGACTCCATGAAGTCATACTGCCGCTGAAGTTTTGCCTCGGAGATCCAGTAGTCATCTCCCTCGCAATAGGCGATGTACTTTCCAGAGCATATCTCACGCAATGAACGGGCTACGCTCAAACCACGTGAATAGCAATTGGTCTTTTCCCTCACATAGGTAACGTCAGGGAAACGCTCCAGGTACTCCTCGACCACCGCCGCCGTTCCATCCGTCGAAGCGTCATCATGAATGATCACCTCGAAGGGAAACGTTGTCTTTTGCAAGAGAAAACCTTCAAGAGCGTCCCTGAGATACTGTTCCTGATTGAACGTTGTGCAGAGAATGGACACGCACGGACGTTGGCCAGAGCTTCTCGTAACGATGTGCGCAGTATGGGCAGTGATCGCCGCGTTTACCCGTTGAACAGGCTTTGCCTTCCTCATGAACTGCTCACCGTCTCCCTAGCCGCGCCCCGCATAAAGAGTTTCGCCATGACGATGAGAACCGAGATGTAAACCTTTTGCCACGCGCTTAAATAGGAATTTGAGATGTAAGGCATTGAGGCAAGCTCCGACAAAGCCCAGGCGCATTGTCCAAACTCCTGCCGCCATGATGCAGAGCCGAGCGCCCGTTTTGTCATTGAAAGGCAAAGGATGCTGCGAAAGGAGACAAGCTCCTCGTCAGCCTTGATCGAATACTCACGACAAAACTGCTCCGCCTCCCGGGGAGCCGACAAAACCTCAAATCCCCGCACGTGTCGATCGCTCATAATGCTCCCCGAGCGGTGCACATAGCGATAGAGCGGCCTGTCAATGTAGGTAACCCGGTGCGCGGTAGCAAGGACTTTGTATGTCGTGAACACGTCCTCGTGCAGCTTTCCCTTTGGATATCGAATGTTGGCAAACAGCTCGGCTTTGTACAGCTTATTCCAGGCGACAACGTCTTCAATCCTTTGGTAGGCAAGAGTTCGCTTCATCGCATATGCCCCCGTTAAGCTGAGCTGCGCAATCGAATGGCTCTCCTCACGGCCTTCGGGCATAAAGACATCGGTATACGAGCAGACAGCAACTTCCGCCTCGCTTTTTCGCAAGGCCCGAAAAAGCGCAAACAGGTAATCAGCTTCTATTTGATCGTCCCCATCGACAAACGCCAAGTACTGCCCACGCGCCAACGAAATCCCATGATTGCGCGCATCGGACAGACCTCCGTTTTCTTTCCGGTAATACGTAAAACGATTGTCAGTCTGTACGTATTGTGCGCAAATTTGCGGAGAGCGGTCCGTCGACCCGTCATCAATGAGCAGAGCTTCAAAATGCTCGTACTTCTGCCGCTGCACACTCTGCAGACAAGCGTCAAGATACGCCTCGATGTTGTATACGGGAATGATGATGCTAATAAGATTTGAGTCTGTCGTCACGTTAATCCAATCGCAAACTCTCGCCTGGCAACATGCAGTGCGTCGCCCCATTTCCTGTTCTGAGCAACGCGTCAAAAAAACGCAATGGTGCGGCTGACCGTGTACGGAAGTGTTCCCATTGAATCGACAAAGCCAAACGTATACTGCGCATAGATCACATAGATGGCCGAAATAGCTAACGTGGCCAAAAAGGCAATTCTCCTATCAGGCAGCTTGGCAGTTGATAGGGGGAGCAGCGCAATGGCACCCATCCCAAAGGTGTATTGGAAGCGGCTCAACATGGGGAAATACGCGGCAATGAGGCCGATCACGACTGTGATGATCTGCATCATCAACAGATAGCAGAATAACGGAGGCTTTTCATCAATCTGCGCGTAACAGTAGAGACCGAAAGCGAGAACCGTAATGTTCTTCAAGTTGCCGACAATGCCCGTCGGATCAACAGTCCAAACTTCGGAAGAAAAGTAAGCGCTATACCTTGTGAACTGCGCTACCCACATGACCAATGAAGAAAGCGGGCGTGCAAAACAGGCAATGAACAAGACCGCAAGTGCCACAGACATGGGACGAATGGTGATTCGCGGCACGAAGTACATCACGACAAACACTACGGACGCGCTGTGAATGCTGCTTGCAAGGAAAACAAGAAGAGCAAAGTGAGCTGGCCGCCGGTCAACGGCATAGGAAAGAGCAAGCAAGAGAATCGCCGCAGCCATCATTTGACGCATGATGTTCATGAAGAAGAAAAAGTGCCCCATAACGAATAGGAGCAGCACGCTTATCGCGGGATTGGGAGACAGACGATGTATTGCAGCGTAACTGAAGCCGAAGAAGATTGCAGAGCAGACCATGAAAAAACCCGTCACCCCCAATCCTATGCGAATACAAGCCAGGTTGAGAAGGTAGAAGCCATACTCCATGGTTCCGCGCCATCCAAAACCGGTTTCGATGTAATTGTTGTAGTATGACTGTGTGTCTATTCCAACTGAAATGTCTCTGAGCCCTGCAAGTAACAGGGGTATGCAGCACGATATCACAACAAGAGGAACACCGATTGCTTTGATGCGCGCAGATAAGCCCCCTCTCCTATGCGTAACGAACAGAGCGAATGCCTCCAACAGCACAGAGCACGCACACGCCAACCAATAAACACTCATCGACTCGATCCGTTCAAAGAAGAGGGTTGCCTATAAAACGCCGATCGCATATCCGCACACCATGATCCTGATAGCCGCGTGCGGACCAAGCAAGCGACTTACCATGCGAACGAGCTTTTCCTTGCGCCCAAGCCAAATTCCCTTTTTATCCAACTTTTGAAAACAGGTCCGTATATCTTCTTTGGGCACATACCTAGCCCCCCGATTGCGGGCCATCGTTCCCAAGAAGATCATGTACTCATAGGGCAGAAAACGCGCCACAACCTTCGATTCAGGAGATCCGTCGTACATTTTGTCGATCCAAAGCTCAAAAAAGCGCAGGTAGTCGTCAACGCGCTTCTGATCGATAGCGCAATGGGTCACTGAACGGGGGTTTTCGATATATCGGTAATGACGTATTGGTCGATACGTACATGTTCGCGCAGAGAAGAGCAGTCGAAAGCACCAATCGAGATCTTCGTAGTAGTGGCCTGATTCAAAGGGAACCCTCAATGCCAAATCACGAGAAATGATCTTATCGCAAGGAGTTGCCGGCATCTTTGAAAACTGAGTGTAACGTTCGCACGCCTCTACATGGGAAAGCACTTCAGTGCCCAGCTTTGACTCAGAGCCGCAGGAGAAGTGGCTTTTTTCAGTGCCGTCCCTATGACAATTAATGCCGTCCACAAACAACAGTTCCGGCGAGCAATCTTTGAGCACCTTCGCCGCCGCATCCAGAGAACCGGAATACAGCGCGTCATCTGCATCAACAAAGACAATATACTGACCGTGTGCAAGCGCTACGCCGCGATTTCGCGCGGAAGCCGCACCGCCGTTCTCCTGATGACACGCCAACACGATCTCGGGATATTGCGCCGCGTATTGCTGGCAGATAGCAAAACTATCATCTGTTGACCCGTCATCTATGAGCACGATTTCATACGAGCAGGCGTTGGAAAGAATGCTCGCGAGGCACCGTACGATGGTGCGCCCCGCATTGTATACGGGCACAACCACGCTGAAAAGTCGGGAGCTATCTCCCCTCTCCATTAGAGTGTTTTGCACGCTAACTCCCATGCATCGAAGCTTCTCACCAGAAAAGCCCTCGCCAAATCCCGCCAACGGTCCGATTCGTTTTCTGCGAGAACAGCGAGGTCAAATGAACGAGCCAGGAGGTCACAACTTTCAGAAAAAAGTGCCATTCGCTCTTCGCGGGGAGAGCCCCATGTCCAATGGCGCAAAGTTGGCCCCAGCTTTTCTAAGGTGAGGTGAAAGAGAGCACTGTCATAGGAAATTCCCAAAGTCTCACACCATTCCAACATAGCCTCAACCACCCAATAGGCATCTACGCTACGCTTGTCGGAGTTAGACTTACTTGAAATGGCCCCTCCATGATAACGATATAAATAACCTACGTTGTCTATAAACACCCCTTTGTAGCGCGAAGCAACACAGTAATCGATAACTGCATCTTCATACCATATTCCCTCAGGGAAAATAAGGTCATCCCATATATAACGCCCGAAGATTGCTGCCATCGCCGACAGCCCCGATCCATGCCGCCTCTGTTCGGCTGCTATTCCCATACGCCATCTACCACTTGAGTCGATCCTTGTCACCAAGCTGTACACGTAATCCGCCTTTGAAGAGCGCATGTATTCAAAACATGCAGAAAACCAGGTAGGCTCAAGCAAATCGTCAGCGTCAACAAAACAAAAAAAAGCGCCACGTGCATTCTCCATACCAACATTTCGGGCCGAGCCTGCTCCACCATTTTTCTTTGAGATGACTGTTAAATTATCGTGATGCTTGGCAAGTTCAGAGACAAGCGCCAACGTCCCGTCGGTAGATCCGTCATCAACGGCGATTATCTCGAAAGAAGGAAGTTTTTCCTGTTTGTATATTGACTCAATACATTTTGATATATATTTCCCAGCATTATGCATGGGTATGATAAACGATACAGTGAGTGTCGGTTGCGTACGTAATATATCACTTGACAATGTACACCGGGACAATGGGTCATGACACGCTCTCAGTATGTTACGAGAGTCCTCAACCGCAACTCCGGTATGGCGCATCGCGCGATGAATGTACCTTGTGTACAGTGCCTCAGGCATTAATTTGAAAAAACGTGCCCCAGCGGAAGAAACTATGCGCATCATTGTGCTACTACCCGCCATATCTTTTTGCCACCTCCTGTGATGTATTGCACCATCCCGTTCGTCTCGGACGAATTATGATCTGCCCAGCTGTCCACAATAGTGTTATGCGAATAGACCACGCTTAATCAGCGCTGCCATCGAATCTTCCCATGTTGTAGACCCGAGTTTCTCGCCCAAGAATCCGATCTATGCCAAACTCCTGAGCGTCAGATGCAGCACGTGTCGCCATTTCGGATGCCATTGATTTGCTCTCCATGAGCTTAACCACGCATTCAGCAATCGCGTCAGGAGAGTCATCCCGCAATAAAAGGCCGTTTTTTCCGTTTTCTATAAGATCCGGCGATATCCCCCGGATAGCGCTTGCAATGACGGGCAGACCGCTCGCCATTGCCTCCATAACCGAAACCGGCAGGCCTTCGTGTATAGAAGGAAAAACCAGGCAGTCACTAACTGACATTATTTCGGCAATATCATTCCGAAAGCCGAGAAATGTCACACGATCACTCACACCCATCTCCTCGGCAAGCTGTGCAAGATTCTCGCGCTCCGGTCCGACACCGCATATGAGCAAACGGCAATGTTCGGGCAACAGGGAGAGTGAGCGAATGATAGCAGCCTGGTTCTTCCGGGGAATGAGGTCGCCAACTGAGAGGAGCACATAGTCTCGCTTGCCCACTCCGAGGGTAGAGCGCACATCAGGGCTTTTCTCTCTGCTGCCAAACTTGCGTAAATCGATACCAACCCCGGGAACATATTCGACATGACAGTGGGCGAACTTCTGCGCACGCACATAATCCTCGTGATTTATGGTAATGAGCACGTCTGTATAGCGCGTCATGAGGCGTTCTACCGGATACCAGAGCACCCAGTTTTTCAAAGGGGCACCTCGATAAAAATGAAAGCCATGGGCAGTGTAAACCACCTGCGTTCCCTGCGCGCGCCGATTACGCGCCGCTAATCGCGCAAGCACTCCACCCACAGGCGTATGTACATGCACGATATCGAAATGTTGCGATGCAAACAGCTTTCGAAGCTGTGCATACGCTACAAGTGTTTGCCTGGAGAAAGGACTGCGGTCGAAATCGATGTTAACAAAATGATCGCAATAGGGAATGTTGCATACACCGTCAGGATAATCGTTCTTTGCAGCGACCCATGTTTCCCATCCTTGTTCTTTAAACCATTGCAAATAAGGAATATGGAACTTGGCAATGTGGCCGCGAACAAGCGTCGCCGCAAACAAGACGCTGCCCTTATGAGAAATACTCATCTCGCCCCCTCACCGGTTTTGAGCACCCCTAAGGTGGAGAGCATGATCTTCAAATCAAAGAGAAGGCTTCTGTTTTCTATGTACTCGATGTCCAAGCGCGCCTTTTCCTTTGGCAGCAAGTCATACCCCCCGTGAATTTGGGCGTAGCCCGTTATGCCAGGCCGCACTAACGTACGTTGATCCCACCCATCGATACGCTCGCGAAAAGCCGCGCAAAAGGCAGGTCTCTCAGGCCGGGGCCCAACCAAGCTCATGTCACCTCGAAGCACATTCCAGAACTGAGGCAACTCATCCATGCGCGTCTTGCGAAGCACGTGACCGAACGCGGTAATACGCGGATCGTCATCCTGCGCCCATTGTGCACCACTTGCTTCGGCATCCGTACGCATGCTGCGAAACTTATATAGCTTGAATGGCTTGCCGTCCTTGCCTTCCCGCATTTGCGCATACAGAGCTGGTCCTGAACTCTCACGCTTAATTATCACCGCAATTACGGCCATGGGCGCAGCAAGGACGACAAGAGCGACGGAGCACGCCACAATATCAAAGACGCGCTTCGTGCACCGGTACACCGCACCTCCCGCTATGCGCCGGACAGTGGGTAGTGTCACATGAGCATCCGGAAGCAATCGCTCTAAGGCCTCGGAGGCAATCTCAACCTGTGATCCCGCATGAGGGACATCTTGCGAAAATGCCTCAGCATGCCTCCGCATCTCGTCATCGGATATATTGACTCCCTGCTCTGTCTTATAGCTGATCAACGCTTCTCCCAGCTTCTAGCCGTCGCTGCATTCCTACACCCCTTGCCGGGTAACCGCCCTGCGATGCAATATCCGCCCCGCGGCGGTCGATCTGTCTTTTGCGAGGTCATCATGACCCCGCGCAGCCACCTCGCACCCGTCACGGTGCTGGTCTTCAGCGCCCTTGCGCTTGGCTACAATCCCCAACCCAACCCTGGTGGTCATCTTTCTGCCGAACATCTCGATCTCCAGGAACGCCAGGCTCTTGCGGCGGTTGACGCTCCTGATCAGCGCCTCATGGCCCTTGAGCGGACCGTCAGTCACCACGATGCGGTCGTCGTCCGCAAACTCCTCCACCACGCCGGTGCTCATGGGCACCACGTGATCAGCGTTGTTGGCAAACGTGCTGATCCAGGCGACTTCCTCGTCCGTCAACGGCACGAACTTCTCGCCCACGCTGAGCACCCGGGTCAGCTCCGGCACGCGGGTCAGCGCCTGATGCAGATCCTGCACTTGCGCGGTATCCACGATGAGATAACCCGGAAAGAGTACTTTGGTGCAGGTTTTCCACTGACCGCGGACCTTCATCTGGGTCTCGTACCGGGGTGTGAAACAGTCGACAAGCAGGCTGCTTGGTACCATGCGCCCCAGTAAATGGCGCATGGCCTCCTCCTTACCGCTCATAACCTGTATCACGTACCACACCGCAGTTGCCTCCGACTGGAGGCGCACAGCCCGCATCGGCACACACATACCCATACCACCCGCAGGACGGTACTACATGCAGATGCCACATGGTCGACGCGTAAGAATCATGCTCCGCACTTCTTCCTGCCAAGGGCATACCAATCCCTAGCAACCAGGAAAAAGCGGGATGCCCTGACATGACTACCCTATCGGGCGTGCCGACCGCAACCGGGCTATGCGTCCCCCAGCGCATCCGGGGCCCACACCAGGCACCGCCCCTTTGGCTGAGTTCTGTTCGGCGGCATGGGCTCAACGCCACATGCCTACAGCAGATGAAAGATCCGCGCAGATGCTTGCCTGCCGAGCCTTTCCAGCTTGCTGCGCGCAACCTTGCCCCCTTATGGCGCGAGGCTGCGCGCAAAAAGCTGAAAACGTCGCGCTCCCGGTCGGTTAGCGGACCCCCCGCCGCCCTACCGTGCAGCGCAAGGCGCTACACCTTGCTCACCACCTCCAACGCCACGCGCACCGGACGAGCAGACGGCGCCTGACCGACGCTTCCGCATCTACCGGGCCGACGGCCCACGTTCGCCGTCTTGGACAGGCATGAAAAAACCGTGGCGTCCAAGTATGCGATTCGCTTGTGCCGATTAATCTTGGTAACGAGACCCTCCAGCCCCATCAGTGGGCCAGAGATAACGTTAAGCCTGTTGGAAACGATTTCACCCACGGATACACCCACGGTATGCGTATTCCCGCCCAGAGCGCGCACCAAGGCAGCCTCATGCTCTGCCAGCGTCGCCACCGCATTGCCCGCGCCCCGCAGCACCTGAATCTGCGTTGCCAAGACCTCCAAGCGCTGGGCAAGCAGCTCCGGATCATGCGTCTCCACAATCACGTACCCCGGGAACAGCACGTCGCGGCGCACCTGCCAAGCACCGTCCTCGCGGCGCATGAGCTCGCGGCGCAGGGCAAAGGCATCCAGCGCGGCGCCTTCCGCCACGCGCAAGACTCGTCGCGCTACGGCGTTCTCGTGCCCCGCGCGCACAGCAACGGCGCAAAGCACCGGCGTACGCAGCGGCAAGGCGCCCATGCGCGCATCGCGCCCGTTTTTCTCGCCACCGTTATGGATTTGTGAGCAAAGATCAACTTGGGAATCACCGTCTACCCGCATGGGGTCAAACGACAATCCCCCCCCCCGAACCGTTTTTTCAACCGCGGGGCTCATCGCGGCAACGCCGCTTAACGTGGCAGCAGACCGGCCCACAACGACCGACGGGGCCACATCCAATGCCGAAGCAGCGTGCAGCGGCGCTGCGCACATGGTACGCGTTGGCATCTGGACCCCCTTCTCGACCGACTCTCGCACGCCCAGGAAACGCACTCGATTACTAAAAGCACCCTAACAGCAACCCCCAATCGAGAGTAGCCGCGTTTGCGACGCTTCAAGTATACGCTATGAGATTCTAACATTCTCGGCGCAATTGCCAAAACGGCGCCCCGCTTCGGTGCAAAGTATATGCCCCCCACGCACAAGGGGCGCAGCCGTGGCGCATCCAATCCGCATTGAGGCACGTTCGCGCGGCGGGAACCTTGGTGCCTCGCCTCCGCGCGGCCGACAACACGGCAAGGACCATTGCCAGCCGTGCGGCAGAAGGCCGGTCAATCATGGGACGCCAGTACGTAGAGGATGCGCGCCGCACTGTCGCGGACGCATGCGCACTTCTCGCACGTGATACAATATAGTGTACTTTCTATACATTCCATGCGCCTGTTGGGGTACGGCGGGGTCGGCGTCAGGGCGGGCACCGTGCGCAGAGAGGAACGGGCCATGGCTACCCGTATGAACCTGAAACCGGTCAGCGTCAAGCAGCTCGTGCAGTCGCGGTTTGTACGCGACCTGCCCATCGTGGTCGCGGGATGCGCCATCGGCGCATTGGGAATCGACCTGTTCATGGTGCCCAACGGCCTTGCTGCAGGCGGTCTTACGGGCCTCGCCACCATTATCGCCGAGCTGAGCGGCCGCGTGGGCGTGCCGCTGCCCATCGGCCTGCAGACCATCGTGATGAACGCCCTTTTGCTGGTGCTGGTGGCGCGCACCGGGGGCCTGCGCTACGTTATGCAAACCGTGACGGGGTTTGTGCTCTTCGGCTTCTTCACCGACCTCTTCGCCCCGCTCGTCATGCCGCTTGAGGACGGCAACCTCATGCTGCCGGCGCTCTGGGGCGGCGTGCTGGTGGGAGTGGGGCTCGGCCTGGTGTTCCGCTGCGGCGTCAACACCGGCGGCACCGACACCATCGCCCAGATCATCTCGCGCAAGACCGGCATTGCCGTGGGATCCGCCGTCATGGCCATCGACGTGGCCATCTGCGCGGCGTCGGCGCCGGTGTTCTCGCTCACCAACGCGCTCTACACGGCGCTCTCCATGGTGCTGTCCGGCTACGTTATCGACCTGGTGGTGGACGGCGGCGTGAAGCAGCGCGCGGCGTTCATCATCTCGACCGACCCGGACGGCATTGCGCACGACGTGCTGCACGGCATGGAGCGCGGCGCCACCCGCATCCAGGCCCGCGGCGAATGGACTGGCGAGGAGCGCCCCATGCTCTTCGTGATCCTGGACAAGCGAGAAGTGCCCATTCTGAAGGCCATCGTGGCGCAGCACGACAAGAACGCCATCATGGTGATCACCGACGCGAGCGAGGCTTTGGGCGAGGGCTTCAAGGAGCTCGGCGCGGAAGGGTGACGGAGCCGCGAGTATAAACAAAGTCGCACCGAAGGCATCAGAATTCGGGCAAATAGGTCGAAAAGTGATGCCTTCGGTGCGATTATTTTTCCAGCCGGCCAGCTGGGCTGGCTAGCTGGCCCGACCAGCTAGACCGGCCAGTTGGGCCGGCCATCTGGGTCGGCTAGATGATGGCGACGCGGCCGGCGCTGCCCACCACGCCCATGGTCTCGGCGAACAGCGGAATGCTCTTGGCGTTGACGCGGGTGGGGATCTCGGCGCGCATGGTGGCGCCGTCGGTCTGCTCGATGAAGAGCTCAACGCGGTCGCCGCCGGGGTTGGCCGTGAAGATGGTCGCCAGACGCGCCATGTTGCCCTGGTTGAAGCGGCTGCTGGGGACCATGACCTCGAAGACCTTGGGGCGGTTGTTCTCCTCGGAGAGCTTGAGCGGCTGAACCTCCTGCGCGATGATCTGGTCGCCGCGGTCGCTCCGCTCCACCTTGCCCTTCACGCGCACGAATGCGTCGGAGAGCACGGCACCCGTCTCGGGGTCCGTCTCGCCGTAGAGGTACTTCTCGGCCTCCTTGTAGGTCTTGGGGAACATGACCACGGTGGCCTCGCCTTCCATGTCCTCAAGGCGCACGATGGCCATGGGATCGCCGTTCTTGGTGACGCGCTTGCCCACCTCGGCCACCATACCGGCGAACCAATACGGCTTGCCCTCGGGAATGGCGCGGTTCACGGTACCGGAGCCGTCGGAGGCCAGCTCCTCAAAGCCGGTGTCGATTTGGGAGAACGTGAAGTCGCGCGCCTGGGAGAGCGCGTACTCGTACGGGCGCAGCGGGTGGTCGGACACGTAGATGCCCAGCACGTCCTTCTCCTGGCTGAGCTTGGTATGACGGTCCCACTCCTGGCCGTCGGGCTCGGGCACCTCGATCTCAAAGCCGGATCCGGCCACGTCGCCCAGCATATCGAAGAAGCTGATCTGCCCGGAGGCGCGGTCCTTCTGGCGCTTGGCGGCCGCTTCGATGATGTTCTGCGGGTTGTTCTTGTCCACGAAGCTCATCATCTGGCGGCGCGGGTACCCGGTGAAGTCGAAGGCGCCCGCCTTGATAAGCGCCTCGATGACGCGGCGGTTGGCCTGGCTGGAGTCCACGCGGTCCACGAAGTCGTGCAGGTTCTTGAAGGGGCCGCCCTTCTCGCGCTCGGCGATGATGGCCTCGGCCACGCCCTCGCCCACGCCGCGGATGCCGGCCAAACCGATGCGCACGCCCTCCTTGACCGCCGTGAACTCGGTACCCGACTCGTTGACGTCGGGCGGAAGCACCGGGATGCCGTCGTGGCGGCAGGCCGAGATGTAGTGCACGATCTTGTCGGTCTTGCCCGTGTAGCTCGTGAGCACGGCCGCCATGTACTCCTTGGGGTAATGGGCCTTGAGCCAGGCGGTCTGCATGACGAGGATGGCGTAGCCAGCGGAGTGGCTCTTGTTGAACGCGTAGGAGGCGAACTCGAGCACGTCGTCCCAGATCTTCTGGGCGGTCTCGCGCTTGTAGCCGTTCTTCTCGGCGCCGTTCATCCAGTGGTCGTAAATGGTCTCGTCCTCGCCGTCGGCCCAGTTGAAGACCTGCTCGGTGAGCATCTTGATCTTCTTCTTGGCCACCGGCTTGCGGATACGGCTGTCCGACTCGCCCTTGGTAAAACCGCACATCTCGACCGAGATGTTCATAACCTGCTCCTGGTAGACCATGGTGCCGTAGGTCTCGCCCAGGATGTCGTCAAGGCGCGGGTCGTAGGAGACGGCCGGCTCCTTGCCGTTCATGCGGTTGATGTAGCTCGCCACCATGCCGGCGCCCAGGGGGCCCGGGCGGTAAAGGGCGATCAATGCGACCACGTGCTTGTACTCGGTGGGCTTCATGTTCTTGATGGTGGCCGTCATGCCGGCGGACTCGATCTGGAACACGCCCGCGGTGTGGCCGGCCTGCATGAGCTCGAAGATCTTGGGATCGTCGAAGGGGATTGAGTCGACGTCGATGTCGACCCCGTAGTTCTTCTTGATGTTGGCCTTGGCCTTTGAGATGACCGTGAGCGTGCGCAAGCCCAGGAAGTCCATCTTCAGAAGGCCCATGTCGGCCACGGTATGGCCTTCGTACTGCGTGATCTCCACGCCGCCCTTGGTATCGAGCTTAGTGGGGACGTGCTCGTTGACGGGGTCGCGGCAGATGAGCACGGCGCAGGCGTGCACGCCCTCGCCACGCGTGAGGCCCTCGATGGCGAGCGCGGCGTCGATGATCTTCTTCGCGTCGGGGTCCTTCTGGTAGGCCTCGGCAAAGTCGGGGTTGAAGTTCTCCTCCTTGCCCTCCTGTTTGGTGAGCACCTGCTTGAGCTTTACCTTGGGGTCCGAGGAGATCATCTTGGACAGGCGCTGGCCCACGTATACCGGGTAGTCGAGCACGCGGGCGGCGTCGTTGATGGCCTGCTTGGCCTTGATGGTGGAGTAGGTGATGACGTGGGTGACTTTCTCGGGGCCGTAGAGCTGGCGAACGTGCTCGATGACCTCGAGGCGCCGCTCATCGTCGAAGTCCATATCGATATCGGGCATCTCGGTACGCTCGGGCGACAGGAAGCGCTCGAACATGAGGCCGTTGGAAAGCGGGTCGAAGGTGGTGATGTCCATCGCGTAGGCGACGAGCGCGCCGGCGGCCGAGCCGCGGCCGGGTCCGACGCCGATGCCGTGCTGCTTTGCCCAGCGCACGTACTCCGCCACGATGAGGAAGTACGCGGCGAAGCCCTTGTCGCAGATAACCTTGTACTCGAACTCGAAGCGCTCCTTGATGGAGACGCCGCCCACCTCCTTGGTGCGCCAATCATCGCCGTAGCGCTTCGCGAGGCCCTCCTCGCACTCGCGGCGGAACTGGCTCTCGTGGGTCTCGCCCTCATCGAGCAACGGGTAGCGCGGGAGGATGATCTTGCCCCACTCGAGCTCCACGTTGCACTTCTCGGCGATCTCGAGCGTGTTGTCGCAGGCCTCCGGGCAGTACGGGAACAGCGCCCGCATCTCCTCCTCGGTCTTCATGTAGAACTCCGAGCCGGTCATGCGGATGCGGTTGGGGTCGTCGACCTTGGAGTTGGTGCCGATGCACATCATGATGTCCTGCACCGGGGCGTCCTCGCGCGTGAGGTAGTGGAAGTCGTTGGTGGCTATGACCTTGACGCCGATCTCGTGCGCGATGGCGATGAGCTGGCGGTTCATCTCCTCGTCGGTCATGCCGTTATCGGTGGTGATGCCGTGCTCCTGGATCTCTATGTAGAAGTCGCCCGGGGCGAAGATGTCGCGGAAGGTGGTGGCCCACTGAATGGCGCCGGGAATATCGCCGGCGTCGATCATGCGCGGGATGATGCCCGAGATACAGGCCGAGCAGCAGATGATGCCCTCGGCGTGCTCCTTCAGGCTGGCCAGCGTGGTGCGCGGCTTGTAGTAGAAGCCCTCAACCGCCGCGCTCGAGACGATCTTCATGAGGTTGACGTAGCCCGTCTCGTTCTTGGCGATGAGGATGAGGTGGTAGAGCGCCGGCTTGCGGTCGCGCGCCAGGGTGTCGTCCGGCGTGAAATAGACCTCGCACCCGAACAGGGGCTTGATGACCAGCGGGGGCTTGGTCGAGTCCAAGCTGCCCTCGGCGGCCCATGCCGCCATGTCGCGCTGCCACTGGGCGTGGCCGCGGGGGTTCTTCTCGGGATCCGGCTCCTCGATCTCGTCCGCGCGGTCCTTCTCGAGGAAGCTCTTGTCATGGCTCCAGGTCTTGTACTCCGGCGTTCCGTGGTTCACGGCGTCGCAGGCCAAGCCGAGCTCGGGGATGCCGTACATGTAGCCGTGGTCGGTCAGCGCCACGGCGGGCATGCCCAGGTCCACGGCGCGCTTGACCATGTCGTCGATGCGCGTGGCTCCGTCCAGCATGGAGTACTCAGAGTGGTTGTGCAGGTGTACGAAGGCCAAGGTTGCTCCTTGCGTTGCGCCCCGCCGAACCGGGGTCTTGAGGTGACGCATCCGATAATACCGCACCGCCCGGACATTGCGCGGGGGCGTTCATATGTTCGTATTTTTTGCACGGGTGAGAAGAGCGGGCGATGGCTGCTGCCATGGGAACGGGCGGCCCCGCCATGGGGGACGGGTGCACATGGCAGAAGCAGTGCTCTTGCCATGTGCACCCGTCCCCCATGGCGGGGCGTTGCCGGTGCTTTTCGCCTACTCGGCTGCGTTGGGGTCGTCCTCGGTCAGCTCCTCGGGGAGGACCACCTCGGTGATGCCGTTCTTGCGCGCCTGCTTGATGTCCTTGGCAATCGACTTGAGCAGGCTCTTGGCACGGTGCCGGACGCGGAAGTCGTAGACCTTGTCGTTGAGGGCGGCCATGGTGCGGCCCTGCTGTGCGGAGGGCGAGAAGTTCTCGGCGTAGTCGACCGTGATGCCCCCGTCCTCCGTGGGCGTGACGCGATAGCTGATGGTGTTGGTGCCCTGCGCCGAGGTGAAGCGCGCCTCGTAGTGCTCGGGACGGCGGTACGACTTGATCTTCACCTTGAGCTCGAGGCCCTTCTTGCCCGCCGTCACCTTCTTGTACTTGTAGCCGTTGAGCTTCCCGGCCGGAACGGACTTGCCCGTCGACATGCGAATATCGGCGATAAGCGACTTCTCGATACGCTCGAAGAACTCCTCCGGCGTGGCGTCCATCTTCATGGTGAGTTCCATACACGCTCCTTGCGGCGTGCGCGCCGCCCCGGGCGCGCCGTAGTTGCATAGGTTGCTATTGTACCCCGCGGCGCGGGCGATAAAAGCCCACCGAGGACCCAACGCGCGCTCAGAAGCGGTAGCGGACGGTTTGGGGGTTTGCCGGATCGTCGGGATCCGGAACCTCCACGCGAACGAAGGCGAGCTCGATGCTCCGATAGCCCGCCCGGCGCAGGGCGTCGGCGTAGACGGACGCCTGCAGCTCGTGCTTCTTCCGCAGCGCGGCAGGGTCCTCGTCGGCGCTGCCGCCGGTCTTGTAGTCGATGGCCAGCGCCTCGCCGGGACGGAGAGGGTCGGTGCAGAGCAGGTCGATGGCCCCCTCCGCGTACGCCCCCTGCCCCTGGTCGCCCTGGCAGAAGAAGGGGACCTCGGCGCGCCGCTCGGGCCAGACGAGCGCCTCGGCGCGCAGGGACGAGAACGCCCAGCGCGCGAGCGCGGCGCGCAGGCGCGGGGACTGCTCGGGCGTCAGCCCCCAGCGGCCCTCCTGCGCGGCGACGCGCTGCTCGTCGGGCTCCTCCCCCGTCTCCGCCAGGTACTGGGCGAGCGCGTGGAAGGCGCTGCCCAGGGCGACGGAGTCTTCGGCGCCGGGCGCGGCAGCGGGGGTCTCCGCCGCATGGGCGGGCTCCGCGGCACCGCCCCCCTCCTCCTCGCCCGCCCCCGCCTGGGCGCGCGCCAGGGAGCTGTAGCTGTAGGCGTCGCGGGCAGACATGGGCGCGGCGACGTAGGCCACCGGCGCCTCTTGGGGGAAGGCCAGCAGGAAGGGGCTCTCGAGCGCGCCCCCGTCAGGATCCTCGGCGCAGGGAGGGGCGCTTGTGGCGCCGTCCTCGGCGCTGTCGGTTTGGGCGTACTGCTCACCCTGATAGGTGACGTCGGAGAGCGCGTGCAGCTCGAAATCCCCGGGGCGCGTGCCCTCGTATCCCAGCACGCCGGCGTCCAAACGGGCGCCCTCGGGCAGGATCCGCGCCAGCACGGCGGCGGTGAGGTCGGTCCGTTCGTTTATGCTCAGGCGGCTCTCCTTGCCGGCCACGCGCGCGTCGAGCGCGAGTATCAGGACCTCGCGGGCACGCGTCATGGCCACATAGAGCAGCCGGCCCCGCTCCTCGAGCTCCAACGCGCGGTTCTCGTCCGCGAGCTCGCAGAAGAGCCCCGCCGCCGTGCCGCCCACGATCTCGGACCCCGCGTCGACGTCGGCCTTCACGGCCTTGCGGGCGTCGGCGTAGAGCTTCTTCTCGGCCTCCGAGCCAAACGCGGCCGGGGCCAGCACCGCCTCGTAGCGGTTGCCGCGCGCCACGCAGGCGAGGCTGCCCGCCGTGTCGCGGATGGCGTAGCAGTCGGCCACCGCCACCACCGGGAACTCCAGCCCCTTCGAGGCGTGCGCCGTCATAATGCGCACCGCGCCGCCGCCCTCCGAGGCCGAGGTGAGCGCGCCCGGGGACTCCTTTGCGCCCTCGAGGTAGCGCTCGAACGCGCGGGCGACCTGCCGCGGCGCGAGCTCCCGGCCCTGCTCGACCGTGCGCACCAGGCGCAGCGCCTTGAGCACGTTGGCCGCCGCGGCCTGGCCCTCGGCGCCCGCGCAGCGCAGGCGCTCCAGCCAGCCCGACGCGCACACGGCCTCCTCGAGAAGGGCGCTCACCGGGCGCCGCCCCGCGCCTGCGGCGGCGCGGGCGAGAACGGCGCATGCGCGGCGCAGCACCGGCAGGCCCCCGAAGGCGGGCAGCGTCTCGGTGAGGTAGGTGACGGCGTCGAGGTTGCGGCGGCTCGTAGCGCCTCGGGCGTCCTCCGCCGTGACGATGGCGAGCAGCTCCTGCGCCCCCAGCCCGAAAAGGGGCGACACCAGGACCGGCAGAACGCCGGCGCGGTGGTCGAGCGGGTTGGCTAAAAAGCGCAGGAACGCCGTCACGACCTGCGTCTCGGCCGTGCCGGCGAAGATCGAGCCGCCCGATATGACGCAAGGGAGTCCCTCGGCGCGCACGGCGTCGGCGTAGACGTCCGCCTGGGACATCTTGCCGAGCAGGATCACCATGCCCGCGGGATCGAACCCGGCCTCGCGCAGGCTCCGGAAGCGGCGGGCGATGGCGCGTGCCTTCACGCGGCAGCGCGCGTCGCCGCGGCCGCCCACCACGAGGATGGCCTGGCGGCGCGAGAACGCCCCCTCCTGCGGGGCGGCGCCCTTCTCGCCCGCCTTCTTGCCCCGGTTGGGGTCGGGCTCCAGCGCCTCGTAGCCGGGCATGATGTCGAAGCCGTCGCCGCGCTGCTCGAACACCTGGGTCACGTAGTCCAAGATGGCCGCATGGCTGCGGAAGTTGCGCGCCATGGAGACGCGCGTGCCGGCGCCCGACCCGGAGAGGATGGCCTGCTCCTGATTGCGGAAGACCGACACGTCGGCACCGCGGAAACGGTAGATGGACTGCTTGGCGTCGCCCACGGTGCACAGCTCGCGCCGGTCGGGGCTGATGAGGCGGTCCACGAGCTCCACCTGCTGCAGGGCCGTGTCCTGGAACTCGTCGATCATGACCATCTTGAAGCGCCCCGCGTAACGTGCGGCGATATCCGGATGGTTTACGAGCGCGTCGTACGCCAGGCGCAGAAGGTCGCTGTTGTCGAGAAGGGACGCGTCCGCCTTGAGCGCGGTGTAGGCGTCGAAGAGGCGCCGCACCAAGTCGGAGAGCTGCTGGGCCGCGGGATAGGCGTAATGGAGAAAGCCCCCCATGACCGTAGCGCCGCGCTCGGCGCGCAGCACGTCGACGAGCGCCTTGATCTTGGCACTGGAGCGCGGCACGGCGAGCGCCTGGGCGCAGTCCATGAAGTCGGACCGGGTCCGCTCGGACGCGTCGAAGGCCTCGAGCGCCGCGAGCGCGCGGGCGCAGACCTCCGCCCCCTTGCTCGCGGGCGCCAGGGCCTCGGCAACCGCGCGGTAAGCGTCCTCCACGGACCTCATGTCGAGCTCCGGCCGCGCCAGGCGCACCGCGTCGAAGCCCTCGACCGACCCCACGGCCTTCTCCAGGAGGTCGCGCGCAAGATCGGCCACGCTCGCCCCGGCGCCGAAGCCGCCCGCGGCCGAGCGAAGCGGGAACTGCCGGAGCAGCTCGGCGTAGGCGCCGCGGTCCTCGCCCACCTGGGAGAGCACGCGGTCGAGAGCCTGGTCCATGAGCTCGGCGGCGCGATCCTCCCCCGCCACCGCGAACTCCGGGTCCAAACCGAGCTCGAGGGCGTGCGCCCGCAGGATGCGCGCGCACATGCCGTGGATGGTGGATATCCAGGCGTCGTCGACCTTGAGGGCCTCGGCCATGAGGCCCTCGTCGATGAGGGCGGCGCGGATGCGCTCGCGCAGCTCGGCGGCGGCCTTGGTGGTGAACGTTATGGCGAGCACCTGGTCGATACTCTGGATGAACGGCCCCGACCCGGGCGTGAGCGCCCAGAGGATGCGGCGCGTGAGGGTGAAGGTCTTGCCCGAGCCGGCCCCCGCCGAAACGAAGAGGGGGCGATCGAGCGTCCGCACGATCTCGAGCTGCTGGGGCATGAGGGTTGAGAGGTCCATCTACGCCTTTCTCCTCTCGCAGGAAACGGCCGGGCAGAAGCGGCAGTCCTGGGGCTCCGCCGCGGGCGCGATGTCGCCGCGCGCCAAGCCGGCGAGCCGCACGGCGATGGCCGCCTCCACATGGTCGAGCAGGTCGGTGAAGGAAAGCGACCCGTCCCTGCCGGGGAACCCGCGCTTGAGCCCGGGCACCATGCCGTCGGCGGCGTACGCCTCGGCCACCGCGCCGGCGAAGGTCCCCGTGCGCGTGCCGAAGTACAGGGCGCCCACCACCTCGAGCTCGCCGGCGAAGGCGCGGCGCACGGCCTGCGCGTAGATGAGCGTTTGCACGTGCGCGGGCAGCCAAGCGGGGTCGAGCAGCTCGCCCGGATCCAGGCGGGAGGTGGGGTCGGCCAGGCGGAAGTCCGCGAGGGCCCGGTGCTTGTAGTCGATGACCACGGCGCGGCCGGCGGCGTCCACGTCGATGCGGTCGATGCGGCCGCCGAGCGGCCAGCCGGCGTAGGTGACGTCGAGCTTGTCGAAGGCGTACTCGGCGTACGCCGGCTTGAAGCCGGGAAGCAGGTCGGCCTCGGCCGAGACCGAGCGGCGCAGCTGCCGCCAAACCTCCTCGAGCTGCAAGCCCTCGGAAGCGGTGAGCGGGATGAGCGCCCCGGAGCTCCGCGTCTTGCCGCGGGCGTGCTCCGCGCGGACCGCCTCGAACACGCGGCGCAGGTGGCCGAGCTCGGCGTCGAGGTTGTCCGGCGTCACGCGGCCCACGGCCCCCTGGGCGAGCTCCTCGTGGAAGCGCTGCATGACGTCGTGCACGAAGTTGCCCATCTCGAGCGGGCCGAAGCCGGCGTCGAGCTCCTGCGGGCGCACGCGCGATGAGAGGAACCACTGGTACGGGCAGGACAGGTAGCCCTCGATCTGCGAGGCCGAGAGGCGCCGCGGCACGAGGTCGCCCGCCGCGTCGCGGTGCTTGAGGACGAGGTAGGGCAGCGCTGCGGGCGCGAGCGCGGCTCCGGCCGGATGACGGGTCTCGTCAAGGCGCGCGGGCCCGGCGGGCCCCAGGTTCTCGCAGACGCGCTCCTCGCCGGGAAGGCCCGCGGCGCGAGGCAGCGACGCGACAGACGCGAGCTCGGTCCAAAGCGCGGCCGGGTAGCGGTCGTCGGCGGCGCCGTCGTGTGCCACGCGCGCGAGAACCGCCCGCGTGCGCGATGACCGCAGGGCGCGGTAGAAGCGCCGGCGCATGCGCGCCGCAGGGGCGAGCGCCACGCCCGCGCGCCCGAGCTTCTCGGACAGGGCGACGGCGACGTCCTCGCGGACGCTGAGCGGGTAGCTCTCCACGTCGACGTCCACCGCGACCACGGCGTCGACGCAGGCGGACGCGCTGACCGCGACCTCGGCGAGCGTCGCAATGCGCACATACGCCGCAGGCTGGCAGCCCCCCTCGGCCCCGGAGGCGGGCTCCCCCTGGCCGGCGATCGTCTCCGGGCGGGACTGGACCTGCAGGCCCACGCGCAGCTCGCGCAGGGCCTGCAGGGCTGCCTCGGGGCACACGCGCAGCTCGGCCACCGCATGGTGGTAAAACGCCAGCGCCTGCGCGGAGACCTGCCGCTCAAGCTGCACGCGCGCGGACCCCAGCTCGGGATAGGCACCCGGCGCGAGCTGCTGCGCCGCCCCGGCCAAGAGCCGCAGCGCCTCGAGAAGCCGCCCGCGGCGCAGGGCCTCCACCACGTCGCAGCAGGCCACGCCGTCGGTCGGCGGCACGGGGTCCGAAGGCCCCAAGGCGGCGCGGTCGGGCGCGCCCTGGGGGGCCTCCCCCCGCTCGGCGGCGCGGGCGCGGCGCGCCTTGCGCTCGCGCGCCTGCAGCCCCTGCAGCATGCTCATGACCTTCTCGGCCGTCAGCTCGCGGCTGCCGCGCAGCCTCTTGTCGGCCCGCCGGGCCTCGGCGCGCGGGCAACCGGAAAGCGGGCTCAGCAGCCAGTCTGACAGCGCAGGCGCGGGCCACCAGGTTCCCGCGGGGTCGTTTGCCAGGGACCGGGCGAGGTCGATGAGCGAGAAGAACTGCTCGCCCACGTACGTCTCGGCGAACGTGCGGCCCACACGCGCCTGCGCGGCCATGCCGCGCGCGGCGAGCCAGGGCGCCAGGTGGCAGAACGTCTCGTCGGGCCGGGGAGATACCACCAGCACATGCGGCGCGCCCCCGCCGGCGCGCGCAGATCCGTCGGCGTCCGCGCGGGCGGCGAGCGCAGCGTCCTCGACGATCCGGGCCTCGGCATGCGCCTGCGCCGTGGGGCCGGCGATCTCGGCAAGGGAGAGCTTGCCCACCTCAAGGGGCTCGGCCGTACGTGCGGCATCGGCAGGACGGCCGGGCTCCCCGTCCCCCCCGGCGGCCAAGCGGTGCGAGAAGATCTCGTCCAGCTCGGCGGCGAGCGGGCAGGGGGGCTCGGGCGCGCCGGCGATCCGGCCGCGCCCGACGGGCTCCGGCGCGAAGGCGCGGGCAAGCTCGTCCGCCATGGCAACGCCCTGCGCGTCCAGCAGGATGACGACCTCCCCTTCTCGCGCCTGCGTGCGGAGGGCGTCGACCAGGTACGCGGGCAGGGCGTCGACCCCGCGCAGGATCACGCAGCCGCCAAACGCCGCGGGCTCGGCGCTAAGCAGCTGCGCGGCCTCGCAAAGCTCCACCAAGCCGCGCCGCTCGAGCTCCGCGCGGTAGCGCGCGAGCAGCCCCGCCGCGCAGGCCTCGGCCCCGCCGGCGGCGCGGGCGGCGGGTGCGGCGGCCTGGGGCAGCAGCTCGGCCGCCATGCGGGCCAGCAGCTTCGCCGTTCCCGCGTTGGACCCCAGCGGGCCGCGCTCGACCTCCGTGGCGCGGGCCAGGACATCGGCCATGATCAGGCGCCGGTCGGACGCGCCCACTGCGGAGCGGCCGTCGCCGTAAAGCCCCCAGCGGTCGGCCAGCCAGAACGCCGGGACCGTCACCGCCACGCCGAGCCCCACGCCCGCACGTGCCAGCTCGCGCTGCAGGCGGCGCTTCTCGCCCACGCCGCCGGCCAGAAGCGTAACCGCGCCGCAATCCCTGGCCTTTGCGCGCACGAGCTCTATCTCCGCGCGCAGAAGCTCCTGCGCCGCCCGCGTCTCTACGATCCGCACACCCATGCCAACCCCGTAACCGCCGCCTTGGGGCGGCGCTTGCCCTTATGTTGTTACCAGCATACCAGCCCGCGCGGACATGAAAATCGCGCGGGCGCAAAGCCGCGGCGCGCGGCGGCGCCTCCCGGCGAGCCCGTCCTCGCGCGGGCAGGCGGCGTCGGGCTACCGCCCGGCCACCGTGCCGTCCTCAAGTCCCACGAGCACGGAGCGGTACCCGCCCAGGTCGCCATTGAGCGCCTTGGATACGCGGCTCACCGTGGTGGACGACACGCCCGTGCGCTCCTGGACCTCCACGTACGGATAGCCCTCGTCAAGGAAGCGAGCCACCTGCAGGCGCTGGGCAAAATCGCAGATCTCGCGCTTGGTGCAGAGGTCGGCGAGAAAGGCGCGAATATCGGCCGGATCGGTCAGCATGGCGAACGCGCGCACCAGCTGATCGACATCGGTGCGTGAAAACACGTCGTTCTCGGCCATGTGCCCACCTTCCCCGCGCCCGCGCGGCGCTTGCTTTACCCTGCTGCAGTCACGCAGCAAAGTGTAGCATACGGCCGTGCCGCGGCGACTGCGCCGCCGCATCTGCGCCATAATAGGACGGGCAGCAGGAAGGAGCCGCATGTCAGCCACCCGCACCTTCGTATACGGAGACCCCGCCACCGCCGAGCCGTTCAGCCCCGAGCCGGGCGCGCGGGCCGTGTCGTTCTTCATCTTCAACACCGACGTCCATCTCATCGCCTATCTTGCCGGCGGCATGCGGGCAAGCGGCCGGGAGGCGGAGGAGGAAAGGGGCCGGGCGGACGCCGCGCTCGCAGCCTGCCGCGACCGTTGCCGGTTCTTCGAGCGCGCCCTGTCGCGCACGCGGGCGGACTCCGACCTTGCGCGGGCCCACGCCGGCGCCCCGGACCCGGTGGGCGTGGCCCCCGAGACCGCCGAGCTCGTTGAGCTGGCGCAGGGCTACTGCGCGCGCAGCGAGGGGCTCTTCGACATCACCATGGGAACGGTGACCCAGCTCTGGGACTTCCATACGGGCAAGGTTCCCTCGGCACGCGCCCTGGCCGCAAAGCTGCCGCACGTGGACTGGCGGCGCATCCGCGTTGACCGCAAGGCGCAAACGCTCGCCATCGAGGATCCGGAGGCGGTGCTCGACCTGGGCGGAATCGCCAAGGGCTACATCGCCGACGACCTGGCGGGCATCTTGCGCGCGCGGGGCGTGAACCGCTTCGTGCTCAACCTGGGGGGCAACGTGCTCGTGGCCGGCGGTCGGCCGGCGGACGAGCGGGCGCGGCCGCCGCACCGCGCCGGGGACCCGTGGCGCATCGGTATCGTGAACCCCTTCGACCCGGCGCACCATCGCGCCCTGGTGGACCTCGCGGACGGATCGGTGGTGACGAGCGGCGCCTTCGAGCGAAGCTTTGCCAAGGGCGGGCGCGTGTACCACCACATCCTGAGCCCCCGCACCGGCGAGCCGGCCGTAACCGACGTGGCCAGCGCCACCATCGTGGCAGCGCGGTCGCTTGACTGCGACGGTTACTCCACCACCGCCTTCATGCTGGGCGCCGAGCGGGCGCGCGACCTTATCGAGGGCATAGACCAGGTCGAGGCCGTCATCATCACGGACCGCGACGAGGTTCTCTACACCAGCGGGCTGGAGGACCGGCTCGCGCTCATCCCCACCCTGACGCGGCTGTAGGGCGGGCCGGCCCCGGCATCTTAATGAAAAGCTAAGACGGACGTCCGCAAGAACGCGCCCGTTTGGGCGATACTGTTAGCAGCCGCCTCCCCCTGCGGGCCGGCGCCGCCCCCTACCATCAAGGAGTTTCCATGACCTTCGTCTTGAACTGGATCTTCACGTCGATCGCCATCGCGTTCGCATCGTGGATCGTGCCGGGCATCATGCCCTTCGGGCCGTACGAGGCCTGGATGTGCTTTCTGTTCGTGGGCCTGTTCCTCAGCATCGTGAACTCTCTCGTGAAGCCCGTCGTCAGCCTGCTCTCGCTGCCGGTCACCATTCTCACGCTCGGCATCTTCCAGCTGGTGGTCAACGCCTTCATGCTGGAGCTCGCCAGTTGGCTGTCCGTGAACCTGCTGGGGGCCGGCATCGCCATCAGCGGGTTCTTCTCCGCGCTGATCGGCTCCATCATCATCAGCATCGGCTGCTCCATCCTGGGCGTGGCCAAGAACTAGCGGCAGGTAGCCGCAGCGCCTTATTTCTCGGCCAGGCCCTTCTGCACCACCGCGCCGGCCGGGCAGGCGTTGAAGCAGTTGCCGCACTCATCGCAGCGCTCGCCGCGGATGCGGTACGCATCGCCGGGGACGATGGCCTTGTGCGTGCACGCCTCGGCGCAGGCGCCGCAGGCGATGCACTTGTCCGCGTCGATGGAGAGGCCCGCGGGCGTTGCCTCGTCGCCGCCCCACGCAAAGCGCTCGCGCAGGATCTTGTGGTCGCGGTGCACCATGTTGAAGTCGTAGTCGTACACCTCGCCGTGCGCGCGGTTGAGCACGAGCACGCGCGTGCGCGGGTACTTGTTGATGTCGTAGACCGCCACGTTGAACAAGGGGCTCTCCGCCGCCTTGGCCGCGACCTCGTCCATCGAGAGCAGGCGCACCGTGCCCGAGACGCGCACCATGCGCCCCGGTTGGAAGTGCGGCATGTTGTCCTCGTCCCAGGCGCAAGGCGCGTCGGTGCGCTCCCCGCAGACGCTCACCCAGCCGCCCTCGACGAGCTGGCGGTAAAACGGCTTCACGTCCATGGTGCGCAGGTAGAGCCCCTCGTCGTCGTAGGCGAAGAAGTGCGCGATGCGGCTCTCCACACCGCCTTCGCGGTCGAGCGTGGCAAAGCTGCAGCACCCGATCTTCTCGAACTCCTCGTACACCTCTTTGATCGTAAGCATATCCGCTCCCCTCGTACCGCGCTCCGCCCGGTTGGTGGCGCGCTTGAACACCCGTTTGATGCAACGCCCCGGTCCGTCAGAGGAGCGCGGGCGCGCTCCCCCGCCGCAGGCCGCGCCAGATGCGCGCCATGCCTTCCGCATGCGCGCGCATGAGGTCGTACCGGAACGTCTCAGTGTTGTCCTCGGACACGTTGGAGACCGAGTTGGCGTCGATGACGAAGGCGCGGGGCCCGCTCTCGATCACGTCGAAGCTCCCGAAGGCGATGCCCAGCTCCCGCGCGGCGCGCTCGACCGCGGCACGCAGGCCGCGCGGGCACTCCGGGTACAGCTCGTAGCTCGACCCCAGGTGGTAGGCAGAGAGGCCGCCCTCCGTCACGCTCCGCTTGACGATGAGCGCGCAGGACCCCTCCACGACCTCGACGCGCGTGATGAAGCCGCGCTCGGGCTCCACGTAATCCTCCACGATGAAGGCGATCCCCGGCGCCTGGGCGAGAAACGCGTCGGCATCCGCGCGCGAGCGGGCGATGGCAGTGTAGGTGGTACGACCGCCGCAGTCGGGCTTGATGACGCAGGGATAGGCGAAGCTCCCCGCGTCGAGGTCCCGGGACAGCCCGCACGCCTGCACGCGCGGCACGTCGATCCCCGCACGGCCCAGAGCCTCCGTGGAGGCGCGCTTGCTGATCTCGTAGAAGTGCGCGCGGCCGCTGTTGACCAGGGTGATGCCGCGCGCCTCGGCCGCGGGCACGAGGCGCGCCATGCGCTCATGCGCCGCCTCGTGCCCGCGGAAGACCGCGCTCGCGAAGATGCGGCTCACGAGCATCTCGCACGCGAGCGCGCGGTCGATGTCCTCGTGCGCCAGGTCGATCATCTCGACCGGGCAGCCGAGGGCGCGGAGCTCGTCGGCAAGCTTGTAGTCGGACCACTCGTCGGATTCGTACAGAAGGCCGATCATGGCGTGTTCTCCTTTCAGGGGAAACGTGTCCCGGGCGGAAAGCGGCGTCGCTACACGCTCCATTCCAGGAGCTTGCCCAGAAAACGCCTGAGCTCGGGCGTCCGGGGATGCGCGAAGACCTCGGCGCTCGGCCCGCACTCGGCCATGCGGCCGCCGCTCAAGAAGGCCACCTTGTCGCAGGCATGGCGTGCGAAGCCCATCTCGTGGGTCACTGCGATGAAGCGCGTGCCCTCGTCCTTGAGGTCGCGCAGCAAATCCAGCACCTCGGTGGTGTACTCGGGATCGAGCGCGGAGGTCGGCTCGTCGAGAAGCAGCATGCGCGGGCGCGGCGCCACGGCGCGGGCAATGGCCACGCGCTGGCGCTGGCCGCCCGAAAGCTGCGCCGGGTACTTGTCGCCCTCCCCTTCCAAGCCGAAGCGCGCGAGGAGCCCGTCGGCGCGCTCACGCGCCGCGCCCTCGGAGAGCCCGTGCACCGCGCGCAGGGGCAGCGCGATGTTCTCGCGCGCCGTAAGGTGGTGGAACAGGCCGCCGTCCTGGAAGACGAAGCCGAGCGTGGCGCGGTAGCGCGCAAGCGCCGCCTCTTCGCGGGGAATCTCGGCGCCGCCCACGCGCACCGTGCCCTCCGTCGGTGCCATGAGACCTCCCACGATGCGCAGCAGCGTGGACTTTCCGCCGCCCGACGGCCCTATGATGGCGAGGGTCGAGACATCGTCGTCGAAGTCGACTCCTGCGAGCACCGGCTCCCCGCCGAACGCGTGCCCCACGCCCTCAAGCTCAATGCGCATACGAGAGCCTCCTCTCGAACCAGCGGCTCACGAACATGATGGGCAGCGTGAGCACGAGGTAGAGGCCGGCCAGCACGAAATACGTGCCGAACAGGTTGAACGTACTCGCGCTGATCTCCTGCATGGTCTGGGTGAGCTCGATCACGGCGATGACCGAAAGCAGCGACGAGTCCTTGACGATACTCGCGAACTGCCCGGTGAGCGCCGGCAACGTACGGCTCACCAGCTGCGGGACCACCACGTAGCGCAGGACCTGGGCGCGGGTGAACCCCACGGCGCGGGCGGCTTCGAGCTGCCCGGCGTCGAGCGACGAGAGGCTCCCGCGGACGATCTCGGCGATATAGGCGCCCGAGAAGACGGAGAGGATGATCACGCCGGCAACCAGGCGGTTCTCGACGCCCCAGGCGGTCCCCACGATGTAGAAGAAGAGGTAGATCTGCGCGAGGAGCGGCGTGCCGCGGATGAGCTTGACGTAGAGGTCGCACAGGTAGCGGACGGGAAGCACGCGGCTGCCCTGGCCCACCGCCACCGGCACGCCGATCGCCAGGCTGGCCACCAGGCTCGCCGCCGAGATCCCGAGGGTGAGGAGGAGGCCGTCGGCGATGCGCTGGCGGAACCGCGCCACGAAGCCGAAATCGAGCGCGATGCCCGCCATGGCAAGCGAGAGCCAGAAGAAGCCGATGACCGCGGCGCAGACGATGAGGTAGCTTGCGACGGCCTGCGCGGGCGTGACGCGGCCGTCAGGGCCGGCGACGAAGGGATTGCGCATCGCTTAAGCGCCCTCCCCCGCATCGGAGCCCTCGTCGAAGTCGAAGAACCACCGGAATCCCAGCTCGTCGAAGGCGGCCTTCTCGTCAGCCAGGTAGGTCTCGGTCAGTTTGTCGAACTCCCCGTTGCGCTTGCTCTCGGCGATGAAGGCGTTGAGCTCCTCGCGCAGCTCGTCATCCCCCTGCTGCACGGCGATGCCCCAGTACTCCGGATCCTGGAAGGGGATGTACACGGCCACCGTGGTGTCGGGGTTGGCCAGCTGATTGCGGTAGATGGTGAGCTGGTCGTACAGGAAGCCGTCGGCGCGGCCCTGGGAGACCTCGGTTACGCAGGCGCTTTCGTCGGCCAGGCGCAGAATCTCGGCCTGGTCGAGGTTGTTGGTTGCGTACACGTCGCCCGTCGAGCCGGTCTTCACCGCCACGGTCCTCCCCGCCTGGTTGAGGTCGTCGATGGACGAGATGCCCGAGGACGCGTTGGCGAGAATCGCCAGCTGCGCCACCGCGTAGGGGTCGGTGAAGTCCACCTGCTCCTCGCGCTCGTCGGTGATGGTGATGGAGCTCATCACGCAGTCAGCCGAGGCGGTCTGCAAAGACGGGATGAGGCCGTCGAAGCCCATGTTCTCGATCCGGAGGTCGTACCCGTACTCCTCGGCGAAGTCCCGCATGAACGTGACCGACACGCCCGTGGGCTCGCCGGCGTCGTCCCTGGTCTCGAAGGGGGGATAGGCGAGCTCCATGCCGACCACGAGGGTGCGGGAGCCCGCGTTGGAACCGGCGGACGACCCGGCGCCCCCCGATGCCGTGGAGCAGCCCGAGACGCCCGCGGTTGCGGCAGCCGCCGCAACGGCCGAGGCGATAAGGGCGCGACGCGAGAACGCTGCGTTTGCGATGCTCATAGTTGATCCTTTCGTGCGGAGTTGCAAGCAGGTTGGCCGGAGCGCGCCGAGGCGCCGGCGTCGTCCGGCGCCGGCGCGGGAGCGCGCGCAGGGCGGGGCAAACCGTCCGCGCCGGGCCGCCCCAACGCGGACGTGAGGTTTTCGCGCATCACGGCGAGCACGCGCGAGGCGCACGCAAGCTCGTCCGGCGCAACCCCCCTGCCCCACATGGAGCGGAGCTCGGCGGAGATCTCCTCGAAATCGCGCTCGAGCCCTCGCCCGCGGTCGGTCAGGAAGACCGTGGTCTGGCGGCGGTCCTCGGAGCTTTTGCGCGTGGCAACGAACCCGAGCGCCACGAGCTTCTTCGTGAGCGCCGTAACGGTTGAAGGATCGCGCCCGATAGCCTCGGAGAGCTCGCGCATGCACACCTCGCCGCGGCAGAAGAGCTGCGAGAGTATGTCCCCGTGCGAGGGAGCAAGACCCGTCAGGCCGCGCTCGGCAAGGCGCTGGAGCAGAAACTGGCTCACCAGCGCATGCGTGCGCGACACCTCCTGGGCAAAACCCTCCGCAGGCGTGCTTCTCCGTTGCATGGCCCTCCTTCCGCCCCTCCCGGCTTGCCCCCTATTTTAGTTTGATATCAAATTAATTCAAGATACTTTGATGTCAAAATATCTGCGGTGCGCCGGAAGAATCGCGAGCAGTGCGCAAAAAACGACCGCCGCCCAGCCGCTACTGGCTGAAGGCGGCGGCCGCAGCGCGCCCCTGCCCTGTCCTGCCGAGCCGTTAGGCCCCGCATGCGCCGTCCGGCGCGTCCTTCTCGCCCTCCGCGGCATCGGCCGCTCGGCCGCTTGTGGCCGCGCGGTTCTCGGCCGGCGCGCAGGGGATCTCGATGCCGCGCTCCTCGACAACCCGGCGCAGGCACTGGACCTCGCGCACCAGGTCGCGGATGTAGGCGTTCTGCACGTCCTCCAGCTCGCGCTCGGGATCGGGCAGGAACTCCTTGTGGCTGCGCTGGTGAGCCGTCTCGTCGGCAACGCGCTTGCCGTCGCGGCGCACCACGCGCCCGGGAATGCCCACCACGGTGGAGTTGGGGGGCACGTCGTCGACCACCACGGCGCCGCCGCCGACCTTGGAGCCGTCGCCCACGAACACGTTGCCGAGCACGCACGCGCCCACGCCCACCAGCACGTTGTTGCCCAGCGTGGGGTGGCGCTTGCCCGTCTCGTGGCCGGTGCCGCCCAGTGTAACGCCCTGGTAGAGCGTGCAGTCGTCGCCGATGATGGTGGTCTCGCCGATGATCACGCCCATGGCGTGGTCGATGAAGAAGCGCCGGCCTATCTGCGCGCCGGGGTGGATCTCCACGCCCGTGAAGAAGCGCGTGGTCTGGGATATCACGCGGGCAAGGCGGCGCCACCCGTGCGTCCAGAGCCAGTGCTCGGGGATGTGCATCCAGCGGGCATGGAGGCCCGGATACGTGAGGAAGATGATGACCGAGCCCTGAGCAGCCGGGTCGCGCTCCTTGACGGCCTGGATGTCCTCTTTGATGGTCTTGAAAAACGACATGCGCACCCCTCTCGATTCAGGCAAGTGTACCATGCCGGGAATAACGTTGCAGCGCGGTGGCGTTTTTGCCGCGGGACGGGCGAGAAGGACGGCGCGCAAAGCGCGCCGGCCGGCCAGCCTCCTTCCGGGAACACGGCGGAAACAACCGCCCCTTATCCCGACGCGCCGGACATATGGGGGTACTATGCAGACAGCACCGCGCCGTCCGACGGCGCGCGTTTGGGAAATACTACTTTAGAGATAGGATAACTTCGTTGAAAGGATGCCTCATGGCACGTATCCATACCTCCGTCGAGGAGCTTATCGGCCGCACCCCCCTTGTCGAGCTGACACGCATCGAGCAGGCCGAGGGCCTCAGTGCCCGCGTGGTGGCCAAGCTGGAGGGCATGAACCCCGGCGGATCGGCCAAGGACCGCATTGCCCGGCAGATGCTTGCCGACCTTGACGCGCGGGGCGAGCTCGGCCCCGACACCGTGCTCATCGAGCCCACGAGCGGCAACACCGGCATCGGGCTGGCCATGGTGGGCGCCGCGCGGGGCCTGCGGGTCATCATCGTGATGCCCGACACCATGAGCGAGGAGCGTCGCCGCCTGGTGCGCGCGTACGGCGCGGAGCTCGTGCTCACGCCGGGCGCCGAGGGCATGGCCGGCGCCATCCGGCGCGCCGAGGAGCTGGCCGCCGAGACCCCGTACGCGCATGTGGCCGGGCAGTTCCAGAACCCCGCGAACCCCGCCGCCCACTACGCCGCCACCGGCCCCGAGATCTGGGCCGACACCGACGGCGAGGTCGACGTGCTCGTAGCGGGCGTGGGCACGGGCGGCACCATCTCGGGCGCGGGCCGCTATCTTAAGGAGCAGAACCCCCGCCTGCACGTGGTCGCCGTTGAGCCGGCGGACTCGCCGGTGCTTTCCGGCGGTTCGGCCGGCCCCCACAAGCTGCAGGGCATCGGGGCGGGCTTTGTCCCGGAAACGCTGGACAAGGACGTTTACGACGAGGTCGTGACCGTGTCCACCGACGACGCCTACGCCACGGCGCGCGCCTTGGGACGGCACGAGGGCATTTTGGCGGGCATTTCGTCGGGCGCCGCAGCCTGGGCGGCGCTGCAGGTGGCCCGCCGGCCGGAGTTTGCCGGCAAGACCATCGCGGTGGTGCTGCCCGACACCGGCGAGCGCTACCTGTCAACGGAGCTCTACGCTTAACAAAGCCTGGTCCGGAAAAACGCAACGGCCGCGCTCCCCATCATCGGAGCGCGGCCGTTTTCATTCAGGTTGCGCGGCGATCTTTAGCGCTTGCCCCCGCGGTTGTCGCGGTCGAGACGCCCGTTGCCGCTGAAGCGGTTGCGGTTGCGGTGCTCGCCGGCGCGCTCGCCGCGGGTACGGTCGGCGCGGTCGGACGAGAAGCGCTCCCTGCGGCCGCGGTTATCGCGATCGCCGCCGCGGCGGTCGTCGCGCGCACGGTCGAAGCCGCGCTCCCCGCGGTTGCGGCGGTCGCCGCGATCGTCGAACGAGCGACGGTCACGGCCGCCGCGCCCGTCACGGCCGCGATCGCTGTGCCCACTACGGTCGAAGCGCTCGCCTCGGTCCTCGAAGCGGCGCCCGCCCCGGCGCTCGCCACGGTCCCCGCGGTCCTCGTACCGGCGTCCGCCCCGGCGCTCGCCGTCACGCCCGCGGCGGTCATCGCGGCCGCGGTTGCCCGCCACGCCACGGTACCCGCGGCGCGGGCGGTCGTCGTCGAAGTCGTCGCGGTCGGACTCCTCCCAACCGCGATGGTACGTGCGCTCCTCGGCACGGCCGTGATCGCCCGGGCGGCGGCGCTTCTCGCCCTCGCCGAACTTGGCCGCGCGCCGCTCAGCGCGGTTCAGCGGACGGGACGGAGCATCGCCCCGCGCGCCCTTGCCGCGCGTCTCCTTAGCGTCGGAGGCCACGACCTCGCCGCTCTCCAGCATGGCGCCGCGCTTCTCGCCCGTCATGGCATCCCATGCGGCGGCAACGGCACGCGCACGGTCATGCGCCTGCGCGCGCTCGCCGCGACGCACGGCGCGCTTGCCCTCGTCGCGGCCGCCGCGATCCGCGCCCGCACGGTCCTCGCGCGGACCCGCGGAGCGGCGCTCCTCACGGCCGCCGCGGCGCTCGCGGTCGGCGCGCATGCGCTCGCGATCGCGCTTGCCGGGGCGAGTGCGCTTGCGCCCGCGGCCCTTCTTGCGGCCGCTCCCCTGCCCGCGCTCGCCGGGCGTGCGCTCCGGATCGATGAAGGGGCGGTGCTCGCCGCACTCGATCTCGCCGGGATCGTAGATCTCGGCGGTTTTGTCCATCATGCCCTCGATGGCGTAGAACTGGCGCACGTCCTCGTTGGTGACGATGGAGAGCGCCCAACCGCGCTCGCCGGCGCGGCCCGTGCGGCCGATGCGGTGGATGTAGTCGACCTCCTCCTCGGGCAGGTCGAAGTTCACCACATAGCGCACGTCGGTGACGTCGATGCCGCGGGCCAGTACGTCGGTGGCCACCAGCACGTCCACCTTGCCCTCGCGGAACTTGCGCAGCGCGAACTGGCGCTGGGCCTGGCTGCGGTCGCCGTGGATGGGCTCGGCCGAGATGCCGGCGCGCTCGAGGCGCTTGCAGCACGTGTCCGCGCGGCGCTTGGTGCGGCAGAACACGATGACGTGGTCGGCGCCCTCGCGCTTGAGGATGGCGGTGAGCACGTCGTTCTTGGCCTCGTTGTCGACGGGCAGCACAAACTGGTCGACCGTCTCGGCCGCGGTGTGCTCGGGCACGATCTCCACACGCGCCGGGTCGGAGACAAGCCCCTTGACCTGGCCGATGGCCTTGTCGTCAAGCGTGGCCGAGAACAGCAGCGTCTGGCGCGGGCCGCTGATCTCGCCCACGATCTTCATCATGTCCGGAAGAAAGCCCATGTCCAGCATGCGGTCGGCTTCGTCGAGCACGAGCACCTGCACCTGGTCCAGGTGCGCGGCGCCCTGGTTGATGAGGTCGACCAGGCGGCCCGGAGTTGCCACCAGCACGTCGACGCCGCGCTTGAGGGCGGCTTTCTGCGGGTTGTAGGACAGGCCGCCCACCACGGTGAGCGTGCGGTGCCCGGTGCGGCGGGCGATGGTGTGGCTGGCGGCGTCAATCTGCTGGGCGAGCTCGCGCGTGGGGGTGACCACCAGCATGAGCGGGCCCTCGCCGCCGCCTACGCGTCCCAGGCGGTCCATGACGGGCAGCAGGAAGGCAGCGGTCTTGCCGGTGCCGGTCTGCGCGGCGGCCAGCAGGTCGCGGCCCTCGAGCACGTACGGGATGGCCTGCTCCTGAACGGGCGAGGGCTTCTCGTATCCGAGGTCGTACACGGCCTTGAGCACGGGCTCGGAGAGGCCCAGAGCCTGGAAGGCCTCGGGAAGCGGCACGTTCTCCTCCAGCGGCGGCTCCTTGCGAGCGCGCTCACGGCGCGGCACGCCCCGGCCACGGCGGCCGCCTCGGCGGTCGCGACGATTGCGGTCGCCGCGATCACCGCGGCCGCGGGCCGGCCCGCGACGCCCGCCGCGCCCCGAACCCTTGTCGCCGTCAACATGCTCGCGGCGCTTGCTCTTCTCGTTGTTCTCTGACATATCCTGCGCGTTCCTTTTCCCGCGCGCGGCGCAGCTGCAGCAGCAGCGCGGCGCATGGGCGCCTCGCCACCATAATCCGCGGGTTGTCCATCCCCCGCCGTTCTCGGATGCTTGCACCCCGCGGACGGGGCATCCGGCATGCTGCACGCGCCTTGTTGCGCGTATCCTGTGCGCACGCCGGCAAAATCGAAAGGGCACGGGCCGTCCGCGGCCGCCGTTACGGCGCCGCCGCCCGCGCAATGCTCGTTAACCGGACCATGGGGCCCGTACCTTTGCGCGCTTCTCAACGCTTGCCAGCATACCCCATACCCGTGCCTTCCCTTGCGCCATAGCCGCCGTTGACCGAAAAAGTCCACGAATAGCGCAAAGTTGTGCTACAGCGTCCCGCGGTTTCGACAGCGCCCTTGCCCCCTGGCACTCTCCGCCGCCCTTCGCTGCCCCTCGGCTCTCTCCCTCGGCCCCTCCCTCGTCCCCTTCCTCGATCCCTTCCGTCACCCCCCGTCGCCCTCCATCGTCGAAACTTTGATCCCGTCGAAACTCTGTCATCAGAGTTTCGACGCCGCTCTTCTCGCCTATGCAACGGTCTTTCGTTTTCGCAGGTTGATTCCGCTCGGTATGCGTTTGCGCGGGAAGTTCATACGCGCTTTTTCCTTGTTGATCGAAACTCTGATGCGGTCGAAACACTCGCCTCAGAGTTTCGACGCCTCCCCCTCCCGCTCACGCATTCTAAAAAGAACCCTCCCCCAGGGGGTGGGGGTGTTATACTCGGGGCGAGAAACGCAACGGGGCGCGCTCTTCTACGCGGCGCGTCCCGCCAAAATCGGAAGGAGCCCCTATGGCGCACGAGAAATTCGACGTCACCGGCATGAGCTGCGCCGCCTGCCAGGCGCATGTGGAGAAGGCCGTGGAGAAGCTCGACGGCGTGCAGTGCGTTGCCGTGAACCTGCTCTCGGGATCCATGGCCGTGGACTTTGACGAAAGCGCGCTCACCGCAGACGACATCTGCCGCGCCGTGGACCGCGCGGGTTACGGCGCAACACCGCAGGACGCCGGCGCCGACGCGACGCCGGGCGCGTCCGCGGGCGGCACCGCATCGGCCCGCGGGCGCGCCCGGCGCGAGAGCCCGGCCAAGAAGATGGAGGAGGCGGCGCTGCACATGCGCAACCGCCTCATCATCTCGCTCGTATTCATGGTTCCCCTCTTCTACCTGGGAATGGGCCACATGATGGGGGCGCCCTTGCCGGCGTTTCTCGCCGGAGCGGAGAACTCCCTGAGCTATGCGCTCACCTTGCTCCTGCTCGCACTTGTCATCGCCTACGTTAACCGCGCCTACTTTGAGAACGGCTTCAAGAGCCTCATGCACCGCGCCCCCACCATGGATGCGCTGATCGCCATCGGCAGCGGCGCGAGCTTCGCCTATTCCATCTACACCATGTATCGCATGTCGGCCGCGTTGGGGGCGGGCGACCTCGCCGGAGCCCATCACCTGCAGATGAACGACCTCTACCTGGAAAGCGCCGGCATGATCCTCGCGCTGGTGACGGTGGGCAAGTACCTGGAGACGCGCAGCAAGGGCAAGACGGGCGCGGCCATCGAGAAGCTCATGGACTTGGCGCCCAAAACCGCCACGGTGCTGGTCGACGGCGCCGAGCAGACTATGGACGCCGACGACATTCCGCTGGGCGCGACCGTCCTGGTGCGCCCCGGCGAGAGCGTCCCGGTGGACGGCGTGGTGCTCGAGGGCGCGAGCTCGGTTGACGAGAGCGCGCTGACCGGGGAGAGCATGCCCGTCGAGAAGGGCCCCGGGGACACGGTGAGCGCCGCCACGGTGAACCGCACCGGATCGTTCACCTTCCGCGCCACGCGTGTGGGAGCGGACACCAACCTAGCCCGCATCGTGCGGCTCGTGGAGGACGCCAACGCCACCAAGGCGCCCATCGCGCGGCTGGCCGACAAGGTGGCCGGCGTGTTCGTGCCCATCGTGCTGGGCATTGCGGCGGCGACCTTCATCGTGTGGATGATCGCAACGGGCAATGTGAGCCAGGCCGTGCAGGCCGGCGTGGCCGTAGTGGTCATCAGCTGCCCCTGCGCGCTCGGGCTCGCCACGCCGCTCGCCATCATGGTGGGCACCGGGAAGGGGGCCGAGCTGGGCATCCTGTTCAAGAGCGCCGAGGCGCTTGAGACCCTGCGCGGCGTGGACACCGTGGTTCTGGACAAAACCGGGACCGTGACCGAGGGGCGCCCGCGCGTGACCGACGTGATCCCCGCGGAAGGGGCGAGCGAGAAGAGCCTGTTGAAGCTGGCCGCCACGCTGGAGGCGAAAAGCGAGCACCCGCTTGCCGAGGCCGTGATCGAGCGCACCAAGGCCGCGGGGTACGTGGCGCGCCCCCTCGCCGACTTTACGGCCGTGCCCGGCCGCGGCGTGACCGCCACCGAGGGCGCGTCCCGCGTTGCCGCGGGAAACGCGCAGCTCATGTCCGAGATGGGCGTTGACGTGCCCGAGGCGCTGCGCGCGGAGCTGGCGCGCGAAGGCAAGACGCCGCTCTTCTTCTGCCGTGGCAACCGCTTCATGGGCACTATCGCCGTTGCCGACGCCGTGAAGCCCACGAGCAAGGCGACGATCGCGGCGCTAGGCCGGCTGGGCGTGAGCGCCGTGATGCTCACGGGGGACAACTCCCTCACCGCGCAGGCCATTGCGCGCGAGGTCGGCCTGGAGGAGGGCGCCGTAGTGGCCGACGTGCTGCCGCAGGACAAGGAGCGGCACGTGAGCCGCCTGCAAAAGGAGGGCCATGCCGTCGCCATGGTCGGCGACGGCATCAACGACGCGCCTGCCTTGGCGCGCGCCGACGTGGGCCTGGCCATCGGCACGGGCGCCGACATAGCGGCGGAGAGCGCCGACGTGCTGCTCATGAGAAGCGACCTTTTGGACGTGGCCCGCGCCGTGGAGCTGTCGCGCGCGACCATCCGCAGCATCAAGCAGGGGCTTTTCTGGGCGCTCGTCTACAACGCCTGCGGCATCCCGCTGGCCGCCGGCGTGTTCTACCCGCTGCTGGGCTGGCAGCTCTCCCCTATGTTCGGAGCGGCGGCTATGAGCTTGAGCTCGGTATGCGTGTGCCTGAACGCGCTCAGGCTCCGCGGCTTCAAGCCGCGCGTGGCGCCGGCCGAGGCTTAAAACACCAGCCCCGCGGCGCAGGGTCGGGAAGCCGGGCGCCGATCCAGGCGGGGCCGGGTTTTCGCGCGGCGCAGAACGCGCCCGGGCGCCCCTGCGCCATCGAGAGGTACCCACCCCACGGGGGTGTGCCTATACTGGTAGGAACGGCGGCGGGCAGCGCCGCCCCAACGAGAGGATGCACTATGAAAAGCTTCACCCTGCACACCGAGGGCCTGATGTGCCACAACTGCGAGGCCAAGGCCGAGAGCGCGCTGCTCGCCGTCGCGGGCGTCGTCGACGCCGAGGCCGACCACGAGACCAACACCGTCCAGGTGAGCTGCGAAGACGACGTCGCAGCGGACACGCTGTCCGGCGCCGTGGAGGAAGCCGGTTACCGCGTCACCTCAGTCGAGGAGGCCTAGGACCCGATCGCCCGCAGTGCCGCGCCAAGGCAGCGGCACGGAAACGAACCCGGCCGGATGCGCATCGCCCGCACTCCGACGCGGCGCAAGGAGGAAACCCGTGAAAGCCGACCATAAGCAGGTGCTGCAGTACCTGAAGACCGCGCGCGGCCAGATCGACGGCATCATCAAGATGGTCGAGGAGAACCGCTACTGCATCGACGTGTCCACGCAGCTCATGGCGACGCAGTCGCTCTTGGGCAAAACCAACGCCTGCGTTCTCAAGGCCCATATGGAATCCTGCGTCCGCGACGCCATGGAAAGCGGCACCGAGGCCGATAAGGAAGCCAAGCTGGCAGAGATCGAGAAGCTTCTCGACAAGCTCGCGAAGTAACGCGTCGGCAAGAGACGCCTCAACAGAAAGGGAGGGCCCGCAAACGGGCCCTCCCTTTCTGTTGAGGCGGAATGTTCCGCCCATATGCAGAAGCGGTCGGGGCAGCGCTCGCCCCGACCGCATGCCCGGGCTTTCAGAGTGCCCCGGATTATCCCGAGCGAAAAGCGCGCACCCGGACGATGGCGCACGCCTGGCGCGGGACAGGCAGGGCGCTCTGGAAGGCTGCCGGGATCCGCCGCCCTGTTACGCCAGATCCTCACCGTTGGTGGCGATGACCTTCTTGTACCAGTCGAAGCTCTTCTTCTTGGAGCGCTTGAGGGTGCCGTTGCCCGCGTCGTCGCGGTCCACGTAGATGAAGCCGTAACGCTTGGACATCTCGCCGGTGCCGGCGGAGACCAGGTCGATCGGGCCCCACGTGGTGTAGCCGAGCATGGGCACGCCGTCCTCCTCGATGGCAGCCTTCATCTGCTCGATGTGCTTGCGCAGGTAGTTGATGCGATAATCGTCCTCGACGTAGCCGTTCTCGTCCGGCTCGTCCTTGGCGCCCAGGCCGTTCTCCACCACGAAGAGCGGCTTCTGGTAACGGTCGTAGATCTCGTTGATGGTGATGCGGAAGCCCAAGGGATCGATCGGCCAGCCCCACTCGCTGGACTCCAGATAGGGGTTCTGGGCGCTCTCGAAGGCGTTGCCCGACGCGGCGACGGCATCGGACTCGGGGGACGCAACCGTGCGGGTGTTGTAGTAGCTGAAGGAGATGAAGTCGACCGTGTTCTCGGCCAGGATCTTCTTGTCCTCCTCAGTGATGCCGACGTCGATGCCCTCGCGCTCGAGCATCTTGAGCGCGTAGGTGGGATAGTAGCCACGGCTCTGGACGTCCACGAAGAAGTAGTTCTCCTGCGAGCGCAGCTGCGCCTCGCGCACGTCCTTGGGATTGCAGGTGTAGGGGTAGAAGGACCCGGCAGCGAGCATGCAGCCGATCTTGTTCTCCGGGTCGATCTCGTGGCCGATCTTGGTGGCCCAGGCGCTGGCGACGAGCTCATGATGCGCGGCGACGTACTTGGCCTCGGTCTGGCTCTCGCCCTCCTCGAAGACCAGGCCCGCGCCCATGAAGGGCATGTGCAGGATCATGTTGATCTCGTTGAAGGTCAGCCAATACTTCACCAGGCCCTTGTAGCGGGTAAAGAGCACCGTCACGAGCTTCTTGTACATGTCGACCAGCTTGCGGTTGCGCCAGCCGCCGTACTCCTTGATGAGGTGGATGGGGCAGTCAAAGTGCGTGATGGTGACGAGGGGCTCCATGCCGTACTTGTGGCACTCCTTGAAGAGGTCCTCGTAGAAGGCCAAGCCGGCCTCGTTGGGCTCGTCCTCGTCGCCGTTGGGGAAGATGCGCGTCCACGCAATGGACAGGCGGTAGGTCTTGAAGCCCATCTCGCCGAACAGCGCGATGTCCTCCTTGTAGTGGTGATACATGTCGATGCCGGTCTGAGCGGGGTAATAGTAGCCCGGCTCGAAGTCGAGCATCTTGCGGGTACCGCAGCCCACCGCCTGGCGATCGGCTCCGTGCGGCATCACGTCGACGTTGGCAAGCCCGCGGCCGTCCTCGTTGTAACCGCCCTCGCACTGGTTAGCAGCCGTGGCACCGCCCCACAGGAAACCTTCCGGGAATGGCATGTATCCTCCTATCAACGGTTTCGCCCCGGCCCGTCGCCGAGGCGCATGGCAACACTTTCTTGTTACCACGCGGGCGCGTTTTCATGCGATAAAAGCCCCTCCTCTTCGGCAGACGGTCAGCAGACCGCTTCCGAGTTGAAGCGGAAAACGATGCGCGGAATGCAGTGGCGCGGTAGCCGAAACGCGGTAGCCGGCACGCGCCCGACCGGCTGCGCCTCGGACAAGCCCGCGCGCTACCACAGGCTTTCCTCGTCTATGCCCTCGCCGCTGATCTCCAGCAGGTCGGCGTAGCGGATCGTCCGCTTGACCACGGTGAGGGACTGCGCGTCCGGATCGATGCGGGAGACAAGCCCCGTGGTCTCAACGTAGGCCTCGCCGTCGTAATAGATGACGGTGACCATGGCGCCGCGCCTCACCTGCGCGAGTTTGCGTGACAAGCGCTCGCGGTCCTCCTGGGCAAGGTCGCGCCGCTTCTCGGGAACGCGCTCCTTCTCGTGAATAAGCTCGTAGTACCCGCGCAAGGCGGCAAAGGGCATGAACTGCTTGGCGCGCTTGGGGTCCGGGCGGCCGAGCACCTGACCTCGCGCCACCACCTTGCCCACCCAGTCGACCCCTGCGCCGCTGCCGTCGGCCTTAGGCATGATGTCCCCCTACCTGCTCGTTGCGCTCGCGCGCAGTGGCCTTCTCTGTCAGGCTCATGCCCTTGATGAGGGCGTTCCCGCCGAACCTCCCCTTGACGGCCAGCACCGCCCGCTGCAGCCGGTGCTCCTTCTCCTCGGCGGCCACGTCGGTGAAGAGGTCCACGGTGGCGAGCTCCTCGGGCAGCAGGTCGTCAAGGCCCACGTGCATGCGCTTGACCATACGCTCCGGATCGACGATCTCGTCGTAGAGCGCCTCGAAAACCGCGCGCAGCCGCCTCAGCGACGCCGTGCGCCCGCCGAGCTTGCGCGAGGCGCTGGCATGCGGACCGGAACGCGGGTTGGCCGGGCGCGTACCGTGCTCGCCGGTGACCAATCCGCCCACCGCCGCGCCGCCGTGGTCATAGCCCACGTACAGCGAAACGCGCCCGCAGACCCGGTGCTTCGCCACCAGGTCCAGCACGGCCCCGTCAACCATCTCCTTCAGGACGATGCGCGCCTCGTCCTTGGTGTAGGGGCAGCCGAGCACCTGCCCGTTGACCGACGAGGAGGTCTCGGGCACGTAGGCGTGGATGTCGGCGATGGTGCAGGGCTCGATGCCGTGAGCGTGGTCTATGAGGTACTCCGCGTTGACGCCGAACTCCCGGTAGAGGAGGTCCGGGTCCAGCGCCGCCACCCCGGCCAAATCCGCCACTCCGTACTTCTCGAGCCGGCGCGCAATGCCCGGGCCGATGCCCCAGATGTCGGTAATGGGACGGTGGTAGCGCACGGTCTTGAGAAACGCCTCTCGGTCAAGCTCGCCGATCCCGTCGTCCTGGCGCTTTGCGGCGATGTCGAGCGCCACTTTTGCCAAGAAGAGGTTCTCGCCGATACCCGCCGTTGCGAAGATGCCCGTCTCCCCCCTCACGGCATCCATGAGCCTCTGGGCGAAGGACCGCGCGTCGAGCCCGTAAAGGCGCAGGTAGGGCGTGGCGTCTATGAAGCACTCGTCGATGGAGTAGGCGTGGATGTCCTCCGGGGAAACATAGCGCAGGTATATGCCGTAGATCTGCGCGGACACCTCCATGTAGTGCCGCATGCGCGGCTTGGCCATGATGTAGTCGATGCCCTTGGGTATCTCGAACACGCGGCAGCGGTTGCGCACGCCGAGCGCCTTCATCGCCGGGCTCACGGCCAGGCAGATGGTCTTCTCCGTACGGGCGGGGTCGGCCACCACCAAGTTGGTGGTGAACGGGTCGAGGCCGCGCGCCACGCACTCCACCGAAGCGTAGAACGTCTTGAGGTCGATGCAGAGGTACGTGCGCGGCACCCTGGCCCCCCTCCTACGAGAAAGCGAACACCTGTTGTAGGTATCCTAGCACAAATATCGTACAGATGTTCGCTACTTCAGCATAGGGACGGTATCCGCACACATTCCAGACCGCATCGCCCCTTAGCGGGCGGGACATGGCCGCGCGCTAGAAGAAGAGCCGGCTGGAGTTCTCCCATGCGGCCCGGACGATGCGGGCGGGGTCCTCCCCCGTGACGCGGGTGCGCTCGGCCACGAGGCGCTCGACGGTGAAGGGGATCAGCGCCGGCTCGCATTCGATGCCGCGCACCGGCTCGGGGGCCATGTAGGGGCAGTCCGTCTCGAACACGAGCCGATCGAGCGGGCAAGCGGCAAACGCCTCGCGCACCGCGTCGTTGCGCTTGAACGTGGCGGCGGCGCCGAAGGCGATGTGGCAGCCGGCCGCGAGAAAGCGCTCCATGGTGGCGCGGTCCTCGCCAAAGCAATGCAGCACGCAGCCCGCGCGGGGAACGCCCTCCCGCGCGAGCACGCGCAGGGCGTCCTCGTGCGCCTGGCGCAGGGTGTCGCCGGCATCGTTGCGCAGATGCAGCTCGACCGGCAGGCCCCGGCGGTTGGCAAGCGCCAACTGCCGGGCCATGCAGGCCATCTGCACGTCATGGGGTGCGGCGGAAACGTCGTCGTCCGCATCGAAGTGATAGTCCAGGCCGATCTCGCCGACGCCGCCGGCGCGGGGGTCCTCCAAGGCGAGAAGCACCTCGCGCTCGGCCGCGTCATCGTACTCCGGCGCGCCGTAGGGGTGCGCGCCCGCTAGGAAGCGCACGCACGAGAGCAGGTCGACCGGCCCGGACGCGCCGGCGGGCAGGGCCGTGGCGAACGGCGGCCGCAGCCCCTGGTCGGCCGCCTCGGAGAGCAACGCGCGGGCGCCGTCGACGGCGGCGTCCAGCCGCGCGATGAACTCGGAGGCCGTGAGCTTATCGCCCAGCGGGTCGTAAAGCGTCACAAGGGCGCCCACGCCCGCCAATGCGGCGCGGGCGAGAACCTCGGCCGGGTCGGCGGACCAGAACGAGTTGATGTGCGCATGCGTGTCGGCCAGCGGGTAGAGCGGCACCGGCGTGCGGAACGCCTTCTTCTTTTTAGCGAACGTGAGCGAGAAACGCGGATCCCGTCCTGCGTCGACCGCGCCCGCGTCCCCCGTCTGCCCCTGGGTCATGGCACTCCCCTTCCCGTCTGCTGCTTTCGGCAGGCGCGCCGGCGGGACCCGGCGCCCTGCGGCTACGCCGTTGCGGCTTCGTCCGCGCCGGCAGCGTCGAGCGCCCGGGCAAGATGCGCGAAGTCCGCCGTGGAGAGCCTCTCCGCGCGCGCCGTGGGCGCAATGCCGGCCGCCGCGAAGGCCGCGTCGAGCCGTGCCTTGTCGAAGCCCGACGCCCCCATGGAGTTGCGGATCGTTTTGCGGCGCTGGGCGAAGGCCGCCTCCATCACCGAGGCGCACCGCGCGCGGAAGGCGGGGTCGTGCAGAGCGGCGTCGGGAGCCTCGCCGACCCCCCAGCGCTCAATCCGCACGACGGCTGAATCAACGTGCGGGGCGGGCCTGAAGCAGCGCGGCGGCACCTCGAAGCGCCCGACCACGCGCCCGTACATGCCGAGCTTGGCCGTGTAGGCGCCGTACGCCTTGGTACCGGGCTCGGCCGCTATGCGGTCGGCGACCTCCTTCTGCACCATGACCACCGCCGCCTTAAGCGAGGGCATGTCGGTCAGCAGCTGCAGGATGAGCGTGGCCGCAACGTTGTAGGGCAGGTTCGCCACGAGGATGTCCGGCATGAGCGGGGCGGCATCAGGCGCCCCGCCCTCCGCCGACAGGCGCCCCTCCCGGCGCGCCGCAATGCGCGCGTAAGCGGCCGCAAGCTCCTCCGGCGCCACCTTGAGGGCGTCGCCCAGGATGTAGGCCAGGTTAGGGTGCCCGGCCGCGTGCTCCTCGAGCACGGGCTCCAGCGTGCGGTCCATCTCGACGGCAACCACCGCGCCCGCCTCCTGCACGAGCGCGAGCGTGAGCGTTCCGATACCGGGGCCCACCTCCAGCACGCGCGCGTCGCCGTCAAGCGCCGCAAGCGCCATAATGCGCTCGATCACGTGGTTGTCGACCAGGAAGTTCTGGCCCAGCCGGTGCTTGGTGGCCAGCCCGTAGCGCTCCAGCACGTCGCGCGTGGCCGCCGGGCTCGCCAGCGGAGAAGTGGTCATGGTTGCTCCCAACAAAAACTCAGGCGCCTACAGCCGAGAAGGACGGGGTGCCCTGGAAGGCCGCCGGGATCAGTTAGTCCTGCAAACGGGGGAACAGCGGGTCGCCCTTCTCCACCGGCTGGCCGCCCGCCAGGCCGCCCCACTGGCAGAGCTCCTCAAGCGCGGCGTCCTGCTCCGCCGGAAGCCCCAGACGGCGACGCACCTCAGCCGAGATGGCGGGCATGAAGGGGGCGTAGAGCTCGTTGGCAATGCGGATGGCCTCCAGCACGTTCCAGAGCACGAGCTCGAGCTCGCCCGCCTTGTCCGGATCCTTGGCGAGCGCCCACGGCGCGCTGTTCTCGATGTAGAGGTTGGCCGCCGAGACGATCTGCATGATGTCGGCCGCGGCACCCTGGTAGTCGAAGGTCTCCATATGCGCCGCGTAGCGCCCGTACACCCCGTCGGCCGCGTCCTTGAGCGGCGTGGCCTCGTCCCAGGTGCCCGGACGGGCGGGCGCGCAGCCGTCGAAGTACTTGATGGACATGTTGAGCGCGCGGCTCACCAGGTTGCCCCAGCTGTTGGCGAGGTCGGCGTTGTAAACCTGGCGCATACGGCCCCAGCTGATGGGAGCGTCGGTGCCGTGCACCACGTCGCTCATGAAGTAGTAGCGATAGGCGCCCACGCCGAGCAGGTCCATGACCTCCTCGGGGGCGATCACGTTGCCGCGGCTCTTGCTCATCTTCTCGACCTTGCCGGTCTCCTCGTTGCGGACCGTGAGGAAGCCGTGCGCGAAGACCTTCTCGGGCAGCGGGAGGTCGGCGGCCATGAGCAGCGCCGGCCAGATGACGCAGTGGAAGCGGATGATGTCCTTGCCCACGATATGCGCCTGGGCGGGCCAGCGGCGGCGGAACTCGGCCTCGTCGTCGGAGCCGTAGCCCAGGGCCGTCAGGTAGTTGATCAGCGCGTCCACCCAGACGTAGGCCACATGGTCCTCATCGAAGGGGAACGGAACGCCCCAGTCGAAGGTGGAGCGGCTGATGGAAAGGTCCTTGAGGCCGCCGGACACAAAGGAGATGACCTCGTTTTTGCGCGTCTCGGGCTGGATGAAGTCGGGATGGGCCGCGTAGAAGTCGAGAAGCGGCTGCTGGAAAGCGGAAAGCTTGAAGAACCAGCTCTCCTCCTGGATGCGCTCGAGCGGGCGGTCGCAGTCGGGGCAGAGCGGGTGCGCAGGATCCGCCGGCGCCTCGCCGGCGGCAAGGCGCTCCTCCTCGTGGTGGTGCACCTGCGTGTCGGTGAAGTACGTCTCGTCCGGACGGCAGTACCAACCGTCGTACGCGCCCTTGTAGATGTAGCCGCGGTCGAGAAGGACCTTGAGGAACTTCTGCACGCCGGCGATGTGGCGCGGCTGGGTGGTGCGGATGAAATCGTCGTTGGAGATCTCGAGCGCGCGCCACAGGTCGGCGAAGGCCGGCTCCATGGAGTCGCACCATGCCTGCGGAGTGTCGAACCCGTTCTTCTCGGCCGCCTCGGCCACCTTCTCGCCATGCTCGTCCATGCCGGTCAGGAACTTGACGTCGTATCCGCACGCGCGGCGGAAACGCGCCTGCACGTCGGTCATAACGGTGCAGTAGGCAGTGCCCAGATGCGGCTTGGCGTTAACGTAGTAGATGGGCGTGGTGATGTAATAGGAAGGTTTGTCCGCAGCCATGCTGAGCCCTTCTCCTCGGTGATTATCGCAAAGAAGCATTTTAGCGCACGTCGGCGGCGCCCGTGCGGGAATGTGCGCAGGCCAGGGCAAGCTCATAGACTTCGCGCTTCTTGCGCGAGAAGCGCTGGGAGAGGGCCTTGGCTATGGCCGAGACGCTCTGGCCCTCGTCAAGCGCCGACTCGATCTCGGCGCGCAGGGCCGCGTCGGGATCCGCGGGGGCGCCCTCCTCCGCGCGTGGCGCACCGGGGGCCGCGGCGCGCAGGGCCGCGAGCTCCGCGGGGTCCGGCGGGGCGACCACCAGCACGATCTCCCCCTTGAGCGAGTCTCGGGCGGCCACCGCCTCGGCAAGGGCGGGGGCGTCGTCGCGCAGGACCTCCTCGTGAAGCTTGGTGAGCTCCCGGCAAAGCGCCGCCCGCCGCGCCGGGAACACGCGGGCGATCACCGCGAGCGTGGCCGCGGCGCGGTGCGGGGACTCGTAGAAGAGCAGGGCGCCGGGGACGGGAGCGAGCTCGCGCAGGCGCCTCTCCTGAGCCTCGGCCTTGCGCGGGAGAAAACCCTCGAAGAAAAAGTGCTCCGAGGGAATGCCGCTCGCCACGAGCGCCGTGACGCACGCCACCGGGCCCGGGACCACCGTGACGGGCAGGCCCTCGGCGCGCGCCGCCTCCACCAGGCGCTGGCCGGGATCCGAGACGCCGGGCATCCCGGCATCCGAGGCGAAGGCCACGTTCTCGCCCGCCCTCAGGCGCTCCAGGATCTCGGGGGCGCGGCGCGCGATGACGTTCTCGTCGCAGCGGATGAGGGGGCGGGACACCCCCAGGTGTGCCAGCAGCTTGCCGGTAACGCGCGTATCCTCGCAGCAGACGACGTCCGCTTGCGCGAGGGCCGCGGCGGCGCGGGGCGAGAGGTCCTGCAGGTTGCCGATGGGCGTTCCCACTATGGTCAGCACGGCGCTACTCCATCATGCCGCGCTCGAAGGAGCTGAGCGATACGCGCGCGTCCCACGCGGGAATGCGGCGCTCGGTCTTCCACGTCTGGAAGAACCAGCCGCCGGCCCTCTCGAACGAGGCGAGCTGGCTCGAGACGAACACGCGCTCGTAGGCAATGCGCCCCTCGGGGGTCATGACGGCGTCGGGAAGAACCGCGGCCGCCGACCACTCGCCCACCAGCACGTTGAACTTGGTGGCCGCTGCGGCGCGGAGCTCGCGATGGTTGCGCGCGAGGGCCTGCTTGAGGCCCTGCGGGGTGGAGATGTCCTGCGCGGTCTCGCCGCGGTAGTGGTACAGGTGCACGTCGATCCACACGTTTTGGTAGTGCGCCTGGTTCATGAAGCGCTTCCACATGCCGGGATGCCCGGAGTCCGAGAAGACCACGGCCTTGTCCTCGGGCAGGTGCGCGCGGACCAGATCGTAGGCCTCGCGGTAGAAGTTGCGCAGGTAATGCGCCGGGATACCGTCGGTGACGGTGAGGCCCTTGCGCACGCGCATAAGCGGAGAGTCGAGCAGCTCGATGCCGAAGAGCGCCGGCTTGGATCCGTAGCGGCGCGCCAAGCCGTCGAGAACGTTGAGGGCGGTCTGGCGGCCGCGCGTCGACGAATGCCACTCCGCGGGGTCGGGAGCCGTTGCGGCGTTGGAGTCGCCCTGGCCGCCGGGCACGGTTGCCAGGTCGAGAAGCACGCGGACGCCAGCATCCTCCGCCCACGCGAAGGCGCGGTCGAGGTACTCGGCGCAGGGCACGTAGCGCGTCACCTCGCCGGTGGCGCCCTCCTCGGGCTCAAACACGTGCCAGGGCACGGGAATGCGCACGGCGTTGAAGCCAGCGGCCTCCATGCGGCGGAAATCGTCCTCGGACACGAAGGTGTCGTAATGCCTGCGCATCTTCTCCCGATAGGACTCGTCGCCGAGCACGCGCATAAGCTCGTCCTCGGTAGTGGCGCCCGTCGCCGCGAAAAGCGACGGGGTGACCCACGGCTCGACGATCAGCCAGCCCGACAAATTGACGCCCCGCAACCGCTCTGCCACGTTTTGCTCCTCACTATCTCATCGCACCGCATGCGGCACTCAGGCCGCCGGGCGCGTACGCTGCCGTATGCGCACGATTATCCGTCTCGCGCGCCCGTTTGACATACACAAGGCAGTTTTTCCCAAAAAAGATGAAGTATAGACTTGACGGCGCTTCGGGATTTGCCTATATTATTTCCCGCGCTGCAAGCAGCGACGGCCAGATAGCTCAGTTGGTAGAGCAGCGGACTGAAAATCCGCGTGTCGAGGGTTCGACTCCCCCTCTGGCCACCATACGAAAGCAAACCGAACCGTCCCCGTGGGCGGTTCGGTTTTTTGTTGCGCGCACATGCTGCGGTCGCACTTCCCCACCAACCGTATTGAAATCCCTTCGCGATCCCCGTCTCATGCCACGGCCCCTCCTTGCGCGGACGGTCTGCTCGCGGATTCCCGGACGGGCGCCCGTCGTTATGCCGTCCACCATCGCGCGGATCGGTTCTCACTCCGCGTCGAGCCCTTCCCCATGCAGCCTATCCCCATCAGCAGGCCAGGGAAGGTCGGGGCGGGCCCGGCGCTCGAGAGCCGCGTGGGCGCCGGGACATGACCGGATGCGCAGCGGTGGGACGGAGCGCTCCGCGCGCAGAACCTTGCCGGATGCATCGATAAAGGCGAGGTCCAAAGGCAGCGCCATGCCGAAGGTGTGCACCGAGGAGCACCGGGGGAAGAGCAGGCAAAGCCCTCCCGTCGCCAAAGGGCCGTCCGCGCGCCCCCGGCCCACCAGCCCGCGCAAGCGCAGCCAGAAAGAGCGGGCGAGAAGCGCGCACCATGCGCCGTCTTCCCCTTGCAGGCATACGAGATCGGGCCGCCGCGCCCGCGTCCCCGCGCCAAGCCTCATCCGACCACCCCCGATCGCCATACGTCCACCGTCACCGCCCGCTCATGGCTGAGAAACGCCGGGACGCGTGCCGACACCCCGGCTATCGAGAAGGACGAGGGCCACGGCGCATAGCGCATGGTGCAGCGGTACGTGCGCAACGGCGCCACCAAGCTCACCAGCGCGTCGACCGTGCCCTCCCCCTCCTCGACCTCCTCGACGACCTCGATCTCGAGGCCGTATCCCGCCATAGCCTCCTCGAGCGCGCCGCGCACGATATCGGCCCGCGCGCCCTCGCCCTCGCCGGCCGACACGGCGCGCGCCATCACGATATCGGGAGCCAAACGGTCGAAGCGCGCCACCGCGGCCGCGAACACGCCCAGGTTGTAGACGATGAGCGCCAGCACCACGAGCACGGGTACCACGACGACCATCTCCACCATGGCCTGCGCGCGCTCGCCGCGCACCGTGCGCGCCGGCCTCGCGTCGAGCTGCGCCCGCGCGTCCCGCAATGCGGAAAGCTTGCCGCCCCGCGCCGTTTCGCGCCTGCGCCGGCAACGCGCGCGCCGCGCCCCCTCCCCGTCTTTCCGCCGCGGCCTCACGGCGCATCTCCAAGCCGAATGGTGAGCGGGATGGTTGCCGACGTGCCCGGAACGGGTATCTCGGCTATCGTGAACTCGGCCTGCGCGAGGTACTCACCGGCCCGGTAGCCCGCGGCCTCGAGCAGGGCCGCGGGGTCGGTGGTCCCCACCGTGATGGACCGCAGGGCCCCCTGCGCATCGAGCACCCCGTCGGCACCGCCCGCCTCGAGCACGTTTGCGCTGTTGGTGAGCACGGACTTCTTGAGGCGCAGGTCAACCGGCTGGATGCCGAGCATCTCGACGCAGCCCGACAGCCGTTCGGAAAGCCAGCTGCCTATGGCCCCGCCCCCGAGACCGTCAAGGTTCCCGAGCAGCCCGTCCATCATGTCGGACGCGCCTTTCGCCACGTCCCCGTACGAGACGAGCAGGCGGCCCCATAGGTCCATGACCGAATCAACGAGTCCCGCCGCGCCGTCCTCGCCGCAGCGCTCCTTGAGACCGGAGAAGAAGGAGCTGAGCACGTTGTTCTCCTGCGTTGCCGGCTCGGGCGCGAGCACGGCGGCCGCCACGGCGCCGCGGCGGCCCAGGTCGGGGGCGGCCGCGAAATCGCTCGCCAGGCCATCGGGGGTCGTCGCCTCCCCGGATACGACGAGCCCTACGCAGCCGCTGCGCCCCGGCGGGGCGATGCGCGGCCGCTTGGCGGAAAGGGATGAAAGCGCCTCGTCGAACGCGCTGCCCGTGCCCTCGGCGGCTTCGCGCGTCCGGCGCTCCAGCGCCAGCTCCTCGTTGCGCGCCCGCCCGTACTCGTCGAGCGCCTCGGTGAACGCGCGTAGATGATGCTCGAACCCGTTCTCGATGGACGTGGAGGCGGCCGGAACCTTGCCCACATCGCCGATGCTGAAGCGGCACTCCCCGCATTCGCGCACCGACCCCGCATCGATGGCGGCGAGCGCGCTCGCGGCACCGGCGGGTCCCGTTGCCCCCGGGCACGATGACGAGAAGTGCAAGGTGAGCCCGCCCTCCTCCTGCGTGGTGGGCCAGCGCGCATCGGTGTAGACCGTCGTGGCGCGCATCTCGGCCGTGTTCTTGGGCAGCAGGGGCACGTTGACTACGCAAGAGCCGCCGTCCTCCTCTATGCGCGCCCGGTCGAGCTCGCCGACGGCGTACGCGTAGAACACCCGGCGCGCCGCGGAATCGGCTTGCTCCTCAACGCTCGAGCCCTGCGGTGCCTCATGCGCCAGGCGCCAACGGTAGTACGCCCGCGCGCGCCTAAGGCCCACGACGGGCTCCCAGGTGATGCTGGAGGCGTAATCGGGATTCTCGGCCGCCGTGAGCCCCGAAAGCGAGGCGGCGCGCTCCTGCATGTTGGCGCCCGGGCTTCCGCAGTCGGCGCGCCACGCCCGCTCCTTGGCCCGGGCCGTGCGCTCGGAAGCGCGGGCCAGCTCGTCCGCGCTGTCCGCTAGCACATCCGTCGCGCCGCGCAGGGAGCCGGTCTCGATCTGCTCCCCCGCCAGCGCTGTGAACTCCGAGGCCGAGGCGCGCGGCACCGGCACGGCCAGCCCGGTATAGCTGACCGCGTCGCCTCCCTGGGCGGCGCAGGTTCGCGCACCGCTGGCCGCGACGAGGTACGGCAGCGACTGCTCGAGCTTCTGGAGCCCCTCGGAGGCGGAGCGGGCAAAACGGTTGCGCGTGTCGATCATGCGGATGCCCGCGTCGATGGTGCGCCCCGCAACGGGCGCGGCGCCCGGCACGAGCAGCGCCACCGCACCTACGCCCGTGGTGACGAGCCCGGCGAGCCCCAGGCTCAGAATGCTCGCATCGATCACCGTGGCCGCCGTGCTGTACGACGCCACCACGTTGGCTCCGGAAAGCGCCGCGGCATCGGCCGACGCCTGGACGTCGCCCGCGCGCGAGAGGCTCCATGCGGCCAACGCGGCGGAGAAGGCCAGCGTCAGCGTGAGCAAGATGGCCACCGCGGCCCCCACCGTGGTGTAAGCCCCCGTCCCCGCTATGAAAATGCCCAGCACGTCGGGAAAACCCGCGCCGACGCGCGCGTCCCTAGCCCCACATCGCAACCCAGTCATCGTAGCCCCCTTCAACCCAGGTGGGACGGCAGGCGTAAGCCGCCTCGACCTCGAGCCGTATGTTGCCCTGGGCGTCGCGCTCGCCGAAAGGCGCCGCAAACGCCCCTAGAACCGGCAGGGGCTCGACCGCCCCCGCGATTCGCACGCTCACCTCGCCGGACCCTCTGTTTATCTCGATATCCCAGGAAAGCGGGCCGCCCGCATGGAACACGCCCAGATCGGGAACGGCGGCCAGCCGCCGCTCCGCGAAGGCGCGGCATGCGTCCGCACCCTCTTCGCCGCCCTCCCACTGCGCCGCCACGCGGGCGGTCTCGCATGCCGCCGACTCCATGACCGCCCGCGTGTACAAAAGCAAAGCGGGCTGCAGGGCGACGAGCAGCAACGTGAGGAAGGCGGGGAGCAGCAAGGCCGCCTCGACCGTAGCCTGGGCGCGGCGGCCCGCGCCCTCAGTAGAGCGCGATATCAACCCATCCGAGCCCGGACAGGACGTGCGACGCCGCCCCCTCGACTGCGCGAGCCAGCGCGCCGTCCCCTGCGGCGCGCACGAGCAGCATGCACGCGGCGAAAACCGCAAGGAAGACCGCGAGCACCACGGCGTACTCGACCGTTGACTGCGCCCCCACGCCCCGGATCCCCTCTCGCCGCGCCGCGCGCCGCTCGCCGCCCCTTCCCGCACCGCCCATGTCGTCCCCTCTCTCATGCTCCGCTCCCCTCCGCCGCGGCCGTCATGCGCGTCACCGTCACCGTGGTTCGGCTGTCGTCCTCGGAGCCGATGGCAACCGCCACGTCGACCCACGACCCCGGGCGGGCCACCACGGCGCCCCACGAGTTTCCCGCAAGGTCGAGGTAGCCGTACGCAAGCAGGTGCGCGCCCGAGTCCTCCCGATACGCCCCGATCAGCTCGCGCACGGCGTCCTCCAGGCCATGGGCCTCCGTCCATGCGGAGACCGCCTCCGCCTTGCCCGGCGGAGGGCCCGCCGCAAGAACCCCGAGGAGCTCGGAGGCCGATGTCGGCCCGTCTGCCTTTGCCGCCTCGGCCGTCGCGCCGCCGGCGTCCGCCGCGTCCGAGTCGGCGGACGGAGCCCCGTCGGCACGGCCGGGCTCCCCCGCCCCCGCGCCGGCCGCCGCGTCCTCCGGAACGGCCTGGCCGGGAGCCGCGCCCTCGGCCAGGCGCCATGCCGCCAAGGCGACCAGCAGGCACGCAAGCGCCAGCGCCGCGTAGGGCGCCCACACCCGGCGCGTCACAGGCTGTTGATGCCCGAGGAGATCGCCTCCCAGAGCTCGCTCACGCGATCGCGAAACGCCACGATGGCAAGGATCGCTATCACGACCAGGACGCCCACCAAGATGGCGTACTCGGTCGTGCCCTGTGCCTCGGTGCGCGCGAGCGCGGCGGCCGGACGCGGAGCGCTCCGCACCAGCGTGCCCGCCTGCACCCTGAGCCTCTCGTTTGTCCTCATACGGTCCTCCTTTACATCATCCCGCTGGCTGAGAGCAGCGGGCCCAATATGGCCAGCAGCAGCGCCGGCAAGATCAGCGTCCCGGTCGGGATGAGGATCTTGACCGGAGCCCGCTCGATAGCGCGCTCCACCTCGGCGCGGTGCGCGTCGCGAATATCGCGGCTCTGGGCGAGAAGCGCCCCCGCCACCGGCGCCCCGAACGCAAGCGCCTGGCACACCGTGGAGCCGAACACCGCCAGCGCGGGCACCCCGAGGTCGCGGGCGGCGTCCCTGAGCGCGTCCTCGCGCGTGGCAAGCCCCACCTGCCAAGAGAACAGCGCCCGGCGCATGCGCGTCGAGAGCACGCCCTCGCGGTGCGCGCAGAAAAGCTCCAGGGCGGCGTCGAAGGCGAGCCCCGCCTTGAGCCCAAGACGCACCACGTCGACCATGTCGGACACCTCCCGGGCCCCGACCTCCGGTCGCTCCGGCGCCGGGACGAGCGCGCGCAGGCGCCCCTCCCAACCGCGCGCGACGGCCACGGCCGCCCGCACCGCCCGTTCGACGAGCTCGCGGGCTCCCCCGCACCCCCTCTCCCGCCGAGGCAAGCCCGAGGCGCATCCGACCGCGCCCGCCGCAACCCATGCGCCGACCGCGGCGAACGCTCCGATCGCGCAGATCCACGTACCCATGTCCCTCACATCCCCACGGCCATGATGCGCCCGATGATCCACCACGCCAGGGCGTCGAGCGCGAGCGCCGACGCAATGGCGCCGACGCCGACCGGTGTTGCCGCCCCGGCTCGAAAGTCGGCCGAGAAGCACCCGAGAAAGGCGATCATCACGAGCGGCATGGCGGCGACGACCTGCGCCGACATGCGCGCCTGAGACGTCTTGACCTCAAGCTTGCGCTCAAGGTCCAACCGCTCGGCCACGATGGAGGCGGCCTCCTCGAGCAGCTCCTTGAGCGGCGCGCCCGTTCGCTGCGACACGCCGAGCGCCGGCACCACCAGGTCGAGCCCTGGAGCGCGAAGGGACCCCTCGAGTTCGTCGAGCACCTGCTGCAAGGGCACCCCGCAGTCCAGCGAGAACGCCGCACGGGAAAAGGCGCCGCCAACCGGCTCGGAGGCGGACTCCCCCACATAGCGCAACGCCTGCGGAACCGACCGGCCGGAGCCAAGGGCCACCGCGAGCGTTTGAAAGACCTCGGGCATCTGGGCGCAGAGGGCCGCGCGCGCAGCCTGCCGCGCCCTCCGCGCCCGCCGAACCGCGAGCACGGCAAGGGCGCCGGCGGTGCCGGCGCATCCCACGGGCGACCCGGTGACGGCAAAGCCCGCCAAGGCCGCCGCGCCGAGCGCCGCGGCAAGGCAGATGACAAGCTCCGCGTCGCCGAGCGCGCGCAGGCGCTTTGGCAAAGCCGGGCGCGCGAGGGCGGCGAGCGCACGCACGCGCCCGTCCCGGGCGAGACGCGCCACCGCCGGAATCGCTGCCGCGCGGGCGACAAGCGCCTCCGGGTCGAGGACCGTCGCGCGGCCGGGCGCAGCGGCGCCCCCACCGCCCGCCGCGCCTAAGGCGAGCGCGGCCGAGCAGGCGGTCAGGCAGCCAACGCCGAGGCATGCCGAGATCTCCATCCGTCCACCTCCCGGGCATCGATCAGGCCCGCGCGCACGGCGCGCGCCACGAACGGCGGTTCCCGCACCAGCTCCCATGTGCGGGCGGCGCTGTCGAAGACCACGTAGGGATCGAGCCCCACCGCGCCCTCCCCCGTGCGGAAGACGCCGGTGAAAGACCCCACGAAGCGCCGCCCGTCGGCCTGGCGCTCCGACATCACGATGCCGTCGAGAGCCGAGGCCACCTGCTCCTCGATGAGCTCCGAGGGCAGGTCTATGCCGTAGCGCGCCAACAGAACAAGGCGCGCCACGGTCTCCTCGGCCGATCCGGCGTGAAGCGTCGTGAGCGATCCGTCATGGCCGGTGTTCATGGCCTGCAGCATGTCGATGCACTCGGCGCCGCGAACCTCGCCCACCACGATGCGGTCGGGCCGCATGCGCAGAGCGTTGGCAACCAGCGCGCGGATGGTGACGGCCCCTTCGCCTTCGATGGAGGCCTCGCGCGCCTCCAGGCGCACCACGTGCGGGTGCTGCGCGAACTTGAGCTCGGCGGAGTCCTCTATGGTCACGATCCGCTCACCGGGGTCGATCTCGCAGGAGAGCGCGTTCAGGAGCGTGGTCTTGCCCGAGCCCGTGCCGCCCGCCACCGCCAGATCCTGGCGCAGGCGCACCGCCCACGAAAGCAGCTCGGCGTACCACGCGGGGACCGATCCGAGCTCGACCAGTTCGGAGAGCGAGCTGATGCGGTCGGAGAACTTGCGGATGGTGAGCACGGGCCCGTCGAGCGCGATCGGCGGGATCACGGCGTTGACGCGGTAGCCGTTCTTAAGGCGCGCGTTCACGATGGGGCTGCGCTCGTCGATGCGCCGCCCTAAGGGCGATATGATCCGGTCGATGGCGATGCGGATCTGCTCCTCGCTCTCGAACACGCGCCCAAGCGGCACGAGCTTGCCGGCCCGCTCGAAGAACAGCGACCCGGGCCCGTTCACCATGACCTCGCTCACCGTGTCATCCTCCAAAAGCGGCTGCAGGGGCCCCAGCCCCAGCACGTCGTCCAGCACCTCGGCCATCACCTGATCGCGGTCGGCGGAGCGCACCTCCTCGCGCTCGCTTACGTTGAGGACCGCCTCGAGCGCCGGGCGCAGCTCGCGCCGTGCCTCTGCCACGTTGGCGTACGAGGCAAGCCGAGCCGCCTCCTCGAACCCCACGCGTTCGAGGAGCTCGCGCTTGACCTCGGACTTCACCGCAGACGGCACGGCATCCGGCCGTTCGCGCTCGACGCCGCCGCGCTCCCGAACCCTCGTAAGCAGGCTCATCGGCCATCCGCCTCCTTCCACGGAAGCCTGAACTTGCGCCGCGCGCCCTCGCGCGGAACGGCGACGGGGTCGGCAGGTGGCGCTATAACGCAGCCCAGCTCGCGCAGGAGCAGGCGGGCGAACTTGCGGATATCGTCCGAGAAGGGCTCGGAGAGCTTGAGCGCCTCGTCCATGCGACCCAGGCGCATGAGCTCCCGGGACTCGGGAGAAGCCGCAGCTATGCGCGTTTTCGACGCAAGGCCTGCCTCCATCTCCAAGCGCAGCGCGAACTCCTCCACCGGCGAGCGTGCCTCGAAGCGGTTGGCGACGCACACCATCTTGGTGCGCGGCACCCCGAGCTTGGCGGCCAGCGCGATGACGCGCTTGGTCGCCGGCACCATCCCCGCGCGAAGATCCGCCGTTATCAGGCAACGCTCCGATTGGGCGACGGCAGCGGCAACCGCGTCCCCCCAAGGGGAAGCGGTGTCCACCAGCACCACGTCGGCCTCGCGCCTGAGCGCCGTCAACAGCTCGTCCATCCGAGCGCCCACGAGCTCCGCCTCCTCGGGCAGCGCGCACGGACCCCATATCGTGAGCCCCGGCGCAACGAGCAGGGCGCAGCGCGCAAGGGCGGCTTTGCCCAGCGGAAGGTCCTCACGCGCAAGGGCTGCCAGGTCGGGGGCCGCCTCGCATCCCAAGCGCTCGTAGGCGTTTCCGAACATGAGGTCGGCGTCGATCACGGCGGCGCGCAGCCCCCACTGGGCCGCACAGCACGCCAGGCCCGCGAGGACCGTGGTCTTGCCGGTGCCGCCGCGGCCGGAGACGATCGCGACCACCGGGGCGGCGCCGGGATCCGCAACGGGAACCGAGCCGCGCGCATGGAAAACGCCTGATGCAACGGCCGGCTCCGCGGCCCTCTCCGCCACAACGGAAAGAACGCTCGTCGGCTGATCGGGCACAAAGGCGCCGGGCGCCGGTCCCGGCTCCTCGAGCTCCCCCTCCCAGGGAGCCGTGGCGGCCTCCCGCGAAGGGGAGGCCGCCGTAACCGCTGACGGCGCGGGGTCGGGATCCGCGCCCGGGACATCGGACTGCAGCGGGTTCGTCGCCGGGGCAGAATCGTCCCGCACGCCGTCGGGAGACGCCGGAACCCCTCCCGGGTCCTCACCCGCGCAATCCGAGACATCATCTGCAGCCTGCTCGGCGGCGACGACCTCCGTCGCGCCCGAAGCGAAAAGCACCGCTATGCGGGCAGGGTCCAGCAGGTGCGTGAGCACGAGGATCTCGCGGGAATGGCCGTCGGCTACCAGGCCGCTCACCACATCGCTCATGCGCGCGCCCTCGCCGCCGTCATCCACGAGCGCGATGCTCGCCCCGCCGACGGGCAGGGCCCGCATCATGCGCCGCACCTCCGAAAGGTCGCTCATCCTCAGGAGCTGAGCCCCCTCGTCCCGCACCGCTATCTCCCGCTGCACGCCCCGATAGTCGGCGGCGTTGCAGCATGCCAGCCAGATCGCGCTCATCACCGAGCCTCCGTCCCTTCCGCCTGCACCGGCGCCTCGGCGCCCTGCGCCGCCGCGCCCGCGTCCGACTCCGCCCCTTCGTCGGCAGCGGGGCCATCGGCCCCCGCCTCCTCCCCGTTGGGGGCGGGCGCGGCCGCGCCTTCCTCACCGGGCGCCGGCGAGCCGCCCGCGGCATCGGCACCGGCCAGCGTCAGCGAGACGGTTCCCCGGGCGCTCGCGGCCAGCAGCTCGCCCACCAGCGTCGGCTCGACCGCCAGCGTCGCCCACTCGAGCGACCCTGAGCCGTCGGTGCCGAACGTGCTCGCGTCGATCACGCGCGCACCCGCCGCGATGCGATCGGCCACGCCATCGCGCGTCACGTACACGTCGACCTCCTCGCCCTCCGCAAGCGCCCCGCCAAGCGCGTACTCCTGCTGCAGGGGAACCGACACGGCAACGCACTCGTCGGGAACCTCCACCCGCCCGCGGCCGCGCACGAAGTAGGCCTCGGCCAGCACCGCGCCGACCGGCACGCGCTCGGTCACCGAGCGGCCCTCCACCTCGGAAAGGGAGGTAAAGGCATCCTCGGGCAGCAGCTCGGCGACCCAGTCGCGCACCTCGACGCAGGAGGCGTCGACCGTGTCGCCCGCCTCGAGCGGTTGGGTGACCACGCAGGCCTCGACGACCTCCCCGCCATGGGCCGCAAGCGCCTCGGCGCGCGCCGCGGCGGCTTCCTGCTCGGCCGAGGAAACGGCGAGGAACGCCATGCCCGCAGCGCAGGCGCCGCACAAGGCGCTCAAAAGCAGCCTGGTCGATCGCCTCATACGCGCCTCCCCTCGCCTCGGCTCCTTTGGAGCGGACCGCGCGGGGACCGCCCGCGCGACGCATCCATTGTCCCGCGCCCATACGCGCGCGGAGGCGCCGCAGCGCCTCCTTGCCCGCGCATCCAACCGCGGTCTGGGCGCGCATCCAACACCGGGACGGAGCCCTGCGCAAAGGCGCCGGTCAGCCAACCGCGCAAACGCCCTTGTGGAAAACCGCGCCCAGAACGGGGCAAGGACGCGGCTAGAAAACCCTCGGCCCCGAAACCGCCCGCCGACGCCATGGCGCCGTTCGCCGGCGCAACGGGGGCAGAGGGGCCCACTCACCGCGCGGCACGCGGGCGCATAAAAAAGCACCCCATCTGAGCTGGGGTGCTTCTCGTCATAAGCTGTGGAAAACGCAGTCGGGCGCGCAAACCGCCCCCACGGGCGAAAACGGCGCAGCCGCCGTACCGCCCAGGGCGACGCGGGCGGAGCGAACGCCGGGAGCGGGCCGGCTCAGGCCGCGCGGAACAGGATGCTCGGACGCCGCCGCCCTGCGCTACAGCACGACGTCCGGATCCAGGCTCTGGGCGCTCACGCGCATCTCGCGCGCGAGGGAGCGGTAGCAGTCCAGGCGCACGGAGTCGATCTCGCCGAACTCGTGCGCGGCGCGCACCGCGCACCCCGGCTCGTGATCATGGGTGCAGTCGTTGAAGCGGCATCCGCGCGCCGCGCGCACGATCTCGGGAAACAGCCGCGCCAAGCCGCGCTCGTGCCCCACCAAAGGAAGGCTCCTCAAGCCCGGGGCGTCGGCCACCACGCCCGCATCCGGGAGCTTCACCATCACGCGCGCCACCGTGGTGTGCCGGCCCGCATCGTCGCGCGCCCGCACGGCGCCGGTGGCCAGCGCCTCGTGGCCCAGAAGGCCGTTCAGCAGCGTGGACTTCCCCGCACCGGACTCCCCGAGGATCATGGCGACCGTGCCCGCCGGGATGCAGGCCCGCACGTCCTCGAGCCCCGCCCCTGCGGCCGACGAGGTGACCGCAACGCGCACCTCCGGCCCCACCAGGCGCCTCACGCGTCCCAGGTCGGCCTCCAGATCCTCAGGCGAGCGCTTGCGGTCGGCCTTGGTGAGCACCACCACGGGCTCGGCGCCGCAATCGAGCGTCAGCACGAGCGACCGCGCGATGCGCGCCACGGGCAGGGCCTCCGGCCCCAGCGCGGCCACGGTCAGGACCTCGTCCACGTTGGCCGCCAGCGTCTGGCGCTCGCCGCGGTTCCGGCCGCGCCACCGCTCGAACGCGCTCCGGCGCGGCAGCACCCGCTCGATCACGCCCATGTCATGACCCGCCGGGCAGGCGAGAACCACCCAGTCCCCCACCGCGGGCAGAAGGCCGTCGCCCTTCTCCTTGTCCTGCTTGGCGAAGCCGACCGCATGCTCGGCGCGCACGGTCATGCGCTCGGCCACCACGAGCGGGTAGCCGCGATCGAGCCGCACCACGCAGCCCAAGCCGAGGTCATCCGGATGGTCGGACGAGGAGCGCGCCTCCTCGAAGGCGCGGCGCTGCTCGTCGGTGGCACGCAGGTCGCCGAAGACCGGCAGGTCCTCCAAGGCATCGGCCGCGGGCAGGGCCTCCGCCGCGGAGACGGCCGCATCCGCGCGCTTGCGCGCCGCGCGGCGCCGCTCCGTCCTTCTCGCCTGCGCCTTGCCCGTTTGCCGTTTCTTGCCCATGCGCCCCTCCCGCATCGTTCGGCGTCACCGCCATGTCCACCCCATCTTACACGCTCCCACGCCAGCGCAGGGGCTCCCGGCGCGGGCCCTGGATGCAGAAAGAGGCCCGGGACCGCATGGGCCCCGGGCCTCTCCCGTGCGCCCAGCCCCAAACGGCAAGGCCACTTGAGGCGGGCGGAAAGCTCAAGCTCGCCGCAAGCAGGGTACCTGCGGCCATGGGCGCCTTAGGCGTTGTCCTTCTCGACCGCGCGCATAATGGCCTTGTAGACCTCCATGAGCGGGATGATGAGGAACGCCAGGCCCAGTGCGCAGGCAAGCGCCACGGGCGGCAGCTCCATGAAGCCGAACATCTCGGCCAGGGCCGGAACCTCGACCACGATGACGGTCAGCACGAGCGCGAGCGCGGCGGCGCCCCAGAGCCACTTGTTGTGGCTCTTCATGGTGAAGAGCGACTGACGGCGGCTGCGCATGTTGAAGCAATGGAAGATCTCCACCATGGACAGCGTGATGAACGCCATGGTGACGCCCTCCTCGTCAGCGGTGCCGGCGATCATGTCGGCGATGTTGATGTAGCCCATGTCGAAGTACACGCCCACGAAGAAGCTCGCCAGCACCAGGGCCGTGATGATGACGCCCTGGACGACGATGTCGATCCCCATGCCGCCGGCGAAGACGCCATCCGAGGCCTTGCGGGGCTTGCGCTTCATGATGTCGCCCTCGGCGCCCTCCATGCCGAGCGCGAGCGCCGGGAAGCAGTCGGTCACGAGGTTGATCCACAGCAGCTGCACCGGCTGGAAGATGGTGAAGCCCACCAGCGTCGCCACGAACACCGACAGCACCTCGGCGATGTTGGCCGACAGCAGGAACTGGATGACCTTGCGGATGTTGTCGTAGATGCGGCGGCCTTCCTCGACCGCGTTGATGATGGTGGCGAAGTTATCGTCGGCGAGCACCATGTCGGCCACGTTCTTGGTGACGTCGGTGCCCGTGATGCCCATGCCGACGCCGATATCGGCGCGCTTGATGGACGGGGCGTCGTTCACGCCGTCGCCGGTCATGGCCACGATGTTGCCGCGGCTCTTCCAGGCGTCGACAATGCGCGCCTTGTGCTCGGGCTGGACGCGCGCGTACACGCTGTACTCGGTGACCTTCTCGTGGAAGTCCTCGTCGGAGATCTTGTCCAGCTGAGCGCCGGTGATGGCCTGGGAGGCGTCCGTCGCGATGCCGAGGTTCTTGGCGATGGCCACGGCGGTGTCGATGTGGTCGCCGGTGATCATAACCGGGCGGATGCCGGCGCCGCGGGCCTCGGCGATAGCCGGGGCGACCTCGGGGCGCTCGGGGTCGATCATGCCGGAGAGGCCGCAGAACGTGAGGTCGTGCTCAAGCGCCTCGGGCGAGCAGTCGGCTGGCACCGCGGAGTGGGTGCGGCTCGCAAGCGCCAGCACGCGCAGGGCGTCGTCGGCCATGGCCTTGTTGGCGGAGAGCACCGCGTCGCGCTTCTCGGCCGTCATCGGCACGACCTTGCCGTTGTCGTACACATGGGTGCAGAGGCCCAGGACCACGTCGGGGGCGCCCTTGGTGTACTGCTCGAAGGTGCCGTCGGCCTCCTCGACCACCACGGACATCATCTTGCGGCCGGAGTCGAACGGGGCCTCGCCCACGCGCGGATGCTCGACCTCCAAGCCCTTCATGCCGGCCTTGGCGGCATCGTTCACCAGGGCGCACTCGGTGGGCTCGCCCTGGGCCTCGCCGGCCTCCTCGTCCCACTTCGCGTCGGAGCAGAGCGCCATGCCCGCCAGGAGCTTCTCCTCGGAGGCGGCGAGCTCGTGCTTGACGACGGTCATCTTGTTCTGGGTCAGGGTGCCGGTCTTATCCGAGCAGATGACGGTGGTGCAGCCGAGCGTCTCGACGGCGGTCATCTTGCGGATGATGGCCTGGCGCTTGGCCATCTTGGTCACGCCCATGGAGAGCACGATGGTGACCACGGCCACCAGGCCCTCGGGGATGGCGGCCACGGCCAGCGACACGGCGACCATGAAGGTGTCGAGGATCATCTCGGGGTGGGAGCCCAGCTCGCCGCCGTGGCGGATGAGGTCGACGGCGAAGATGACGACGCAGATGCCCAGCACCAGCTTGGTGAGGATGCCGGAGAGCTCGTTGAGCTTGACCTGCAGCGGCGTGAGCTCCTTCTTGGCAGTGGTGAGGGCGTCGGCGATCTTGCCCATCTCAGTCTTCATACCGGTGGCCACCACCACGGCGCGGCCGCGGCCGTAGACCACGGTGGAGCCCATGTAGCACATGTTCTTGCGGTCGCCCAGCGGCACGTCGTCGGAGCCATCGAGCTCGATCGCCTGCGCGTGCTTCTCGACCGGCACGGACTCGCCGGTGAGCGCGGCCTCCTCGATCTTCATGCTGGCGCTCTCGAGCACACGACAGTCCGCGGGCACCGAGTCGCCGGCCTCCAGGAGCACCACGTCGCCGGGCACCAGGTCGGCGCTCGGCAGGTGCAGCAGCTTGCCGGCGCGGATGACCTTGGACTGGGCGGCGCTCATCTCCTGCAGCGCCTCGAGCGCCTGCTCGCTCTTGGCCTCCTGCACCACGCCGAGCACCGAGTTGATGATGACGACGGCGAGGATGATGATGACGTCGGCCCACTCGGGCTCGCCCTGGATGGTGCCCGTGATGGCCGAGATAGCCGCCGCCACGATGAGCATGATGACCATGGGGTCGGCCATCTGCTCGAAGAAGCGCTTCCACAGCGGCGTCTTCTGCTCCTCTTTGAGCTTGTTGGGCCCGACGCTCGCAAGGCGGCTCTGCGCCTCGGCGTCGGTCAAGCCCGACTCCGCGTTCGAGCCCTGGGACTCGAGCACGTCCTCGGCTGATGCCAAGTACTCCTTCAAAATAGATCCCTCCTGGATTCCGTCGAGACGCACGGCTTGCGTCTCGCTACAAGCCTGACGCCCGATCATAATTCCCCGGAGGGGCAAGGGCTCGTCATGCAGTGTTCTATATTACCGGACTACGGACGATAAGAACAGGCAAAACGCATGACGGAGGCGGACGGAAGCTCGTCCGCGAAAGCGCCCGGCCAAGCGGAAAGGCGTATATGAAATCGTATTCACACTTTAAACACATTCATGTTCGGTAAAACGTTTTTTCATTTTAACCCAACCGTTTGCCCCTTTATCTGCGCCAATCACACAAGAAATTGTGCCGTTAGCAAAACAAGGCCTTGACGAAAACGCAAAAACTCGTGGTGAATTGCAGGTTGTAGCCGAAACGGTCGGGCAACAAAGGCGCCATGCCGTATAATATCTGCGGTTTTGCAATCCATTCGATTTTGGAGGACTGGATGGACAAACGCACCAAGATTGTATGCACGATGGGCCCTGGCTGCGACAACGATGACACCCTGCGCGCGATGCTCAAGGCCGGCATGAACGTGGCCCGCTTCAACTTCAGCCACGGCGACCACGAGGAGCATCGCGGCCGCATCGAGCGCGTTCGCCGCATCGCCGCCGAGGTTGGCGTGCCAGTGGGCATCCTGCTGGACACCAAGGGCCCCGAGATCCGCACCGGCTTCCTCGAGGGTCACGAGAAGGTCACCCTGACCGCCGGCTCCAAGGTCACCGTCACCGCTGCCGAGACCTCCGAGGAGCTCCAGGGCAACGCCGAGCACTTCTACCTTGACCACGTGGCGCTGCCGCAGGAGGTCCAGAAGGGCGGCCGCATCCTCATCGACGACGGCCTGATCGGCCTCACGGTCGACTCCATCGACGGCCAGGACATCCACTGCACGGTGGAGAACGGCGGCGAGCTGGGCGAGAAGAAGGGCGTCAACGTCCCCAACGCCAAGCTCTCCCTCCCCTCCGTCACCGACCAGGACCGCGACGACATCATCTTCGGCCTTGAGCTGGGCATCGACTTCATCGCCGCGTCCTTCATCCGCGACGCCGACGGCGTGAATGCCATCCGCCAGATCTGCGAGGAGCACAACGGCTGGCACGTCTCCATCTTCCCCAAGATCGAGTGCGCGCTCGCCGTCGAGAACTTCGACGAGATCCTCGAGGCCTCCGACGGTATCATGGTCGCCCGCGGCGACCTGGGCGTCGAGGTGGCTCCGGAGTATGTCCCGCACATCCAGAAGGAGATCATCCACAAGTGCAACAAGGCGTACAAGCCGGTCATCACCGCCACCCAGATGCTCGACTCCATGATCCGCAACCCGCGCCCCACGCGCGCCGAGGTCACCGACGTTGCCAACGCCATCTACGACGGCACGGACGCCGTGATGCTCTCCGGTGAGACCGCCAACGGCAAGTACCCCATCGACGCCGTCAAGATGATGGCCCGCATCGCCCGCGAGACCGAGATCTTCCTGCCCGAGCACGGCCGCCTCGACCTGCACGTGGACGATTCCGGCGTCTCGGTCATCAACAACGCCGTGGGCCTGGCCGCCGTCACCACCGCTATGAGCGTCGGTGCCAAGTGCATCCTCACCCCCACCACCACCGGCCGCTCCGCGCGCCTGGCTTCCAACTTCCGCCCGAACATCCCGATCTACGCCGTGTCCCGTCACCCGTGGGCCGTCCGCAAGATGACCATCCTCTGGGGCGTCGTTCCCTACGTGGGCGACTCCGAGGGCAGCGTGAACGAGGTCGTGATGAAGGCCATCAACGAGGCCAAGCTGCGCCAGCAGGTGGAGGAGGGCGACATCTGCGTCATCACCGCCGGCGATCCGGCAACCTCCGTCACCCTGGAGGACAAGGTCACCTCGACCAACGTGGTCTACGTGGCCCAGGTGCGCTAACCCGCTCCCCTACCGCCCTTTCAGGCGATAAGCGTCAACGAAGCCCGAGTCCCTGCGCTCGGGCTTCTTTTTTTGGCTTCGTCACAGCACGCAGTCAGCATCCCGCCGAAATGGACTGGAGGCGCCGCCTCACCGCAGGCCGAGGCGCAGGCAGGGCGGCCGCCTTCCACACCAGGGCCTTCGCGAAAAGGGAAGACCGCGGCTGTCGGCGTGCCCGCCGCGCGTTCCTCTCGCCTTGCGCATGCTTCGGGGCAGAAACGCCTCCGCTCCGGCGCGTTCTTCTCGCCTTGCGCACGCTTCGGGCACTCGAAACAAACCCTTCGCGCCCTGTGCGTACTCTGGGATGCTCGATGGGTGCCCTTCTTTTGCTCCGCATGGCGCGCAACTGGTTTCTCAGCGTCTCTGCGCACGGATGGGGATGGAGTCCTGCGCGCCCGTGCAAGACGGCAGCTGCTTGTCGCGGCAAGGTCGCTTGTTTGCCGCCCTCCAGCCCCTCACTTCACAAAGGAGGCCTCGACGGTGAGGGTGTCGGGGGTTTCCGAGCCAAAGAGGAACGGCTTGCGGGTGTAGTCGGCAGTGAGCGTGAGGGCGAGGTCGTAATTGTCGCCCAGAGTGCCCTCGACGGAAGCGGTGCCGTTGCCGGCGGAGCTCGTGCCGGTTCCGGTGAAGGTGTAAACCGCGCCGTCCGCTTGCTCGTAGTCGGCGTAGGCGGGGGTGGACTCCGCGCGCTGGATGGTGCAGGAGATCGACCCGCTCACCGCGTCATCGCCCATGAGCCCGGTGGCGCGCTTCTCGTACACCAGGGTGAAGGTGCCGCGCTGCGCGTCGAGATCCTCGATGCGCAAGGTGTCGAACTCGTCAGCCGCGCCCCCTTGCGCATGGTAGGAGCCGTCCAAGCCGCGGTAGCGCACCGTGGCGACGGCATCCGACGTACTGCGGCGCACCCAGCGCGTGCCGTTGAAGGAATAGCCCAGGGTCTGGCCGGTCTCGACCTCGGCAAACCAGAGGTCGACCGAGTCCTTGACCGTGTAGGTGCAGGTCTGGTGCCCGCGATCGAAGCTGGGCGAGAAGTCGGGGTCGTCCACCTCGGCATCGAAGTCGATGCCGGCGATCGCCTCGGTCTCGACGTCGGACACGCGCACCACGCGGCCTATCCAGTCGGTGCCGCGGGCGCCGTCGGGAACGGACGCTTGAGAGAACTCGGGGTGCGCGGCGATATCGGCCACGCGTATGAAGGCGAGCTCGGTCGTGAACGAGCTGCGGAAGCGCCCGTTCTCAATGGAGGCGGAGACGGTGAGCACCTGCGCGCCGTCTTGCTCGGACGAGCCGTCCACGCTGAGCGCGGTGAGCTCGTAGGGCAGCGCCTCTACGTAGTCGTTCTCGGCGAAACCCGCCATGACGTCCGCGTCCGCGGCGATGACCCGGCGCGCATCGGCTTCGGATATCTGCGAGAACTGCGCGAAAATGCCCGACTGGACCGCCAGAACGCTGCCGATCCCTCCCACGCCGACCACAGCCAAGGCGATAAGCGCCCCGATGCGCAGCCGCCGGCCGCGCGCGCGGCGGCTCTCCGCGGCGGCCGCACGGCGCTCCTCCTCAGCCATGACCTCGTCGGCAACGCGGGTGCGCACGCGCATGACGCCGCTCGACATGGCCTCGGTCCCGCCCGATTCGTCAGGCACAAGCGCAATGGTGCGAGCCTCGTCCGCCAAGCTCAGCAGAGCCGTTGCGCGATCATCGGAGGAGCTGCGCCGCGCGAGCTCGAAGCGCGAGGCCTCCTCGCAGCAGCGGGCGAGCGCCTCCAGGCGCGCCTGCTCCGCAAGCAGCGCCCCCGCCGCCGCGCAGGCGACCGCATACGACGGCGTAGCCGTTGCGGCGACGCAGCGCCTCTCCTCCGAACGGAACATCTCTCAGCACTCCCCTGCGGCGAACGATGGGTCGTCAGCACCGTGCTCGACAGCGTAGGCGCGGGCAGCGGCGCGCTTCTCGCGGCAATAGGCCGCCAGCTGGGAAAGCTGGCCGCGGCGCGCGGGATTGGCAGCCTCGTGCGAGGCCACGAGTGCGCAGGCGCGCTCGGCCAGGCTCCAGCGATCCATGCCGCTCATGCGCAGGAGCTCGAACGGCGAGGTGGTGGCACCGCGCTCGCGGTAGCCGCATACCATGAACCGCGCGGGGTCGGGGCGATCGAACAGGAGCCGCTTGACCGTGCCAGGATAGCCGTGGAAGGCGAAGAGCACGGGCGTTCGCGCGCCGAAGATCTCGGCGAAGGTCGACGCCGGCATGGAGCCGCCTTCCTCGAAAGCCGGATCGGGCACGCCCAGGCTGAACGGGTCGACCACGTTCACAAAGCGCAGGCTCACGCCGTAACGCGCCAGGAGCCGTGCCGCGCAGAGCAGCTCGAAGGTGGGAACGTCACCGCACGCGGCAAGCACCACGTCCAGATCGCGCTCGTCATGGGCTGTGGACGCCCAGGACCACTCCGCCGCGCCCGCCTCGAGCTCAGCACGCGCCTCGGCAAGCGTCTGGAACACCGGTGCGGGCTGCTTGCCCGCCACGAGGGCGTTCACGGTGCCGGAGGATCCCAACATGCGCTCGGCAACCGCCAGGGCCATGTTGGCATCGGCCGGGTAGAAGAGGTTGGCCACCACGCCCTTCTCGCCGTAGCGCTTGTCCAACAGCACGTCGGCGAACCCGGGGTCCTGGTGCGTGAAGCCGTTGTGCTCCTGGCGCCAGACGTGGCTCGTGAGCAGCAGGTTGAGCGAGGGCACCGACCCGCGCCAGGGAGCCGAGACCGCCGAGGCGTTGAGCCACTTGCAGTGCTGCCCCACCATGGAGGACACCACCTGCGCAAACGCCTCGTACGTGGCGAACACCCCGTGCCTGCCCGTCAAGGTGTAGCCTTCCAGGAGCCCCTCCATCAGGTGCTCGGAGAGCAGCTCGACCACGGCGCCCTGGGAGCCCAGGTGCTCGTCGTTATCCGGGTCGGCGTTGGCCGCCGCGTTCCACTGGCGCTCCGTCGCGCCGAACACGTCCTGCAGGCGGTTCGAGAGCATCTCGTCCGGGCTGAACAGGCGGAAGCGCGCCGGGTTGGCCGCCACCACGTCGGTGAGGAACGTCCCCACCGCCTGCGCCGCCGAGGCGCACGGCACACAGCCGGAACCGCGGTCGGGGTCGAAGGCATGCGCGTCGGGCGCCGGAACGTTGAGCGGGCGCGGATCGACGCCGCCGTGCGCAACCGGGTTGGCGCCCAGCCTGAGCTCCCCCCGGGGCAGCCAGTCGACTACCTCGGGGAGCACCGCGCCGTTCTCGTCGAAAAGCTCCTGCGGGCGGTACGAGGCGAGCCAAGAGGCCAGCTGCTCGAAAGACCCCTCGTTCTCGCGCGCGTTCGCAAAGGGCGCGTCGTGCGTGCGCCACGAGCCCGCAAGCGGCTTGCCCGCCGCCCAGGTCGGGCACGTCCACCCTTTGGGGGTCGAGAAGAGCACGACCGGGAGACGGCCGGGCTCACCGCCCGCAGCGGCCCGCGCGCGGGCGGCGCAGATCATGTTGTACGCCTCGGCAAGGACGCCCGCGAAGCGGCGGTGGATGGAGAGCTCCCCCTCGTCGTCGAATCCCGCGCGGAAAAGCAGCGGCTCGTAGCCGAGACTGCGGAAGAAGGCCACGCGGTCCTCTTCGGGAACGCGGGCGATAAGCGCCGGCGTCGAGATCTTGTAGCCGTTCAGGTGAACGATGGGCAGCACCGCGCCGTCGGTCAGCGGGTTCATGAGGCGCGCGAGCTGCCAGGCGGCGCAGGTGGGCGCCGTCTCCATCTCGCCGTCGCCGATGATGGCCACCGAGAGCAGATCGGGGTTGTCGAGCGCCGCGCCGAACGCGTGCACCAAGGCGTACCCCAGCTCGCCGCCCTTGTGGATGGATCCGGGAATCTCGGGCGCGAAGTTCGCCGCGATACCGCCCGCGCCCGGGGCGGAATAGCTGCGGCACAGCTCCTGGACGCCTTTCTCGTCGTTGCTGAAGCGCGGATCGCGCTCGCGGAGGGTGCCGTCGAGAAACGCCGTGGCGGCGCCCGCGTTGCCGCCATGGCCGGGGCCGGTCACCACGAGGGTGCTCTGGCCCGTGGCGGCGATGAGCAGGTTCAGGTGGGAGAACAGGAACGTGAGACCCGGCGCGGTCCCCCAATGCCCCACAATGCGCGCCTTCAGGTCCGCGGGCTCCAGCGGGGCGCGAAGCAGCACGTTGGAGCGCAGGTAGATCTCGGCAGCCGCCAGGTAGTTTGCGCATCGCCAGTAGCGCGCAAGGCCGGCAAAGGACGTATCGTCCTCGATTCGGGAAGGGTCGACGCTCTGCCATGCCGTGCCTTCGACCCCGAAACCCATACCTGCCTCCTATGCCATAGCGATGCCTCCCGCGCCGCCTGCGCGGGGAACCGCTTGCCGCCCTCTGTGTGTGGACGTCATTCTACCATTCTTGCCCCCGCGCGCCCCTACCGGCGCGGCGAGCGCGGCTAGATGCGACGGAAGCGGGATTAAACCGCACGAGCAAACGGCGGCCGGTCATGAAATCTTCACCGTGCGCGGCCGCGCGCGACCTTGCTCGCCGCGATCGTGAGCGCAACGCCGGTGGCCGCACCCGCGCAATCGATCATAACGTCGGTCAGCTGGCTGGAGCGACCCGCCACGAACCGCTGGATAGTCTCGTCAAGGGAGGGAACCGCCAGCAGCAGTGCGGCCGTGGCGGCAACCGCCGCGACCCGAGGAACCTCGGCGCCCCAGCGCGGACGGGCTTGCCCGCGGTCCCCGGGCAGATGGGGGCGCCAGGCGCGCATCATGACGACGCCCAGCAGAAGGTACTCGGTGAAATGCGCCGTCTTGCGCACGATGAAATTGGTGAGCCACTCCCACGGCAGACCCAGCGCGCGGAGCGCCCCCTGGGCCGCATGCATGACCGCGAGCGACAGCGAGCCGCTGCCCTCTCCGGGCACCAGCGAGTTGCCCCATATGACGCACACCAGAAGCGCGGCGGCCAGAAGCCAAGCAAACGAAACGCGGCAGACGGCGCGCGCCGCCTGCCCGCCCACCATACGGTGCATAGATTATCCCCTTTGAGCGCTAGCCCTGCTGGGCGGTCAGCCGAGGCATGGCCTCCGTGCGGCCGTCCACCACGGAAAGATGGCGATGCAGCACGCCCTTGTAGACGCCCGAGCGCTTGAGCTTGCCGATCAGCGCGCTCTCCTCGTCGAAGATCTCGTCGATGCGGGCGCGCGCGGTGGGCGCCGCGTCGACGAAGGCGTCCTGCTGCGCGGACCGCTGGCTGCCCAGCGAGCTCACCGGCACCGCGTAGGCCGGCACGAGCACGACCGGCTGGCCCGAGAAGACCGGATGGGCCGCAGCGGATGCGACGGGCTGGTAGCCCGCCAGCTTGGCGGCGGCGAGAAACGCCCCCGTGCTGTCAACCGAGGCCGCTGAGGAGGCCGCCGACGCGGCGGTGCGCTGCGCGGGCAGCGGACCGATCGGCGAGGCTGGCGCGCGCTTCTCGCCCGCCGGCGCAACCGGCGCCGCAGGCTCGTCGAAGACCGCGAGCGCCTCGGCCCACATGGCCTCGTGCCCCGAGTAGTCCGCAACGGCGACCGTGCCCGCAGGGGCGGCCGTCTGAGAGGCGGGCTGGGCGGCTGACAGGGGCGCCACCTGCGCGGCGACCGGACGGCGGGCGCCGGAGCTCAGCTTGACGGGGGCGGAAGCGGCCGGCTGCGGCGACTCGTCCATGTCGACCAGCTTGTCGAGCGTTGCCAGCGCGGCGTCGGCATCGGCCTGGCGCTCCTCCTCTATGGTGCGGGGACGCGGGGCGGCTGACGCCACAGGAGCCGACGGAGCGCCGGCCGGCGCAGCGGCGCGCGTATCGACCGCGCCCGTGCGCTGGCTCGCCAGCTCGGCCAGGGCTATCTGATAGATATCGTGCGACTGCGACGGATCGCAGCTGAAGGGAGTCTCCTCCATGAAGGCGTCGATCTCCGCCCAGGCCTCGGCCTCGGACGGGGCGTTCGACGCACGGGCGATGACCGGCACGCCCTCGCTCGGGTCGCGCCGCGTGGCGCTGGTGATCTTGGTCATGATGCGCGAGGTAAAGCCCGCGCGCGGCGCCTCGAAAACCGCGGTGGCGCTGGCGTCCTGCGGCATCTGCGGCGCGGCCTGGTCCTTCTCGGCCTCCCGCTCGGCGCTGAGGCGCCTCTGCATGCCGCGCAGCTCAACGGCTGCAACCACGCTCGTAACCGCGGTGCCCACCAGCGCGCCCACCGCGAAGGGCGCGACGGGAGAGTCCGCCAGGGCGGACAGGCCGTCCAAAGGCAGGCTGTCGAGCGCGAACGGCAGTGCCTGCGCCGTCTGCGGCGCCAGCAGCGTCGATGCGCACCCCAAGCCGGCGGCTATCGCGATATGTTGAGAGCGTGTATGCGCCATAACGTCCCCTTCCGACCCGAATGGCGGTCAGCTCGCGCCGAGAGAAGATGAGGGCATGCGCAGGCCCCTGAAACCCGACCTGAGCAACGGATGTGGTTCGGTTCATCTGCGTTTTCCGTCGCGAAGCCCGCACGTTCCGCACGGACCTAGTGCCATTATGGTCAACGGCCGTGCAAAAGGCAAGCGTGGATGGCCGTTTCAACCGGGTATTTCAGGGAACAAGGTACGAAAAACCGCCCGCGTCGGAAGGAACCGCCATGCGCACCATCGCCCTTGTCACCGGAGCCTCCTCGGGGCTCGGCCGCGCGTTTGCCCGTCAGCTCGACGGCGGGGCCTTGGGCGCCCTCGACGAGATCTGGGCCGTCGGCCGCAACGAGGAGCGCCTCGCGGCGTTAGGGCGCATTTGCTCCACGCCCGTCCGGCCCTTCGCGCTCGACCTTACGGACCCCGCGTCCTTCGACGCGCTCGAAAAGGCCCTTGCCGCCGACGCGGACACCCACGTCGCCGTGCTCGTCAACAACGCCGGGTTCGGCACCTTCGGCGACTTCGCGTTGGCCGAGAAGACCGACAACGCCCAGATGGTGCGCCTGCTCTGCCTGGCGCCCGTTGAGCTCACCTACCGCGCCGTGGGCTACATGCATCCCGGCTCCCGCATCGTCAACGTGGCGAGCGTGGCCGCCTTCATGCCGCAGCCGCAGCTCTCGGTCTACTCCGCCGCCAAGCGCTTCGTCCTCGACTTCTCGCGCGCGCTCGACGCCGAGCTGGCGCCGGTCGACATCCATGCCACCGCGGTCTGCCCGAAGTTCATGCGCACCGCCTTTCTCGACCATGTGGGCGACGCGCGCGCAGCCCGGCGCATGGCGGCCCTCACCGGGTTCGAGCATGCCGACGACGTGGCGGCAGCCGCCCTCAAGGCGGCTAAGGCAGGGCGGGGCCTCTGCATCCCCTCCATCGACATGAAGCTCTTCTACGCCGCGACCAAGCTCCTCCCCTATAGGGCCTGCCTCGCCATCGAACGCGCCCTCATGTGAGAAGGCTGACAACGCCCCCGCCAACCCCCGTCGGGCGATCGGGGCATATCATCCTGTGCTCAAACAGCTTCGACGCGACGAAGGCCACATTAAGTGGCCTTCTGCGTCTGCAGAACTGCGCCAGGACGATATGCCCCGATCGCCCTCGCACGGTTATCTGACAACCGCGCATAATGCCAACATCCGACAAAGGCAAGCATGCGTGGGCGGTCGGGGGCATATCGTCCCGCGCGCAGTTTTGCAGGCAAAGGAAGCGCCGTTTCCGGCGCTTCCGTCTTGCCGAAACTGTTTGAGCACGGGATGATATGCCCCCGACCGCCCGTCCGGCCTCTGCGAGAATGTTCGCAGAGCAAAAGCGCATGATGGATTAGCGCCACATGCCCTTCTTTTTGAAGATCCAGGCCGCCACCACGCATGCGACGATGGCGACGAGAGTGGGAAACACCCAGGTGTTGAAGAACGGGAGGTTCTCTATGGGAAGGTCCACGTTCATGCCGTAGAAGCCGAAGATGATGTTGGGGATGGCCATGACGATGGTGATGACCGTGAGGACCTTCATGACGATGTTGAGGTTGTTGGAGATGAGGCTCGCGAAGGTGTCCATGGTGCCGGAAAGCGTGTTGGAGTAAATGGTGCACATCTCCATGGCCTGATGGATCTCGATGAGCACGTCCTCCAACAGCTCCTGGTCGTCCTCGTAGAGCTTGATCACGCGGCCGTGCATGATCTTGTTGAGCGTGACCTCGTCCGATTTGAGGGAGGTCGAGAAGTACACGAGCGACTTCTCGAGCGAGAGCATCTGGATGAGCTCCTCGTTGCGCATGGCTGCGTAGAGCTTGGCCTCGGTCTTCGATGACAGGCGATCGATGCGGCGCAGGTAGATGAGGTAGCGCTGGGACACGCGCAGCAGAAGCAGCAGCAAGAAGCGCGTGCGCAGGCGCGTGTCGACCTGGCGCACGCGGCCGCGGGCCATGTCCTCGATCACGAGGTTCTCGTACAGGCTCACGGTGACGAGGAAGTCCTTCTCGGGCAGGAAGATAACCGAGAGCGGCAGCGTGGTGTACTGCAGCATGGAGGGCGCGCTCATCTCCTCGACGTCCTCGGCGGACGGGTAGTCCACGATGACGAAGGTCTGGTTGACGTCCTCGTCGTAGTCGATGTGCGAGGTCTCCTCCTCGTCGAGGGCGGCGCGCACGAACTCGGGCAGCACCCCTACCTCGGCCTCCAGCCAATCGCGCTCGTCATGGGTGGGGGCGACCACGTTGATCCAGCACCCCGGTTCCGGCGCCTCGACGCGCTTGGTCACGCCGTCGTCGCCGGTCTTGTAGCACTCGATCATCTCTGCCCCCTAACTCTCAGGGCGCCCGCCGGCTCGCATTGCCGGCAGGCGCCCTCGGCACATTGCCTTCTACTATACCGCACGGCAGCCGCCGCGCCCGCGGGGCGCCGGGGCGCAGGCGCGCTGCGTGCAGACACCTGACGCGCAGCTTACCGCGCGCTTACCCGTGGCGCCGCCCCTTTGCCTAGAGCATCTCCGGGCGATCCGCGGCGCGCTTGGCCGAGCGAATCAGGAACTCCTCGTTGGTGTTGGTGCTCTTGAGGCCCTTGATGAATGCCGCGGCCGCGCGCTCGGTGTTGTTCATGTTGGCGAGCACCCGGCGGATGCCCCAGACGAAGGGGCGCATGCTCTCGTCAACCAGAAGGTCCTCGTTGCGCGTGCCCGAGGCAACCGGGTCGATGGCCGGGAACACGCGGCGGTCGGCCAGGTCGCGGTCGAGCTTGAGCTCCATGTTGCCCGTGCCCTTGAACTCCTCGAAGATAACCTCGTCCATCTTGGAGCCGGTCTCCACCAACGCGGAGGCCAGGATGGTGAGCGAGCCGCCGTTCTCGATGTTGCGGGCGGCGCCCAGGAACTTCTTGGGCGGGTAGAGCGCGGCGGAGTCCACGCCGCCGGAGAGGATGCGGCCGCTGGCCGGGGCGGCCAGGTTGTAGGCGCGCGCCAGGCGGGTGATGGAGTCGAGAACCACCACCACGTCGCCGCCCATCTCCACAAGGCGCTTGGCGCGCTCGATCACGAGCTCGGAAACGCGCGTGTGGTTTTCGGCGGGCATGTCGAAGGTGGAGGCCACGACCTCGCCCTTGATGGAGCGCTGCATGTCGGTGACCTCCTCGGGGCGCTCGTCCACCAGAAGGCAGATCAGATGCACCTCGGGGTTGTTCACGGCAATGGACTGGCAGATGTGCTTGAGCACCGTGGTCTTGCCCGCCTTGGGCGGGCTGACGATAAGGCCGCGCTGCCCCTTGCCAATGGGAGAGACGATGTCGATGGCGCGGCCGGTGATGGAGTCCTTGCCGTGTTCCATCCTGAGCCGCTCGTTGGGGAAGATGGGCGTGAGCTCGGAGAACTTGGGCCGCTTGCGCGCCTCCTCCGGATCCGCGCCGTTAACGGACTCGATCTTGGCGAGCCCGGGGTACTTGTCGCCCGGGCGCGCGGGGCGCGAGGTGCCCGTGACGTAGTCGCCGGGGCGCAGGCCCGCGGCGCGGACCATGTTGGCGGCCACGAAGATGTCGTCGCGGCTGGGGAAGTAGCCCCTCACGCGCAGATGGCCGAAGCCCTCGTTGCCGATCTCGAGGATGCCGGCGACATCGCGGAAGCCCTCGGCCCGGGCCGCCGCCTCGTAGACCATGTCGACGAGCTCGGCCTTCTTGACGCCCGCCACCTCCAGGCCCAGCTCGGATCCGCGCTCGCGAAGCTCGGCGACCTTCATGGCGGCGCAGTCCTCGCGCGAGAGCGTGGGCTCGGTGGGCATGTTGTAGCGGTTGCGCTTGCCCTGGCGATTCTGGTTGCGCAGCGCGCGCTGGTCGTTCTTGCCGGGGCGGTTCTGGCCGCCCGCGCGCTCGTCGCGGCGCTGGGTATGGGAGCGGCGCCCCTCGCGATCGGCTTCGCGCGCCGCCTTGGGCGCGCGGTCGTGCTTGTCGCGGGCGTGCTTGGCATCATCCTGGCGGGACGCCTTGGGGGCGTCCGCGCCCTCGGGCGCCTCGGCGGCGGAAGCCGCGTCCGAGGCTGCCTCACCCGCTGGAGCCGCGTTCTTGCGCGGGCGCCCGCGGCGGCGTTTGGCGGGCTGGGAATCGGCCGGCGCATCGGCGGCGCCCGCAGCCTCGGGAGCATCCGACCCGGCCGGGGTATCGCCTGCCAGCAGCGCCCCTGCCGCCTCGGCGGCGGCGCGGGCGCGCTCCTCTTCCTCGGCCGCGAGCTGCGCCTTCGACTTGCGCCCGCGGCGGCGCTGCGGCTTGGGCGCCTCGGCGGCGTCCTCCGGTGCCGAAGCGGCGTCCGCCGGCGCGGGCGGCTCGGCCGGCGCAAGGTCAAGCGCAGGCTGGGCCGGCTCGGCGCTCGCGGCGGCAGCGCTCTTGCGCGGGCGGCCGCGGCGGCGCGGCGCGGGCGGCTCCTCGCCCTCGAGCAGGGCCACGCGCTCCTCCTCGGCGCGGCGCTCCGCACGGACCACGGCGGCCTGCGAAATCTGCGCCAGCGCCCGAGCCTGCATGACCTCGGGGCTCAGCGCGGCCGCCGACGCCTCCTCCGCCCCCGCCTGGGTCTTCCGCGGGCGGCCGGGGCGGCGCTTGGGCCGCTCCTCGCCCGCCAACGTGGCCACCGCGCTCTTACGCGGGCGGCCGCGGCGGCGCGGTGCGGGAGCGGCATCGGGCGCGGCCTGCTCGGCCTCGGCGGCCGCAGGGACCTCAGGCTCAGCCTGCGCGGGAGCCTCGACGGGCGCCTCGGACGCCGTATTCTGGATGTTCTCTGCTACCTGATCGGTCTGATCTGCCACGGGTTTTCTGCTTTCTCCCGATTTGCCGAACACCGCGCGGCCCGTCTGAGCTCGTGCTTCTCGCCCGCCGAACCTGCGCGTTGACGCCGCCTAAAACGGCGCTGGGCATGATCGCAGGGCGAAGACACGCTTCGCGCGGCAAAACTGTGAGGAAAAGGAATCTAAAAAGCGCTTTCCAACAGCGCTTGGGCTGAGTGTACCACGATTTTTTGCCGACAGGGCCGCACAGGCGCGTTTTCCGCGGTATTTTGCCTGCAAATACGCGCTTCCCCGCCGAGAAGGACAGCGCCGGGACCCGGGCTGCGCATGGAAAAGGGCGGGCACGCCGGCTTGCCCCGACGCCCCCGCCCTCTCAAAACACGCCCCTACATCTGCTGCGGAGCGCTCACGCCGATAAGCGACAGCACGAGCGCGATCACGCGGCGCACGGCATCGCAGGCCCCCAGGCGCGCGCGGGACAGCCCCTCATCCAAGGGATGACCTTCGCGCGGAAGCACCTGGCAAGCACCGTAGAACGAGTGGAACTGGCTGGCGAGATCCTCCACGTAGTGCGTGAGGCGGAACGGCGCGCGATCCCGGGCGCAACCGGCAATGAGATCGGCGAGCTCGGAGAGCGTGCGCGCAAGGGCCAGCTCGGCGGGATCGGTCAGCAGCGCGTAGTCGGGGTTATCGCCCACGGCGCGCTCGGCCACCGCGTCCATGCCCATCTCGGCGGCCTGCTCCGCCGTCACGCCGGCGGCGCGACGCAGGATGGAGCACACGCGGGCGTGGGCGTACTGCACGTAGTACACCGGGTTGTCCTGGCTCTTCTCCTTCACCGCGTCGATATCGAAATCGATCATCTGGTTGCTGGAGCGGCTGATGAGGGTGTAGCGCGTGGCGTCGGCGCCCACCTCGTCCAGAAGCTCGCGGAAGGTGACCATGGTGCCGCGGCGCTTGGACATGCGCACGGGCTTGCCGCTGCGCAGCAGGTTCACCAGCTGGCCGAGAAGCACCTCGAACCCGTCGGGGTAACCCAGGGCCTGGCAGACGCACTGCATGCGCTTGATGTAGCCGTGGTGGTCGGCGCCCCACAGGTCGATGACGTGGTCGACGCGCTGGAACTTGTTCCAGTGGTACGCGACGTCGGACGCAAAATAGGTGTACTCGCCGTTGGCCTTCACCAGCACGCGGTCCTTGTCGTCGCCCAGGTCGGTGGCGCGGAACCAAAGCGCGCCGTCCTTCTCGTAGAGGTAGCCCATGGCGCGCAGCTTGTCAAAGGCGCGGTCGACCGCCGTCTCGTCGTTCTCGTCGCGCTCGTACAGGCTGCGCTCCGAGAACCACACGTCGAAATCGGCGCGGGCGTCATGGCAGGTCGTGCGGATATCGGCGAGCATGCGCTCGTAACCGCGCTCGCGGAAGGCGAGCAGCCGCTCGTCCTCGGGCACGTCGGCCCATTTGACGCCGTCCTCCGCCACGAAGCGGGCAGCCTCGTCGATGATGTAACCGCCGCCGTACGCGTTGCCTCCCAGGGCCTCGTTGAAGGCGTCCATGCGGGGATGCAGCTCAGGGTGCGCGCCGTCCTCGTCGTCCACGAAGGCCACGCGGTCGGCCTCGAGCGCGTCGTGCGCCTCTTCCAAGGACTTGCCCTCGCCCATGAGGGAAACGAGCTGCAGGTAGCGCTCGACCAGCGAGCGGCCGAACACGTCCATCTGGCTGCCGTGGTCGTTGATGTAGAACTCGCGCTCCACGCAGTAGCCGGCATGCTCCAGCACGCGCGCCAGCGAGTCGCCCAGCGCCGCCCAGCGCCCATGGCCCACGTGCATGGGGCCAACCGGGTTGGCCGAGACGAACTCGACCTGGATCTTCTGGCCCTGGCCCACGTTTGAGCGCGCGAAGTCCGGGCCCTCCGCGCGCACGCGGCGGAACACGTCGTTCTTCTCGGCCACGGACAGGTAGAAGTTGATGAACCCGGGCCCGGCGACCTCGACCTTCTCGATTGCCGGATCGGCGGGCAGATGCGCGACGAGCGCATCGGCTATGGCGCGGGGGGCGCGGCGCGCAAGCTTGGCGGAGCGCATGGCGCAGGTGGAGGTCCACTCGCCGTGAGAAGTGTCCGCCGGGCGCTCGATGCCGCAATCCGCAAGCTCGAAGGCGGGCAGGTCGCCTGCGGCCTGGGCCGCGGCAAGCGCGGCGCGCACCAACTGTTCGATCTTCTCGGGCATAGAGGCTCCTTCATGCATTGAGATGGCGTGATAAACGGGGAAATAGTAGCACATGGCACCGGCCGCCCCCGCGCGCGGCGCGCAATCGCCATGTGAACAGAAATTTTGTTGTATACCCTGCTGCAGCCACGCCCAACACACGGCTTCTTTAGCGTACGTTTTCCCAGGTAATTTGTGTTCATATTATGGACTCTGCTGGTAAATGGCGCTTGTCACATGGTAAAATAGCGCCAATTGCGTGAGAATACGGAGGTTTTGAGCATGTTCAGCATCGGAGAGCACCTTATCCATCCCGGCCAGGGCGTTTGCACGGTTACCGGATTCAAAGACACCCCGACTCCCATGCTCATCCTCGAGGCCGGCAGCGGCCACAAGAAAACGCAGCTCATGTACCCAGTTGCCCAGTCAGACCGCCTGCACCCCGCGATCTCGCGCGAGGCCGCCGAGGAGCTGATCGACCATTACAACGACCTCGAGTGCGATGACTTCACCGAGCGCAACGCGAACCTCGAGGAGACCTACTTCAAGCAGCTCATCAAGCACGGCGCGCCCGACACCGTGCGCGTGGTGAAAACCATGCGCCATCGCATCAGGTCGGCCGAGGAGCATTCCCGCAAGCCCAGCAGCTATTACGCCCGCGTGCTCAAAGAGGCGCGCCGGCGCTCGCTCGAGGAGCTGGCATGCGCCCTCGAATGCACGGAGGAGCACGTCGAAGAGCTGCTCGAAGCGCAGGTTGCGGCTTCGGAGAACTAACGGCCAAAAGACGTTTGGGCGAGAAGGGCGGGGTTATCGTCGCCTGCTCAGACAGTCCTCGACAAGACGAAAGCGCCGGAAACGGCGCTTTCTTTGTCTGCGGAACTCGCGATCGACGATAACCCCGCCCTTCTCGCACGGCCCTCACGTCACTGGGAGTTGGGCTTCTCAATCCGCACGCGCCGGAAACGGCGCTTCCTTTGCCTGCAGAACTGCGCCAGGACGATATGCCCCGTCCTTCTCGCGTGACCGCCACCTTGCTGGTCTGTCTGCGGAACTCGCGATCGACGATAACCCCGCCCTTCTCGCTTGACTGTCACCTTGCTGGTCTGGCGGGTAGCTCTCCGATGTTGCCGCGTTGCCTCTGAGCTTACGACACCTCGCCGATGAAGGCGCGGGTGCGATCGCTCTTTGGGTGCTCGAAGACCTGCTCAGGGGTCCCCTGCTCCACGATATGCCCGCCTTCCATGAAGATCACGCGGTCGGCCACGTCGCGGGCGAATCCCATCTCGTGGGTGACCACGACCATGGTCATGCCCTGCTGGGCGAGCTCACGCATGACGTCGAGCACGCCGCGGACGAGCTCGGGATCGAGCGCGCTCGTGGCCTCGTCGAACAGCATCACGTGCGGGTCCATGGCGAGCGCGCGCGCAATGGCCACGCGCTGCTGCTGGCCGCCGGACAGCTCGCCGGGGAAGTAATCGCACCGGTCCCCCAGCCCCACGCGCTCCAGTTGGACCCGGGCAACCTCGGCCGCCTCGGCCTTCGACCGCTTGAGCACTTTCTGCTGGGCGAGCATCACGTTGTGCAGGGCATCCAAATGAGGGAACAGGTTGAACTGCTGGAACACCATGCCCATGCGCTCGCGCACGCTGTTGATGTTGACCTTGGGCGCGGTGATCTCCTCGCCCTCGAAGAAGATCTTGCCCGCCGTGGGCTTCTCCAGGAGGTTCAGGCAGCGCAGCATGGTCGACTTGCCCGAGCCCGAGGGCCCGAGCACCACCACGACCTCGCCCTTCTCGATATCGAGCGAGATCCCTTTCAGCACATCCGTCTCTCCGAAGCTCTTGTGCAGGTCCTCGATGCGCAGAATGGGCTCTGCGGAAGCGGAAGTCGGGTTAGGCATGAGCAGCCTCCTTCTGAGCGTCGGCGCCCTTCTCGGCCGTGGAGGCCCGCTTGCGCTTCTTGCCGCCGCGCAGGCTCTCCTCCAGATGGCGCGTGATCTTGGAAAGCGGAAGGGTTATGACCAGGTAGAACGCCGCCGCAACGATGTAGGGGGTAATGGAGCCGGTGGACGCCACGATGGTGCGCGCGTACATCACGAGCTCCATCACGCCCACGGCGGCCAGAAGCGAGGTGTCCTTGTACAGCGTGATGAACTCGTTGGTGAGGTTGGGGATGACGATCCGGAACATCTGCGGCAGGATAACGTAGACCATGGTCTGCACGCGGTTCATGCCGAGCGAGCGGGCGGCCTCGGTCTGCCCCTTGCTGATGGACAGGATGCCGGCGCGGAAGATCTCGCACATGTAGGCGCCCGAGTTGAGCGTCATGACGATCACGCCCAGCGGGAAGTTGGGAATCTGGATACCGGCGAGCGGCAGACCGAAGAACGCCACGTAGATCTGCAGGAAAAGCGGCGTGCCGCGCATGAGGTTCACGTACGTGGTGGCGATGCCGCGCCACACCACGAACTTGGAGAGGCGCATGAGCGCGAGCACCAGCGCCACCGGAATGGCCAGCGGGAACGACAGCGCCACGATGGCCACCGACATGAAGAAGCCGTTCAGCACCACGGGGAAACTCGTGACCAGGATGGTGGGGTCGAAGAACAGGTGCAGGAAGCGGTTGGCGTTCCAGGCCTGCACCCAGGGCTGCTGCTCAAGCCACTGGGAAAGCGCCTCGGTACCCGAGATGCCCTGTACGGGGATCACGGGGATGCCCTCGATATCGTGCTCGTCGCCACTCGCGAGCCGGTAAGTTGCCTCCACCTGCATGTCACCGCCCGCCTGCGGGAAGTACACCCCGTACACGATGATGTTGAGGTGCCCCGCCTGCGCGAGCGGCTCGTCGAAGTTGAAAACCAGGTTCTGACCGACAACCTCCAGATCGTAGGAGACCTCGTTGCGCGTCATGAGATCGGTGCCGCTGAGCAGCGTCACGGCCAGATCGTCAGTCTCAAACGTGGTGTCCTGAGGGATGGTGAGCGTAAGGACGCTCACGCCCTCCCCCTCCTCGACCGTGGCCTCGAAGGTGATGCGCGACTGCGTGGCCCCCTGAATGACCGTTTTGTCGTCGCTGGAATTGGGACGACCCGTGCAGCGCACCACATCCATGGCGCTGGCCTGCCGAGGCGCCACCATGCCGGCCAGGCAGGCCGTGAGGCACAAAGCCAGGGCGACAAGCGCCGCGGTCGCACGGCGTGCGGGTCTCACGTGGGCGGTTCTCACGATTTGCCTCGCTTCCTAAACGTGCGGCCCCTCCCCCGGCATGGGAGAAGGGCCGCCTTGAGCGTGTACGGACGTGCGATGCGGCTTAGCCCATGTTCTTGGCGATAAGCTCGTCCAAGGTGCCATCCTCCTGCAGCGTGGCGATGGCTTCGTTGATGGCGGCCAGGAGCTCCGGGTTGTCCTTGCTGACGGCGATGGCGTACTCCTCGCCCGTCGCCGAGGTGTAAACGGTATGCAGGTCGGTGTAGGCGCCGGAGAGCATCTGCTGGACCACGGCGCTGTTGCCGCAGACCGCGACGGCCTGGCCCGAGTTCACCGCGGCGAAGGCGTCGGTGAAGTTGGGGAAGCTCACGAGCTCGGCGTTGGGGAAGTTCTCGGCGGCAAACGCTTCACCCGTGGAACCGGACTGCACGGCGATCTTGACGCCCTCCTGGTTGAGCGCGTCGGTGGCGTTGTCCTCGGTAATGTCGGCGTTGCTGCTCATAACAGCCACGGCCTGGTTGTCAACGTAGTACGGGTCGGAGAAATCGACCTGTTCCTCGCGCTCCGGGGTGATGGAGATGCCCGAGAGGCCGGCATCGGCCTGGCCGCCGGCAACGATGGCGGGCACGATGCCGTCGAAGTCGATGTTGGTGTACTCGCACTCAAGGCCGAGCTCCTCGGCGATGGCGCGGCCGAGATCCATGTCCAAGCCCACGTACTCGCCGTTCTCCAGGTTCTCGAACGGCGGGTAGTCCGGCGAGGTGGCAAAGGTTAGCGTGCCAGACGTCATGGTGGTGACGTCGCCGCTGGCGGAGGCGGCGCTGCCCGCGCTGGAGCCAGAGGCGGCGTCGGTACCGGAGGCGTTACCGCCGTTGCAGCCTGCCAGACCCAGCACGCAGGCCAGCGCGGCCGTGGCACCCGTGGTGCAAAGCGCTCTGCGAGAAACGTATGCCATAGGAAACAGTCCCTTCTGCTTGTAACCGCAGCCCCCTGGGAGCTGCGGCTGAAACGACAATGAAAACAGTATGCGCTTTCTAAAGAGAAACTGCAAATTAGAAGCTTGTTTATGCACAACAATGTAACAATTGAATAATTACATGTTATTTATCTAGTTGATATGCGTTATTTTACGTGTTTTATGCGCATTAAGAAAGCTGGCGAACACGAGCCGGCGGCGCAACGTTCGTCCATGCTCCACCATACGCCCTTCCCCGGCCTTTGCCAAGCGCTCTTGCACGTGCCCGCAGCTCGCGGCGAGCCGACGCACTATCTCCCCCGCGTCCGCTCGTGGCTTGGCGGCGCCCCGTATGTGTAGCCGCTGCGCAACCGCGGTCATTCTCGGATACCGCAGGAGCGCGAAGGGGTACCGTGACCATATTGACCCCATACAAACGCGGAAAGGGAGCACGCATGCCCACCCGTGCGAACATAAACCAACCCGAGCAGCAAGCCGAGAAGCGGCCCTCGCTTCTCGAAGACATATCGTTCTCGCAGCTCGCCGCCGGAGCCTTGGCCGCAGTTACGTCCATGCTGCTCTCGGCGCAGATCGGCATCGCCGGGTCGGTCATCGGCGCGGCGGCCGGCTCCATCGTGACGGCCGTCTCGGCCACGGTGTACCGCCGCATGCTGAAGGCGTCCGCCGACAAGGTGAAAGAAGGGGCCGATAAGATCAAGGCCGTTGCCGGCGCCTCCGACGAGACCGCTGAGGCAACGAGCGTGTACCTCCAGATGGCGGCGGGCGCAAAGGGCGGCCGCAAGGGCACCGCGGCGGCACAGGCCGCAGGCGGGGCGGCCAGTGAAGCGTGGAGCAGATCCGACGCAGCCACGACGACTCTGTTAACCGGCGGCGTCGACGGCACCAGAGGTCGCGCTCCCCTCTATGGCGAGAAGGGCGCTGCGGCCGACACGGCCATGGCAACCGCACGCTTTGCCAACACCGATGCCCCGCTGGGCGAAGCAACCGTCCCCATGCCCGCAGCAAAAGGATACGGCCCCGCGCAACCGGGCAAGACGCAGGCGGCTGCCGACCAGGTCCGCGCCGCATCAAGCGCAAGCGCGCTCTCGGGCCGCATGGCGCCGGCCGCCCTGCGCGAGAAAGCCGCGCAGGAGCGCCAGCAGGAGCGCGCCGCGTTGCAGAAAAAAGTAACCATCGTGTCGCTTATCGCCGGGCTTGTCGCCGTGGGCGTTATTGCCGCCGCGGTTACGCTTTTCACCGGCGGCAACGGCCTGGGGCCCAAGCCGCAGACCGTCCTCACTACGCAGAGCGCGCAAGAGCAGAGCGCAGAAACGGACGGCCAGGCAGGTGATACCGGCGGAAACGCAACGCTGCCTGAAGCCGATGCCGAGCAGGATGCGGGAACGAGTGCCGACAACAGCGCGACCGACCAGACCCAGGGATCCGGCACCGGCGATACCGCCGACGTTTCCAACTCTGAAAGCGCGGATTCGGCCGGCAACGTCACCTCGGATGAAAACGCATCGAACGCCGGCGCCGGATCTTCGGATACGAGCGCGTCCGGCAATGCAGATGGCAGCAGCACGGGAGCCGACGGCTCAGCCGGCTCTTCGAGTGCTGGCAGCTCCGCAGATTCGGGCAATGGCAACACCTCCGATTCCGGTGACTCGTCGTCGGCAAACGGCACCGCCGATTCAAGCGGTAAGGACGGCAGCACGCAAGGCGCTTCCGCCAAAGCCGCTTCCCCCTTAAGCTGATACGCCAGAGCGTGGTGCAGGGTTTTCGTGCACCTTTACCAAAGGTTGGAACGCCCGACTATAATGGACGCCGTTTCCTTGCGGTACATGAGGCAACAAAGGAGCTCGTTCATGTCCGAAAAGATCGCCGTCCTTATCCCCTGCTACAACGAGGAGGTCACCATCGCCAAGGTGGTGGACGACTTCCGCGCGGCGCTGCCGGAGGCCACGGTGTACGTGTACGACAACAACTCCACCGACCGCACGGGTGAGATCGCGCGGGAGCACGGCGCCGTGGTGCGCTTCGAGCCGCGGCAGGGCAAGGGCAACGTGGTGCGCCAGATGTTCCGCGACATCGAGGCCGACTGCTACCTCATGGTGGACGGCGACGACACCTACCCCGCCGAGGCCGGCCGGACCCTCTGCGACCCCATCCTTGAGGGCCGCGCCGACATGACCGTGGGCGACCGCCTCTCGAACGGTACCTACGCGGAGGAGAACAAGCGCGCGTTCCACGGCTTCGGCAACGACCTGGTGCGCCTCATGATCAAGTGGATCTACGGCTATGGCTTCGACGACGTCATGACCGGCTACCGTGCGTTCTCGCGCGCGTTCGTGAAGACGTTCCCCGTGCTCTCCGAGGGCTTCCAGATCGAGACGGAGCTCTCCATCCACGCGGTGGACCGCCGCTGGCGCATCCTGGACGTGCCGATCGAGTACCGCGACCGGCCCGCCGGCTCCAGCTCCAAGCTCAATACTGTCTCCGACGGCGTCAAGGTCATCATGGCCATCGCGTCGCTGTTCAAGAACTACCGGCCGCTCAAGTTCTTCAGCCTCGTAGCGCTGGTGTTCGCGCTTATCGGCCTCGTGCTGGGCATCCCGATCATCGCGGAGTACGCGCGGACCGGCCTGGTGCCCCGCTTCCCCACCGCCATTTTGGCGGCGGCGTTCATGTTCCTGTGCGGCCTGTCGCTCGCCACGGGCCTCGTCCTGGACACCGTGGCCAAGAACGACCGCCGGCAGTGGGAGCTGGCGGTGTATCGAGAGATGGGACACCGCCCCCCGATAACCCCTCCCACGGAACGCAACCTGATCGATTAATCCCGCACTCATGGTGGCAAGCCTTACCAGAGGAACGAAAGAGCTTGCTTCATGCCGTAATACAGTGCAGGAAAAGCATCTCGTAAAGCTCCATATCGTCCGTCAATAAAAAGAGCCCAAACATTGAGCGCGAGGCTGCCCATTACTCCCGTTACGCATACAGCATTAAAGAGCCATTTCCCCCGGGAGGACAAACGACGATCAGCCACGAGCAACATTACCATGACTGCAGGAATGAGCAGAAAAAACGAAAAGTCGGACATGTAACGTGCTGTGATACCCGAAACCTGAATGTCGATCAGCATAAGGGCAACGCCTAATCCCAAAAAAGTAAGGGCGAGACTTCGGATCTGACCGGTGCAGACAAACTTACGCGAGAAGAAAGCAAGGCCAAGCAGCGCAATTGCTGAGAAGGAGAAAAATCCTCCGAACATCGGCTCGGCGCTGGTGTAACCCTGATAATCTCCGAGAACATTCACTGTTGTCATATAGGGAAAAGCGCTATCCATTGCAATAGGCTGGAAAAGATAGGCGAATATTCCCAAGGGGAAACGCGCGAGCTCGACTCCCCGCTTCGTCATATCATTTGAGGTTAGGTTGTATGCTGCGCCAAAATCGAATGGCGAGTCAAAGCGGACCCAGTTATATGCCATAACAGCACATCCGCAAAACACGAACGGCAAAATGACGCATAGTGTATTCGCAAGTCCTCTTCTCGAAAAAAAGACTCTTTGCTTAGTTATTTCCTTCCAAAAAATCGGAAACGCCAGCAAAAAAGAAAGTACAAAGGTCTGGCGGCAGCCCAATGTAGCCGCTATGCAAAGAGAACCGGCGGCAAGCATCGTCTTATTCAAAGCATACGGATTGCGTTTAGAAAGCAGCCAGAAGCTCAAGCCCATCGCCGTCAACGCCAAAGAAGCAATGATGGGCACCGAATAAACCACCGGCAACCAGCCAAGATAGATCAGCCCCGAAGAACTACAAAGCATAATATCAACGAGAAGAAACAGTCCGATGCTCATACGAACTTTGAGCAGTCGCTTTGCCATCTGATACACAAGCACCTTCGCGGCAACAATGAAAAACGAACCGAAAAAGAAAACGGAAACCCACGTTGGCATATCCCTTCCAAAGATCAGCTTGAAGGGAACGAAAAGAACCAATGCGGGAAGAGGGCCAAAATAGGAGTAGAAGGCATTGTCATAATATGCATAGTCCGTATACGAATCCGCAAGCTCCTGCTCGCCAACCGACGCCAAATACTGACCTCGTTCTGACGGATCATATGGATTGGAGAGATCCTTCAGGAAATCCGGAACCTCTTTGTCTAGTGAGATGGACCCCATAATAAACGCATTAGCTAGATCATCGTATTGATCGTGAGCCTCCCATGTATCCTGCGTCCCAAAACCGCGATAGCAAAACCTCAAAAAGCATGCGATCTCAATGATCGTCAAAACGATGATAAACGCCCAGTGCGCATTCACAGACCATGACAGATTATGCGTGTACAGAGGCGAAGAGGGCCTAAGAGAAAACACGAGCGAGAGCACAGCAAAAGCCAATACGACACGGAATCCTGACAATTCAAACGGCACAGAAGCGTTTGCGCTGATGCCGCGCAGTTCAAAAGAAGAGCCAACCTCTTCATTAATCGTAATGCGAATGCTATTGGTTTCCCCAGCTGCCGTGTGCAGCTCAAGGTAACGTGAGTTGGGAACCGACAAGGCAACAGAGCTCGCGGGCATGCTCATATAACTGGCATGCGCTTGGTCCGTTACGCTTGTTGTGAAATCAAAAGTTGGGCCATCGCACGATATCAGATCAAAAAACAAATTCCCTACATGCACCCCGATATTGGACGCCTCAAGATACGCCTCGTCCGTCGATACGACCACATATGCATCACCGCTTTTTTCCAAACCCGACCCATGCTCCAGCTCCAACCCAATCGCTTGGTTATCTCGCGTCGTCCAGAATCCCCAATTGAAAAGTATTATTTCGCATGCCAAGGCAAAACCCAACGCGCATATGATGCTCGTGACAATGAAATGCGCTACTCCGCTCTTTTTTTTCACGTCCAACAAGCTTGGCCATTATATGCCCCCCATGACTTATATTTCTTAGTTCCGTCCTCAACAACAAATACCAAACTATGAAGGATCAATCACTTCAAGCTAGTCTTTTGCATGAGCCACGGCCTCTGTCAGCAGATAACACGCTCGCATTGGCACAAAATTAGGCAACTCGCAACGATAATAGCAATAGGCTTTGTTAAGGCGCACGATCGACCGTGCGTGCATAAGTGCGTCAATGGGGAACGGATTATCCGTCCAACCCGCAACGAGATACGGGATAAATCGAATACCCTCATCCTCAAGAAAAAAACGACGATCCAAGGCAGACCAAATAACAAGATGGATTTCTATAGGCAAAGGACGCTCTTCGAGCGAAAACGGCTTGGCGGAAGTACTCATCTTGTCCTGCAACCGACATGCAGCCTGCCTCTCATGATCCGGGTTATCCCGGTTCAACACCTCAACCCAAGGTGTCTTAACAACCTCAACACGCTCTCCAAAGAAATCAGCAAACGAAGCCGTATCTTCAAACATCGCGGGATCAATCCAGTCATCGGGCTCAATGATAGCCACCCACTCCCCCGCACGTGTTCCAAACCGAGGTTGCACGTGACCCCGCATCCCTCGTTCCCTTGTCGATAACCACATAACGCCCGTCGGCCGCCTCGTGCCTGCGCATGATGAAGAACGACCCGTCGGCGCTCCCGTTGTTAAAGCAAATGATTTCCAAAGAGAAAAGCCCGCCCTCTATGCTGGAAAGGCACTGGTCTCGGAATCGATCGACGTTACACACCGGCACGATAACCGGCATGGTAGCATAAGCCCAACGGCAGCGGAACGGGAGCAGGCGACGCCCAGGCAACCTCGGGCTAAGCCTCCGACGCAAGCGCAAGTGCCGCCGCATCCCGAGATAACTGCACTCCGCAACCGGGCACGAGATTATAATGAGACGACAAGTCAACTGAGAGGAGACGTGTGAATATCTCCGTTGCCGGACTCGGCTATGTCGGTCTGTCCCTATCCTGCCTGCTCTCGCGCTCCCACGCCGTCACGGGCGTCGACGTCCTCCAGAAAAAGGTCGATCTCGTCAACGCGGGCATCTCCCCCATAAAGGACGTCGAGATCTCGCGGTATCTGAGCACGCGGCCAAGTTCCCTCGTCGCGACAAGTGTGGCGGAAAGCGCTTACGCCGAAGCGGATCTTATCGTCATTGCAACCCCCACCAACTACGACGATGCCGCCCACTCATTCGATACCGGCAGCATCGAGTCCGTTCTCAACCTCCTCCAGCGGGCCAACACCACCGCCCCGATAGTGATAAAGTCAACGGTTCCGGTCGGGTTCACAAAGGCCGTCTCGTCGCGGTATCCCAACCTGACCGTGTTGTTCTCGCCGGAGTTCCTTCGCGAGGGCCAAGCGCTTCACGACAACCTGCATCCCAGCAGAATCATCGTTGGAATCGTGGACGAGAAGGACCGGCCTATCGCGAACTGCTTCGCTAAGATCCTAGCTGACACCTCCGACGAGAAGGACGTTCCAACCCGCGTCATGGGCTCAACCGAAGCCGAGGCGATCAAGCTGTTCGCCAACACGTACCTCGCGCTGCGCGTCTCCTTCTTCAACGAGCTCGATACTTACGCGGAGTCCAAGGGCCTCAGCACGAGGGAGATCATAGACGGCGTATGCCTCGATCCGCGCATAGGGGCGCACTACAACAACCCCTCGTTTGGGTACGGAGGTTACTGCCTGCCCAAAGACTCCAAACAGCTCCTGAGCAACTACCACGAGGTTCCGCAGAACCTCATCCGCGCCATCGTCGACTCGAACGCAACGCGCAAGCAGTTCATCGCCAACGCCATTCTCGCCCGTAATCCCGAGCATGTCGGGGTTTACCGCCTCGTGATGAAGGCGGGATCAGACAACTTCCGCCAGAGCTCGACGATCGATATCGTGCGCCTGCTCAGAGAGCACGGCATACGCGTCACCATCTACGAGCCCGTCATCGAAGACGACGAGGCCCTTGGTTGCCGCGTCTCCCACGATCTACAGGCGTTCAAAAACGAATGCGACCTCATCGTCGCCAACAGGTTCTCCAAAGAGCTCGCGGATGTTCAGGACAAGGTCTACACCCGGGATCTTTGGATGAAAGACTGACTCAGCAGGCAGCCTGCCTCCGATTCGGAAAGAAGCGATACATGCAAAACCCCCGCGTCTCCGTCATAGTGCCCGTGCACAACACCGAGCGTTACCTCCGCGAATGCCTAGACAGCATACTGTCGCAGACGGAAAGCAACCTCGAGGTGATCTGCATCGACGACGGCTCGTCCGACTCCTCCCCAGCCATCCTGCGGGAATACTCCGAGAAAGACTCGAGGATCGTCGTGCTGCGCCAAAAATGCAAAGGAGCAGGGACCGCACGGAACCTGGGGCTGACCGTCGCCCGGGGAACCAACCTCGCCTTTCTCGACTCGGACGACTTCTTCGAGAAGGGCATGCTCAAAGACGCATGCGACGCCCTCGATGCGCGCCAAGCGGACATCGTCGCCTTCCGCTCATGGGCGTACAGCGAAGCCCATAAGGCAAACCGCATCGCCAAATGGACATTCGTCGCTGACAACGTCCCGCCAAAAGACGTGTTCTCATGGAAGGACATGCCGGACGTCATCTTCAACACATTCGGAAACTACACTTGGAACAAGGTGTTCCGCGCGAGCCTCATCTTTGATAACAACCTTTCGTTCCAGGAGATTAGTCGAACCAACGACCTGCTGTTCGTCTGCACGGCACTGATGTGCGCAACGCGCATAACCACGATCGACGAGTGCTACGTCCACTACCGCATGGGCACCAAGACGAGTCTCCAAGCCACCAACGACCGCGACGTTCTCGCGTTTTACCAAGCGTTCTGTTCGCTGCAGGATTACTTGATGGAGAAGGGTCTCTATCAGGACGTCGAGCGCAGCTTCATCAACCATGCGCTCGACGGCGTTATCTCCAACGTGAACTCGCTGAAGACGCTCTCGGGATTCACCGAGCTGCGCGCGAGGATTATCGATACGATCGAGAAGCGCTTCGATTTCCTTGGACAGGATCCATCAATATTCCGCAATCAAGCGCAACTCGAGCAGTACCGTGCCCTCTGTACCCTCGATCCGACGGACTACCTCTTCCTTCGCGCCGTAAAGCTCGCCGCCGCCCAGGAGGACTCGCTGTACTACACGGACTGGATCGAATGGCGTCTCTGGCGCTCGGACATCCAACTTGACGAATTCCAGCGGTCCGTCGACTCCCTTCAGAGGCAAAACGCCGATCTCGAGGAGCAATGCCGCCAGGTTCAGCAGGAGCTCGACGACGTTCGGAGATCCCGTTCCTTCCGGATCGGCATGACCATCACCAAGCCGCTCAGGTTCGCGAAAGGCCTGTTCTCGCAGTAGGACCGGCAGCTTCTAGTGGAAGATGCGCCGCTTAACCGTGGAGAGGAACGAGCGCTTCCCATAGCGTGCGATGTAGTAGCGCGCCATCATCCATTGGCGCGAAGACGCACTCGCCCCACCGTCCCCCATCGCAGCCAGCACGATTCGCTTCGCTGCCGTGTCCACGGGCATCTCGGCGATCTCGTCCGTATCCCAATGCGCCCCGATCACGCGGGACATGTTCGTCGCAACGTCGCGCCAGTCCTCCGCACGCAACCGGAGGGCATCGTAAAGCACAAGCTCAACCGTCCAAGCAATCATCTCAGGTGCGTAGAGGCGAAGAAGATCGCCTGCGTGCTCGCATCCCGACGCACCGCGAAAAACCGAACCGTCGCCAGACGCCCAGTCGTCAAAAACGTGCTCGACGATGTCCACATGCTCCAGCAGCATGTGGTGGGGGTCCCGTTTCCGCCTGTCCATAAGCGAGCCGTTGCGGGACACGCGGTAGTCGTAGAGCTTATCGGAGATGAACACCGTCTTGCGAGAACGAGGGTACAAGCCGAAATCAAAAATCTGATCCTCGCCAAACGGAAGGGTTTCATCGAAACGCAGTCTCGTCTCCCGGAGAAGGTCCATGCGGCAGGCCGTTCGCCATACGAAGGGGCGGGACTTCTCCTTGAAGAGAATATCGGCATCGAATCCGTCGTACTCGACGTCTCGCGGGCTAAGGACGTCGTTGAGCCACGGATATCCGGCAGACCGCGGATACGGGTTTGCGCCGAAGGTCACGACCTCGGCGTCCGTGTTGGCAAACGTGGAAACAACCCTCTCGCACGCGTTCACCGTGAACCGGTCATCAGAGTCGAGAAAGCAGACGTACGGAGACGTCACGCGCTCAAGCCCCACGTTGCGCGCGGAGGAAAGACCGCCGTTCTTCTTATCAATAATGACGATGCGCGGGTCAAGCGCAGCGCAGCGCGCGAGCACCTCCCGCGAAGAATCGGTCGCGCCGTCGTTGACGCAAAGAATTTCGATATCCTCGAATGTTTGAGCCCTCAGCGAGCTCAGGCACCACTCGAGGCAGTCCTCGACGTTGTACACGGGCACGATAACAGCGAGCTTCGCCATGGGCTAGTTCCCCCTCTTGATCTTTTCCAACGCGAGCTTCAGCGCTAACCCGGGTCCGCCCAAGGCCAGGTAATACGCCCTTGCATTGAAAGCCCCGTCGCGAAGGTACCTTGACCGCGCGCGCTCGAACCTGGCAGGATTTCGCACAATAGCAAGGAAATCTGCCCGAGCGTGCTCCTCGAACAGGGAAAAGTCGACAAGCCCCCGCTTAAGATCATCCGAGAGCTCATCGTGCATACGCTCGAGAAAATCCGCCTTCAGCTGTGATGAGAGCCGGTCGTAGTTCCACAGGTACGAGTCAAGCTTCATGCGCTCCAAGACCGTCTGCAGGAACGCGCGCCGATCCTCAGGGAAACGCCCAATGTAGCGCGCCATCTCGCGGTACTCGTCGCACACGCAAAACGCCTTCGCGGGCGAGTTAACCGAGGACTGCTCGTTGTCCTGCCGGTACGCGAGCACGGGCCTGGCCACGCAGGCGACACGACGAGCGTTGGCCCAGACCTTGAAATTGAAACCCGCGTCCTGATACGAGGCTCCAGGCGTCTCGAGAAACCAGATGTCCTTGTCCAGCAAGAAGGACCGGTCGTAAACGGCAGACCAGATTGAGGGCTTGCGATAGAAAACCTCCAGATGCTCCCGCGGGTCGATCACCAGACCGTCCCACGCAGGATCGATGAAACCGAACGGCACGCATCGCTCTGATGGGGTCGACCAGTACAGCCAGAAATCCGCCTTCGCCACCGGAGCAGCGCCCTTTTCGGCCGCGTCGACGAGAAGCTCGAGCGCATTGGACTCGAAGAAGTCATCGGACTCGAGAATGGCGACATACGTGCCGCGTGCTTCGGCAAGCCCCTTATTCATGGACGCCCCGTAACCGGAGTTCTCCTTGTCTATGACGCGAAACCTGCCATCGAGACCGGCGTAACGGTGCAGAATCTCGGGCGTTGCATCGGTAGACCCGTCGTTGATGCAGATGACTTCGAAATCGGCAAGCGTCTGTGAGGCGAGCGAGTCGAGCGTCTGGCTCACGTAGGCTTCCACGTTGTACGCGGGAACGAGAACAGACACAGTCGGCACGGCCATAATCCCCCACCCTTCCTGATCCATGCGCGGCGACGTCCGAGGGGGCTAGCGCCTCCTTAGCGCGCGCCACACAAAGCGCAGGCCGCCGAGACGATAATAGGTCTTGAGCGTGAACATCTTGCTGGCGCTCTTCTCGCACAGGCGATGGGCATAGTAATAGTTCATATCTTTGACAATCATCTTGATCTCGTCGATCTCGCCGTCGAAGAAGTAGCAGAATGGCGCGCTCTCCTCGTCGCGGAACATGGATCCGTCGATAAGGGCAGACGAGATGGCCCCCTCGTCGATTTCCTCACGCATCTCGTCACGGAAGCGACCGAGAAACTCGAGCTTCTTCTCCCCCTCGAGGCGGTCGAAGTTCCAACGGTAGTTCTGGAACTTGACGCGGACGCGGACGGGATCGAACACCGCCTTGAGATCCGGACGATCCTCGTTGAGAAAGCGCTTTATCTCCGCATGCTCGTCGCAGGTGCAGTAGACCTTGCCCTTGGAGTTCACCGAGGAGTTTTCGTTGTCTTGCCGATAGTGAAGGAAAGCTTGGCCGCTGTACGCTACGCGCCGAGCGCAGGCGAACACCTTGAACGTGAAGCTGGAGTCCTGGTAGGAAGCTCCAGGAGTGGGAAGGAAGCGGATCCCGTTCTCGTTAAGAAATTCCCGTCTGTACAGGGCGGACCATATAGAGGGCTTCGCCCAGAAGATGTCGGGGCAGTCCGCGGGACAATGCGGCCCGAGGCCGACCATGGCCGGTGTCAGCGCCTCGTGATAGAGGTTGTGTCGGTAAGCATGCTGGGGCAGCGACTCCGACCAGTACATCCAGAAGTTGCACTTGAAGACGTCAAGACTCTGACTGTCCGCCTGGGAAACCATATACTTGAGCGCCTCGGGATCAAGATAGTCGTCAGACTCGAGAATGGCGATGTAGCGCCCCTCGGCGAGCTCGATGCCCTTGTTCATTGAGTCACCGTAGCCGCTATTGGGCTTGTCGATGATTTTGATGCGGGAGTCGCGCGCAGCATGCTCCTTGATGATGTCAAGAGACCGATCCCTCGAGCCGTCGTTGATGCAGATTATCTCGATGTTCTCAAGCGTTTGGCGCTCGGCCGATTCGAGGCACTCGTCAAGATAGCGCTCGACGTTGCAAATGGGGATTAGTACGGAAACCTCGGGAGTCATGTAGCCTCCATAGCGCGACAACCACGGCGGAAACCCTCGCCCGCCGCCAAGCGAATCGGTATATTCGGACGCACAGTATTATAGCGGCAGAGCCTGATAACCATAATAAATGGATCAATCGAACGCCGGCTTCTCTCGCCCAAATTCTACGACGCTCCATGCAGGCGACCCGCCACGCGGTCGAAAAGCCCCTGCAGGGGATGGATCAGTACGCCGTCCAGAACAACGGCGACAACGATGGAACACGCAACGGTGACGACAACCGCTATGACGTACGTAGCCAGTGACAGGGCTCCGGGCAGCGCAGGCACTGCTCCCGAGACGAGGTCGAGAATAACCATGTGGACCATGTACACAGTAAACGCATGCGGGGCAATCATCTGAACAAGCCGATTCGGCCTCCAATTCAAGGAGACCCTGAGCAGAGCGGCAAACAGGCCCACCGAGAGAAGCGTGAAGAACGGAGAAACGTCGTGCGCCCCGCTGTAAAAGCCGTTCAAGCATAACAGGACCGTCGCCGCATAAGCCGCAACGGCCCCTACCGAAAGAAGCCTGAACGCCTTGTTGTCGCGCGCCCAATCCTCGATTAGGGGCCCTAGACAGTACGGGAAGAGGAAGCCGACAAAGGGAATGCTCCATGCGAAGTCAATCCCCCTGTTCTGGGCGACGAACGTCATTCCGTTGAACAGGACGCATATGACGATGAAGGCTTTGAGCTCCGCCTTTCCGTCCTTGGACGTGAAGCGGGCAACCATGTGAGCCAGGAACGGTGACACGATAAGGAAACCGATCAAGGTGAACATAAACCAGTACTCCATCGAGGCGAACTGTCCAAAAGAGTTTCTCGCAAACTGTTTGGCGATAAGCATCGGGTCGGAAAGCTGTCCCCTCATCTCCCAGAGCGTGCGCAGAAGGAAGAGGACAACGACAGGAAGAGCGATACCGCGCGCCTTCTTCAGGTAAAAGGACCTGAGCTCGAACCCGCTCCTCTGCTCCCTCAGATTGAACCGGCCTGACACCATGAAGAACATGGCGTTTGCCGTGAAGAAGAGGGACTGACCGCAAACGGTGAGCGGCCAGGTCATCTCCCATGTGCTGTCAAGGACGGCAAGGGCGTGCACGCACACCACGAAGCACATCCCCACGACGCGAATCACGTCGTACCCGAAGATTCTCTGCTTGACCATCTATCAGCCATCCCGTCCGTCTACCTGTGCAGGAATCGCCCAAGCGCAAGCCGCGGCGACATCAGGCTGCGATCCTGTACAGTCGCATGTCGTCCCTCGCGAGAAGAAGCTCGAAGCCCGGGGTATCGTCGGTGATTGCGTTGAGTCCCGTCCACTGCGTGTCATAATACGACCAGAACCATCCCCTGCCCTCATATTCGCCGCCCGCATCCAAGAGCAGAACGTACTCTGCCTCCATCTCGTCGACTGCGTCGCGTACGGCAGGATCGGTGGCGATCTCATTGATCTTGGTGCGGACGAGGACGCTTGCGTCCTTCTCCTGCTCGAGGCTGGGAAGCGCGAAGTTCCGGTACACGATGTTTGCGTCCTCGAGCGGATACAGAAACGCGCTCCCATCATTGGGTTGGTTGACGATAACCGCGTCATCGGGAATCAGCTCGAGCGCCTCCTTGGAAAACTCGAGCTCGTTAGCGGTCAGTACGTTAGACTCGTTCCACAGGCTGTTCTGCCCCTCGGCCAAGCTCTCGACCTCTCCGAACGCAGTGTCGACGTGCCCCGCGCCCTGCCAAGTGAAACTGGGGGCGAATATCGACAAGAGCACCACGGCGAAGCAGATGGCAGAGACCGTCACGCCCTCTCCATTGGAGAACAGCAGAGAACCCAGCCGCTTGAGAAGGGTAAATATCTCGCCAGCGCCGACAATGGCCAAGGGAATCGCAGCAACGGCGCATGTCGCTGCAAGACGATAGGGGTCGGTGTACCAGAAACCGGAAAGGAGCTGTTTGGCAAACCCGTCAGTTGAGATGCCGACCACGAAGATAACGAGAGAGAACAGGTAGGCGAACGCCATCCAGCGATCCTCCCGCCTTGAGAGCGTCCTCAGGAATCCGGCAAAGACGAGGATGGCGAGTGCCAACTGAACGGGCCGCTCGACAAACGACATGAGAAGAGCGTTGACGATCCCTTGGAAAATGGAGACGCGTTTGGGCCAGTTAAATGTCACGACTCCCTGCATCGCCGGGAGATTGAAGCAGACGATCCAGATGAGAGCGATGACGGCGGCAAGCGTAACCCCGAGGAGCGCTTTGATCTTTTTGCTCTTCGTTCTCGAGAAGCGCTCGTAGGCGCGCATGCCCTGCAAGATGCAGTACGGTGCCAGAATCACAGCAGCGGAGAACACAGTGTTCGGCTGGGCAAACGCGCAGGCAACAAGGCCGAGAAGAAAAACGGCAAGGCCACGGCTCCGGTCGGCCGCCTTCCCCTCGAGCGAAGTCAAGGTAAGAAAGGCGCAGATGACACAGGGCAGAAGCGACATTGAGAGAAGATTGGGATACAAGGGCCCAAATGTGAGAAAGCCCATGGGGAACGCCGCCACGGCAGATGACAGAACGGCACCCAGCAGCAGCTTCCCCCTCTGTCCATTCCAAAGGACCGAAATCAACTGAAACATGCTCACTGGAAACACGATCGCGGCGCATATCACGTTCACAGCGTTGACCGCCACGGTGATGTCGCAACGAAGAAGCGTCACTAACATCGAGCACAGACAATGCCATGCAGCAGGATAGAATGACGTTCCCTGCAAAAAGGGAAACTCAGCCGGATTGGCATACGCGCCCGTATGCATGGAGGAGAAGTTCCCCGTGGTGACAAAGGTCTCGATAGTGCTCAAGTGAAAGCCATTGTCAAATGCTTGAAAGAACGAAGCGGCTCCGTCAAGCCCGCGCACGAAGAACGCGCCCGTTACCACTGCGCCAATAATCGCGAACAGCAAAAGGTAGGGAAGCTCCCCAACATCACCAGCGAGCCCATTATCGGGGCCACGACCTCGCAGACCCTTCACAGCGACTCGCAACGCGAACGCTGCCAGCCCCACAAGGAGAACCGGAAGGAAGAGCGACGTCCACGACGCAGCTATGCCGAACTGGGCGTACGCCATGGCCAGGATAGCGTACGCCGCCACAGAGAACAGGGGGGCATAGGCTACAGCCGCAACGGTCCGAAATCCCAGAGCGCCGAAAGCAAAGGAGCCTGGAAGATAGATAGAAATGAGGCACACCAGGCACGCTATGAAAAAAGTCATCCACATTGTAGGAGCTCCTATCTTGCGCACATTCGTCGAGTTTTGCGCCCAAAAAGGCACGCACACTACTGCTCAGCGTCGTGCTGTCCGTCAGACTCCCTTAAGGCAATCTCTTGGACCAGCGAGGTCAAATTGGCGCGCAGCTGCGCAGCCTTCACTGTCGATGAGAAATCCCGCATGGCAAGAATTGCAATGACGTACAAAAACACAAAGTTCACCGGAGCCTCGAAGCCCAAGGCGGCAGACAGCGCAAAGGCAATCTCGGGGAATGCGGCAAGAATCACGAGACTCAGCGAGAACAGCAACCAAAACACGGAATCCATTACCTGGATCTGAGATTTCCGCAGCTTACGAATAATGAACACAAGGACGACGAGGGCGCACATAATGAGCAGCAAGCGAAGGGACGAGGACATTCCTATCTCCTAAACCATTGAACGAAGAGGATAGATGTTGTCACGCGGACCATATACGAAATCGACTTTGCAACATTCAAGTAGCTCTCTCCCGCTTGACGCTCCCGCATATGCACTTGAACCTCTTTTATCGAGGCGCCCTTTCGAATCAAATAGGCGATCGACTCAGGCTCCGGATTGAGGGTGTCATCATGGGCGTAACGCTCAATCATCCTGCTGTTGAACATCCTCATGCCGGAAGTCGGATCTTTGATCGTAGCGCCCGTTGTCATTTTGATAAGCGCTGCAATGAGGCGCGAGCCCATCATGCGAGCGGAATGCTCCTTCTTCTCGGTGACAAAACGAGATCCGATAACGATGTCCGCGCCCGTCTCGACAATGCAGCGATGCATGGATTCGATGTAGTCGGGTCTATGCTGACCATCGGCGTCGAACTGAACCGCGTAGCGGAAACCATGACGCAACGCATACTTCATACCCGTTTGAAAACCAACGGTCAAACCGCTGTTGATTGGCATGTCGATCATCGGATAGCTGTTCTCTATGCAGATATCCCGCGTGCGATCAATGGAACCGTCGTTCACCACGACAAAAGCAACCTCAGGCGCAACCCTCTTAAGCTCCTCGACGGTCTGCGCAAGGCATTCTTCCTCATTGTAGGCGGGTATGATTGCCAACACCTCAGGAGAAGTCAAAGTTCAAGCCTCCAACTCGTCAAACAATAACGCGTACAGATTATACGACGCATGCTCAGAAGGATAGAGATCGCGAAAAGCCCTGCGTGCATGTGCAGCAACATCCAAAAAAATTTAGATCGAGTCGCATGGCCCGCAAAGCAAAAACCTCTTAATGCGCTCATCCACTTCATCTAAAGAAAAGCCAAAAGACTCTAATTTGGAACTATCGAGAGCGCCAAGATCCGTTCGATCCTTGAAAGTCGACCCATTTGCTTCGATATGTGTTTTTTGCAGGAAATTCAACTGTCTCGCATCTTCCGACATGAATCGCGAGACCTCGCTTAAGCCCATTGTGCCGCCTTCACAAGCGCAATTGTAGCCACCGACGGGAAGCGGATGGCTGGGCTCAATATCCCCCTTGCGATATCCGAGAACAAATAACATGGCAGCAGCCACGTCCTCTGCAAAGCTGAGGCTTCCGATAAAACAATCTCTGTCAGCACCGCCTTCAAAGAAACGCTCGAGATATCCAATCGGAAGACCTGTCCGCAACAGATAGTGCTTTGGTGTACAGAACACGGCAACATCTCCAGCTGCCTCGGCAATCCCTACAGGAGCTGATGGAGAAAAGAAGTCGTTTTCCGTATGCACTTCTCCCCGATCGCCAAACACGAGACTAGATGAAACCTTCACCAAGGTAATCCCGTATTCTGTTGCAATCTTTGACAACCTTGCAGGCACCTCGGCATTGTAGAGCCACTTATCGTGACTCTCGACAGTCGATTCGCATGAGATAGAATCATCCAGCGGCGCCACATAAATGATCGAACCATATAACGACCAGTCCGTTTCCTCAATCAACGAAGTTATGCGCGCAGAAACAGCCTGCTCAATGAATTCAAAACCCGGGATCCCCGAATTCTCCACCAAGGAGCGCAATGCAGAGCTGAAATATGAATTAAGACTGAGAACGAGCGTGCGCTTGGGCTCCATGGGGAGCGCGTCCGCGAGCATGGGGTGGCCCTTGTCGGCCTCCGAGAGCGTGCACTCCGAGAGCGGGATCGGCCACTCGATCCCCAGCGCCGGGTCGGCGAGGTTCACGAACGTGTAGGTGGCCTTGAGCTCCGCCGACCAGTGGGCGTTCACCAGGTAGGTGTAGGCCGTGCCGTCCTCCAGCGCCTGGAAGGAGTTCCCGACGCCGCGCGGGACGTAGATCGCGCGGGAGGGGTCCAGCACGCAGGTGAAGACCTCGCCGAAGGTCGCCCCGGGCCTGAGGTCCACCCAGGCGCCGAACACGCTGCCCGTGGCCACGGAGATGTACTTGTCCCAGGGCTCGGCGTGGATCCCGCGCGTCACGCCCCGCTCCGCGTTGAAGGATACGTTGTTCTGCACTGGCCTGAAGTCGGGCAGCCCCAGCGCGGTCATCTTGGCCCGCTGCCAGTTCTCCTTGAACCAGCCGCGGGAGTCGCCGTGGACGGCGAGATCCACGACCTTGAGGCCCGGAATGCTGGTCTCCGTCACCTCGAGGTCCTTCTCGAACTCGATGTTGAACATGTCGACCCCTCCCCTACTGCCCCTGCGCGGCGTACTTGGCCTCGGTGGCCTCCTTGGCGGGGCGCCACCAGGACTCGTTGTCGCGGTACCACCGGATCGTCTGGGCGAGGCCCTCGGCGAAGTCGGTGTGCGCGGGCTCCCAGCCGAGCTCGCGGCGGAGCTTCGAGCTGTCGATGGCGTAGCGGCGGTCGTGGCCGGGGCGGTCGCGCACCCAGTCGAAGGCGTCCTCCGGCTCGCCCATCG
>CALULH010000008.1 GCA_944321435.1 uncultured Coriobacteriaceae bacterium | reverse complement strand
CCACGGCGGGGTGGGCATACCCGGTCCCGTTCCGAACCCGGAAGTCAAGCACCCCAGCGCCGAGAGTACTGCCGCGCAAGGCGGCGGGAGGCCAGGGCGTCGCCGACCGGTAGGCGGCGTTCCCCCGAAAAGGGGGGGCGCCGGCTGCATCCCTTGAGAGAAGCCCTTTAGGGGCTTTTTTCATATAGGTAAGCTATTTCTGCGCATTGGCTTCTATTGCCTCTTTAAGAGGCGCATACGCTACCACCAGATCATCCAAGCGCATACGCGCGTTGGCGGCGCTTGTCGACGGTAGGGGCGTTGCCGGTATGCCGACGTCTTTCTCGCATAGGCGATGATAGAGCTGATACGCCTTGGTCCCGGTGGTGAAGACGTGCCGTATCGGGGCTCGGTCGAGGACGTAGCGCAAATCGTTGGGCGCAGCTTCGGTTATGCTGGCATCCGACGCCCCCTTGATGGCGCAGCGTGACAGCACGTCCCAAAGGGCGATCCGGTGCGCGAGGAGGAACGACGTGCGGGCATCGTTTTCGACGAGGCTGTGATCGGCCAGGTTGAACAGGCGTTCCATGACGCGCCAAAACCGGTTTTGCGGATGTCCGTAGTAGAACCCGACTTTGCGGGACATGGGCGAGGGCATGGTGCCCAATACGAGAACGTATGAACGCTCGTCATAAATCGGTTTCAAGGGGTGTTGGATAACCTCCGCCACGTTATGTCCCTTCATACGTTATCGGCTGACATCGGGCAGGACCAGGGCTGCGGGTTTGCGCATGATGGCGTGCGCGCCTGAGCGCCTGGATGGCTTTCAGCAACCATCCTCCTCGGTTTCCCGCGCGTTCCTATGATAGTCCTCGCCGGCTTCCCGTTTCGCGGCGCAGCGCGAGGGAGAAGGCGGCGTAGCCCAACCCGATCCAGGCGATGCTCACACCGGCGAGAACCGCCGCCGGGAAGGGGGCGAGCCCCCGGCTTGCGGCGACGCCCAAGAGCTCCGTCGTCGCGTACGAGGGAAGCGGCCAGAGCCGGAGCTCTATGAACATGGCGCAGAGCGTCGGCAGGATGCACGGCATGAGGATGAAGGTGCCCCATGCGTTGGCGCGCGATTGATCGGGCGCAACGAGTCCCAGCGCAAACGAGAGCAGCGTTGCGGGCAAGATGGTGGGCAGCGCCGCCAGGAGCGCAAAGGGAACCTGCACGGGCTCCACGCCGGCCAATGCCGCGCAGAGGGCTGAGAGGGCAAGGCAGGTGAGCAGGCATGCCGAGAGGCGCCCGGCCACCAGGGCCTCGGCGCAAGCGCTCGTTCGCGCCACTGCGCCCCAGGCCCCCTGCTCGCGCTCCTCTCCCATGGCGGAGAGGAACCCGACGGTCGAGACGCTCCCGGCGATCAGCTGGATGGTCAGGGCGGCGCTGAAGGAGGGGTAAAAGCCCATGCGATGGAAGAGCCAGGCAAAAAAGGGGCACATGATGCCGACGATCGCCGAGGACGGGTTGCGCCAGAACCCGGCGAGGTCGTGTAGGAATGCGGCGAGAAAGGCGTTCATGGTGCGGACCTACTTCCAGCCGAGCGTTGCGCGCATCTCTTCGGCACGGCCCTTGGCGAGCGGCAGCGAGGTATGGGCCGCATCGGACAGCGTGAGGTTGAAGGAGTTGCGCGTGAACCGCTCGACTTTGGCAACGCGTTGCACGTTGACGATATAGGAGCGGTGGCACCGGAAGAACCCGAAGCGCGCTAGGTCGACTTCAAGCTCGTCGAGCTTGGCGGGCGTGGGGTAGAGCTCTCCGCGTACCGATACGTAGTTCTGGCGGTTCATGCTCTCGATGAAGTCGATCTCGCGCGGGTCGAAGAACAGCGTCGAGGAGCCCGATCGGGCCTGCACCTTGCAGACCCGTACCTCGTCGCCGGCGAAGACCGGCCCGTCTGTCGGGTCGTCGTCCACCTGCGCGGGGAAGAGCCTGCCGTCCTCCTCCCACCAGGCGTTTCCGGGCATGAGGAGGGCCTCGCGGAGCGGCTCGTTGACGGTGATGAAAACGCATCCCTCGTCGCTGGCGGAGCCCATCCATTGCAGCACGATCGTGCGCGCGTCGGGGCCCAGCTCGATCAGGGGCCGCTCGCAGAACACGACCTCGGGTTCGGCGAGGGTGAGCCGCGCGAAGTTGAGCAGCGCGCGCTGCTCGGGTGCGAGCTTTCCTATGCGCGTGCGCGCCAGGTCCTTGAGGCCAAAGTGCGCGAGCGCCTCCTCGGCGGTGACGGAGCTTCCCAGTAGGCGCGAGAAGAAGCGCAGGTAGCTCAGGGGCGTGTCCCGGTCGAACCCTTTGTCCGTTTCCAGGTAATACGCACAGCGCATGCCGCGGTAGGCCTCTTGCACGGCTTTGCGCGCGCGTTCGCCGGTTTGGCGGTCGCATTCGATATGCAGGCTCACGCCGTGCTGTCCGGCGATAAGCTCCTCGACGGAGGGGTAGTCGTTCGGTCGATCGGGCATGGTGGTCCTCGCGTTGCGTTGCTGCTTGCAGGTGCGCCGCGCCGCTCGCCGCGCGGGCGGGCTCGGCGCAGGTCGATTATAGCCCGGCGCGCGCCGCTTCTCTCGTGCAAGCGCCCCGCCCGACCGCGCACGCGTGCTCCTGTGGGGTCCCCCTATGCTCCTCTGGTCGTAAACAAGGCTCCTGACGTGCGAGTTCTCTGGTTCGCCGATAGGAGCGGTGGCACACTCGGGTTGCGCCGCACGAGGGGTCGCCGATAAGGGCGCCCCGGCTGATCGCGGCGCCTGGATAGGACCGTGGAGCCAAGGAGGAAGACTATGACCGAGCAGATCGCCGACATCGCGACCAAGGCGTTGGCGCCCAACTTTGACATCACCGTCGACCAGCTCGCCGCGTTGGTGATGCTTTTGGCGGTGGCTACCGTGCTTCTCGCCTACGGGTTGGGAGGGCACGTGGCCAAGCTCGAGAAGCGCCTGCGGGATCTGGAGGCGCAGGGCGGGGAGGAGAACCGATGACGGCTATTCTGTCCATGGAGGGCGTGCGCCTGTCCTTTGCCCGAGGACGGGGAGCGCGCAAGCAGGTTCTGGATAACCTCACCTTTGCCGTGGAGCGCGGCGAGACGTTCGGCTTCCTGGGCCCTTCTGGCGCGGGCAAGACGACCACCATCAAGCTGCTGACGCGTCAGCTGGCAAAGGACGCGGGGCGCATCAGGCTTTTCGGCAGACCGCTCGAAAACGCCGGCGACGCCGATTACGACCGCATCGGCATCCTCTCCGATACGAGCGCGCTGTACGAGCGCCTCTCCATAGAGGACAACCTCGTGCTGTACGCACGGTTGCGCGGCGTGTCGCAGGCGGGGATCCCGGGTTTGTTGGAGCGCGTGGGGCTCCTTTCCGACCGCAAGGTGCTTGTGAAGAACTGCTCGAAGGGAATGCGGCAGCGCGCGGCGCTTTTGGCGGCGCTGATCCACAGCCCGGAGCTGCTGTTCTTGGACGAGCCGACGAGCGGGCTCGATCCGGCGGCGCGCGTCGAGGTGCACCGCATGCTCGCCGAGCTCAAGGAGGCTGGGACGACCGTTTTCCTCACCACGCACGACATGGCCGAGGCCGAGGAGGTGTGCGATCGCGTGGGTATTCTGAACGAGGGGCGCCTGGTTGCCTGCGGCGCGCCCTTGGAGCTCAGGCTCGAGCATGCCCGCAATCGCCTGACCGTGGTGACGCGCACGCGCGGTACCATAGTGACCACCAAAGACGCGGCGGCCGCTCCGCTTTTGGCCGAGCTGCTGGCGGCTGGGGAGTGCCTGTCAGTGCATTCCGATGAACCCAATCTGGAGGAGATATTCCTCGAGCTGACCGGAAGGGAGTTTTAGATGAACGCTGCGGTGCGCAAGATCGGCGCCCTGGCGCAGAAGGACGCCGTTGATTTGGCCAAGAACCCGAGCATGGCCGTGTGCATGCTCATGCCCGTGGGCTTTGCGGTGCTGTTCCGGTTTCTGGCGGGCAGCGTGACGGAGCGCATTGCCGCCGAGAGCGCCTCTGCGGCGCTCGCGGACCGGGCGGCGGGGGTCGTGTCGTCGTTTCTGCTCTCAAGCGCGTTCTGCATGTCCATCGGCATGATCGTGGGGATGGTGATCGTGTACGGCATTGCGGAAGAGAAGGAGAAGCACACGCTGCGCACCCTCATGCTGGCCAACGTGAGCGCCGGCCAGGTTGCCGTGGCTCGGGCGTTGGTGACGTTGGCCGCCACGCTTGCCGTTGCGGCGGCATGCTACCTGGTCCTGGGCGTTTCCGGTCCGGAGCTCCTGTTGCCCGGGCTTGCGCTCTGCGCGCTGGGGGCCGTGCCCTTCCTGCTGCTGTCCTTGGTGCTGGGCTTGGCGGCGCGCGATCAGATGACGGCCGGCATGTACTCCGTGCCGGTGGTGCTCCTGGCGCTCGCCCCTATGTTCGGCATGTACAGCGAGACTGCGGCGCGGGTGACCGCGCTCCTTCCCACGGGAGCCATGGACACGCTGGTGAGGTTCATGATGGAGGGGCGGCTCTTCACGTCGGACTCCCTGGCCCCGCTCGCGGTGATCGCGGCGTGGACGGTTGCGGGCGCGGTCGTTTTCAAGCTGCTGTTCCAGCGGCTCGCGCAGGACAACTGACGGACGGCCGCCTCGTCCGGATCGAGGGCGGTGCCGGGGCTTGCCGCGCCGGCGCCGCGGCTCCGGCGCGCAGCCGGCCCGACACTTGCTGGTGTATAGTTCTGCCCATGAGAGCCGGGAACGAGGAGGGCGCATGCTGGCGTTTGAGAACGACTACTCCGAGGGGTGCCACCCGCGGATTCTGGAGGCGTTTGCGCGCACTAATTTCGAGAGCGCGCCGGGTTACGGCACGGACCGCTTCTGCGCGCAGGCCGCGGCGCGGATCAGAAGCGCCTGCAACGCCCCCGACGCCTCCGTGTTCTTCCTCACGGGAGGCACGCAGGCAAATCAGGTGGTGATCGATGCGCTGCTCAAGCCCTGGGAGGGCGTGGTCGCTGCCGAGACGGGACACGTGGCCGTGCACGAGGCCGGCGCCATCGAGGCCACCGGCCACAAGGTGCTCGCGCTGCCGCAGCATGACGGTAAGGTCAACGCCGGCGAGCTGCGGGAAATGGTCGAATCCTTCTACGGGGACGCCAACCACGACCACATGGTGTTCCCCGGCGCGGTCTACATCTCGCATCCCACCGAGTTCGGGACGCTTTACGCCCTGTCCGAGCTGGAGGAGCTTTCGGCGGTGTGCCGCGCGCATCGCATGCCGCTCTACGTGGACGGCGCGCGTTTGGCCTACGGCCTGGCTGCCCCGGGCTCCGACGTCACGCTGCCCGATCTGGCGCGTTTGGCCGACGCGTTCTACATCGGCGGCACCAAGGTGGGCGCTCTCTGCGGCGAGGCCGTGGTGTTCCCGCATGGCGAGCCCGCCCATTTCGTCACCCAGGTTAAGAGCCACGGCGCGCTCTTGGCCAAGGGGCGTCTGCTGGGCGTGCAGTTCGATGCGCTTTTCTCGCCCGCAGAGCCCGAGGGGGCCGCGGCAGGCGCGGCGCCGGCCCTATGCGCGGCCGAGGACACGCTCTACTACGCGCTCGGCGCGCATGCGCTTGCCATGGCCGAGCGATTGAAGCGGGTGCTTGCGGCTCACGACCTGCCGTTCTACCTGGACTCTCCCACCAACCAGCAGTTCGTGGTGCTGGAGAACGGCGCATACGAGCGCCTGCGGGAGCGGGTGCGCGTGAGCTTCTGGGAGCGCGTGGATGCAAAGCGCACGGCGGTGCGCTTTGCCACGAGCTGGGCCACCCGCCCCGAGGATATCGAGGCGCTCGACCGTCTACTGGGAGACCGGTAGGGCGGGGGTGCCCCGCCTTTCCCCGTGCTTGTTCCCCCGTTCGGCTGCGTCGGTCACCGCGGAATCGACCCGCCGCGAGCTGAAAGGCGCGGGCGCAAGCGCCCTTAAACAGGGGAGGCGGCGCGCTGCAGCACGATGTAGCTGTTGAGGGCCCTCGTTTTGCCGTCGGCCGCAAAGCGGTCGACAAGGCGGCAGCCATGCGCGCGCTGCGCATGGGCGACAAGCGCATCAACCTCCTCGCAGGGGAAATGGTGGCAGTACCGGTATGCTCCCGGGACGTCCTGCCAGCCCAGGAGGTAGTCGTTCTCGTCCAGCGCAAGGCCCCGCTCGGCCTGCGCCCGCGCGGTGGTGGCAATCGCCTTGGCTGCCAGGCGCTCGTCGTCCATGAACTGCCAGAACGACGCGATGACGCAGCCTCCGGGACGGGTTTTCCCCAGCAGCGCATCAACCAGCGCGATGCGGGCGGATGCGCCCGGCACATGGTGCATGAACCCAAACGCAACGGCAAGGTCGCAGGCGGGGGCGTTGAGCTCCGGGGCCAGGGGCCGGTTTTCGATCAGCGCCTGCACCATGTCGAGATGCTGGTAGGAGAGGGAAACGCGGGTGGGAAGCGGCGTGCCGTCCGCCGAGCGCGCAGAGGGATCTGCGAGGTTGTCCGCCGCGTCGACGGCGTAGACACGCAGCGGGCGGTGGGGCAGCGTGTCTGCCAAGAACCGCTCGAAGCGCAGGTTCCCGCAGGCCAGATCCAAAACGGCGAGCTTATCGCCCGCGCCTGCGCGCTTCTCGCGCATCCCGGGATCCGCATCGGTACCGGGGTGCGCGGGCTGGTCGCACGGGGTAGGCTCTTGGGGGCTTACGCGGGGCATGCTGCCCGCAACCGCGTTCTTCTCGTCGGGGGAGCTCAGAGCGCCGAGCGCGGCATCAAGGGCGCGCCGCCATCCGCTCCAGGGCGCTTGGCGCGTGGCCGAGAACGATGGCGCGTGCTTGCGGTAGAAGCGCGCGGTCATCTGGTTGAGCGTCTCCTGCGTATGCCGGTCCATGGGGCTCCGTTCGGTGCGGGCGGTTTTACGTGCCTTTGCGCGCGGATGCGCACCCAAAAGTATATATAAGCATGTACGCGGCGTTGGCATGGGGCGGGCGAGCGTTGCGCAGGAGCGCGGGGTCAAACGAGGCGCGCACCAGGACGGTGCCCCCGGCTTCGGAAAGCGTCGCACAGCTTGCAAAAACAGCTGTTTTCGAAGTGTTTTTACAAGCTGTGCGACGCTTTCCGCGCAACTGCCGCGGCTTGTCCGACAATCCGCTCGGCAAGGCTCCCCGTCAGGCGGCGCGCTCAAGTATACTGGGTGGCTATGGACGAGATTCTTCAGGACATACTGGCGTATTTGCGCGCGCATGACGAGCTGCCCGAGAAGGAGCTCAAATCCATCTTGCACGCGCGCGACCGGCTTCTGCCGCCCGGTGCGCCGCGCTACAGCAAGAAGGCGCTGCTTCCGCGGTACCTGGCGGTGAGGGCCCATGATCCCGAGCTGTGGCGCAGCTGGAACGTGGACGCGGGGCTGGAGCGCCGGCTGGTTGCCGCGCTGCGCATGAAGCCGCGGCGCACTGCCTCGGGCGTGGCCACCATCACGGTCATCACCAAGCCGGGCCCTTGCTCCAGCAACTGCCTCTACTGCCCTAACGACGTGCGGATGCCCAAGAGCTACCTTGCCGACGAGCCCGCCTGCCAGCGCGCCGAACGCGCCTTCTTCGATCCGTACCTTCAGGTGGCCGCGCGCCTGCAGGCCCTGGCGCAGATGGGGCACCCCACCGACAAGATCGAGCTCATCGTGCTGGGCGGCACGTGGACCGACTACCCGACCGCTTACCAGATCTGGTTCGCGGCCGAGCTGTTCCGCGCGCTCAACGACGGCGTGCGCGCGGACGGGACCTTTGAGCCGGAGGCCCTGGCCGCCCGCCGCGCACGCTACGAGCAGGCGGGCATAGAGGCGGACGACGCCGCGCTGGCGGCTGCCGCCCGGCCATGGCAGGAGCGCGTCAACGCGGGCTTCCTCACGTACAACGAGGCCTGCGCCATTCTCTACGACAAAAGCCCCGCTTGGCGTCAGGCGGCCACGTGGCAGGACGCTCTCTGGCCCGAGCTCGAGGAGGCCCAGCGCGCCAACGAGTCCGCGCGCCACCGCGTGGTGGGGTTGGTGATCGAGACGCGCCCCGACCGCATCGACGCCGAGAGCCTGGCTGTCATCCGCCGTTTGGGCTGCACCAAGATCCAGATGGGCGTGCAGACCCTGGATCCGGCCCTTCTCGCCCGGAACCGCCGCCGTACCGCGCCTGAGCAGGTGGCCCGCGCCTTTGCGCTGTGCCGGCTCTTTGGCTTCAAGATCCACGCGCACTTCATGGCCAACCTCCTGGGCGCCACGCCGGCGGGCGACAAGCGCGACTACGCGCGCCTGGTGGCCGATCCCTCCTTCCTGCCCGACGAGGTCAAGCTCTACCCGTGCGCGCTCGTGGCGGGCACGGGCCTGGTTGCCGAGTACGACTCGGGGCGTTGGCGCCCGTACACCGAGGACGAGCTGTTGGACGTGCTTGTCGCCGATGTGCTGGCAACGCCGCCCTACACGCGCATATCGCGCATGATCCGCGACATCTCGTCGGGGGACATCCTGGCGGGCAACAAGAAGACCAACCTGCGCCAGATGGTGGATCAGCGGCTCGAGCGCATGAGAGCCCGGCCGGGGCTGGATGCCGCGGGGCCTGCGGATCCCGATCGGCCCCCGCGCGTCCGGGAGATCCGCGCGCGCGAGATCGTGCGCGAGCGCGTGGACGTCGATGCGCTGACGCTTGACGACTGCGCGTACGAGACGAGCGTGTCCACGGAGCATTTCCTGCAGTGGGTGACGGACGATGGGCGCATTGCGGGCTTTTTGCGCCTATCGTTGCCGCGGGCCGACCGGCTGCAGGCTGCGTTGCGCGGTTTGGACGCGGCGAACGGCAGCGGCGCCGCAGACGAGAAGGGCGATGGGGCCGAGAAGGGCGCGCAAGCCCCTGCTCCCGCTGCGGCCGACGACCTGTTTGCGCGGTACGGCCTTCCGATCCGCGCCGACGAGGCCATGATCCGCGAGGTCCACGTGTACGGCGCGGTAGCCCATCTCAGCCAGACCGGCAGCGGCGTGCAGCATCTGGGGCTCGGCCGCAAGCTGGTCGAGCGCGCCTGCGCGCTGGCGCGCGCGGCGGGGTATGCCCGCATCAACGTGATCAGCGCCGTGGGCACGCGCGGGTATTACCGCGGGCTGGGGTTCGACCGCACGTCGGCGGGCGGGCTGTACCAGCAGAAGGAGCTGTAACCGAACGCGTCCACCGCGGGCGTTCGGCGCAAAACGACGGCGTTTTGTAACCAAGAGGGGAGGGTCCTATGCTCAACCGCATATCCGAGCTCTTGCGGCTGCGGAGGCAGGATCGGCACACCGTCCGCGCCATGGCGGGCGCGGCCCACGTCTACACGGTCGCAGGTGCGGACGGCGCCCCGGTGCGCGTTCTCGAGCAGGGAGGCGTGTGGCAGTCGGCCACCTACCTGGACGAGCGCCGCATGGAGCCGGTTTTTGCCTACTACCGCGCGTTCGACCACCTCTTCGAGGCGGCGCTCTCCGGCGGCCCGGAGGTGAGGCGCGTGCTCATGCTGGGCGGCGGCGGGTACGCCTATCCCAAGTACGCGCTCACCGCGTACCCCGATCTTGCCATGGACGTGGTGGAGATCGACCCGGCCATCGTGGCGGCCGCGCGCACGTACTTCTTCTTGGGCGAGCTCGAGGACCGCGTGAACGGGCCCGTTGCGGAAGGGGAGGCCCCGTCGCAGGGGGCATCGGCGGGCGAGGGGCGCGTTGCGCCGCGTGCCGGCGGCGTTCCGCGCCGCCTCAACGTCATCACCGCGGACGGCCGCGCGTTTCTTGAGCTTCTCGCCCGGAAAAACCAGGAGGCGGCGCGCGTCCCACGCCGCGCGGGGGCCGGCGCCGTGCGCGCCGACCGCTACGACGCCGTCATCAACGACACCTTCGCCGGCGCGGAGCCGGTGCGGGCGCTCGCCACTGCGGAGGCCTTGCGCGCGGCCAAGGCGTGCCTCGTGCCCGGCGGGCTCTATCTGGCCAACGCCGTCTCGCGCAGCGAGGGCGCCGACGTGTCCTTCCTGCGGGACCTTGCCGCCACGGCTGCGGCCGTTTTCGCGCACGCACACGTAATCCCCTGCACGGACGACGCCTTCGGCGGCGAGGACAACTACCTCCTCATCGCTACCGACAGCCCGGCCGTCTTCAGCGATACGGTGCCGTTTGGCCCCGAGTTTCTCGGCCAGGTAATGCGCGACGGGGACGACCGTCAGGTTTGAGGGACCCGTGCGGCGTTTGCGGTTGACCGCTTATCGGGAAAACGGCGCCTTGGCGTTTATGGCCACGCGGGCGAGAAGCTCGGCGAGCCGGTCTTGCTCGGCGGGGTCCAGGCCATCTAGGCAGAGGGCCCGGGCGTCCTCCTCCGCGCGCTCGATGGCCCGGGTCACGGGCTCGGCGCGCTCGGTCAGGCGGATGCGCACGAGCGAGGGCGCCGATCCGTCCTGGGGCGTCTTGCCGGGACCGGTTCCGCCGCCTCCCGCGTCCTTCTCGCCTGTCTCGCCCGTTTCGGGGCCGTCCTCGGCGCTTCGTGCGCTGCGCCTGCCCGCCCGGCCCGGCGACGCCCCGGCATCGGCCAGGGCCGCGGAGAGCGCCTGCAAGAAGCCGCGCCCCTCGTCCTCGCCGGCGCCGTTCTCCGTCTCGTCGAGCTTCTCGCCCAGGGCGGCCAGCGCCGCCGAGAAGGTTCCCTGCTTCTCGCGGTCGGCCGCCAGGCGCTTGAGGAACACCGCGCCGCTGGCGTTTGCGCGCGCAAGCTGCCGGCCCGTGAGCTTGGACAGCGTCGAGCCCAGCGTGACCGTCGAAAGCCCGGTGAAGTCGGCCGTCTCGGCAAACCCCGCCGCGCCGCCGGCGTGGTGCACGTAGGCAATGACCTGCACGTCTTTGAGGTCGAGGTCAAAGCGGTCCGCCACCGCCTCGAGCGCCCGGTCGAGCACCTTGCGGGCAAAGTACCCTGCGGCGTCGGGGTTGCGCTCGGTTCCGGGCGTGACGTAGGCGCGCACGCGCTCGCGGCCGAGCTTTTTGGTGCCGGGCGCGGCCGGGAAGGCCCCGTCGTCGTGCGCGTAGGTGATGAGGAAGCGGCGGATCTCGCCGTGGCGCCGCGCGTACTCGCGCTCGTCGTAGACGCGGCGGAAGAAGTCGTCGTAGTACTCGATCACGCCGAGCTTCATGCGCACCACGCCCGCCATGGTCAGGCTCTGGTTCACGAGCGAGCCCTTGGTTTTGACGTAGTAGTACACCGGCACGGGCAGAGGATAGATGGATGCGGCGTGGGCGGCGTACTCGAGTATGAAGATGAAGTCCTCGCACCAGCTGATCGAGGGATCCATGCGCAGGCGGTGGCGCTCGATGATGTCGCGGCGGAAGAGCTTGTTCCAGAGCGAGCCGTAATAGTAGTCGGCGGGGTTCTCTATCATGCAGTCGGCGTACTCGGCCGGCGTGATGGGGCGGTCCAGGTCGATGTCGCCCTTGCGCGAAACGCGGGAGCCCACCACGCGGTAGTAGTCGGCGATGACCATGTCGCATTCGTGCTCGCGCGCGGCGCGGACCATGAGCTTGGCGGCGTCGGGCGCCATCCAGTCGTCGGCGTCCATGAACTGGACGAAGGTGCCCCGCGCCACGTCGAGCGCCCGGTTGCGGGCGCATGACACGCCGGCGTTCGGTTGGTGGATCACGCGCACGCGCGGGTCCGCCGTCGCGTAGGCGTCCGCTATGGCGGGGCTGTCGTCGGTGCTGCCGTCGTCCACCAAGATGAGCTCGAAGGAGCGAAGCTCCTGCGCCAGGGCGCTGTCCACGCAGCGCTTGAGGTTCTCGGCCGCGTTGTACACCGGTACGATGATGCTCACGTCGGGCACGGGCTCCGGGGCAGCCTCCGCTCCGGAGCCCGCCTTGGATGCCGCGGCGGGCACGTTGGCCGCGACCGACGTTGCCGGGGACGTTTCCTCTGTCACCATGGGCCCTTCTCTCAACAGCGCGTGCGAAAGCGCGCAGGCGGCGGGGCGAGAAGCGCGTTCACGGCCCTTTTGCCTGCGCGGTGTTGATCTGCTTGGGAGTATACCCCTGCGCCGGGCGTCGGCCCTTCCTGCGCGGGGCCTTTGCCGCTGCGGCCGCGCAGGGCCCTGCCGCCGCGCCGCTTATGGCAGCCGTCCGGCCAACCTGTAGGGAACTCGTGCAGCACGCGCGTTTGACGGCCGGTCATGCGAGAATAACGGGGTGAGAGAGAAGCCGGCGCCGCGTCCCCGGCACAGGGCCCCGTGCGGCGCATCCGCCCCGACGAAGGAGCATGTATGGCCGAGTTTATCTTCCAGATGTATCAGGCGCGCAAGGCGCATGGCGACAAGGTGATCTTGGATGACGTGTCGCTGAGCTTTTACCCGGGCGCCAAGATCGGCGTGGTTGGCCCCAACGGCATGGGCAAGTCCACGCTGCTCAAGATCATGGCGGGCCTGGAGGAGGTCGACAACGGCGAGGCGCGTCTCACGCCCGGCTACACCGTGGGGATCCTGCAGCAGGAGCCGCCGTTGGACGACGACAAGACCGTGATCGAGAACGTGCGCCAGGCCTTCGGCGACGTGCTGGCCAAGATCGACCGGTTCAACGAGATCTCCGCCGCCATGGCCGACCCGGACGCGGACTTCGACGCGCTCATGGCCGAGATGGGCCGCCTGCAGGACGAGATCGATACCGCCAACGGCTGGGATCTGGACAGCCAGCTCTCCCAGGCCATGGACGCGCTGCAGTGCCCCGACCCCGACACCCCGGTGAGCGTCCTCTCTGGCGGCGAGCGCCGTCGCGTGGCCCTGTGCAAGCTGCTGCTCGAGGCGCCCGACCTGCTGCTTCTTGACGAGCCCACCAACCACCTGGACGCCGAGTCGGTCCTGTGGCTCGAGCAGTTCCTGACCCGCTACGAGGGCGCGGTGCTCGCCGTCACGCACGACCGCTACTTCCTGGACAACGTCGCCGAGTGGATCTGCGAGGTGGACCGCGGCCAGCTCTTCCCGTACAAGGGCAACTACTCCACGTACCTCGAGACCAAGGCCGCGCGCCTGGAGCGCCAGGGCCAGCGCGAGGCGCGCCTGGCCAAGCGCATCAAGTCCGAGCTCGAGTGGGTGCGCTCCTCGCCTAAGGCCCGCCAGGCAAAGAACAAGGCCCGTCTGGAGCGCTACGAGCAGATGGAGGCCGAGGCGCGCCAGTTTGCCAAGGTGGACTACACCGATATCCGCATTCCCGTGGGCCCGCGCCTGGGCGCCAAGGTCATCGAGGCGGAGCACCTGCACAAGGCGTTCGGCGACCGCGTGCTTATCGACGATCTCAGCTTCACCTTGCCGCGCAACGGCATCGTGGGCGTGATCGGCCCCAACGGCGTGGGCAAAACCACCCTCTTCAAGACCATCGTGGGCCTCGAGCCGCTGGACGGCGGCGAGCTTTCGGTGGGCGAGAGCGTGAAGATCTCCTACGTGGACCAGACGCGCGCCGGCATCGACCCCGACAAGAACGTGTGGGAGGTCGTGTCGGATGGCAACGACTTCATCCGCGTGGGCGAGCAGGAGATCCCCAGCCGCGCCTACGTGGCGAGCTTCGGCTTCAAGGGGTCGGACCAGCAGAAGAAGGCGGGCGTGCTGTCCGGCGGCGAGCGCAACCGGCTCAACCTGGCGCTCACCCTGAAGCAGGGCGGCAACCTGCTGCTTCTGGACGAGCCCACCAACGACCTGGACGTCGAGACCCTGGAGAGCCTGGAGAACGCCCTCCTGGAGTTCCCGGGCTGCGCCGTGGTGGTGAGCCACGACCGCTGGTTCCTGGACCGTATCGCCACGCACATGCTGGCATGGGAGGGGACGGACGAGAACCCCGGCGCCTGGTACTGGTTCGAGGGTACGTTCGAGGCGTACCAGAAGAACCGCGTCGAGCGCCTGGGCGAGGAGGCCGCCCGCCCGCACCGCATCCACCGCAAGCTCACGCGCGACTAGGCGCGCGGGCGCTCGGCGAGGCGGCGCGCCCGACCTGGGCAGGTGCGATGCGGTGTTCCTCGTGGACGCCGTAGAGGCGCTGGCCGACAGCGCAGAGGAGCTCGGTTCTTGATAAGATGGACAAAAGCGCCCCTCGGCCGAGGGGCGCTTCCGTGAATCCGACGAGAAACGAGTTTTACCATGATCAAGGAGATCGTGAAGGACCAGGAGTTCCTGAGCAAGCCCGCCGAGCCGGCCAGCGCCGATGACGCGCAGGTGGCCGAGGACCTGCGCGACACCATGGCCTCGCTCGAGGGCTGCGCCTGCCTGGCCGCCAACCAGATCGGTTCGACCAAGGCGGTTATCGCCTACGAGGAGGGCGACCGCATCGCGGTGATGTTCAACCCCAAGATCCAGGCGGGGATGGCTCCGTTCACGGCCGTCGAGGGCTGCCTGTCGCTGGACGAGCCGAGCGAGGTCAGGCGCTTTCAGCTGATCCGCGTGAGCTACGAGGCGCTCTCCGGCGGCAAGCTGGTGAAGCGCACCAAGAAGCTGACGGGCTGGACGGCCGAGATCGTGCAGCACGCCATCGACCACTGCGCGGGCAAGCTCGTCTAGCGGGCGAGAAGGGCATCTGCTTGTCCGGACGGCGGCCTCCGCGCGCCGGTGAGGGGGGGCTATGCGGGCGTTTATCGCGCTTGATCTGGGTGAGGGCTACAAGGACGACCTCTGCGCGTTGGCGCGTGCGCTGTCCGAGCGCACCCGCGGGCGGTTCATGAAGCGCGCCACGTACCATCTGACGCTGGCCTTTTTGGGCGAGGTCGACGAGGCGGGCGCGCGGCGCGCCATGGACGCGCTTGAGGCCGCCTGCGCGGGCGCGGGGCCCGTAGAGCTGCGCTGCCAGGGACTGGGCCGCTTTAGGCGCGGACGCGACGACATGCTTTTCTTGGACGTTGCGCAGACGCCGGAGCTGACGGCGCTAGCGGCGCGCGTGCGCGCCGAGCTGGGCGCCCGCGGCCTGGCGTACGACGGCAAACCCTTCCGGGCGCACATTACGCTGGCGAGAAGGGCCCGCCTGAGGGGCGTCGACCTGGCCGACCTGCCGTTTCCGCCGGCGGAGCGCGCTGACACGGCGGCGCTTTTCAAAAGCACCCTCACGCCGGAGGGCGCCGTGTACAAGGAGCTCTACGCCGTGCGCCTGGGTGCCGCCGTCCAGGATGGCTCGGGCGGGCCGGGGCGCTTCTCGCCTATGGACGAAGCGTGGGGATAAGCTGCAGGTAACAGTTGGCGTCGACAGGCCAAAGCGGTTAGAATGACCGCGTAGGCAGCATATTCTGAGAACGCGCGCCCCGCTTCGGCGGGGCGCTTTGATGCGGGGCCGGGATGGGGCACCGCGCAGCGGGGAAGGAGCCGGCGGCATGACCGAGTGGTTGGTGCGGCTTTTGGTGAAGGATTACCGGAATACGGCCGAACCGGCGGTGCGTACGCGCTACGGTCAGGTGGCCGGCATGGTCGGCATCGTGTGCAACGTGGCGCTTTGCCTGGCCAAAGGGGCCATCGGGCTCATTGCCGGGTCGGTCTCCATTGTGGCCGACGCCCTCAACAACCTATCCGACGCCGCCAGCAACGTGGTGAGCCTTTTGGGCTTCAAGCTGGCAAGTCGTCCGGCCGACCCCGAGCACCCGTACGGCCACGGTCGCTACGAGTACCTGGCGGGCCTGGTGGTGGCCGCATTGGTGCTCGCCATCGGGATCAACCTGGTCCTCTCCTCGGCCGAGAAGATCATGGAGCCCGAGCCGGTGGAGTTCTCCGCGGCGCTGGTGGCCGTGCTCGCGCTCTCCATCCTGGTGAAGCTCTGGATGGCGGCCTTCAACGGCAACCTGGGCCGCCGGATCGACTCCGACACGCTCAAGGCCACGGCCGTGGACTCGCGCAACGACGTGATCTCCACCGGCGCGGTTCTCGCCTGCTCGGTCGTGTCCGAGTTGACCGGGCTCAACCTGGACGGCTGGGCGGGGCTCGCCGTGGGCGCTTTCATCATCTGGAGCGGAGTGGGCCTCTTGGGCGAGACGATCAGCCCTCTTCTGGGGCAGGCGCCGAGCCCGGAGCTGGTGGGGCATATCCGCGAGCGGATCATGAGCTACCCCGGGGTGCTGGGCACGCACGACCTCATGGTGCACGACTACGGCCCGGGCCGGCAGTTCGCGAGCGCGCACGTTGAGATGGCGGCCGAGGCCGACCCCATGGAGAGCCACGACCTTATCGACAATATCGAGCAGGACTTCAAGGAGAAGGACGGGCTTATCGTCACGCTGCACTACGACCCCATTGTGACCGACGACCCGGAGGTCGCCGATATGCGCAACTGGATCAACCAGGCGGTCAAGGTCATCGACGGGCGCCTGTCCATCCACGACCTGCGCTGCGTGCCCGGGCTCACGCACACCAACGTGATCTTTGACTGCGTGCGCCCTGCGGACCTGGGCCTTTCCGAGGGCCAGCTCAAGCGCCGCATCACCGACGTCGTGCGCAGCAAGTACCCGCGGGCCGTCTGCAAGATCACCGTGGACAACGACTACGTGAGCTCCGCGCAGTGAGAAGCCGGGCGCAGCGGCGATGCTGCGCCCGGCTTTGGGATAGGGGCCGTGCTTGGGGAGCGCCTCCGCGTTGCGGCCTAACCGGCCAGCACGCTCAGCACCCAGTCGACGTCCGTGGTGGTCTTGAGCTTCTCCACGACGGCGTCGTCCTCGAGGATCTTGCAGATGTTGGCAAGCACCTCCAGGTGCTCCTCGCCGCGCCCGGCGATGCCGAACACCAGGTAGGCCTTCTCGCCGTCAAAGTCGATGCCCTGCGGGTACTGCTGGAACACCACGCCGGTCTTCTTGACGGAGTCCTTGGCGTCGCCCGTGCCGTGCGGGATGGCAACGCCCATTCCCAGGTACACGCTCGTGAGCTTGTCGCGTTCGACCATGGCGTCCACGTAGGGCTCGTCCACGCAGCCGAGCCTCACCAGCAGCTCTCCGGAGGCGCGGATGGCGTCCTCGCGCGGCAGGCGGTCGCAGCCCAGCTGTATGCCCTCGCGCACCAGCGCGATAGCGGGCTTCTTCTCGGCGGGCTCGGGCTCGGGCGCCGGCGCGGCCTTCTCCTTGAGCTCGGACGCCTTGGAGATCTGGGTGAGCGCGGCGTACAGGCTGTCGAGGGCGGGGTCGTCCAGGAAGTTGTCGATGGTCACGAGCTGGGCGTTGGGCGCGCTCTTGCGGGCGCGGTCGGCGAGCACGCGCTGGCAGACCACGATGTTGGCTTCGGCGGGCACGGTGTCCACGCTGGAGTGCTTCACGGTGAGGTCGGGGCGGTCGGCCTTGATGCGGTTGCGGAAGCGGGTGGCGCCCATGGCCGAGGAGCCCATGCCCGCGTCGCAGGCGAAGATCACGAGGCCGTTGGCGGTGTCGGAGATCACGGCGGCCTCGGCGGTGCCCTTCATCTCGCGCATCTGCTCGCTGGCCTGGTCGAGGTCGGCCACGTCCATGGAGCGGACAAGGGGCGTGGCGATGGCGAAGGACACGGCGGTGGCGATGACCACGCCGATGATGTTGGTGACCATGAGGTCTGAGGGCGTCATCGAGAGGAAGGCGATGATCGAGCCCGGGGATGCTGCTGAGGTGAGGCCCGCTCCGGTGAAGCTGAACCATGCGATGGCGCACATGTTGCCGACGATGGGGGCGATGATGACCTTGGGGTTCATGAGGACGTAGGGAAAGTAGATCTCGTGGATGCCGCCGAAGAAGTGGATGATCACCGCGCCGGGGGCGGACTGACGGGTCTTGGCGTCCTTGCAGAAGAAGCAGTAGGCCAGCAGCACGCCCACGCCGGGGCCGGGGTTGGCCTCGAGCATGTACATGATGGAGCGGCCGGTCTCCTCGGCCTGCGCGATGCCGATGGGCGTGAAGATGCCGTGGTTGATCGCGTTGTTGAGGAAGAGCACCTTGGCGGGCTCGATGAAGATGGCGAGCAGCGGCATGAGGCTGTACTGCATGAGGATGGTCACGCCGCCCATGAGGATCGCCAGGATGGTGGTCATGATTGGGCCGATGGCGATGAAGCCGAGCATGGCCAGGAACATGCCCATCAGGCCTACGGAGAAGTTGTCGATGAGCATCTCGAAGCCCGCCGGGGTGCGGGTCTCCATGAACTTGTCGAACTGTTTGATGATCCAGCCCGACAGCGGGCCGATGACCATGGCGCCCATGAGCATGGTGGTGTCGGGCGCGCCGGCGATGCAGCCCATGACGGCGATGGCTCCCACGATGCGGCCGCGGTCGCCGCCGGTGAGATAGCCGCCCTGCGCGGCGATGAGGACGGGGATGAGGTAGGTGAGCATGGGCGAGGCGATGCTGGCGAAGCCCTCGTTGGGGATCCACCCCGTCTCGATAAACAGCGCCGTGAGAAAGCCCCAGGCGATAAAGGCTCCGATGTTGGGCATAACCATGCCGCTTAAGAACTTGCCGAACTTCGACACGCTCTCCTTGATGGACATAGTCACCCTCCCTTCAAGCGCCCGACGGTGCCGAGCGCGCGTAGATGCGAAAATATGATCTTTCGTTTCGACAATACGTATCCTAAAACTGTCGTTTCAAAAATAGTGCAACTTTGCCTCATCACCTCTTGAACGGTTGCAAAACGCCGGTGAACGGTAGAAATATGCTGTTAAAACAAAAGTTATAATTGTCGTATTGACAATGATTGACCCCTTGCTATGCTGTCAATGGTTTTCGTTTCGACAAGTTTTATTTGAGAACCAACACTTTTAGTCAGGCGCTCGCCTCGCTCGCATCTGTACCTCACGGCAACGGAAGGGCAGTAGGCAGCGCGGGCGGGACGGGCAAGGCGCTTGGCGCGCCCTGCCGGGAGGCCAGGGCGCGCCGGGGAGGTGTTGGCAGGAGAAAGGAGGGGCGCCCCATGATCTACACCGTGACGCTCAACCCGGCGCTGGACAAGACGGCGCGCGTGAACGGCTTTGCGATCGACAGCGTGAACCGCGTGGCGGAGTGCCGCCAGGATCCCGGCGGCAAGGGGATCAACGTATCCAAGGTGGTCATCAGCCTGGGCGGCGAGAGCCGCGCGCTGGCCGTGCTGGGAGGCACTACGGGCAAGGCGGTGGCGGCGGCGCTCGAGGGCCTTGCGATCCCGTGCTGGGCCTTCGACGTGCCCGGCGAGACCCGGACCAACCTCAAGATCGTGGATCCCGTGAACGACACCCATACCGACGTGAACGAGCCCGGCCCGCAGGTGACCGAGGACATCCTGGCGAACGTGCTGCGCTACCTCGTGGCGGGCCTGCATGAGGGCGACATCGTGGTGCTCTCCGGCAGCCTGCCTCAGGGCGCCCCGGCGGACACCTACGCGGTGTGGGCGCGCACCTGCGCCGAAGCGGGCGCGCGCGTCTTCCTGGATGCTGACGGGGACGCGCTCAGGGCGGGGCTTGAGGGCAAGCCCTACCTGGTGAAGCCCAACGAGCACGAGCTCGGGCGCCTGGTGGGCCGCACGCTCGGGACGATCAACGAGATCGCCGATGCGGCGCGCGGGCTTATCGACCAGGGAGTCGAGAAGGTCGTGGTCTCGCTCGGCGGCGAGGGCGCGCTGTTCCTGGACGCCGACGGCGCGTGGCGCGCCCGTTCGCCCAAGGTGACCGTGGGATCCACGGTGGGCGCGGGCGACTCGGTGGTGGCGGCGCTTGCCTACGCCCTGGACGAGGGCCTCTCCTTTGAGGACACGGTGCGCCTGAGCATGGCCACCGGCGCGGCCAACGTCATGAGCGAGGGTACCCAGGCGGCGGACCGCGCCACCGTTGACGGCCTTATCGGCCAGGTCACGTTCGAGAGGATCCGGTAAGGGCGGCGGACATCCCGCGCCGACGGAAAAGACAAAGGGGCGCGTCGCGCCCGCATGAGAAAGGATACGGCAATGAAGGCAAAGGCAGTGCGTCTCCACGCAGCGAACGACTTGCGCATCGACGAGTTCGAGCTCCCGGCGATCAAGGACGACGAGGTTCTCGTCAAAGTGGTGTCCGACAGCATCTGCATGTCCACCTACAAGTGCGCGACCCTGGGCGTGGAGCACAAGCGCGTGCACGAGGACGTGGCCGAGCACCCGGCCATTATGGGGCACGAGTTCGCCGGCGACATCGTCGAGGTGGGGGCCAAGTGGGCCGACCGCTTCAAGCCCGGTATGAAGTTCACCATCCAGCCGGCCCTCAACTACAAGGGCACCATGTGGAGCCCGGGCTACTCCTACGAGTTCTGCGGCGGGGACGCGACCTACTGCATCCTGCCGGCCGAGGTCATGGAGTGCGACTGCCTGCTCGAGTACACCGGCGAGGCGTACTACCAGGCATCGCTCGCCGAGCCCATGAGCTGCTCCATCGGCGCCTTCCACGCGGCCTACCACACCCAGATGGGCGTCTACACCCATGAGATGGGCATCCGCGAGGGCGGCAAGCTCGCCATCGTGGCCGGCGCCGGCCCCATGGGCCTGGGCGCGCTCACCTACGCGCTGCACTGCGACCGCCGTCCCGCGCTCGTGATGGTGGCCGACATCAACCAGGATCGCCTGGACCGCGCCGCCGAGCTCTTCCCGCCGGCGGAGGTCAAGGAGGAGACCGGCGTCGAGCTGGTGTTCGTCAACAACGGCGACTTCGACGACCCGGTGGCGGCCCTGCGCGAGGTCTCCGGCGGCACCGGGTTCGACGATGTGCTCTGCTACGCGCCGGTGGCTCCCGTGGTGACGCTGGCCGACGCCATCATGGGCCGCGACGGCTGCCTGAACTTCTTCGCCGGCCCCACTGACAAGGCGTTCAGCGCTCCCATCAACTTCTACGAGGTCCATTACGGCTCCCATCATGTTATGGGCACCACCGGCGGCAACACCGCCGATGAGATCGAGTCGCTCGAGCTCACCGCCGCCGGCCGCATCGACCCCGCCGTCATGGTGACCCATGTGGGCGGCCTGGACGCGGCGGCCGAGACCACGCTCAACCTGCCCAAGATCCCGGGCGGCAAGAAGCTCATCTACACGCACATCTCCATGCCGCTCACCGCGCTTACCGATCTGCGCGCCAAGGCCGACGAGGACGAGCGCTTTGCGGGGCTTGCCGACATCGTCGAGGCCAACCGCGGCCTGTGGTGCCCGGCGGCTGAGCGCTACCTCCTGGAGAACTGGGCGCAGAACTAAGTCGACGCTGCGGGACGCTGGGGCACGCCGCCTTGCGGATCAAGCGTCGCGCATCGCCATAAGGCGCATGCGCTTCCGCTTTCACCGCAATCCGGCGCACCCAGCGTCCCTCGCTGACTGGGCGCTCTATCCCGGGCGTTTGTGCCAAATTAAGCCGTGCTTAATGCGGCGCGCTTGATCATATGAGGCGCTTCGCGCCGGCTGCCTCTTTTTGCCTGGGGCGGCCGGCGCGTTTTCTTTTACAATCGGGAGGTGGAACGATGACTACGGCGGCGTTGCCCCGCGCCTCCGCGCGCGGGCAGAGGAGGACGAGGGCCATGGCGGCGGTCGATGAGCGGCGCGACAAGATCGTGAAGTTGGTCAACGCGGAGGGCAGCGTTTCCTTTGCGCAGATAAAGGCCGCCTTCCCCGAGGTGTCCGATATGACGCTGCGCACCGATCTCAAGGTGCTCGACGCCGACCGCCTCATCGTGCGCGTGCACGGCGGCGCGCGCTCGGTCGAGACGGTGGTGGGCACGGACGGCCTTATCGACAGCCGCTCCACCCGCAACGTCGACGCCAAGGAGCTCATCGCCTCCAAGGCGGCCTCCCTCGTGCGCAACGACACCACGCTGTTCCTGGACTCCGGCAGCACCACGACCGTTCTCGCGCGGTCCTTGCCCGACCAGCGCAACATCGTGTTCACCAACAGCGTGACGTGCGCGGTGGAGCTGGCGCGCCTGGAGCATACGCGCGCCATCCTCATCGGCGGCAACCTCAACCGCTACAGCCTCTCGCTCTACGGGGGCCGCAGCGTCGAGGATGTGCGCCGCCTCAACTTCGACCAGCTCTTCCTGGGCGTCACGAGCTTCCAGAGCTCGTCGGGCTTCATGTGCGGCTCCGATGAGGACGCGGCCCTCAAACGCGCCTGCATCGAGCGCGCCGACCAGACGATCGTGCTCATGGACTCCAGCAAGGTGGGCCGCCGCAGCACCTTCCAGATCTGCGACCTGGACGCGGTGGACATCGTGGTCTCCGACGGCGAGCTGCCCCACGAGTTCCTCCGTGCCTGCGACAACGCCGACGTCAAGGTGCTCTAACGCTGGTTTCGCAGGGCGAGAAGCGCCCGCTTTGACGAGAAATGCCTTGCTGTTCGCGCGGCGGCGGGCCGGCCCCCTTCTTTCCCAACGCTCCCCTGCAAGCAAGAATCGCTTATGGGAAAGAAGGGGGCCGGCCCGTTTTTCTCGCCTAAGTCGTTCGCCTAGGCGCGCTCGGGGAGGATGCCGTTGCGGTAGGCCGAGAGCAGCTGGCGCAGGTCGGTGATCTGCTCGCGGATGTCGGCGCCGGTGTCGGTGTCGCTGACCATGACCGTGCGGTCGGGGATCTCGAGCTCAACGGTGGTGCTCGCTATGTCGGCGTTCTCGTCGAGCGCCTTCTCCACGGACTCGAAGGGTCGGTGCGCCTTGATGCGCATGCCGTGGCTCGAGTAGATGAGGGTGTAGCCGGCCAAGCCGGTGGTCGCCTGGTAGGCGCGGCAGAAGCCGCCGTCGATCATGAGCAGGCGCCCGTCGGCGCGCACGGGGCCCTCGCCCTCTTTGGCGCGCACCGGCGTATGGCCGTTCACGATATGGCCGTCGGCCGGCAGGTCGAAGGCGCGCAGGATCGACTGGCAGATGCCCGGGTCGCGGGCGAGCTCCCAGTACGGGTTGCGCGGCTCGGCCCAAGCGGCCTTGTCCGCCACGAAGGAGCGCTCGAAGGTCTTGACGGTGCGGCCCGAAAGCGGCGAGGTCCGCCCGCACCACAGGTACCACATCCAGTCCATGTCCGCCTGGGCGCGCGTGCGCCAGGCGCGCCGGGCCACCGTGTCGCAGAAGTCGAAGAGGCAGCGCCCGGCGTGCTGCTCGCCGTCCGAGAGGATGGCGGCGAACGTGCCGTCCTGGTTGAGCGGCACGCAGCCGTGGAACAGCAGGTTGCGGTTGCAGCGCAGGTAGACCGAGCCCTTCTCGTACAGGAACGCGATGTGGCGCTGCAGGCGCGCGTTGCCCCGGAAGGCGGCCACGAGGCTTTCCATGATGCGCGCCTCCTCTTCGCTGAGCTCGTAGGGGCGCGCGGGGTCCACGGTGGGGAAGTCGCAGGTGGCGAGCGCATGCGCCGCCCCGTCGATGACCACGGTCCCCGCATCGCGGTCGACCTTGTCCAGAAGCAGGCGGTCGGCCATGTCGAACTCGGGATGGCGCATGATGATCTGGCCCTCGAGTTTGGCGAGCATCACGTTGATGGCCTTCACGAGCGGGGTGAGGCCCATAGAGGAGATCTCGGCCTCGTCGCGGCGGTAGGTGCGCTCGGCAAAGAGCGCAAGCTCGCGCAGGCCGATGCCGTAGCCGTTCTCCAGCACCTCGAAGTTGTCGTAGCGCAGGTTGTTGCGCAGCACCGTCATGATGCAGGCGGGCTCGCCGGCGGCCGCCCCCATCCACAGGATGTCGTGGTTGCCCCATTGGATGTCGAGCGCGTAGTGGTCCATGAGCACGTCCATGACCTTGTCGGCGTGCGCGCCGCGGTCGTAGATGTCGCCCACGATGTGCAGCCGGTCCACGGCGAGCCGCTTGATGAGCGCGGCCAGCGAGGCGATGAAGTCGTCCGCGGCGCCCGTCTCCAGGACCGACGAGATGATCCGGTCGTGGTAGCGGACGCGGTAGTTCTCCTCGTCGGGGTGGGTATGCAGCAGCTCGTCGATGATGTAGGCGTACTCGTCGGGCAGTGCCTTGCGCACCTTGGAGCGCGTGTAGCGCGCCGAGAGCCGGCGCGCCACGCGCACGAGCTTGCCCAGCGCGTCCTGGTACCAGGCGGGGGTGTCGGCATGGGATGCGCGCACGCGCTCGAGTTTCTCGCGCGGGTAGTAGATGAGGGTGCAGAGCTCGGCGCGCTCGTCGGGGGAGAGCGCGTCCCCAAAGGCCACGTCGACATGCTCGCGCACCACGCCTGAGCAGTTGTTCACGATGTGCATGAACGCCTCGTACTCGCCGTGGATGTCGCTCATGAAGTGCTCGGTTCCCTTGGGCAGGTTGAGGATGGCCTGCAGGTTGATGATCTCCGAGAAGACCGCCTGCTGGTTGGGGAACGAGCGGGAGAGGAGCCTGAGGTACTTGACGCGTTGCTCGGTGTAACCGGAAGCGAGCATAGGGGTGTCCCTTCGTCGCGACGCGGGTGTGCATGCGCTTTATTATAAGACCGTCCGCCGGCCACTACGGGGGCCGCGCTCATTTGGGCTGCGCTTAATGTGGCACAAGCCCCGCATGCGACGCAGCCGCCGTTTGGCGCGGCCTGCCTGCCATGGGGTGTGGCCCAGCTGCTGTTTGGTGTGGCTCAGTCTCCGTTTGGTGTGGTGCAAAAACGGTCTGGTGTGGTCCAGAAGCGGTTTGGTGTGGTGTGGAAACAGTTTGGTGTGGTTGGCCGCGACGTTTCCCCAGGATACGCTGCGCGGGCGAGAAGAACGGCCACACCAAACAGGAGGCGGACCACACCAAACAGGAAGCGGGCCACACCAGATGGGAGGCGGACCGCACCCAAGGGGGGCGGGCTGTGCCTAACGGCGCCGCGGGAGCGCGCGGGCCTGCTCTTTGAGGCGGCGGTTGCGGAGGTTCTCCACGGCGCGCTCCATCCCCAGGGGCACGTAGCCCAGGTTCTGGGTGTCGTCCGGCAGGTAGTCTACGAGGCTCCGGGGAAGCTCGCGCGCCCGAGCGCGGGCCTGCGCGGCCCCCGCATCCGTGAGCGGTCCCGGCGTGGCGCAGATTCCGTAGACGGCGGCGCCGAGGCCGCGCGTGCGCGCCTCGTACTCGGTCTCGGGTAGCTCGGGGTGGTCGGCGCGCGCATCCTCGGAGGACCAAAGCGCGCGGTAGCCGGCGAGCTCGAAGGTTTTGAGCGAGAACCGCCACAGCGGCAGGCTGTCGGTGCGCAAGGTCACGGTGCCGCCCGGGGCGAGAAGGTCGCGGTAGCCCAGGAGGCGCTCGACGCTCGTGAGGCGCTCATGCGCGTAGTGCGCCTTGGGGTGCGGGGTGGGGAAGTTGAGGGTGAGGGAGGCGAGCTCGCCCGGCGCGAAGAAGCTCCCCAGCCTGTCCGCCCGCCCGGGGACGACAAGTGCGTTGGGTAGACCCTGCTCGCAGATGCGCTGGGCGGCGTAGGCCACGCAGACGGGCTCGGCGTCTATGCCGATGAAGAGCGCCTCCGGTTCGCGCCGCGCGCTTTCCGCGAGGAAGGTCCCCTTGCCGCAGCCCAGGTCCAGGCGCACGGCGCGGAAGCGGTCGGTGGCGGTGGGGGCCGCATCGGCGGGCCCGGTGCCCGTGGCGGCCCTTGCGGCGGTGGGGTCTGCGGGCGCGTCTCTGGGCGCGGGTGCGGGATGCGGTTTGGCAACGGGGCGCGCGCCGTAGATGCTGTTTTTCTCGCCCGCGGAATCAGCGTCGTCGGCCTGCGCCGTATCCGACGCCCCCTCTTTGCGGATATCGCCTCCGAGCGGGAAGCAGGCTTGCGCCCACTGGCCGCGCCAACGGGCCGGATCGGCCTCTATGGCGCGGGCGTAGCGCTCCAGGCGCTCTTCCAGCACGAAGTTCTTCGGCATACGCGCATGCATCTTACCCACGGCGGCTCCTTGTCTTGAGTCTGCTCCCGTATAATAACGGCTGTGAACGTTGGAAAACGGGAGGGAGCGGGCAATGGGCGGATTCTTCGGAGCGGTTTCTAAGCGCGATGTGGTGCTGGACGTGTTCTTTGGGGTGGACTACCACTCGCATTTGGGGACGCGCCGTGCCGGCATGGTGTTCTGCGAGGGTACGGGCGGCTTCCAGAAGGAGATCCACTCCATCGAGAACACGCCGTTCCGCTCCCGGTTCGACAAGGATCTCGAGCGGTTCCACGGCACGAGCGGCATCGGCTGCATCAGCGATACCGACCCGCAGCCGCTGTTGGTGCGCGGGCGCCACGGGACCTTCGCCGTCACCACGGTGGGCATCATCAACAACGCCGACGAGCTCATAGACCGCTACTTTGCCGAGGGCGGGGCGCAGTTCATGGCCATGAGCTCGGGGAAGGTCAACGGCACCGAGCTGGTGGCGGCGCTCATCAACCAGAAGGACGACCTGGTTGAGGGCATCCGCTTTGCGCAGGAGCAGGTCGAGGGGTCGCTCACGCTGCTCGTCATGACCGAGGACGGCGTGGTCTTTGCGGCGCGCGACCGCATGGGGCGCCTGCCGGTCATCATCGGGCGCGACGCCGAGGGGCAGGGCTACTGCGTGTCCTTTGAGAGCTTCGTGTACCACAAGCTGGGCTACGAGGACGCCTACGAGCTGGGGAGCGGCGAGATCGTGCGGATGGACGCCGACGGGTACCGGACGGTTTCCCCGGCGGGGGACCAGATGAAGATCTGCGCGTTTCTATGGGTGTACTACGGCTACCCCAACTCCAACTACGAGGGCGTGAACGTGGAGGTCATGCGCTACCGCAACGGGCACATCATGGCGCGCGACGAGGCGCTGGCGGGCACCCTGCCCGAGGTCGACTACGTTGCCGGCGTGCCCGACTCCGGCCTGCCGCACGCCATCGGTTACGCAAACGAGTGCGGCGCGACCTTTGCGCGGCCGTTCATCAAGTACACGCCCACGTGGTCGCGCTCGTTCATGCCCACGAGCCAGGAGGTGCGCAACCGCATCGCCGAGATGAAGCAGATCCCCGTGCCGGAGCTCATCCGCGACAAGCGCCTGCTCTTTGTGGACGACTCCATCGTGCGCGGCACGCAGCTGGGCAAGACGGTGAACTTCCTCTACGAGGCCGGCGCGGCCGAGGTCCACATGCGCTCCGCGTGCCCGCCCATCATGTTCAGCTGCAAGTACCTGAGCTTCTCGCGCGGCAAGTCCGACATGGACCTTATCGCCCGCCGCACGGTGCAGGAGCTTGAGGGCGACGAGGGTCAGAAGCACCTGGACGAGTACGCCGACAGCTCAACCGAGCGCGGCAAGTGCCTGCTCAAGAGCATCTGCGAGGAGCTTGGCTTTGACTCCCTGGGGTACCAGAGCCTTTCGGGCATGCTCGAGGCCATAGGCATCGATCCTGCGAAGGTATGCACGTACTGCTGGGACGGCCGCGAATAGGCGTTCCAGCCAGGGCTCCCCGGGCATCTCGGTGCCTGCTCAGACAGTCCTCTTCGCGACGGACATGCCGGAAACGGCATGTCCTGCTCATGCGGAACTCGCGATCACCGAGATGCCCGGTGAGCCTGCTGCAACGTTGTCTTCGCGCAAGGGAGCTCGGGAGAAGGGGAGAGGTCATGAGGGATCGCGCTAAGAATCTTGTCGCCATCGTAGCGGGGAACCTTCTGGTGGCGTTTGCCGTGACGGCGTTTATCGTGCCGCACGGCCTGGTGATGGGCGGCTCCACCGGTATCGCGCTTATCATCACGCACGTGGCGCCGCTGCCGCTGTCGTTGGTGGTGCTTGCGGTGAACGGGGCCCTTTTCCTGCTGGGGGCGGCGCTTCTGGGGCGTGCCTTTGCGGCTTCCACCATTGTGAGCACCATCGCCTACCCGCTGGTCATGTCGGTGCTTGAGGCGCTTCCCTTGGGAGAGCTCGCCCAGGACCACATGCTGGCCGCGGTGTGCGCGGGCGCGCTCATGGGCGCGGGATCGGGCCTTATCCTGCGTGCGGGCGGGTCATCGGGCGGCACGGACGTGATCGCGCTCGTGGCGCACAAGAAGCTGCACGCCAACGTGTCGGCACTGCTCTGGGCCATCGACGGGTGCGTCATTGCCTGCCAGGTGCCATTCTCCAACTCCGAGCAGGTGCTGTTGGGCATCCTCACGCTCTCCCTGCTCACGATCGTGATGAACAAGGTCATGGTGATGGGCCGCTCCACGGTGCAGCTGCTCATCTTCTCCGACAAGTACGAGGAGATCCGCACAGGCATCTTGGCAAAGGACGCCGGCGCCTCCATGGTGCCGATCGAGAAGGGCTATACCCATGCCGAGAGCAAGGCGGTGCTCTGCGTGATCCCGCGCCGCAAGCTCTGGGCCATGCGCGAGATGATCAGCGCGGTGGACCCGCAGGCGTTCTGGGTGATCTCCGAGGTGAGCGAGGTTCGCGAGCGCCTGACGCGGCGCGCGTAGCGGGCCGTGGCGGGGACTTGGACAGATTGTGAGACGTTTTGGCGGGTAGGGCAGAGTAGACAGCGGAATATCAAGCCGTCTACCTGCGGTTTCTCGGATGAGATAACGTTGTCTACTTTGGGTATCCCCGCAAAACGTCTCACAATTTGCATGCGAGCTCCTGAAGCCCCGTCCAGCGGGTATGCGGACGGCGCGCAAGGCGAGAAGCTTTTGCAGCGGCTGGCCGCTTTCCCGGGCAAACGCCACTGCTGCTTTGCGCAAGACGAGTAACGTGCGCAGCGGTCCAACGCCTTCCCGGGCAAACGCTGCGGCCATCTTGTACAAGACAGGTAACATGCGCAAATGAGGGCCGGCTGCGCGTTCTTCTCGTCAAGAGCGCGCGTGAGCTGCCTGCCAGGGGTCCCTTTCCCCTGACGAGCCGTTTATGCCAGGATCGGGTACCGAACGAGTGCGTTTTCAAAACCGGAGACAGCGAAGCCTGAGATTCGCGTCGCGACTTGTCAGGTGCCGGGAAGATTCGGCTCCGGTCTCTGCGCGTGAGGAGCGAGCGCAGGCGTCGCAGGGCGAGAAGCGCAAAAAAGAGGGCCCGGTCACCGGGCCCTCTGTGCGTTGCGGCGTGTTGCTGCGTTGCAGTGTGTTGCGCGCCAGCGCTGCCGGCGCGGCGTTGGAACCTGCCGCCGGGCGCGCCTAGCTCAGCAGCATGCGGTCGTTGGCGAGCTCGCCGCCGCTGACCTCCTCGAACTTCTGCAGCAGGTCCTTCACGGTGAGGTGCTTCTTCTCCTCGCCGGACACGTCGTAGATGATGTTGCCCTCGTGCATCATGATGAGGCGGTTGCCCATGCGGATGGCGTCGTTCATGTTGTGCGTGACCATGAGCGTGGTGAGGTGATTCTCGCCCACGATCTGCTCGGTGAGCTCCAGCACCTTGGCGGCCGTCTTAGGATCGAGCGCGGCGGTGTGCTCGTCCAAGAGCAGCAGCTTGGGCTCGGTCAGCGTGGCCATGAGCAGGGTGAGCGCTTGGCGCTGGCCGCCGGAGAGCAGGCCCACCTTGGCGGTGAGGCGGCTCTCGAGTCCCAGGCCCAGTGCCTTGAGCTTCTCGGCGTACTCGGCCTTCTCGGCCTTGGTGACGCCCCAGGCCAGCGTGCGGGTCTTGCCGCGGCGCTTGGCCATGGCAAGGTTCTCGGCGATCTGCATGTTGGCGGCGGTGCCCATCATGGGGTCCTGGAACACGCGGCCCAGGTAGCGGGCGCGGCGCGGCTCGGACAGCCGGGAGATGTTCTCGCCATCCAGCTCGATGATGCCCGCGTCGATGGGGTAGACGCCGGCCACCATGTTCATGAGGGTGGACTTGCCCGCGCCGTTGCCGCCGATGATGGTGACGAAGTCGCCGCGGTCAAGGTGCAGGTTCACGCCGGTCAGCGCCCGTTTCTCGTTGATGGTGCCGGCGTTGAAGGTCTTGCGGACGTTCTTGAGGGTGAGCATTTACTCGGCACCCCCTTCCAGGCGCGAGGCACGTGCGTAGGAGCGGCGCAGCTGGTACTTCTCCCACACCACGGGGACGCACAGCGCCAGCGCCACGATGATGGCCGACAGGAGCTTCATGTCGTTGGCGTCCATGCCCAGCTGCAGCACGATGGCGCGGATCAGGAAGTACACGACCGAGCCCACCACAGCGCTCACGAGCACGCCGCCGAAGGCGTGCATCTTGGCCCAGGGCAGAAGGCGCCACAGCACCTCGCCGATCACGATGGCCGCAAGGCCGATCACGATGGCGCCGGTGCCCATGCCGATGTCGGCGTACTTCTGGCTCTCGCAGATAAGCCCGCCGGACAGGCCCACCAGCCCGTTGGAGAGCGTGAGTGCGATGAGCTTGGTGACCTTGGTGTTGACGCCCAGGGCGCGCACCATGGCCTCGTTGTTGCCGGTGGCACGGCATGCCGAGCCGATCTCGGTGCCGAAGAACCAGTACAGCGCCGCGATGATGGCCACCGCGGCTACCACGCCCACGATCATGGCCACCGCGTTGGTGGAAAGGCCGGTGAGGTCGCCCACCAGGCTGAAGACGGTGTCGTTCTTCAGCAGCGGGGTGTTGGACTTGCCCATGATGCGCAGGTTGATGGACCACAGGCCGATCTGCGTTAGAATGCCGGCGAGAATGGCGGGGATCTCGAACACGGTGTGCAGAAGGCCGGTGACCGCGCCGGCGACCATGCCGGCCAACATGGCGGCGAGAATGGCCACGGTGGGGTCGACGCCCCCGACCACCAGCACCGCGCACACACAGCCGCCCAGGGCAAAGCTGCCGTCGACCGTTAGGTCGGCTATGTCGAGCAGCTTGTAGGTGATGAACACGCCGAGCACCATGATGCCCCATAGGATGCCCTGGGACACGGCGCTGAGCAAAGCGAGTGCCATCTGCCTCTCCTCCTTAGGTAAGCGCGAACCCCGGCGGAAGCTCTGCCCGCCGGGGCCTCTGTGCCAAACGATAAACGATGGAAAGTCTATCACGTTCGCCTGGTCAGGGCATCTGCCAGCGCATCGGTAATGCGGTCGAAATGCACGTCGGGCGAGAAGGGCCCGATTTGCACTCCGTTGGGAGGGGTCCTGGACGGGAGGAGCCGGGCATATCATCCTGTGCTCAAACAGCTTCGCCGCGACGGAGATGCCGGAAACGGCATCTCCTGCGGCTGCAGAACTGCGCCAGGACGATATGCCCGGCCCCTCCCTCGCGCGGTTATCCATGCGAAGGGGGCCCGGGGCATATCGTTCCGCGCGCAGTTTTGCAGCCAAAGGAGGCCACTAAATGTGGCCTCCGTCTTGGCGAAACTGTTTGAGCACGGATGATATGCCCCGGGTCCCCGGGATGCGCAAGAAGAAAGGGGCAGCCCTGCGGTGGGGCTGCCCCTCATAGGCGGTGCTTATCGCACGGATGTGCTTAGGCGGAGGCGCTGACGTCCTCGCCGCCCTGATCGGCAAGGGAGGACACGTCCACGCCGACCTCGTCGGCGGTCTCCTGGTTGTAGACCAGGTCGCACTCGTCGGCGGTCATGGTGCCGATGGGCATCTCGGCCGGGTTGGCGCCCTCGGTAAGGATCTGCACGGCCATCTCGCCGGCGCGGCGGCCGAGCTCGGTGTAGTTGATGGAGACGGAGGCCAGGCCGCCGTTCTCGACCATGCCCACCTCGCCGCAGATGATGGGCAGGCCGGCGGGGTTGGCCACCATGGCAACGGTGGTCATGCCGGCGGCGATGGTGTTGTCGGTGGGTGTGTAGACGGCGTCTACGCGGCCCACCATGCTCTCGACCACCTGCTGGATCTCGTTGGAGCTCGAGACGGTGAACTCCTGGTAGCCGATCCCAACGCGGTCGAGCTCCTTCTTGGCCATCTCGATCTGGATGTCGGAGTTGCTCTCGGCAGTGCAGTACAAAAGGCCCACGGTCTGGGCGTCGGGCACGAGCTGCGTAAGCAGGTCGATCTGGTCGGTCACCGGGTTCATGTCGGAGGTGCCGGTGAGGTTGCCGCCGGGGGCGTCGTTGTCCTCTACAAGGCCAGAGGCGGCGAAGTCGGTGATGGCGGTGCCCACGATCGGGATGTCGGTGGTGGCGCCGGCCACGGCCTGCGCGGCCGGGGTGGCGATGGCCAGGATGAGGTCGCAACCGTCGTTCACGAGGGTCTGCGCGATGGTCTGGCAGGCGCTCTGGTCGTTCTGGGCGTTCTGCTGGTCGATGGTGTAGCTGATGCCGGAATCGTCAAGCGCCTCGACGAAGCCAGTGTTGGCGGCGTCGAGCGCGGTGTGCTCGGTGAGCTGCAGCACGCCGATCTTATAGGTGGTGTCGCCCGAAGCGGCTGAGCCGGAGCCGGCCTCGTTGCTGCTGCACCCGGCAAGCGTGGCGACGCCGGCGAGCGAGCCCAGGCCCAGCATCGCGCGGCGGCTGATCGGTTGGTTGAGAAGTGCCATGGTGAACCTCCTTCTCCAAGGCGCGCCTTGGAAGCTATGGTTCCGCGCCCGCGGTGCGTGCAGGCCCGGAAGTACCGAAGTTAGACGATCTCAGCGCCCTCCAGCACCGAGATATCCACGCCGACCTCGTCGGCCGTGGCCTGGTTGGCGATGAGCGTGCACTCGTCGCTGGAGAGGTACTCGACGGGCATCTCGGCCGGGTCGGCTCCCTCGGTGAGGATCCGCACGGCCATCTCGCCGGCCTTGCGGCCCAGGTCGGTGTAGTTGATGGAGTACGATGCCAGGCCGCCGTCCTCGACCATGGTGTCGCAGCCCACGATGACGGGGATCTTGTTCTCGTTGGCGACCATGGCCACGGTGGACATGCCGGCGGCGATGGTGTTGTCGGTGGGGGCGTAGATGGCGTCCACGCGGCCCGCCAGCGACTCGACGGCCTGCTGCAGCTCGTTGGAGCTGGACACGGTCATCTCCTCGGTTGCCAGGCCGCTGGCCTCGCACGCGTCTTTGGCGAGCTCGATCTGCACGGCCGAGTTGCTTTCGGCCGAGCAGTACAGAAGCCCCACGGTCTGGGCGTCGGGGATGAGCTGCTGGAGCAGCGCGATCTGGTCGGCAACGGGGGTCAGGTCGGAGCTGCCGGTCACGTTGCCGCCGGGGGCGTCGTTGGACTCGACCAGGCCGGACTCGGCGAAATCGGTGATGGCCGTGCCGATGATGGGGATATCGGAGGTGGCGCTGGCGCAGGCCTGCGCGGCCGGCGTGCCGATGGCCAGGATGAGGTCGCAGCCGTCGTTGACCAGCGTGGAGGCGATGGTCTGGCAGGCGCTCTGGTCGTTCTGGGCGTTCTGCTGGTTGATGTCGCAAGAGAGCCCGGCGTCCTCAAGCGCGGCGCAGAATCCCTCGTTGGATGCGTCGAGCGCGGCGTGCTCGGTGAGCTGCAGGACGCCGATCTTGTAGTCGCCGCCCGCGTCGGTAGCGCCCGCGCTGCCGGCAGAGCCCTCGGCGGCGGTGTCGTCGCTGCAGCCCGCGAGCGCAACGGAGCCCGTAAACGCGAGGGAGGCAATGAGGCCGCGGCGGGTAAGAACAGGTGTGCTCATGGTTACCTCCGATGAGTCGTGACGTGCGGGCCCGTTGGGCGCATGTCGGTGTATGGGATGCCCGGCGGGCGAGAGGCGCGCGGGTGCTCCCGCGATGCCCTGGGGCGCCGCCGAGATGCCGCGGGCGCGGGGCGGTGGCCCGCCGCCGGACGAAGGCGACATGGGTTACATAATAATCACGGTTTCTTCACACGCCAGGCATTAGTCTGCCAACGGCATCCCGCGTTACGAGTTGTTAACGAAATGGGTCCGCGCGGGCGCGGGGCGGCATAATGGGACCCCTATACCGAGCTGCTCTGACGCCGTGCGGGCGCGTCGGCGCGGGGCGACGGGCAAAGGAGGGTGCGCTTATGGCCGACGTGCTGCCTATGGGCGAGGAGTACGAGGGCTTCTGCCGCGACGAATCGCGCACGCAGGGAACGGCGTCGAGTATTTCGTTTCCCACGACGGAGGACGAGGTTCGCGCGCTGATGCGCCGGATGGCCGCCGCCGGCACGCCGGTGACGGTGCAGGGGGCGCGCACGGGATTGGCGGCAGGGGCGGTGCCCCGGGGCGGCCACGTCATGAGCCTCTCACGCATGGATCGGGTGCTGGGCATGCGCGCCGATCGCGACGCGGAGGGCCGTGCGCGGTATTACGTGCGCGCGCAGCCGGGCGTGGTTCTCGCCAACCTGCGCAAGTACCTGGCCGACAAGAGCATGCCCACGGCCGGATGGGACGAGGGGGACCGCAGGGCCTGGGAGGAGCTTTGCGCCGGGCCCGCTCAGATCTTTCCCACCGACCCCACCGAGACCTCGGCTTGCCTGGGCGGTATCGTGGCGTGCAACGCCTCGGGCGCCCGCAGCTACGCCTACGGCCCGGCGCGGCCGCACATCACGGCGCTGCGCGTGGTGCTGGCAGACGGCGACACACTGGCGCTGCGCCGCGGGGAGGTGTGCGCGCGGGGGCGCCGCCTTGACCTTGAGACGGAGCGCGGGCGGCGCTACGAGCTGGCGCTTCCCGCGTACCGCATGCCCCGCGCAAAGAACGCCTCGGGCTACTACGCGGCAGACGACATGGACGCGATCGATCTTTTCATAGGGTCGGACGGCACGCTCGGGATCGTGACCGAGATCGAGCTCGCGCTCACGCCCGCACCGCCGGTGGTGTGGGGCGCGAGCTGCTTTTTCGAGGCCGAGGGACCGGCGCTCGACTTTGTGGAGGCCGCGCGCCCGGAGCTTCCCTGCGCGCTCGCGTTCGAGTACTTCGACGGGTCGGCGCTTAAGATCCTGCGGCGGCAGAAGGCCGCGGGGTCCGGCTTTGCGAGTCTGCCGGACGTGGGCCCGCGCGCCCAAGCATGCGTGTACGTTGAGCTGGGCTGCCCGGACGAGGAGGCGGCGCTGGCGGCGCTCGAGCGCCTGGGCGCGCTTCTCGCCCAAAACGGCGGCGACGAGCGCGAAACCTGGGTGGCCCGCACCGACGTCGACCGCGAGCGGCTGCGCTTCTTCCGCCACGCGGTGCCCGAGAGCGTGAACATGCTCATCGACGAGCGGCGTCGCACCGACCCGGGCATTACCAAGTTGGGCTCGGACATGGCGGTGCCCGATGGACGCCTGCACGAGGTCATGGCGCTCTACCGGCGCACGCTTGCCGAGGCCGGCCTCGAGAGCGCCACCTGGGGGCATATCGGCGACAACCACCTGCACGTGAACGTGCTGCCGCGCAGCGCTGCCGAGCACGCGCGCGGCAAGGAGCTCTTCTGCGGCTGGGCCGCCGAGGTGACGCGTATGGGCGGCGCGGTTTCGGCCGAGCACGGCGTGGGCAAGCTCAAGCGCGACTTCTTGGAGATCATGTACGGCGCGGAGCATGTGCGCCAGATGGCGCGGCTCAAGCTTGCGCTGGACCCGCAGGGGCTCTTGGGCCGGGGCAACCTGTTTTCCGAGCAGATCTTGGACGAGGAGCGCGGGCACCTGCAGAAGGGCGAGAAGCGCGGCGCCGGAGCCGTTGCGGGCGCGGGCGAGAAGGGCGCCGCGATGGGCGGCGACGGTGCTGACGGGGAGGTGGCGTGAATGCATATCGTGGTGTGCGCCAAGGCGGTGCCCTCGACTACCGAGGTGCGCATGGACCCGGTGACCCACACCATCGTGCGCGACGGGCGCCAGGCGGTGATCAACCCCTTCGACACCGCAGCGCTGGAGCTGGCGCTGCAGGTGAAGGACGGGGTATTTGAGGCGGACGGCCGGTGCGCGCGGGGCGTCGCGGGCGGCGCGGATGCCGCGTGCGGCGGGTTGCGCCCCTCATCTGACGAGGCCGCCTGCGCCGATGCGACCGCCGACACCGCGCCCGCGGACCGCCCAGCAGCGCCTGTGACGGTGAGCGTCCTTTCCATGGGCATCCCCGCCACCGAGGCGCTGCTGCGCGACGCGATCTCCCGCGGGGCGGACGAGGGCGTTCTTCTCTCCGACCGCGCCTTTGCCGGCGCCGATACCCTGGCCACCACGTACGCGCTGACCTGCGGGCTGGCGCACATGCCGACGGCTGATCTCATCCTCTGCGGCAAGATGGCCGTGGACGGGGACACCGCGCAGATCGGCCCGGAAATCGCCGGTGCGTTGGGCGTTCCCTGCGTGACCGATGTGCGCGAGCTCGTTGCGGTGGGCGCGCGCCGCGTCCGCGCCGTTCGCGGCGCGGACAACGGGACCGAGGTGGTGGACGTGCCGCTGCCGGCGGTGCTGACCGTTGCCAAGGAGGCCGCCGACCTGCGCATGCCCTCCATCGCGGGGGTGCGCCGCGGCGCATGCGCCCGCGTGCGCGTGCTCGGCGCGGAGGATGTCGGCGCCGACCCGGCGCGGGCGGGGCTGGCCGGATCTCCCACGCAGGTGGTGCGCTCCTTCGTACCCCAGCGCGCCGACGAGGCGGTGCGCGTGGAGGGGACCGTTTCCGAGCAGGCCGCGCAGGTGGCCGATCTGATCGAGGGGATGGCGCTATGAGCGGGCTTGTCATCGATGCCGCGCGCTGCGTGGGCTGCCGGCGCTGCGAGAAGGCGTGCGCCACGGCGGGCATCGTGGTGGAGGGGCGCTTGGCGCATGCGACCGAGGGCTGCGTGCTGTGCGGCGCGTGCGTGGACGCGTGCCCGGTGGGCGCCATACATATAGAGAGGGGCTCCGCGGCGGACGAGGGCGACCTTGCCGCCTGGAGCGGCATCTGGGTTTTCGCCGAACAGGACGCGGGCCAGGTGCTGCCCGTGGCGTTCGAGCTCTTGGGCAAGGCCCGCGAGCTCGCGGCGGCGCGCGGCTGCACGGTTACGGCCGTGCTGGGGCAGGGCTGCGGCGGGCCGGTGGACGGCGCGCTTACCCTCGCGGCGTGCGCGGACCGGGTGATTCTCGCCCAGGACGAGCGCCTGGCCGAGCGTGACGCCAGCGTCTACGCGCCGTGGATCGCGCAGCTTGCGGAGGAAATGAGGCCCGAGATCATCCTCTACGGCGCCACGCCCTTTGGGCGCGAGCTCGCTCCGGGTGTTGCCGTGCGCTTGCGCACGGGGCTCACGGCCGATTGCACCGTGCTCGAGATCGATCCGGAGACGGGGCTCCTGCAGCAGACGCGCCCCGCGTTCGGCGGGAACCTCATGGCCACCATCGAGTGCCCGGCGCACCGTCCGCAGATGGCCACCGTGCGTCCCGGCGTGTTCGCCGCCATGGCGCGCACGCGCTCGCAGCTCAGGGCCGAGGACATGCCCCGCCAGCTGGTGCGGGGGCTGCTTGCCCGCATGGAGGCGGCCAAGGTCGATCCGCGCCTTGAGCCGCAGGTTGCGGTGGTCGAGAAGCGCCGCGCCGACGAAGGCGCCTCCATTGCCGAGGCGCCCGTGCTGGTAGTGGCCGGCCGCGGGATCGGTTCAAAGAAGAACCTGGCGCTCGTGCGCCGGCTCGCCGAGCTTTTGGGCGGCGAGGTGGGCTGCACGCGGCCGCTCGTCGAGATGGGCTGGCTGGAGTACCGCCATCAGGTGGGGCAGACCGGCGTGTCGGTGGCGCCCAAGCTGCTCGTTGCGCTCGGGGTGTCCGGCGCCATACAGCACCTGGCCGGCATCGGCGGAGCGCAGACGGTCGTAGCCGTCAACGAGGACGCCGATGCGCCCCTCATGGGCGCGGCTGCCTATGCCGTGCAGGCCGACTGCGTGGCCTTTGCGCGGGAGCTTATCGCCCGGCTGGAGGCGCGCGCCGGCTAGCGCGGTGCCCGCATGCACGCGCCGCCCGCCGTTCGTCGTCCGTTGCCCGGAAGAATAATCGCACCCAAAGCATCAGAATCGGGACGTTTTTGCCGAAAAGTTATGCCTTGGGTGCGATTTTGTTGGCCGCGCGTCCGGCCAGCCTGCGTCTGAAGCGACGCTGCGCTATGCCGGCCTAACGCCTACCCGATCAGGTCCACCTGCTTGGTGGCGCAGGACGCACGGCCGTTCTCGACGGCAATGGCGTGGAAGTGCTCCGGCTCGTCGATGTCGCGCGTATAACCGTCGTCATCGTAGAGGGTGTAGGAGGCCGTCTCGCCCGCCCCTACGTTGGCGAGGATGTGCAGGCGGCCGAAGTCCATGTCGCGCGTGGTCTGCGCGGGGTCGGCCATCGGCACCATGTGGCCGGGGCGGATGAAGATCGCGAGTTCGTCCAGCTCAAGGTCGACCCAGTGGTCCCCGGCGGAAAGGTCGGCCACGTCGTAGTCGTCCACGCCGCGGAAGCGCACCATGCGCATGGGCTCGGGCAGGTACACGTAGCGGCCGCGCGCGTTCTTCTCGATCACCGGCGCGATCATGGCCGACTCGCCTACCATCAGCTGGTCTTCGATGCGGCGGCAGCGCGCGTCGTCCTCCCAGACGAACGACAGCGGCTTGAAGTACAGGTCGCCGGCAAGCGCCGCCTTCACGAACTCGCTGTAGAGATAGGGGATGAGCGCGTAGCGCAGCTCGACGATGCGGCGCATGGCGTCCACGTTCTTGAAGCAGTCCAGCTCCTGCGCGCGCTGGCTGGACGAGTGGTTGCGCATGAGCGGGACGAAGGCGGCGAACTCGAGCCAGCGGGTCATGAGCTCCTCGTCGGTGTCGCTGCCGAACCCGCCCAGGTCGGATCCGGTGTAGAGGAAGCCGCACATCTGAATGTTGGGCATTTGGCAGACGCTCAGCTTGAGGTGCGACCACCACGCCATGTTGTCGCCCGTCCAGATGCCGCTCACGCGATGCATGCCGATCATCGAGGAGCGCGAGAACAGCAGGACGCGCTTGTCGGGCGAGAGGCGCTCGAACGCCTCGCCGGCTGCGCGTGAGAGGTTGTAGCCGTAGAGGTTGTGCACCTTGTCGTGGCGGACTTTGCGGCCGTTCACGTTGTGGTAGAAAAGCCGGTAGTCCGCGGGGTTGTTGGAGAGGCTGCCGAAAGCGTCTTTCATGGCAAAGTACGTGTTGAGGTCGAGCTCGCCGCCCCGCAGGTCGTCCACCATGCCGTAGGCCTCGTTCAGGCGCTGCTCGGTGTAGAAGATGGACGGCTCGTTCATATCGTTCCAGAACCCGTCAATACCGCGGTCGAGAAGCACTTGGTACTGGTCGCCGAACCAGCGGCGGTTGTCGGGATCGAGGACGTCGACGAAATGACAGTGGCCCGGCCACACGCCGCAGGTGAAGTTCTCGCCGTCCTCGTCCTTGCAGAAGCGGTTCTGCGCTACGCCCTCCTCGTACACGCGGTAGCCGGGCTTGACCTTGATGCCGGCGTCGATGATGGGCACGAGGTGCACGCCCTGGTCGCGCATGTCGGAGACCAGCTCGTCGAAGTGCGGGAAGCGCTCGGGGCTCACGGTGAAGCTCTCGTACTCGTCCATGTAGTCGATATCCATGTAGATGGCGTCCAGCGGGATCCGGGCGTCGCGGTAGCGCCGCGCGATGTCGCGGAAGTCCTCCTCGGTTCTATAGCCCCAGCGGCTTTGCTGATAGCCGAAGGCCCACTTGGGCGGGATATAGCTGCGGCCGATAAGCGCGCGGAACTGGAGCACAACGCTCTCGGGGCTTTCGCCCTCGATGAGGTAGAGGTCCGCGTTGGGGTCGTCGAGCGTTACCACGAGCTCGTCGCAGTCGGTTTCGCCGACGTCGAAGGAGATGATGCCCGCATAGTCGAAGAAAACGCCGAAGGTGCGCGCTCCGTCCACGATGAGGAAGTTGTGCGCGGAGTACAGGCTGGTGCGGTCCTCGGTGTGGCGGTCGTTGTCCATGCAGCGCGAGATGTAGGTGAAGTTGCGCTTGTTGATGCCGCCCATCTGCTCGCCCAGGCCGAGCACGATGTCGTCCTTGGCCATGGTGTAGGAGAAGAAGAGCTTGTCGGCGCGCTTCCCGGCGGTTATGCCGTCATCGGCGAGGCTGGGGTTCTTGACCGTGCGGTCGGGACCCGCGGCTTCGGGCACGGGCTCGCCGGGCAGGTGCACGGCAAAGTGGCGCACGGGTTCCTCGCAGACGGCGGGTTTCTGCGGGATCGCGTCGGTTTCAATGGGGGTTCCGTAACGGTAACGCGTGATCATGGTGCCTCCGTTTCAGATGTCGGAGCGTTGCGTGCAACTTGTTTGCACATGATCTCTTTGTACCACGTTGCGCTGGCGAGCGCGCCGTCATATTGGCGTCGGCGCGCCCCGCTCGCCCGCTGTAGATAACCGTTCGCCGAGAATATTCGAGCCCCTTTTCAGGCGCTTGCGTTCCATGCCTGCGCATAGATAGATCGCAGATAGATTGCTGTAAGCCTCTGTTGGAGAAATGCTAGGCCCCTTCCTGCTAGGGTGCTCGTATCTCAAAGAGAGGAGCCTTACTATGAGCTTGTACTGGCCCGAACAGCATGTCGCCCTGGAAATCATCGATGATCCGCTCAGCGAACCTTTCGACCGATCACAGGATCCGGAGGCAACCGTTGTGAGGACAACGGTTGCGGAGATTAGCGACCCTAAATTGTTCCGCGTCCTCGCCGCGAGGCTTTCCGCAGCCTTGGGGCAGCCGCTGCCCGCCGATACTCCGGAGTTTCGCAAGCGACAGACGCATCTTCATGAGGCTGTGTTCTCTCGTATTTCCCTTGACACAACACATTTGTAGCTTATAAGCTACAAATGAGACCATCATGTATCAGCTGCTGCAAACGGAGCGGTTCGAGAGTTGGCTCCACGGAGTGCGCGATGGCCGGGTGCGTGGTCGTATCAACGCTCATCTTGCTCGCATTCGCGCGCACGGACCGTACTGCGGAGATTGGAAACGCGTGGGAAGCGGTGTCGTTGAGCAGCGCATTCACGTTGGGCCCGGCTATCGCGTATATCTGACCACCGATGGCGACCGCGTCGTAGTGCTTCTCATAGGCGGCGACAAGTCATCGCAGAAGCGCGATATAGTGGCTGCGCAGCGCATGGTGCACGAGTGGAAGGGGAATGCGTCGTGAAGCTCACGGCATGGGATCCTGTCGACTACTTTGAGACGCCTGCGGATGCGGCCGATTATCTCAATGCGGTTCTCGAGTTTGGGGATCGGCAGACGTTCATCGACGCGCTGGGGGACGTTGCGCGGGCGCAGAGCCTGGGCAAGGTGGCCGAGACCGCCGGCTTATCACGCGAGAGCCTGTATCGCTCGCTCAGCGCGGCGGGTAATCCGCAGTTCTCCACCGTTGAGCGCGTGCTCGATGCGCTGGGCCTTGCGCTGCGCGTCGAGCCCAAGGAAAAAGGCCGCCCTGCACGGGCGGCCTCGTAGGGTCTTAGAAGTCGGCGTTACCCACCGTGCGCGGATGGGGCAGGACGTCGCGGATGTTGCCCACGCCGGTGAGGTACATGACCAGGCGCTCGAAGCCCAGGCCGAAACCCGCGTGCTTGCAGCTGCCGTAGCGGCGCAGGTCGCAGTAGTAGCGGTACTGCTCGGGATCCATGCCCAGCTCCTTGATGCGGCGCTCCAGCACGTCCAGGCGCTCCTCGCGCTGGCTGCCGCCCACGATCTCGCCGATGCCGGGAACCAGGCAGTCGGCGGCGGCCACGGTCTTGCCGTCATCGTTGAGGCGCATGTAGAACGCCTTGATCTCGACGGGGTAGTCGGTCACGAAGGTGGGGCGCTTGAAGTGCTGCTCGGTCAGGAACCGCTCGTGCTCGGTCTGCAGGTCGATGCCCCAGCTCACGGGATAGTCGAAGTGCTGCCCGCCGGCAACGGCCTGCTCGAGGATCTCGATGGCCTCGGTGTAGGTCACGCGCGCAAAGTCGGAGCTCGCCACGTGCTCGAGGCGCTCCAAGAGGCCCTTGTCCACAAAGCGGTTGAGCATGTCGAGCTCGTCGGGGCACTTGTCCATGACGGAGCGGATCACGTACTTCAGCATGTCCTCGGCCAGATCCATGTCGTCGGCCAGGTCGGCGAAGGCGATCTCGGGCTCGATCATCCAGAACTCCGCCGCATGGCGCGTGGTGTTTGAGTTCTCGGCGCGGAACGTGGGGCCAAAGGTGTAGACGTCGCCGAAGGCCATGGCGAAGTTCTCGGCGTTGAGCTGTCCGGAGACGGTGAGGCTTGCCGGCTTGCCGAAGAAGTCCTTGCTGTAATCCACGCGGCCGTCCGCGGTGCGCGGGGGATTCTCCATGTCCAGCGTGGTGACGTGGAACATCTCGCCGGCGCCCTCGCAGTCCGAGGTGGTGATGATGGGCGTGTTCACGTACACGAAGCCGCGGCCCTGGAAGAACTCGTGGATCGCCGCCGCTGCCACGCTGCGCACGCGGAACACGGCCCGGAACAGGTTGGTGCGCGGGCGCAGGTGCTGCTGGGTGCGCAGGAACTCGACGGTGGCGCGCTTCTTCTGCAGCGGGTAGTCCGGCGCGCTGGCGCCCTCGACCTCGATCTTCTCGGCCGTGAGCTCGAAGGGCTGCTTGGCCTCGGGCGTGAGTTTCAGGGTGCCCGTGCAGACAAGGGCGGCCGAGACGTTCTGATGGGCGATCTCGTCGTAGTTGCCCAATCCCTCGCGGTTCATGACCACCTGCAGGTCCTTGAAGCAGCTGCCGTCGTTCAGGGTGACGAAGCCGAAGTTCTTCATGTCGCGGACCGACTTGACCCAGCCGGTCACGGTGACAGTGGTGCCGGCGAGCGACTCGGCATCCGCGTAGAGCTGCGCGATCTTGGTGCGGTTCATGTGCGCTTCCTTTCGGGGCGGGCGCGTTGCGGCCCGCCGTGCGTGCGGGATGAAGTTGAACGTGCACCATGATAGCAGGAGCGGGGCAAGCGGGGATTCTGCGCAGACGCCTCGGCTTGATGCACAATGGGGTCAACGGCAAGACGAAAGGGGCGCGCATGAAGACGGAGAATGACCTCAGGCGAATGCTGGCGGATATGGACCGGCGCGGCTATCCGGCGCTCAAGGGGCTGCGGGGCAGCTACCGCATGGAGGGCTTTGTGCTCACGATCGACCACGTGCAGGGCGATCCCTTCGCGGCGCCGTCCAAGCTGAGCGTGTTCGTGCCGGCGGGCGCCTCTGCGGGCGAGAAGCGCCCGGGCGGCCGGCGCGACGGCGCGGACCGTGGCACGGCCGCCGGCCCCATTCCCAGCTTTCCGCCGGAGCTCTTCTCCACACCCGAGCGCCGCTGCGCGCTGGAGGACCTGCTCGTCCGGCGCTTCGGCCGCGAGGCGGCGCAGGTGAGCCACAAGGTGGGAGGCTCGGGCAAAAGCGGGCTCATCGCCACGAGCCGCCCCGGCCCCGAGGTACTGTCGCGCAGCGCCTGCACGGTGGATGCCCGCGGCGTGACCTTGCGCTTTGAGGCGGGCTTCCCGGCGCACGGCCGCACAGTGGACGCCCGCGCGCTCGCGCGCATGCTCACGGAGTTCGTGCCGCGCTGCGTGCGCCGCGCGCTGGCGGCGGACGCGGGCGCGCTGGAGGCTGCCCGCCGCGCCGCCGACCTGGCCGACGACCAGGCGGCCGTCCGCACTGAGCTCGAGCGCCGGGACCTGGTTGCCTTCGTGGCCGACGGCGCGGTCCTCCCGCGCGAGAGCGGCGTGTCGGCGCGCCCGCTCGCCGGTGCCAAGCCCTTCCACGCGCCTGCGAGCATACGCGTGGTTCTCGACCTGCCGCACCGCGGCCCCACGCCGGGGCTCGGCATCCGCCGCGGCGTCACGCTCGTGGTGGGCGGCGGCTACCACGGCAAGTCCACGCTGCTCAAGGCGCTGCAGGAGGGCGTGTACAACCATGTGGCCGGTGACGGGCGCGAGCTGGTGATCACGTGCGCCGACGCCGTGAAGCTCCGCGCCGAGGACGGGCGCTCCGTACGCGACGTGGACATCTCCCTGTTCATCGACAACCTACCCGACGGCCGCGACACGCGGCGCTTCTCGACTGCCGATGCCTCGGGCTCCACATCCCAGGCGGCGGGCGCGATCGAGTCCGTTGAGGCTGGGTGCCGCGCGCTGCTCATAGACGAGGACACCTCGGCCACCAACTTCATGGTGCGCGATGCGCTCATGGAGGCCGTGGTGGCCGCCGACCACGAGCCCATCACGCCGTTCGTGGAGCGCGTGCGCGACCTCTGGGAGCGGGCGGGCGTGAGCAGCGTCATCGTGGTGGGCAGCTCGGGCGCTTTCTTCTCGGTGGCCGACGCGGTGATCCAGATGGACCGCTACGAGGCGTTGGACGTGACGGAGCGCGTGCGGCGGGTGTGCGCTGAGCGCTCGGTCGCGTCCGCGCCGCGCGCCGCGGGCTTTGCGCTGCCTGCGGAGGGCAGGCGCCTTGCGCTGGGAGGCCCGACGCCTGCGCGGCCGGCGTACGCCTCGGGCCCGCGGGACGGCGGTACGGCGGCAGGAGGCGGGCGCGGGCCGCGGCCGGCGCGAGCTGACGAGAGGGGCGACCGCGGCCGTCAGGGAGGCGGCCGGCGGGGCCCGCGCGGCGGTGCAGGCGCGGACCAGCGCGTGAAGGTGCGTTCCAGCGGCCTGGACAGCCTGAGCGTGGGTTCGGGCACGGCCGACGTGCGATTGGTCGAGCAGCTGGTGGATCCCGAGCAGACGGCGGCGCTTGCGCACATGGTGCGGACCCTGCAGCAGCGGGGGCTTCTCGACGGCGGCCGCACGCTCGCCCAGGCGGTTGACGCGCTGTACGCGGAGCTTGAGCGCGAGGGATGGCAGGTGCTGTCCGAGCGCGGTTACGCGGCGTGCGGCCTTGCCCTGCCGCGCAGGCAGGAGCTTATCGCCTGCCTCAACCGGTGGCGCGGACGCTGACGCCGCCGCCGGGCCGGTGCGCGGCTATCCCAGCGAGGAGATGGCCAACGCCGCCACGGTGACGGCGCTGGCCGCTACCAAGGCGGCGAGGTAGCGCGGCCGGGGCAGGCGCTCCCAGGCGGCGAGCGCCTGCTTGGCGACGGTGCTTTGAGCCGCCTTTTGCCCTAGGGCGTCCAGCCGGCTGGCGCCGCGCGCCCCGCTCTTGGGCGCGAGAGCCTGTCCGCGCTTATGCGGCTTGGCCTTTGCCGGCCGCGGGCGCGTTACGCTCACGCGCTGCGTGGCGTCGCTCATGGCCACGTGAGGCGCCTGCGGCGCACGCCCCGCATAGCGTTCGGCGAGCGCGCGGCAGGGGCGGTCGACCAGGCGGTAGAACGCCTCGGCCGCCACCGCGACTGCGGCGACCTGCAGGGCCGTTTGCCACCATGGCTGGTCGGCAACGCTGGCGGTGCGCCCCATGAGGGCGAGAACGGGGTAGTGCACCAGATAAAGCGAAAGCGCGCGGGAGCTGAGGAGCGAAAGGGGCCGTGCGCTCAAAAGACGCGCCAGGCCGCTTTCGGGCTGCTGGACGCATACGATGAGAACCGCGCAGACAAGCGCCGTGATCAGCAGCCCGCCGCGATAGGCGGCGGCGTTGTCGCGGCCGGCGAGTACGAGCCCGATGCCCATGATGAGCGCGCAGACGCAGCCGATGGAGGTGCTGGCATCGGGCGAGAGCAGGCCGCGCAGCAAGGCGGCGCGTGCGCTCGGATCCTCACCTGCGCCGTTGCCGGCTTGCTCGGCGCGGCGGTACCAGGTGGCGAGCAGCGGCAGCGCAAGGGCGGCCAGCGCGCCCGCCAGGAGCTCGGCGGCGCGCGCGTCGGTGCCCAGGAAGGCGCGCAGGGCCCCGTTGCCCGTGCCGTAGAGGAGCGCCATGGCCAGGGAGGAGGCCAGCGCAAGCGCGCCGACCAGGCCCAGGGCGTGCTCGCGCCGGCGGATGCCGTGCGCTATCGCCAGCAGGATGGGCGGCCAGGCCACGTAGAACTGCATGATGACGCCGAGGCACCACAGGTGCGCCAGCGGGGAGGGGAGGCCTCCGGTGCCGGCGGGATCGAGCGCGTCGAGCCAGTTGCCCAGGAAGAGCGCGTCGGGCAGGGCATCGGCCTGCACCGCGGGCATGAGCCCGGGGGCGAGAAGCGCGGTGCCCAGGGCGGTGACGGCGACGAGCACGAGCACGGCGGGCAGCAGGCGCAGGGCGCGCTGCGCGAGAAAGGACGCGTACGAGAAGCCTCCCGTGCGGCCGAGCTCGCGCTCTATGCTGCGGGTGACGGTGAACCCCGTGGCGGCGAAAAGCAAGGTGAAGCCCAAAAAGCCGCCGGGGAAAAGGTCCGCGAACATCGTGCCGACCACTATGGCCGCGACGGCGAGCGCTTTTAGGCCGGCGACTGCGGCGTCCCCGCGCGACGAGGCGGAGCCCGCCCCTCCCGGGGCGGCCGACTGCAGCCAAAGCCTGCGCAGGCGGGCGATGGCCCCGCGCTGCGGCGGTGCGGGGTGGAGGGCCCGCCCTGCGCCGGGGCGTTCCGTTCCGCGGCTTGCGGCAGGGCGATCGGGGGAGGTTCCCGCCGCCGTGCGGGCACGCCCCTCCGCTGATGCGACTTTAGCCTGGGCCGCGGCGCGCATGGCGGCTCCGCGATGCTCTCCGTTGCGCGCGGCGGCGCGCCGCGGGGTGGGCTCGCTTTCCGCCAGCACCTCGATGCGCGGGAACGGCGCGGTCTGGCCCGGCGCTATGGCCTGCCGGGGAGCCGGCTGCTCGGCAGGCGCCTGGGGTGCGTCTCCAAGGCGGGGAAAGGGCTGCGTATGATCGAGCGCCGCGTTGCGGCTGGGGCGCGCTTGCCGTTCGTCCCGGCCCTTCGATGCGTTCGGTGCCATGTCAGCGCGCCTCCCCGTTTGCGGTGTCCAGCAGATGGGCCCTCAGCCGCTCGACAAGGCCGATGTCGGCGGGCAGCCAGCTCACGCTGCCCAAGTCCTCCGGCGCAAGCCAGCGCAGGCGCTCGTGCTCGGTGTCGCAGATGGTGCCGGCAGCGATCCGGCAGAGGAAGCAGTCCATGGCGAGGTGAAAGGCGGGGTCGGCGTCCTGGTAGTCATGTTCTACGGTGAGAAACGGCCGCAGGTCGGTTACCTCTACGGATAACTCCTCGCGGATCTCGCGCGCGCACGCCTGGGCGGGCGTCTCGCCCGGCTCGATCTTGCCGCCGGGGAACTCCCAGCCGCCTTTGAAAGGGCCGTACCCGCGCTGCGCGGCGAGAACGCGCCCGTTTTGAAGGATAATGGCCGCCGCCACCCGCACGGTTTTCATAGGGCTGCTCCGGTCTCTCGTCTTTTGCGTCAAGCGTAGCACGTCATGCGGTTCCGTGCGCACGTTGCCCCTGCGAATGCAGAGGTTTGACCGCGGGCGCCTTGGTATGAGCGCGGACGGTAGCGGGGCATGCCTGCCATTGCGCCGGCTTTTTGCGCGCTGCCCCTAAATTGCGGCGCTTCGCACACGCAACGCTCCGGCAATGGGTAGTATAGCGATATCACAATAAAATTATAGCGCGTTAATTTAGCCGACGCGCGGCGATGGGCGTCATCAAGGGGCCGCCCACGGTAGGGAAGGAGCACGGCTATGGCGTTACCCAAGGGCTTTTTCTGGGGGAACTCGGTTTCCAGCATGCAGTACGACGGGGCCCAGCACCAAGGGGGCAAAGGTCCGAGCGTCTACGAGCACTACGAGGGGGCTTGGGAGGAGGCCGTCGACGGCTACCACCGCTTCCGCGAGGACAATGAGCTCATGGCCCGGATGGGCGTGAACTGCTACCGCTTCCAAACCTCCTGGTCGCGCATCATGCCGAAGGGCGAGGGCACGGTCAACCAAGAGGGCCTGGCGTATTACGAGGCCCTGGCGGACGACCTTATCGCCCGGGGCATCGAGCCCATGGCCTGCCTTTACCACTTCGACATGCCGCTCGCGCTTGCCCAGCGTTACGGGGGCTTTGCCTCCAAGCACGTGGTGGACGCGTTCGTGGAGTTTGCCAAGGTCGCGATCGACGCGCTTGCGCCCAAGGTCAAGTGGTGGATCACCTTCAACGAGCAGAACCTTTACGGCATCCCTGGCGCATGCCGCATCGCCGGCGCCGCCGACCCTGTGGGCAACGACGAGCCCAAGATCCTGCAGATCGCCCACAACGTGATGGTCGCGCACGCGCGCGTGGTGAACTACCTGCACGAGAACTACCCCGACTGCAAGATCGGCGTCATGTGCGCCTTCACGCCCGTGTACCCGGCTACGAGCGATCCGGCCGACGTCTTGGCTGCTACCGAGGCCGAGCGGTTCAGCGACTGGGTGGTGCTCGACACCGCCGCGCGCGGAGCGTACCCGGCCTACTACACCGCCTATCTGCGCCGCCAGGGCATCGAGCTTGAGATGACGGCCGCCGAGATGGCCGACATCGCCCGCATGAGAAACGACTTCGCCGCGTTCAGCTATTACCGTTCGGACTGCGTGTCGGCTGCCAAGATCCCCGAGGGCACGCCTGCCGTTCACCTGGGCGAGGCCGGCATGGTCAAAAACGAGCACTGCGAGGCCAACGAGTGGGGCTGGCAGATCGACCCGGCGGGCTTCCGCCGCTCGCTCTCCGAGATCTACGAGCGCTGCGGGTTGCCGGTGTTCCCGATCGAGAACGGCATCGGCTGGCGCGAGAACCTTCCTGCGGACGGCGGCATGGTCGAGGACGACTACCGCATCAGCTACCACCGCGACCACATCCAGGCCATGAAAGACACGGTCGAGAAGGACGGCGTCCAGGTGCTGGGCTACCTGGGCTGGGGGCTTATCGACATTCCGGCGTCCAGCGGCACCATTGTCAAGCGCTACGGTGCCGTGTACGTTGACTACGACGCCGAGGGCGAGAAGCACCTGGCGCGCTATCCCAAGAAGAGCTTCGCCTGGTTCAAGAAGGCGTTTGAGAGCAACGGAGAGGATTTGGCGTAACGCCTCGACCGCATGCGTGACATACGGTGCGCCCTGGCTGCCTGCACGGCCGGGGCGCACCGCTTTTGCGCGGACTCCGCTCGGGTGCGCTGCCTGCCTCATAGCCGTCCCTCCTTCCAGGCGACGGAGCCCGCCACTTGGCGGTTTGGCGCGCCTGCGGACCGGGAGGCGCGCCTGCGTGAACCACCGTCCCCGCTCCCACCACACCGTGCGCCGCGCATCGCTGCCGCACCGCCGCTTGAGCGTCACCTCATAGGCCACGACGAGCGTGCCGAACTCCCACCGCCCGAAGCTGCGCAGCTCGCGCGAGGACGTTACGCGGAAGCGCCGTCCGTCTGGCCAAATGATCTCGAGCGGACGCTCTTTCCCAGCCTCGGTAACCTCGGCCACCACGTGCAGGTACGTGCGGGATGACGGAGCGGGGATGCCGTTGGTGCCCGCCAAGCTGTGTCTGACCATCTTGCCCCTTCTCTCTGCAGTGGCTCGCTGCGACGAGCGTACATCTCCGTGCGGACACGAAATTCGAACATGTGTACGTTTCATGGATGCAAGCGGCTCTGCGATGTGGCATAGTTAAACGCCGAGAGAGGGAGGATGCCATGAAGCGTATGCGCTGCTTGCTGCGGGGCGGTCTCGGATGGGCTGCGCGCGTGGCCGCGGGTGTTCTTCTCGCCTTGCTCGCCGTGCTGGCGGGGTTTGTTTGGTGGACGATGCCCAGCGGTCGGATGGGCGCGCGCTATCCCATGGCGGCAAGCGCGGTTGATTTTGACGCCGACGGCGTGGACGACTACCGCGACATCGTGCAAGGGGCCCGCGCCGACGCCGAGGCGTGGCCGGTTTACGACAGCGGGTACTACGAGGGCGGCTACCCGCCCGAGGGGCGCGGTGCGTGCACCGACACGGTGTGGCGCGCTTTCGCGCGTGCGGGGTACGATCTCAAGGCCATGGTCGACAGGGACGTCGCGGCAGATCCACAGGCGTATGCCGGGGTGGTTGACGAGCCCGACCCCAACATAGACTTTCGCCGAGCGGGCGTGCTGGACGTGTTTTTCAGGCGGTATGCTCGGGAGCTGAGCTGCGACGCTGACGCCCTTGACGCATGGCAGGGCGGGGACGTGGTGGTGTTTGGCAACGGTTCCCATATCGGGATCGTGAGCGACCGCCGCGACCGGCGCGGCAAGGCGTTTGTGATCCACAACATGGGTCAGCTCTGGCGTGAGAACGACTATCTGGCATATCCGTTTCGCCAAGAGGTAACAGGCCACTACCGCTTTGACGCCAGCGCAGTACCTGCGGAGGTGCTGGTGGCGTGGCATACCTAGAGCGTTGCGTTTGAGGGGAAGGATGGATGGTATGAAGATCGAGAGCGTTCGCGCGTGCGTGTTCACGGGTGCCGGCACGACCATGCAGATCGCGGAGGAGTTTTGCCGAGCCACGGGGATTCCCTATGAGGTCACCGACATCACGCCGCAGAAACGCGCGGTGCCCGCCTTTGCCCCAGGAGACCTTTCGGTGTTCGCGGTGCCGTCGTACGGTGGCCGCGTTCCGGCGCCGGCGGCAGAGAAGCTCAGGCGCTGCGTGGGCGAGGGCGTGCCCGCCGTACTTATCGTGAGCTACGGAAACCGCGCGGTGGACGACACGTTCTTGGAGATGGCCGACGTGCTGGGGGAGGGCGGCTTTGTCCCCGTGGCGCTCGGTTCGTTCGTGGCGCACCACTCGCTTATGACCAACGTGGCCGAAGGCCGTCCGGATGCCGACGACCTTGCGGCGGTGCGGGCGTTTGCCGCGCAGGTGGTCGAGAAGCTCGCTCGTGCGGACAGCGCCGAGGCCGCGCGCGTGGCGTCGATCCCCGGCAACCGGCCCTACCGCACCTTTGGCGGCATGGTCTTCAAGCCCGAGGCGGACGCCGACGCGTGCACGACCTGCGGCCTGTGCGTACGCTTTTGCCCCACGGGCGCCATCACCTTTGACGACACAACCGCAACGGATGTCGACCGCTGCATCTCGTGTTTTCGTTGCGTGGCAGTGTGCCCAGCCGGTGCGCGCACGATTGGCGGCGGCGAAGCGCTGACAGCCGCCCGTGAGGCCTTTGCGCAGAAGTGCGCCGTCCGCCAAGAGCCTTGGACCTGCCTGTAAGGATCGGGCGCCCGGCTTGGTGCAGGCAGCAAGCCAGGCACATCTATGCGCAAGATCCCACTGGTTTTATAAAATTGAACCATCCTTTGAACTCTGCCGTGTTATACTGGCGCCTAAATTGAACATACTGCCGAGAGAAACTCGGTGAAGTTCAATTTGCAAGGCTTCTGAAATTGAACTTTCAGTGCGGGAGGTGCGACATGGGGGAGACGGCGTTTGCAGAGCGGCTGAGAAGCGCGATGGACACGGCGCACGTGAAGCAGGCCGACCTTATCCGCCGTGCCGCCGCACAGGGCAAGAAGCTGGGAAAAAGCCAGGTGAGCCAGTACGTGAGCGGCAAGACCGTTCCCCGGCGCGACGTGATGCGGCTGCTTGCCAGCCTGCTTGACGTTGACGTTGCATGGCTCGCGGGCAATGCGGACGCGCCTCAGTCGGCCGCTTCGGCTACGGTTCAGCCTCAGTCAGATCCAGTCGCGCGCGCTGCATCTGCGGCCGCATCAACCCCGCCGGCTCCCGCCGCGCCGCCAGGGCGAGCTTCCGCGCGGCCTGCGGCCGCCTCCACGTCCGCCCGCGCCGCACATGCCGCGGGCGCTTCTCGCCCAACCACCGACACGCAAAGGAGCGCACCCATGCGCCAGTTCACCAAGTCAACCAAGCTCGACAACGTGCTCTACGACGTCCGCGGCCCGGTGGCCGACGAGGCCGCTCGCATGGAGGACGAGGGTCTGCGGATCTTGAAGCTCAACATCGGCAACCCGGCGCCCTTCGGCTTCCGCACCCCCGACGAGGTCATCACCGACATGCGCCAGCAGCTGCCCGACTGCGAGGGCTACTCCGACTCGCGCGGGCTCTTCTCGGCACGCAAGGCCATCATGCAGTACGCGCAGCTCAAGCACCTGCCCAACGTCAGCATGGACGGCATCTACACCGGCAACGGCGTCTCCGAGCTCATCCAGCTGTGCATGAACGCGCTTTTGGACACCGGCGACGAGATCCTGATCCCCAGCCCCGACTACCCGCTGTGGACCGCCTGCGCCACGCTGGCCGGCGGCACCGCGGTGCACTACGTCTGCGACGAGCAGGCCGAGTGGAACCCCGACCTTGCGGACATGGAGGCCAAGATCACCCCGCGCACCAAGGCCGTCGTCATCATCAACCCCAACAACCCCACCGGCGCCGTCTACCCGCGCGAGGTGCTCCAGGAGATCGTGGAGATCGCGCGCAAGCACCAGCTCATGATCTTCTCGGACGAGATCTACGATCGCCTGTGCATGGACGGCGTCGAGCACGTGTCCATTGCGAGCCTCGCCCCCGATCTGCCGTGCGTCACGTTCTCGGGCCTCTCAAAGAGCCATATGATCGCCGGTTACCGCATCGGCTGGATGATCCTCTCCGGCAACAAGCGCTGCATGGCCGACTTCATCTACGGCATCAACATGCTGTCCAACATGCGCCTGTGCTCCAACGTGCCGGCGCAGTCCATCGTGCAGACGGCGCTCGGCGGCTACCAGAGTGTGGAGCGCTACGTTGAGCCCGGTGGCCGCATCTACGAGCAGCGCGAGTTCGTCTACGAGGCGCTGAACGCCATTCCGGGCATCACGGCGGTCAAGCCCAAGGCGGCGTTCTACATCTTCCCCAAGATGGACGTCGAGAAGTTCAACATCACCGACGACGAGCAGTTCGCGCTAGACCTGCTGCACGAGAAGCGCATCCTCATCACGCGCGGCGGCGGCTTCAACTGGGGCAAGCCCGATCACTTCCGCATCGTGTATCTGCCGCGCATGGAGGTCCTGCGCGAGGCCATGGAGGACCTGGCCGACTTCTTCGCCCACTACCGTCAGTAAGCAACAGCCCAGGCGGGCGAGAAGCACCCCCCCCTGAACGCCGGCGGGGCGGGGCATATCATCCTGTGCTCAAACAGCTTCGACGCGACGAAGGCCACATTAAGTGGCCTTCTGCGTCTGCAGAACTGCGCCAGGACGATATGCCCCGCCCCGCCTTCGGTTGACCTGGCTGAAGCACGGCCGCGGGACAATCGCGTACACGCTCGCGCAGCGCCGGGTGCGGGCGCATCGTCGGATGCGAGTTCCGCATGAGCAGAAGGCGCCGTTGCCGGCGCCTTCGTCGCGAAGAGGACTGCCCGAGCAGGCGATGATGCGCCCGCACCCGGCGCGGAGAAGGGGTCTCCTCGTCTCACCTTCGCTATGCGCCTCGTGCATAGCGGCTTGCGCAGATCGTTGCGCGGACCTTCTCGCCCGCCCTCCATACTTGTTGGTGGACGGTGCTTTTCCGAGGCAAGGAGGAACGGATGAAGAAGCGCATGCTCGGCAGCATAGAGGTGTCCGAGATCGGCATGGGGTGCATGGGGTTCTCCCATGGCTACGGACGGATTCCGGATGAGGATTACAGCGTGGAGGCCATCCGCGCGGGCCTTGACTTCGGCTGCACGTTCTTTGACACGGCGGAGGCCTACGGGCCGGAGCTCAAGCCCGAGAACCGCGGGCACAACGAGCGCATCCTGGGCCGCGCGCTGGCGGGCCGTCGCGACGAGGCGGTTATCGCCACCAAGCTGCACATCAGCGCCGACGAGGCTGCCGCGGAGGGCGTGGCCTCCGCCGTGCGCCGTCACCTGGAGGCGTCCCTTGAGCGCTTGGGTACCGACCATGTGGAGCTGTACTACCTGCATCGCGTGAACCCCGCCGTTCCCACCGAGGAGGTTGCCGCCGCCATGGGCGCGCTCATCGACGAGGGGCTTATCGGCGGGTGGGGCCTGTCTCAGGTCACCGTCGACACCATTGCGGCCATGCACAAGGTGACGCCGCTTTCGGCCGTGCAGAACATCTACTCCATGGTGGAGCGCGGCATCGAGGACGAGGTCATTCCCTACTGCCTTGAGCAGGGCATCGGCGTCGTGCCGTTCTCGCCCATCGCGAGCGGCCTGCTCTCCGGCAAGGTGACGGCGGCAACGCAGTTCGAGAAGGTCGACGACGTGCGCAGCCTGGTGCCGCAGCTGCGCCCGGAGAACCTGGCCGCCAACCAGCCCATCGTGGACCTGTTGGCCGAGGTGGCCGCGCGCAAGGGCGCCACGAGCGCGCAGATCTCGCTCGCGTGGATGCTGCACAAGTACCCCAACGTGGTGCCCATCCCCGGTTCCAAGAACAAGGGGCGCATCTTGGAGAACCTGGGCGCCAGCGAGGTGGAGCTCACCGACGAGGAGTTCACCCGGCTCGAGCAGGCGCTCGACGGCCTCGAGGTCCACGGCCATCGCGGCTTCGACGAGGCGGAGGGCCGCAGCTTCCTCGACCGCAAGTAGCTCGTCGGGCGATAAGCGCCCCCTGCGCGCTTATCGCCCGTTGATCTCCTCGAAGAATCCCACGCGGTAGTTCTTGAACACGGCCTCGGACTCCTCCTGCGTGGCGTCAAGGTCAAGGTCGGCCATGATGCCGAAATCGCGGTCGCCGGCTTCGTCGGCGAAGATCTGATGCACGTGCCATACGTGGCCGCCGTCCTCGACGGGGTGCTTCTCGTCCGTCTCGTCGATCGAGAAGAACGCGGCGCTGCGCGCGTCGGCGTCGGTTAGGATCTCCTCGTGCTCGGCGTGGTAGGCCTCGAGTGCGCGCTTCCAGCGGATCTCGCCCATGCCCCAGTCGGCGTCGAGCGCGCCGAGGTCTTTGACGCGACCGGCGGCGGCCAGGGTCACGCGGCGCATGAGGGCGTTGCGCACCAAGAGGGTCACGCCACGGCGATCGGCCACCACGGCATCGGCGGCCTTGGGCGGCAGGGCGCCCAAGGCGCCCGCCTCGCCGGCGGCCTCCCACTCGTCCACCAGGCTGGAGTCGACGCTCTTCACCAAGAAGCCCAGCCAGCTGATGATGTCCTGCAGCTGGTCGTTGCGCTTCTCAAGCGGCACCGTGCGGTCGAGCGAGCGGAACGCCTCGGCCAGGTAGCGCAGCAAAATGCCCTCCGAGCGGGCAATGCCCAGGCGCTGCACGTAGCCCTTGAAGTCCGAGGCGCTCTCCAGCATGTCGCGCAGCACGCTCTTGGGGGAGAGCGCGTAGTCGTTCGCCCACGGCACCTCCTGGCAGTAGCGGGCAAAGGCGGCGTCGAGCAGGTCCTCAAGCGGCTTGTCGTACGTTACGCCGGCAATGCGCTCCAGGCGCTCCTCATAGTCGACGCCGTCGGCCTTCATCTCGGCCATGGCGCGGTCGCGCGCGGCGCGCTCCTGGGCGCGCAGCACCTGCTTGGGGTCCTCCAGCGTGGCCTCCACCATCGAGATCAGGTCGAAGGTGTAGCTCTCGCTTTCGGGGTCCAAAAGCTCAAGGGCTGCCAGCAAGAAGGGGGAGAGCGGCTGGTCCAGCGCAAAGTCGTCCGGCAGGTCCACGGTAAGGGCGTAGTCGGCCTCGGGTGCGGTGTCGGCCGGGGCGCCGGGCGCGGGCGGAACATCGGCCCTCACCACAACGCCGGAGTCGATGAGCGTGGCGAAGATCTCGTCGGCGCGCGCGTTCAGCGCAAGCTTCTCCTCGGGCGTCTGAAGGCTACGATCGATAAGCTCGCGCACGTGCGCGCGGGCGTCGCCGCCCTGCTCGACCATGGAGAGCACCATGGAGTGCGTGATGCGCAGGCGGGGCTTGAGGGTCTCGGGCGCGGCCTCGATAAGGCGCGTGAAGGTCGCCTCGTTCCAGGTGACAAAGCCCTCGGGCGGCTTCTTGCGCTTGATCTTGCGGAGCTTCTTGGGGTCGTTTCCGGCCTTGGCGACCAGCTTCGCGTTCTCGATCTCGTGCTCGGGCGCCTCGGCTATGACGAGGCCCTCGGTGTCGAAGCCCGCGCGCCCGGCGCGGCCCGCGATCTGATGGAACTCACGCGCGCGCAGCCGGCGCATCTTGTGGCCGTCGAACTTGGTGAGCGCCGTGAGCACCACCGTGTGGATGGGCACGTTGATGCCCACGCCCAGGGTGTCGGTGCCGCAGATGACGGGCAGCAGGCCCTGTTGGGCGAGCTTCTCGACCAGCAGGCGGTAGCGCGGCAGCATGCCGGCGTGGTGCACGCCCACACCGCAGCTTATGAGCCGCTTGAGGATCTTGCCGAACGCCGTGGTGAAGCGCGTGCCGCGGGCGGCCTCCTTCACGCGCTCGCGCTGCTCCTTGGTGGCGATGCCGAAGTTGGCGAGCGACTGCGCGGTGGAAAGCGCCGCGTCCTGCGAGAAGTGGACTGCCATTGGGGACGGGTACGTTTGGCAGATGCATCTGCCAAACGTACCCGTCCCCAATGGCAAAGGGCATCCTGCCTCGCGGCCCAAGGCGCTGTCCTTCTCGCCCGCAGGCGCATATGCCGATGTGGACACCTTGTGCAAATGCGGTTTTCGTGAAACCCCCTTCAGATACCCGTTGACGCAGGTTGACGGCCTGCATATACTGATCAAGTTGCTTTACAGAGCCCCGTGTAATCTCTGTAAAAAACATCCATTTGGAGGAGTCTCGTGATCAACAAGTCGACTCACTACGCAAAGCCGGGTGAGGTTCAGCGCAACTGGTACCTCATCGACGCCGAGGGTGCCATTCTCGGCCGTCTTGCCACCCAGATCGCCATGATCCTGCGCGGCAAGAACAAGCCCCAGTACACCCCCCACGTCGACACGGGTGACTTTGTGGTGGTCATCAACGCCGATAAGGTCCAGCTTACCGGCAACAAGGCCAACACGAAGACCTACTACCACCACACCGGCTACAACGGCGGTCTCAAGGCCGAGACGTTCCGTCAGGCCATGGAGAAGCACCCGGAGCGCGTGATCGAGCGCGCCGTCCGCGGCATGCTCCCCAAGAACACTCTGGGCCGTCAGCAGTTCCGCAAGCTCAAGGTCTATGCTGGCACTGAGCATCCGCATGCTGCCCAGAACCCCGTCAAGATCGAGCTGGAGGCGTAACCCATGGCTGAGAACACCGTTCAGTACCAGGGCACCGGCCGTCGCAAGAACGCCGTTGCTCGTGTCCGTCTCGTCCCCGGCACCGGCCAGGTGACCGTCAACAAGCGCGACGCCAAGTCCTACTTCTGCCGTCAGAACCTCATCGACGAGGCCCTCGCCCCGTTCAAGGTCACTGACACCGCCGGTTCCTTCGACGTCATCGCACTGTGCGATGGCGGCGGTCTGTCCGGCCAGGCCGGCGCTCTGCGCCTGGGCATCGCCCGCGCGCTGCTGCAGGCTGGCGACTACCGCGCCGACCTCAAGAAGGCTGGCTTCCTGACCCGCGACGCCCGCGTGGTCGAGCGCAAGAAGTACGGTCTCAAGAAGGCCCGTCGTCGTCCGCAGTTCTCCAAGCGCTAAGGTACGTACTGCGACGCCTTTCACGTGCATATACGGACCCGCCCTCCCGGCGGGTCCTTTTTTATGCGCGACGGGGCTTTGGACGTTCTACGCAGGTTGGGGTGCGGGCTACCGCAGGCGGCGCACTGCCGCTACAATACTGTCTGGTCTGCTCAAAACCAGACCAGTGGTTTGGGTCGGGATAGCTTAGCTTATCTATCGCTTTGCGCAAAGGAGTGTATCTATGAAGTACTTCGGCACCGACGGCTTCCGCGGCGAGGCCAACGTGGGCCTCACGGTCGAGCATGCCTTTAAGATCGGCCGTTATGTGGGCTGGTACTACGGCGCCCGCCAGGGCAAAAAGGCGCGCGTGGTGCTGGGCAAGGACACGCGCCGCTCCAGCTACATGTTCGAGTCCGCGCTGACGGCGGGCCTGGTGGCCTCCGGCGCCGACGTGTACATGCTGCACGTCATCCCCACTCCCGGCCTGGCGTACGAGACGCTCGACGGCCGCTTTGACTGCGGCATCATGATCAGCGCCAGCCACAACCCCTATACCGACAACGGCATCAAGCTCGTGAACAACGAGGGCTACAAGATGGACGAGGACGTCTTGGAGCTCATCGAGGCCTATATCGACGGCGAGAGCGAGGTTCCGCTGGCAACCGGCGACGCCATCGGCTCCACCATCGACTACATGCAGGGGCGCAACCGCTACATCGCGCACCTCATCGCCAGCGCCAATTTCTCGCTGCAGGGCGTCAAGGTCGGCCTGGATTGCGCCAACGGCGCGGCCTCCTCGGTTGCCAAGCCCGTGTTCGACGCGCTCGGCGCCGACGTCCGCGTCATCAACAACGCGCCCAACGGCCTCAACATCAACGTTGACTGCGGCTCCACGCACATCGACCGCCTGCGCCGCCATGTGGTCGAGCAGGGCCTCGACGTGGGCTTTGCCTACGACGGCGACGCCGACCGCTGCATCGCGGTTGACGAGCGCGGCAACGTGGTCGATGGCGACCTCATCCTCTACGTCTGCGGCGTTTACCTCAACAAGCACGGACGGCTCACCGCTGGTACCGTGGTTCCCACCGTCATGAGCAACTACGGTCTGTTCAAGGCGTTCGAGCAGGCGCATCTGTCCTACGAGACCACCCAGGTGGGCGACAAGTACGTTTACGCGTGCATGCGCGAGAACGGCTACAGCCTGGGCGGCGAGCAGTCCGGCCATATCATCTTCGGCGATATCGAGTGCACGGGCGACGGCATCATGACCTCGCTGCGCGTCATGGAGGTCCTGCGCGCGGAGCGCGAGACCCTTTCGCAGCTCTGCGCCCCGGTCAAGCTCTATCCGCAGGAGCTCATCAACGTGCGCGTGACCGACAAGGACGCCGCGATGAACGATCCTGCGGTGCTCGCCGCCGCTAAGGAAGCCGATGCGTTCCTGGGCGACCGCGGCCGCGTCCTTGTGCGCGCCAGCGGCACCGAGCCTTTGGTCCGCACGCTGGCGGAGGCCCCGACCGACGAGCTGTGCCAGCAGGCCAACGCCTACGTGCTCAAGGCTCTGGAGCCTTATCGCGCGGAGTAGGGCGCCTCGCGCTCAACATGCGCTCAAACGGGCCGGCCGGCGCTCTATGCGTCGGCCGGTTTTTTTGACGCTTCGCCCGTTCCGAGATCTGCGGCGACATGCGGGCGGGGTTTCGGGCCCTTAACGGTCTCTTCACCGCAAATGTGCGCTCACTGTGAAATTTCGACCGTTCGCATATTCAACTGGTTACTACCAGTTGAAGGTCAAGCCCTTAACGTATACTTAACACAGCGGGTTCATTACAGGGCGGAGCATGAGCTCCCGGTCATGAAAGAGGAACCATGGTTAAGATCATCCGTGTGCGCGATTACGACGAAATGAGCCGCAAGGCCGCGAACATCATCGCGGCGCAGATCACCCTCAATCCCCAGAGCGTGCTCGGCCTGGCCACCGGTTCTTCGCCGGTGGGCACCTACAAGAACCTCGTTGCCATGTACGAGGCCGGCGACCTGGACTTCTCCGAGGTCAGCTCCTACAACCTGGACGAGTACCGCGGTATCTCCCGCGCCAACGACCAGAGCTACTACTACTTCATGAACGACAACCTGTTCGACCACGTGAACATCAACAAGGACAACACCCACGTGCCGAACGGCGAGAACCCCGACGCCGACAACGAGTGCACCACCTACGACGCCGCGGTCCGCGCCATCGGCGGCGTTGACCTGCAGCTGCTCGGCCTGGGCCGCAACGGCCACATTGGCTTCAACGAGCCGGCCGACGACTTTGCCGCTGCCACGCACTGCGTCGATCTGACCGAGAGCACCATCGAGGCCAACAAGCGCTTCTTCGCCTCCGCTGACGACGTGCCGCGCCAGGCCTACACCATGGGCATCGGCACCATCATGAGCGCCAAGAAGATCCTCGTGGTCGTCTCCGGCGCCGACAAGGCCGAGGCGCTGTACAACAGCGTGTGCGGCCCGGTCACCCCGCAGGTTCCCGGCTCCATCCTCCAGTTCCACCCCGACGTCACCATCGTGGCCGACGCCGACGCGCTCTCCAAGTTCCCCCAGGAGTAACGCGCGTGTTACGGCGCAGCGCCCCGCACCGCGCGGATCCGCCGCTGCGCTATACTCACAGAGCAGAGCACGGAAAGGAACCCGCCCGCCCGGCGGGTTCCTTTGTTATCGGCAGTCCGGGCGCAGCCGGCAGCAGCTGGCCGGCGAGGGTGAAAGGCGGAGGCGCAATGCAGTTCTCAAAACGGTTGGACGCGTTCGGCGAGGAGATCTTCGCCTCCTTGAACGACAAGCGCCTTGCGCTCGAGGCCGAGGGCCGCACCATTTACAACCTGTCGGTGGGCACGCCCGACTTCCCGCCGGCGGACCATGTGGTGAACGCTCTCATCGACGCCGCCCGCCAGCCCGAGATGTGGAAGTACTCCCTGCGCGACCTGCCCGAGCTCAAGCAGGCCGTGTGCGATTACTATGAGCGTCGCTTCGGTGTGGCCGGCATCACGCCCGACATGGTGACCTCCGTCAACGGCACGCAGGAGGGTGTGGGCCTGTTTGCGCTCGCGATGCTCGACGAAGGCGATACCGTGCTGGTGCCCGACCCGTGCTACCCCATCTTCCAGGGCGGCGCCTTTATCGCCAAAGCCGAGCCCTACTACTACAAGCTCACGGCCGAGCATGACTTCCTGCCGCATGTGGCGGACATCCCCGACGACGTGGCGGACCGCGCCAAGTACATGATCGTGTCGCTGCCGGCCAACCCCGTGGGGTCCGTGGCCGCGCCCGGCCTCTACGAGGAGATCATCGCCTTCGCGCGCAAGCACGACATCCTCATCGTGCACGACAACGCGTACTCCGACATCATTTACGATGGCGAGAAAGGCGGCAGCTTCCTGGCGCACGAGGGCGCGCTCGATCAGGGCGTGGAGTTCTTCTCGCTCTCCAAGTCCTTCGACGTGACCGGTGCGCGCGTCGGCTTTTTGGTGGGGCGCCCCGACGTGGTGGCCGCCTTTGCCAAGCTGCGCGGCCAGATGAGCTTTGGCATGTTCTATCCCATCCAGAAGGCGGCCATTGCCGCGCTGACCGGCCCGCTGGACGGCGTCGAGCGCCAGCGGATGCTGTACCAGGAGCGCCGCGACGCGCTCTGCGACGGGCTCGAGGCCATTGGCTGGGAACGTCCCAACGCGCACGGCACCATGTTCGTGTGGGCCAAGCTCCCCGGCGGCCGCACCGACAGCCTGGCGTTCTGCGAGGAGCTCATGGACAAGGCCGGCGTGGTGGTGACCCCGGGGGCGAGCTTTGGGCCCAGCGGCGAGGGTTACGTCCGCATGGCGTTGGTGCTCCCGCCCGACGGCCTGCGCGCCGCCGTGCGCGCCATTCAGGAGGCGGGTATCTAGCGGGCGGCGCGCTCTTCTCGCCCTCTGCCGCCTATCTGCGGAAAAGGTTTGGAAACTGCAGGCCCGTCCACCCGAAGGGCTATCATTGACACGTATGCGCCGCGCGGGCACGAGGCTCGCCGGCGCTATCGGTGCCTGACAGCGAAGCTGGGGAGCAGCTAATGCAGTTTACTGAGCGTGAGTTCGTGCCGCTGGTGTTCGGCGGCGACATCAACTCGTACAGCGTGGCGCGCGCGTTCTACGAGGCCTACCAGGTCAAGACGCACGTTTTCGGCAAGTACCACACCGGTCCGAGCTTTCGCAGCAAGATCGTCGAGTACACGCCCAACGAGGCCATAGACCAGGACGACGTCTTCGTGCGGACGGCCTGCGACTTCGCAGCCGCGCATGCGGATAAGAAGGTCATCCTCATAGGCTGCGGCGACAACTACGTGGCCCTGGCCAGCAAGCACAAGAGCGAGCTGCCGGAAAACGTCATCGCGCCGTACATCGATTTCGACCTCATGGACTCGTTCCAGCGCAAGGAGCAGTTCTACCGCTTCTGCGACAAGCACGGCATCCTGCGCCCGCAGACCTTCGTCTACAAGAAGGGCATGCCGCTGGATTTCGAGATGGACATCCGCTTCCCGGCCATCCTCAAGCCCTCCGACGGCATCGACTATTGGGCGCATCCGTTCCCCACGCAGTTCAAGGTCTTCCGCCCGGAGTCCCGTGCCGAGATGGAGCAGGAGATCCGCGACATCTACGCGTCCGGTTACAGCGACGACCTCATCATCCAAGACCTCATTCCCGGCAACGACGAGTTCATGCGCGTGCTCACCACGTACTCGGACCGCAACGGCAAGGTTAAGATGATGTGCCTGGGGCACGTGCTTTTGGAGGAGCATTCTCCGCATGCAGGCGGCAACCACGCCGTCATCCTCACCGAGCCCGAGATGGGCGAGCTCGCGCGCATCAAGGAGCTGCTCGAGGACCTGCATTACGTGGGCTTCGCCAACTTCGACGTGAAGTACGATCAGCGTGACGGCAGCTTCCGCTTCCTGGACTTCAACACGCGCCAAGGGCGCAGCAACTACTACGTGACCGGATCGGGCCTCAACGTGGCCAAGCTTTTGGTGGAGGACTGGGTGTACCAGCGCGAGCTGCCGCTGCAGACGCCCTCCGAGCCGCATCTGTGGACGGTGGTTCCCAAGGGGGTCATCAAGCGCTATGTGACCGACCCCGCCAACCGCGAGGCGGCGCTTGCCCAGTACCGCGCCGGCCGCGTGGTGAACCCCGTGTTCAAGAAGGGCGACAACGGCTTTAACCGCACCCTGCGCATGTGGCACACCTATCTGGGGTATTTTAAGGACTTCAAGGAGAATTACCGGCCGTAAGGTCCGCGGCGGGCGCCTGTGCGGCGCCGCGGCGGCGTGTGTACAAGGGGGCAACGATGGGCGTGCGCAAGAAGCTCGGCGTGATCGGCGGCATGGGCCCCGAGGCAAGCAGCTACTTCTACCAGGAGCTGACCGCCGCCACGGCGGCGTCCTCGGATCAAGAGCATATCGACGCGCTGATCCTGAGCCACGCCACCATGCCCGACCGCACGCGCGCCATTGCCACCGGCGACAGCCGTGCCCTTATCGACGCCATGGGCTCCGACATGCGCCTGCTTGAGGCCTGGGGGGCGGCTAACGTCGCCATTCCCTGCAATACCTCGCACTACTTTTACGATCAGATCCAGGCCGCCGCTCCGGTGCCCGTGATCCACATGCCGCGCGAGACCGTGCGCTACGCGGTGGAGCGCGGCCTGGGAGATACGGCGCGCGCCAGCGGGGCGCGCCGCATAGGCATCATGGCGACCGACGGCACCGTTATGGCCGGCGTGTACGCGCATGAGTGCGCGGCACTGGGGGTGGAGGCGGTTACACCCTCGCCCGATCGCCAGCGCGACGTCATGGCGCTCATCTATGACGAAATCAAAGCCGGCCGTCCGGCCGACGAGGCCCGGTTTGCGCGCGTGATCGACGAGCTGGTGGGCGAGAAGGGCTGCCAGACGGTGATCCTGGCGTGCACCGAGCTCTCGGTGTACAAGCGCGACCATGCAGTGCCCGCCTGCTGCCTGGACGCGCTCGACGTGCTGGTGCGCGAGGCGGTGCTGCGCTCTGGCGCACCGTACTGCGGGCCGCTGGGTTGATGCTGCGGCCCGACTAGAGGCCCTATCCAACCGTATAAACCTCGCGCATCGCCGTCAGCGCATGCGCGTCGGCTTCCGCCCGCCCGCGCCCCTGCGCTTCTCGCCCGCCTGCGCCTTGCCGGCGGGACCTCCCTTGGGTCTGTGCCCATCGCCGGCCTTGCCCGCGCCCTTGCGCGGACGGATCAGGCATTTCGGCCCGTAGCCGATAAGGTCGGTGCGGTGCGCGCGGCGCAGGGCCTCGGCCACCAGGTCGTAGTTCTCGGGCTTGCGGTACTGGATGAGGGCCCGCTGCATGGCCTTCTCGTGCGCGCTCTTGGGGACATAGACCTTCTTCATGGTGCGCGGGTCAACGCCGGTGTAGTACATGCACGTGCTCATGGTGGAAGGCGTGGGGTAGAAGTCCTGCACCTGCTCGGGCATGTACCCCAGGTCACGGCAGTACTCGGCAAGCTCCACGGCCTCCTTCATGGTGGACCCGGGGTGGCTGCTCATAAGGTAGGGCACCAGGTACTGATCCTTGCCCAGCTCCTCGTTCACCCGGCGGTACTTCTCGCAGAAACGGTCGTAGACGGCGCGGCTTGGCTTGCCCATGACGGAGAGCACCGCGTCGCTCACGTGCTCGGGGGCGACTTTCAGCTGGCCGGATACGTGGTGGGCGCAGAGCTCGCGCAGGAACGTGTCGTCGGCGTCGGCCATGACGTAGTCAAAGCGGATGCCGCTGCGCACGAAAACCTTCTTCACGCCCGGCAGTGCGCGGAGCTTGCGCAGCAGCTCCACGTAATCGGCGTGGCTCACGTCCATCTGGCGGCATACGGCGGGCCACAGGCAGCGCTTGTTTGCGCAGGCACCGCGCTCGAGCTGGTGCTTGCAGGCCGGTTGGCGGAAGTTGGCGGTGGGGCCGCCCACGTCATGGATGTAGCCCTTGAAGTCGGGTTCCCGCGTGATTTTCTCCGCCTCCTCCACGAGGCTCTCGTGGCTGCGCGTCTGCAGGATGCGGCCTTGGTGAAAGGTCAGCGCGCAGAAGCTGCACTCGCCGAAGCACCCGCGGTTGGAGATCAGGCTCATCTTGACCTCTTTGAGCGCGGGCACGCCGCCAGCCGCCTCGTAGTCGGGATGGTAGGTGCGCGTGTAGGGCAGCGCGTAGACGGCGTCCATCTCGGCTGTGGTGAGGGGCGTTGCCGGCGGGTTCTGCACTACGTAGACATCGTGCGGGTAGGGCTCCACCAGCCGTCCGCCGCGGATGGGGTCCATGTTCTGGTACTGGGTGTTGAAGCTGCGGGCGTAGTTGAGCTTGTCGGCCTCGAGCTCGTCCCAGCCGGGCAGCACGGTGGCGTCGTAGACCTGCTCGAGCGACCGGGTGCGGTAGCAGGTGCCGGCCACGTAGGTGATCTGGTCTACGGGCAGGCCCGCGTCGAGCGCGTCAGCCACCTCTACCACGGGATGCTCGCCCATGCCGTAGATCACCAGGTCGGCGCCGGAATCCAGCAGGATGGAGCGCTTGAGTTTGTCGGACCAGTAGTCGTAATGGGCAAGGCGGCGCAGGCTCGCCTCGATGCCGCCCAAGATAATGGGCGTGTTTTTGTAGGCGCGGCGGATCAGGTTGCCGTAGACCACGGCCGCATGGTCCGGGCGCGCACCCGCAGCGCCGCCGGGGGTATAGGCGTCCTGCCGGCGGCGGTGCTTGCTCACGCTGTAATGGTTGACCATGGAGTCCATGTTGCCGGCCGAGACGAGGAACGCCAGACGCGGCTCGCCGAGCGCGTCGATGCTGGCGGGATCGCGCCAGTCGGGCTGGCAGATGACGCCGACGCGGTAGCCGTGCGCCTCGAGCAGGCGGGTGATGATGGCCATGCCGAAGCTCGGATGGTCCACGTAGGCGTCTCCGCAGATGTAGACGAAGTCGCATTGGTCCCACCCGCGCGCCTCCATGTCGGCGCGGGACACGGGCAGGAAGGCCTCGCGGGTGATACCGAGCGCCGTGGGCCCGGTTGGGTCGAGCTGCGGCTTTGCGGCGCGCGGGCCCTGTGCGCTAGCGCGGGTGGCACCTGCTTTTGCGGTGCCCGCGCGGTTGTTTGCGCCGTTGCGGGCGGCGCTTGCTCCTGCGCTTGCGTGTTGGCTCCTTGCGCCCCCGGGACGGGAGGCGCTGGAGCGAGAGGCGCCTCCGCGCGCGCCTTTCGAGTGCCCTTTGCGCGCGGGTTTCCCGTTTTGATGCTTGCTTTGTGCGCCGACGTCGGCGTGCTGCCCACGCCCGCTGCGGTTCTTGCTCATAGACGTCCCATCCTCCGGTACTTTGCGCACCATGATACGGGATCGGCGGCAGGCCGCGCAAAACGCGCTGTCCGCTTGACGCGGCGCGACGCGCCGCGTCAATGTGCGGGGCCGTGCATGCCCCAAGGGGGGCAAGTCCGCCCTGGTCTAGCGCATCCGGCAGACGCGGAGCCGCGCGTACCCAAAAGAAAGGTACGCCCTCCTCTCCGACGTGTGCAAATATTCGAGCTATGGACGATTCGCAAGGGGGTGCGGCCGGTGAGGCCTCCGTTCCGGTCCTTTTTATGCACTATCAACAGAAAACGTGCAGGTAGTGTGCGGAAAGTATGCATGTTTTCCCAGCTCCGGATCGAGGCCTTGGGCTGAATCGTCCATAGCTCAAATATTTGCACATGAGCGGCGAAAGCAGTAAGGAGGGCATGTGGCGGGCATCTACAGATATCGGGTGGCGGCCGCCGGCGACGGCGAGCGAAAGCAGGCCAACGCGCTGAAATTGACGAGTTGGCGGCGCAATCGCGTAACGAGTTTTCTTAGCGCATCTATGACGTACGCAGTCACGCTAAGCCGGGCGAGAGCTACAATAATCATTTATATGTAAGAGGGCGAGAGGATCGTATGGCCAAGCTTGCAATGAAGCCGGCGGCCGATTTGGCCGCCGTTCGGCGCGTCGGGATTCCGCGCGCGCTGCTGTACTACCGTTACGGCCGCCTTTGGCGGTCGTTTTTCGAGGAGCTGGGACGCGAGGTCGTGGTGGACGCGCCGTCTGACCGCGGCACGCTGGAGACGGGCGACAGGCTCTCGGTGGACGAGACGTGCTTGGCCTCGAAGCTCTTCTTGGGCCACGTCGCCGCGCTCGCACGGCAAGGGGTCGATGCCGTTTTCGTGCCGAGCCTCATGGGGTACGGGCGCTTCGACACGTTCTGCACCAAGTTCCAAGCGCTGCCAGACCTGGTGGTCAACGCCTTCGCGGTGGCGGGCGAGCAGGTGCGCGTGATCGCGCTGCGCGTCGACGAGCCGGGCGGCCAGTCGGAGGAGGACGCCTTCATGGGCCTGGGCGTGCGCCTAGGGGCCTCGCACAAGGAGACTCGCCGCGCCTACCGTGCCGCCGCGGCCGCCCAGCGCGCCTACGACGAGGAAATGGCGCGCGAGCAGGAGCGGCTCGTAAAGAGCCTCTCCAAGCTGCCCGCTGCGGACCGTCCCCTTACCATCTTGGTGGCGGCGCACCCTTATGTGGCGCACGACCCGTTCGTGGGCGGCGTGGTCGAGGACGCCCTGCGCGCCCAGGGGGCCTGCGTGCTCTTCGCCGACGAGACGGACCGGGCCCGTGTCCTCAAGCGCAGCTACGATTTCAGCCGGTCCATTCCGTGGATCGTAAACCGCGAGCTCATAGGCTCCCTTCTCATGCTGCACGAGCACGTGGACGGCATCGTGCTCATGAGCGCCTACCCGTGCGGCCCCGACTCCATGGCCGACGACGCCATCGAGCGCTGCATTCACGGCAAGCCCATCCTCACGCTCACCGTCGACGCCCAGACCGGCACGGCCGGCGTGGAGACGCGCGTCGAGAGCTTCGTGGACATCCTCTCCTACCAGAAGAAAGGCGGGTACCTCAATGCGTAACCTCTCCGCCGGGCCCGAGCAGGGCGCGGGCGAGCCGCGCGCCAAGAAGCCCGCAGCCGAGGAACGCGGCCGCATCGTGCTGAGCGAGGGCGCGCCCCGGCCGCTCTTCTTCACCGGCAAACGTCCCAAGCGCGACCGCCATTCGCGCCGCAAGGTGGCGTTCTTCCATTTCCGCAACTACGAGCCGGCGTTCAAGTACTTCACCGAGCGGGTGCTCGACGCCGATTTCGTGCCCACGCCCGCGCCCACGCGCGCCACGCTCAAGCGCGGCGAGGAGATGAGCGCCGACTACGTGTGCACGCCGTTCAAGCACATCATCGGCGATTACGCCGCCGCACTCGACCGCGGCGCCGACGTGCTGGTGCAGGTCACGGGCTTCTGCCGCCTCAACTACTACGGCGAGCTTCAGGAGATGATCCTGCGCGACGCGGGCTACGACAACTTCCAGATGCTCAACTTCAGCTACGTCCCCACGGGCAAGCTGCGCGACTACGTGGCGTACTGCAAGAAGGTCGTGAACCCCAACCTGTCGGTCCCGCGCGGCATCGGGGGGATGCTCGGGGCCTACCGCATGGTGGAGCACATCGACGCGTTCCGCGACCAGTACCTGGCCAATGCCGGCTTCGAGGCCGAGAAGGGCTCGTTCACCCGCGTGCGGCGCGCGTTCCTCTCCGATATGAACGCGGCTTCCACCACCGCTCAGGTGGACGAGGGCTACCGCCGGGCCGCGGACGCGCTCGCCGCCCTCGCGGTCGAGAAGCCCGCCGACCCGGTGCGCGTGGGCATCGTGGGCGAGTACTACACCGCGCAGGATCCCGTGAGCTGCCTGAACCTCGAGGAGAAGCTCATGTCCATGGGCGTGGAGCTCTCGAACGCGATGTCCATCTCGGCGTTCAACCTGCATTACAACGCGGCTGCCGCGCAGGCGTCCATCGCGGAGTACAGCTCCTACGATATGGGTCCCACCTCCACGTTCAACATCGCGGCGGCAAAGCGCTACGCCGAGGCCGGCTACGACGGCATCATCCACATCAAGAGCGCCGGCTGCACGCCCGAGATCGACGTGATGCCGGTCCTGCAGCGCCTCAGCCGCGACTACCGCGTGCCGGTGCTGTTCCTCACGTTCGACACGCAGACCTCCGACGCGGGCCTGGACACCCGCCTGGAGGCCTTCTACGACATGATCGCCATGCGCAAGGTTCGATAAGGGCGCAGAGGTCGCGGCGGGCGAGAAGGACGCCCGCGCCGCGGCCTGCGCCTCTCGCCCCCTGACCGCGTTTCCCGGCCGCCGCGCGGCGGCCCATCTTAGTTAGAAAGGCTGTGCTCCATGAAGGCATATCTCGGCATCGACACCGGCTCGATCTCCACCAAGGGCGTGGTGATAGACGAGGGTAGGAACATCATCGCTCGCAGCTACCTGTGGACCGAGGGCGATCCCGCGGGCGCGGTGCGCCGCGTGGTCGACGACCTCAGAGGGCAGATCGACCTCGACGAGGCGCAGGTCATGTCCATCGGCACAACGGGGTCGGCGCGCCGCCTGGTGGGCGCCATGCTGGAGGCGCAGGTGGTTAAGAACGAGATCACCGCACATGCCGTGGGCACCACCTTCCTGCATCCCGACGTGCGCACGATTCTCGAGATCGGCGGCCAGGACTCCAAGATCATCTGCATCGAGAACGGCATCGCCGTGGACTACGCCATGAACACGCTGTGCGCCGCCGGCACGGGGTCGTTCCTCTCGAGCCAGGCGCACCGTCTGGGCGTGGAGGTCGAGGAGTTCGGCGAGATCGCGCTGACCTCCGAGAAGCCGGCCAACATCGCGGCGCGCTGCACGGTTTTCGCCGAGAGCGACCTGGTGCACAAGCTGCAGGTCGGCTATGAGAAAAAGGACGTCATAGCGGGCCTGTGCCGCGCGGTCGCCACCAACTATCTCAACAACGTGGGCAAGGGCAAGAAGATCGAGTCGCCCATCGTGTTCCAGGGCGGCGTGTCCAAAAACGTCGGCGTCGTGCGCGCGTTTGAGGAGGCGCTGGGACAGAGGGTCATCGTGGACCCGGACGGGCACCTCATGGGCTGCTTCGGCGCGGCGCTGCTGGCAGCCGACGCGCCGAAGCTGCGCGCCGAGCCGTTCCGGTTCGACATCGATCACTTTGACTTCCGCACGCGTGAGGTCGTCTGCGGCCACTGCGCCAACCACTGCGAGATCGTCTGCGTCTATCGCGACGCCGGCCTCATCGACTCTTGGGGCAACCGCTGCGATAGGGGCGCCATCAAGGTCGGCTGAGCCGACGCCGCGCAGGGCCGAGGGCGCGGCACCCGAGCCTGTTTTTCTCGGCGGTATGCGCTACACTGGGGAGCGCATAGATCACTGACCTGATGGATGGCGCGGAGACGCGCGGGCGGGGCAAGCGCCGGGCACGGCCCGGGGCCCGCTCAGGGGAATCGGGGTGCGAGTCCCCGGCTATACCAGTAACCGTAACTCGCGCGGCTGCCGCCGCGCGACAAGTCGGATCGCCTCTCCATCTGCGCGCCCGCGTGGGCGGGCGCGCTGCGGCGCGCTTGGCGGCCGGGGTCCTGGAAGAAAGGTGTCCGCATGTTCGGAACCAAGCAGACGCGCGTTAAGCGCACCACCATCCTGTCCCTGTTCGTAGCGCTGGTCCTTGCCTGCGCGGTGGCCGGTTGCTCCGGCACGCCGGCGGCAACGGATTCCGGCAGCGCCGCGTCCGCGGGCAGCCAGCCGGTCGCCGCCGAGGCGGCCAAGATGACGGTTGCCGTGACCGTCGACTCCAGCGCCGCCGACGGCAGCGTGTCCTTCGACGGCGAAGTCGAGCTCGACGAGGGCGCTACGGCCTACGACGCCCTGGTCGCCACGGGTCTCTCCATCAACGCGAGCGACAGCCAGTACGGCAAGTACGTCGAGGGGATCGGCGGCATCGCCGCAGGCGATCACGGCGACATGAGCGGCTGGATGTTCGACGTGAACGGCGAGGAGGCGCAGTCCTCCTGCGACCAGATCACGCTGAGCGAGGGCGACACGGTCGCGTTCCGCTACGTCACGAGCTTCTAGCGGGCGCCATCGCCCCGCGCGGCCCGTTTGGGAGCGCGGGGCGTTTTGCGTTTCCGCGCGCCTGCGGGGCGGCGTCCTGCCGCCGCGCTTGGGCGGGCGGCGCTTTGCGCGCTCGTGAGGGGGCGGGTCGGGGCGACCGGCAAGGGCGAGAAGCGCGCCCGCGTCGCCGCCCGACGGGTAGGAGGGGCTGTGGCCAACGTGTTCCAGACATATCATCCGGCGGTCGCCTTCTGCTACCTTGCCTGCGCCATCGTGTTTTCCATGGCCGCGTTGCAGCCGGTGTACGTGGCGCTCTCGCTTGCCGGCGCGCTTGCCGCCAGCTGCGTCACGCGCGGGCCGCGGCCCACGGCGCGCTCCCTTGCCTGGGCGCTGCCGCTCGTGGCGTTGGCCTGCGTGCTCAACCCGTTCTTCTCGGCTTCCGGGTCCACCGAGATCCTGCGGCTGGGATCGCGCGCCGTCTACCTGGAATCGCTGGTGTACGGCGCCTGCTCGGGCGGGATGCTCGCCGCGGTGCTCCTGTGGTTTGCGTCCTATGCCGCGTGCATGACGAGCGCGGCCACCCTGGAGCTGTTCGGCAACCGGGCGCCCACGGTCTCGCTCATGGTCTCGCAGGTGCTGCGGCTGGTTCCGCAGTTCGTGACGCGCGGGCGGGACGTTTCCGCCGTGCAGCATGCCGTGAGCGCCGCCGCCCCCGCGAGCCGCCGCGCCGCCGTGCGCGACCGGCTGCGGGTGGTTTCGGTGCTCATGGGATGGGGCATGGAGGACGGCATGGTGCGCGGGGACGCCATGCGGGCGCGGGGCTACGCCTGCGGCGCGCGGCGCACCAGCTACCGGCGTTATCGGTTTGGCCGGGCGGACGGGGCGGTGCTGGCCGCCGTTTCGGCGTTCGGCGCGTGGCATATGTGCGGGCGCTTTGCGTTCTACCCGCGCATCGCGGTGGCCGCGCTGGGGCCGGCGGCCGCTTACGTGCCGTACGCGCTGCTCATGGCGGTGCCGGTGTTCTTGCAGCTACGGGAGTGGTGGGTGTGGCGCTCATGTCGGTGATCCAAGTCGAGGACTACAGCTTCTCCTATCCGGCGCCTGGGCGCGCGGTTCTCGCCCGGCTCTCCCTTACCGTGACGGAGGGCGCGTTCTGCGTGGTGGCCGGCCCCACGGGTTGTGGCAAGACCACGCTGCTGCGGTCCCTCAAGCCCGAGCTCATGCCGGTGGGCGAGAAGCGCGGCTCCGTGTCCGTGCTGGGGCGGTCGCTCGTGGCGGCCGGCGCCGAGCAGCCGGTGGACGCGCGCTTCTCGGCCACGCACATCGGATACGTGATGCAGGATCCGGCCGTGCAGATCGTGACCGACACGGTCTGGCACGAGCTGGCCTTTGGGCTGGAGAACCTGGGAATGGGCCAGGATGAGATGCGCCGGCGCGTGGCGGAGGTGGCGCATTTCTTCGGCATCGAGCCCTGGATGCACGCCTCAACCGAGACGCTCTCAGGCGGACAGAAACAGCTGGTGAACCTCGCCGGTATCATGGCGCTGCGCCCGAGCCTGCTGCTTTTGGACGAGCCCACCGCCCAGCTCGATCCTCATGCGCGCCGCCAGTTCGTGCAGCTCCTGGGTCGCCTTAACCGCGAGCTGGGGCTCACCGTGGTCATGGCGACGCATGCGCCCGAGGACGTGGCGGACTTCGTCACGCAGCGCGTGGACCTGGGCGTGGGCGTGCCCCTGGGCGCCCGCGCCGCCGTCGAGGAGCGCCTGCTGCGCCCGCAGCGGCGTCGCTGGGAGCGGTTGCGGGCGCAGGCGGACGGCGCGCGCCCTGCCGCCCGCGCGCCCCGCCGCCCGCGTCTGCCGCGCGGCGCCGCCGATCCCGCTCCCGGCCAGTGCGCGCTTGTCGCCCGCGAGGCCTTCTTCCGTTACGACCGCGCCGCCCCCTGGGTGCTCCGCGGCCTTTCCGTGGCGGTGCGCGCCGGATCGGTCCACGTGTTCGTGGGCGGCAACGGCTGCGGCAAGTCCACGCTGCTCAAGGTGCTCGCCGGCGTCTGCTCCCCGCAGCGCGGGTCTGTGGAGAGCCCCCTGCGCGCGCGCCAGGCGCTGCTCCCGCAGGATCCCAAGGCCCTGCTCGTCTGCGACACCGTGGCCGAGGAGCTGGCCGAATGGCGCGGCCGCTGCGGCTACGCCGCCGCCGATGAGCGCGCCATGCTCGAGCGGTTCGGCCTGGCGGCGCATGCCGCCCAGCACCCCTACGACCTCTCCGGCGGCCAGCAGCAGAAGCTCGCGCTCGCCAAGGTGCTGCTGGCCGACCCGCGCCTGCTCCTGCTCGACGAGCCCACCAAGGGCCTGGATCCGCGCGCGGCGGCGGCCGTGGCGCGGCGGCTGCGCGCGCTTGCGGCCGAGGGGCGCACCGTGGTCGTGGTGACGCACGATCTGGATTTCGCCTTCTGCTGCGCCGACGAGGTCTCGCTCGTGTTCGACGGCGAGCTCGCCTGCACCGAGCCGGCCGAGGCGTTCTTCGCCGGCAACCTGATCTGGCGGCCGAGCGGCTCGTCGCGCCTGTTCGGCGCGTTGCTCGACGGGGAGGGCGGTGCCTGATGGGCGAGAAGAACGGCCTTTACGGCGCCCGCGCGGGCAAGCCGTCCCCGGCGGCCCCCGGCGCCCCTGCGCCCGGGCGCGCCTGCTCCCGCGCGCTGCCGGCGCTTTGCGAGGCCGCCGCCATCGCCGGCGTTCCGGCCGTGCTCGCCGCCTGCGCCGCGTTGCGCGCCGAGCACGCCGCCCTGCTCTCGCTCGCGGTGGTGCTCGCGGCGCTCGGGCTCTTCTTCGCGCAGTACGAGCAGCGCGCGCCGCGCCTGCGCGACATCATGCCCACGGTGGTGCTCGCCGCCTGCGCCGCGGCCGGCCGCGTGCTCTTCGGCCCCATCCCCGATTTCAAGCCGGTGTCGGCCGTCGCCATCATCGCCGGTGCGGTGTTCGGGCGGCGCAGCGGCTTCATGACGGGGGCGCTTGCGGCGCTGGCCTCGAACTTCTTCTTGGGGCAGGGGCCCTGGACGCCTTGGCAGATGTACGCCTGGGGGCTCGTGGGCTACCTGGGCGGCGTGCTTGCGCAGGCGGGCGCCTTCCGCGGCGCGGAGCGATGCGCCGGCTTGGGCGGTGCTTATGCTGACACGGCTCCTGCACGCCAACCCAAGCGCGGCCTCAGGCGGTGGCGCGGCTTGGCGCGGCGCGCCCTTCTCGCCCTGCCGCTTTACCTGTACGGGTTCTTATCCGGGCCGCTCTACGGGCTCATCCTCAACACGTGGAGCATCGTGGGGTTCTACCACCCGCAGACGGCCGCCCAGCTGGCGGCGGTTTACGCGGCCGCGCTGCCCTTCGACCTTGCGCACGGTGCGGCCACGGTGCTCTTCTTGCTGGCGCTGTACGCGCCCTGGTGCCGCAAGCTCGCCCGCGTCAAGCGCGCCTACGGCCTGCGCTAGGGGAGGCGCCGATTTACCCGGCTCCCACCCGCCCCGGCGCAAGGCCCAGGAACGCTTTGGCCATCGTTTTCTTAGGCGCTTGGGCGCGGGCGCGGTCATGCGGCGCGTCTTTCAGCGGCTTTTGCCCTTTGCGACAACGGGCGCCCGCGGGGCCGCGCGGCGGGAAAACGTACGGGGAACGCGGTACTATAGGCGCGCAACGAGCTGATGGCGGCAAACGGAGGAGCCAGCTGTGGTCGAGAACAACGAGGAGCGGGGCATGTCCCCGGCACCGCGCCCGGACACCGCGGACGGTCGGGCCACGGCGCTGCTGGGGCCGTCGCTGCACGACATCACGGCCGCCACGGGCGACCAGCCCCATATGGACGACGCGGTGGGGGAGGCCGCGCCCGAGGCGGGCGGCCGCGTGACCTGGGGGCCGCAGGGCGACCCAGCGCCCGCGTCGCCTGCGGGCGGTCCCTCCGGGGGCGCCGGCGCGCCTCTGGCCTCGGAGGGGCTCGATCCGGCGAGCGAAAACGCCGCGTCCCCGTCCGGCGACGCCCCCTTGCCCAACGGGAGCCCCGCGCCGGCCCCGGCGATGCCGGGCGAGCCTACGGCGGCCGATCCCGCGCCCGCGGAGGAGGATTCCGCCGAGCGCCGCGCGCCGCGGCCCGGGGAGGGGGACCGTGCCCTCGCCGTGCCCGGCGAGCCCTCATCTGAGCCCGGCGCGCAAGCCCAGCCCGCCAAGCGGACCGGGCTTCCCCAGCGCGTGGGATGGCTCCTGCTCTTCTGCTCCATCCTCGTGCTCTTCGTGGCGCTCCAGCTGGTGGGCATGCTGCTCGCCGCCTCGCTTGGCGGGCTCGCGCTGGCCGCCGGCGCCCGGGATGCCGCCTCCTACCTGCTCGACAGCACGTCGATTGCGCTCTTCTCAGGACAGCTGCTGTGCATCGCCGTGGCCCTGCCGTGGTGGCGCTACATCGAGCGCCGCCACCGCTCCGGGGCGTCGCGCCGCCGCGTGACGCGGGTCAACGCGGCCGGCATCCTGGCCCTGGGGCTGGGGTTCCAACTGGTGCTCTCCGTGGCGCTCACCGTGGTGCTGCCGCTTATGCCCGACCTCATGGAAAACTACGAGGCGAGCGTGTCCGCCGGCGACCTGAGCGACTGGGCGCTCGTCCCGGTGCTCGCCACCGCGATCGGCGCCCCGCTTTCCGAGGAGGTCTTCTGCCGCGGCCTGGCGCTGACCTTCGCCGAGAAGGCCACGGGCCGGTTCTGGGCCGCCAACGTGCTGCAGGCGCTGATGTTCGGCCTTCTGCACGGCAACCTGGTGCAGGGCACCTACGCCTTTTTCACCGCGCTCATGCTGGGCCTGGTCTACCGGTGCTACGGGCGCGTTGCCCCGTGCGTGGGGCTGCACCTTGCCCTCAACGCGTCGAGCTACCTTGTGTCCGTGCTGCCGCTCAGCCTGTCGGGCATCGCGGCGCTGGGCGTGCTGCTCGCAGGGGTAGGCTGGCTTGCCGCCGACCTTCCCGTCCCCGCCTGGCCCCGCCGCGCCGGCTCAAAGGGGCGCTAGGAATGCGCCGCCCGCCGTCGCGCCTCCCTTAATCTTTCTTAAGGGTCGTGCTGCGGCGGGTTCGGTCATAATGGGAGGGGTTGTGACATGCGGCGAGTGCGACCGCCGCGTAGCGCGCGGGCATCCGGCGCACAGAGGAGGGGCAATGGAAACGCGCATCTTGGTTGTGGACGACGAGCGGGCCATCACCGATCTCGTGGGCATCTACCTCAAGAACGAGGGCTACGAGGTCACGCTGGCCTATAACGGCTCCGATGCCCTGCGCGCCATCCTCTCCCAGGAGTTCGACCTGGCCGTCCTCGACGTGATGCTGCCCGATATCGACGGCTTCGAGCTGCTGCGCTCCATCCGCGCCGACCACACCTACCCCGTCATCATGCTCACCGCGCGCGACTCCCAAACCGACAAGATCGAGGGCCTCTCCCTGGGCGCCGACGACTACGTGGTCAAGCCCTTCCGCCCGCTCGAGCTCGTGGCGCGCGTGAAGGCGCAGCTCAGGCGCTACACCAGCTACGGCAGCCGCGCCCAGGAGGACGACGGCGCGGTCATCGCGGTCGACGGCCTGGCCATCAACCGCGACTCCCGCCAGGTCACGGTGGACGAGAAGCCCGTGCGCCTGACGCCGCTCGAGTACGCTATCCTGCTCTACCTGGTCGACCACCGCGGGAAGGTGGTGCCGGTGGAGGACCTGTTCCGCGCCGTGTGGAAGGAGGAGTTCCTGGCGAGCTCCAACAACACGGTGATGGTCCATATCCGCCATCTGCGCGAGAAGCTCGGCGACGATGCCCAGAGCCCGCGCTTCATCAAGAACATCTGGGGCGTGGGCTACACCATCGAGGGGTAGCGCCGGCGCATTCTTAAGGAACTCTTCTGCGGCGCGACGCGGGGCGGCTTCGTATACTGGGATGCAAAAGACCTGCAGAGGAGCCGTTTGTGAAGATCAAAAAGCCGCACCTATGGGACGCCGTGCAGCAGAGCGATCCGCTGCGTACGCCGGTGAACCCGCTGACCGGCAGGCCCAACGAGCCCGGGTCGCCGGACCCCGCCCACCCCGAGAGCGCCATCGACGTGCGCGCCTATGCGGCGGGGGAGAAGGACGGCAGCTCCGGCGCCCGCGCGGCCGCCGGGTCCCCAGCGTTCTCCGGCGCCCATTACGCACGAGGAAGGGCGGCCGCGCGCGACGCCGACGTGTTCGACGCGGGCGCCTACGGCACCCGGCCCTTCGGATCGGCGGGCCGCGGCGCGGAAGGGGGATCCCGTCCCGGGGCGCCGGGCGCGGACCGTTCCCCGCAGGGCGTCTCTTCCGCAGCCGGCAAGGGCTCCGGCGCATCCGCCGCGGAGGGCGGGGCAGCCACCGACGAGGCTTTCGGACCGACGCCCTTCTCGCCCGCCCCGCGCGCAACCGCCCCGGATTGGCTGCGCAACCTCTTCAACAGCCGCCTGGCGGCCTTCCTGGTGTTGTTCGTCCTCGCCGCCATGCTCCTGAGCGAGAGCTTCCTTCTGCTCGTGGTGGTGCTCTTCGGCGGCTACGTGCTGCTCGACCGCTTCATCGACGTGCGCCACGCCATCTTGGTGGGCGGCACGGCGTGGTGCGTCACGCTGTTTTTGGGCAGCATGATGTACTCCAACTTCCCGCTCGTCTACCTGGACTTCCGCTGGGTGTTCGTGTTCCTGGGCTTCGTGGTGTGCCTCGCCGCGTGCGGGCTGTTCTTCGGCGCGCGCGCCGCGTACCAGCGCGGCGTTGCCGACGGGCAGGCCGGCGCCGACACCGCCATCGCCCAGCACCTGGTGAGCCGCCTTATCGAGAACCCCGACGACTGGGACGACCTGGACAGCGACTACCTCGAGGTCGAGGCGGCGCTCAACCGCGTGCGCGCCCGCGAGCGCATGAGCGAGCAGGCCCTGCGCGACGAATCCCGCCGCAAGGACGACCTGGTGACCTACCTTGCGCACGACCTCAAGACCCCGCTTGCCAGCGTGGTGGGGTACCTCTCGCTTCTGAACGAGGCCCCCGACCTGCCGGCCGAGCAGCGCGTGCGCTTCTGCGGCATCGCGCTGGACAAGGCGCACCGCCTGGACGCGCTTATCGAGGAGTTCTTCGACATCACGCGCTTCGACTTCCACGACATCGTGCTCACGCGCGGCTACGTGGACCTCAACCTCATGCTGGCGCAGGTTGCGGACGAGTTCTACCCCACGCTCACCGACCAGCACAAGACCGTTGAGCTCGACGTGCCGCTGGGGCTTACCGTGCTGGTGGACGGCGACAAGATGGCGCGCGTGTTCAACAACGTCATGAAAAACGCCATCGCCTACAGCTACGAGGGCACGGCCATCCGCGTGGACGCCGAGCGCCGGCCCCAGGACCATGCGTGCGTGATCCGCTTCGAGAACCAGGGCGACCCCATCCCCAAGGCCAAGCTGGACGTCATCTTCGAGAAGTTCTACCGCCTGGACGCCGCCCGCGCCACCAACCGCGGCGGCGCCGGCTTGGGTCTGGCCATTGCCAAGGAGATCGTGACTGCCCATGGCGGCACCATAGCCTGCTCCTCGGACGCCGCGCACACCGTTTTCACCATCACCTTGCCCGAGTAGGCGCGTCGCGCCCGGTGCAGGCACGGCGCCGGGCGGGGCACGGTATCCGCCCGGCACGTCCGCCCCGCGCCTCACCATACGCGCGCCAAGGCCAGCCCCGCCACCTGCGCCGCGCCGGCGGCACGCAGTGCCGCCGCGGCCGCGTTCAGGGTGGCGCCGGTGGTGATGACGTCGTCCACCAGCAGCAGGTGCCTGCCGCGCACGTCGGCAACCACCTCGTAGGCGCCGCGCGCTTGCGCTAGGCGCCCCTCCCGGCCGGCCTCGCGCTGGTCGGAGCGGCCGTGCTTGGCGAGGGCGTCCAAAAGCGGCAGGCCCGCCTGCGGCGCCAGGAGCCGCGCCACGGCCTCCATGTGATCGAACCCGCGCCGCCGGTACGCGGCGCCCGTGGCGGGGACAAAGGCAAGCGCGTTCGGGGCGCAGCCCGCAAGCCGCGCCCCCGCCTCGCGCCAGGCGCGCACGTAGCCGCGGGCCAGCAGCGCCGCGATCACCGCGTCCAAGCGCCGCTCGCCGCCGTCCTTGTAGGCGCGCACCAGCTGCGGTACGGGCTCCTCGTACGATGCGCACGCCAGGCACCACGCGAGCGCGCTCGGCGCGCCGCGGCATTCCGTGCAGGTCACCGCCCCAAAGGGCGCGCCGCAGCGCAGGCAGGCCTGGGCGGGGTCGATCCAGTCAACCTGCGCTAGGCAGTCGGCGCACAGCAGCGTCCCCGGCCGCTCGCAGCACGCGCAGCGCGTAGGGCTCAGCAGCTCGAGCGCCGCTTCGCGCAGCAGGTCCCAGGGGCGCGCCCCCGCCGTTCTCGTTCCATCGCCCAGGGGGCGGCAAGCCCGTGCGCCCATACGCAAACCCCTCCCGTGCGCCGGCAAGGCGCCCGGGAGGGGTTCCGTTTTCCCACCACTATACCGCGGGGGAGGGGGGTTGCGTGCGCTTTTCCAAAACATTCAAGTTCAGGTTTACGGTTAGGGCTTGTTCTTGCTATACTCTCGGGCGTTCCTCCCAGGTCTGTGGTTGCGAATAGGTGCGGAGCCGTTTCTCGCGCGGGTACGATGCCCAAGCGGGGCCGATTCCGCGTGAAGCCCGTTCTATCCCAAGGCAGACGCGGCCGAAAGGGTCCACGTAAGCGACGGCGTGCGCGCCGCGCGATCATGGCGCGTCCTAGGAGTAAGCCGCACCGTCCGTAGTCAGGGGCACCCTGCCCCGCGGGCGAGCGGGCTAGTCGTGAAGGCCGCCGCGGCGGCCCGAGCAAACGCCCCGGTGCGCAAGTGTGGGGGCAAAGACCAGGTCAGCTGGGGGGAACGTCGGATAATGAGGGAGAGGTACCCATGACTCACCGCGTTGCGCGCTGTATTGCCACCTGCTGTGCCGTCTTTGCGCTGCTGGGAACGAGCGGCTGCTCGCTGTCGGTTCCGCCCTTGTCCGAGAAAGACGACCCGGCGCCGTCCGCGCAGGTGGCGGACGATGCGCTGGTTTCCCCCGGAACCCTCACGGTTGCCGTGGACGCCGCGAACGCCCCCATGGCCATGCTCGACGACGAGGGCAACCCCGACGGCTACGCGGTCGACGTGGCGGGCGCGCTCGCCCAGGAGCTCGGCCTGACGCTTACGGTGGTCAACGCCGCGCCCTCTGCTGCGGCCGACGGCACCGCCGACGTTTACCTGAGCGCGGAGGCCTCCTCCGCCCCGAGCGGCACCACGGCCGCGGGCACGGTTTTCTCCGAGGCGACCGCCGTGTTCGCCCGCGTTCTCGACGGCAACGGCACGCTCCCCGAGCTTTCTGCCGCGGAGCTCAGCTCGGCCAGCATCGCCGTGCAGGACGGCTCGAGCTCGCAGCAGACCCTTTCCAACAGCAACGTGGCGTACTCCGAGGTCACCTGCAACAACGTGAACGAGTGCATCTCGGCGGTTGAGTCCGGCAGGGCCGACTACGCGGTGTGCAACGTCAGCGCCGGCTGCTATCTCGACCGCTCCTTCGGCGACATAGGGGTAGCGGGCATCTTGGGCGCGCCGACCGATTTGTCGGTGCTGGTATCGGACGGAAATTCCGCGCTTGCCGAGGCCGTCTCCCAGGCGCTTGCCGCGCTCGAGGGCAACGGCGTGCTCGACGCGGTGCGTCGCGCCTGGTTCGGCGCGCTGCCCGACGATCTGGCGGGCCTCCAGATCGCCGATGTCGTCATAACCGAGCCCGCCGCGCAGGACGCTGCCGCCGCCGATGCGGAGGCGGACGCCTCGTCATCCGATTCGGCGGGCGAGAGCAGCTCCGCCGACGGCTTCGCTGCCAGTGCGGACGCCGCCGACCTCCCTGCGTCGAGCGCGCACTCCTCGCTCAACTCCACGAGCACCTTCTTTGCCGCGGAGTAGCCGGTTTGGGCCGCGCCCACCGCGGCGCGTCGGCGCAGGCGCCTCGGCTGCAACTCCGGCCGCTTTTCTCGCCCTCAAAAAGCCACTTGTCTGTTTAGGGACACATCCGCGCGGGTTTGGGTACAAATGAAGCGTACGCATCGCGCGTACGTGTCCCTGACAGATTGGAGTGAGCATGGAAATCACGGTCTCCGGGCGGAAGACAACCGTTACCGATGCGCTGCGCGCTCATGTTGACGAGAAGATCGGCGCGGCCGTCAAGGTCTTCGATATCGACCCCATGACGGTGGACGTCGTGCTTCGCTACGAGAAGAACCCTTCCATCTCCCAACCGGCCATCGTGGAGGTCACGGTGCGCGCCCGTGGCTCGGTGGTGCGCGTTGCCGAGCACGGCTCCGACATGTACCTCGCCATCGACGCGGCCGCCGACAAGATCGCGCGCCAGCTGCGCAAGTTCAAGACCAAGGTGGTTGACCGCCGCCAGCGCGGCGACTCCGCGGCCGAGGTTGCCCCCGCCGAGCGCGTGGACGACCTGTCGGACCTCATCGAGCCCGAGCCGGAGGAGCCGGACGACCTGCTGGTCCGTGAGAAGATCATCGAGCTCGCGCCCATGACCGAGGAGCAGGCGCTGGTGGAGACGGACCTTCTCGGCCACGACTTCTACGTCTTCGAGAACTCCCTCACCGGTGTGGTCAACGTGATTTATCGCCGTAAGAATGGTGGATATGGCATCATCAAGCCCAAGCTGACCGCGTAGAGCGCGTACAATAACGCGTAGCTGTGCAGAAGGCGGCCGCCCTGTACCGGGGCGGCCGCCTTCGCGTACGTTAAACGGCGCCCTGCGCCGCATCCGAGCACGCACGTGAGAGGAACGACACATGCCCATCGTCACCAAGGCCGCTCCGCGTACCGATGGCTGCCGCATCGGCGTGGACACCACCTGCGATTTCAACCCCGAGATAGCCGCAACCCTGGACGTCGACATCATCGGCTTCCCCTACATCTTGGACGGCGTCCCGCACGACGACGACCTGTGGCAGTCCATGACCCCGCAGGGCTTCTACGACCTGATGCGCGAGGGTCACAAGACCTCGACCAGCGCAACGTCGGTCGGCCGCTACCTGGAGTATTTCGAGAGCTGCGCCGAGGAGGGCACGCCCACGGTGTTCCTGGCGTTCACCTCGGCCCTCTCGTCTGCCTACAACAACGCCTGCACGGCCGCCGACCAGGTGCGCGCCGAGCACCCCGGCTTCGAGCTCTACGTGGTCGACAACTGCCTGCCCAGCGCCGCCGGCGAGCTGCTGGCGCTCGAGGCGGTGCACCAGCGCGACGCCGGCCTGACGGCTCAGGAGCTCGTAACCTGGGCCGAGGAGGCCAAGAGCTACGTGCACGGCTACTTCACCCTCGACAGCCTGCACTTCCTGGCCGCCGGCGGGCGCATCCCGCCGGCTGCCGCGCAGCTTTCCAGCAAGCTCGACATCAAGGCCATGCTTTCGTTCGACCTCACCGGCTCGCTCACGCTCACGGGCGTGGCGCGCGGTCGCAAGAAGGCCCTCAAGAACCTCCTGAAGTCGTTCCGCGACAACTACGACGTCTCCTCCGGCCTGCCCGTCTCCATCATCTCGGCCGATTCCGAGAAGGACGCCAGCTGGCTCGAGGCGGCGGTGCGCAAGGAGCCCGGCTGCGAGGGGCTCAACATCATCCGCGGCGCCGTGGGCCCCACCATCGGCGCGCACGTGGGGCCGGGCATGGTGGCCATCCTGTTCTGGGGTAGGAACCGCGCCGAGAAGATCAGCGTTTCCGACCGTATCGCCCGCCGCGTCCGCGGCGAGGCCTAAGGGGAGCTTCTCGCACATTCCATTCTTTCGGTACCCAAGGCGGGGAAGGCCCCGCGTAAGGAGCTAGTTCATGGCACACACCAAGCAGAAGGTCGCTTTCATCGGCACCGGCATCATGGGGGCCCCCATCGCCGGCCATATCCTGGACGCCGGCTACGACGTCACGGTGCACAACCGCACCAAGGCCAAGGCCGACGCGCTCGTGGAGCGCGGCGCGCACTGGGCCGACTCGGCGGCCGAGGCTGCGGCGGACGCCGACGTGGTCTTCACCATGCTCGGCTACCCGGAGGACGTTGAGGAGACCTACCTCACCACCGAGGGGCTGCTGCGCTGCGCCAAGAAGGGCGCCGTGCTCATCGACCTCACCACCTCCTCGCCCGAGCTGGCGCGCGATATCGCGGAGTCGGCGCAGGTCATGGGCAAGATGGCCTTTGACTGCCCGGTGACGGGCGGCGAGCAGGGCGCCATCGACGGCACCCTCACGCTCATCGCCGGCGCCACCGAGGCCGACATCGAGCCGGTCCGCGCCATCCTGGAGACCTTCGGCGCCAAGATCTGCTGCTTTGGCGGCGCGGGCAAGGGCCAGGAGGCCAAGCTCGCCAACCAGGTGGCGCTGGCGTCCGCCATGGTGGGCATGGCCGACGCGCTGGCCTTTGCCGAGCAGTGCGGGCTCGACCAGGAGCAGGTGCGCCAGCTCATCTGCTCGGGCACCGGCGAGTCGGGCGCGCTGCGCACGCTCGCCCCGCGCTCCCTCGAGGGCGACTACAAACCCGGCTTCATGGTGAAGCACTTCCTCAAGGATCTGGGCCTGGCGCTGCAGACGGCCGAGGACAAGGAGATCGCGCTGCCCGGCGCCGAGACCGCCTTCACCCTCTACGACATGCTGGAGGCCATCGGCGGCGCCGAGATGGGCACGCAGGGCATCACGCTGCTGTACCAGGAGGAGGCCGACGCGGTGGCGGCGGGCCTGGACTGGTCGCTTTACACCGCCGCCCACGAGCATGACGAGGAGTGCGGCTGCGGCTGCGACCACGATCACGGCCACGACGGCGATGACCACGAGTGCTGCCACGGGCACCATCACGAGGACGGCGAGTGCTGCCACGGCGAGGGCCATCATCACGGCGGCGACCACGAGTGCCGTCACGGCCATCATCACGAGGGCGGCGAGCACTGCTGCCATCATCACGGGGAGTAGCGTGTGGACGTAGCTTTCGCCATCTGCTTCGCGGTGCTTTTCGTGCTGGGGGTGCTTATCGGCTACCGCATCGGCACGGAGCTCGGCGAGCGCGCGGAGACGGCCGGCGCGTACGGTTGGTACAACCTGGGCGTCATCGCGGGGGGAATCGCCATCACGGTTCTGCTGGGCGTTGTGGGGCTCGTGCTTCTGTACGCGGTGCCGGTGGGCGTCATCGCCGGCGGCCTTACGGGCCTCAAGATGGGCTTCGGCGAGTCCGTGGGACCGTGGAAGCTCGTCGACCGGCTGCTGAACGTCAACCCGGATCACCGCAGGGCCGCCGAGACGGGCTCTGCCGCCGCGCGACGCGCGCGCCGCGCCGCCGGCCAGAAGGAGCCCGACCTGATCTCGGTGGGCGGCACGGGCGAGAAGGACACCGCGGGCGCACGGCGCTCGCGCCGCCGCTAGGGCTTGCGTTACCGCGCGGCGCCGGCTATGGGTTCCGGCGCCGCGCGCTTTTGACCGCACATATCGCCCGCGTACCTGCTGAGCGCAGGGGCGCGGGCGCGAACGTAGACGGAGGGGTATATGGCTCAAACCGAAGAGCGTATTGACGAGCGCGACGAGCAGGAGCTCGAGCGCGTTGAGCACGACCGCGAGGCGCTGGCGCGCCTGGTCGAGGAGCTCGAGGGGCAGACGCGCCGCAAGCGGCAGTTCGCCGCGCACGTGGTGCACCTGCTCGCCGAGCGCGACCCGGAGCCCTTGAAGGGCTTCGTGCCCGACCTGGTGGACGCGCTCTACCGGCCCGAGGCGCAGACGCGCTGGGAGGTCCTCGACGCGCTGACGCTTCTGGTGCCCCTGGGCGCCGAGGGCCTTGCCGACGCCGTCGACGGCGCCGAGGCCGCGCTTTTCGACGAGGACTCGGCGACGCTGCGCTTGTCGGCCTTCCGGTTCCTCGCCGCGTACGCCGCGACGGACGAGGCGGCCTCGCGCGCGGCGTGGCCCGTCATCGACGAGGCCATCCAGTGCTACCACGGGGATCTTGAGTACCGCGACATGCTGGGCTGCCTTCTGGCCTTCGCCCAGGGTCCCATCGACGCGGGCGTGGCCGAGGAGCTTGCCGCGCGGATTCGTTTCGATGCTGAGAACGGTAAGGGAAACTACTTGAAGGCGCGCTCTGCCGAGATCTACCATCTGCTGGTGGAGCGCTTCTCGCTCGACAACCCCGAGGCCCGGCGCACGCGTGCCGGCGACGACGAGGAGGATGAGGATTGATGTCCCACGAGGTGGTTCTTATTCCGGGCGACGGCATCGGCCCGGAGATCACGACGGCCATGCGGCGCGTGCTCGCCGCCGCCGGTGTTGACATTGCCTGGCGCGAGGTTCAAGCCGGCGCCGGCGTGATCGAGCAGTACGGCATGCCGCTGCCCACCCACGTGCTCGATGCTATCCGCGAGGTGGGCGTGGCCATCAAGGGCCCGGTCACCACGCCGGTGGGAACCGGCTTCCGCAGCATCAACGTGGCGCTGCGCCAGGAGTTCGACCTGTACGCCTGCGTGCGCCCGTGCGTTTCCATGCCCGGCGACGGCTCGCGCTACAACGACGTCGACCTGGTGATCATCCGCGAGAACACCGAGGACCTCTACGCCGGCATCGAGTTCGGCGTCGGGGACTTTGGTCACCGCGAGCTGCGCGAGCTGGTAGCCGAAAATTGCGCGACCGCCATTCCCGAGGACGCCGCGATTTCGCTCAAGCCCATCTCGAACATGGGGTCGGAGCGTATTGTGCGCTACGCCTTCGAGTACGCGCGGAGCCATGGCCGCAAGAAGGTCACCGCGGTGCACAAGGCCAACATCATGAAGGCCACCGACGGGCTGTTTCTGGCCGCGGCGCGCGGGGTTGCCTCCCGCTATCCCGACATTGCCTTTGAGGACAAGATCGTTGATGCCACGTGCATGGGGCTCGTCATGCATCCGGAGGACTTCGACGTGCTGGTGCTCCCCAACCTGTACGGCGATATCGTGAGCGACCTTGCCGCCGGCCTGGTGGGCGGCCTCGGCATGGCCCCCGGAGCCAACATCGGCGCGGACTGCGCTATCTTCGAACCCACACACGGCTCGGCGCCCGATATCGCCGGGCGCGACGTTGCCAACCCCACGGCTGAGATCCTCTCGGCCTGCATGCTCCTGGATTATCTGGGCGAGGACGAGGCGGCTGCGCGCATCCGCGCCGCCGTGCGCGCCACGCTGGCGGCCGGGCAGACGGTTACGGGCGATGTCAAGCGCGCGCTCACCGGCTCCACCGAGGGCGCGGTGGGAACGCAGGCCTTTGCCGACGCGGTGATCGCCGCGCTGTAGCGCCCTGGGGCGCACCGCCCGCCGCGGTAGATTGCTGTGGAGCTTCCGCGGCGGGCGCTTATCGCGCGCTTCCCCGGCAAGACGAGGGGAAGAAGCGGTTGGGTGGCATGTGCGCGCCGCTGTGCGTCGGCGAGCGCATGCCATCTGCGTACGTGAACCTGATGCGCAGAAGGAGGATGGCGCATGGGACTGGTAGTGAGGAAAGACGATTTCCGCGATGAGGAAGACCGCGACATCGAGATCATCGAGCGCGGCACGGGCCCGGACCCGTCGGCGGACAACCCTGTCGAGCTGATCGGCCGCGCGCACGACCCGGCAGCCGATGCCGAGGCGGCGGCTCAGGCCGCGCTCGAGGAGGAGGCGCGGCTGAACCGCGCGACTTCGGAGCGCATTGCGCGCGAGAAGGCGGCTGCCGGCTCGCATTTCCCCACCGACGACGACAATGGAGGCAAGGACATGGATCAGGACGAGAAGAGCCCCATCCAGACGGACGCCAAGGGCGGCGGCGGTAAAAAGGGCGGGATCGGCGTCAAGCTGCCGATCGCGGTGGCCGCGGTGATGATCGCCGCCGTGGTCTTTGCCATCGGCGGGTACTTCGTGGGGTCGGGCGGCTTTGGCGGCCACGGCACCGGCACGAGCGCGCTTTCCGAGGATCAGCTTGACGACGTAGTGGCGAGCTACACCTACAACGGCGCGCGCCACGGCATCACGGCGCGCCAGGCCATTGAGACGCAGTACAGCGTGGACAACGTCAAGAACGACGACGGCACGTACGACGCGCCGTCCGCCGAGACCATCCTGGGTTACGTGCGCACGCAGATCCTGCTGGCCGACGCCGACGCGCGCGGCATCGAGGTGACGGACGACGAGCTGACCGCGTATGCCGAGGAGGCCCTGGGCAGCTCCGACTACGATCAGCTGGCCGAGCAGTACGGCGTGACGGCCGACCAGGCAAAGGAGATCGTGCGCGAGAACTGCCTGCAGCAGAAGCTGCTGGAGCAGGTTGTGCCCGACAGCGCCGGCGCCACGGCGCCCGAGGCCCCCTCCGAGCCTGCCGACGGCAACAACGAGACCGTTGACAAGCAGTACGCCGATTACATCATCGGGCTTGCCGGCGACGAGTGGGATAGCGAGGCCGGAACCTGGGCACGTACCGACGGCCCGTTCTACCAGGCACTTTCCGGTGAGGAGTGGAGCGCCGACGGCGCGACCTACACCCAGGCGCAGACAGCCTACTACGTTGCCTACCAGCAGTACGCCACCCAGACAACCGAGAGCCAGACCGCATGGGCCGACTACATCAACGGGCTGTACGCCAACGCCAACGTTGAGGTGTACGGGCTCTACATCTAACGACAGACGGCGAGCATCCGGCGGCAGCCTCGGCGAGAAGGCTTGCGAACGCCCTGACGAGAGGCCCCGCAGCGCGGGGCCTTTTTTTTCATGCGGCACCTCCGCGCGCAGGAAGGCGGGCGAGGTGGGGCGCTGCTGCAGAGGCGCGGTGGTGGTACGCTCGGAGTAGGCTGTTGACGAGAGGAGGCCCGCAATGGGGGTTATGGACATCGTTGTGAGCGCATGCTTGGTGGGGGTTCCGTGCCGGTTTGACGGGCAGGCGCGGCCGCAGGGGGCCGTTGAGCGCCTGGTGGCGCGTCCGGGCATCAGGGCCGTGCGCATATGCCCGGAGTCGGCCGGCTGCCTTTCTCGCCCGCGCCCGCCGGCGGAGCGCCAGTCCGACGGAACGGTGCGCGACCGCGACGGCCGCGACGTTAGCGAGGCCTTTGCCGCCGGTGCCCGTAAATGTGCCGACCGCGCGCAGGCGTGTGCCGCGCGGCTTGCTATATTGAAGGCCAAGAGCCCGTCGTGCGGGTCAGGGCGTATTTACGACGGCACGTTCACCGGCCGGCTGGTGCCGGGGTGGGGCGTTGCCGCGGAGCTTTTGCGAAAGGAAGGGATCACCGTGGTAGATGAGGAGAAGGTCGCGTTCTGCGAGCCGAGCGTGGAGCATCCGGTTGCCATTATGCTGGGGAGCGGCATGGGCAACCTGGCGGCGTGCGTGCACGTGGTGCGCCGCATACCGTACAGCGACATAGAGGGCTTCCCGGACGGCGCGCAGCCGGTCGAGGGGCATCGCTTCGAGGCGCTGGTGGGGACCATCGAGGGCGTGCCGGTTGTGGTGTATCCCGGGCGCATCCATCTGTACCAGGGCTTTTCTGAGCAAGAGGTCACGGCGCTTGTGCGACACGCGCACCGCATCGGATGTCGCGACGTGATCTTCTCGTGCGCGACCGGCGGCTTGGACCCGGCTATTGAGCCCGGCACCCTGGGACTGCTCGCCGACCATATCAACCTGACGGGGCGCAATCCCTTGGCGTGCCGCACGATCGGCTCGGTCGTGGAGACGCCCTTTGTGGCCATGGGCGAGACGTACTCGCCCTATCTGCGGCAGTTTGCGCGCGCCGCGGCCGAGGAGGCCGGCATTGCGTTGGACGAGGGCGTGTACGCGGGGCTTCTGGGCCCCAGCTACGAAACGCCGGCCGAGGTCGCCATGCTCCGTGCGCTGGGCGCGCGGTACGTGGGAATGAGCGCGGTGTGCGAGGTCATCATGGCGCGTGCGCTCGGCATGGAGGTCATGGGCCTCACGCTGGTGACCAATACCGCCGGCAGCGCCGACCTCACGCATGACGAGGTCTTGGCGCGCGCGGCGGCTTCCAGCGACAAGGCGGCGCAGGTGCTGATGGGGACCTTGCGTCTCTTGGGCGCAACGACCCGGTAGGAGCTTTGCCCCCGCCTTGTTCTCAGAGGGGGCATCCTGCTGCGCCGGCCTCCGCAAAGGTGCGGTATGCTGGATGCGTGTACGGTTCCGTTAAACTGCGAGGACAAAGGACGTAACATGATCTACGACGAGCTGGCACATATCGATCGCTACCGTGGCCTGTGGCCCAACTTGGACGTGCTGATTGACTGGTTGGCCGACAAGAGCGCGGAGGAGCTTGCCGCGTTGCCGCTGGGGCGTAACGAGATTGCGGGGGACGATGTGTACGCCAACGTGATGGAGGCCACGACGCGCAAGCCCGAGGACGCGCATCACGAGACGCATCGCGCTTATATGGACGTCCAGGTGGACCTTGCGGGTCGTGAGGCGTTCAAGACCGCGGCTGGCGCCACGACGCCGGTGCAGCCGTATGACGCCGAGGGGGATTTTGAGCTGGTGGACGCCGAGCGCTCGCTCGACGGCAATTTGGACGAGGGCCATTTTGCCCTCTTCGTAGCGGGCGAGCCGCATATGCCCACGCTGGAGTTCCCCGGCGATGGCGCGCAGCAGGTAAAGAAGGTCTGCTTCAAGGTGCGCGTGTAGGGCGGCGTTTCCGGACACTCTGTGAAGGCGAGAAACACCGAGACAGACCCTTGCGCCCAGCGGCCTGAAGCCGTATTATATGAGTTCGTCGGCACGGGTTTGCGCCTGTCCCGAAAGCCAGCATAGCTCAGTTGGTAGAGCACCGCTCTCGTAAAGCGGGGGTCACGAGTTCGAGTCTCGTTGCTGGCTCCATTGACTTAAACAGCCCGGGCAACATGGTTTGCCCGGGCTGTTTCTTTTTCTCGCTCCCACCGCAATTGTTATGATGCTTGGATGTTTAATGGCGGGGGAGGGGCGTCTCTTTTGCTCTTCCGGCGGATGCGTTAGAATGCTGTCACACTGCTGAAGGATCGCCCTGGCGGTCCTACCATGGGGTCGGGAGGAGTGAACATGGCTGTACGCGCTAACGCTGCCGCGAGCACGGGCTCGCGCGCCATGTGCTCTCCGTCGCTCCGGTCCTCTTCTGAGGCGCTTCTGCAGGCCGATCGCGGTCTGGGCGCCGCTCCCGCCTCCCAAAAAATAGTGACTGGGGGGGGGGATCTCCTCTGATTTAAGCAGGGGAGTTTACCGTTCCAGCACAGCCTCTATAGATGCGGTGCCCGCGCCGGATGCGCGCGCGGTGCCGTTGGCGCACGCGGTAGGCGCCTGCGCGCCTGTGGCCGTTCCGCGGCACGTGGCGTCCAGCGGCCATGCTGCGTCCGCGTCCTTGCACGCGCACGCTCCGGCAATGCTCGCCCTGAGCGTGACCCCGGGCCACGAGCGCGCCATGCAGCGCCGTATTGCCCGTCTTGCCGGCGATGCCTTGGCCGACTGCTTCACGCTTACCGTTGAGCTGCAGCGCCGCCGCCAGCGCGTGTGGTGCACCGAATACGAGCCGCTTTTCCCGGGCTACCTGTTTTTACAGGCGGCGGATCTTACGCGCTTTGAGCAGCTTCTGGCTCTCTCGTCCGCCTATGCGCGCTTGGTGCGCCTGGGGCGCAATGCTGCCACGCTCACGCCGCAGGAGGCGGACTTTGTATGCGGCATCGGCGGCGCCGGCCACCTTATCGGCATGTCCGAGGGTGTGGTCGAGCAGGGCCGTCTGCGCGTGTACGCGGGTCCCCTGACCGGCCGTGAGCATCTGGTCAAGAACTTCAACCGTCACAAGAGAATGGCGTACCTCAACACGGGCTTCCGCGCTGCGGGCGTGACGCGCGTGGGGCTGGAGGTGCCTATGAAGGTGTAGCGCGGGCAGCCGTGCGCTTGTTGCGCAGGGCCCAAATCACGGTGCGCCGTCGTGGCGTCATCAGTTTGGTTCCTGCGCAGCAAGCCGCGTGAGATCTGGGGATGGCTCAGGTCGCAGGCGGATTGCCGCCGAACATATCTTGCATGGCCAGCAGGGTGGTGCCGGAGGCGGACCTTGCGCGTGCGGGAGAACGCATATTCCAAGATGTCATGTCCGTGGCGAAGCCATAGCCAAAGGCGACGCGCAGGCAGGGGCGAAGCCCTAGGCCCTGCGCGCCCGCAAGGCTCTGGCTTTTCTCGCGCGCTTGGCACGGGTCGGTTGGGGGATAAGCCATGGCCAAATGGTACGTGGTTCAGGTTCCCTCGGGACGCGAGGAGTACCTCTGCCGTCTGATCAAGCGGACGGTTGCGGAGGTTCTCCAGCGCGAACATGCCGAGGGAATGGGTGACGCAATGCCGGCGGACGAGAAGCGCCCCGCGTTGCAGGGCAAGGTCCCAAAAGAGGGGGCGTTGCGCAAAGACGCATTGGCGGGCGAGAAGGCCCTGCTGGAGGAGTGCTTTGTGCCCACCTGCGAGTTTGAGCGCAAGCGGCGCGGGGAGTGGCACAAGGTACGGCTCCCGCTTTTTCCCGGCTACGTGGTAGCGGTGGCCGATGACGTGGCGCGGCTCGAGGTGCTGCTGAGACGCGTGCCCGAGTTCACGCGCGTGCTGCGCATGGGGGAGAGCTTTACGCCGCTCGACGATGCGGAGCGCACGTGGATCACCACCTACGCGGGCAACAAGGAGCGTTCGGTGCCCATGAGCTACGCGGTTGCGGAAGGCGATGCGGTGCGGATTGTGAGCGGGCCCTTGGTGGGCTGCGAAGGCCAGATAGCCGAGATAAAGCGGAGACAGGGCGTGGCCATCTTGGAAGTGCATATGTTCGGAAGAGCCATGCGAACAAGGGTCGGTCTAGCAATTGTTACCAAACGAGAAGAACAGCAGTGCGGCGGAAATGCCGCTGCGGGGTCAAGCTGACCCCGCGTTGGCGGGCGAGAAGGGCGCCAAGCCCTCGCCCTCGGACACCCTGGACCTCACCGGCATAGGAGCGGTGGACGCCGCCGCGGCCGTGGGGGTCGCGACGAGGCCGGGGGACTACGCCTTCGTAGAGCCCGGCAGCGAGCGGGGCCCGAGGGTGGTGGCCGCGGCGCCGGAGCCCCTGCTGGACCGCAGGGCCTACCGGGTTGCCAAGCGCCTCTTCGACATCGCCTTCAGCGCGGCCGTGGTGGCGGTCGGCCTCGTCCCCGGGGCCCTGCTCTGCCTTGCCATCCGCCTGGAGAGCCCGGGCTGCCCCATCTACGTGCAGCAGCGGGTGGGCAGGATCACCAGGAGGGGGGAGGTGAGGACCTTCCCCATGCTCAAGTTCCGCTCCATGTACGAGGACGCCGACGAGCGCCTCGAGGAGCTCAGGGCGCAAAACGAGGCCGACGGCCCCCTCTTCAAGATCCACGACGACCCCAGGGTGACGGGGATAGGGAAGTTCATCCGCAGGCACTCCATAGACGAGTTCCCCCAGTTTTTGAACGTCCTGGCAGGCCAGCTCTCCGTGGTGGGCCCGAGGCCCGCCCTGCCGAGGGAGGTCAGGCAGTACGACGACCGCGCGATGCGCCGTCTCTCGGTGAAGCCCGGCCTCACCTGCTACTGGCAGACGAGGGGGAGGAGCGACACCACCTTCGACGACATGGTGGGCCTCGACCTGCAGTACATAGAGGAACGCGGCTCCATTACTGATCTCAAGTGCATATTGGACACGGTCTCGGTAGTATTTACTGGGAAGGGGGCCTGCTGATGAACCTCTCTCACGCCAAGGTCTGCGTCCCCACCTCCTCGGGCGGGCACCTCACGCACATGCGCATGCTCATGCCCGTGCTGGATCGAGCGGCGGACCGCTTCTGGGTGACCTTCGACAAGGAGGACGCCAACAGCGCGCTCGAAGGAGAGCGGGTCTACCACTGCTTCTTCCCCACGAACCGCAACCTCAGGAACACGGTGAGGAACACGCTGCTCGCCATCAGGGTCCTCCGCAGAGAGCGCCCGGACCTGATCATATCGTCGGGCGCCGCGGTGGCGGTGCCGTTCTTCGCCATAGGCAAGCTCCTGGGCGCTAAGACCGTCTACGTGGAGGTCTTCGACCGGGCGGACGCGCCCACGCTCACCGGCAGGCTCGTCCGCCGCATGACCGACCTGTTCGTCGTCCAGTGGCCCGAGATGGAGGCGGTCTACCCCGGCTCCGTGAACCTCGGGCCGGTCTTCTAGGGGGCGGTGAGGATGGTGTTCGTGACCGTCGGAACCCACGAGCAGCCCTTCGACCGGCTGGTGAGGGCGGTTGACGCGCTCGTCGCGGACGGGACCCTCCAAGAAGAGGTCTTCGTCCAGACGGGCTACTGCACGTACGAGCCCGAGCGCTGCGCGTGGCAGCGGTTCGTGCCCGCGCCCGAGATGCGGGAGCGCATGGAGTCCGCCGACGTGGTCGTCACCCACGGCGGCCCGTCCTCCTTCATCGAGGCGATGGCGGCGGGCAAGGTGCCGGTCGTCGTGCCGAGGTACGAGCGGTACGGCGAGCACGTGAACGACCACCAGGAGGCGTTCGTGCGCCTGGTGGCCGAGCGCCAGGGCGGCATCGTGCCGGTCTACGACGTCGCTGACCTGGCCGCCGCCATCGGGGAGGCGCGTCGGCTGTCGAGGTCGGGCGCCGGGTTCAGGAGCCACAACGCGGAGTTCTGCGAGGAGCTTCGCGAAAGGATAGAGAGGCTTTAGGCATATGGCAAAACCGCTCGTCGGCATCATGTCGATGCAGAGGATCCGCAACTACGGCTCCTTCCTCCAGGCCTACGGCTTGAGGAGGATGCTGGAGTCGCTGGGGTGCGGCGTCCGGTTCGTGGACTACCGGCCGGGCAGGTGCCTGGTCGAGCCCGAGCGCAAGAGTCGCCTGCCGCGCCCGGCGGCCAAGCTCGCCGAGGTCCTGGAGGGGCCGGGGCCGCTCGCGGCAAAGCTCGCCTACGCCAACTACAAGCGGCGCTACGACGCGCGCACCTGGCCTCTGCTGGGGTTGCCGGCCGAGCCGGACTACCGCACGGAGGGCCTCGACATGCTCGTCATCGGGTCGGACGAGGTGTTCAACTGCGTGCAGTCCAACCCCAACGTCGGCTTCAGCCCCGACCTCTTCGGCGCGGGCTCGAAGGCGAAGAGGACTATCACCTACGCCGCCTCCTGCGGGAACACGACCGTCGCGAGGCTGCGGGAGCGCGGCGTGGCCGAGGACGTCTCCGGCTGGCTCGGCGCCCTCGACGCCGTCTCCGTCCGGGACGAGAACACCGCCTCGGTGGTGCGGGGGCTCGCGGGAACCGATCCCGTGCGCAACCTCGACCCCGTGCTCGCCTGGGACTTCTTCGGCGAGGAGGACGTCCCCGAGAGCCCCGTCGAGGGCCGCTACATGATCGCCTACGCCTACTCGGGCAGGCTTACGAAGGAAGAATGCACAGCGCTGCGCGCCTACGCGGACGGGCGCGGCCTCAGGGTCGTCAACGTCGGCGGCGTCCAGGGCTGCTGCGACGAGTTCCTCGACCTCGGCCCCTTCGAGGTGCTCGCCGCCTTCCGGGGCGCCGAGTGCGTGCTCACCGACACCTTCCACGGCACTATCCTCTCCACCATCGCCGAGCGCCCGTTCGCCACCATCGTCCGCACGGAGGGCTACGGCAACGCCGAGAAGCTCACCGACCTGCTCGGCAGGCTCGGCCTTGGGTCCCGCGCGGCGTCCTCGGCAGCCGACTTCGGCCGCCTGCTCGGCTCCGCCCCCGACTGGGAGCCCGTGCGCGAGCGCGTCGCCGAGGGGCGCGCCGCCGCCCGATCCTACCTGCAGAAGGAGGTCTCCGCATGTACACGGAGCTGAAGTCCTACCAGATCATCATCGCCCTGCTGAAGGAGTACGGCGTCCGCCGCTGCGTCCTGTCCGCCGGATCGCGCAACGTTCCGTTCGTCCACTCGGTCGAGGAGGACCCGTTCTTCGAGTGCTACTCGGTGGTTGACGAGCGCAGCGCCGGGTACTTCGCGCTCGGGCTCGCCCAGGAGTCCGGCGAGCCGGTCGTGATCTCGTGCACGTCCTCCACGGCCACCTGCAACTACTGGCCTCCCGTCGCCGAGGCCTATTACCAGGGGGTGCCGCTGGTGGTGCTCACGAGTGACCGCGACCCGGCGATGCTGGGCCAGTGGGAGGACCAGATGATCGACCAGGTGGGCATGTACGACCGCCACGTGCGCAAGTCCGTGAACCTGCCGATCGTCAACGACCATGACGACTGGCTGTTCTGCCAGCGGCTCGTGAACGAGGCGCTGCTCGAGCTCGACCACCGCGGCACCGGCCCGGTGCACATCAACGTCCCCATGCGCTCCTACAACAACTCGTTCAACGTTCGCGAGCTGCCGCAGGTCACCCGCATCCACCGCGTCTCAGCCGACGATGATGGTGCGTGGCGTTCCTGCGCGGAAAAACTCGCTTCTGCAAAGCGCGTGCTCGTCGTGGCGGGCCAGACGACGGGCGCCTCCCCGGAGCTCTCGGCCGCGCTTGAGCGCTTCTGCGCCTCCTGCAACTCCGCCGTCGCAGCGGAGTACATGGCAAACGTCCCGCGCGAGAGCGCCTTCAACCCGACGCTGTGCATGGAGTACCGCTACGTGACGGAGAAGAAGTTCGCAGAGCTCCTGCCCGACGTCGTGGTGTCCTTCGGCGGCAACATGACCGCCGGGCTCAAGGACATGCTCCGCAAGTTCGCGGGGAGGTTCGAGCACTGGTCGGTGCGTGAGGACGGGTCGGTCTGCGACATGTTCAAGAGCCTCACGACCGTGTTCGAGTCGACTCCCGAGGCGTTCTTCTCGAGGATGGCGAGGCTCCTCGACGGCGGCTCGAACGACGGCGGCTACCTCGGTGCGCTCAAGGCCTATGAGGCCCAAGCGACCGTGCCGGAGCTGCCGTGGTCGAACGCGCTGGCTATTAAGAGGGTCGTCGAGCGCGTCCCGTCCGGCTCGATCCTTCACCTCGCCGTGAACAACGCCATCCGCCTGGCCAACTTCTTCGAGCTGCGGCCCGGCGTGAAGGTCTACGCCAACATCGGCACCCACGGGATCGACGGGCCGGTGTCCTCGCTGCTCGGGCAGGCCGCCGCGTCCGGGAAACCCGCCTACCTCGTCGTGGGCGACCTCGCGTTCTTCTACGACATGAACGCGCTGCGCCTGCGCCACATCGGCTCCAACGTGCGCATCCTGCTGCTCAACAACCAGGGCGGCGAGGAGTTCTACTTCAACCGGATGTGGAAGAACGAGGCGAGCGACCTTCATACGACTGCGCGGCACCACACCAAGGCGGAGGGGTGGGTGCGCGAGTGCGGGTTCCGCTACCTCTCCGCGCGCAACGAAGCGGAGCTCAACGAGGCGCTCGGGGAATTCTTCGGCAACGATGCTGAGGGGCCCGTCCTGTTGGAGGTCTTCTCAGAGATGAAGGCCGACTCGGACGTCATCTACTCCATCTTCGACGCAACCCGCCCGCGCGACGTGCAGTCCGAGGCGATCCGCCGCTCCAAGGAGCTCGTCAAGCGCACCATCGGCCAGGAGAAGGCCCAGCGGATCGCCGGCGTCTTCAAGAAGGGGCGGTAGCATGGGGGTCAAGAGGGTCATCAGGAAGGCGGCAAAGTTCGTCCTCTCTTCATCTCCCGAGAAGCACGTGACCGTGACCGTCGCCCAGGTGGCGGCGGGCTCGCTGCTTTCGGGGCGCCGCGTCGTCGTCACCGGCGGCGGGCGGGGCCTCGGTCTCGCGATGGCCGAGCGTTTCGCTTCCGAGGGCGCCTCGGTTTGCATCTCGGGCAGGAGCGAGGAGATGCTCAAGGCGTCCTGCGCCAAAATTGGTTCGGCAGCGTCCTACGTCGTGGCAGACGTGCGCGAGGTCGAGCGGGCGGGCTGGTTCCTCGACGAGTGCGCTCAGCGCTTGGGCGGGGAGGCGGACAGCCTCGTCGCCAACGCCGGCGTGTCGCTTCACGAAGGCCGCTTCTCCAACGTTACTCCCGAGGGCTTCGACGCCCAGTTCGACACCAACGTGCGCGGCGCGTACTTCCTCGTGCAGGAGTTCCTGAGGCGGCGCCTCCGTATGGCGGAGCCCTCGGGCAACGTCCTCGTCGTCACCTCCGAGACCGGAGAGCAGGCCTACGACACCCCCTATGGCATGACCAAGGCTGCCATGGACAGCTTCGTGCGTGCCGCGTCCCGGCGCGTGTACCGCGCCACCGACGGCGCGCTGCGCGTGAACGCGGTCGCACCCGGCGTGACGCTCTCCGACATGACCGCGGAGTACGCCGACGCCTCGGACGGCAACCTCTACCGCGACTGCGCGTCTGGCCGCCTCTTCCTGCCCGAGGAGGTTGCCGAGGTCGCCCTTTTCCTGCTTTCCGACGCATCCAAGTGCGTCTCCGGCGAGGTGATCCACACAAACGCCGGCAACCACATCAAGGCCTTCTGGGACGGAGCGGACGATGAGTAGGAAGATCCTCATCGTCCCTACGGGCGGTCTGCGTCGGGAAGGGATCACCTCCTCCATCCTCACGATGGTGAAGCACATGCCCCTCGACGGGCTAGAGCTCTCCATCGCAGCAGTCTACAACAACGAATCGGATGTGCTTAACGAGTTCTGCTCACTGGGATGCGAGGTGGTCGTGACCCCGGACAGGAGGGCTGATACGGCACGTTACGCTCACCATCTGTTTTCGCTCCTGAGAAATAAGCGTTACGACGTTGTGCACGCGCATGGTAGCAGCTCGGTGATGGGGATGGAGCTTCGCCTTGCCCAGCTTGCTGGCGTAGGGGCTCGGATCGCTCATAGCCACAACACGAGAAGTGACAACCCTAAGAGAGATAAACTGTTTCGCCCCCTGTTTCGTCGGAGCTGGACTACGGCGCTCGCCTGCGGGATTGACGCAGGGAGGTGGCTGTTCGAGGGTGCCCCGTTTGAGATAGTCCACAACGGGATCGAGACGGGGCGCTTCGCGTTCGATCCAACGCTCCGGCGCAAGATGCGTGAGCGCCTCGGCCTAGGCCAGTCATTGACGATAGGCTTCGTGGGCAACATCAACTATGTGAAGAACCAGAGATTTCTCCTTGAAGCGTTTTATGAGGTGTTGCGTCGAGGGGTCGATGCTCGACTCGTGATTGTGGGTGACGGCCCCGACCGTGAGGCCGTGAAGGCGATCTCCTCCGAAGCGCGCTTCGGGGGTCGCGTTGCAATCACGGGCCGGATGCGGAACGTTCCGGAGATAGTGCAGGCAATGGACGTCATGGCGCTTCCGTCACTGTTCGAGGGGCTTCCGACCGTGGTTCTCGAATGGCAGGCGTCTGGAATTCCATGCGTGGTTTCCGACATGGTTACCTGCGAATGCGCTGCGACCGACCTTGTCAGCTTTCTTGCTCTGAACGAGGGCCCTTCTGCGTGGGCTGACGCGCTTATTGGTGTCGCGTCGGGCGGCGCGCAAAGCGAGGACCGGCGTCTGCGGGCAAGCGCGGATGCGTGTGCGGCTCTGGGCTCTGCTGGATTCGATGCCGATGTCATGGCACGAAGAATGAGCGAGATCTACCTCAAAGGGGCGTCACGATGAACCTCTCCAAGATGCTCAAGTGGACGGCGAGCGCCGTTCGACTTACAGCTCTGAAAGCTGGGTTGGGCCCCAAGGTCTCCTGGCCACGTGGCGGCAAGCCTGTCTACATAGGACGCGGGGCAAGGATCCGCGTCGCCGAGGGCGGCAGGCTCGATGTCGGCGCGGGCCTCTACCTCAGCGAGAACTGCCTCGTCCAGGTGAACCCCGGGGCCCGGGCCGTTCTCGGAGAGGGCGTATTCATGAACGCAAACGCTCGCATCGTGGCTGCGGAGTCAGTGCGTGTGGGCGACCACACCATGCTCGGGCCAAACGTTTGCGTGTACGACCATGACCACGCCTTCGGGAAGGACGGGGTTTCTGGCGTCCTCGTCACGTCCCCCGTCGAGATCGGCGAGCGATGCTGGATGGGCGCCAACTCCCTCGTGACGCGCGGCGCGAGGATCGCCGACCGGGTTTGCGTCGGGGGGGGGCGGTCGTCACGCGCTCCCTCGGGGAGCCGGGCGTCTACGCCGGCGCCCCCGCGAAGCTCGTCAGGCGCCTCGCTGCGCCGGGCGGGGGCGTGAGCGATGGGCTTGGTGAGGAAGCTGTCGCGCCTCAGCTGGGAGACTGTGAGGCTCAAGTGGCGCTCCGAGGTGGCCGTCCCGCTGCTTCGGGACAGGCTGAGGAGTGAGCTCTCGGTGACCGACTTCACGATCATATCCAACAACTGCTGGGGCGGCATGGTCTACGAGAGCTACGGGCTCAGGAAGATGAGCCCCACCGTCGGGATGTTCATCATGCCAGCCGACTTCGTGCGCCTCTGCTCCGACCTGCCCGGCCACCTGGCACAACCCCTCGAGTTCGTTGCTCCGGAAGAGTCCAAGTGGGCCGATGCTCTGCGGTCGAACGACGGCTGGGGCACCTACCTCGTCGGGCGCGTGGGCGACGTTGAGCTGCACATGCTGCACTACCGCGACGAGGCAACCGCTCGGCGCAAGTGGGAGTCGCGCGTCGGCCGCGTCAACTACGGCCGCATCCTCTACAAACTCAACGACCAAAACGGCGCTGCGGAGGAGGACCTGCTGGCCTTCGACGCCCTGCCGCTTGAGCATAAGGTCGTGTTCAGCGCGCGGGAGCACCCGGGCGTCTCCTGTTGCGTTAAGCTGCGCTGCCCCAAAGTGTACGAATACGTACCTACGTCCTATGAGCCTTTTGGTCACAACCGGGCATTTGATGTAACGAGTTATATCAATGAGTCTTTTGGGGTTGGTAAGGGATGAGCGAAAGCCAAAAAAACCTGAGTGTTGCTGCAATAGTTCCAGTATACAACGTAGAGAAATATCTTCGGCAGTGCCTTGACTCCCTGCTCGGTCAAACATGCGCTTTTTCAGAGATTATCCTTGTGGACGACGGATCAACGGACGCAAGTGGCGCGATATGCGATGAATACGCCGAATCATGCGATATCGTTTCTGTTGTTCATAAGCGGAACGCCGGTCTCGGTTTTGCACGAAACAGTGGTCTTGATGCAATTTCCGCTACTACCGATTACGTCATGTTTATCGATTCAGATGATTGGCTTGACCCATGTGCTCTTGAGATCCTTGTGGGGGCAATGCGGGGTTCTTGTGCCGAATGCGTTATGGGAGGGCACACCAAGCGTGATAATGACAGCAAAAAGCTTTTTGAGTTGAAGCTCGGGAATAGAGAGTATCGAGGTGAAGAAATTCGCAACGAGCTTATGCCTCGTTTGTGCGGTAGTGCGCCGTCGTTAAGCGACTCTATTCCCATGTCGTCTTGTAGTTCGCTCTTTTCGGCTGAGTATATTGCAGAACATGATTTACGCTTTCCGTCTGAACGCGAGGTCCTTTCTGAAGACTTCGTTTTTAAATTCAATGCCCTTCTGTATGCATCGCGGGTGATCACCTGTGATTTCACACAATACAACTATCGGACGAACCCCCGGTCTCTTTCGATGTCCTATCGTCCAGACAGATTCGAAGCAACTTTACGGTTTTATGGCATCGCTTTGAAGATGATCAACGCTGCCGGTCTACCACATGAGGCGATAACCAGAATGCAAAAAACGCTATTCATCTATCTCAGGAAGTGCATCAGCCAGGAGTTACCACAGGCAAGCGGGAAGCCGCTGATCGAAGCAGTTGATGCAGTGAGAAGCATGGTGGATGACGCTTGTGTTCGGGCGGTTGTGTTGGAGTATCCGATAGGCCAACTTGGGTGGAAGCAAAGAACGTTCGTGTACATGCTTCGAAAGCGGCAAGCACATCTCTTGTTGTTTATGGCGAAGTTGGGAGTACTTTAATGCCTTCAATGTTGCTTGACGGACGTGAAAAATCAGATAATGCGCGGGGTATGGCGGTGAGACTTAGCGAAGGGGACGGTGTTTTCCCCGTATCTGCTTGGGGTTGCAGGGCTAAAAAAACAGCCGGTAGGGGGAAGCTGATTACGGGCTCTGTTGTCATATCAAAGTTCGATGTCATTCCCGTGCTGATATTTGTTGCCTTGTATAAAGTTACGTGTATTCCCGTGGTCGTGCAGCAGGGTATGAAAGTCGCGTTCATTGGTATATGCCTTTTGTATATCGTTTCTCATGCAGCGAGTAAGGTGTTGCTAAACGCCTCTATTCCGTTTTGTTGCGCAGTAATCGTCTCTTCGGTGTACGGTTGGCAAACGGGTAGCATTGCGTTGGATAACGCATTGGACGGGTTGTTTTACGCCGTTTGCTTATACAGCTTAACATCCATAGCAATTAGCTATGCGGAACGGGGTCTTTTTACTCGACTAATCGACGTGTTCTTTGCTTGCTCCCTTATGTACTCGGCGTGTTCTTTAGTAGCCATGGGGATCGTTGGGCGAAGCAATCTAAACGATCTCTTAATTTATTTTTGCGGCAATAAATTCTCAACAAGCTATGTTTTCATCTTAACAACAGCGCTTTTCTATGTGAAAACAGATATCAAAAATAATAAATTCTCTACTATAAGATATGTAATATATTACATACTTTCAATTTGCAGTATTGCAGTGAGTTACTGGCTGTATTGCTCAACAGCAGTAATAGCAGCTGCTTTCTTGATGCTTTTTCCTCTTTTTTCTGCAACGATACGCCATTGTGTGACCAGGCCCCTTGCTGTTGTGCTGTTCATTCTTATTTCCGGAGGGATTTTGCTTTCTCTAGGATATTTGATGCAACTGCCGTTTGTGCAGCACGTTATTGTCGACATTTTGGGTGAAGACTTAACGCTGACTGGACGGATTAAAATATATGAGTCGCTTTACACAGTGATAGAGAAATCCATCGTAATCGGGTACGGTTACGGCAATGAGGCCGTGAAGGCGTTTGTTGGATATGGAAACGCTCAGAATGGTGTTTTCCAGCTGTTGGTTGACTACGGCTTGGTCGGACTCGGCGCTTTTCTTTTATCGGTGTTTTACTATGTTAGGAACAGCGATGGGGTACGTTACTGGGGGCTGTTTACAATATGCTTTTGCATGATTGTTGCGGCGATTGTTGAAATATCCTTCAATTACGTGTTCTTCATTGGACTAGCTTTAATTGCTGCTTCAAAGTACGTGGCAAATCATGATTGCCCGCTTAGGTGATGATCGCCTTGAGAATATCGTCGAACATTAAGAACGTTGTCAAAATATCATCAGGCACAATTGCGGGGCAGCTATGCTCAGTTGTCTCGCTGCCCATTATTACGCGGCTTTATGGTCCAGAAGTAATCGGAACATGGGCGATCGTCAATTCTCTTTCCGGAATTGTGAATACAATCTCCGATTTAGGGCTCACGCAATCGATCATGGTGTGCGAATTGGAGGACCTTGAAAACCAATACAGGGCTGTGTCCCTGCTTAATATGCTTCTTTGCGCTCTCACTGTGCCGTTTGTCGTGGCATATTGTTGGGCGCTAGCATATGACGCAGCGAGAATAGTTCTCATAAGTATCTTTACGCTCGCGTATGCTGTTACGCTCCAGCAGGTGCAAATTAACTACACGCTTCTTAACAGGCGGAAGTGCTACAACGTGTTAATGAAAAATCCCCTGATAAACCAACTTGTTGCGGCTTTTGTATCCATTATTCTGGGCACTGCGGGATTCTTTACGTTAGGGTATTACGTTGGCGTTACTTTAGGGCAGGTCGTGACCCTTGCACACATGAAGAGGGCGGTCGGCATTCGCCTCGGGGGCGTTTCTATTGCATATTGCAAAAAAATGCTTGCTCGCGATAAAGACTTCGTTGTGTGTCAAATGCCGGCAAATATTGCTGTACAGTTCAGAAACCAGCTGCCGACTTTGTTCATTGGCTCTCTTTTTGGAACTGCAGTGCTGGGAAATTATTCGGTTGCCCAGAAACTTTTGAACATTCCGGTTACTTTTGTTGGACAGGCAATCGGAAATGTCTTTTACCAACACATTGCGGCCATGCGTGGGAATGTTGAAGGAATCGCCCGTTTCGCTCAGCGAAACATGCGTCGTGCGATGTTGCTTGCTGTCCTTCCGATGTCGTTGATCCTTGCTTTGGGTAACCCGCTCATTGTGATTGTGTTTGGCGATGGTTATGAGCTTGGTGGGGCTATGGTTGGCATCGTGGGCTTTCAGTCCCTTTTCTCTTTTCTCACGGCGTCTATGAAGGGGATAGATATTGTGCTTGGCAAGCAACGCTATGCCATGCTCGCCGGTATTGGACAAGTGACATCCATGTTGCTCTTTATGATGCTTGCATACCTCGCTACGGGCGATGCCTTGGCGTGCACGACAGCGATGGTGTTGGGTTTCATGTTTGTTCAAATTTCATACTACTGCGCTCTTTATCGGTATATGAATCTGAATCCGCTGCGTTATTTGATCCAAGTTTGCGGGGCTCTGCTGGGAATGATCGTAATTTCTGGTGCAATTCGTCTGGCTCTGTCTGTTATTTCAATTCAAGTTTAGGGAGATCGTTAAGGATGGCAGAAAAAATATACGTCGCGACAATCATCGATTCATATAACTATGGAACTACATTGCAGGCCATTGCAACAAAAGATGTGTTGACTCGTTTTGGTGAAACGTTTTTTGTGGACTACCGGAGAGAGTATTGGACCACATTGGGATGGATGAAGGCGTGTGTGAAGAAAACCTCCAACCCTGTAGTTGGTCTAATAAAGATAGCTGCTCAGATGCCTAATAGAATCATTTCCCGAATGATTTTCCGACCGTTTGTCACGAAGCACCTTTCGCTCTGTTCTTCACAGCCATATCTTGAAGGCGGAGAATTTGCACCTGATGCCGTGTATTGCGTTGGTAGCGATCAGACATGGAACTACGAGTGTAACGGTGGTGTTGATCCGGTCTTCTTCCTCGAGCATGTGCCTGATGCATGCCGAAAGATAAGCTATGCAGCAAGCTTTGGTAGAAGCAAGTTGCTAGATATCGAAAAGAGGGAGGTCGAGCACTTGCTCCGCCGCTTTAACGCAATTTCGTTACGTGAATCATCCGGGGTTAATGTACTTGATAGCATCGGCATTAGCAACGGCGTGGTGCTGCATGATCCGGTGCTTTTGTGCGGAAGAGAGCCCTTTGAGCGGATTGCCGATCCCGGGGTACAGAACAATGGAAAGCCATACGTGCTCGTCTATCAGCTAAACAAGGGCCAAGACCTGACCAGCTATGCTGAGAAACTGGCGCATGCTAACGGCTGTAATGTCGTTAAGATATCTCTTGATTGGAAAGAGCGTCTTCCGAGAAGATGGGAGAAAGTGCTGTTTCCCGCTGTTGAGCGATGGGTCGCGTTGTTTCGCGATGCCTCGTACGTTGTGACCGATTCATTTCACGGAACCTGTTTCTCTCTATTGTTCCATAAGTGCCTGGGGGTATTTGATCCACCAAAGTACTCAGTTCGCTTACACGACGTGCTTGGCGATTTTCACATGATGGAGAGGCTTCTTTCTGCTTACGGCGAGAAGCCTCCGCTCTTGAGCGAAATGAAACCGACGGACTGGGAGAAGATTGATAGCCAGTTCGTAGAGTACCAACGATATGCTGAAGGGTGGTTGCGGGAGGTGCTGGAGAGCAATGGACGCTAATCTAAGCGTGCCGAAGTCGTGTTATGCGGTGATAAACAACAAAGATGATGTGAGAGAACAGTCTTCCTCAGGTGGTGCGTTTTCCGCGCTTGCGGATTGGATAATTGCTCGAGGCGGAGTGGTGTACGGCTGTGCTTTTGATCAAAACACGGTCGCTCGCCATGTGCGGGTAAGTGATTCATCCGGTCTAGGGCGGCTTCGGGGATCGAAATATGTCCAGAGCGATATCTCGGATGCCTTTGCACAGGTGAAAAATGATCTGGATGCGGGGCACTGGGTGCTGTTCACGGGAACACCATGTCAGGTTGCGTCGATTAAGGCATTTATTGGTTGTGGCTGTCAGAGGCTATTAACTGCTGATATTGTCTGTCATGGAGTGCCTAGCAGCGACAATTTAACAAAGTCCCTCAAAACTGAGCTCGATGATGCGGTCGTTGAGTCTCTTAAATTCAGAGACAAGAGATATGGATGGGGGACGAAAGGGAGCGTTGCTTTCCGTAAAGGGCAAAACAGGCGCGTTCAACCATTTACGCCGTTAAACTCTTCGTACTATGCTAGATTTCTCGAAGGGGCCATGTATCGGCCATCTTGTTATCGGTGTCCCTATGCAAGACCTCAGCGTCCCGGAGATTTTACGTTGGGCGATTTTTGGGGCATAGATGGATCTGCGTCCCAGCAGCTTGATGCACGTAAGGGAATTTCACTTGTATTGGTGAATTCAGCGCGGGCTGCCCGTTTGTTTGCTGAGGCGTTTGCAAATTGCCGTTGTATCAAACGTCCCATTGAAGAGGCTATGAATGGGAACGATCAACTGCGTCATCCCGTCTTGCCGCCTGCTGCGTGGAAATATGGATACGTGTCGGAGCTCGAATCTTTTAGCTCAATGCAGGCTGACCTTGAAAGAAGAAACATACTTCACTATAAAAAATGGCAGCTGAAACAGTTGATAAAGAAAGTGCTGCGGAAATGATAGAGAGAAAAATAGGCTCGGTGCCAGTTTTGTTTTCCGATCACTCTGAGTGCTGCGGCTGTAGCGCGTGCTATGCCTGCTGTCCCGCGGGAGCGATTTCAATGGTACGATTTGATGACGGGTTTTTGTATCCGGTCATTGATGAAAGTGTTTGCATTAGATGCGGAAAATGCCTGAAAGTATGTGTTTTTAAAATTGACTTAGCTTGTGACGAAATCCGTTAAGAGTGTGTGCGGGTTCTTGTTCCTCATTACGCCGGGATGTCTCTACGACACTTTGTAAGTGCGGGATAACGGGGCGCGCTATGTTCAGATGGGAAAAGTATGGGTCATAAAAAGTCGGGAGCATTGCCTATCGAAGAGCCATGCTTAACAAGCAGAAGGTTTCAAGCCCTCCTGCGGATAGAGTTGATTGGTGAGTAATACTCACGCTGAACAGCCGCCTTCATGAAAGGCGGCTGTTCTCTCATGTGCGGAGTCCCGTCCATATATCTAGTTTGCCGCGTAATCCCGTTGGACCGAGTCAAAATGACCTAAGAAAACTTGATCGCGGATCGGATTCAGCATGGAAAAGAGCGTACCTCCTTTGCGGGGGACTGCAGAACAGGGCTGGGCGTTTTATTTGACCGGCCTAGGTGGTCAGCCCGAGTCGCGCTTTACGGCCCCGTATCTTTTCATACACCGCGTAGCCGCCCTCGTGGAACGCCTTGAGGTGCCTCTCGCGGTACCAGCGGACGTGAGCGGAGGGCTCGTCCATGAAGCGCTTGGCTGTCCAGCGGCGCCAGTTCTGCATGTGGAAGAACTCGACCTTGAGGCGGCCGAAGAAGCCCCACGCGGGCGGCGTTGTCCGGCGAATGGCCCTTCCGGGGTACCGTCAAGATTCTTGCGCACTTTCCGACAGCCCTATAGGCCCGCCTCCCGATACGGCCTCTCGTCCAGCAGCGCCGCGTCCAGGTAGCGCCTCGACCCCCACTCGCTCTCGGCCACGTACTTGAGCCTCGCCGTCACGAGCATGAGGGCCGACTTGCCGTCCGGGAAGGTGCCGACGACCCGGGTGCGCCGGCGGATCTCGCGGTTCAGCCGCTCGATGGCGTTGTTGGTCCGTATGCGCCGCCAGTGCTCGCGCGGGAAGCGCGTGTAGGCCAGGGCCTCGGCGTAGCCATCGCGCACGACCCTCGCGCCCCCGAGCCGCATCCCCTCGAGCTCGTCGGCGACGGCCAGGGCCTTCTGCTCGGATGCCCCCCCTCGACTCCATCGCGTGGATCGCCTTAAGCATCGCGGCGACCTTCGGGCGCTTGGACTTCGGCACCTTCGCGAGCGCGTTGCGGTAGAGGCGCGCCGTGCGCCTCTGGTGGGCGGCCTCCGGGAACACCTCGGCGATGGAGCCGACCATGCCGGCGGCCTTGTCGCCGGTGAACATTGTGTTCGGTCAAGTCCCTTTTTCGGAAATGATCACGGGAAACTTTCGGGTTTGGGCACGCAGCCTTTTCGGGTTTCGTCACGGACGCGCCGCCGCTACCTTCCCGACTTTCCCAGCATGAGAGACTCCTCGAGCCTGTGGCTGGGGCCGCCGAACTCCACGAGCCTGCCGTGATGCACGACGCGGTCCACGATCGCCGCGGCGAGCTTGTCGTCGGCGAAGACCGTGCCCCAGCGGCTGAACTCGACGTTCGTGGTGAACACGACGCTCCTCCTTTCGTAAGAGTCGGATATGACCTGGTAGAGCAGGCGCGCGCCGTCCACGTCGAAGGGCACGTAGCCGAACTCGTCCAGGACGATCAGGTCGGCCCTGCCGACGTCCGCCAGCAGCCGGTCGAGCGTCCCCTCGCGCTTGGCCTTGCCGAGCTGCAGCACCAGCGTCGCGGTCTGGAAGAAGCGCACCGGCATCCCGCGCCGGGTCGCCTCGATGCCGAGGGCCGTCGCCACATGCGTCTTGCCGCGGCCGGTGGGGCCGTGGAACACGAGGTCCTCGGCGCGCCCCACGAAGTCGAGCGAGAGCATCTCGTCGCGGCCCCAGCCCTCCGGGAAGCGCACGTTCGACCAGTCGAACCCCTCGACGGCCTTGGGCACCGGGAACCGCGCCTGGCGCAGCAGCCTCGCCCGCTTGGACCGCTCGCGCGACTCCAGCTCGCGCGTGAGCATCCCCGAGCACGCCGCGAGCTGGCCCGGGGTCGCGGTCTCGAGGAACCACGCTATCGTGGACCTCGAGATGAAGAGCGAGCGGGCCCGGGAGGCGAACTCCGAGCGCTCGGCGTCAGATAGCCTCGGCATCGGAGGCGCCCCCCTCCAGCAGCTCGAAGGCCCGGTTGTACCCCGCGAGGTCGACCGGCTCGTCGTACTCGACGGACGCGTCGCCCGCGGCCGCCCTGGCCGCGGCGAGCTCGAGGGTGGCGGCGTCGACGCCTCCCGTGGCCCCGAGCGAGCGCAGCGCGCCCTCCACGGTGGCGGCCCACCCGCGGCGCGCGCTCACGTCTCGCAGCGCCCTGAGGTCAGCGCCGAGGTCGGCGGGCGCCTCGGAGTCGAGGAACGCCACGAGCTCCTCGGGCAGCGACCCGCGCACGACGCTGTCGCGCCAGCCGCCCGGGCGAATCGCGAGCAGCCTCAGCTACAGCACGGGGTCCGCGGAGTCGGTCGGCGCGTCGCCCCACTCGCGCGGGTACTCGGCGACGACCTCGCCCCCGGCGCCGACGACCGTGACGTCGAAGGCGCCCATCGCGACGGCGACCTCGCGCGAGGCGTTGGCGGGCCCCACGGAGTAGCGATGCTCGCCCCCCGCCTTGAAAGAGCCCTGCTTGTCGCACTTCCTGGTGATGAGTAATCTCCATTATTGGAGCAGGCGATATTACGATTGAGGGCCATCTGTCGTATCGCACGTTATTCTCGTTCGGAGCCATCGGTATCGCGTTTTGGAGCCACAGCCTGCTACCTTCTTCTCGTCATGACGGCAGAGACGACAAGGAGGTTCCCGCATGGCAAGGAAGATAAGGGCCAAGGACATTCTGAGGATGGCCGCCGGAGGCCTGTCGGGCCGGGCGATCGCCGACGCGCTCGGCGTCTCGCGCAACAGCGTGGGCGCGACGCTCGCCGCCGCGGAACGCGAGGGGCTCTCGTGGGAGGATGCGGAGCGGATGGCCGCTCCGGAGGTCTACGAGACGCTCTTTCCCGAGAAGGCGGACACCGGCCCGGCCTACCTGGGTAGTAGCCTGAATTGGTAACGTCAGTCAGCTCGGATGGTACCGCCGGTCAGCTGCCGGCGGTACCGGTTGTAAGCTGGCTTGGTACCGCTACAGCTCGCCTTTCCGCTTCGCGAAGTACTCCCGCATGTTCGGGCCGTCCAGGTCGATGTAGCGAGCCCCGGTCGCGATCCTGTTCAATATCGAGTCGGCCATCAGCTCGCCCTCGATCCGCAGGTACCACTCGTTGGGCTCGAGCTGGGAGGCTATGAGGGTGGCCGCCCGGCCCTCGCGCGCCTCCATGATCTCGAACAGGTCAACGGCGTTCTGCGTCGTGACCGGCGTGGTCATGAAGTCGTCTACGATAAGCAGCTGCACGGTCTTGTACGCGTCCATGTGCTCGTAGTGGCTGCCGTCGCCTGCGGCGCGGCACCGGTTCAGGTCGTCCATGATGTCGGCGAGGCGCGCGTAGCGCACCGTGAAGAGCCTGCGGCACGCGGCGTTGCCGAGGGCCTGCCCGAGGAGGCTCTTGCCGCACCCCGTCTTGGATATGATCACGACCACCTCGCGGTCCTCGACCCAGTCGCAGGCTGCGAGCCGGGCGACGCGGTCGCGGCTGAGCCTGCGGTCCTTGAGGTACGCGACGTCCTCGACGCAGGCGGAGGGGAGCTTGAAGCAGGCCTCGCGCACGAGCTTTGCGACCTTGCGGTCGCGCCTGGCCGACGCCTCCGCCTCGATCAGCATCTCCATCCTCTCCTCGAATGTGTGGCGGTCGTAGGCGTCGTCCTCGACCATCTCGCGCAGCTTGTCGCCCATCGCCTTCACCCTGAACCTGGTGAGCATCTCGAAGTGCTCCTCGCTCAGCATGCGCCGTCGCCCCCCTCCGGTACGCGTCTGCGCCCCTCAGGCGCCCCGCCGACTTCGCCCGGTCGACCAGGTCGCCGCCCTGCTCCGACGACGGCGCCCGCCCCGACGCCCGCGTGTCGGCATCGGCCGCCCTGATGGCGAGGACCGCGTTCTTGAGCGCGGTGTAGCTCGGCACCGCCCCGAGCGCGTTCGACCTGGCGCACGCGCGCTCGAGGAGCTGCGGGGAGTAGGCCTTGGAAAGCCCCAGGATGTTGCGGGCGGGGACGAAGGCCTGCTCGACGACGGGCCTGCTCGCCAGCAGTCTGTCGACGGCCTCCCCGGTCGCGGCGCCTATCCGGTGGGCCCACGACGAGAAGCGCTCGGGCGGCCACGGCGAGTCCATGGCGGCGTGGGCCGGCGGCATGTGCTCGACGATGGTGGAGTACTGGCCCTTCCTGCCTCGGAGCCTCGTGTGCTCGGCCACGGCGTCGCCGCCGGACATGACGGTCACGGTCCTGTCCCCGAGGCGCACGTCCACCTGGCTGCCGATGAGCTCGAAGGGGACCGAGTAGTGCATGTAGTCGACGGTGACGTGGTAGTCGGGGGCCACCTTGCGGCTGCGCCACTCGCACATCTCGTAGCGCTCGGACGGCAGCGGCTGCATGCTCCTCCGCTCCTCCGCCTCGTACACCGAGTCGCGCGACCCCTCCTTGGCGGAGAACGGCCGGGCGTTCGGCCAGCGGACCCGCTCCAGGCAGAAGCCGTTGAACTCCTCCAGCGTGTAGAATGTCATCTCGTTGGAGGGGGCGATGATCCACCTCTCCACGAGGTCGACCGTTGACTCGGCGACCGCCTTGTCGCGGGGGCGGCGGACCCTGGCCGGGACGACCGCCGCCCCGTAGTGCTCGGCGAAGCGCTGGTACTCGGCGTTCACGAGCGTGACGCAGGCCGAGGAGCGATCCGTCGCCGTGGCGGCGTTGTCGGGCACGAGCGTCCTGGGGACGCCCCCGAAGTCCTCGAGGGCGCGGGCCTGCCCCTCCTGCCAGGACCTCTGCCGCATGTCGGCGAACCCCTGCGCCCAGAACCGGTCGGAGCACGGCAGCGCGACGACGATCACGTAGATTTTCGCCCTGGCCCCCGTGAGACGGTCGGTGAGCGAGGCGGCGTCGCCCGCCCAGTCGACGTAGGCCTTCGCGCCCGGCTCGTGCGCGAGCCTCCTGGTCGCCCCGGCCCTCTCCGCGGCGTCCGAGAACATCTCGCAGAACGTCTGGTACGAGTAGGCAAGCCTGCCGGCAGCGGCGGCGGCCTCACAGTGCTCCATCCAGAACATCTTCACCGTGAGCTTGCGGTTCCCCTTCTTCCTCTCGACCAGCGGGGCCATGTCGGGAACCAAGTAGGCGCCCTCGACGGGCTTCCCGTTCGGCGGCAACATCATCTCGTCGACTTCGGCGGCGGTCATCGCTGCGATGGCGTCGAACGCGAGGCCGCGCTCGCGGATCGCCTTGGCGCACGCCGAGACGTCGCGCTTGCTCGCGTGCAGCGCGGCGGCCACCTCGGACTGCGAGGCACCTCCCTTCGCCAGCATCGGGAGGATCTTCTTTCTCTTGGACATGGGCACCAGCCCCTTTCCGTTTCGCGGCGCCCGCCCTTCGGGCGCCCTCCCCACGGATTCTAGGAGCGGTACCATGCGAGCCGATTCCCGGTACCACCGGTGCTGACCGCTGGTGCCATTCCAGCTGACTGGCGTTACCAAATTGGGTTACTACTCAAGGGGGTCGGTATCGCTCGGTTTTGGGGGCCCGTCAGGCGCTCAGGACCAGGGGCGCAACTCCCTCCCTGCGCGGCTGCGCGGCATCGTCCGACCAGCACCTGCCGCGCTCGGGGCAGCGCAGCCTCGTGACCTTGAGCTTCAGCGCGAGCGGTCTGGTCCGCGCCGGCACGTGGGAGGCGCTCCGCTCCGCGTTCCCGTTCGCGTGGCGGCGCTCCCCGCATCCCGGGCATTTCCTTTCCGGCTCCCGGTTGATGTTCGCCCATGCGACGTCCAGTTCGCCCTTGCGGTAGCGTACCTCTCGGGCAGGCTCGGCAGATCGTTTATCTTTGCCCTCGGCATCGCAATTACGCCTCGTCCCGCCACGCGGCGATCCTGGCGTTGGCGAGCGTCTCCATCGGGCACTAGCCCGGGCACAGCGGAGTGTCGCACCCAGGTGGGCCGTCCTTCCCGCGGCGAAGCCCCGCCTCGCGGGAGACCGCCTCGACCGCGGCCATCGGCGAGAACGGCCCGAGGTCCCATAGCCCCCTTCCGGCATGCGGGAAGGCCGCCCCGTCGACGGCGGAGAAGCGGTCGTTTCCCTTGTCGGTACTCATGTCGGTACCCCTATCCCGACGTCGGGAGGGCCATGCGCGGGGGAGGTGCGATCCCCCCCCGCGCGCCTTCGAGACGCTTCCGGGAAAGCCGACGGCGGCCCAACCGGTCGACGAACGCAAGGCCGCCGGCTACCCGATCGGTCAATCGTGGAGGAGGGGCCACACAGGTTATTCTGGAGCACGGGAAATATCAGCGAAGCTCCCGAGAAACCTGGGGGATGGGTGACAAACCTGTGGGATTGAAGGAATCACACAGCCATTTGGGAAAAGCCCTTGGATATTTGAAAAGAGGTCTGAGACCAGTTTATAGAGCACTGGGTAAGATTGTTCTGACAGCTCCATCTGAAGGGCGCTCAGTTCTTCTATTGGCGCGCACAAAGTATCGGTATCGATTGATGAGAGAGGATGCTGAAATGGCGTATCCGAAAGTAAACGGGAAGCTTGCAGCGCTTCGTGAGGAGCTAATTAAGGAGGAGCTTGCAGCAAAGGCCGAAGATTCAATAGAGCGAATTGAACTATCTAAACCGCTGGTTGGCGCACAACAGGATGTGGATCGGACTCATGACCCACGGTCGATGAAGATCAGGGATATGGAGTTCGGCTCGGTCGATGCAAACAATGAGTTTGGCAATATCGATACAGAGCTGTTTCAGAGTCTATTCTGTGTCTATCCGGGCTTCAATCTTAAGAAGCTGTTGGAGGGCAAGATTAGGTTCATCTGTGGTGATAAGGGCACGGGAAAAACTATGCTGCTCCGCTACGCTGAGGTTGCGGCGCGAGAGCGTGGATGCGCAACGGTTTTTGTAAAATACAAACGGGAGGTTACCGATGTCGACCGGCAAGAGATGGCTCGTGCCGCTAGCCATGCAGGACGGATCGATGAAAACGACGAAAATGAAGCTTCTGGTGAGTCCCGTGATGTGGTAGTGACGAATCTAAATAAAGCGTCGAGGTCCAACAATGTTGATTACACGATGGGCTGGAAACTCTACCTGATTAATCTTATTGTTTCTCGCTGTAAAGATCTTGAACTTCCCATATTTGACAATGGCTCAAAGTGTTGGCAAGAACTCGTTGATTTGCTTGGTCGAGCATATGGGGGTGACGACTCTTCCAACGTTCAACGCTTGCTTCCGGAAATGCAGAGAGGGCAGGTGACTTTAAAGCTTGGTCCTGCCGAAGTGGGGGTTGAATATTCCGCTAAACCCCGTCAAGATGGCCCAAGGATCTCGTTTCCAAAACTTGCTCAAAAGGCAATCGATCTGTATAAAGGACTGCCAGTTCGTGATAATCTTCTGCCCTTCTATATCTTCATCGATGAGATAGAGCTTTCATATATCACGACCAGATACCATGATCGTGAGGCGCGCTTTATTGGAGACTTGATTCGTGCTGTTGACGAGCTCGATGATGTTTCGCGTGATCGTGGCGTGCCCGTTCGTATCGTCCTTGCGCTGAGGAACCAGGTTCTCGATACGGTTTCGAACGTTGGCTTCGAGCTCAATAAGGAGATCGAAGACTATGGGACGCAGATTGACTGGCGCAGGCGTGCTGGGGATAGCGAAGAGAGTCCCTTGTTAGAGATTATCGAGCGTCGTGTCGCCTGTAACTTGTCTGAGAATGATCAGCGCAGGGAGAACATATGGGACAGCTTCTTTCCTCCCAAGGTGGGCAGGCTCCCAATCAAGAAGTACATTCTCAATCAGACCTGGTTTAAGCCACGTGACGTTGTTCGCCTACTTAAGACGTTACAGGGGTTCTGCGGCAACGCGGAGCGCTTCGATGAGAAGCTGTTCATTTCAATCCGAAGTGAGTACGCGAAGCTGTCATGGAGGGAGATAGAGGAGGAACTATCTGCAAAATACCAGAGAGATTTCATCGAGGGGGTAGCACGTGTTCTAAACGGAATAAAATGTCCGTTTTCTTTTCAGGATTTTAACGACAAGTTTGACCAAGAGAAAAACAATTATGCAACCGTAAAGCAGATAGCGAAATCATATAGTGCACTTGAGGTTCTCGAAACGCTTTTCGACTTCGGTGTAGTTGGTAATGTAGGGGGCAGGGATGGTGAAGGAGGCGTTTTTCGCTTCTCAGCATTTGGTGAGGTGACTATGGCACAGGGTGAACCGTTCACGGTTCACTATCCGCTAAGAAGCAGATTTGCAATCCGATAGCTAAGAAACCCATATGATGTCTGCATGAATCTAGCAATTCAATTGGAAAGACGAGAGAGGACCTGCCCATGAAGGCCATCATCCCGGCGGCGGGGCTCGGGACGCGGTTCCTGCCCGCCACCAAGT
>CALULH010000007.1 GCA_944321435.1 uncultured Coriobacteriaceae bacterium | reverse complement strand
CGGCAAGGAGATATACTGCCACCCCCTCCCCCCTCCCGGCAAGGGGCGGGAGGGGGTTCACGGAATCTGCACAAATGAGCAAGAGGCAAGGGGGACGTTCCCTGTAACGACCTACGACAAAAAAGGCGCCCTTCTTCAAGGGCGCCCCTTCTCAGCGTTATATGCCAGCCATTAAACCCCGGCGGCTATCTCCTCAGCATCGAGCTCGCGCACCTCTTGGTAGTACACATGCTCTCCGGCGCAGCGCTTGCAATAGATATGGCCGTCCTTCTCGACCGCACGACCGTCATGCACGCGCTCCCCGCACTTCTCGCAGATAGCCGTTGCGCGCGGCTTGCCGGGAAGATCGCATTCTGTCAGGTCGGGAAGCTCGACCTCGTGCACGCGGAACATCTGCGCATCAGTATACGGAGCATAGAACTCCACGTAGCTTTGGCCCTTGGGGCAGCGCGGAACCTCGGGGCGCTGCGATATGCGAATGGCCTTGCCCGTGGCGATATCGTAAAAGCTGGCGCTCATGATGCCGTAATCGAACCACTTAAGACGGCGGCGACCAAGCTTGCAGTTGGCTACCGAGCAGATGGCGTCGGCTAGGCAACGGTCGCACTCCACAAACGCAATGAGGTCACGATACGTATCGGCGTCCTCTATATGGAAGTAGTTGAGCGCCAGCCGCGCGATGCGCGTGCCAATGTACTGCCCGCCGCACAAGTGGCCGTGGTAGGCCACGGCGCGGTCAAGGTCCTCTTGCAACGTGCGCTTGAGCATCATATGCCCCTCTCTTCGAATCGTGTAAGCATTCTTGGTTGAGAATAGCAGATGGAGCGCAGGGCGAATGTACCGGAAAATGCTTACGGCAACGCGGCCGCAGGATTCATTGCCCCGTGCCACACCACCAATCGTTAGCGCAACGTTCATGACTGCGCTCCAAACGTCACCGCGCAGACGCTTCATCTAGCTTAAGCACGGCCGTTGCCCGGAACATCCCCCGTTCTTGTTGGAGCGCTAGCGCGCCGTGCCTCATCTCCGCGATCTCCCGTACGATGGAAAGACCCCATCCGTGCTCGGGCACGCCACCGCCCGCGCCCAACGTTTGGAGGAAGTTACGCCCACCGAAGCGCACAGCCGGCCCAGCATCCACCCCCGGCAGATAGGGATTTTCTACACGGACCACCAAGCTGTCCCGCACCACCCCCATTGCAACGGAAACGTGCAGAGGCGCGAGGCCTTTCTCGCCCGCACGGCTTTCCGCCTTAGCCGCCTGCGCCACATGCGCAGCCGCCTCGAGGGCGTTGTTCACCAAGTTCGTCGTTACGGCGCAGAGCTCCGCATCGGAGATTCTCAGATCGTAGGGGACCTGAGCACTCACCGCAAGTTCCAAGCCTTCCTCCCGCGCCTGCACGACTTTGGCTTTGAGCAGCGCGTCGACGACGGGGTTCTGGCATAGCCTTCCGCCCGTCCGCGGAATCATCACGTCGGCGCGCGACACCGCTTGAAGCGCGGAGGACATATCACCGGCCGCGAGCGTCTCTGCAATGCGCGCAAACTCATCGGCGTACATCAGGCGGCTCTGCACCGCCTCGACAGCCGCCCGCTCTGCCTCCTCAAGATACGCCTTCTGCACTTCAACTTGCCCCTCAAGCGCCGCCGCACGCGCCACGGCGCCATCCTCTGCCCCCGCTTGCTCAATACCCGAAAAGAGCCGCGGATTGAAGACCGCGCAGGCAAACCCCAGCGCTGCCACGATCAGCTCGCAGAGCGGCACCCACATGACCCCCACCCCATGCGTTGCTCCAGCAAATACGCTCACGGCCATCATCGCCACCTGCCACAGCGGTATAAGCCCCACAAGCACGCAGCGCGCAGGAGGAAGCCGATAGCGGCCGCCTACGAGCGGAACAGCCGTAGCGGCAACGACCACCATTGCCGCAATAACCAGAATCAAGCTTACAGTGAGCATGCGGTGTCGCGTTGTTACATCAGACCGAGCAGTTATGACATGCAAAGCTGCGCGAGCAGCCGTGAGTGCGCCAGGCTCTCGTAGTAGATGCAGGAAGCTGGAGGGGCGCGCCGTCCCCTGCTTTTCTCGTCAGATGCACGCAACCCCTCACCTGATGAGAAAAACGCGCGGCCGAGCACCCATTTGGGCACTCGGCCGCGCGCCAAGAGCGTCTGCAATGGCCTCGCAGCTACTCTGTGCTTATGGCCACGGTGTTGTTCTCGCGCACATGCACGCGACCGTCGGCCAGAAGCTGCACCACATGGGGGTAAAGATCGTGCTCGATGGCGTGGATGTGCTCCTCGAGCGTGTCCACGTCCCAGCCCTCCTCTACCGCCAGCGCGCGCTGGGCGATGATGGGGCCCTGGTCGTACACGGCGTTGGCAAAGTGCACCGTCACGCCCGTAACCTTGACGCCGCGGTCGTAGGCATCCTGGATGCCGTGCGCACCCTGGAAGCTGGGAAGCAGCGCCGGATGAATGTTGACCACGCGATTAGGCCACAGCGCCAGTAGCGGCGCGTGCACCATGCGCATGTAACCGGCCATGACCACGTACTCGGCGCCCGCACGCTTAAGCTCGGTGGCAATGACCTCGTCCGCGTCCCAGGGATCAGCCGCGTAGATCTCCTTGGAAAGGGCCAGGGTCTGAATGCCGGCGTCGGCTGCGCGCTTGAGACCCGCCGCATCCGGACGGCTTGAAACCACCAGCACGATCCGGGCGTTGAGCGATCCGTCGGCAATGCGGTCGATAAGCGCCTGCAGGTTGGTACCGGAACCCGATATCAGCACGCCGATCTTAAGCGGCTCCAGCGACCCCTCCCTGCGCGCAGCGGCGCGGGCCGTTTGGATCTCGTTGCTGTCAGGCGCCTGCGGGGCGCGCTCCAAACGCTCGATCAGCGCTTTGAGCGCCGCTTCGTATCCGGCGTCGGCACCAGCGTCCGCAGCGTCCTCTCCGCTGTCGGAGACCTGTGTTCCGGCAGCGACCGCACGATCGATCTCGCGCTCGGCAGCGGCGCCGAAAAACGCATCGCTCGGCAGCGCCTCGGGCGGCAGCTCGGCCTCCTCAACGGCGCGGCGGTACTCCTCGTTACTGCTCATCGCTGTACACCACCTTGCCGGAGCCAGCCTGGCACACGCCCACGCGGAAGGGCTTCTCGCCCTGCTCTTCAAGCGCGGCCACGACAGCGGCCTCGTCCTCGGGCGCGCAGATGAGCATAAGGCCCACGCCCATGTTGAAGGTCTTGCATGCCTCGTTGGGGGTGAGGCCGGCCTGCTGGGAAATGTAAGCGATGACGGGCGGCACGTCCCAGCCCATGGAAGCGCCGCTGCGGGTGACCACGGCGTCCACGTCTGCGGCGAGCGCGCGGTTGAGGTTCTCGGTGATACCGCCGCCCGTGATGTGCGCAATGGCATGGACCTTGCCGGCCGCTGCGCCGCGCAGCACGTTCAAAACGGGCTTCACGTAGATGCGCGTGGGCGCAAGCAGCGCGTCGGCCAGGCTGGCGCCGCCGAGCTCGGCAAGCGGGGCCTCAAGCTCGGCGCGCTTGGCCTCCGCCTCGGGCGTGCCGGGCACGATGCCGTCCACGCCGATAACCTTGCGCACCAGCGAATAGCCGTTGGAATGGATGCCGGAGCTCGGCAGCCCGATGATGACGTCGCCGGGGCGGACGTTGGCCGGGTCGAGCATCTTGGGACGATCGACCACGCCCACGGTAAAGCCGGCCATATCGTAGTCGTCCGGGCGCATGACGCCGGGGTGCTCGGCCATCTCGCCGCCCACCAGCGCGCAGCCTGCCAGCTTGCAGCCGTCGGCCACGCCCTTCACGATCTTGGCCATCTGGTTAGCCTCAATGTGGCCGATGGCAACGTAGTCTAGGAAGAACAGCGGCTCGGCACCGCTGGCCAAAATGTCGTTCACACACATGGCGACCAGGTCCTGGCCCACGGTCTCGTGACGGTCCAAGAGCTGCGCCAAAACCAGTTTGGTGCCCACACCGTCGGTGCCGCTGATGAGGATCGGGTCTTCCATGTCCTTGAGCGCAGCGGCCGAGAAGAGCCCGCCGAACCCACCAATGCCGCCGATGACCTCCGGACGGTTGGTCTCGGCCACCATCTGCTTGATAGCGTCAACCGCGCGGCCGCCCTCAGCGGTGTCGACGCCGGCGTCCTCGTACGTTACGTGCTTGGGTGTCTCGCTCATCGGCAGTCCTTTCCGGAAAGTCTCTCAGATAGCCAAATCATAGCAGGTACGGCAGGGACGCGGCCGAGTGCGGCGGCGGCATCTCTCAAATAGGCGGCGTCTCTTGGGCATCTCTCCGATTGTCTCTCGGATATCTCTTTAATCTGAGAGACAATCGGAGGGAGGTGGCCAGGTCAGAGAGATATCTGCGAGACATGACGAGGCGGAAAGATCTGCCGGGGCCGCCCTAGGACCCTCAGCGTGAAAACGGCTCGGCAAAGCGCTCGAATCCGCTTTGGGTGAGAAGCTCGTAGCACGGCCCGTGTGGGCGAAAATCGCATTCATACGACTGCCGTGGGCGAGATTCGCACTCATACGAGCATGGTGGGCAAAAACTGCATTGATACGACGCTCGCGGGCGAGAAGTGCGTTCATACGAGTGGTGCACCCTAGCCGGCGGGCGAGGCGGCACGCACGACATACGTATCGCACGGACAGCAAGAGCGCATAAGGGCATATTTCGAGCAACGCCGCCCCTCTGGGCGAGAAGCGCAACCGTACGAATGCGCTTCTCGCCCATACGGTTCGTATGAGTGTGATTCTCGCCCACCCGCTTCGTACGGGGCAAAGTTTCGTCCAGAGGGGCCTACGCAAGGGGGCTTTATTCACGCGAGCTTTCTGGACGATCTTTCCAAAATGGGTTCTTACAAGCCGTGCCGTTGCTCCCAACTGTGGTCCTGATCCTTCTCGACCACGACGTCGCGCGGGAGGGCCGGGGTTTCCGTGAGGTTGCAGGGGTCGTAGCCGGGCATGAACTTGTCGCGGCCGAAACTCTCCGGGATGGCCACCGGGTACACGCCCGTAAAGCAAGCCGTGCAGTACCCGCGGGCCGGGGCCGGCACGCCTGCAGCGGCGGCGCTCTTCTCGCCCGTACGCTCCGCGCACGTGCAGCCACACGACGGGACGCAGGCCAGAAGCCCGTCAACGGACAGGAACGCCAGGGAGTCCGCCCCTATGTAGTCGCGGATCTCCTCGACCGTCTTGTTGGCGCTGATGAGCTGGCTCTGCACGTCGGTGTCGATGCCGTAGAAGCACGGCCATACCACCTCGGGGCTGTTGATACGCACGTGCACCTCTGCCGCACCCGCCTGCCTGAGCATCCTGACCAGCTGCACCATGGTGGTGCCGCGCACGATTGAGTCGTCGATAACCACCAGGCGCTTGCCGGCGATGTTGTCGTGCAGCGGGTTGAGCTTCATGCGCACGCCCATGGCGCGAAGCTCCTGCGTGGGCTGGATAAAGGTGCGGGCAACGTAGCGGTTCTTGATGAGGCCCTCGCCGAAGGGGATGCCGGACTCGCGCGCAAAGCCCTCGGCGGGCGGCATACCGCTATCGGGCACGCCGATGACCATGTCCGCCTCAACAGGAGCCTCGCGCGCCAGCTGCCGGCCCATGTCGTAACGGCAGGCGTAAACCGACTTGCCGCCCATGAGGGTGTCGGGGCGCGCAAAGTACACCTGCTCGAAGATGCACTCCGCGCTCTCGCGCGCGGCGGGCACGCCCTGCTCGGAGACCAAGCCGTCGGCCTTGATGCGCAGGATCTCGCCGGGGCGGACATCGCGCACGTAGGCGGCACCCACGATGTCAAGCGCGCAGGTCTCGCTGGCCACAACCCAGCCGCCGGCCGCCGCGTCCGATCCGTCGTCTGCGCCCTCCTCGCCGGGGATGCGGCCCAGCACCAGCGGGCGGATGCCAAAGGGGTCGCGGAACGCGTAAAGCGCCTGCTCGTTGATGAGGGCCATAGCATAGCCGCCGCGAATGAGCTCCATAGTCTTGCGAATGCCCTCGCGCAGGTGATGAGACTGCTGCGTGAAGTAGCCGATGAGCTTGGCGGCCACCTCGGAATCGGAGTTGGACAGGAAGTTCACGCCCAGGTTGATAAGCTGGCGCCGCAGCTCGTCGGTGTTGACCAGCGTGCCGTTGTGCGCGAGCGCGATAATGACCTCGTTGATGGTGGAGAGGTGCGGCTGCGCGGCCTCCCAGCTCTTGGCGCCGGCGGTGCCGTAGCGCACATGGCCTACGGCCAGGTCGCCGGGAAGAGCGGCCAGGTCGGCGTCGGAGAACACCTGGGTAACCAGGCCCATGTCCTTGCGCACGAGTACGGTGCCGCCGTCGCCCACGGCGATACCCGCGGACTCTTGCCCGCGATGCTGCAGCGCATGCAGGCCGAAGTAGGCAAGGCGCGCCACGTCGCGGCCGGGGGCGAGTACGCCGAAGACGCCGCACTCCTCATGCAGCTGATCGTCCTGTGCGGCGCAGGCGCACTGCGGCGCGCCAGCCAGCTGGTTGCAAGTCATTTACGCTCCCTCTGTCGTGGTCGAGGCGGGAAGGGTGTCCGCCAGGCTCAGAAGCAGCACGGAGCGCTGCTTCTCCGAAAGGTCGTAGTTGCAGGTCACAAGCGTAAGGATCTTCTCGGCCGCCGCAATGCGGTCCTGAGCGTCGGCGGCCTGGGTTGCAGCCGACGCGTAGAGGCCCTGCAGGTAAGAGGCAAGCCCGCCCTCGGGCGAAGGGGTGCGCACCTGCAGCTCGTCGGGAGCCACGCGCGTGGTGAAAAGCGGTTTGAACACATACGTGGCATCGCGTGTGAAGTAGTACACGGTGTCGATGGCGTCGAACGTCGCCTGGTCATGCTCGGCAACGTCCACGAAGTTGAACATCATGCCGCTCAGCATGTGATGCCCGTACAGCGTGGTCTGCGGATCAACGCATCCCGGAGCCGCGTTGTCCTTGTCCATGAAGATGGCGCCGGTGCTGTTGGATGTGCCGTCGAAGAGCGTGTTGAGGTACGTGGTGTTGTCGTCTGTTTGCACCACGGGGTAATTGAGCTCGTTGTTGGGGCAGTAGATCCATCCCACGATATCGGGGTTGATCGCCGCGAGGGCATCGAAATCGATGCGCGGCAGGCCCGCCAGCTCGTCAACGGCAGCCGTGTCGACCACAGCGTATTGGTCCAGCTCTCCGTAGGAGTCGCGGGCCTGGCTGTATCCGAGCTGCGTGTAGACAAACAGCCCGCCCGCCACCAGCAGCAACCCGACGCCGAGGACGATGAGCACTGTCGACACGATAGATGCTGCCGAGCGCTTCTTGCGGGACGGCGCCGGAGACGCAGGCTGCGGCTGGAAGCCCGCAGCGGGACGCGCGCCGCGATCGCGGTGCAGCGCAGGACTAGCTGCGCGGGAAGCGCCTCCGTCGCCCTGCCGCGCATCGGGGGCAGGACGGAAATGGGCCCCACGACGAACCGCCGCCCCCTGCGGGACGGCGGCGCGTTTTTCCTCCCTATGCCCGGCCATTAGCCCTCGGCCATTTCCTTCTTCATGGCGTCGATAGCCGCGCGGTACTCCGGCATGGTGGCACCCAGGATCTGCGTGGCGTAGATCGCCGCGTTCTTAGCGCCGTTGATGGCCACGCAGGCCACCGGAACGCCGGACGGCATCTGCACCATGGACAGCAGTGAGTCCATACCGCCCAGGTCACTGGTCTTCATGGGAACGCCCACCACGGGCAGGCTGGTATAGGCAGCCACAACGCCGCCCAGGTGCGCGGCCTTGCCCGCGGCGGCAATGATGACCTTCATGCCGCGGTCAGCGGCGCTGCTGGCCCACTCGTGCACCTTGGCGGGAGTACGGTGCGCGCTTGCAATCATGAGCTCGTAGGGCACGCCCAGTGCCTCGAGCTCAGCCGTGCACGCCTCCATAACGGGCATGTCGGACTTGGACCCCATGATGATTCCAACCAGCGGCGTCTCTGCCATGCGGATACCTCCCCGGTAGCGATTCTGTCAACACCTGACAGTATAGCGATTGACACCGCCACGCGCGGCGCGCGCGGCGCCTGCGCGAAACCCGCACGCACGGGCGGGAGGTCTGATGGAGGGGTCGCACGTGCGCATGCGACCCGGCAAAGCCGGAAGCGCGGTCCGCCCAGCGTGGGGCGGCGCGCTGTTCGGCGCACGCCCTTGCTGGGTATACTTGCTCAACACACGTGGCCCTTCCTCAGAAAAGGAGAACCCATGATCCCCGTCATCATTGCCATCGTGGTTGTCGTGGTGCTGGCCATTGCCATCATCAGCATGTACAACAACATCGTGACGCTGCGCAACCGCATTGACAACGCGTGGCAGAACATCGACACGCAGCTGCAACGTCGCAACGACCTGATCCCCAACCTGGTCGAGACGGTCAAGGGCTACGCCGCGCACGAGCGCGAGACCCTGGACGCCGTCATCAACGCGCGCAACGCCAGCGTGGCCGCCCCCACCCCCGAGGACAAGATGGCCGCGGAGAACATGGTGACCGGCGCGTTGCGGCAGCTGTTCGCCGTTGCCGAGAACTACCCCGATCTCAAGGCAAACCAGAACTTCTCGCAGCTGCAAACCTCGCTTGAGACCACTGAGGACAAGATCAGCTACGCGCGGCAGAGCTACAACGACTGCGTGCTGAATTACAACAACGCCATCCAGACCTTCCCCGGCAACGTGCTCGGCGGGCTCTTCCACTTCACGGAGCGCCAGGGCTTCGAGGCCGACGAGGCAAGCCGCAGCGTGCCCGAGGTCAAGTTCTAGCAGAAGCGGATCGCTACGCCTCGGGCATTACCGCGCCCTCGGGCACTTTGACCGTGCCGTTGATCACATCGTCCGGGAACCGGCCGTCGAGCTTCATAAGCTCCTTCACCGTCACCAGCTTGTAGCCGGCCTCCTTGAGCCCGTCGATAATACCCGGCAGGGCCTCGATATCCTGCGTGCGGTCGCCGCCACCGTCGTGCATCAGCGCGATGGCGCCGTTGTAGGCATTGCTCAGCACCTCTTGCTTAATGGCGTCCGCCCCGGGGCGCTTCCAATCGAGCGTGTCGATGTTCCACAGCACGTTGCAGCTGATCAGATCGGCGGAACGGGCCCACTCCGTCGTGGTGAAGGCGCCGTACGGCGCGCGGATCATCTGCGGACGGAAACCCGACGCCTGCTCGATGCGGTCCGCCGCCGAGGAGATCTCGTTGCGCAGGCTGTCACGGCTCTCGTTGGGCAGGTTCATGTGCTGGTTGGTGTGGCTGGCCATCTCGTGGCCCTCGTCCACCACGCGCTTGCAGAGCGCCGCGTTGGCCTCGGCGTTCTGCCCCAAGTTGTAGAACGTGGCATGGACGCCCTTCTCCTTGAGGATGTCCAAGATCTGTCCCGTGTACTTGCTCGGGCCGTCGTCGAACGTCAGGGCAAGGTACTTGTTGCCGTCCTTCGGCTTGGGGTTGATGTACGAGATCACCATGTCGACGGGCTCCTTGGTGACTTCCTTGTCGACCTTCTCCTCCGACTGCTTGCCCGTCCAAACCTTCTTCTCCCCTGCCTGCCCCCACTGCGAGACAAACTGGATGGCGCCCGTGCCGTCGGTCTGCAGGCCCGGCGCCAACGACTCGACGGACTCCTCATACTCCTCTTGCACGTCGGTGCCGTCGCTGACCTCGAGCTCGTCACCCGACATCAGGCCGCGCTGGGCAAACTGATCGGCGGGCACCTCCTCGCCGTTCACGGAAACCGTGGCACGCGCGCCGCCGCCCTCGGTTATGACGTTGCCGCCCACCGAAACCAGGTTGCCCGCCGTTACGCCAAAGGCATCGTTATCCTCGAGCAATTGCTCCACGCTCACGCCCTCGTGCACGTTGAGCTCCTGAGCGTTCACCGTCACCGGCACCGTGCGAATCACAAACCACCACAAGGCGCCTGCCCCCAACACCACGGCCAAGCCGGCGAGCAGCGCAAAAGCTGCGGGAAGCCCGCTTTTCCGGCGCTGCGGCGGGCGAGAAGCCCCCTGATACGATCCTGAGACGCGCGGTGAAGCTATCTGGCGGGTGCCGGTGTGCGGCGCCGTTGCGTAAGGAGACCCCGCGTGCGCGGACCCCGGACGGGCCGTTCCCCGCTGAGACGCGGGAGCCACCTGATGGGGAGTGCCCTGACGCGGATGCGCGGCGCGCACCTGACGGGGCCGACCGCCCGCAGCGGCCGGCATGGCGGCACCATGGGACGCAGAGCCATGCGGCGAGCGCGCCGGGGCATGACCCGTCCCCGCGGCGGACGCATGGTGCGAGTGCCCCGCGTACCGTATGGTCGGATGTTGCTGATGAGGAGGCTGATGAGGAGAAGTGCCGGATCCCGTATGATGCTGCGAACCCATGGCGCACCTGTCTTTCAGTGTCGTTTAAGCTGCGATCGGGCTGAGGATACCACGTTGCGCGGACATGCGGACCGTGAACCACAGCCGGAGGACCTACCGCAGCCTGCCGTACCGTGGCGAGCAGTGCGGAAAGCTAGAGAAACGCCCGCATGCCACGCATGGACCCATCATAGCTAAAAAGAAGATGAATGAACGGTAGCGCCGTAAAGCGCACACCTATCAACGGCCTGTTGATAGGTGTGGCGAACAGATCGTTATAGCGGCGCCTCCACTACGCGGCGTCCGAAGACGCATCGTCCTCCGCTGAGTCCGTGGGCACGTAATGGGGAAGCACGGCGTCATCGGGCATGGAGGCGGTGCCGTTTGCAACCTCGGCGGGGATGTCGCCGTCTGTGGCGAGCAGCTCGGACAAGGTCACCAGGGTGTAGCCCTTTGCCTGCAAGCCGTCGATGATGCTCGGAAGCGCCGCCAAGGTCTCCCCGTCGGTCGACCCGTTGTCCGTCAGCAATACGATGTCGCCGTTGGACGTGTAGTCCACCACGTTGGACACGATGGAATCCGTTCCAGCCAGCAGCCAGTCGCCGGAATCCACGTTCCACTGGATGTTGCACGCAACCAGATCCATGGCGTCCGCCCATTGCTGTGCGCCGAAGGACTGCAGCGGCCCGCGGAAATAGCGCGTACTGGCGCCCGTTGCCGCCTGCAACGTATCGAATCCGCTGGAAATGCGATCGCGCAGGCTCGACGCATCCAAATCGGCAAGGCTCGTGTTCTCGGTCCCCATGGAGCCGACCTCGCAGCCGGCCTCTACAACCGCCTTGGCGGCACCGCTTCTCGTGCTCACCGAATCGCCCAGCATGAAGAACGTGGCGCGCACGCCCCTTTCGGCCAGCACCTGCAAAATCTGCTCGGTCTCCGAGCTGGGAGCCAGGTTGAACGTCAGCGCCACGTACGATCCCTCCTCGGGGATCACGTTCTTGCAGCGCACGATGCAGTTCTGCACCTCCTGCACCACACCGCGATCTTGCGTGAGCCCCGAGACCTCGCCGGTCCAAACCTCGCTGCGCCCGGGAACACCCCACTGCTCCACGTACTGCACCGCACCCGTGCCCTCGACGGTAAGCGTGGGCTGGATCTCCGTGGCCTGCACCTGGTGATCCTCGTAGGCGTCATCTCCATCGGTGATGGCAAGCTCCTCGCCCCCGGTCACTTGGGTGGCGTGCTTGGCATCGCCCTCGAGCTTCTCGCCGTTGAGCTCGACCTCGAAGGGATTGCCGGCCTCCTTCTCCAAAACGCTGTCGTCAACCGCCAGCAGGTCGCCCGGAGAGGGTTCGAGTCCCTGCGACGAAATCACCTGGTCGATGGTGGAATTGATGCGCACGCTGACCGTCGAGCCGTTGAGCGTGATCTGAACCGAGCGGTTAAGGTACAGCACGATGCTCGCCGCGAACAGCACCACGGCGACGCCGATGGCGATAAGCACGTACGGAAGCCGGCTGTTCTTGGGGCGGCGCGGGGCACGGCGGCCAAAGCCCTGCGAATGGCGCAGGTCGGGCATGTCGGCGCGTACGGGACGCAGGTTTGCCATGTGGGACCGCCGCGACGGCAGCCGCCTACCAACGCCGGTTCCGCCCGGCTTGCGGCGCATATGCGGTTTGTGCTGGTAGGAGGTGGTGTAGTTAGGCATCGTTTCTCCCGGCGTACATAAGGAGACGCATAGGTGCCGAGCGCGTGCCGCTTGGACCTACGCGCAAAAAGGAGGCGCGGCGCGATAACCGCCGCGCGTCAGCTCTTCTTCTTGGATGGACCCGCCGCCTTGCGGTACTCGCTTTTGAACGCCGCGAACATCCCCTTGGTCTTGCCAAGCTGGCGGCCGAGGGCGCGGCTGCCCTTGTTGACCGCAACGGAGGCAGAGTCATCCAGCTTCTTGGCGGCCTTGCTGGCCTGCGCGCCGATCTTCTCGCCCGCCTCCTTGGCTTTGGCGCCCACCACGACGCTGGCCTCGGCCGCCTTTGCGGCCACGCCGCCCTGGGGGGCGAGCTGCGCGGCGCCATCGTCCAGCACCATGAAGCCGTCATGGTATCCCTGCACGTACGACGCGGGGACCAGGACGGTGCCCAGCAACGCCTCGGCCGCCGCACCATCCGTGACCTCGTAGGAGTCAACAGCCCCCGTCTTGAAGTCGAAGGAGGCATCAGAGCAGTACCCCAGCTTCTTGCCGGAAGCACAGCGCACATCCATGCCGACCCACATGATACAGCGGTCGAAATCCAAACCAAGGCGCTTGACGGCGCGGTCATCGCAGGCGTCCTTGTCAAGCGAGACCACGAGGGCGCCGTCGCGGTAGTGCAGCGCGTCCAAGGCAACGAACACATCCGGACGCTTGACCATGCCGGCTATATCGGGCTGACGCACCATGAAGCCCACCACGCGCGCGCCGTCAGGCGAGAAAACCGCGTGGTGGATCTTTCCCAAGCGCGGCAGCTCGCGCGGGACGCCGTCCTTGTCCTGCCGACGCTTCTCCGGCAGGTCACGGCATACGCGTAGGCGCTGAAGCTCGCGGATGGAGAGCATTAGGCCTCGGCAGGGATGTCGGTGGCGGTAGGACCGGGCTGCACGGGCTCGACGACCACGTCGGCAGCGGGGGTGGCGGAGGAAACCGCGTCGTTCAGGCTCTCGCGCAGCTGATCCATGCGCTCGCGAGCAAGGTCTACCTTGGCGCGGAGCTGATCGGTCTTGGCATCGACCATGGGGCCGAAGTCATCCATAGCGGAGCGGGCCTGCTCGCGGGCGTTCTCGTACATGTCGACCGCGCTGTCCCAAGCGTCGTTGGCGGCATCGGCGGCCATGGCACGGGTCTCAGCGCCCGAGCGAGGGGCCAGCAGGATGCCCGCCACAGCGCCGGCGGCTGCGCCCATGAGGGCGCCGGTGAAGAAACCCAAGGAAAACTTGCTCATAGCTTCCTCCTAGTGATAAGGGAGTGCGTACGTGGTTGTGATTATACCCCGAATGGGCGAAAGCCCCCGATCGTTCAGGCAGACGGTAACACAACGGTCGACCGTGGATGGGTGGGGCAGGTTCGCCTTATCCGCCCGCCGACCCTTTAGGCCGCTGGCAGCGTGCAGGTAAACGCCGTCCCCTCGGCCGCGGTGCTGGTAACCGAAAGCTCCCCCTTGCAGCGCCGGGCGATCGACTGCGCGATGAAAAGCCCCAGGCCAAAGGAGCTGCCGTCGGTGCGGCTGGCATCGGCGCGGTAGAAACGGTCGAAGACATGCGGCAGAACCTCGGGGTCGATGGGGTCGCCGGTGTTTCTCACCGTCACCACGATCTTCTGACTGCGCTTTTCGGCCGTAAGGTCCACTTTGGCCGCACCCTCGGGCCCAGCGTACTTCATGGCGTTATCCAGCAGTATGCGCACCAGCCGCTCCAAGCTGTCCGCATCGCCCATGCACGCCAGATCCGGCGCCACCTCCCAGGCAAAGTCGATGCCTTTGTCGAAGGCCACCGCGTCGAACTGCAGGCAGGACTGCTCCACCAGCTCGGTCATGTCTACACGGTCGACGGCCTGGTCGGGAGGCGCTACCGCCGCCCCGTCCTCCCGCTCTCCCGCGCGGGCCGCGGCGAGCAGCTCCTCAACGAGCTTCTTCATGCGCTTTCCCTCGTCCTCTATGGACGCCAGCCAGTTGGCCTGCTCACCCACCGTCTTCTCGGGATGCTGCTGCATGATGTCGGTGCTGGCGAGAATCACGGTGAGCGGCGTCTTGAGCTCGTGCGAGGCATCGGCGACAAAGCGCTGCTGCTGGCGCCAGGCATCGGCAACCGGCCGGGTCACGTAGCGCGCGCATCCAATGGCAATGCACAAAAGGACGGCCAAGCCCAGCACGAGGCGGCCCAGCGCGCCCACAATGGAGGCCTCCATGTTTGCGTCGATGGCCGCCGTGTCGAGAAACGCCACGTTGTAGCCGTTGGCCGTCTGCACGCGCGCGTACATGATGCGCAGGTCCGAAAGGCGCCCGCTGTCCTTATCGCTCGTCAAGACGCGGTCGAGCGCTTCGCTCAGGACCTCGGGGTAAATGCTGACGGAGCTTTCGTTGCTGGCGATGATCAGCCCGTCGGAGGTTATCGACGCGCAGTACACCGGGTAATTGGAGCCGGTAAGATCGTCCAGCTCGTCAGCGGCGTTGCGCAGGTTGTCATCGGCCGACGAGGGGCGTTTGCCGATCTGCGGCACGTTGAGGGCGGCAGGTCCCATCTTGGCCGCAACGCTCAGCACGTTGGAAGCCGCCACGTTCAGCTTGATGCCCAGCCACACCGGTCCGGCAAGGACCGCCACCGTGAGCACCAAGCCCACGAGCACCATGATGAGAATGACGATCTTGCGGCGCAGGCGCTTGAGCATATCGTGCGCCCGGTTAATCCTCGGGCAAGGCTATGCGGTACCCCAGCATGCGGATGGTGTTGATGTCAACCGTGGAGTTGAGGAAGCGCAGCTTCTTGCGCAGAAACGAGATGTAGGCCTCCACGCTGTTCTCCGTTGCCTCGGCGTCGATGCCCCACACCTTGTTGAGCAACGTCTCCTTGGAGAACACTTGGTTGGGCGAGCCCATGAGCAGCTTGGCCACCTCGAACTCCTTATGGGAGAGGTGCACCTTCTTGGGCCCGCAGACCAGCTCGTGGGTGGAGAGGTTGAGCGTCAGGTCGCCGCAGGTGATCTCGTCGAACACCACCTCGCCCTGGCGGCGCAGCAATGCGCGGACGCGGGCGAGAAGCTCCTCGGCCTCGAAGGGCTTGGTCATGTAGTCATCGGCGCCGGCGTCCAGTCCCTTAACCTTGTCCGAGGTCTCGGTGCGCGCAGTGAGCATGAGCACCGGTGTGGAGATGTTCTCGTGGCGCATGGTGCGCACGACCTCCAAGCCGTCCATACCGGGCAGCATGACGTCGAGCAGGACGAGATCGTAGAGCTCCGAACGCGCATAGGAAAGCGCGTCGGTGCCGTTGCCCACGGTCTCGGTATGGTAATCGGATTCCTCGAGGATATGCGCGAGGGCTTCTGCCAAGCGGGGCTCGTCTTCGACGATCAAAATGTTCATGCGGGCGCTCCAAACTGTTGGGATGCCCTATTCTACCCAGCGGCACTGAACTTGCCCTGAACCTTCGGTTTCTTCACAAGCCGGCAAACCAGCTGCCCAAGCTACTCCTCGACAGGCGCCTGAGACTGCTTGCGCGCGGAGCCCGAGAGCCTCCCGACCAGCTGGGCCAGGGCCTCAACCGTTCCTTCAAAGTCCGGGGTGGGCTGGTCGCGGTGCAGGAAAGCCCACTCCATGATGAAGACCGCCGAAGAGAGGGCGCCAACGGTGAGAACGTCATCCGGGCAGGAGAGATCGGTCTCAAAGACGCGGCCCGCGTAGTCGGGCCCCATAACCTCGGCAGCGCGTTCGTCGGACAGAGCGCGCGTACGGCCGCAGACCACCTTGCCGGCCAGGCCGGTCTTGCTCATGATCTCAATGGTGAGATGCTCGAGCAGGTGGGGCAGCTCGGTGGACCCCATGCAGGCCTTGAAGGTCTTGCCGGCGTCCCCCAGACACGCTTGGTCAACGATGCCCGGGGCCAAGTAGTAAACGGAAGCCGTGCCCTCAAGGTCGTCGGAAGTCATGAGCGGCGCGGAGGGAGCCACGCCCAACACGACCGTGCACTTCTCGGGTCCCACGGTGATGGAGTGGATATCAAACAGACCGGCCATGGTCCCTCGCTTCCGTTATGCGCGGTGTGCCGCGCGTCTTCTGCCATGTTGCTTCATGATACCCCGAACGCCGATGCGGCGGACGGTTGTTTAAAAAGCAAGGGCGGGCCTTCCGCCCGCCCTTGCGCTTACTCCTTGGCCTCGGACGCCTGACCCTTGTCGGCCTTCCTGTCCTTGTCGCGCTTCTCGCCCTTGTCGCGCTTGGCATCCTCGGCGCCGCCGTCCTCGCCCGCGGCCTCGTCCTCGGGCTCGGGTTCCTCGGGCGCCACCACGCGCACCAGCGAGATGCGCTGACCGCGCATGCTCTGGATCTTGAAACGGTAACCCTCGACCTCGAACACCTCGCCGATATCCGGCACCGAGTCGACGTACTCCAGGATCCAACCGGCCAGCGTCTCGTACTCGTCGGACTCCTGGATAGGCCATCCCAGCTCAACGGCATCGTCGCAGCTAAAGCGGCCGTCCACCAGCCACTCGCGGCGCGAGAGGCGCGTCAGGTACTTGTTGTCGGGATCGAATTCGTCCTCGATCTCGCCGACGATCTCCTCGACGATGTCCTCGATGGTGATAACGCCCGCCGTGCCGCCGTACTCGTCGACCACGATGACCATCTGATCGTGCGCGGCCTGCATCTCGGAGAGCAACGGCAGGATATCCTTGGTGTCCGGCACGAAGTCCGCCTCGCGCAGGTGTCCGCCAACCGGCTCGTTCTCCGCATCGGCGAGCACGGGCGCCAGCAGGTCCTTGATGTGGGCGATGCCCACGATGCGGTCCGGATCGTCATGGTACACGGGCACGCGGCTGAAACCGGTGCGGCGCATGAGGTCGAGCACCTCGGCCACGCTGGCGGTGTCCTCGGCCATGGTGGTGTCCACGCGCGGGACCATGACCTCGCGCGCAATGGTGTCCCCCAGGTCAAAGACCTCGTGGATCATGCGCTTCTCCTCGTCGAGCAGGGTGTCCTGCTCGGCGATCATGTACTTGATCTCCTCCTCCGACACGTTCTGTCGATCGTCAGCGCTCTTGATGCCCAGCAGCTTTGAGAGGCCGTTGGCGCTGGCGCCGGTGAGCCACACCAACGGGCGCGCCACCTTGGCGAAAACGCTCAGGGGGCCGGCCACGCTCTTGGCCATGCCCTCGGCGTCCGTCAGGCCGATGCGCTTGGGCACCAGCTCGCCGATGACGATGGAGAGATACGACACGATCACCGTGATGATGATGGGCGATATCACCGGCGCCACGGCTGTGAGCGGCGCCAAGCCGAAGCCCGACATCCACTGGGCCAGCGGCTCTGAGAGCGTGGTGGAGGACACCATGGCCGAGAAGAACCCGACGAAGGTGATGGCCACCTGGATGGTGGCGAGAAAATCAGATGAGTCCGAGGCGATGTCCAAGGCGCGGCGGGCGCGCTTGTCGCCCTCCTCGGCATCGTGCTCGAGGTTTGCGCGCTTGGCGGTGGTGAGCGCCATTTCGGACATGGAGAAATAGCCGTTTACCAAGGTGAGGACAAACGTGGCGAGAATGCTCAGAAACACTTCCATAGAGCTGGGATCAAACCTCCTGATGACATGGAGCTAAACAAAGCGGGGTCGCGTGCGGCAAGCACGCGCGTATCAGATGACGAAGAGGATCACCGCCAAAAACTGGCAAACGCTGCCGGCGAGAACCCACAGATGCCAGACGCTGTGCATATAGCGGATATGCTTCATGAGGTAGAAGGCGGTGCCCACTGTGTAGCACAGGCCGCCGGCGGCGAGGAGCACCAGGCACGGTAGCGCAAGCACCGAGATGAGCGTGGGAAGCTGGAAGATCACGAGCCAGCCCATGACCAGGTAAATGGTCACGGTAAGCCAGCGAGGCTGGCGCTCGCGCAGGAAAAGCTCGGCCACGATACCGGCCAAGGCCATAACCCACACGATGCCGAATATGACAAGCCCGCCGTGGCTCAGCAGCGGCCCCAGCGTGAAGGGCGTGTAACTGCCGGCGATGAGCAGGTAGATGCAGCTATGGTCCACAATGCGCAGGATGCGCTTTGCCGGAGGGTACGTGATGGCATGGTAAAGCGTGGAAGCGCTGTATTCCAAGATAAGCGAGGTGCCGAACACGATGGCCGACGCCAGGCGCACCGGCTCGGCGCCATCGGCCACAGCCTTGACGATGAGCAGAACGAGCGCCGCAACGCCGAGAAGCGCGCCCAGGCCGTGCGTGACGGAGTTGGCGATTTCCTCGCCCATGGTGTAAAGAGGTGTTTCTTTGGAATCTGCGGCGATGTCCTCGCCTGCCGTCGGGTCATGCCGGCCCGCAGGCGGCGCTCCGGCGCCGTCGGGAACAAGAGGGGTCGCCGCGCTGGTACTTCGCGGCTTGGGTTTGTCGCCAGATGCAGGCATGAGATGCGATCCTCCCCAATGAGTGCAGTTCTCAACACTATAGCAGAAGGAACGCATGCGAGAAAAGCGGCTGGCGCGAGGCTGTCGTTGATCATATTCTCAATGCGCAGGCATGCCACGACAGGATGAGAATCGAGCGCTGAAAGGACCCGCCTTCTCACCGGTCAACCGTCAGAAAACGCAAAGGCGGTATCGAGCACTCGAAATACTTCGGGTGCCGATACCGCCAACCCACGCCCTCGTCCCCTTGGGCCGTCTCTCAACCTGAAGTCTGTTGCCTAGTCTGAAGCCCCTTTACTTGACCTCGATAAGCTCATAGCGGCTCGTACCCAGGCCGATTTTCTCGCCGTGCTCGATCATGCTGCGCCAATTGGTGTCCGGATGGGTCAGATTGAAGTGGTCGTGCTCGCAGCGCTCGGGCACGCCGCCCTCGGACTCGAGCTTGTCGCGCATATCCGTGAGCTCGGTGTTGGGGAATGCCGGAGCTTTGAGCGCCATGTCGATGCAGGCCTGGTCAATGGCCACCGGGTCGAAGCTCGCGAACATGCCCAAGTCGGGCACGATGGGCGTGTCGTTCTCGGCGTGGCAGTCGCAATTGGGGCTAATGTCCATGGCAAGCGAGATGTGGAACTGCGGGCGATCCTGCACGATGGCCTGCGTGTACTCGGCGATCTTGTAGTTGAGCACGTCCACCGCGGCGTCGTAATCCGGCGTGATGGCGTCCTGGTTGCAGGCGCCGATGCAGCGGCCGCAGCCCACGCAACGATCGTGGTCGATGGCGGCCACGTGCACGGTGCGCGTGGCGCCGTTTGCCAGCTCGCGCTCGCGCGTGCCGTCAAAGCTGATGGCGCCGTGGGCGCAGATGCGCTCGCATGCGCGGCAACCGATGCACTGGTCGGTGGCCACGCTCGGCTTGCCGGCGGCGTGCTGCTCCATCTTGCCGGCGCGGCTGCCGCCGCCCATGCCCAGGTTCTTCATGCAGCCGCCGAAACCGGCCTGCTCGTGCCCCTTGAAGTGGGTCAGGCTGATGACGATATCGGCATCCATGAGCGCGTGGCCGATCTTGGCTTCCTTAACGTACTCGCCGTTTTTCACCGGCACCAGCGTCTCGTCGGTGCCCTTGAGGCCGTCGGCGATGATGACGTGGCAGCCGGTGGCGTACGGCGTGAAACCGTTCTGGTAAGCGCAGTCAATATGCTCGAGCGCGTTCTTGCGGCTGCCCACGTAAAGCGTGTTGCAGTCGGTGAGGAACGGCTTGCCGCCCAGCTCCTTGACCACGTCCGCCACAGCGCGGGCGTAGTTGGGGCGCAAAAAGCTCAGGTTGCCCAGCTCGCCAAAATGGATCTTGATGGCCACGAACTTGTTCTCGAAGTCGATCTGCTCAATGCCCGCTTTCTTGACCAGGCGCTTGAGCTTGTCCAGCTGGCTTTCGCGCCCGTAGGTGCGCAGGTTGGTGTAGTAGACTTTGGCCTTCTCGATCTGTGCCATGTGACCCTCCCCTGGTCGTGACGAACCCGCCGCCCGTTGCGCAACGCGGCAGCGAAAACGGCTTTACCCACTATCTCAGATACACGCGAAACAGTATTTCACAAGTTTCGGCGGACGAGAATTATCCGTTTGCAATGGCCGGCCATGCACACGCTGCATGGCCGGCATGGGGAGTGCGGGCGCTTATGCCCGCTCGATCAGCGCAACCGCCTCGTACGGGCGCAGATCGACGGACTCGCCGGCGGCGTTGACCTGCGGGGTGTCGTAATTGCCGATAAGCACCTGCCCGCGCTCCCAGCGAAACACCGTGTCCTCGCAGGTGGCACGGCAGGGGGCGCCGTCAAACGAGCACAGCACCAGCAGGCGCACGCCCTCGTAAGCGCGCTCGTAGGCTATGACCTTGGGCGCGGCGGAGCCCGCATCGACAAAGCGCACGCTGCCCTGGGAAATGACCGCATGCTCCTTGCGCAGGCGGATGAGCTCGCGGTAGAAGCTCCAGAGGGAACCGGGCTTGTCCATCTCGGCCTCGACGTTGACACGGTCGTAATTGCCCGGCAGGCCGATCCACGGGGTGCCGGTGGAGAAGCCGGCGTTCTTCTCGCCCGTCCACTGCATGGGCGTGCGGCCGTTGTCGCGCGAGCGCTCGTTGACGATGTGCAGCGCCTCGGCCGGCGTCTTGCCCTGGCCCAGCAGGATGTTGTAGTTGTTAAGGGTCTCAACATCGCGGAACTGGTCGATGCTGGTGAAGCCGGCGTTGGTAGTGCCGATCTCCTCGCCTTGGAAGATGTAGGGCACGCCCTGCATCAGATGCGTGCACAGCGCCAGCATCTTGCCGACCTTCTCCCAGCTGCCGCCGGTCTGGCCCACGCCCTCGCGACCGCCAAAGCGCGTGATAGCGCGGGGCTGGTCGTGATTGCACCAGAACAGCGCGTTGCAGCCGCCGCCCGCCTGCATGCCCTCCTGCCACAGGCGGAACACCTCGCGCAGCTTGGCGATGTCCGGATCCTGCAGGGCCCATTTCTGGCCGTCCTTGTAGTCCACCTTCAGATGGTGGAAGGTGAAGACCTGCCCCAGCTCGTGCTCGGCGGGATTGGTGTAGCGCACGCAGTTCTTGAGGTTGGTTGCGGCCATCTCCCCCACGGTCATCATGCCGTCTATGCCGGCGCGGTCCACCAGCTCCTTTAGGAACTCGTGCACATGCGGGCCGTCGGCAAACAGGCGGCGCCCCTGGCCGGTGGTGTCATCCTCAAAGACAGCCGGCTTGGAGATGAGGTTAACCACGTCAAAGCGGAAGCCGCTGACGCCCTTGTCCTTCCAGAACCGCACCACGTCGACCAGCGCGTCGCGAACCTCGGGGTTCTCCCAGTTCAGATCCGGTTGGCTGCGGTCGTGCAGATGCAGGTACCACTTGCCCAAGCGCGGAACCCATTCCCAAGCGCTGCCGCCGAAGGCGCACTGCCAGTTGGTGGGCGGCTCCCCCGGATCCCCGGGGCCGGAGCTGCCGCGCCCGTCGCGCAGGATGTAGTAATCCTGGAAGCGCTTCTCACCCATCAGCGCGCGGCGGAACCACTCGTGCTTGGCCGAGGTGTGGCACAGCACCATGTCCAGCATGATGCCGATGCCGCGGTCGCGTGCCTGCGCAACGAGCTCCTCGAAATCGGCCATGGTGCCGTAGGCCGGATCCACCGCGCAGTAATCGGACACATCGTAGCCGTTGTCGCGCTGGGGCGAAGGATAGAAGGGGGTGAGCCACAGGTAGTCGATCCCCAAATGCTTGAGGTAATCCAGTTTCGAGGTAATGCCAGGCAGATCTCCCAAGCCGTCCCCGTCCGAGTCGCAAAAGCTCTTGACGTACACCTGGTACACGACGGCTTTCCTGAAATCGGTCTCGAATGCAGCCATGCGGCGCCATCCCCCTGCCGCTGCCCACCGCCTGAAACGGGAGGTGCCGGACGTTCCGCCCCACGGCGGTCCCATCCCAGGCGGTGCGCTGCCTTCACATCCCTCCTGCCCGTGTCGTAAGATCGCTCCGCTCTTGCCCAGCAACTTATTTGAATAAGTTGACTGTATTGTGGCACATTGCATGTCAAACTCATTTGAATAAGTTATCTTTCGTAAAAGTTTACTACGAACGGTAGCTGTATACCGGTAAACGGTAATGAAAGCGTTTACCGATGCAACTTGTCGATTAAGTTATTTAAATAAGTTTGCTCTTCTGTTACGTTACGGTCGGACGAGGAAAGGATGACCATGAAAGCCCTCTACGACGCCATTTTCCGCGACATCCGCGACAACATAGAGAACGGCACGTATCCCTACCAGTCCTTCCTGCCTTCGGAAAGCGTGCTGGTACAAGCCTACGCATGCTCGCACAACACGCTGCGCCGCGCACTCGGCCTGCTGCGCGACCAAGGTTACGTCCAGCCCATTCACGGCAAGGGCGTGCGCGTGATCTACCAACCGACCGAGCGCGCGTCGTTTACCGTGGGCGGCATCGAGTCGTTCGCCGAGACCAGCGCGCGCAACCACCTGTCCTCAACGACCGAGGTCGCGGCGTTTGAGCACGTTGTTGCCGACGACCGCATAGCGCGGTCAACGGGGTACGCCCCCGGTGACGCCCTGGTTTACGTGGAGCGCGTGCGGCGCCTGAACGGCGTTGCCGCCATTCTCGACCGCAGCTACTTCTTAGCCGAGCAAGTGCCCGGCCTTTCCGCCGAGATAGCCGGCAAGTCCATTTACCAGTTCCTGGAGCACGAACTGGGGTGCATCGTGGCCATGGGCAAACGCGCCATCACCGTTGAGCGCGTCACTATGCACGATCAGGAGCTGCTGGATCTGGACGGGATCGACTACGTTGCGGTTATGACGACGCAGGCGTTCAACGCCCAGGGCATCATGTTCGAATGCACCCAGTCGCGCCATCGACCCGATATGTTCTGCTTCCGCGACACCGCGGTGAGAAGCACGGTGTAGCCGCGGAGGACACTCGGCCGCAGGCCAAGTGCTACGCTTTTGTCATTGGGGACGGGTACGTTTGGCAAAAGGCGCAAACGCCTTTTGCCAAACGTACCCGTCCCCAATGACGCCCAATGACATGCTCTAGTTGTTGAGCACGCGCGCTATGCGCATGCACGCCTCGCTCACCAGCTGACGGGTAGTGGCCACGCACATGCGCTGGAAATAAGCGCCGTGCTCAGGATCGAACTCCGCACCGTCGCGCAGGATCACCTTTGCATCGTCGTAAATCAGGCTGTGCAGATCGGCGGGGCTCAAGCCGCGGCGGCGCGCCACGCGCTCAAAGTCAAGCCAAAGCGCATACGTGCCCTCCGGGCGGCAAACGCGGATATCGGGCAGCTGCTCGTCCAACACCTCGAGCGCCAGGTCAATAGTGCCGTCAAGGTAATCCAAGAGCTGCTCGAGCCAATCCTCACCCTCCTCGTACGCGGCGATCACCGTGCTGATGGCAAAGGGGCTGGGGTCGACCAGGCAGGTCTCAGCCTGGTACTTCTCCTGGTCTTCGGCATGGGAGAACACCAGGTTGCATGCGGCGATACCCGAAACATTGAAGGTCTTGTCAATAGCCGTGCAGGTAACCGTGCGAACCTCGGGGGCGACCTGCGCCACGTGATGCATACGCACATCGCGACGGACCAAGTCGCCGTGGACCTCGTCGGCCACGATGAGCACGTTGTGCCTCTGGCAGATCTCGGCCATGCGCGCCAGCTCTTCGGCGGTCCACACGCGACCCGTGGGATTCTGCGGATTGCAGAGCAGAAAAACGCGCGTGCGCTTGGATGCGGCAAGCTCCTCGAACTGGTCGAAGTCGATGGTGTAATGCAGGTCGTCACCAGGGACCAGCGGGTTGAGCGCAAGCTTGCGACCATTGCCCTCAACCGCAGAGAAGAAGGGCGGGTACACCGGCGGCTGTACGATCACGGAATCGCCGGGGCGTGTGAACGTGCGGACCAATCGATTGACGGCTGTCATGGTGCCGTTTGAGAACACGATGCGGTCAAGGTCTATGTCCCAGCCGTCGCGCGCGGCAAACCAATTGCGGATGGCGCGCAGGTAGCGGCTGTTGCCCTCGAGCGTAGAGTAGCCAAAGACGCCATGATCAACGGTCTGGCGCAGCGCCTCCAGAATGGGGGTTGCGCAGCGGAAGTCCATGTCGGCCGCGGAAAGCGCCAAATGCTCGTCGGTGATGACTGAGACACCGTGACGTCGGGCGGCGGCAGCACCGGTCCCCCACTTCTCCGAAAAGCTGAACGGATCATGGCGGCGGTCGATCGCCTCGTCAAAGTTGTAACGGACGTCCCCCATGGATGGCTCCTTATCACAGCGCGGACGAGCCGCGCACTCGGCGTCTTAGCATCCTATCTTAGTACGCAGCGCGGACAAGGGGTAGAGCCGGGCGATAAGGGCTGCTGCGGGTCTCGCCTGCCTCCGGTGCCCCGTTCGCCGCGCGGACGCATCTTCCCTGTCGTTTCGGAGGTACCTCCCGGGTAGCAAGGCGCCGCCTCACGGCGTTTTCACAGGTCAGGCAATTACTACCATATTTGTATACTTAACGGGTAAGCCGAAAACAACAGGAACGATGGGAAGGGCGGCTCCGAAGCCTCGGGGCAAGAGCCCGCGGACGCCCTAATCGGCGTTTCCCCAAGGATTATTGGGCCTCTGCCCCGTATGGAAAAGACGCCTGGGGCTGCGTGGCCCCAGGCGCCGATACGAGCTCATGGCGGAGAGAGAGGGATTCGGCGGATTGCCCGGCAACCCGCGCACGCTGCGGGGGCCAAGGCCCCCTTGCGCGCTACGCTGGGAAACGCTTCGCGTTCCCTCAGCTCCGCGCCCTCACGAGGGTTCGAATCCCTCTGCCCCGCATGGAAAAGGCGCCTCGGGCCGTGTGGCCCCAGGCGCCGATACGGGCTCATGGCGGAGAGAGAGGGATTCGAACCCTCGAGACGCTCACGCGCCCAACGGTTTTCAAGACCGCCGCATTCAACCGCTCTGCCATCTCTCCGTAACGCATAATGATACCGTAACAGAAGGCAGAACACGCCGCGCTTCGCAAAAGGAACGGGAGCCATGACCGATACCCTCCGCATTGCCCAAGACACGCCGACCCCGTTGTGCGCCCAGGAAGGCGGCAACACAGTGGTTGCAAAGAAAGAGGACGATGCGCCGACGAATCCCGCCGCAGCTCAGGAACCGCCCATCTCATCCACCCAATTCCTGGATGACGAACGCTATATGCGCTTGGCCCTCGACGAGGCTGCGCGGGCGGCGGCTCTGGGCGAAGTGCCCATCGGCGCCGTGGTTGTATGCAATGGCGAGGTTATCGCCCGCGCGCACAACCTACGCGAAACGGACGCCGACCCCTCGGCTCACGCCGAGTTCTCGGCCTTGATCCAAGCGTCCCGCACGCTCGGGCGCTGGCGGCTGACCGGCTGCACGGTTTACGTCACGCTCGAACCCTGCCTCATGTGCTCGGGGCTCATGATCAACGCACGCATAGACCGCTGCGTATTTGGCGCATACGACCCCAAAGGAGGCGCACTCGGCACGTTATACGACGTAAGTCATGACCCCCGCCTGAACCACGAGTTCGCCGTGACCGGCGGCGTACTTCAGAACGAATGCGCGGCGCAGCTCAAGGCCTTCTTTGCAGCCTTGCGCGAGAAGCGCCGCGCTGCAAAGAGAGCGAGCAAGGCTGACCAAGGCGCATAGGCAAACGCCGCTCGGTATTGCGCGAATGTTCCGCAGACGCTACTTCTTGAAGTGGGCGCCGGCACCCTGCTCGGGCGTCTCGTCCTTATCGCCCTCACCGCGCAAGTTGGGGATGATGCGCTTTATGATCCAGAAGACGGCCACCACGACAACGAGCGCGATAATGACGTACTTCACGATATCGGACACCCATTCGGCCTGCTCGGACACCGTCTGCCACGCGCTGCCGGCCGCCGCGCCCAAGGTGCAGAGCACCGTGTTCCACACGGCAGACCCCACGAAGGTGAACAGCGAGAACTTGGCCACGTTCATACGCGCCACGCCCGCGGGAATGGAGATCAGGCTGCGCACCACCGGCACGCACCGGCAGATCAGCACCGAGGCCTGGCCCTTGCGGTCAAACCAATCGATGGCGCTGGAAATATCCGATCCCTTGAATCCCAGAAGGCGCATGGGCTTGGTGTTGAAGAAGCGCATGAGACGCTCGCGGTTGAGCACGTAGCCAATGCCGTAGAGAATGAACGCGCCCGTCACCGAGCCAATGGTCGCGGCCACGATAACCAACGGCAGGACCATCTCGGTCGTGGTGGTGAAAAAGCCCGACAGCGGCAGAATGACCTCGCTGGGAATGGGCGGGAACACGTTCTCGATGAAGATCAGCGCGCCGACGGCGAAGTAACCGAACTGGCTGATGAAGTCGTAAAAGGCAGCTTCCATAGCTGGGCTCCTCCCTGGAATCTGTCTGCAGTTGCGCACACAGCCTTTCAGTATATCGGGAGGTACCAGCTGCCGGGTGCGGGCGGTGTTCCTTGGAGAAACCTTCACGTCGCGTGCGCAGGTTGCGCACAATTGCCGCTCCGCTGCGCGCTGCGGGTATAAGGCCCTCAACGGCAACGCTTGCGGGGCCTAGGACCCGCAGTCCTACTGAAGGGAGCTTCTATGGCGTTTTCCGAACTTATCGCCGAGCGCTTCTCCGAACGGCATTTTGCCCCCAACCCCGTTGAGCCTGAGAAGATCGAAGCCATCATGGAAGCGGGGCGGTTGGCGCCCACCGCGCGCAACCTGCAGCCGCAGCGCATCTTAGTAGTGCAGAGCCCCGAGGGGCTGGAGAAGATCGACCGTGCCAGCAACTGCCGTTTCGGCGCGCCGTGCGTGTTCGTCCTTGCTTACGACATGAACGTGGCGTCGCACAACCCCGACGTAGTGGATTTTGGCATCATCGATATCTCCATCGTGGGCACGCACATGATGCTGCAGGCCCAGGAGCTGGGCGTCCACAGCTGCTGGGTAGGGCTTATCGACCCTCCCGAGCTGCGCCGTCAGTTCCATATCCCGCGCAACCTGCGCATTGTGTCTATTATGCCCATGGGCTACCCTGGCCCGGAGAGCCATCCGGCACACCTGCATGAGGAAAGCCAGCCCCTGAATGCGCTTTTCTTCAAGGAGCAGTACCCCGACGCTACGGAGTAAACGACGCAGATACAAGCCGCGCCACGCTCCGCGACGCGCGCGGGGCAAGCGCGGAAAGGCACTGGGAAAGGAGCGCATCATGATCGTCACCACCACCCCCAGCATAGAGGGCCAGCGCATTACCGGGTACCTGGGCATTGTCACCGGCGAGACCGTATCGGGCATCAACATGTTCCGCGATATCGGCGCGGGGATACGCAACCTTGTGGGCGGGCGCTCCTCGGGTTATGAGGAGGAAATGCAGCGCGCACGCAATGAGGCGCTTGGCGAGATGTGCGAACGCGCCGAACGCCTCGGCGCAGACGCCGTAGTGGGCGTCTCCGTGGGGTACGAGACCTTTGAGGGTATGATCATGACCAGTACCACCGGCACCGCCGTCACTTTGGGATAGGCGATAAGCACGTCCCCATGCGTTGCTCCATCAGAAAGCGTCGCACACCTTACATGAGAGGGCTGTTTTGAGCCCCTTCATGTAAGGTGTGCGACGCTTTTTTGCGCGCCCGGGCGCGGCACGACCCTAACCGCCCGGAATAGAGGAACCAGTCAGCGAGGGTCGCGGGAAAGCCCTCCTTTGCCGTTCAAGCGTCGCGCATCACCGTTAGGTGCATATGCGTCCGCTTTCGCGGCAATCTAGGGCCTTCCCGCAGGCCGCAGCATCAACCCTAAATCCGGACGGCGCCGTTCTCCTTCTCCAGATCCTGCAGGGCGATAACCTCCATCTCGGTGCCGGCGGCGCGATGGTCCGCCACGGCCTCCAGCGCGGCCAGGAACGCGTTAGCCCCGGTCATGGCCGTCACGCTGGTAACGCCGTGCTTCACAGCCTCCGTGCGCAGGATGTACCCGTCGCCGCGGGCATCGGAGCCGCTGGGGGTGTTGATGAGCAGCTGGATCTGCCCGTCGCGGATCAGGTCCACAATGTTGGGATGCGGACCGGAAACCTTGTTCACCACGGTGCACTTGACGTTGCCGCCACGCAGCACGCGCGCCGTACCCTCGGTGGAAACAACCTCGAAGCCCAGGTTCTGCAAGCCGCGCGCAATGGCCAGAATATGGCGCTTGTCGCGGTCGTTCACGCTGATGAAGACCTTGCCGGAACTCGGCAGCTCGTAGCTCACCGCCAGCTGGCTCTTGGCATAGGCCTCGGGGTAGGTGCGCGCGATGCCCATGACCTCGCCGGTGGACTTCATCTCGGGCCCCAGGATGACGTTGGCGCCCGGGAAGCGGCCCCACGGCATCACGGCCTCCTTCATGCAGAAGTAGTCCAGGCGGCGGTCGTCCGCCGGCAGCTTCAGATCAGCGATCTTCTCGCCCGCCATGATGCGGCTGGCGCACTTGGCCAGCGGCACGCCGGTGGCCTTTGAGATGAACGGCACGGTGCGGCTGGCACGCGGGTTGGCCTCGATAACGTAGACGGTCTCGCCCTTGATGGCGTACTGCACGTTGATAAGGCCGCGGGCGCCCACAGCCAGAGCGATCTTGGCCGTAGTCTCGCGCAGCTTGCGCACAATGGCGTCGGAGAACGAGAAGGGCGGGATGCACGTGGCGGAGTCGCCGGAGTGGATGCCGGCCGCCTCGATATGCTCCAGAACGCCGCCGATGTAGACCTCGTCGCCATCGCAGAGGGCGTCGACATCGCACTCCATGGCATCCTCGAGGAAGCGGTCCAGGTAGATGGGGTGGTCCGGGCTGACGCGCGTGGCCTCCTCCATGTAGCGGCGCAGGTGGTCGCGATCGTAGGCAATGGTCATGCCGCGGCCGCCCAGCACGTAGCTGGGACGCACCAGCAGCGGGAATCCCAGCTGGTCGGCCACGTCCGAAGCCTCGTCAAAGCTCGTGGCCATACCGGCCGCCGGGTAGGTGATGCCCAGGCGGTCGAGCAGGCGGCTGAAGCGCTCGCGGTCCTCAGCCAGGTCGATGGCGTCGGGCTGGGTGCCCATGATGCGCACACCGCTCTCGTACAGGCGCCGCGTGAGGTTAACCGGCGTCTGGCCTCCCAGCGTGGTGATAACGCCGTCAGGGCGCTCGACATCGATGATGTCCATGACGTCCTCGTAGGTGAGCGGCTCAAAGTACAGGCGGTCGGACGTGTCGTAGTCGGTGGAAACGGTCTCGGGGTTGCAGTTGACCATGATGGTCTCGTACCCCTGGGCCGCCAGCGCGTAGCAGGCGTGCACGCAGCAGTAATCGAACTCGATGCCCTGGCCGATGCGGTTGGGGCCGGCGCCCAGGATCATGGCCTTGGGCTTATCGCACGGCTGCACCTCGTCGGGGGCCACGCGCTTCTTGGCGTCCACGTGCGCGCGCTGCAGGTTCTCGTAGGTCTTGTAGTGGTACTGGGTGACGCTGGCAAACTCCGCGGCGCAGGTGTCGACCGTCTTGAAGCTCGGCAGCACGCCCAGGCCCTTGCGATACGCACGGACGAAAAGCTCGGTGGAATCGGTCAGGTACGCAATCTGAGCGTCGCTCATGCCGTACTGCTTGCACAGGCGCATGGTGTCGGCATCGATGTCCTCGATGCGCAGGCCGCGGATGCCCTCCTGCACGGCCACCATGTCGGCCATGCGGCTAATGAACCAGGGGTCGATGCGCGTGAGCTCGTGAACGTGCTCAACGCTGTAGCCGCGGCGCAAGGCCTCGGCGATGTAGAAGATGCGGTCCTCCGTGGGGCGAGAAACGCACTCGTCGAAACGCTCCTCGTCGAAGCTGTCCTTGCCGTCGGCGCCCAAGCCCATGCGGCCGTTCTCCAGAGAGCGCATGGCCTTGCCGAGCGCCTCCTCGAACGTGCGGCCGATGGACATGATCTCTCCCACGGCCTTCATGCGCGTGGTGAGGGTGGTGTCGGTGCCCTTGAACTTCTCGAACGCAAAACGCGGCACCTTGACCACGCAGTAGTCGATAGAGGGCTCAAAGCAGGCCGGAGTGGCCTTGGTAATGTCGTTGACGATCTCGTCGAGCGTGTAGCCCACGGCCAGGCGTGCGGCGGCCTTGGCGATGGGGAAGCCGGTGGCCTTGGACGCCAGCGCCGAGGAGCGGCTGACGCGCGGGTTCATCTCGATGACGATCATGCGGCCGTTGTCGGGGTTAATGGCGAACTGCACGTTGGAGCCGCCCGTCTCAACGCCGATCTTCTCGAGAATGGCCAGCGATGCCACGCGCATGCGCTGGTACTCGACGTCGGAAAGGGTCTGCGCGGGGGCGACGGTAATGGAGTCGCCCGTATGCACGCCCATGGCGTCGAAGTTCTCGATGGAGCACACGATGATGCCGTTGCCGGCATGGTCGCGCATGACCTCCATCTCGTACTCTTTCCAACCCTCGATGCTCTCCTCGACGAGAACCTCGTTGGCGGGGCTGAGGTCCAGGCCCTGCGTCACGATCTCGCGCAGCTCCTGCTCGTTATGGGCGATGCCGCCGCCCGCGCCACCTAGCGTGAAGCTGGGGCGCAGCACCACGGGGTAGCCGATCTTCGCCACGATGTTGAGCGCATCCTCCACCGAGTACGCGTAGTCGGAGCGCGCGGACTCAAGGCCCAGCTCATCCATGGCGTCGCGGAACTGCTTGCGATCCTCGCCGCGCTCGATCGCGGCAAGGTCGCAGCCGATCATCTCCACGCCGTACTTATCCAACACGCCGGCCTTGGCAAGGTCGACGGCGGTGTTGAGGCCGGTCTGGCCGCCCAGCGTGGGCAGCAGCGCGTCCGGGCGCTCGCGCGCGATGACGCGCTCGACGAACTCGGGCGTAATGGGCTCAACGTAGGTGCGGTCCGCCAGCTCGGGATCGGTCATGATGGTGGCAGGGTTGGAGTTGACGAGAACAACCTCGTAGCCATCCTCCTTGAGCACCTTGCACGCCTGGGCGCCGGAATAGTCGAACTCGCAGGCCTGGCCGATGACGATGGGGCCGGACCCGATAACCAGAATGCGCTTGATGTCAGTGCGCTTAGGCATGTGCAACCTCCTCGCTGGAGAAGTGCCACCCAGCCAGGCGGTCCTTCGAGATGTCGATGTTCAGATAATCCGGATCCCCGTCCATCAGGCGCGTAAACGCCGTGAAGAGGTAGTGCGCGTCGGTGGGGCCCGGCGAAGCCTCCGGGTGGTACTGCACGCAGAAGCACGGCTGGTCGAGCAGCTGGATGCCCTCGCAGGTGCCGTCGTTCAGGTTCACGTGCGTCAGCCGGATACGGCCGAACGCGTCGTTGCGCACCACGGGCGCAACGTGCTTCTCGACCCAGAAGCGCAGGTCGCCGTCGGCAGGATGCTCGGACACGCCGCCGGAAAGCTCGGGGATCAAATCGCCCAGGCTGGGGAAGATGAGGCCGAAGCCGTGGTTCTGCGCCGTGATCTCCACACGGCCGGAGATAAGGTTCATGACCGGCTGGTTGCCGCCGCGGTGGCCGAACTTGAGCTTCTCCATCTTGCCGCCGCAGGCAAGGCTGACCATCTGGTGGCCCAGGCAGATGCCGAAGACGGGCACCTTGCCAATGAGCTGCTTGACCTGGGTGTACGTCTCCTCCACGGCATCCGGGTCACCAGGGCCGTTGGAAAGGAAAACGCCGTCGGGGCTCATGGCCAGCACGTCCGCGGCAGGGGTGTTCCACGGCACCACGGTAAGCTCGGCGCCGGCGCGCACCAGGTTCTGCAGGATGGAGAGCTTGGCGCCACAGTCGTACGCCACGACCTTGTAACGCGGCTCGGCCGGAGCGGCCACCGCAAACGCCTGGCTCGCCGGCAGCGCGTCCGCCGCAAAGGAATGCGGCTCATCGCAGCTCACGGTGCGCGCCAAGTTGATCCCCACGATGGAGGGGGCGGCGTCGACCTTTGCCTTGAGCGAGGCCGGATCGAGGTCCTCGGTTGAGATGATGGCGGTCTGGGCGCCGAAATCGCGGATATGGCGGGTCAGCGCGCGGGTGTCGACACCCTCGATGGCCACGATGCCGTGCTTCTCGAGAAATTCGGGGACGCTCATGTCAGAGCGCCAGTTATGAGGGGTGCGGCACATATCGTGCACCACCATGCCGCGCAGCGCCGGCTTGGCGGACTGCACGTCCTCAAGGTTAACGCCGTAATTGCCGATCTGCGGGTAGGTCATGGTGATGATCTGGCCGGCGTAGCTGGGATCGGTCAAGACCTCCAGATAGCCCTCAAGCGAGGTGTTGAAGCAGATCTCGCCCGTTGCCTCGCCCTGGGCGCCGCATGCGCGCCCGTAAAAAACGGCCCCGTCTGCTAAAACAAGCATACAGGGTCGCGGGGTTCCTTTGGTTGTTTGGGAAAGAATGCGCTCAGCCAAGGGCTGCTCGGCGGTTGTAGCGCCAGCGTTGTGCTGCATCTCTCACGCTCCTTCTCGGTCTCTCGGTACCGGCTTAAAGGTAGAACTCTATAGATTATAGCGTTACGCGAGAAAAGCGCGGAGCATGCGTCAAATCAACAGGCGCGGGCAGGGTCGCGCCGTCCGAACCTTGCTGCAAGTAAAGCAAAGCGCCGCAGCGTAAACATGCTGCGGCGCTTAGGCTGCGTTGCCGGTGCGCTATGCGGCGTCTTGTGGCTACGGACGGCGGACGTAGATCATGCCGGACTGAACCGGACCGATGATAACGCCCGTGCGGGGGCTGGAAGCGTGGATCATCTGGCCATTGCCAATGTAGATGCCCGTATGGGTAGAGCGCACGCACACGTCGCCCGGCTGCGGGTTGGAAACCTGCGGCCAGTTCATAAAGGTATAGGTGGTTCCCAGGCGCGTGTAGCTGCCCGTGAGGCAGTAGCTCACAAAGCCCGAGCAGTCGAACGCGTTAGGGCCGCAGGCGCCCCATACGTACGCGCTGCCCAGCTTGGAGTACGCGCGATCAACCACCGCGTTGCCCGTGGAGGGATTGTAGCTCGGCGTATTGCTGGACGAACCGCCGCCCGAGTTTCCGCCGTTGGAGCTGCCCCCGTTGTTTCCGGAGTTGCTCGAATTGCCGCTGTTGCCAGAGTTGCCGGCGTTGCCCGTATTCCCTGAATTACCGGTGTTGCCGGAATTATTAGAGTTGTTGGAGTTGCCCGAATTGCTGGAGCCGCCGTTGTTGTTGGAGGATCCGCCGTTATCGGTGTTGCCGCTATTGCCGTTATCGCTGTTGCCAGAGCCGCCGTTGCCGTTGTCGGCGTTGGTGTTCTGGTCGGGCACGTTCTCAGCCTGGCTGGCCTCAACGGCAGCCTGGAGCGCGGCGTTGCGCGCGGCCTCCGCGGCAAGCTCCTCCTGCAGCTGCGCGTCGAGCGAGTTCACCAGGTTGGACGCTTCCGCCTGCTGGCTGTTGAGCTCGTCAACCGAGGACTGCAGGTTCTCGACGTTCTGAGCCTGCTCGTTGCGCGTGGTCTCAAGCGATGCCTGCTGGGTCTCGAGCTCACCCTTGAGCTGCGCCACCTCGTCGATGGCTGCCGCGTCGGAAGCGGCGACCTTGTTCACGTAGAACAGGCGCGAGACGATCTCGTCAAACGAATCGGCGCCGAAAAGCACCTGCAAAAGGCCGGAGCCGCCCGTTTTGTAGTCAGTGGAAAGACGGCCCGAGAGATCCTCCTGGGCCTGGTTCAGCTCGGTTTCCTTCTGCGAGATCTGGTCCTGGATCTCCGAGATCTTGTAATCGGTCTCGGTCAGGGTGTTGGCCGCAGACTCAAGCTCGGCGTTGATCTCGGTCACGCGGTTGCCGATCTCCTCGAGCTTGGCGCGGGCAGCCGCGAGATCGCTCTCGGTATCGGCGTAAACGGCCGTGGGCGCTGCGACTACAGAAGTTGCGGCCAAGGCCGCGGAAAGGGCGATAGCCACGCCGCGGCGGGCAAGCCCGGCCGTGCGGTACGGGCGGCCATGGGCGGCGCGTTGGAAACTCCAGCTCGTATGCATACAGACCTCCAGTCTGCAAAGGATCGTCGAAAGCAGCGGGCGGGCGAAAGACCTCCGCGCACCCGTGCGGTATCGATCTTAAGTCGGTGCTCAATTATAAAAGGCTCCTGCAAGCACCGAGGAAAGCACACTGAAAAAGCGCGTATATGAAAAACGGGGGAGGCCCGTCAACGGCCTCCCCCGTCCTACATGCTCCATAACCGCAGCGTAGCGACGCGGCAGCCGGGCGGAAACTATCGGTTGAAGCGGCGCTTCTCGCCCAAGAACACGCCCACGGCAAGCAGCGTCACTCCGCCGATCACAAAGGTTTCGCCGATAAGCCCGGCGGTATCGCAAGGACAATTCCACGCTACGGCATGCGGACAAAGATCGTGTTGCTTTGAACAGAGCCGATGACAACGCCGACGCCGGGACGCGATGCGTGGATCATCTGGCCGTTGCCGATGTAGATGCCGCAGTGCGTTGAGCTGGTGCATACGTCTCCGGGCTGCGGATCGGACACCTGCGTCTCAAGCTCGGAAATCTGGTAATCGGTCTGCGTAAGGGTCTCTGTGGCGCTCTCCAGCTGGGCGTCGAGCTCGGTAACCCGCTGCCCAATGGACTCGAGCTGCGCGCGGGCGGCGGCAAGGTCGGACTCGGTGTCGGCAAAGGCAGCGGCAGGTGCCAGCGCACCGTCCGCGACAAGCGCAGCAGACAGAACGATAGCCGCCGCACACCGGACAGGGGCCCAGTAGCCGTTTTGGACACCCTTGTGCATAGAAAAACACGTCTTATGCATAGCACAACGCATGCGCACACAACCTCCCGCAGGCGAATCAGCATGAGAGCAGAAGCCGCCACATACGACAACCGCAGCTTGGCCTCTTGCCCGGCCATTATAGGAAGGCAAACACAGGGACCCGGCAACACCATCAAACATGCGCGTGCATTGAGAAAACCTGATAATTCGGCAACATGTGTCCATTCCTTTTCGAAACGGATTGAGGGTTGCGCGGGCGGCGCGAAGGGCTATGGTGGTCTCCGTTCGTTGGTCCATAAGTCCGCGAAGAAAGAAGGCATTGCCATGTCAACCAACACCGCTCTCTACCAACGTGAAGGCGCGTATATTCCGCGCGTAGCCGCCGTGCACGACCTGTGCGGCTATGGCAAGTGCTCGCTGGGCGTTGCCATCCCCGTCCTCTCCGCCGCAGGATGCGACGTGTGCCCTGTTCCCACGGGCATTTTCTCCAGCCACACGGCGTTCCCCGGGTGGTACATGCATGACACCACCGAGATCCTGCCCGACTACCTTGCAGCATGGAAGAACATCGGCGTGGAGATCGACGCGGTGTACTCGGGCTTCCTGGGAGCCCCCGAGCAGGTGGACCGCATCCGCGAGCTGTATGCTATGTACCCCAAGGCCCTGCGCGTGGTTGATCCAGTGATGGCCGATCACGGCAAGGTCTATCCCACCTACACCCCCGAGCTGTGCCAGGCCATGGCGGAGCTGGCCGAGGGTGCGGACATCCTGACGCCCAACCTGACCGAGGCGGCCATCATTCTGGACGAGCCCATTGGCGACGCGTGGGCGGGCGAGAACATCTCGGACGACGAGGCGCGTCGCCTGGTGGACGGCCTCCTGTCCAAGGGCACCAAGACCGTGGTGCTGAAGGGCATCCAGCGCGGCGACGGCCAGATCCGCAACTTTGTGGGATCGCAGGACGGGGCTTTCTTCGAGGTCGGCAACGAGCTGCTGCCGTACATGCTGCACGGCACCGGCGACCTGTACTGCTCGTGCCTGCTGGCCGCAATCATGGCAGGGCGGACGCTCGAGGAATCGGTGCGGTTTGCATGCGACTTTGTGCACGACGCCATGATCGTAAGCTCCAAGCAGCCCGAGTTCCAGGCGCGCGGCGTGAGCTTTGAGCCGCTGCTGGGACGCATTGCCGCGCTGCTGGAGGCGTAAGCGCAGGCAGCCAAACGAGATGCTTGCAGAGCGGGCGGATGATAGAGACCCGTCTTCTACAAGCAAAAAGAAAAGCCCTGGATGGAAGCGGTTTTACCACAGCCATCCAGGGCTTTAATCGTTCTCGCTCAACCTTACGCAATCGATAAGCAAACAGGCGCCCTATTCCTCGGAGGCGGGGTCGGAGGAGGCGGCCCCGCTCGCCGCTTCCTGCGCGGCGCTGCCCATGGCGGCATCGGACGGCGAGCCGGAGCTTTTCTTATCCGACTTCTCCTCGTCGTCGTTCGTCAGCACCGACGTCAAGGACAGGGAGTTGATCTGGTTCTGGATGCGCTCGGCGATTTCCTTGTCAACGCCGGTGATGCGGCACTCCCAGTCGATGCCGTTGGCGCCCTTGGACTGGTGCTTGGTCCACGTGAACGTCAGCGCGGACTTGATGCTGCCCTGCGGCTGGACGAACCCAAAGAACGAGCTGGTCTGGAACACGCCGTCTTCGTTCACGATAACCGATACGTTGTACACCACGCGGTTGATCTTGTCGTTGAGAAACGCATTGGTCGCAAGGGCCGTGGCCTGAATCTGCGAGGTGGACAGGAGCTCGAGCTCGTTTTTAGCCGTGGTGTCGGTCACGCTGACCTCGATGGTTCCCACGTTTTCGTCCGCCAGGTCAATGGTGTAGTCGGTTGGGAACTGCGTGTAGCCGGTACCCCACTCCAGGCCGCCCTGCAACGCACGGTCCACCGTCTCGTAATTGACCTCGTCCGAGAGCTTGCCGGTGTTCACGCGGCGGGCGATGCCGTACCACACCTGAGACCCCACCACGCCCACCAGCACGATCAGCAGAAAGATGCCCGCCGCCAGTTTGATGGTGCGGTCAGCAACCGAACCTGACGGATCCTCTCCGGACAGAGGGTCCACCACGCGGGCGCGGCGGCGCGCCTTGCGCTCGCGGGCCTTTTCGCGGCCAGCGGGGGTCAGCGCTAAAACGCCGGATTCATCAAGCTCCGAGAACAGCTGCTGCACTTCCTCGGGCGTTGGCTGCGGTTTGTGTGACATGCAGGGCCTTCGTGCTTGATCAGGCGGCCACGGGCGGCTGGTCCGCGGCGCCGGAGCGCGCAAACCAACCGAGCAGGCTGCGGCGGGTCGTGTCGTTTCAAATCATACTAACGGCACGCCATTATACGAGTGCCGTATGCAGAAACCATAGCGGCCAACGAAAAGCTTGCTTAAGATGTTTCTCAGCAAGCACTTTACGGGCTGTTCCGCAGGCCTTTACGCAAGCCGCGATGTGCGGCAAGCATGCCCGCCGGCTGGAAGCGCGCTTTCTCATGCCTCGTGGGCGCCCTTGCCTTCGAACTGCATGCGGTGGTACCGCGCATACGTGCCGCCGCGGGCGAGAAGCTCCTCGTGCGTGCCGCGCTCAACCACGCGGCCCGCCTCCATGGTCGCTATCTCGTCGGCGTTCTTAATGGTGGACAGGCGGTGCGCGATGATGAGCGTGGTGCGGTTGCGAGCAAGCTCCTCCAGGCTCTCCTGAACGGCCTCCTCGCTCTCGTTGTCGAGCGCGCTGGTCGCCTCGTCCAAGATCAGGATGGCCGGGTCCTTGAGGAACACGCGGGCAATGGCCACGCGCTGCTTCTGGCCGCCGGACAGACGGCTGCCGCGCTCGCCCACAACGGTGTCGTAGCCCTCCGGTAGGCTGCTGATGAAATCGTGGATGTTGGCGCGGCGGGCGGCGTCCTCGATTTCGGCCTGGCTGGCGTTCGGCCGGCCGTAGGCGATGTTCTCGCCAATAGTGCCGTCGAACAGGTACACGTCCTGCTGCACCAGGCCAATGGCCTCGCGCAGGCTCTTCTGCGTTACGTCGCGCACATCTTGGCCGTCAATGGTGACGCTGCCCGACAGCACGTCGTAAAAGCGGGGGAGCAGCGAGCACGTGGTGGTCTTGCCGCCGCCCGAGGGGCCAACCAGGGCAATGGTCTCGCCCGGCTTGATGGACAGGTTCAGGTGATCTATCACCGGGCGGTCGCGCCGCACATCCTCCCCCGACGCGCCCTTATCGCCCGCCGCTGCGACGACTTCCGGCAGCTCGGCGTTCTCGTAGGCAAAGCACACGTCGCGGTACTCAACGGCGCCGGCCGTAACCGCAAGCGGCTGGGCACCGGGCTTATCCTGAATGTCGGGGACGGTGTTGAGCACCTCGTCCATGCGCTTGAAGCCGGCCACCGCTTTTTGGAACGTCTCGGTTGAGTTGACCAGCGTTTCAATAGGCGTGGTGAACAGGCTGATGTAAAGCGCAAAGGTCGCCATATCCACGGCGCTCATCTGGCCCTGCGCCACCAGGTAGCCGCCCAAGACCACGATGATGGTGAAAAGAGCGCCCGTCATGAGCGCGCTCGTTGCCTGGTACGTGCCCATAACGCGGTACATGGCTTCCTTGGAATCAAGGTAGCGCTGATTGGAGCGACGGAACTTGGCGCGCTCGGTCTCTTCGTTGGCAAAGCTCTTCACCACGCGCATGCCCGCAAGCGAATCCTGCAGCTGCGCGTTGACCCCGGAGATCTTGACGCGATTGTCCGAGTAAACCGACCTCATGCGGAAGTTCTGACGCACCATCACGGCCACGAAAACCGCGGTGACCGCGGCCATGACGCCGGCCAGCACCGGCGAGATAGTGAACAGGATCACAAACGCGCCCACGATCTCGACACCGCAGATGATGACCCACTCGGGAACATGATGGGCGGCCTCGCAAATGTCAAAGAGGTCGTTTACCACGCGGCTCATCATATCGCCCGAGCTGTGCGCGTCGAAATAGGCAAAGCTGAAGCGCTCGTACTGGTCAAAGAGATCCTCGCGCATGCGCGATTCCATGCGGGCGCCCATGATGTGCCCCTGCGCGGACACAAAGTAACGGCATGCGCAGCGCACAAGGTACATGACCACAAGCCCCAGCGCGATCATGCCAAGAGAGGCCATAATGGCCTGCCGGCCCTCGGCGAACAGGCCCCCGGTGAGGGAGCGGAGGATACTGGGAAAAGCCAAGTCGACACCTGCGATGATCAGCGCGCAAACGGTGTCGGCTATAAAGAGGCCCTTCTCAGGGCCGTAGTACGCCAGAAAGCGGCGGAACATGCTGGGATGACGGGTGGTGCTCGTAGACGCGGTCGCAGACTTGCTCACTATGATCTACCTCGGATGTTGCGGTCGGATAGGCAGCAGTTAAGCATAGCAAACCTGTGCGAGAAGCACCAACGATATAACTCGACAGCACGATCGACCGCGATGGGATTGCCCGGTAGACGGCCATGCAAACGCGCCCTCTCACCAAGAGGAAGCATATCTTGGTGGAAGGCGCGCTTGCATGATGAAAATTACAACCGATGGGCCATGGCATCGCAGGCAAGCGCGCCCACAACGGTCTTGGCGTCCTCGATCTTGCCGTCCAGCACGGCGTCGATAAGCTCGTTCACGTCTACCAGGTCCACGTTGATGAACTCGTCGTCATCCGGGTTTGCCCCCACAAACGTCAGGTGGGTCGCAAAGTAAATCCGGATGATCTCATCGGTGTAACCCGGCGACGGCGCGATAGAGGTCAGGTAGGCGATACGGCCCGCCTCAAAGCCCGTCTCCTCGCGCAGCTCGCGCTTAGCGGCCTCCAGCGGATCCTCGCCCGGCTCAAGCTTTCCCGCCGGGATCTCCACCGTCACGCGATCCAACGCCGTGCGGTACTGCCGTACCAACGCGATCTTTCCGGAATCGGTCAGCGCCACAATGCCCACGCCGCCTGGATGACGCACGATATCGCGGTGCTTCAGCGCGCCGTTAGGAATCTCCACGCGCAGATCCTCGACGCGAATAACGCGGCCCTGCCAAGCAGTCTCGCCATCAATGATGGTCTCATGCAGGGCGGGATCGCGCTCGTCGTTATCGCCCAGCACCAGCGTGGGGGTAAGCTCCTCAGCGTCCTCGTCATCCGCAGAAACCGCCTCGCCGTCGGCCCCGGCGTCTTCGGCGCCCTCAGCCGCTGAGGTAGAAAGGCTCTCCGTTCCGCTCAGATCATCTGCCTGCTCGGAATCGGAGCTCACCGACATAGCGTCGCGCTCGGCTGTTTCGTTAAGAACCTCGTTGCACTTCTCGCCCATGGCGCCCTCCGCTGTTGCTGCGTCTTAATGATCCTCGGCGTGATAAACCGAGGCACCGGCATACGCATGTGTATATACCCAAGCGATCGCCCGCAATGCGGGCTTGCGCATCTCAGGTAAGGGCGAGAAAAACGATCGGCCAACCCCGAGGGTCGGAGCGGGGTTGGCCGATCAGCGCTCTGGTATATCCCAGAGTGTGGCTATAGTACCGCTTTTACCAGCAAAAAAATCGACGCAACCCCACTTAACTTTTATCTCAACCGTACCTCCACGTTTTTCACTGAAGTGTTGAATTGTCACTGAAGAATTGGAGCGCCTTCGCGGGAGGCGCAGAGGGCTTTCCTTGCGCCCTGTACACAAAAAACCCGATCCGGGGTCGGGGGTCCGGATCGGGTAAAGCTGGCAGCTGCAAAAGGGTCGGGGGAGTCTCAGGCTCCTCGGGCTTGCCGGGCTCGGGCTCCGGCGTGGGCACGGGCGCAGGCTCCTCCGTCTCCGTGTAGACGTTGGTGAACGCCGGCGTCGCGCCGTTCTCGTACGCAACGGAAGCGCTCGTAGAGCCGTCGCCGTTATCCACGACGGTAACCACGGCGGTGTACACCGTCTCGTCGTAGGTCACGTTGTCGGACTGGATGCCCTCGGTTTCCTCATCGGCATCCTTGGGCAGCGCCTCAGACACGGTAAACGTGTACGTACCTGCAGCGTCAAAGCTTACGGGCTCAAACGCCACCGAACCGTCGGCTGCGTTCTTAACCGTCTGCAGCACCTTGCCGTCGGCATCCTTCAGCTCAAAGCTGAACTGGCCCTCGAAGCCGGAACAGTGACAACGCTCAGCATGCGCATGCTTATCAGCCATTACAATGCCCTTATCTCAGCCGCTTCGATCTCATGGGTCAATCGTTGGATTCAATCGCTGAATTCAAAGGGTTCATGAGTCTCAGTCACTGATTTTCGCGTGTTCTTCTCGGCAAATGAAATGGGCTGAGAGCAAGCTATGCCCAGCAGCTCGCAACGCTAAAGCGCTGGCGTTGCTCGGCAATATCTAACGCTAAGTTAAAGCCTTAACTTAGCGTTAGGTAGATATACAACGACGCCCTCCCGGTTTCTCCCGGGAGGGCGTCGTATTTCTCCGGCGCCGCCTCAAACGCAACGGCAGGCTCATCTCGCGTCGACCGGCTACCTTGACCACTAACTCCGTCGCCAGTCCGCCTCGACCGGTAAAAGCGCCGCGCGCTTACGCCTCCCAAGCGCTGCGACCGTGCAGGGCACGCAGGCCGATATCGTGACGCAGGGTCTTGCCCTCGAAGTCGATCTTCTCGCATGCCTCGTATGCGCGGTTGCGAGCCTCCTCGAACGTCGGCGCAAGAGCGGTCACGTCCAGCACGCGGCCGCCAGCCGTCACAATCTCGCCAGCCTCGCTCACTGCCGTGCCCGCATGGTACACCGTCACGTTGTCCATGGCCTCGGCATCGGCGATACCGGTGATCACCTTGCCCTTCTCGTAGCTGCCCGGGTATCCGGCGCTCGTAAGCACTACGCTTACGGCGTAATCGGTCTTCCACGCAAGCTCAACCTGGTCAAGGCGCTGCTCGGCGCAAGCCAGCATGACCTCCACCAGGTCGTTCTCCAAACGCGGCAAGATGACCTGCGTTTCCGGATCGCCAAAGCGCGCATTGAACTCTAGCACCTTGGGGCCGGAGGGCGTCAGCATAAAGCCGCCGTACAGGCAGCCGCGGTAATCAATGCCCTCGCTGGCCAGCTGGGCTACCGCCTTATCCATCACCGCTACCATGGCGGCATGCTCGTCCTCGGTCACAATCGGAACCGGGCTGTATACGCCCATGCCACCCGTATTGGGGCCCTTGTCGCCCTCAAGCGCGCGCTTGTGATCCTGCGCGGTATCCATGGGCCGCACGGTCTTGCCGTCGGTGAAAGCCAGCAGCGAGCACTCCGGACCGGTCAGCATCTCCTCGACCACCACGGTGCTGCCCGCATCGCCAAACGTGCCGCCAAAGCACTCGCGCACGGCCTCCTCGGCCTGCTCGAGCTCGGTTGCCACGATAACGCCCTTACCGGCAGCCAAGCCGTCGGCCTTCACCACCAGGGGCGCCCCCTGCTCGCGCACGTAGGCCAGCGCGTCGTCCGCGTTGGTAAAGCTGGCATAGGCGGCTGTGGGAATGCCGGCGCGCTCCATGAGCTCCTTTGAGAACTTCTTGGAACCCTCCATCTGGGCACCTGCGGCGCCCGGGCCAAAGCAGGGGATACCGGCCGCGCGCACCGCGTCGGCAACGCCCGCCACCAGCGGGGCCTCGGGACCGATAACCACCAGGCCAATCTGATGGTCCTGAGCAAACGACGTCACTGCCGCGCCATCGTTCTCGTCAAGCGCCACGTTGACGCCCACCAGATCCGTGCCGCCGTTGCCCGGCGCTACGTACAGCTGCGCGCACAAAGGCGACGACGCAAGCGAAACCGCTAGCGCATGCTCGCGACCGCCGCTGCCTAGCAGCAGAATGTTCAAGGGGGTGGTAGAGGTCTCAGTTGCCATGGTCCGTCCTCTCTCCGCGCGCACGCGATTGTTCTAACGCCAGGTTATCTTTGTATTGTAGTGAAAAGACGACCCGCGCGCCTTGCCAGAGCGTATAAAAGACGGGCGCCGGCTGGCGCGAGCGCCATTTGATAGATATTTGCATCTGAAACAACCTGGTCGTACGGTTTTATGCATTCCCCACCACCCGAGCGATGGGCCAGCACCGCAACTCAAGCACAGAACCGTCCATAGCTCGCATATTTGCACACGGCATAACAAAGCATCTACCTGCAAAAACATGACATCTTTGCAGGTAGATGACTGTGTGCAAATATGCGAGCTATGGACGGTTCGCTTTGAACCACCTAGGGGCGCTATTCAAAATGGGGCGTCAGATACGGCGATAGGTCCCCCAGCGCCTCGGAATGGCACTCCAGGGGGAACCTCATAAGCCCCATGGCGCCAAGCCCCACGTGCGTGGCGATGACCGGGCCGATGGTCCCCAACGTCAAGAAGCGCGATCCCTCCAGCGCGCCGCGCTCCACCATGCGGTCAACAGCGCGACTCAGCTCGTCCAACGCATGCGGAGCCTTGAGGTACAGCTTGTAATACGCCAAGCTCCCCAGCTCCTCGGCGTCGCGAGCCAGTTGACGGGCCAAGTAGGTTGCCGCGGCTTTGAGCCCGCGGCATTTATGCACCACCTCGATAGCGCCCGTCTCGCTCAGAGAAACGACGATCTTGATGTCCAGCAGACTGGTGGCGAGCCCTTGAAACTTGCTAGCCCGACCCCCTTTTACCAGGTTGTCCAAGTTGTCCGGCACGAAGTAGATCTTATGCCCCCGGCGCAGCGCGTCCATCCGCGCCACCGCCTCGTCAACCGTGCCGCCCTGCTGGGCGACAACCGCCGCCTCCAGCACCATGGCGCCCTCGCCCACGGTAGCGCTGCAGCTGTCGTACACCGTCACCGCAACATCTGGGAACTCGGCGGCAAGGGCTCGCGCGGCCATGCGCGCGCCCTCCAAAGTGCCGGAAAGCGCGCCGGCTAGGTGAACGGACAGGATTTCCCGTACGCCAGCAGCGGCGAGACCTCGGTACACGGTCAGAAAATCACCCGGAGTGGGCTGCGAGGTCACCGGAAGGTCCTTATCGTGCTCCCTCACATCCTCAAGGATGTCGCAGAACCGGTTGATGTCGATATCCTCGCCGTCGGCGTAATCCACGCCCTCGTAGCCCACATGCAACGGCACCACATGCAGGTCGTACTTTTCCACCAGCGCGCGCGGCAGATCGCAGGCGCTGTCGGTCACGATGGCAAAACGGCTCATCAACATCCCTCTTCGCAGATATCGGCTTAGACGGCGCGGACACGCGGGCGCGGGGACGCCCGGGCAGAAAACACCAGGTTAGGCGGTCGGCATGGCATAAGCGCCATGGTGCCTATTGTGCCCCGTATGCGCGCGGAATACAACGGGGCGCCGATCCAAGGCCGGCGCCCCGCTATAACGCAATAAAAGAAGCTTCTCGCAGGCGGCGATCTGTTACTCCCAGCCGCACATAATGGTCTGCGCGCGATCGGGGCCAACGGCCACGATGCTCATGCGCACGCCCACGAGCCTCTCCAGGTAGCGCACGTACGCCTGCGCGTTCTTGGGCAGCTCGTCAAAGCTACGGCAGCCGGAAATGTCCTCTTTCCAGCCGGGCAGCTCCTCGTACACCGGAACGGCACGGTCAAAGCGGTCTGCGTACTCCGGAACCGTGGTGTAGCGCTTGCCATCAACCTCGTAGGCCACGCACACCTTGATGGTGTCGAACTCGGACAGCACGTCAAGCTTGGTCAGCGCAATGTCCGTGAGGCCGTTCACACGCGCCGCGTAACGGCCGATGCACGCATCGAACCAGCCCACGCGACGACGGCGGCCAGTGGTCACGCCGTACTCGCCGCCAACCTGGGTAAGGGTCTCGCCCTCGGGAGTCTCAAACGCAAGCTCCGTGGGGAACGGGCCCGAGCCCACGCGCGTCAGATACGCCTTCATGATGCCCAGGATGCGATCGATGTTCTTCATGCCCAAACCGGTGCCCGTAACCGAGCCGCCGGCAGTGCAGTTGGAAGACGTCACATACGGATAGGTGCCATGATCTATATCCAGCAGCGTGGCCTGGGCGCCCTCGAAGAGGACCTTCTTGCCCGCCTCAATCTGCTCATTGAGGAACGAGCCGGTCTCGCACACGTACGGACGCAGGCGCTCGCCGTACGGCAGGTAGACCTTGCAGATCTGGTCGACCGTGTAGGCCGGCAAGCCGTACACCTTGGTGAGCAGCGGGTTCGTGCGCTCAAGGGCGATGTCAAGGCGCTCACGGAAGATCTTCTCGTCCATCAGGTCCTGTACGCGCAGGCCGATGCGCGCCATCTTATCCTGATAGCACGGCCCGATGCCGCGCTTGGTAGTGCCGATGAGGTTCTTGCCCATATGGCTCTCAAAGGCCCCGTCCAGGTCGATGTGGTACGGCATGATAAGGTGGGCGTTGGTGGAGAGGCGCAGGCGCTCGGCGGAAATGCCGTTGCTCTCGAGCAGGTCGATCTCGTCGAGCAGGACCTTGGGATCAACCACCACGCCGTTGCCGATAACCGGAGTGACCGTCTCGTACATGACGCCGGACGGGATCAAGTGCAGGCCGAACTTCTTGTCGCCCGCCTTAATGGTGTGACCGGCGTTGTTGCCACCCTGATAACGAACCACGCAATCAAACTCAGAGGCCACGAGGTCGCAGATCTTGCCCTTGCCCTCGTCACCCCACTGCGTACCAACCAAAACGGTAGACGGCATAACCATTCCTTGCTCTCGTATGTGCGCGCCAGGCGCACGCGCCCGGCGCAGTTACTTCCCTATTATAGGCGCCCATCTACCGGTACGTCCCGTCAGTTTGTCCCTTCTTCACTTGTTGATAACCCAGCGGGCGAGAAGAGCGCAAGGCCCCGCCGAGAGGCCCTTTGAAACCTTAAGCGATCCTTGCCTGCAGGGGAGCATAAGGTTTCAAAGGGCCTCTCGGCGGGGCCGATACGGGAGCTATTCCTCGTGGTTCTCGTCCAGCTCGTAGAACTTGGTGCTCGCCGGGAGGAACATGAGGTCAACATCGCCCACAGGGCCGGAGCGGTTCTTGGCCACGATGACGCGCGTCACGTTCATGGGCGGTCGATCCGCGCGCTCGGCCTCCTGCTCGTCCGCGGAGCGGTCCAAGAACATGACGATGTCGGCGTCCTGCTCGATAGCGCCGGACTCGCGCAGGTCCGAGAGCATAGGGCGTTTGTTGCCGCCGCGCTGCTCAACGGCACGGCTGAGCTGCGAAAGCGAGATGACCGGAATCCCCAGCTCCTTTGCCATGATCTTAAGGCCTCGGCTCATCTCGGACACCTCGACCGCGCGGTTCTCTGCGCGGCGCCCCGCAGGCGGGCTGACCAGCTGCAGGTAGTCCAAGATGATGATGGCGCGCTCTTTGTTGTGCAGCATGCGGCGGGCCTTGGCGCGAATCTCGGTGATGGTGGTGCCCGGCGTGTCATCGATGAGGATGTCGAAGCCCGAAAGCATGCGGCACGCCTCGTCGATGTTGGCCCAATCCTGGGGCGTAATGCGTCCGATGCGGAAGTTGGAGATGCTCACCTGAGCCTGGGCGCAGATCAGGCGCTGGGCGATTTCCTTACCGCTCATCTCGAGCGAGAAGAACCCGACCGTGTAGCCCGCAGCCGCGGCATTGGTTGCCAAGTTAAGCGCAAAGGATGTCTTGCCCACCGCCGGGCGAGCGCCCAAGATGATGAGCTGGCCTTCGCGAAAGCCCAGAAGCAGGCGATCCAAGCGGCTGAAGCCCGTCGGGACGCCCGTCGGGGCGCCGGGGGCCTGGGACAGCTCCTCGGCCTCACGGTAGGCCTCGCCCATGAAGTCGCTCAGAGTTTGGTACGTGTTGCGGACCTCGCGCTCGGTAACCGACAACAGCATGCTTTCAGCGCGCTCTATGACCTCCTTGGTGTCGGTCGGCGCGTCGTAGGCCAGCGCGTTGATCTGGTTGGTGGCGCCGATGATCTCGCGCAGCATGGAGTCGCGGCGCACGATCTCGGCGTGATGCTGCCAGTTGACCAGGGCCATGGTCTGACCCATGAGCTCGAGGATGTATGCCTCGCCGCCCACCGCCTCGAGCTTTTCCATGGACTTGAGGTGGTCTGCCAAAGAAACCGCATCGATGGGGATGCTCTGCTCGTACATATCCTGCATGGCAAGAAAGAGCGTTTTATGCGCAGGTCGGTAGAAGTCATCCGGCCTGAGCTCGACTAGAGCCTCTTCGACCACTTCGGGCGAGAGGATCATGGCGGACAGCACGTTGGCCTCGGCGCTTTGGTTGTTGGGAAGCCCCATGCGCACCGAGCGCTCGGCTAAACCGCTTGGGGACCAATCGTATGACGAATCCGAAGAAGGCATGCGTACTCTTTCCACCAAATTGCGCTTGATAATACCGTGCGGCGAGCAAGAGGGATCTATGCTTGCTTCATGGTAAAACAAGCCGCTGACCTGCGGAAGACCTTCAAGTTGGCCTTTAAAGTTTCAACAATGCTTGTGGAAAACAACGCCCTGTGGTCCCTGCGCATTAGACGGTTTTCAACGTTTTCCACAAATTTGCATCCTCATTGCAGCTCAACTGAGCTTTCACGTCATTTTTCTGCGGTTATGCACGTTTACCGTGCTTTTCCTGCGCCTTTACCAGAAGATGACTGTGATGAAATAATGAAACAGCAGGTAGATGAGCCAGTTATATACAATGCGCAGGTAGGCAGCCTTGCATATGACCACAGCTAGGCGCTGCTCTTGCTTTCCAAAATCCAACAGCTGTCAAACCATTTCTACACGGCACAGTATCTGACCTGTGGATTTCTCTCACTTTTACACAACATCGTTCTTGTCAAGCGAACAGATGTGCACACACGACACGATGGCGGGGAAAGAGCCGTTCGTCCGCCTTGGCAGATTGGACTTGCCCAGACGCACGGAGCGCGCGCCGACACAAGCGCAGCCTAAAACGACACACGCATGTAAAACAGCCTTACCCGCCCGTTGCGACGTGCCTAACGCATGGAAATAGAAAAGGCCCCGGCGCAAAGCCGGGGCCTTTCATGCTTGGGCGCTGAGAGCGAACGCTACTCGGCGACCTCCGCGGTCTCGGTCTCCTCGACCTCGGCCTCGACGGCCTCCTCGGCAACCTCGTCCTCATCCTCGAGCTCCTCGCCGGGCTGGATGCCCACGAAGACGTTCACCGTGGCGTTGATGTCACGGTAGATCGAAAGCTCAACGGTGTGAGCGCCGGCCATCTTGATGGGGGAGTTGAGCTCGACGCGCTTGCGGTCGAACTCGACGCCCAGCTGAGCCTTGATGGCATCGGCGATCATGGTGGAAGTGACGGAGCCAAAGAGCTGGCCCTCCTCGCCCACCTTGGCGTCGATCACGAGGTTCTTGCCGTCCAGCTGCTCCTTGAGGGCATTGGCGTCGGCAACGCGCTTAACCTCGCGCTTGGCGATGTTGTTGCGGCGCTGCTCCAGCTGCTTCAGGTTGCCCGGAGTGGCAAGCACAGCGATCTTGTTGGGGAACAGGTAGTTCTCCGCATATCCCTGGGCAACGTCGATGACGTCGCCTTCGCCGCCCTTGCCCTTGAGCTCACCCAAAAGGATGATTTTCATGGGTACTCCTTCTAACGTGCCGGCAAGCGGCACCTTGTCTTACTTGCGACGACGATCGCCGCGGGAGGAAACCACCGGCACGGTGTAGGGCAGAAGAGCCATAACACGAGCGCGCTTGATGGCGTTGGCGATATCGTGCTGATGCTGCGTGCAAGCGCCCGTGACGCGGCGCGGCTTGATCTTGCCGCGGTCGGTCATGTACTTACGGAGCAGCTGAGTGTCCTTGTAGTCGATGTACTCAGTGTGCTCCTTGCAGAACTGGCAGTACTTGCGACGCGGCTGACGTGCGTAATCCTGAGCCATGTCCAAAATACCTTTCTACGGGCGGTCGAGAAAAACCCGACCACCGTCATGCCTAAAAGGGAATGTCCTCATCGTACACGTCAACCGCAGGCGGCGTCGAAACCGGCGCGGGCGCCGGCTGTGCGGGGGCGGGCTGGCCCATAGGCTGTTGCGGCATGTAACCGCCCTGCTGCGGGGCAGGAGCCTGGCTGTACCCGCCTTGCTGCTGGTAGCCACCCTGCTGGTAGCCACCGCCCTGCTGGTTGCGAGAAGAGAGGAACTCAATCTCGTCCACGATCACCTCGAGCTTGCTGCGGCGCTGACCGTCCCGTTCCCAGGAGGAGTAGCGCAGCTTGCCCTCGATCGCGACTTTCATGCCCTTGGAGAGGAAGCGCGAGAGCGCCTCGGCGCGGGTGCCGAACATCGTGCAGTCAACGAAGTTGGGATAGTCCTCCCACTCGCCGGTCTGCGGATTGCGGCGGCGGTCGTTCACCGCGACGCCGAACGACATAACCTGGGTGCCGCCCGCGGTGGCGCGGATCTCAGGGTCGCGCGTGAGATTACCGGAGATGTTTACGCGGTTGATGCTCATACAATCACTACCTCTCATGTGAGCGGACCAAAGCCCGCCTCGGATGCCGTGCGGCACCCGCTTCCTTACTGCTTCTCGGGGCGGGCGACGATCATGTGGCGGACCACCGCGTCGGTGATGCGCAGCACGCGATCGAGCTCGGCGATCTGCGAGGGGTCAGTGTGGAAGTTGATGAGGGTGTAGTCACCGTCGGTCATGTGGTTGATCTCGTAGGCGAGCTTGCGCTTACCCCACTCCTCAACGTTGTCGACGGTACCGTTGCCGGCGGCGATGGTCACATCGATGCGCTTCATAACGGCAGCGCGGGTCTCGGGATCAATCGCGGGATCGACAAAAAACAGCAGTTCGTAAGCCTTCATTCTGTCACCTCCTCTGGACATATGGCCTTAGGTCGTGAAGGTGCGCCCAAGGCAGGAAAAGACCGGATAATAGTAGTCCGTCCCCCTTCCTAAGGCAAGGTCAAGCAAGCGGGACGCCTGCCGCGTCACGACTTCCACACAGCGCCGGGGCCCTGCCGCCCGCGTTCGCAATGCCGAACACGGTGGGTGCATCTTCTCAGACGCATCCAACCGACTCCCAACCGCTCGCCAACCAGATCTGTGCGCCGTTTTGCCCCCACCTTGCCGTATTTCTCGCACATAGCCGCTTACCTGCTCATATGGGGAATAAAAAAGCCCCGTGCCGCCATATGGCATGGCGGTTACGGGGCTTTTTCTCCATCGAACAACTACAGCGCGCGCATAGTCGGGCGAGAAGCACCTGTCAAAGCGGCTGCACGCACTACTCGTCTTTGCGATCAGCGGTGTCGGGCAGGATCAGGTCGGGGTCGTCCTCCGCGCCGCCGTCACTCACAGGCAAAAACGTCGTTGGCGCCACATCGTCCGCAGAGCTCGCGTCGGAAACCTCGGCAGGGACAGCCGCATCGGCCTTGGCACCTTGCGCCGCAACCTCGTCGGGAACCGCGGGGAGAGCCTCCGTCAACGCCTCGTCAGCTGGCACGACGCCTGTTTGCGCCGCATCGTCTGCAGTGGGCGCGTCGGCGTCAAAACCCGTGTCAAAGCCGTGGGGAACAAGGGGAGCAGTCTCGGCAGCGTCGGCCGCGGGAGCCGCGGGCGGGGCGTCATTCTCGGCTACCGCTGCCGCAGCGATCCCCGCAGCAGCAGCCCCCACCGCAGCGCCAGCTACCTCCGCAGCAGCCGTCGGTGCAGAGGCAGCCGACTCGTATCCGGCCCCCTGCTGGGTCGACGCCTCCGCGGAAGCCGCGCCCGAGGGTGGGAGAGGAGCGGCCGATCCAGACGAGGGGCCATCGTCGCCGCGATGCGGCACGCCCGCAGGCAGCGGATCAGCCGACGTTCCCCAACGGGCAACGTCGAAGCGCTGGACCCATTGCCCCACCGCGTTGATGCTCACCAGCTGCGCGATCACCGTCAGGCATCCGTACGCAAACGCGGCGATCACCACGACAACCACCGCTGCCAGCGCAAACGCCATCGCGGTGCTGGCGGCCCAACCGTAGTAGGTGTAGCCGTACCCAAAGCCGGCGGCGCCGACGCCCAGCACCACGCCGCCGAGAACAAATGCCACCATGGCAAACGCAAAGGGCAGCAGGTTGGCGATCAGCGAGATCAAAAACGCGTGCATGAATCCACCGAAGTCGCGGCCGATCATCTGAAAAACGCGGTCCAGGCGCCAACCCGCGCCAAAACGGTCGTAGATGGTCATGCGCAACGCGCAAACGCTTATGAACGTAGCGGCAAGCGTACTCACGATCAGGGCGGCAACCGTTCCCAAAGCCACGCCGGAGGCAAGGGCGCCCGCCGCGGCAAAGGGCGAGAAGAGCCCCAAGACGCCAATGGTACCTACGCCCAAAATGGGGATCACGACCGAAAGCGCACCGATCACGATGTTCATCAGAAAGCTCAGCGCAAAGACCTTGGCGCCGGTGGTCATAACCTTGCCGTAGTCGACATCATGCTGCTTGGGGGCGGCATCGACACCCCAGGCGGTCAGGCGTGCCCATTCGTACGCGTACCCCAGAATGGCCATCTGGCCCACAATGGGGATAAGCCCCACCAAAGTCAGCACCATAACGGGCTTAAGCCAACCCTTGTCGCGCGTCATCATGCGCCACGATGACCCAAATCCCAGTTGCTTAGCGGACATCATCCGCCTCCTTATCCTCGTGAGCCGTATCGGGCTCGTGGTTCTCGCCCTGATCGGACGGGTACAGCTGCTCGGCCGATCCAGCCGAACCGTAGGTGCCGCGGAAAGTGTACTCATCACCGGCAACCGTATACGGCAGCGCCAGCACCTGCGCCAAAGAGTCTCCGCGGCGGGCAACCTCGCATGTCACCGCGTCCCGCACGCCCGTGGGCGTCTCGATGAAGCCGTCGTACGTAAGCACGTAGAAATCGGGCATTTTCCGGGCGATAAGCTCACGCACCGAGGAGTACACCTCCTCGACCGTAGCGCCAGCATGCTCCTCGATGTCAAAGCCGCCCTCCGCGTAAACCGTGGTGTACGGACGGATCTCATGCGCGGTAACGAGCTTGTGCTGCGCCTCGGCAAACGCATGCTCCACGGCGGAGCGCATGGCGTCGGTAAACGGCAGCTCCACCTGGGTGGGGCGCGTGGGCGCGGTTGCTGTGGTATCCATAGCCTTCCTTTCCTGCAGCTGATGTAAGTCTATCCGGTAGTTTGCGTGGCAAAGCAGGCTGTGAAGGCAAAATAATAGCTTCTTAAGAGTGATTTGAGATGGGGTTAAGAAAGGCGGGGGACGGCACGGAACGCATGGCCCCAATGCTCGTCATTCGCCTCTTCGACGTTTGCTTGCAGCCGTCTTCATCTTTCCTGTAGTTTCGACGCGCCTTCACATGTAGAGGCGCTTCAACCCACAACGTTTCCGCAGGTCATAGAATTGATAGTGAGATTGTATACTCCTACGGTTCATTCTAAACAACAGGAACGATGAGAAGGGCCTCATTTCAAGCAGCGCTGGCTGCCTCAGCTTCCCCATATGCTCCGAACCGAGGCAGCGAAAAAGATTGGCTCCTGCTTCTTGCGGAGAAGGGCCTCTTCCAGGTGTTTATTGCTTTGTGGGCAAGCTTAAAACTGGCGGAGGAGGAGGGATTCGGCGTCTGCCTTCGGCAGCCGCAGCCGCTCAGGCGTTACACGCCTTCGCACGAACCTCCAGTCGACAGCCCACAGGGCTGTCGACTGGAGGTTCGCCCTCAACAGGGTTCGAATCCCTCCTCCTGCTTTCTGCAGAAAAGGAGTTTCTACCGGATGGTTATTACTTTGTTGGCTGGATTTCAAAACTGGCGGAGGAGGAGGGATTCGAACCCTCGTACCCGGGGATACCGGATAAACGGTTTTCGAGACCGCCGCATTCAACCACTCTGCCACCCCTCCGCGTTGGGGTGAGAACGGCGCGCTCGGAGGCGCGCCGCAGAAGAATCACTGGCGGAGAGTCAGGGATTTGAACCCTGGAGACGGTTTTGCCGCCTACACGATTTCCAATCGTGCTCCTTCGGCCACTCGGACAACTCTCCGTGGATTGCAGAGGTCATTTTACCGTATCCATCGGGCAACGCAAGGGGCAATCGCGCAAAAATCGCGGAGAGACACGGCGACGCGGCTCCTTTCAGCGGTTCTCCATAACCGCGCTGCCGCAACTGGTTACGAGGGGCACAATCTCTGCATGGAAATCGGACAAGGGCGCGTTAGACTATGTCCCGCACCGGACCACGCGAGCCCGGATACCCCCGTTTACCGCATAGAACACCGCCCAAAGGACCCCGTATGGACGCCTCCCTCGCAACCGACCTGCTCTCCGCCATAACCACCTCGACCGATCCCGAGGTAGTGGCGGCCTCCATTCCCCTGTGGATGGAGATGCTCGCAACGGTGGTCGGCAGCATCTGCGGCGCGCTGGTTGGGCGCGAGCTCAAACTGGACTACCTTGGCGTGGTTGCGCTGGGGCTCATCACCGGTCTGGGCGGCGGCTTGCTGCGCGACATGATCCTGCAGGTGCACAACGTCTACATGATCGACCAGCCCATAGCCATCGTCGCCTCCATAGCAGCCGGCACCGCCGTCTTCCTTTTCCCAGGCGTTATCGCCAACCAGAATCGCCTCATCAACCTGCTGGACATCTTCGTGCTGGGGCTCTTCTCGGCACTCGGCGCAGACAAGGCCGTGGTGTACGGATACGACCCCCTTGTCGGCGTGATCATGGGATTTCTCACCGCGGTGGGCGGCGGCATGACGCGCGACGTGTTCATTGGGCAAACGCCCGCCTGCTTCAAGCGCGGCAACCTCTACGCCACAGCGGCCATTGCCGGATCGCTCACGTTCCTTTTGCTTTCCGGTCCCGGCCATATCGTCAAGATGGTCGCCGTTGCCGCCTGCGTGGTAGTGACCATAGGCGTTCGCTTCCTCTCCCTGAAATTCGACATTCAATCGCCCGATGACATTGACCTGGGACCTGTAGTGGCCAAGCCCTTCAAGAAGATGGGCGACGCCCTGAGCCGTCAGACCATCGAGTACACCGCGCGCACCAATCCCCTGATCGAGGAGCGTAGACGCCGGGTCGAGCAGGAGCTTGCTGAGCGCATCCAGCGCGAGAAAGAGCTGACCGAGCGCGAAGCTCTGAGGGCAAAGCTCAGGCGGCCGAGAAGAACCCGCAACGACCGCTAGCTCTCTCCACGCCAGATCAAACCGGTCCGCCCGCGCGCCCTGGCCGCAGGCGGGCTCAAGGCGACAGGTGGCCAAGCGCCCGCAGGCGCGCAGTCGCCGCGCCGCCCTCCCTTACCCATACCACCGACATGAAAAAGCCTCCCACCTGCTGGACGTCCTTCTCGTCATCAGCCAGAGGGGAGGCTTTTTTTCCAAGCAAAAACAACCGGGCCCCGCATCGTTCAACGCGCGGAGCCCGGCGGCATGAGAAAAGCAACGGCTACTGCTGCTTCTTGTTCGCCGCCTTCTTGCGGTCGATGGCGGAAAGCAGACGCTTGCGCATGCGGATGTTCTTGGGCGTGATCTCGACCAGCTCGTCGTCGGCGATGTACTCCAGAGCCTCCTCGAGCGAGAAGGTCCGCGGAGGGGTGAGCTGCACCGAGATATCGGCCGTGGAGCTGCGCTGGTTGCCCAGGTTCTTAGTGCGCGCGATGTTGACGACCATATCGCCGGGCTTGGAACGCTCGCCCACGAGCATGCCCTCGTAGCACTCGTCGCCGGGGCTCACGAAGAGCGTGCCGCGCTCCTGGAGCGTGCCCAGGGCGTAGGCGACGGCCTTCTCGGTGCTCATGGAGATCATGGCGCCGTTGTTGCGCTTGCCCAGATCGCCGGCGTAAGGACCGTACTTCAGGAACGTGTGGTAGAACACGCCCTCGCCGTGGGTCACGTTGAGGATGCGGTTCTTAAGGCCCATGATGCCGCGAGTGGGGATCTCGAACTCCAGGTGCGTGACGGTGGTGCCGGCCTGCATGCTGGTCATGGTGCCGGAGGCGTTGCCAAAGAGCTCGATGACCTTGCCGGCGTACTCGTCCGGGCACTCCACCACGGCCTGCTCAACGGGCTCCACGGTCTGGCCGTTCTCGTCCTTCTTGAACAGAACGCGCGGGCGACCCACCTGGAACTCGAAGCCCTCGCGACGCATGGTCTCCATAAGCACCGACAAGTGCAGGATGCCGCGTCCGGAAACCTCGACGCCGGTCTTGTCGGGCGTCTCCTCGATACGCATGGTCACGTTGTTCTCGCGCTCCTGCATGAGGCGCTCTTTGAGCTGGCGGCCACCCACGATGTCGCCGTCACGCCCCACGAGCGGGGAGGTCGACGGCTCGAAGACGATGGACAGCGTCGGCGGGTCGATCTCGATGGGATCGAGCTCCACGGGGTTCTCCGGGTCGGTGTAGACATCGCCGATGTCGGTGGCGTCCACGCCCACCACGGCGCCGATGTCGCCAGGCTTGACCTCGGAGCATTCGGTGCGGCCCAGGTAGTCAAAGGTGAAGAGCTGCTTGACGGAGGCCTCCTTGCGGGAGCCGTCGTTCTTGACCACCAGGATCTTATCGCCCGTGTGGATGGTGCCGGAGTACACGCGGCCGATGCCGATGCGGCCCACGTAACTGGAATGGTCAACCGTCACAACCTGCATGGCCAGAGGGGCGTTCTCGTCGAACTCGGGGGCCGGCAGCTCGTCCACGATCATGTCGAGCAGCGGGTACATGTCCTGGTTCCCGTCATCGGGGTCCAGGCGCGCAAAGCCGTTCATGGCGCTGGCGTACACCACGTGCTCCATGGCAAACTCGAGCTGCTCGTCCGTGGCGCCCAGATCGGCCATGAGGTCCAAGCAGTCGTCGTACGCCTTGGAGGGGTTGGCGCCCGGTCGGTCGATCTTGTTGACCACGATCATGATGGACAGGTTTGCCGCAATGGCGTGGCGCAGCACAAAGCGGGTCTGCGGCATGGGGCCCTCGAAGGCGTCCACCAGCAGCAGGGCGCCGTCGGCCATCTTGAGCACGCGCTCCACCTCGCCGCCGAAGTCGGCGTGGCCCGGGGTGTCGATGACGTTGATCTTGATGCCCTTGTACTCGATGGAGATGTTCTTCGCCAGGATGGTGATGCCGCGCTCGCGCTCCTGGTCGTTGGAGTCGAGTACGCGCTCCTCAACCTGCTGGTTCGCGCGGAAAGCATCCGTTGCGCGCAGCAGTTTGTCCACAAGCGTGGTCTTGCCGTGGTCAACGTGCGCGATAATGGCGATGTTCCTCAGATTCTCAGCTCGCATAGCGTTCTGTGACCTCTCACTAGGCGTCTCAAACCGTTCTATTGTAACGAGAACCGCAGTTGTTCACGCGTATTTCATAGGCTAGGCCATGCCATTTTGTGCCGTGCTTACAGTGGCGCACCGCCACGCGCGGGGAATACCGCCATCTCCCGGCATGCTCCTAGACGAGAAGGTCCTCCTCGCCGGCGGGCTCGGGGTCGGCCCATTGGAAGCCGTCGCCCTCGCCGATGCCGCGGACCAACACGTATGCCGAGTACCCGCACGCCGCGCCCTTCTCGCCAAAGCTCACGAGCAGCGCGTCGAGATATGCCTCCGTAGCGTTGCCCGCAGGGCCTGACAGGGCCTCGTCATCGCATACGTAGCCCAGGTAGGCGATGGCGTAGCGCACCGCCTTGGAAACGCCGTCGGGCTGGTACCCCTGGCGGGCAGCCTGGCTCACGTGGGACTGCGCGGCCTCAAGGCAGATTTCCTCGCCGTCATCGGTGAAGGACACCTGGCTACGATGGCCGGCGGCATCCTCGATGCACGCCACCACGCCCGGGTCGTCACCTGCGGCCAGCGCGTCCAAGTACGCGCCGATAACGTCGCATGTCAGTGCGTCCAACTCGGGCGTCACCGCACCCTGCTCACCCGTCTGCGTACGATCTGCCACTGCAACCAGCCCTTCCCGTCGTTGATTGCCCGTAACTATACCATGGCGCCACCGGAAGCCGGCCCCCACAGCGCCCGATGACAGATTGTGCGACGTTTTGCAGGGATACCCCGAGTAGGCTGGCGTAACATGACGATAAAACCGCAGGTAGATGAAGTGCGCTTTTGCGCACTACTCGGGCGCACCGCCCAAAACGTCTCACAATCTGCGTTGTCAGGCAAAGACGGGCCGTCCGGGGGCGAGAAGCACCTGCAAAGCGGAGCTACGATGCGGAGATTTCCTTCAGGCGCTGGCGCAGGAGGCGGCGCATGCGCCCCAGCCTCGCAAGGTCCTGGGCTCCCCACACAAGCGCCGTAAGACCCGCCGAGTTCACGACGAAGGGTATTACCACGCCACGCAGCCTAAACCCGACGAGCAGGGCGATCAGCCCGCCGGCGACGAGGTAGCGCGCCCGGGTCAGACCGGAGCGCACGTCGGCAAGCTGCTGGACGAGCACGGCACGAGCTTGGCTGCGGGCCGCCTTGCGCGGGCCGGCCGCCGACTCGTCGACGCCAAAATCCGCCGGCCGCGGTCCGCCCGTGGCGGGGCGGCGCACGGCGCTTGCCGCGGCGGCCTTGCCCTTGTCGCTCAGGAGATAATCACGCGCTGCGTTGATGGACCGCATCTGCTGCTCGGCGCGCGCATGCAGGCGCTTGTTGCCCTCGAACTTGTCGGGATGCAGCATCTGGGCCAGCTCGCGGTGCGCCGTGCGGATATCGGCGTCAGTGGCATCCGCGCCGAGCCCCAGGATATGCAGCGCCTCTGCGCGGGTCATGGCCGCTTAAAAGTCGTCCGGCGAGACGGAGTGCACGAACTCGTCAAACCGTGCGAACTCCTCCTCGGATTTCTGCCCATCGCGGTAGGAAACCGTCCCGTTGCGGTTCATCACGTCGTCCTCAACGTAGACCGGCGCGTTGGTGCGTACGGCAAGCGCCAGAGCGTCGCTCGGGCGGGCGTCGACCAGATGCTCTTGGCCGTCGGGGCCGAGAAGCGCAACGCTGGCGTAGAACACTGGCGTCTCAAAACGCGTGATCTCAACGCGCTCCACGCGCGCGCCGAGTGCCTCGATGGCGCTGAGGAACAGGTCGTGGGTGACGGGGCGCTTGGGCGCTGACCCGTCGATGCCCTTGCTGATGGCGGCAGCCTCATAGGAGCCCGTTTGAATGGAAAGCGAGCGAAGCGGGGCGTCTCCCGCCGAAGCGGACGTGCGCTCGCGCAGGACGATAACCGAGGGAACAGGCCCGGCGGCCATGACAATTGTTTCGATATCAACGCGTATCATGCGGACCTCCCGTCATCAAGCAGCGCCGCGATGCCGGCGCAAGCACCCGGCAACGTACCCGGATGCAACGCGTATTGTACACAAGGGATAGTAATACTACCCAAACAGTCCGCAAGACGCCGCATAACTTTGTTTCTTCCTTTTCTTGAAAAAAGTTGTTGACGTACTCCCCCGGGTGGTCTAATATTCTTTCACGCGATGGGCCCATAGCTCAGTTGGTCAGAGCGCACGGCTGATAACCGTGAGGTCACAAGTTCAAATCTTGTTGGGCCCACCACCTCTCTTCGCAATAAACACCCCCGCGAGAGCCGAGTCGCCGCTGGGGTGTTTATTACTTTATGTGGGGGTTTAGCTCAGCTGGGAGAGCGCGGGCTTTGCAAGCCTGAGGTCAGGGGTTCGATCCCCCTAACCTCCACCACATAAACCGACAGACCTCGCTACGGCGGGGTCTTTTTTGTTTGCAGCCAACATAGGGTTATAGGACAAAATGTGTGTCCGGTTTGCCGCGTAGGCCCAGCTAGACCATGCTGAGACGACCTGAGAAGTTGGTCGATGAGGCGGGTTCACGATGAAGGCTCACACATGCCCCCTGTGCGGGCGAGGATGAAAAGGAACGGCAAGACGAGCGCGGGCAGGACGCGGTGGAGGCGTGCGCCCTGCGGCTCGAGCGCGGTCGGGCGTTAGCCCGGCGCAAGGTGGTTGTCGTCAGACAGGGCTTATGGGACAAAAAGTGCGCTATATGCCTTGCCTGCGACAACCGCTGATTCCCCTAACCTCCGCCCCAACAACGGCCGTCACGCAAACACGTGCGCCTCATTTTGTTCCTGACGAGAGGAACGCACCGTGCGCCCACACGAATGGCAAGCCTCTGTCACAAGCAACGCCATATCGCACCCCGTGTCACACCCAACGCCATATCGCACCCCGACGTCATATCGCAACCGACGCCATATCGCACCTGACGCGTTGCATGCATTTTCGTTCACCAAGAACTTCCGCATGCACTCTGTATCGCCAGGAGGCCGAAAACGGGCTCTTGGCGATACAGAATGCATGCAAAACTCGCTAGCGAACGGAAATGCAGGCGGAACTCTCTGGTGAACGAAAATGCAGGCGGAACGCGCTAGCGAACGAAAATGCATGCAGGGCGGCCGGTTGCGCGCCAAGCACTGGCAACGTAATGCGGCGAAACGGCACAACCGCGCTGCAGGGCGGAGATGGTGAGAGCAACTGCGTGAAAAAAAATAAAAGCATCAGTCGATCGCCAGGGCAGGATGCCTGGGCGCTGGGGACGTCGGAGTAAGACGCTGGGGGGATGCTGGGAGCGGGGCTGTCGGGGCAGAACGCTTGAGTGAAACCCCAGGGTAGGACGCTGGGGGGATCGTCGGAGTAGGTCGCTGGGACGGGACGCTGGGAGGATCGTCGGAGTAGAACGCCTGGGCAGAACGCTTGGGCAAAACGCCAGGGCGGGATCACCAGAGCCGGACGCCGGGGCGGACCGAGCGTCATGAGAAAGCCGGAACGGCGCTGCTGCACCGTCCCGGCCTTCACCTAATAACATCGACTTCGGCGGCATCGCCCGAACTCAGACGAGCCGGCCCGAAGCCCGCTTACTCCTCCAGCAGGTCCTCGATGGCCTGATCATCGGCGCCGATATCCACGCTCTCGTCCTCGGCCTGAACGGCTGCGGCGTCAGACGCGGCCGTAGCGGCCAGGAGATCGAGCGTCTCCTGCCCCTCGAGCTGAGCGGATTTCTTGGGCTTGGCCTTGGCCGCCGTCATACGGGCCACCGCCGTCACGCGGTCGCCGTCAGGCACGGCCATCATCTTCACGCCCTGCGTGGCACGGCCCAGGCGCGAGATCTCGGTTGCCTTCACGCGGGTCACCATGGCCTCGGCGGTGATGATGAACAGCTCGTGCTGCGGGCCAACCACCTTCATGGCGGCAAGCTGGCCCTTGCGCTCGGTCATCTGGATGGTGAACACACCCTGGCCGCCGCGGCCCTGCGGCGTATACTCCGAGATGGGCGTGCGCTTGCCGAACCCCTTCTCGGTGATGACGAACAGATCGCCCTTGCCGTTGGTGATCTCCATGCCCAGCACGCGCGCGTCGCCCTTCATCGTGATGCCGCGCACGCCGCTCGTATCGCGGCCCGTGGCGCGCACGTCCTCCTCGTGGAAGAGGATGGCCTTGCCCGCAGTGGTGGCCAGCACGACCATGTCGCCAGGCTTTACGCGGCGCACGCCCAGCAGGCGGTCGTCCTTCTTGAGGTTGATGGCAATGATGCCGTCACGTCGGCTGCGGTCGTAGGCGCTCATGACCGTCTTCTTGACCATACCGGACTCGGTCGCAAAGATCAGGTACTCGTCCTCGGGGAAGCTCCGGCAGCTGATGACGGCGGCAATGTGCTCGCCCTCCTCAAACGGCAGCAGGTTCACGATGGCCGTACCGCGGGCCTGACGGCTGCCGACGGGTAGCTCGTGCACCTTCAGGCGGTACACCTTGCCCTTGGTCGAGAAGAACAGCACGAAGTCATGCGTGCTGGCGATGAACATCTCCTCGATCACGTCGTCCTCTTTGAGGTTGGTGCCGCTGACGCCCTTGCCGCCGCGCTTCTGGGCGCGGTAGGTGGCCACCGGGATGCGCTTCACGTAGCCGGTATGGGTGATGGTGACGACCATGTCCTCCTCGGCGATAAGGTCCTCGACGTCGAGGTCCTTCTCGGCCATGGAGATCTCGGTCCGGCGCTTGTCCGCGAACTTGTCCTTGATCTCGCCCAGCTCGTCCTTGATGACGCCCAGGATCTTCTCCTCGTGCGCCAACAGGTCCTCGTAGTAGGCGATGCGCTCGAGAAGCTCGTTCAGCTCGTCCTCGAGCTTCTGGCGCTGCAGGCCAGTCAGGCGGCGCAGGCGCATCTCGAGGATGGCGTCGCACTGCACGTCGTCCAGGCCGAAGCGGTCGGACAGGCGCTCCTTGGCCTCTGCGTCGTCGCGCGAGCTGCGGATGATGTGCACCACCTCGTCGATGTTGTCCACCGCGATGATGAGGCCCTGCAGGATATGCGCGCGGTCGCGCGCCTTCTTGAGGTCGAACTCCGTGCGCCGGCGCACCACGCTCTGCTGGTGCGTGATGTAGTGGTGCAGCATCTCCTTGAGCGTCAGCGTGCGCGGCACGCCGTCGACCAGCGCCAGGTTGATGACGCCGAAGGTAGTCTGCAGCTGCGTGTGCTTGTACAGGTTGTTGAGCACCACCTGCGGGATGGCGTTCTGCTTGAGGTCGATAACCAGGCGCATGCCCTTGCGGTTGGTCTCGTCGCGCAGGTCCGAGATCCCCTCGATGCGCTTCTCGTTCACCAGCTGGGCGATCTTCTCCTGCAGCAGGCCCTTGTTGACCTGGTAGGGAATCTCGGTGAAGACCAGGCGCTGGCGGCCGTTCTTCATCTGCTCGACATGCGCCTTGGCGCGCACGGTAAGCGAGCCGCGGCCGGTCGCGTAGGCCTGGCGGATGGCATCGGTGCCCATGATGGTGGCGCCGGTGGGGAAGTCGGGGCCGGGGAGCACCGTCATCAGCTCGTCAACGGTGGCGTCCGGATTGTCGATGAGCATATCGACCGCGTCGATAACCTCGCCCAGGTTATGCGGCGGAACGTTGGTGGCCATGCCGACGGCAATGCCCGAGGAGCCGTTGACCAGCAAGTTGGGGAAGCGCGAGGGCAGCACCTCGGGCTCCTGCAGGCTCTCGTCGTAGTTGGGCATCCAGTCGACGGTCTCTTTATCCAGGTCGCGCAGCATCTCCATGGCGGCGCGGGTCATACGGCTCTCGGTGTAGCGCATGGCCGCCGGCGGGTCGCCGTCGACCGATCCGAAGTTGCCGTGGCCGTCGACCAGCGGCACGCGCATGGAGAAGTCCTGCGCCAGGCGCACCATGGCGTCGTACACGGCGGAGTCGCCGTGCGGGTGGTACTTGCCGATAACTTCGCCGACCGTCCACGCGGACTTCTTGTGCGGGCGGTTAGGGGTGATGCCGGCCTCGTTCATGGCGAAGAGGATGCGGCGGTGCACCGGCTTCAGGCCGTCGCGCACGTCGGGGAGGGCGCGCGCCACGATAACCGACATGGCGTACTCGATGAAGCTCGTGCGCATCTCGGAGCCCATGTCGGCAGGCTCGAGGTGCCCGCCGTTGATGTCGTTCAGAAACGTGGTCTGCTCGGGCGCGGCGGCGTCATCGGCGTCGTCGTAAGCGTCGTCCTCGACGTCCGCCGTCAGATCGACCGGCTCGCGCTCCTCGTCGTCTCCGAACAGGTTGTTCATATCGTCAGCCACGGGGCTCCTTTCTTAGATGTCCAGGAAGCGCGCATCCTTGGCGTGCTTCTGGATGAACTCCTTGCGGCTCTCAACGCTGGTGCCCATGAGTTCGGAGACCGCGCGCTCCGCCGCTGCGGCGTCATCGATGGTGACGCGCAACATCGTGCGGTTCGAGGGCTTCATGGTGGTCTCCTCGAGCTGCTCGGGGTCCATCTCGCCCAAACCCTTGTAGCGCTGAACGGTGTACTTGGCGCCCTCGGGCAGCGCCGCAACCTCGCGCGACAGGTCCTCGTCCTTATAGATGTACTCCAGGCGACGGCCGACCTTCAGCCGGTACAGCGGCGGCTGGGCAATGTAGATGTAGCCCGCGTCGATGAGCGGCTTCATGTAGCGGTAGAAGAACGTGAGCAGCAGGATGCGAATATGGGCGCCGTCAACGTCGGCATCGGTCATGATGATGATCTTGTGGTAGCGCGCCTTCTCGATATTGAAGTCCTCGCCCACGCCGGTGCCGATGGCCGTGATAAGCGACTGGATGGTGTCGGCGGTGATGGCGCGGTGCGCCTGAACGCGCTCGACGTTGAGGATCTTGCCGCGCAGGGGCAGGATGGCCTGGATGGTGCGGTCGCGCGCCATCTTGGCGGAGCCGCCTGCGGAGTCGCCCTCGACGATGAAGAGCTCGGTCATAGCCGGGTCCTTGACCGAGCAGTCGGCCAGCTTGCCCGGCAACGAGGCCGTTTCCAACAGGCCCTTGCGGCGTGTGGCCTCGCGGGCCTTGCGCGCGGCGGTGCGGGCCTTAGCGGCGCTCGTGGCCTTGTTGCAGATGGCGCGCGCCTGTTTGGGGTGCTCCTCGAAGTACTCGTTCAAGCCGGTGTACACGATGTTCTGCACCAGGCCGCGCATAAAAGAACTGCCCAGCTTGGTCTTGGTCTGGCCCTCGAACTGCGGGTCGCCCAGCTTGACGGAGACCACGGCGGCCAGGCCCTCACGCACGTCGGTGCCCTCGAGGTTCTTGTCCTTCTCCTTGAGGATGTTCTGCTTGCGCGCGTACTCGTTGACGGCCTTGGTCAGCGCGGTGCGGAAGCCCTCCAGGTGCATGCCGCCGTCCATCGTGTAGATGTTGTTGGCAAAGCTCATGACGGTCTCGGAGTACCCGGCGTTCCACTGCAGGGCGACCTCGACCTCGCCCATCTTGTTGGGGTCGTCGGTGGTGGACGATCCCTCGAGGTAGATGGGCCTCGCCAGGCCCGGCAGCACCTCGCGGCCCTCGTTCAGGTGCTTCACGAAGTCGGACACGCCACCGGAGTAGCAGAAGTCGCGCACCTCGGGCTCGGTCCCGCGCTCGTCGGTGAAGACGATGCGCAGGTTCTTGGTCAAAAACGCCATCTCCTGAAAGCGGTTGGCCAGGGTGTCGAAGTCCATGACCACGGTCTCGAAGATCTCCGGATCGGGCCAGAAGCGAATGGTGGTGCCGGTGGTCTTGGAGTGGCCCACGACTTTCATCTTCTGAGTGGTCTTGCCGCGCGAGAACTGCATCTCGTAGATGTTGCCATCGCGGCGCACCTGGGCCACGAACTTCTCGGACAGGGCGTTGACGACCGACGAGCCCACGCCGTGCAGGCCGCCGGAGACCTTGTAGGCCTGGTTGTCGAACTTGCCGCCGGCGTGCAGCACCGTGAGCACGACCTCCAGCGTGGGGATCTTCTTCACGGGGTGCTTGTCCACCGGGATGCCGCGGCCGTTGTCCACGACCGTGACGGAGTTGTCGGCATGCAGCGTCACCATGATCTTGTTGCAGAAGCCGGCCAACGCCTCGTCCACCGAGTTGTCCACGATCTCGTAGACCAGGTGGTGCAGGCCGGCGATGCTGGTGGAGCCGATGTACATGCCGGGACGCTTGCGCACGGCTTCAAGACCCTCGAGGATCTTGATTTCACTGCCGTCGTATTCGTTCTTCTTCTTTGCCACGCATGCTCCTTTTCGAAAAACCCGCGCGGGGCGCGCCTGTTGGAAACGCAGGCGCGGCGCTGGCGGGCGCTCGGGAACCGCTGTGCGGCGCCTCCCTTTTATAGCCTTTCTATTTTAGCCGATTGGCTACACGGTCTCCATGCCATTCAAGCGTATCTACAAGCCCCTCAAACACGGCTAGAAGGCGAGAAACACATGGCAAAGGTCGCCGGAGACCTGCCGGACAAGAAAACACCCATTCCAGCGCACAACGGCCCAACGTGGCGCCCTAGCCCCTGCGGCCGGGCCAGCCATTGCAGCCATTGGGGACGGGTACGTTTGGCAGACACGTCTGCCAAACGTACCCGTCCCCAATGGCTGCAATGGCTGGCCCTCAAGACGGTCACCGCTTACGCTCGTAGCCCTCGCGGGAGCGTCGGCAGACGATCTTTGCCACCTCGACGCCCTGAAACGACATGCGCGTGCGCAGAACCTCGCGCTTCATGCCCAGCTCCTGGCACCAGATATCCGAGTCCACGTAAACGATCAGGGCGTTTTGCGCCTCGTCGTAATACAGGCCCGTCACATGGCTCTTTTCACGTGAAACATCCGGGCTGGCGGCCATGACGGCGTTCCACGCGGCAAACACCGCCCTGCGCTGCTCAGCGGCGCGCATGCGGCGGCGCTGTTCGGGACTGGCCTTCTCAAGCACGCGGCGGCGCTCCGCGTCGATAAAAGACGCCATGGACCCCATGGCGTGCTCGGGCACGCGGCCGCCGTAGGGCCAGGGGTTGACCGCAGCCTGCGCAAGCTCCTCGTGCTCTATGCGGCGCACGCGCTCGTCCTGGTCAGTCCCCACCGATCCTCACCACCTTTGCGCGGCCGAGCATGTCGGGCGAGAAGTACCCCAGGTTGGTGGTGGTCACCACGGTCTGCACCTCATCCCCGGCAAAGCTCATGATCGCGGCGCGGCGCGTCTCGTCGAGCTCGCTCATCACATCGTCCAAGAGCAGCAGCGGATACCGGCCCAGGATGTCGTGGGTAACCCGCACCTCGGCCATTTTCCAAGCCAGCACCACGCTGCGCTGCTGCCCCTGCGATCCATAGGTCCGCGCGTCGCGGCCGTCGATGGCGAAGACGATCTCGTCGCGATGCGGGCCCACGAGCGTCATGCCGCGCCGCAGCTCGTCGGCGCGGCGCTTGTCGAACGCAGCCAGCAGGCGGTCGGACAGCTCGTCGCGACCGCAGCCCGCCACATCGCCGATCGTGGCCTGGTAACTTACGCGGATGCGCTCGTGCGGGGCCAGGAGCGCGTAGACCTCCTCCATGTGCCGGCTCAAACGATCCAGAAGCGCCGTGCGGTGAACGAGAAGGGCAGCGCCCGCCTGCGCCAAGCCCTCGTCCCAGGCCGCCAGAAGACCCTGGTCGGGAAACGGCTCTTTGAGCAAGGCGTTGCGCTGCTCAACCGAGCGCTCGTACAGGCCGACCAGCTGGGCGTACTGCTCGTTGAGCTGCATCCCAAAGTCATCCAGCGCGCTGCGGCGCACGCTGGCCGAGCGTTTGACCATGTCTAGATGATCTGGGCAGAACAGCACCGACGGGAGGATCCCGCGCACGCCTGCGGCGGGGCATCCTTTCCCGTTCTTGCGAAAAGACCGCTTTGCGGGTTGGGCCGTCACATCCAAGTTGATGTCGATAACGCGGTCCTCGCCCTCGAGACGCGCGGCAACGTGCGCCGCATCCGCCCCCTCGCGCACCAACTCACGCGGAGCGGGGCGGCGGAAGCTCTGCCCGGCTGTAACCAGCTGCAGGGCCTCCACCAAGTTGGTCTTTCCCACGGCGTTGCGGCCCACCAGCACCGTCGTGCCCGCCGAAGGGTCGAGCTCGTACGCATAGTAGCTGCGAAAATCCCGCAATCGCAGTTGTACCAGTCGGATAGCCACGGCCTTACACGCGCACGGGCATCACGAGGTACAGGTAGTTAATCTTGCCGTAGCTCTTGAAGACGCCAGCCTGCTGGTAACTCTGAAGCTCCAGCGTAAGTTCCTGCTGGTGCCCCACGGCGTTCAGGCACCCGAAGATGTAGTGGTAGTTGAAGGCGATGGTGCCCGAGGCGCCCTCGGCCTCCACGGCGAACGTCTCCTGCGCGGCGTCCTGATCGCTCGAAATAGCCGAGAGGCTCATGACGCCCGCGTCGGCGTCGATCTCAAAGCGCACGGCCGAGTTGTTCTGGGCGATAACCGCCACGCGCTTGAGCGCGGCGTTGAAGGTGTCCACATCGAGCTTCACCGTGGTGGAGCAGGACGCGGGGATGAGCTGCTTGTAATTGGGGTACGTGCCCTCGATGCGACGCGCCACGTACGTGGTGTTCCCCGCCTCGAAGACAACCTGGGTGTCGGTGGAGCCAACCAGGATCTGCCCTGCGCCGCCCATGATGGACAGGGCGTCGTAGAAGGCGCTGGCCGGAACGTTCAGCTCGAAGCTGCCCTCCAGGCTCGAGGTCTCCACCTGCGTATCGCACACGGCCAGACGATAGGAGTCGGTGGCCACCAAGCGGATGGTGTTGTTCTCGACCGTCATGTACACGCCCGTGAGCACCGGGCGGTTCTTGTCGGTCGAGGTCACGCGGTACACACGGTTCACCATATCGGTCAGAACGTCGCTGGGAAGCTCCACGCTGCGCTCGAGCGCAAAAGCGGGGAACTCGGGAAAGTCCTCGGCCGACAGCGTGTTCAGGCGGAAGGCGCTGTGCTCGCAAGTGAGCGAGACCTGGCGCTCCTCAGCCTGGAAGACCACCGGCGCGTCGGGCAAGGTCTTGGTGATGTTGGAGAGCATCTTGCACGGCAGCACAAGAGAGCCCTCCTCCTCCACATGCGCGGCCACGCGGTGGCGGATAGAGATGGTGAGGTTGGAGGTTTGGAACTCCAGCACCCCGTCGGCGGCTTTGATGAGGACGCCTGACAGGATGGGGAGCGTGGACGTTCCGGCAATGCCCTTCATGACGATAGCGAGCGCTTCGGAAAGCGAAGATTGGCTTACGGTGAATCTCATGGCGGGCCTTTCTGACCGGAACGGGCGGTCTTATTTATATTGGTCTTATATATCTAACCCTAACAATAATAATAAGCACGTGCAGACGGTGGAAGCGTGAACCTTTGCCAGCTTAACGCGATGATATGGCGTTTGCAACTTAGTGGAAAAGCCGGCGAGAACTCCACCGCCGCCGGGCCCGCGGTTTTTTCTCCACCGCGCACCCGCAGTTACCCGCTCCTTTCCACCAACCTTTCAGCAGGTTTTCCACAACAGCTGCGGGGCTGTTAAGAACGAAGCTGAATCTTGGTGCGCAGGCGTTGACAGTCGTCGGAGACCTGGGTGTCCTCGCCCATGCGCTTCTCGATCACCTTGATGCTGTTGATGACGGTGGCGTGGTCGCGTCCGCCGAAGGCCGCTCCGATGGCGTTGAGCGAGAGCGAGCAGAGCTCGTAGGTCAGGTATATGGCCATATGGCGCGCCGATGCGATGTTGCTGGTGCGCTTGCGCCCGATGAGGTCCTTGTGCGCTACCTGGTAGAACTCCTCGACCACGGCTTGGACGGTGTTCACGCGGATGACCTTCTGCGCGGTGTCGAAGTACTGGTTGGCGATCTCCTGGATATCGTCGCCGGTGAGCTCGGCGCCCGAGAGCTCCTTCTCGCGCGCGTCGTGGCTGCACCGTTCGCAGAAGCTCTCGAGCTCGCGGATGTTGTTGCCGGATATCTCGGCCATGTAGCGCAGCTGCTCGTCGGTGAGCTTGCCATGCTCTATCTGCAGGGATTGCAGCAGGTCGGCGTCCACGTTGGCGTAGTCCGCGGCGCTTTGCCCCAGGATGGTGGTCTCGTAGTAGTGCTTCAGGATGGCGTACTTGGTTTCGAAGCCGGGCTCGGAGACCAAGCACAGCATCCCCGAGTTGAACCGGCTTGTCAGGCGCTCGTCCATGGCGAGCTCCTTGGGCGCGCGGTCCGACGCGATGGCGATTTTCTTGTTGAGGCGCAGGAACTCGTCCACCAGCTGGAAGAACTGCTCGATGGTCGACTGCTTGCCGATGATGTTCTGGATGTCATCGATGATGAGAACGTCGGCAGCGTGGTACTCCTGCAGGATGATCTTGTTGCCGTCCTGCTTGAGCTCGGCCAGGCTGCGCATGTAGTCGTCTATGTACGCCTGAGAGTTGGCGTACTTCACACGCAGATGGGGCTTGTCCTTGGCGAGCTCGTTTTTGATGGCCATCAGCAGATGCGTTTTACCCAAGCCGGAGTGGCCGTAGATGAACAGTGCGTCCGAGGTGCCCGGTTGCTCGGCAAAGACCGCAAACCGCAGGGCGCTCTGGTAGGCGAGCTTGTTCTCGTCGCCGAGCACGAAGCTCTCAAACGTGAACTTTGAGTTCAGTCCGACGGCGGGGCCCGCCGGCGCCGGTTCCGCCGCAGGTGCGGCGACGGTGCCGGCGGGCGCGGCGGCTTGGCGCGCGTCGAGCTCTGCGCCCGTACCGTTCATCTGCGCCATGAGGCGCTGAAAGTCGGCGGGGCTGAGGGCGTTGCGCACGCCGCCGTGGTCGACCGGCGCGGTGTCGCCGGGGGAGCTCTGCCAAGCGGGGGCCTGGCTGTGCCCGGCGGGTGCGTGCGCTGCTTCGACGGGCGAGAAGGTCCTGTTGAAGCCGCTGTCTGCCGTTGGGCCGCCGCTTGGCGGGATGTTCTTGTCGACCGGCCCTGCCGGAGCCGTCGGCACGGCGCTTCTTGGCGCGGGTGCCGTGCCGGCCTGAGCCGTGCGGTCCCTGCCTGCCGCTGGTGCTGGCACCGGGCCCTCGCCTTGCGGCAGCGTTACTGTCAGCGAAAGCGGCGCGAAGGTGATCTCCTCCAGGTACTGCTCGATCACCGACTGCTGCCGCGCCAGATACGAGGCGGCGAAACGCGACGGCGCCTCAAGGGTCAGCGCCTCGTCTGACAGTGCTTGAGCGGTGCATTGCCGCAGCATGTTGACGAGGCGGGCTTCGCGGCCGTCGCGCTCGCAGAAGGTGAGTATGTCTTCGAGAAGCATCTGGGCTTCGGTGTCCATGGCGGTTCCTCAGTGCGTTTCAGGTACGGTTTTACGGGATGGGTGCGGCTTGCGGTCAGCTTGCCCCGCCGGTGGATACGAGCGTCTCCCCCAGCTTGGTGAGCAGGTACTTCTGCCCGCGCTTGATAACCAATCCCGTTTCTGCCAGTGTAGCAAGCTCGCGCGACCACGTGGGGTTGGATGACCCGAAGGAGCGCGCCAGGTCGGTGGGGCCGCAGGATCCGTTCTGAGCCATGAAACCCAGAGCTAGATGGCCTCGTTCGCTCACGTAGGGCATCTCGCCGCCTGTTCCCGCCGCGCTCCCGTCGTAGGGAGAAACCGCAGGTTGCGGGCTTGTGGAAAACATTGCAGAGGATTGTGGAAAACTCTGAGGAAAACCATAACCTTGCTGGTTTACCCAGGGGTTTGGGGATCCGCCGCCGTATCCCGGGTAGCCCCCTGCCTGGGTGGGATATCCGGCTGGCGGGTAAGCTCCGGGGTACGCCGGGTAGCCGAAGGGATACGGTTGCCCCGCTGCGGCCGCCTGGCCGCCTGGCTGCTGCGGGTACGCCGCATAGGGGTTGCCGCTGGGGATGGGAGGCGTTGCCGGTTGACCGGGAGCACCCGCTCCTCCTGTTTCGAATCCCGTTCCAAACCCCGTTGCCTCCGGGGTTGCCGCGCCCATGGCGCCAGCCGCGGCCGCGCGCTCCGCCTCCAGGGTGACGGTTACCACGGTTCCCTTGTTCATGTTGTCCTCTATGGTGAGGCGTCCGCCCGCCATCTCAAGGTATTGCTGCACCGTGGGGAAACCCGATCCCACGCCGCGGATGTAGCGCTTCATGTGCTCGTCGGCGGAGGTCATGCCCGCCTCAAGCGCGAGCCTTTTGTTTGCGATGCCCGGTCCCTGGTCGGCAAAGCGCAGGGTGTTCCCCCCGTCCAGCACCGAGACCGTGGGCTCTATAAAGTATGCGTGGATGAAGTTCTCCACGATCTCGCGGATCACCATGAAGGGGATCTTGCCGCCTTGCTCCTTTACGCAGGCGTTCACGGTGTTGGTGATCTCCTCGAGATAGGATCGGATGTCCTTGGGCTCGATTACGATGACGCGCGGTGTGGAAAGCATATCGTCGTAGACGGCGATGCGTGCCGGGTACTGCACGAGTTCAGCTTGCGGTGCGTTTGCCATGGTGCTTTCCACCGCGTTGCCGTCTGCGTGGCTGTCGGCGCTCCCTTGTGCGCCCATGGTGCCCACCGTCTCCGACTCTGCGGTGTTTGCCTGGGCAAACGGCGTTCGCTGCGCGCTGGTAATGTGATGATTGCTTGTAACCGCATCGCCTGAGTCGACAAAGGGATAGAAGTCGTCAGCCATGTTTTCACTCGTTTCTGAACACCGCATACTACGTTTTACCTGCAATTTTTCGCGTTGTTTCCGAAACTTCCCACATCTTTTCAAAAGCTGTTGAAAAGTGAAGCAACTTCATGAAAAGTTATCAACATTTCCCACAAGACCTGTTGAAAAGTGCGTGAAATATCGTGAAAGAAATTGTATCATCTATCGCATGAGCTGGGCAGTGTGCGTTTTTCCCGTCGTGATTGACATGCTTCAGCTTGATTCCTACAATCTTGGGGCTTAAGCTGCTATAAGCATAGGCTCTTGCAAGCAAGGCATCAGGAGGAAACACAACATGAAGCGTACCTATCAGCCTAACAAGCGCAAGCGCGCCAAGACCCACGGCTTCCGTGCCCGCATGGCCACCAAGGGCGGCCGTGCTGTCCTCGCTCGTCGTCGCGCCAAGGGTCGCAAGCGTCTGACCGTTTAAGACGGGCTGCACGAATATCTCATATGGAGACCATCAAGTCGCATCGGGACTTCGAGCGTGTGTATACCTGTGGGAGACGCTATAACCATCCACTCATTCGTATGACTGTGTGCGATGCCGATAACGAAGGCGACTCGGGACGGGTCGCCTTCGTTGCAGCTAAACGCCTTGGCTGCGCCGTGGTGCGCAACCGCTCCAAGCGCGTTCTGCGCGTGGCAGCGCAAGGCTGTGCGTTCCCCTTGGCCGGTAAGGACATCATCCTTTTCGCCACGCCCAAGACCCGTTTCGCGTCTCCAGACGAGATGCATACGGCTTTGTGCTCGCTTACCCGCCGCGCCGGCCTGGCAACGTCAGGCGGCGCGCGTCGTGGTTAAACGGGTGCTTCTCGCATGCATTCGCGCTTACCAGCGCCACGTGTCTCCGCTTCTGCCCGACACGTGCATCTATATCCCCACGTGCTCTCAGTACACCTTCGAAGCTATTGACAGGTACGGCGCGGCGAAGGGCCTTTGGCTGGGGTTGAAACGCATCATCAGGTGCCACCCGCTTCACAGGGGTGGCTACGACCCGGTACCGTGACCGCGGTGCCTTCGGAGGAAATCCAATGTGGGATTGGCTCGTTGACATCATCTACTGGGTGCTGCAGCTCATTCAGAGTGTGGCGCAGGACTGGGGCCTGTCGATCATCATCCTGACGGTCGCCATTCGCCTGATCTTGACCCCGCTCACTATCAAGTCGACCAAGTCGACGGCCAAGATGCAGGTCCTGCAGCCCAAGCTCCAGCAGATCCAGGAGCGCTACGCTGATGACCCTCAGCGTCAGGCCGAGGAGATGCAGAAGTTCTACAGTGAGAACAAGTTCAACCCGCTGGGCGGATGCTTGCCGCTGTTCCTGCAGATGCCGGTGTTCTTTGCGCTCTTCTCGGTGCTGCGCGATCGTATCCCGGATGGCGGCTCGTTCTTCGGGATCATTCCTGATCTTGCGGGCACTCCCGGTGGCATGTTCGCAACCGACATGGTTGCCGCTATTCCGTACCTGGTGATCGTGGTGCTCTTCGGCGTTCTGACGTTGGTGCCGCAGCTTCTGAGCTCCCGCGGCCAGACGGGCGCGCAGGCTCAGAGCATGAAGAGCATGGCGGTTATCATGGCCATCTTCATGGTGGTTGTCGGATGGAGCCTGCCCGCCGGCGTCCTGCTGTACTACGATACGTCGTCTGCGTGGGGTGTGGTGCAGCAGCTCTTCATCACGAGGCGCGTGATGGAGAAGTACAAGGCTCAGGAGGAGGAGCGCCTGGCAAACGCGCCGATCGAGGTTGATGTGGTGCGTCGTGAGAAGAAGGCCCGCCCTCATAAGAAGCGTTAATACCGACGCCGTTCCCCCAAGGATAAAGGGGGAACGGCGTTATTTGTAAGGTACCTTACAATTGGAGTTGTTATGGCAGAAGAGATCGTAGAGACCCTGGAGGCGGAGGAAATCGAGTCGTCCGAGGATGTGCTTGAGGGTTATACGGGTCAGTATCCCGAGCTGGCGGCGCATTTTAAATCGGGTGAGTCGTTGACTGATGATGAGTTGGACACCATCGCTGACATCTCCATTGATGTGGTTCGCTCTATTCTCTCCTCCTTTGATGCTGATTCCTGCACCATCGATGAGTACGACGGCGATGATGGCGAGCTGATCCTCGATGTTTCTGGTGCTGATCTGGCAGTCTTGATCGGCCGACATGGACGTACACTGGAATCCTTGCAGACGCTTGTCTCTCTTATTGTGAGCCGTCGCCTTGGCTTCCGTTTCCCTGTGGTAGTGGATATCGAGGGTTATAAGTCGCGCCGCAAGGACAAGGTTAAGGGCATGGCGCACTCTGCGGCTAATCGTGCAGCACGCCAAGGCAGCTCAGTCTCCTTGCCGCCTATGAGCGCTTATGAGCGTCGTTTGGTCCACCTTGCCTTGCGCGATGACGATCGTGTTATGACGCATTCTGAGGGCGTAGATCCAGATCGTCGTGTTGTGATTGTTCCGCTCGCCGCCGAGTAACCACATATTGTCAAATGATTTATGTACGGGGCCTTCGGGCCCCTTTTTCATGAGGAAGACATGGTCTGTGTAAGACTTGCTGTTGGTATGGTGCTGCATACAGCATTGGTGTTTCGTAACTTGTTTGCTGTGCTTGATTGACTTTACCGCTTCTGACTCAGATCCACGGTACGTGGATCTGAGTCAGAGTTTGCTGTGTGAGCTACAACCTCCCGCAGGCTTATATATACTGAGGGTGTTACAAGTCGCCTGTGTAGCATGTGGCACGGTACGTATAGAGATGGCTTCGTGATAAGGAATACTATGGAACAAGATAAGACTGCCTCTCGAGTTCAAGAGCTTGCTGCGTTGTATGAAATCGAGGTGACTGATTCTCAAGCTCAACTGCTTGTGCGACACCTCGAGCTTGTTGAAGAGGTAAACAAGCAGTTTAATCTCACGAGGATCGTTTCACAGGACGATGCGGTGGTCCTCCATATTCTTGATTCGCTGTTGCTTATTAAATACATGAACCAGTCTCCCCTGCCGTTTTTGGATTTTGGAACCGGCGCCGGATATCCTGGCATACCGTTGGGCATCATGTCAGGGCGAGAAGGTCTCCTTCTTGATTCGGTAGGAAAGAAAGTCAAGGCGGTCCAGTCGTTCATCAGTCAGCTTGGACTCAGTAACCTTGAGGCAGTTCAGGATCGTGTTGAGACCTTGGCCGCTAACAGGCCTAAGGCATTCTCCTTTATCACTGCCCGTGCTGTTGCTTCCCTTCCCGTCCTTGTTGAGTATGCTGCACCGCTTCTAAGTCATAACGGCATTCTTTGCGTATCCAAGGGAAAGCCCTCTGCTGAAGAAGTTGAGCGTGGCGATGCTGCTGCAGGTATCTGCGGCCTAAAGCGTCTCTCACTTGATACACTTCAACTCCCTTGTGATTACGGTACGCGTACTATCATCTGCTATCAGAAAGTGAGAAAGTCACGTGTTGCTTTACCAAGAGCTATTGGCAAAGCTAAACACGAGCCTCTGGCGTAAAGCCTCTTGGCAGGAGTTTCACTGAGGCTCATAAAAGGCCGCGTTGTCATAGAACGAATTGTCTCAAATTCCGTGTACATAAGTCAGTGGATGTAAGATAGCTGGCCTAGCGGCTGATTCCCTGTTTTTTAATGCAAGCCCACTGTTTCACGTGAAACAGTGGGCTTGCATTTTTGTGGTGCCTCTTCTTGAACTATTCAGTGGGTCATATGCCTAGATCACATAATAGGAGTGTCATTGAGATATTCTCAATACGTTTCACGTGAAACATGTTGAGCGATAACAAGCAATAGCTAGGTACACATCAAGCGGATAATTGATACTCACGTTCTATTTGAAGACGATTCTAGAATGTAAGACGGGAAAATGTCACCATAGAATTGAGTCTTATTATGCAAATGTTAGAAGAGATTTGAGTGCTTCTGTAAGAGACAATAGCGATCAACTTGCTCTATCAATAGCTGTATGTGCTTGTTAATAAGACAGGGACAGGAATACATCGATTACTGTAACGATGATATACATACTTATGGTAAGTGACAAAGCACTCTATACCAAGTATGAATAGAGTCTTACATTGATATGGAAAGAATGTGCCCATTCATTCAAAACATGTTAGAAGTATATGAGCATTTTTCACGTGAAACATGCTCAAACATCGATTAAAGGCATGAAAGCTAATCTACTAATTAGTTTGAATCAATATGGAATTCTCAAGCAAAGGTTTCACGTGAAACAGTACTATTAGAAGCATGAAAGCTCACAATGTACGAGATGAGCAAGAAAAGATAAGGCAATAACCAAAGTTTCACGTGAAACAGAAAGGAATACTGTGGGTTACCAGGACGTTCCTCGATCCAAAGCACAGAAAGAAACACGTGTAATTGCAATTATCAATCAAAAAGGCGGCGTAGGAAAATCAACAACAGCAGTAAATCTTGCAGCTGCACTTGGTGAATACAATAAAAAGGTGCTTGTAGTTGATTTTGACCCGCAGGGCAATACTACTAGTGGCTTTGGAATTGAAAAAGAAGAGCTTGAATCGGATATTTATGATGCATTGCTGCATGATGCAGATGTTAAAGAGATGATCTGCGATACCCCATGCAAGCGAGTATTCGTAGTCCCAGCTACTATTCAACTTGCAGGTGCTGAAATCGAGCTTGTTTCTGCGATGGCGCGCGAGACGAGGCTGAAAGACATCGTAGAACCAATAAAAGATGAGTTTGACTTTGTCTTTATCGACTGCCCTCCTTCCTTAGGTTTACTGACTATCAATGCATTAACCGCAGCTGATAGCGTGCTGATTCCGATACAGTGCGAGTATTACGCATTGGAAGGTGTTACTAAGCTGCTTGAATCAATGCGCTTGGTAAAGGGACGCCTTAATAAGGGGCTTGAGACTTTCGGCATCCTTATGACAATGTACGATTCACGTACTACGCTATCAAATCAGGTGGTGCAGGAAGTGCAAGGCTACTTTGGGAAAGACGCCTTTAAGACGATTATTCCGCGATCAGTCAAGGTTTCGGAGGCTCCGTCTTTTGGTCTTCCGGTAACAAAGTATGCACCTAACAATAAGGGTGCTCGTGCCTACATGCAGTTGGCGAGAGAGGTGATTCGACGTGCCTAGTGGAAAACGTGGTGGACTGGGGCGTGGCCTAGGGTCATTAATGGCAGAGACGCAGGCGGAGACAGGTTATTCCGAGCCTGATACTGAGGTACCGATTAAAGACATAAAGCCGAATCCCAATCAGCCTCGCACTCATTTTGATGAGGCGTTGTTAGATGAGCTGTGTGAGTCAATTAAGGCTCATGGTGTGCTCCAGCCACTGCTCGTCCGTAAGAAGGGTAAGAAGTACGAGATTATCGCAGGAGAGCGACGTTATCAGGCATCCATGCGGGCTGGTTTGGAAAAGCTTCCAGTAATCATCCGTGATGTGGACGATCAAGAGATGCTTGAGCTTGCGTTGATTGAGAATCTTCAGCGCTCGGATCTGAATCCTATAGAAGAGGCTCGTGGATATAAGCAGCTGATAGATGCAAATGGATTGACGCAGGAGGCTCTTGCCAAGGCTGTTTCAAAGTCTCGTTCGGCAATAACCAATTCCTTGCGTTTGCTGGATCTTCCTGATGTGGTTCAACAGTATGTCTTTGACGGGAAGCTGACAGCAGGTCATGCACGGGCGATCCTGGCAGTTCCTGATGAGGGTCAGCGGATTAAGTTGGCTGACAAGGTGGTTGACGAGGGATTATCGGTTCGGGCGACTGAGAACCTTGCTCCGTTGTTTTCAGTCGGAGAAGTACCTCGCTCTCCACGTCGTGTGGCTCCTCAGTCCTTTAAGCGCGCCGCACGTGCTCTGCGTGATGTGTTTGATACTAATGTCAAGGTGAAGGCTTTGCGAGGTAAGAATAAGATCGAGATAGAGTTTAAGGACGAGGATGATCTGAAGCGTATCTTGGATCTTATCAGTGCGTCGGTTGAGTAGTGGGTCGTCATGTGTTGCCGTGTGCGAGAAGGAGGTGTGATCTATGGATAGGTCAAGGGCTTTGATGCTGGGTGCGTTGCTAGGGGTTGCTGTGGGCGTTGGTGTGGCCGTTGGATATACCTTGGTTACCAATACTGATCTTCGTCGTCGTATAGGTGGTCGGGTTCAGGGGTTATACGAGACGTCGCGGGCTCGTGTAAATGAGATGTCTGAGGAAGCGGCTCTTCGTACCGCCCGTTTGACCAATAATCCCAAGGTAAACCAGGAATGGGTTGCTCAGCAGTGGGATCAGATTGGGTACTAACGCATTATCCGAGATAGTAAGAGAGGGAAGAAGGGCTGGGGTGTTTTGCATCCCAGCCCTTCTTGTTGTGGCTATGAGCCGTTATGGAAGTAATGAATTCGAATGATAGAACATATGTTTGTAGAACATATGTTCTTACTGGTCCAATTTATCCAGCTTTGCTTGCTCCGCCTTCGTCAGCAAGCGCTGCTTGAGCTGTCCGCAGGCAGCGTCGATATCGTTGCCGCGCGACTGGCGAATCGTGGCCTCAATGCCATGCTGTGCCAGGCGCCGTACAATATCCTCGGCCTTTTCCTGCGTGGAGGGTTCTATGAAGCTGCCGTCCACACGGTTGATCTGGATGAGATTAACGTGAGCCAAGGTCCCCTCGCAGAAGGCGATAAGCTCGTCGATATCAGGTCGATTGTCATTGATACCGCTCATGAGGGCGTACTCGTAAGTAGGACGACGGCCGGTTTTCTCGATGTAGTAGTCCATGGCCTCGCGTAGACGGTGAAGGGTGTATTTCTTCACCCCGGGCATAATCTTGTTGCGGATGGGCTGAATAACGGAATGCAGAGAAACTGCCAGGGTAAACTGCTCGGGCTCAAGGGCGAACTTTCGAATGCCAGGGATAACGCCGCATGTGGACACCGTCAGATGCCGCGCGCCAATGCCGGCTCCGTCAGCGGCGTTGAGCCAACGAAGCGCCTTGAGGACCTCGTCATAGTTGGCAAAGGGCTCTCCCTGCCCCATGAAGACCACGCTCGTAGGCCGCGTGCCAAAATCCTCCGCCACATGCATGACCTGGTCGTACATCTCGCCAGCAGTGAGAGAGCGCACGAGCCCGCCCTCGCCCGTGGCGCAGAACACGCAACCCATGGCGCAACCCGCCTGGGTTGAGATGCAGACGGAAAGTTTGTTCTTACGCGGCATGCCGACCGTCTCAACGGTCACGCCATCGGAGAGCTGGAGCAGGTACTTGCGCGACCCGTCATGGGAAACCTGCTTGGCGGCCTCGCGCGGGATGAAGAGGTCGTACTTCTCGGCCAACGAGGAGCGCAGCGTGGCCGGGAGATTGCTCATCTCGTCAAAGCTGTGCGCATGTTTCTCGTAGAGCCAGCTGATGAGCTGCTTTGCGCGGAACGCGGGCTGGCCCAGGTCTTTCATAAGCTGGGTGAGCTCGTCGCGCGAGAGTTCCTTGATGTCTTGCTTGTGTGCGGCAGCCATGCGGCAAACCTCCGGGTAACGTAGGGGAAAGAGCTTCTAAATTCTTGTTCCCTGATAGGACGATACGTTTTACAGTTTAATGCATGATGATTTGGCCCATGTCGAGAGGAGCTCGTCTCATGCATACTACCGATCCCGCCGTCACGCGCGTTGCCGTGCTTGCCGGAGGGCGCTCCTCCGAGCGCGAGATTTCGTTCAGCTCGGGAAACGCCGTTGCGGCGGCGCTTAAGGAGTATGGGTACGGAACGGTGGATCTGATCGACCCGGCCGAGGACGGGGCCTTTGTGCGCTTGGCGCAGGGGGCTTACGACGTGGCATTTATCGCCCTGCACGGAGAGGGGGGCGAAGACGGGACGATCCAAGGGGCCTTGGAGTGGCTGGGCCTTCCCTATACCGGTCCGGGCGTCATTGCCAGCGCCTGCGCGGCGGATAAGGAGGTTTCCAAGCTCATCTACCGGCGCGCCGGTGTCCCGACATCGCCCGATGTGGTGCTGACCAAGGGCGAGGACTACCAGGTTGACGAGATCTTGGCCGCCGTGGGCCCTGAGTGCTTTGTGAAGCCGGCGGTCAACGGTTCAAGCTTCGGGGTGACGCCCGCCAGCAACGCAGACGAGCTGCGCGCGGCTTTGGATATCGCGTTCTCCTATGACGACAAGGTGCTGGTGGAGAAGCGCGTGCGGGGCACGGAGATCACCGTGGGCGTGCTGGGAAACAGCGACCCGCAGGCGCTGCCTATTGTGGAGATCAACCCGGGCGACCATGCCGGGTTCTATGACCTGAAGGTCAAATACGAGGATCCCGAGTTGCATCACGTCATTCCCGCGCGCTTGGAGCCCGATGTGTACGCGCGCGCACAGCAGCTTGCCTGCGCTGCTCACCGCGCCCTGGGTTGCACAGGGCTCTCGCGCAGTGACTTTATCGTGTCGCCGGAGGACGGGCCGGTGATTCTGGAGACCAACACCATCCCCGGTATGACGGCTGCGTCGCTGTATCCGGACGAGGCGCGCCATGCGGGTATTGAGTTCCCCGAGCTCTGCCACAGGCTGGTTGAGCTTGCCTTTGAGCGCTCGGAGCAGTAGATGGCCGCGTATCCCCAAGCCGCTCGCGCCGTGTCCGACGTGCCGGACATGGCGTCCGCCGTGCTTCCCGGCACGCCGCAGGCGGTGATAGACCGCTACGCAACCTTGGCAGAGCGCGCTCTTACGCGCGAGTTCGGCCTGATAGAGGATGACGTGGTGGTGCTCGACACCGAGACCACGGGACTCTCGTTTCAAGACAGCGAGCTTATCGAGATAGCGGCCGCGCGCCTGCGGGGCCGTGAGATCGTCGAGCGGTTCAGGACCTTCGTGCATCCCACCGCGGGACCCATTCCGCCGGAGATCGTGCAGCTCACCGGTATAACCAACGCCGATGTTGCCGACGCGCCGAGCGCTGTCGAGGCTGTTGCCGCGCTGCGGGACTTTGTGGACGGCAGCCCGGTGATCGCGCACAACGCGACGTTTGACCGCAGCTTTATCGAGGGCGTCAAGGGCGGCGTCTTCGTGAGCGAGCTTTGGATCGACTCCTTGGCGTTGTCGCGGATCGCGCTTCCGCGGCTGGCCTCGCACAAGCTGTCCTCGTTGGCGGAGCTCTTTGGCTGCAGTTCGGTGGAGCATCGTGCAATGGCCGACGTCGAGGCGCTCTGCGGCGTTTGGCGCGTCCTTCTGGTTGCCCTCACCGACTTGCCACGGGGCCTCATGCAGCGGCTTGCCAACATGCACGAGGACGTGCCGTGGTCTTACCGGCCGATATTCTCACACCTTGCAGGCGTGCAGGTCAGCGCACCGTTTTCGCTCGTTGCCGCACGGGACGAGCTGCTACGCTCAGCGACGTACAGCGAGCATGTGGACGCCGACGAGCTCATGGGGCTGGACCTGCCCTCGCAAGAGGAGGTCGAGCGCCAGTTTGCCCCCGGCGGCCTGGTGATGCGCATGTACGCCAGCTACGAGCCCCGCGCCGAGCAGATAGCCATGGCCGATGAGGTGCGCGACGCCCTTGCCACGAGCACCCATCGGGTGATCGAGGCGGGGACGGGCGTAGGCAAGTCCGTTGCCTACCTGGTTCCGTTTGCGCTGGCGGCCAAGCGGAACCACATAACGGTGGGCGTTGCCACCAAGTCCAACAACCTGACCGACCAGCTCATGTATCACGAGCTGCCCCGTCTGGCGCGTGAGCTGCCGGGAGGCCTTTCCTTCTGCGCGCTCAAGGGATACGACCATTACCCCTGCCTGCGCAAGTTGGAGCGCTTGGCCCGTTCGACGGATGCCATCGAGACCAACCGGGATCCGGCGGACACGCTCACGGCGCTGGCGGTTATCTACGCATACGTGTGCCAATCGCCCGTGGGCGACCTGGATGCGCTGGGGATCCGCTGGAAGAGCGTGAGCCGCCGCGCGCTTACCACGCAGTCCAAGGAGTGCGCCCGCCGCCTCTGCCCGTTTTACCCGGACAAATGCCTGGTTCACGGAGCCCGTCGCCGCGCCGCGGGGGCGGATATCGTGGTCACCAACCATTCGCTGCTGTTCCGCAACGTTGCGGCGGAGGGCAAGATCCTCCCTCCCATTAGGCACTGGGTGGTGGACGAGGCGCATTCCATTGAGGCCGAGGCCCGCCGTCAATGGGCGGTGACGGTGTCGGCCGATGAGAGCAGAGCGCTCTTTGAGCGTTTGGGGGGCTCGCGCAGCGGCGTTATCGGCCAGGTCACGCGCGATCTGGCCGCAAGCGATGCGGCGACTCTCTACATGGGGCTTATGGCCAAGGCCGATGCCAGCTGCGGGCGCGCGTCGTTGGCGCTGGCCGAGTTTTTCGAGGCGGTGCGCGCTTTTGCTCAGAAGCAGCCGCGCGGCAGGGGTTACGACAACGTCAACCTGTGGATTGGCCCTGAGGTGCGCTCCAGTGCAGCGTGGTCCGACCTGGCCGTGGTGGGCGAACGGGCTGTGGACGCCCTTGAGGAGGCTTCCAAGAACATTGCCGGAGCCGTTGACGCGGTTAAGGACGATAAGCCCGAGAAGGTCGTTGATCTGGCAGATGCGGGCCGCCGGTTGAAGGAGCTCCTGGACGCGCTGAAGCTCATTTTGGATGGAACGGACGAGGCGTACGTTTACTCCCTTCAGGTGAACCGTCGTCTCAAGGCCGGAGGGGAGACGCTCACCGCCGAGCGCCTGGACATAGGCCAGGCGTTTGCGGACTTTTGGCTGCCCGAGATGCACACGGTCGTCTTCACGTCGGCGACCATTACCGTGAGCGAGAACTTTTCGCACTTCAACCATGCTGTGGGGCTTGATCGGATCGCCAAGGACAAGACCCGGGCCCGGCACCTGGATTCAAGCTACAACTACGACGAGCACATGGCCATCGTGGTGGCGCAGGATGTGCCTGACCCACGCAACCGCGACGCCTACCTGGACAGCTTGGAGCGCCTGCTGGTGGATGTTCACACGGCCATGGGCGGTTCCGTGCTGACGCTCTTCACCAACCGTCGTGACATGGAGGATCTATACGACCGCGTGCAGCCCCAGCTGAGGCGTTGCGGATTGGATTTGGACTGCCAGCTTCGCAACAGCTCCCCCAAGCGCCTGCGGGATCGGTTCTTGGCCGATACCCGACTGTCCTTGTTTGCCCTCAAGGCTTTTTGGGAGGGGTTCGACGCCTCGGGCGACGTGTTGCGCTGCGTGGTGATTCCCAAGCTGCCGTTTGCCAGCCCCACCGACCCGCTTTCCTGCGAGCGCGACTTGCGCGAGGACCGCGCCTGGGCCCGCTATGCGCTGCCCGAGGCTGTCTTGGAGGTCAAGCAGGCGGCAGGTCGCCTTATCCGATCGTCGTCTGACAGCGGGGTGTTGGTGCTGGCCGATTCGCGCTTGGTCACCAAGGGGTACGGAAGGCAGTTTCTGAACTCCCTGCCGACCGGTCATCAGCGCATCGAGACCGCGCGGGTGGGCAAGTACCTCGAGCTTTGGAGGAAAACGCACGAGAAGTAGCGCCGGCGGGGAAGCCGATCGGAGAATGAGCCGGCGCACCGGCGTCTTGAGGCCCTGACGTTGGCTCCCGTTGCCAACGGCAGGGCCTTTGCGTAGCGAGATGACGGCCGCGTGCTGGGAGGAACTCAGGGGGTTATCAGCAGCGATCGGGCGTAGGCGCAGAGGCGCCTTTGCAGGTCCTCGGGACCGATGAGAATGCGGTCCCGAGGCGCGGCGAGGATCTGATCGAAAAGCCACGACTCGTTGACGCAGGCAACGTCGACGTCGATGCCGCCGGCGTTGGCGGGGGCGGTGCGCAGGATGCCGGGCCAGTTGGCCTGGCTGTACGCCGCGCTGGTGCGGAAGCGCACCCGGGCGGTGCTTCCCCTGCTGGCAAAGCCCTGGTCGATTGAGCAGGGCTGGTAGGGGTGCTGGTCCACGGAATCGTCTGTTTCCTCGAGCGCGGCGATGCGGTCTATGCGGAAAAGCCGTTGGGCATCCTCGGCGCAATCCCAGGCAACCAGGTACGTCGCATCGCTGGACTCAACCACCTCATGCGGGTCTATCAGGCGGTTGCGCGGCGCGGTGTCCGCATGCCCCTGGTAGAGGATGCGGCATCGTACGCCCACGTCTGCGGCCTCGATTAAGCGTGCGGCCAAGGGACCGGTCTGCGGTGCCTGGATGACGCGCGCTGTCGTCTCGGTCCGCCCCCGGCCCTCTCCGCCGAAAAGCGCATGGGCGATTTTCTCGCGCGCCTCGTTATCCAGGCCCAGATCGTCAAGGGCGGCCGAGAGGGCCGTGCTTTCGCTCGCGGTGAGCCTGACGGCGGGGAGCAGATCAAAGAGACCATGGTAAACCACGGAGCCGTCCTCGATGGATACGGCCGCGCTGACGCCCGTTTCGCGTAGAGAAAGCGCCCCAAGCTCGTCAACCAGAGTTTGAAGCTCTTGGGCGTCGACGTGGAGCGCCTTCTCCAGGCGACTGCAGGGTATGCGGCTGCCTCCGGCGGTGCCTACCATGGTCATGAGGGCCATGAGGTTTTGGAGGCGGCGTTTGCTAGCAGCTGCGGCCATAAGCGCTCACCACCCGGTCGATCGTATCGTTCCAGCAGGCAACGAGACCGGCTGGGGCAAGCGGACGCACGCCGCGGCTTGCGTACTCGAACGCGTAGGCGGCCGCGCGCTCCACGCTACGGGCCGGCACGGTCCAGATCAGGCGCTTGCCGTCCTTCTCAAGGGTGCCGGCGCCATGGGTGATGCGTTGCCGTTCGGCTGCGGGCAGGGAAGCGGGGAGCGAGAAGGATGCCGGCTGATCGGCGCCCGCGCCTATCCCAAAGGGAAAGAAGCGGTGCGCGTCTATGGAGAAATCCTCCGGGATACGGTAGGGCTGCCCGAGCTTGCCCGCATCGAGGATGCGGTCGGCCCGGAAGGTCCGTATGGGCGCTCCTTCTTTTCCCAGGTCAGCACCGACAAAGTAGAGAAATCCGCCTTCTGCAAACATACCGTAGAGCGCAACGGTGCGCTGGGCGGTGTCGCCCGAGGCCGTGCGGTAGCGCAGAGATACGGCGCGCCTTTGCCGCCATGCGCTCCAAAGTGCGTCGAGCGCCACGCGCACGGGCTTTTCCCCGCGTACGGGCGCCGCTTCGCCTGCGTCGGCATGCGCATCGTCAAGGTCTCCTGTTGCCTGCGCGCAAACCGCCTTGAGCTTTACGAGCGCCCGTGCCAGATCGTCGCGATAGGGGAGCAATGGCCGCCGCGCGTGGACCTCGATGCCGTGGATCAGGGTGAGCAGGTCGTCAACAGGGAGTTCAGGCTGTTCGGCGTACGTGGCGTTCCGGTCGAGCTCCCACGAGCTCTCCTCGTTGCGCGCCCCGCGTGCGGCGGGAACCTCCCGTACGATGAAGCCGAGCTCCGCCAGCTCGTCACGGTCGCGGCGGAACTTGCGCCGGTCGGACGCCGCGTTGTCGGATCCGTAGCCGAGGTCCGAATCGCCCACGATGGCGCTCGTGGGCACGGGCCTGCGGGCGGACGAGAACAGCAGGACGAGGCTCAAGAGGCGCTCGCTGCTGGCCCTCTTGGGGGTTCTGGCGCTGCGTGTGCTCGGTAAGCTGCGGTTTTTATCGCCTTTTTGTGGCAATGCCACCCTCCTTGCGTAGGCGAACTGATGTATGGTCAGCCTGATTGTAGCGCGCCCAGCACGCATTTGGCGGCTGGGTACCGGTTTGCGCCGCCGCGAGGGGCAATGGGCAAACGGTGCGCTCGGCGCCTAAGTTGGCGCGCAGTGCGTATAAAAGCCGGTGGAACGAGTATACTTTCGACGTGTACAAGCCGGGCGTCCATGCGCCGCCGGGCTTGCCGACAGAAGAAACGAACGGGGATATCGATGGCCAACACCCTGAAGTACTTGAACCATTTGATGCAGAACGCCGGCATCACGCCGGCTTGCAGCGAGGAAGAGCACCAGGCGGCAGAGCAGATTGCCGAGGTGTTCCGCAATCATGGGTTTGAACCGGAGATCCAAGAATTCAACGCCGCAACCTTCCCCAAGCTCCCCTCGGTGGTTATCGGCGTGATCCTGTTTTTGGGCGCTGTGCTCTTTGGCATCGGCGGCGTGCTGGGCGTTGTGGGCCTGCTGCTGTGCGTGGTGGGCGTGGTGTGGTTCTTCCTCGAGCGCTTGGGGCGCCTGAAGGGCTCCTTCCGCGGCGCCATCGGCCTGAGCCAGAACGTTATTGCCTACCACAAGGCAAGCGGCCCCCTGGCGTCTCCGCGTAACCGCCCGGTCGTGGTGGTCGCCCATTACGACTCACCGCGCGGCGATTTGCTGTCGCGCCCCCAGCTGGCTCCCCTGCGCCCGTGGATGGTCAAGCTCATGCCCATTGCGTGCACTGCACCGGCGGTTCTGGCCGTCCTCAACCTCTTCCCGTTCCCGGGTGCATTGCACGTTATGTTCTGGCTGATCGCCATCGTCTGCGCCCTGCTGCCGCTTTTCAACGCGGTGTGCATCATTCTGAACAAGTACGTGCTGCCCTACACGAGTGGGTCGGTATGCAACAAGTCGTCCGTTGCCGCCATGTTGGGCGTCATGGATGCCGTTGCGCCGTATCGGGGCGAGAACGAGTTTCCGTACGATATCCCCGCCGATCAGTACGCGACCACCTATGACGACGCGTCGTATTACGCTGGGGATGCCGCCGCGCAGGAGGCCTACGTTGGCGGCGCCGGCGTTGCTGGAGCAGATGCCGCGGCATACGGATCCGAGCCGGTGGCAGCCGAGCCCGGCGCCACGGCGACGATGCCCGCGGTGGGCTCAGACGAGGCTGCCGATGGCGGCGCGACGATAGCCATGGACGTGCGCCAGATTCTCGAGGCGCAGCGCGAGGCTGCGGCGGCGTCGGGCGAGCAGGCCCGTGCTGCGGCTGAGGCCGCCGCTGCACAGGCGGCCGCCGTCCAGCCCGAGCCGAGCGAGCCGATTTCCGCGTTCGAGGGAATTGTCGCGACCGCGGACGAGGATTCCGCCGCGCCTGAGACGCTGAAGGCGGCCGTGCCCTCGGCAGTGCGCCATGGCGAGGAGGTCATACGCCTGCTGCGCATGCTTCCGGAGGATGTTGAGCTTACTTATATATATGATGAGCCGGCCGCGCCCGCCCAGATGCCCGAGGCCGTTGCCTCCGTCTCTGAGCCTGTCCCGTCCGCGGCTCCCGTCGCACAGCAGCCTACTCAGGTGGCAGAGGCTGTTCCTGCTGCCTCCGTTGCCGGCGCGCCCGCCGATCAACAGGCTCAGGTTGCGTCCGCGCCCGCCGCGCCGGTTGCTCAGCCGGCGATTCCGAGCGCCCAGCCGGCCGCCGCGCCCCAGCCTGCTGCTACCGCCCCTGCTGCAGCGCCCGCGTATGCGGAGGCCCCGCAGGAGCAGGGGGCGGAGGATTGGCGCGCTGGCGTTTCCATGGCCGAGGCGGCTGCGGCCTCCGGTGCGGTTTCCGCAACGGCCGCTTCTCCCGCTCCGTCGGTCGGCGGCGAGCAGATGGCCTCCCCTGCGCTGCACGAGGGCTATCGACCGACCCCCTCTGCCGAGCCGATCGCGGCCGGGCAGGTGCCTGCCGAGCCGAGCTTTGACGTAACCGCGTCGGTTGCGCATGCGTTCGAGGATCAGCCGGACGCCCCGTATACCGATGACGTGTTGCTCGCGCTCAACGCCGCCAAGGCGGCTGCCGAGCATGTTGACCTTGTCGCCGAGTGGGGAGCCGCCCCGTCTGGTACGGATGAGGCTCCGGCTGCTGGGGCGTATCCTGCGGATGCGGGGAGCGAGGAGCTTGCCTCTGCCCCGATTGTTGCCGAGGCCCCCTCTATCGCAGAGGCCCCTGCGGAGCAAGAGGGTTCGTTGACATCGAATGGCAGCGCATTTGCCGCATCTCCGGATGTTCCCGCTGTCGAGGACGGCGTTGCCGCTCCGTCCGGCACGGCTGCGTGGCGCGCGATCGAGACGCTTGATTCCGTGGAACCCGATGGCGAGAGCCTCGTCGATCCTTTTGCCGTATCGTCCGACGCTGCGGACATAGAGTCCGGTACGACCGGTGTGTGGAGTGCCGATCAGCTCTCCGCTGACAAGACGCTCGAGGTTCCGGCGATCTCCGATGTGCCCCCGGTCACCGCGGTCTCCGATGCGTACCGAGCTTATATGGACGAGGATGAGGACGATGAGCCGCTTCCCTCGTTGCGTGATTATCTCGAGCTGCTGCGCGCCGAGCCGGTTGAGGGCGACATCGAGGTGGCCGAGGCTGTTATCGACGGCGTGGTCGAGGAGCCCGAGCCCGAGGTGGCGGACGCGTCGGCTTCTGAGGAGGCGGCGGCCATCGATGACGAGCCCGTTCAGATGGCAGGTGAGGATGCCTTCGGTGCCGAGGTTGGGTCTGCGAACGAGGAGCCGGTGTCTGACGACGTCTATGCTGGCGTCTCGGATGAGGGCTTTGACGACGCCTCCGATTGGAGCGAGTCTGAGGAGGGCTTCGAGAACGAGGATGACTCCTATCAGACGGAGGTCTTCGACGCTATCGGCGAGGCGGATCAGCCGACATCCGACAGCTCGTGGGACGAGATAGAGTCGGTTGCGCCGCCGATGGACGCATATGAGCCTGCTGCGGACGGTGCGGACACCGCTACCGACACGGAGGGTTCGATCTGGGACGATGATCCCGCTTATCGCCCGCTCGATACCCTGGGCCAGGAGGATGTGCTCTCCTATCAGGAGGAGCCGGTTTCAGATGCCGGCGACGACGTCTATGGCGCTTCCGAAGTCGAGGTCATGGAAGCCGAGATCGATGAGGGCGAGGATCCCGCGTTCGTTGACGAGGCCTTTGACCAGGACGGTCCGACCGACGCGGGCGACGAAGCAGCCGATGAAGATCCCGGGGCCTACCAGGAGGAAGAGCAACCCGTTTCTCTGGCCGAGGCCAAGAGGCAGGAGGCTGCGGCCGTATCGCCCGACGAGACTTTCGCTGCCATCCGCGTGCCGTTGGAGGAGACGCTGGATGAGGGTCCCGCAACCGCAGCTTACCCGAGCTTCTCGGAGGAGGAGTCGGCGCCGGTAGCGGGGGCTCCGGCGGCATATGAAGACGAGGGAGCGAAAACCGAGTCCGAGATGGGTTCTGTGCTTCCGGTTGAGAGCGCCGCGGCGTCTGGTCACGACGGGATCGCCGAGAACCAGCCGGCTCTGGACGCTGCTGCTTTGGGAGAGACGCGCGTTTTCTCGCGTGATCAGGTGCGCAACGCTCAGGACGCCGCCATCGATGCTCTCATGGCGCAGATCGATCCGAGTGCGCAGGCTCCGCAGCAAGCAAAGCCGATGCCCGCTTCTGCGCCTACCGCACCGGATCCGATGGCCTCTGCGTCGAGCATGAGCAGAGCCTCCCTGTTCGACCTGCCCGACCCCGCATCGCTGCCGAGCGATCCCTTGGGTACGGGCAGTATGCCGGCGGTCAAGCAGGCTTCGCCACGTCAGCCGCTCTCCGCGCGTGTCCCGGACCTTGCCGGCGACTCGGCGCCGCAGCACCCGCGCGCCGCGTCCGTGCCCGACATCGCCGTTGCACCTGCCGGTCAGGGCGCTTCCCATGCCCCCGCGCCGTCGCAGGCGCCCGAGGGCGCGTTCGAGGTAATGACGGCGGATGCGGCTCCGCAGCAGGCTGAGAAGCCGGCTAAGAAGCCGGGCCTTGCGGCGCGCCTCTTCGGTCGCAAGAAGAAGGAAGAAGCCTCGATGAGCGAATGGCTCGGCGTGGGCGAGGATTTCGATGCGAAGACCTCCGGTCGGGAGATCGGCTCCTGGGATAAGTTCGAGGATGACAGTTCCTGGAAGGGCGGTGCCGTGGTGCTCGACGGCGGCCTGTCGGATGAGGAGATCACTGACGCGGTTGCCTCGCTGGGTGATGACGAGCTTCTCGGCCACGATATCTGGTTTGTGGCCACCGGCTCGTCCGCACACGGTGGAGCCGGCATGCAGGCCTTCCTCGACGCCCATCGCGACAAGCTCCGCGGTGTCTTCCTCATCAACTTGGAGTGCGTGGGCGCGGGGGATACCTCCATCGTGCTGCGCGAGGGGACGCATAAGCCGCTGAAGGGAGACCGCCGCATCTCCGGGTTGCTCAATCAGGTCTCAGCCGACTTCCACACGCCCTTCTCGTCGGTTGACATGCCCTTTGTCGAGACCGACGCATGCGTGGCTATGAACATGAGCCTGCGATCCATCACGGTTGCCGGCGTCGATCCCTCTGGTCCGCGGTTCGCATGTGCGGGTTGCGACGAGGATGAGCCGTACAACGTGGATCCGAAGAAGGTTGAGAATGTGGCCAACGTGGTAACCGAGGTTATCCGCCGGTCGTAACGAGTTTTCCGGCGTCCTGGGCGTGAGCCGAGGACGCCGTTGATTGTTTGGTGGGTGAGTGCATGCCGTCCTCTGCAAGGCGCGGAACGCGTTTTAAGAACGAGCAACCTTTGGACGAGGAAGATATCCTGTATCAGGAACCGCTCGATCAAGATCAGTTTACCGACCAGTTCATGTTTCAGGACTACGGCGACCCCTACGGTCAGGACGCGTACGATGAGGGCGCGTACGGCCAGGATTCCTTTGCCTACCAGCCCGAGTATTACCCGGCTTCGGCATATAGCTCGGAGGAATACGAGGAAGAGTACCGTTCTGCGGGGGTTTTCTCGTTCATTCGCGCGCATTGGGTGGCGTATCTTGTGGCCGTTGCCATAGCCGTCGTCCTTGGCGCGGGTGCGGCCGTGGCCGTCGGCGTGCTGGGCTCCACGCCCGATAACGACACTGTTACGCAGAGCGAGACCGAGGCCACGCCGGATGACTCTGAGATCAGCTCCGAGGCAGCAGCCGCAAGCGAAGACGTGAACGCAACTGAGTAGCCGCTCTCGCGTTTTTGATGCGCTTAAATGACGAAGCGGAACAAGGCGTTCGAACCGATGGGGCCGGACGCCTCGTTCTGTCTCTTAGCGGCCTATGCGGCGAAGACAACCAAGGTGCGATCGTCGGGATACGCGGCGTCGGTGCAGGTGACCAGGGTGATGACCTTATGGGTGCGTGCGCAGAGCGCCTGCCAGGAGGGTGCGCGTTGGGTTGAGTCGTCGAGCAGATCCTCAAGCCAAGCACGCAGCTCCTTCTGGTCTTGCCATGAGAAGACCTGGATGGGCGCGTAGCGCTTGTCAACGCGCAGGCTGCAGACGGGCTGGTATGCATCCGAGGTTCCGTCTGCACCGGTCCAGACCAACTGTCCTAAAGACGAGAAAACCGAGCTGGTGTCAGCGCGGGCCAGATCGTTGAACATGGCACCCGGTACTCCCATGCGATGCGCATATATGATCAGGTGCGTGCCGGCGGGGTTTGCGCGCGTATCGAGGAACGGGCAGCCGGCTGGGTTGCGCGCGCCCCAAAGATCATGGGAGAGGTAGAAATCGGCCGGCTTATCGGGTCCTGCCTGCACAACGGGGTAGCTGATACGGGGATTTTCAACATGCAACCAACCGACAACCTCCGAATTAACGGCCAGCGCCTGAGCCAGCGGGTCTTCCTCCTCCGCCTGTGGCATGCCTCCGCTTTCGGTGCCGTTGTAAGGCGCGGTCGATTCGAGCGTGCGGTAACGCGCATCTCCCATCAGCTCGAAAACAGCGCATTCTATGATTACGAGGAAGGCCGCAAGGGCCGCGCCCGACAAAAGCCAGAGCACGGCCCTGTGCCCGCGATGCGCCACGTTACCTCCCCCGAGGACGCGACAGCCAGATCATGGCACTGACAACCAGTACCGTGGCCGCCGCAGCGCCGAGGGGGACGGCACCGGTTTGGAACAGCGGGACAACAGCGGCACCTGCGGTTTGCTCGACGCGATCCTCATCGTGGTCCTCAAGCTTCTCGCCACCGCCGTTGCGGTACAGGTCGACGCGCGCGCTGTTCTCGATCTTGACGTCCGACACATAGCGATCCGTCGCGCGCATATGGAGCAAAGCAGGTGCGTACGGCACTTCTGATACTACGGGAACGGCGTTTCCGGTTGCAGCCTGCACCGTGAAGAAGCTCTCATGCGTATCGTGGATCGAGTCCTCATCATCGTGGGGAGACTTGAGGTTCTCGCGGTCCCAGAGATCCTGCCGCGAGGTGAAGCGAGCCTCAACGCGTCCGTATTCAAAGCGAACGCCGGTTATGAAAACGCCTTCTTCAAGGTCGAGGTCGCTTACGCTGAGCGTTTGCGCCTCCGCGGTGGGGACATCTGCCTTCCAAAGAACCCAGCCGCTGTAGTCCAGCTGCCTTTCTCCGTTTACCCAGGGATTCTCGTGACCGTCGGATGCGGTGGCATTTGCCCCGGAGGGATCGATGAAGGCCGCATCGGCTCGGTTCGTGGTGTACCACACATTCATAAGGCCATCGTAGTCCTCATGCGCTTGCGGGGTGGTGATGCTCTCCAGTACCGCAAGGCCCTGCTTGGCCGCATCGATGGTGTCCGTTACCGTGAACTCGTCAACCCATGTGTCCGAGGTCGACTGGAAGTCGAGCGCGTAGTCAAAGCGCCCTTCGGGCGACACGGTAACGGCGGCGGTATTGGCGCCGTCACCGTTGGGCGTAACGTTTTCCGCAACGGGATCGGCTATCTCCTGCCTCTTGTCAATGCGCCCGGTGATCTCGATGGGCTCGTCGTAGAACGTGACCGGCTGCACCTCGCCGGTTTCCTCAACGGTGAATTCCACCGCGTTTCCCTCGTCATGGCTCCGCGGTGTGACCTTCTCGACCAGGGTGTAGGTACCCGGCGGCAAGCGCTCGATGCGATGCGGCTCGGTAGTGGAAACCCAGGTTTCCACCAGGTCCCCTTCCTCAGTGAGAATGCTCAGGGTTGCGCCGGGCACCTCCTCCTCGTTGGTGATGTCGCGCTTGCTGACGTCAATGCGCGTGTAGTCGTTTTCCAGGACGATGTGGTTCTGGTCGGTCAAGCCGTTTCCGCTGACCGTTCCGGCGCGATCCACGGTAAAGGAGCGGATGGTCGGGTCGCGCACAAAGCCCGGGGTCGCCTGTGTCTCATGGAAGAAGTACGTGCCCGGGGCCAGGCGCTCCCATACGATAGAGCCCTCATCGCTGGTTTGCGCGGTCGCCACCACCGTGCGCTTCTTGGGTACCTGGTCGATCTTCTCGCCTGATTCCAGCAGCTTCTCCGCCTCGTCTGATTGCCAGAGCTCAAACGAGGTGCCGGCTATGGTCTCCTCGGACCCCAGCACACGTTTTTCGAGAACGACCCGTACGGGCTGGTCGAGCGCCTCGACGCGGGCGGTGACAACGGGCGTTGCGTCGTCCTTGTAGCTGACGGTGAAAACATGCGGGGTTCCGTCGAGCACGTATCCCTCGGGCGCAGTGCGCTCCACGAATGCGTACCGCGCTGACCCGCTGCCCAGAGGAAGGTCGTTCACCTGCGCGATGCCTTGCTCGTCAGTGGTTATGCGTGCCATAACCTCGCCCTGCGCCGCTTGAACCGTACCGTCAGGGGATACGATGTCCTCTTGGGCGATAACCTCGAACACAGCGCCTTCCAAGGCCTTCTTGGTTACCGTATCCTGCTTTTGCAGCTGTGCCCTCCCCTTTGCCTGGTTGTCTTCATAGGGGATGACGACCAAGGGGCTTGCGCTGTCGGCATCGGCGGCGGTGATGGTGAACCGACGATCCTCCCCCTTCAGATAGGGCGCTGCCGCAGCGATCTCCCTCAGATAGTACATGCCGGTTCCCAGCGGCTCGGGTAGGGTGACCGTACCCGTCTTGTCGGTGGTGAAGGTGTTGAGGCGTTCGTGCGCGGGATACCAGGTCTCTTGCTCGACGAGCTTCTTGTCCTTATCGAGAATCTGGAACGAGAACCCTGCCAGAGGGACGGTGGCGCCGCTTTCGGCGTCCTTCTTGACCACCTGCAGCCGCGCGGTAAGGCGCTGGTTGCTGACGATGTACTGCAGCTTGGCGCCATCGGCCAGCTGACTTGCCGGGATAGTCCAGTCTCCCACGCGCCTGAATCCCTCCGGCACGGTGTCCTCGCGCTCGCGTACCGTGTAGCCCTTCCGGTCGTAGGGAATGGCGCCGGAAGAGCCCGCTGGCCGCGAGCCTGCGCCAAACCAGAGGTCGGGATCGGACGATGTGTCGGCAATGCCGCTTGCGTTGGTTGAGATGCTGCCTACAACGGCTCCCGTGGTGTTGGAGACGATCTCGAAGGTCACGCCCGCCCCCGCAGGTTCGACCTGCGACGTTTCGCCCTTGGCGTCGGCCAAGTATTTGGCTATCTCGAGGTCAAAGGCCACAGGCGTTTCCGATACGGCGGATGTCGGGGAGATCTCGACCACGCCGGCGTCGTTGGCCTGATCGGACCGGGCCTCCAAGACGATGACGTCGCTGTTGAGGCGGTACCCGGTTGGTGCCTTCGTCTCATGGATGGTGATGCGGCCAAGAGGCAGGCCGGCCAAGGATGCCGTTCCGTTTGCGTCGGTGGTGATCGTCTTAGTCTCTGTTGACCCGTTGCGCGCGTAGGACACCTCGAACTCGGCTCCGGCAAGCGAAAGGCCCGGTTGCGTTGAGCCCGCTGCGTCGTTTTTTGCGATGCGCAGCGTGGCGATAACCGGCTCATCGGGAAGATCGACGGTTCCGGCCTGATTTCCGGTGGTGAAGTGAATGCGCTCTTTGTTGAGGAGAAAGCCGGCAGGCGCCTTGGTTTCCACGGCGTAATAAGGGGTTTGCGGGGCAAGGCTCAACTGCGCGCGCCCGTTTTCATCAGTCACGATATGGTCGACCAGCTGGTTGCCCTCGGCGCGATAGATATCGTACTCGGCTCCTTGCAGGTGGTAGGAGGTGTTGCCGATGGTGGTTGCGGCGTCGGCCGAGGTCTTGGTGAACGTGACGGTGATGGTGGGAGTAAGCACCAGGATGCGCTGGTACCGCGATCCCTGCGTCCATATCTGGGCGTTGTTCTGCGGCCAATCGGGGTGGTTTTGCGCATCGCGCGCCAAGCCCGCGGCGGCTTCCGTGATTCGGCGCCCCTCCTCTCCGTAGCCGAGGGTCTCGGCCATATCAGGTAAGCTCACCCACTTTTGGGAGCTGGGCGAGAAGTACTCGCCTTCCAAGGTGCAGTCTCCCTGGAGCATCCAGCACGCAAGGGTCGTGGCGGTCTGGGCGTGTTCGGCCGACAGCTCGTAGCCTGCGATGGTCGTGGTGTACGGGTAGGCGTGCTCGGCCAGATAGGCCCATGATCCGGTTGCGTACTCATACGTGGTGTAAACCGTGCCCGTCGTATCGGGGGCGGTCCTGGGCTGGTCCATGCAGTAACCGATGGAGCCTTCGTCATCCTCGATGGCTCCCAGCCGCCAGCAGAACAGGCGCGCAGTGGGGTAGTACAGCGTTTTGCTTCCCTCCAGGGCGCGCGCCGCCGGTGCGCATACCGCGAGACCGATGAGCATGAGGAAAAGGACGAGGAGAGTCGCGCGCTTCCAAGGAGCACGCAAGTTCCGGTACCTTCCTGCGCGCGCTGGGTGGCCTGGTTTATGGGCCGGGCAGGGTAAACGGCTTCGCTGTTGGTTGGCGAGGGGCTTTCTGACGTGATGCGGCAGCATGCGGGCTCCTTTCTCCGGGCCGCTCCGCCCTGCGCGGGTGCGGAAGGGGAGCGGGTGGTGCCCGTCACCGTATCAGGGGGATCCAACCAAGCCCCAACCGTTGCCCAACCGCATCTGTGCCTCTTTTCAACCCAACCTAGCCGTCCTCTTGGTGCGGGCAGGTCGGCGCCGGGGCAGAGCACCCGCCTCTGAGGGTCTTGCAGCCGCAACGCGGTGCCAATCACCATAAAGGGCACAAAAAAGCACCCCGCGGCTTCTCCGCGGGGTGTTTAGTGCGCATGTATGCAGCTGCTTAGCGGTCTTCCCGCTCCTCTCCCCAGGCGGCAAGCTTGCGGGAGGCAACGGAGAACCCTGCGCCGGCGAGGGTGAGGGCCGCGGTCGCGTACGTCAGCAGTGCGGCGGGATCGGAGGTCTCCGGCAGGGATTCAGTCGTTTTAGCCGACGCATTGCGGCTTTTCTCGTTGTTCGACGCAACGGTGCCGGTCGGGGCGGTGTCCGTAGCCTGCGCACCCGTGTTAGGGGAGGCAGGGTTGCCGGCGGTGGTGCTGGGGACGGTCGTCGTCGGGTTTTTGACTGCGGAAGGGTCGGTGGTCGGATGCGTGCTGAGCGCGCCAGGATCGGTTTCGGCGCCGTTGTTCTTCTCGGTCTCGTCGTCCTTCTCGTCCGTTACGGGGTCGTCCGTTGAGGCGTCGTCGTTGGCATTCTGCTCGCCGTTTTCCTCGCCGGCAGGCTGCTTGTCGCCCTGATCGTCCGATGTGTTGCCAGCTTCGTCCTCGGCGGTGTTCTGATCGTCCGCAGCATCGGTGTCGGTGCTGTCAGAAGCATCCTGGCCGCTTCCCTGGCCATCGTCGGTTGCGTTGTTGTCCGCGGCCGGCGCGTCGGCATCGTCTTGCGACGGCTCGGCGTTATCGGCGTCCGTGCCGCTGTTCACCGGGGGCTCCTTCTCAGCGTCCGCGCTGTTGTCAGGCGCGGGGGTCGAGCTCCCCTCGTTCACGGTGTTGTTGGAATCCGCGCTGTCATCGGCCCCGACGTTGGCGCTTTCGTCCCCGCTGTCGGCGTTCTGGTTCCCGTCGTTCTGATCGCCCGACCCCTGGTCCTCGGCGCTGCCGTCCTCGCCTGCGCTTGCGGTGTCATCGCCGGTGTTGGCGTCGCTGTTCTCGGTCCCGTTGTTGGCGTCGTTGCCGTCGGCGACCCCGTCGTTGACGGCAACGTCCTGATCGGTTCCGGTGTCCGCGGAGGCATCGGAATCGGCGCCTGCGCCACCGGGGATGTTGTCGGCCGTGCCGGCGGCCGCGAGCATGTCCAGGCACTGATTGCGCTCGTTGCGGTAGCGGTTCTCCCAACCGCTGTGGTACTGCGGCTGGGCCTTGTAGAACACGCTGACGTTATCGACGACGTAGTTGCACAGCGTCTCGACGAACTCCTTGTCGGTCATGCTGTCGGAAAGGCCGGCGCCCGGCCATTCGCGCCAGTTGTTCCACGTGCCGTTCCAGTCGTAACCACTGGTGTACCCGCCTACGAACTTGCGCCATCCGCTGGTGCCGAACAGGTTGGAGAGGCCCCAGCACAGGCCCTTCACGCAGTCCGAGCGGTCGGCGATGTTGATGCCGCGGCTGGCCAGGTACTGCTCGGCCGGCAGATAGTACTGGTTGTACGCCCACGTGTCCTGCAGCGCCGAGAACTCCTGCGGGTTGGCGGCGTACGCTTGATGCCAGGCGTTTTCGACAAGCTGGCCGAGCTCGGTGAGCTGGCGGGTTCCCTTGTCGTAGATCGTGCCGGTCTCAACCTCTCCACCGCGCGCGACGACCGGCTGGAACATGGCGTAGGTGCCGGGGTTGTAGCTCAGGCACATCTCCATGAACTCGACCAGACCGTAGCGACGGTCAAACTGGTAGTAGCCCAGGGCGTTGTACCCGTCTCCGTACGAGAAGCCCTGGTTGTAGTTGCAGCTGCTCTCATAGCGGGCGAAGTACTTCATATCTTCCGAGACGCTCACCAGCGCAATGCGCGCACGGGAGCTGACGGCGGCGGCAGAGACCTCGGCGCCCTCCTGGTAGAACTCTTCCTTGTCGTAGCCGGCCGGCGCGGGCAGATTGGCCTCGCCGCTCGTCGTTGCGTCCTCCGCGGTGGCGGTGGGCTCGGCTGCGGCCTGCGCGGGCAGGGCGATGGCGCCGAGTCCCAGCGCAAGGGCCAGGCCGGCGGTAACAGCGTGGTGCATGGGCTTAAGCATGGGCGCTCCTCACGAATCCCCGAAAATCGTGGCAGTGCTTTAACGTGCGTTCAGCAATGTGGCCATTATCACATGCGTATTGCGCGTTCACTTGAAACCCCCAGGAAGTACACAGGCTCGCCCGGAACCTCAACGGCCGGTTGCCGCGGGGGCGCACGCGGCTGGCTTCCGCTCCGCATCCTCCGCTTGCGCGTCAGCGCCCAAGCTCGTTAAGGCGGCGCCCAGCGCGCTGATCTTCTCGCCGCATAAGCGATAGTGCATCCAGCGGCCCTCTTTGCGCTGCTCAACCAAACCGGCGGCAACCAGGGCTTTCATGTGGTGCGAGAGCGTACTCTGGCTGATGCTCAGCCGGTCGAGCAGCTTGCACGCGCAGAGCTCTTTGTTCTGGGCGAGGGTGGCGACGATGGCAAGGCGGTTGTCGTCGGCCAGTGCGCGAAAGGCCGCGGCGCTTTCCGCCCCAACGGCTCGCTCGGAGTGGGACGGAAGCTCCTTCCTGCGGATACGCCCCGCTAGATCGTCTATCTTGGCGGTGATGGCTTTGATGCAGGCGCGCATGGCCTCGTCCCCTTTGCCGGTGGGGTCCTCAAGTCCCCAGTCCTCGCGATGGGCGCAGGGCAAGTTGGGGCATTGCACGCCGCACCCCATGGTTATCACCATGTCGACGGACGGAAGCTCTCCAAGCGTTTTGGTGCGCAACGGGGTGATATCGAACCCGGCGTCGGCCAGCAGGCGCAGGGCGTCTTGGTTGGGCGTGACGGCGGGGTCGGTTCCCGCCGAATACGCTTCGAGGACGTCCGCCGCATGCGCATGGGCGATTGTCTCGGCAATTTGGCTACGGCACGCGTTGTGCGTGCATACGAATGCGACGCGTGGTCTGCGGCTCACGGTTCCTCCGATCGCTTGCTGTATCAGTCTGATATGATAGCGAAAACATTGACGCTTATCGATGTATAATACATATCGATAAGCGTTAATGCTTAAGGGAAAGAGATTCGCATGGCTGAAGGTTTGCATGAGCTGGCATGGATAGAGCGTGTGTGCGAGCAGAGCACTACGAGATGCCCCGCCGACTTGCTTGAGGAGCTGATGTCCGATCCCGCCTGTGCCGCATTCGGTCCCGTGCACCATGTTTTGGTGGGGGCTGCAATGCTCGCGGCCGTGCACAACGCGCGCGGCGAAGGCGATCTCTCCGCCCAGCTTGCTGAGCTGCATGCCCGTGCATCGGCGGTACCCGGCGGCGCCTGCGCGCGCTGGGGCGTATGCGGGGCGGCCGCATCGTGCGGCATGGCCCTTGCCATCCTGCTGGGAAACGCGCCGCTCAAAACCGAAGGCTGGAGCGAGGCGCAGCTCATGGTGTCCGACATCCTGGCCAAAATAGCCCACGCCGGCGCGCCGCGTTGCTGCAAGCGCGATTCTCGCATTGCTGTGCGCGAGGCAACGTCGTGGTTCTCGCGTTTGCTGGGCGTTCAGCTAGTGGCTCCGACGGTTGACGCGCAGTGCGCCGTTTCCGATCAAAACACAGTGTGCGAGAAAGGCGCCTGCCCGTTCTTCTCGCCTTGCGCATAGCGGTTGCGGGGAAACGCCCCGTATACGGGTTGACACTGCGGGTTCTTCTCGCCTTGCGCAAAATGGTGCGGGTCATCTGCTTGTCGATAGCGCGTAGCCGGCGCGCGATGGATCCCAGCAAAAGGCCCCCATTGCTGGGGGCCGTACGTTTCTGGAGCGGGCAACGGGACTCGAACCCGCGAGTGTCAGCTTGGGAAGCTGATGCCTTACCACTTGGCGATGCCCGCATATGTATGCTGCGCGCTGCAGCGTAAAGAGAAGTATAGCCTGTGGCATGGGCTCGGGCAAGCCGCATCATGGTTCTTTGTGAAAACGCCGCGCGCCCCCGTGCTCCACGTGAAACCCGTACAATGGAGGCGGTATCAGAACGGGCGCGCGCCGGGCACGGGCCTGCCGTACACAGCAACTGCAAAGGAGCCGCTATGATCGATCGCTACACCCGTCCGGAGATGGGTCACATTTTCTCGCTTGAGAACAAGTACGCCGTATGGCAGGAGATCGAGGTACTGGCGTGCGAGGCGCAGGCCGAGCTGGGAAAGATCGGCATCACGCGCGAGGAGGCCCAGTGGATCCGCGACCACGCTCACTTTGAGAAGGACGAGGTCGACGCCATCGAGGCCGTTACCAACCATGATGTCATCGCCTTCCTCACCAATATGGGCGAGTATATCGACAAGGACGTTCCGGAGGGGGATCCCAAGCCCAGCCGCTGGGTGCATTACGGCATGACCAGCTCCGACCTGGGCGACACGGCGCTGTGCTACCAGCTCACCCAGGCATGCGACATCATCATCGAGGACGTGCGCAAGCTTGGCGAGATCTGCAAGCGCCGCGCGTTTGAGGAGAAGGACACCTTGTGCGTGGGCCGCACCCACGGCATCCACGCCGAGCCCATGACCTTCGGCATGAAGTTCGGCAGCTGGGCTTGGGAGCTGCGCCGCGATCTGGATCGCCTGATCGACGCGCGCAAGAACGTGGCCTTCGGTGCCATCTCGGGCGCGGTGGGCACCTACAGCTCCATTGACCCGGAGGTCGAGGAGTACGTGTGCGAGCATCTGGGCCTCACGCACGATCCGCTGTCCACGCAGGTCATCAGCCGTGATCACCATGCGTATCTGGCTGGCGTGCTGGCGACCACGGCCGCTACGTGCGAGCGCATTGCCACCGAGGTTCGCAACCTGCAGAAGACCGACACCTTGGAGGCCGAGGAGCCGTTCAAGAAGGGGCAGAAGGGCAGCTCTGCCATGCCGCACAAGCGCAACCCCATCACCATGGAGAAGGTTTGCGGCCTCTCCCGCGTGGTGAAGGCAAACGCGCAGGTGGCCTTTGACAACGTCGCCCTTTGGCATGAGCGCGACATTTCCCACAGCTCGGCCGAGCGCGTGGCGCAGGCTGACAGCTTCATCGCCCTGGACCATATGTTCCAGTGCCTCATCCGCGTGATCGACGGCCTCATCCTGTATCCGGAGCAGATGAAGGCCAACCTCTACAAGACCCGCGGCCTGATCTTCTCGTCCAAGGTGCTGCTGGCGCTGGTGGATACCGGGATCACCCGCGAGGAGGCGTACGCGGTGGTGCAGGAGAACGCCATGGCAACCTGGCGCGAGGTCCAGCAGTGCGCCGGCGGCACCACCTTCCGCGAGAAGCTCGAGGCCGATCCGCGCTGCACGGTCAGCAAGGAGAAGATGGACGAGATCTTCGATCCGTGGGACTTCCTCACCCGCGTTGATACCGTCTTCAAGCGCCTGGAGGACTTGAGCTTCGCAGAATAGGGCCCAGGGCGTTCCCTTTACGGAGAAAAAGAAGCCGCAGGCTGTTTGCCTGCGGCTTCTTTGCGACAGAGAACAGGCGTATCCAAGCCGGCCCCCGTGAACATCGGCTGAACCGAGCTTACTCGTCCAGCTCGCCGGCCTCCTTCAGGTACAGGTCCACGCGGCTGTCGCGTAGCGAGCAGTTCTCGGTCAGCAGACAGTTCATGCTCATGGATTCGCATGGCAGCGCCTCGTCGAGCTGGGCCAGGCTGTATCCCTTCTGCCGGATATAGAAGTCGCCGATAAGCGCGCGTACCGCCTCGCGGGCGTAGCCCAGGGTGTACTTGCGCCCCACCGGTAGTCCGTCGAGCTTCTCGAGCAGGTCCTCGTCCGTAATGGCAAGCGCCTCGTCGAACGACTTGCCGCGCAGCATATGGGCAATAACCGTGGCGCACCCGATGGCGGCCAGGCACCCGTGGCTCCGGAACCCAACCTCCTCAAAGAGCTCGGTTTCGGGGTTGATGCGCGCAAAGAGCTGCATCTGCACCGTTCCGCGCTTCTCGCGCCCAATGCTCGCAAACGCGTTGGCGCCGTCCGGGATTCCGCCGTTGTCGGCTGTGGCGATAAGCGCCAACGTGGTCTCGGAGTACTCGGTGATGGGAGCGTCGCTCTCTATCTGGTACATGTCAGGGGTACGCAGAAACGGCGTGTCCTCGGTTAGGTGAACGCGGGGCATAGTCTCTCCTCTGGTCAAAATACGGTGCAAAGACAGGTCGTATCCGGCATTCATGATAAGCCACGGTGCCCGGACGGCGGCCTCGGCGCATCCGCCCGGTTGCGGCGCGCTTACGGGTTCATGCCGCGCTCGACGCCGTAGAACTGGGCCAATGCTTTTGCCTGGGCGTCCGACAGGTACAGGTCGGAGTAGTAAAAGCGCTGGTTGCGCGTGGTGATGGTGAGCTTGATGTCCGGGAACGACCCGGTTTCGCGGACGCGCTCGAACTCCTCGCGCACCTTGTGCCTGGTCCAAAGGAACGGCGGGTTCATGAAGCTCGTCTCGTCCATGGGGCGAGGGTAGGTCTTGGATTCGTCGCGCACGAGGCTTACGAACGTGGCCATGTCGTCGTTCTCCGCGGTGAGGAAGAGGATCTGCGCGTAGTTGTTGGCCAGCAGCGCCTCTGAGTACAGGTACGTGCCTTTTTTGCCGTAGCGGATCACGATGTCGTTTACCACGAGCTCCGGCAAGGGCTCGTCGGGGTTGGTTTCCTTGCCCTCCAGCTCAACGCTGAGCGGCTTGGGCGCGGCAACGCGGCCCACGTGCTTCTCGCCCGTGCCGTGATCGTGCGTCTCCAGGTAGTCGAGCGCCGCCTCTTCAAACGCGGTGGGCTCCATGCCCGTGGGAGCCAGCGCGCGCTTGCGCCAGCGGGAGGGCGTGGTGAGCTTTCCCTCGTAGGAGCGCTGGCGCACGTCGGTCAGAGCCTCGTCGAGCGCGCGGATGAAGGCGTTGCGCCGGTGCACGGCTTCGAGCTCCTCGGCGCTCAGCGCCGCAGCCGCCGGGGCCGTGTCATCCTGGCCGGCGGGCTCTGCCGCAGCGCCGTTCTCGCCGGCCAAAGCGGCCGGTTCACCCGTTACGGGGGATAGGTCTTGGGGCGTGGAGGGCATGGCTTCGGGGGAGACGGGCATGGCCGCTCCTTTCGCGGTGGGAATTCCGGACGATACGTGCAAAATCACACGTTACTATAGTACAGATCAAAGCAGATTACCCTATTGCAGGTGACGTATGCTGCCTGATGAGGAGAGGAAGCTCGTGGAGGCCAGCCCCCAGAAACACCCCGGAAGCCCCGGCTTTGAAGAGGCTATGCCCCCGCTCTCGTGGGAGTCGTACAATGTGCTGGCGCCTGCGGCGCTGGGCATGGCGCTTGCGGCAACCGTGGCGTCGGTCGTGGTGGAGGCCGCGCGTTGGACCACGGGCCTTTCCCAAGACGGCGGGCTTACCATGGTGGTTTCCAGCGCGCTGCTGTGCGCGCTGTTTCTCTCGACGTTGTTCGTAAGGCGCTACTCCAAGCGGTTTGTGTCTACGAGCACGTTTTTAGCGGTGCACGCCGCGGGCCTTTGCTCCCTGCTGCTGGCGGTAACGGGCTTTGCGGGCATGGAGGTGCCCGGCATAGCCGAGCTGGCGCTCAACGTGGGTGTGACCGTGGGCAGCACCTGGCTGCAGTTTTACTGGATGCGCAAGCTTCGCGGAGTTTCAGCGCAGGCGGCGGTAATGGTGGTCTTCTGCGCGCTCGGCCTGTCCGAGCTGCTTACCTTTGCGCTCAGCCTTGTCGACGAGTCCGTAGTGGCCCTTATCGCCGTGGGACTCACCTTTGCGCAGTTCGCGGTGATTCGCGCCTCGCGTCGGATGGACGTGCCGAGCGATCTGTTCCCGGGCGTGGCACAGAGCTACTTCGGCACCGACCCCGAGCACTTCTCCAACCGCAGCTTCCTGGCCGTGGCCGCCATGGGCATTTGGCTCATCTCCATCCCCCTGGGCATGGGCCGCGGCTTTCCGGCGGGCAACGCCATCGGCATGAGCTTTGTGCCGCGCCTGTTGGTTCTGCTGTTCGTGCTGGTGGTATCGGCCCTGTGGGTGCGCCACGGCCTGCGGTCGCGCATGACCGCGCTCACCACCAGCATTTGGGTGGCCATGGAGTTGCTCTTGGCCCTGGGGGCCATATTCTTCGCCATCTGGCCCCATACCATCAGCATCGGCGCCTCGTTCGTCATGGCCGCGGCGTTGGTGCTCAACGCGTTCGTGTGGTATCTGACCATCGCGTTCATCAGCTTTGGCTGGCGCGACCCGTTCTACTACACGTCGGCTGCTTGGATTGCCGTGAACGTGCTCACCGTAGTGGGCATGAAGGTCGACACGCTCATAACGCAGGTGTTCCCCGACAACACGCCGGTCATCATCTCCATCATGAGCCTGTTCACGCTCATCGGTGCGCAGCTAGTGTTCACGCGTCTGCTTTCCAGTCCCAGCGAGCAGCGCGAGGCACGCGAGCGCGAGCTTCAAGCCCAAGCCCGCGCCGAGGCGGCCGCCGCGGTCGACGCATCCGACGCGGCGGGCGATTCCCCCGATCAGGCGGGCGAGAAGGACGGCGCCAAGGCCGCGGTCTTCACGCTCGACTCCATCCGCCGCGTGCCGCTCATGGGCGTCCTGGCCATTGCCGAACCAAAGGACGTCCCCATGGTGAGCAGCACGCCGGACACGCACATCCCCACCGCGGTTATCGCCATGGGCCAGCGCTTCGGCCTAACCGGGCGCGAGATCGAGGTCATCACCCTGTACGCGCTCGGCCATACCCAGCAGCGCGTCAGCGAGGAGCTGCAGCTTTCCACCAGCACGGTCCATACGCATATCAAGCACGTCTACGAGAAGACCGACCTGCACAGCCGCCAGGAGATCCTCGACTACATCAACGAGTACGAGAGCTAGGCAAATGGCTCGCTCCGGACGCTCCCGGCTTTATCGCCCGGGCTCATATTCGCCCGCATCTTTTCGCGCGCTTTGCGCGGCGAAAAGTCGGGCTCAAAAATCGCCCAGGCGATAAAGCCGGGAGCGCCCTGGTCTACTTGCCTTGCGGGGATCGGCTGGGGCGGGGTTATCTTTGCGCTTCCTTGCGCGTCTTATTCGGTTCCTTCTGGCGGGCGGGTCCTACCCGTATGCCGAATTCACCCGCAAGACCTCGCGCAGCATGGGTAGGGTGGAAAGCAAGGCGCTGCGGCGGACCCCGATCAGGCCGCTTCTTCTCGTGGGTTCTTCTCGCCCGTCTGCGCCGGACACGGGTTATGCGCCGGGGCATGCCGCCCCGGTTTTCATCAGATACGGTGCGCGTATGGTGCGCAGCCGCTCGTAGGGCACATGCCATGCGCCTCCGTCCGTTCAAGGAGGTAGCCATGGGTGCGCCTGAAACCGCCAAAGTGAGGAACGTCGTCTTGGTTGGCCAGGGAGGGGTAGGAAAGACCTCCCTGGCAGAGGCAATGCTGCATCTTTCAGGCAAAACCGCTCGCCTGGGTGGCCATGCGGGCACCAAGCCGACGCTTGACTACGACGCCGAGGAAGTCAAGCGCGGCGTTTCCATCTCCACCTCCATCGCGCCGATCGACTGGAAGGACTACCGCCTGAACATCCTGGATGCGCCCTGCTATCCGGATTTCATCGGCGACGCGTACGCTGCCATGGCGGTGAGCGAGACCGCGCTCTTTGTGGTCGACGCCGCCGAGGGTCCGCAGCCCACCACCGTCAAGCTTTGGTACGCGGCCGAGGACCTGCGCCTGGCGCGCGCCGTTTTCGTCAACCGCATCGACCGCGAGAACGCCGACTACGACGGCACCATGGCCACGCTGCGCGAGCGCTTCGGCATGCGCCTGGGCGCCGTTACCCTGCCGTGGGGTACGGGCGATAAGTTCGAGGGCGTCATTGACATCGTGCGCATGAAGGCGCGCCACTGCGAGGGCGCCAAGCAGGAGGAGTTCGACATCCCCGAAGAGTACCGCGCCGCCGCCGACGAGGCGCGCGAGACGCTGGTCGAGCTGGTTGCCGAGGCCGACGACGACCTGATGGAGAAGTACCTCGAGGGCGAGAGCCTGACCCAGGAAGAGGTCGAGAGCCTGCTGGGCAAGGCCATCGCGCAGCGGCTCTTCGTGCCGGTGTTCGCCGGCAGCTGCACGCGCGAGCTGGGCGTTCACTCCGTCATGGACGATATCGTGACCTACTTCCCGAGTCCCACCGACTACGGTGAGATGCCGCTGGTCGACGGCGACACGCTGAAGATCTCCGCCGAGGACGACCGCCCGGTTGCCTTTGTCTTCAAGACGCTCAACGACCCGCAGACCGGGCGCATCAGCTTCCTCAAGGTGCTGACGGGCACCCTCGCGCCGGGTATAGAGCTCGTTAACGCCCGCACCCGCAAGGGCGAGCGCCTGGCCCATCTGTACGTCATGTGCGGCCGCGATATGACCGAGGTCGGCAAGGCCGAGGCGGGCGACATCATCACGGTGACCAAGATCGCCGCCGAGACGGGCGACACGCTGTCGGTTTCCGGCAAGGTCGAGGCTGCGGCGTTCCAGTTCCCCAACAGCCAGTACCGCATCGCCATCGAGGCCGAGAACCGCGGCGACGAGGAGAAACTCTTCACCTTCATCGAGCGCGCGTGCGACGCCGATCCGACCATGAAGATCAGCCGCGACGAGGAGACCGGCCAGACCATCATCTCCGCTGTGGGCGAGGCGCAAGTGAGCGTCCTGCTCAACCGCTTGGAGGAGCGCACCAAGGTCAAGGCGCATAGCGTGCCGATCAAGATCCCGTATCGCGAGACTATCCGCCGCGTTGCCAGCGCCCAGGGGCGCCACAAGAAGCAGACCGGCGGTGCCGGCCAGTTCGGCGACTGCTTCCTGCGCGTTGAGCCACTCATGGACGGCAGCGAGTACGAGTTCGTCGACGAGGTCGTGGGCGGCCGCATTCCGCGCGCCCTCATTCCGGCGGTCGATAAGGGCGTGCAGGAGACCATGAAGGACGGCGTCATTGCCGGGTACCCGCTGACGGGCATTCGCGTGGCGTGCTACGACGGCTCCTACCATCCGGTGGACTCCAACGAGATGGCCTTCCGCGCCGCCGCCCGCATTGCCCTGCGCAAGGCCTGCGCCGATGCGAGCCCCGTGGTGCTTGAGCCCATGGAGGACATCACCGTCACCATTCCCGAGAGCTACGCCGGCGCCATCATGGGCGACGTCAGCGCGAGCCGCGGCCGCGTGACCGGCATGGACACCGACGAGCGCGGCAACACCGTCATCATGGCGACGGTGCCCTACGCCGAGCTCACCGACTACGCCACGCGTCTGCGCTCCATTTCCCGCGGCACGGGCGACTTTACCATGGAGCCCGCCGGCTACGAGCAGGTGCCGCACGACGTTCAGGACCGCCTGGTGAAGGAGTACCAGGAGTCGCGCAAGTAGGCGATTGCCGCGCGCCCGTCCGTCCGCCCCGGACATGGGGCTGCGATGAGGGGGCTAAAAGCCGGCAAGGCAGAGGATACGTAAGGAGGGGTGCTTAGGCGCCCCTCCTTTTTTACGCCGTTACGTGACGGTGACGTGAATTTATCGCGCTATGCGGAGTGAATGGGCGTTCAAACGGAGTAAGCGCGCCATGCCCCGTCATCGCGCGCCGCTGAAAAAACGCACCGCGTATGCTGGCAGCACCGCCCGCCGTGCCGTTTTGCCTTGCCGTCGGCGAGAGCCTCCTTTTGCGGGGGTAGGGCTTTCCGTCCGACGGCTGCTTGTTTTCTGTCATGTGAACCCGTCCCCAATGGCAGAAGGTGGGGGTCGGGGGCGGGCTTGGATGGCGGCCGGCGGGCGGATTGCAAGGAGGCGGGCGGAAGTGGACGTTGCGGACAGGCTGGCTGCGGCGAGCTGCTTGCGCCTGGTGGCCCGCGTGGTGTGCCGCCGACTGTGGTTCGTCGTTTTGAGCGCCGCGGCAGGGGGAGCGGGCGCGTATGCGGCGGTTGCCCTGCGCGCGCCGTCCGAGCTTTTCTCGCCCCACGCCGACCGCGCCATAGCAACGACCGCGCTGACATGCGGGTTGCTTACGCTGACTATCATCGCAGCATGCGCTTGGGTGACCGACCGCGTGCGCAGCGAGGCGCAGGTGACCGAGCGGCACGGCATTCCCTGCTTGGCCCGCGCGCCCGGCTTGGAGCGCCGTGCGCATGATCCCCGCCGCGACGACGAGGAGTTCCGACCTCTGTGCGGGCGCCTGCGGCGCATGCTTCCCGTCATGGGCTGCGGTCGCGTGGTGGGCGTCTCGAGCGCTTTGCGCGACGAGGATAAAACAGGCGCGGCTATAAGCATCGCCCGCGCCCTTGCCGAGACGGGAGGGCGCATCCTTCTTGTCGAGTTCGACCCGTACCAACCGCGTATGGCGCGTATGCTGGGGATCGAGAATGCCCCGGGCCTTGCCGACGTCCTGGCGCGGCGTGCTGATCCGGACGCCTCCATACAGCGCGCGCGGGTTCGGGGGGATTTGTTTGTCGTGACGGCGGGCTCCGCCGCCATGCCGCTCACGAGCCTCACTGCCCGGCGGATGGAGCTCCTGCTTAAGGCGTATGACGTTTACTTTGACTACATAGTGCTGGCGCTTCCGCCCGTTGCCCTGCTTCCGGAGGAAATGGCGCTGAACCGCATGCTCGACGGACTGGTTCTGACGGTGCGCCGCGCGTCCACGCGCCACAGCGCCCTTGCCGACGCCATGGGGTGCCTTGACGCCATGCGCGTCAGCGTCCTGGGGTTTGTGCTGACATAAGGGCGGATGCGGCTACGCGCGGCCCGACCCCTCTTGCCCCGCCTTTTTGAGCGCCCTCCGCACCTCGGGCATGCGCCGCTTCGGCACGGGCAGTTCGGTGCCGTCCACCAGCGTTACGGTGCTCGAGGCAACGTTGAGCAGGTACGCGCGGTTCACCACATGTTTGCGGCTGATCCGCAGGAAGTCAGCCGGCAGCAGCTGCTCGACATCGCCGAGGAGCCTGTGCACCTCGGTGGAGCCGTCCGTGGTGTGCAGGATGCAATGCTTGTCGGCCGCCTCGACGTACATGATCAGCGACGGGTCGACGTACAGAACCGACCGCCCCGATGCCAAGGCCAGGCGCTCGTCCGGTCCGCCCATGCGCTTCGCCGCGCGCAGGATGGCCTGAACGTAGCGGTAGGTCTGCTCGCTCACGGTGAAGGGAAACCGATGGGCGTCGTCCACCGGTTGCCATGCGGCCGATAAATGCACGTGGTAGGCGCGCCAGGTATCCTCGCACCGCCGCATGCACAGGGTGGCGCGTTGGCGCTCGGACGAGATGGCATTGGCGGTGAGTTCGGAGTAGGTGAGGTACGTTCCCACCACGATGGCCTCGGTTGGGCTGGCGCAGCGCACGACGTTGAAGCGCGGCTTGCGAACCAGGTAGGCCGGGCGCGCGGTGTCTTTTTCGGGCTGCGGGTCCAGCAGGGCCCGCAGGTTTGCCGCGCCGCGGATGACGCTGGTATCCGCGCCGATATAGATGATGTCCTCGGTTACGTGCGAGAACAGAAGCTGGTAATCGCCTTTTGCCACGCCCGAAACCAGGCGTACGGCAAGGTTTACGAGCGCGGTTTTTTCTCCGGGGGGGGGGGTGCTTCCAAGAGATCTCATACGGGCTCCCTCCGACCGCGGGCCCGCTGCAGCGCCGTTGCGCGGCGTTGCCACCCGCTGGTCGCGCATGCCCCCGCACGAGCGCGATCAGCGGAAACTCCCCGCTCTATCCCAACAGGAACAGTAAACCACTGCTTGATGGCCGTTAGGCTACGGGGGCGCTGCGCAAGAGTGAGCGGGCCACGTTGCGGAGTGAGCGCGCTCCGCGCGGGACCGCCACCGGTGATGCGCGTACACTCAGCCAAAAGACCATGCAGCGCATCGGATCCATAAACGTACGACAAACACACTAGGTTGGAGTGACGCTGTGACCGAGTTGAACGGAAGAGGGCGATTCACCGCAGCGCGCCGCGTGGGGCGAGCGCTTCGCCGACGGCTGTGGGTGGTGGTGGCTGCCGCGCTGGTAGGCGCGGTGTTCGCGGCTGCCGGCACGCTCTTCAGCGCCGCTCCCAACTACACGGCGACCGTTGACCTGTGCCTGGTCCCCAGCGTTTCCCAAGGCGCGGGGTCCGGTTCCGCGCCGTCCTCGGATGACCTGACGGCAACTGCCTTGTTGGTGCTGCGCTCGCACGACACACTTGCACAGATAGCGGAGGAGTCCGGGCTGCCCTACTCCGCCGAGACGGTGGGTGAGGCTCTCGACGCGTACGCCTTGGAGGGCACCGCCGCCCTGCGCATAGAGACCACGCTGTTCTCGAGCTCAGATGCGCTTGCCCTCGCAGATGCGGCGGCGCGCGTGCTGCCCGTCCGTTTTGCCGAGCTGTTCTCAGGGGTGACCGTGCAGGTTGTCGACAGCGCCCAGGTGCTTGCAGGCGCCGCGGGCCCGCGTCCCGAGCATGCCGCGGCGTTGGGCGCGGGTGTGTGCGGGCTCGTCGCGGCGGTCGGCGTAGCGGTTTCCGTTGCGCTCGACGACCGCGTGCGCGATGCCGATCTTCTCGCCCGCCGCTATGGAAAGCCGAGCCTTGCGGCGGTTCCCAAATTGAAGCGCCGCGAGGGTTGCTCCAACTTGAGCCCTCAGGCGGCGGAGGCGTACAAGCTGCTGCGTGCCAACGTGATGCGGCGCCTGCCCGAGCAGGGGCTGGCGCGCGTGATCGGGGTGACCAGCGCCGTGTGCGACGAGGGCAAGACCACTACGGCGGTGAACCTTGCCTACGCCTTCGCCGAGTTGGGCAAGCGGACGCTGCTCGTCGACGCCGACATGCGGGTTCCGGGCGTGGCCCCTATGCTGAAAATCGCCCGCGCGCCCGGATTGTCCAGCGTGCTGACGGGTCGCGTGGCGCCACCGTACGCCGTGCAGTCCACGCGCCTCATGTCGCGCTTCCTGGCGGTTACGGCGGGCGATGTGCCCTCCAACCCCACGGAGCTTCTCGGATCCCCGCGCATGGCGCGCTTGCTTGACGTGTACGCCGAGCATTTTGACTACATCGTGGTGGATCTTCCGCCGGTAACCATGGTGTCCGACGCGCTTGTGCTCGCCCCCGAGCTTGACGGGGTGGCGGTGGTGGCGCGGCGCGGCTTCACGCGACGCGGCAAGCTCGAGGAGACGATGGAGAAGCTCTCTTTTGCCGATGCCAACGTCTTGGGCTTCGTAACCACCCGGGTGCGCGTCGATCACGGTTACTACTACGAAAGCGCGCGGTGACCGCCGCTGCACACCTGTGGTGTTCCGGCCGCTTGGCGGCCTGAGCATAGTCGCCTGCAACACCCCGACATACCTGCAGGCGCACCTCGACCTTGCCCGGCTTGGAACCCCGAATTCCAGGCCGGGCGCTTTGCTTAAAGCATAGGCCAAAAAACCGGCGGGTGTCCCTTAGGCGGAGGTCGACTCGCCGACGTGGCGCACGTACTGCGAGTACACGCGCTCAAATGCCAGGATGCAGCATCCGGTAAAGTTGCTGGGCTCGCTGTTGGTGGTGTCGAGCGGCTGGTCGTCGTCCACTACGAAGAGGATGTCGGCGAGCCCGGCCAGCTCGCCGCGCCGGCTGCCGACGAACACCGCCGTGGGGACGCCGTGGTCGCGGCATTCGCGTGCTGTCGCGACCACCTCGTCGGTTGCGCCCGAACGCGATACCAGGATCATCAGCGAGAGCCGATTGCCCAGGCGATGCACGAACTGGCTCGACTCCAGGTAGCTCTGCTCAAAGATGAGGTGTCCGTTGCCCAGCATCTTGCGCTCGATGTACTCGCTGATCAAATGCGAGTACCCCTCGCCGTAAATGCCCACCGGCTCCATGCGGTCGAGAATCTCAAAGAAGCGCTCCAGGTCTTGAGGGCGGTAGGTAAACGAGGCGCGCATGTCCTCCGACGAGATCAGCTCCTCTTGCGAGACGTGCGTATCGCGCTTGAGGCCGTAGAGCATCTCGCGAAAGCCGTCGTATCCCAGTTTGCGCGCCGTGCGGGTAACCGTGGTCATGCTGGTATAGCAGCTCTGCGCCACTGATCGAATCGTGAGCTGATCGTCCGCCTTGATGCGCTTGAGCACATGCAGCAGCACCCTGCGCTCGGTATCGGTGAGCTGCGCTGAGGCAAAGAGCTTATCGATGTAGGTCGGTTCTGCCATAGGCCCTCCAGCCGGCTGGTCGGGCGCCCAGCTGCACCCGTACTCCATCTTACGCATGCCCGCACCGACCCGTGCAGATACGTGAATATTCACGCTAACCCGATCCGTATTAACTTTGCGTCAATCTACATGAGTTTCCTACAATCAAACCAAGGTTTTCGCGCAGGCGCCCGCTCGAACAAACCGCGTAAACCGCGTACAACAGGGAGAGTGGTTCTCGTGGCTCAAGCTGCTAAGAAGCGTGAGCGGCGCATTGGCATGGCGCAGTTCCAGCGCTTTGGCGGAGCTATGCTCACGCCAACGTTGTTCTTTATCTTCTCGGGTATCGTGGTGGCCATCACCTCGGTGCTCACCAACACCATGATCGTAGGCGATATCGCCGCCGAGGGCACGCTGTGGTACAACTTCTGGACCGTGGTCAACAGCGCCGGTTGGACGGTCTTCAACAACATGGAGATCCTCTTCGCCATCGGCCTGGCGCTCGGTCTTGCCAACGAGGCGCGCGGCCGCGCGGCACTCGAGGCGTTCCTGCTCTACATGACCTTCAACGTGTTCGTTTCCAACATCCTGACGTACTTCGGGCCCACGTTCGGCGTCGAGCTCGTTGAGGGCACTACCGGCCTCAAGTCCATCGGCGGCATCCTCACGCTCGACACCGGCTTCCTCGGCGCCATCTTCGTGTCTGCCGTGGTGGTGTGGGTTCACAACCGCTTCTTCAACAAGCGCCTGCCCGAGTGGCTCGGCGTGTTCCAGGGCTCCGCGCTCGTGGGTGTGGTCGGCTTCCCGGTCATGGGGCTTCTGGCGCTGCTGTTCTGCCTGGTGTGGCCCACGGTTCAGGGCGGCATCAACCAGCTGCAGTACTTCATGTCCAACGCCGGCCTGGTTGGCGTGTGGCTCTACACCTTCCTTGAGAAGGCCCTGCTCCCCACCGGCCTGCACCACTTCATCTACTCGCCGTTCCAGTACGGCCCGGCGGTTGTCGAGGGCGGCATCACCTATTACTGGATGGAGCACCTGCAGGAGTTCGCCGCGTCCAGCCAGTCCCTGACCACCATCTTCCCCGAGGGCGGCTTCCAGCTGCAGGGCCTGTCGAATTTCTTCGGCATCCCGGGTATCGCGCTGGCGTTTTACTTCACCGCTAAGAAGGAGAACCGCAAGAAGGTGCTGGCCATCTGCATCCCCGGCGTCATCACCGCCGCGCTCTGCGGCATCACCGAGCCGTTCGACTACACCTTCCTGTTCGTCGCTCCGGCCCTGTTCTTCGTGCACGCCTTCCTGGCGGCCACCTTCGCCACCATCCAGTACGCCTTCGGCCTCGCCGGCGATATGGGCGGCGGCCTTATCGACATCTTCGCCAAGAACATCATTCCCATGTGGCAGAACCATTGGGGCTCCTATGTGATGATGTTCGTCATCGGTGCCATCTCCATCCTGGTGTACTTCCTGGTGTTCCGCTTCCTCATCCTCAAGTTCGACTTCAAGACGCCCGGTCGTGGCGAGGACGTTGAGTTCCACTCCAAGAGCGACTACCGCGAGAAGCTCGCCTCCGGTGCCGAGGAGCACGCGGGTTACCTCGACGAGGCCGCCGGCTACCTGGTCGCCTTCGGCGGCGCTGAGAACATCGACTCGGTCACCAACTGCATGACGCGCCTGCGCGTCTCGGTGAAGGATTCGTCGCTGGTTAAGGACGACGCGGCGTTCACCGAATGGGGAGCCAAGGGCGTGGTGCGCAACGGCGACGCCTTCCAGGTCATCGTGGGCCTTTCGGTTCCGCAGGTCACCGAGGCGTTCAAACAGCTTGCCGACGGACGCGCAAAGATGCCCGAGGGCATTGGGGCCTAAGGCAGGCGCAATCAAGTGCAAGGCGCGCGGGCGCGATCCGCGCCCGCGCCTAGGGTAGGTGCACAGCAGTGGAGGGGCGTACCCGCCACGCATGAAGCTGAAAGGACAATCATGAAACTTGCGGTGATCGGCGGCGGCGGCGTCCGCTCCATGTTCCTTGCCAAGAGCTTGGCCCAGCAGGCCGAGAGGCTCGGCATCACCGAGTTGGTGTTTATGGACAACGACGAGCGCAAGCTCAGCATTTACGGCACGCTCGCCCACCATGTGGCCGGCATGCTGGCGCCGTCGGTGAACTTCTCGCTCACCTCTGATCCGGTTGAGGCCGTGCGCGATGCCGATTACGTCATCACCACCATCCGCGTGGGCGGCGATCACGTGCGCGTGCGTGACGAGCGTCTGGCCCTTGCGCACAACGTGCTCGGCCAGGAGACCACCGGTGCGGCGGGCGTTTCGTTTGCCATGCGTTCCATCCCCGCGCTGGCCGCTTACTGCGAGCTCGTCAAGCAGCACGCTAAGCCCGGCGTGAAGGTGTTCAACTTCACCAACCCCGCGGGCGTGGTCTCGCAGGCGCTGCACGACATGGGCTACACGTTCACCTACGGCATCTGCGACGCCCCGAGCGGTATGCTGCGCCAGTTTGCCCACCTCTACAACGCGGATCCCTCCGAGGTGCAGGGCGAGTGCTACGGCCTGAACCACCTGAGCTACTTCTCGAGCATCAAGGTCGCCGGCCGCGAGGTCGTGCCCGAGCTTATCGAGAACGACGAGGCATACCAGCACACTGACCTGCACTTCTTTGGCAAGGACCTGGTGCGCAGCCGCCAGGCGATCCTCAATGAGTACCTCTACTACTTCTACTACCGCGAGCGCGCCGTCGAGAACATCCAGCGTGCGGGCATCACGCGCGGCGAGATGATCGAGGAGATCAACCGCGCCATGACCGAAGAGCTTTCGCATGTGGATATCGAGAACGACTTCGACACCGCCCTCAAGATCTACGAGAAGTGGTACGGGCAGCGCGAGAACAACTACATGGCGAACGAGACGGGCATGCGCCGCGAGGAGCAGTGGAGCTTTGACGTGTACAGCCCGGACGCGGGCGGCTACGCGGGCGTTGCGCTGCGCTACATCGAGATCGAGCGCTCGGGCAAGCCCGGTTCCATGATCCTATGCGCTCCCAACAACGGGGCCATCCCCACGCTCGAGGACGACGACGTGGTCGAGATCACCTGCGACATCACCCCTGACGGCCGCTGCACGCCGCATCGCTTTGCGCTTGAGGACATTCCCGCGGGCAACCTGGAGCTTATTCGCCGCGTGAAGTACTACGAGCGCTTGGCCGCCCGGGGCATTGTGAACCGAAGCAAGGCGGATATCGTCGAGTGCCTGACCATGCATCCGCTGGTGAATTCCTACTCCATTGCCTGCGACCTGGCCGATAAGTACATAGAGCTGAACGCTCCCTACATCGACGGTTGGAAGTAGGGGAAGACGCTCGAAAGCGCGGCTTACCAGCGCGCTCCGCAGCATATGCAGGTTGGATGTGCGGTGCGGTGTCCGTTACGGGTGTCGCACCGCTGCTGTTATAAGCACGCAGGGCATTGGAACCCCCTTCAGGCGTCGTGCGCGTCCCGATTTTCTGCTTTGGCGCCCAGATAAGCCATCCAAGTTAAGATTGTGAGACGTTTTGAGGGATACTGTCGAGTATACAGGGCAATCTGTTTCACAAAATGCCTGGTAGACGGCTTGGCAAATTGTCGTCTACTCAGCTAAGGCCGCCAAAACGTCTCACAATTTGCATATGCGCATGGAGAGGGGCCTAACGGTGCCCTGCACGCAAATATGAAACAATTATAGAAGCATATATAGAGATAGAAACAGCGGTGCGCGTTCGGGCAGGCTGGTATCATAGTGCGTAAGCGGCGGCGCATCGGCGTTTGCCGCCTACGCGTGCTCATATAGGTGCGTTTCTTAAGAGAGAGGACTCACGCACATGCTCAACGCCATTGAGGTTGCACCCAAGGTTTGGTGGGTCGGCGGCATTGACTGGAACGAGCGCTCGTTCCACGGTTACACCACCGAGAAGGGCATCACCTACAACGCCTATCTCATCATGGACGAGAAGATCACGCTCATCGACACCGCCAAGGTCACGTTTGCCGACGAGCTGCTGCAGCGCATCAGCGAGGTCGTCGATCCGGCTAAGATCGACGTGGTCGTTGCCAACCATGTGGAGATGGATCACTCCGGCAGCCTGCCGCGCATCAAGGAGGCCTGCCCCAACGCCACCATCTACGCCAGCGCCCCGCAGGGCGTTGCCGGCATCAAGGCGCACTTTGGGATCGAGGTCCAGGGTGTCAAGACCGGTGATACCCTGAACATCGGCGAGCGCACGCTGCATTTTGTGCAGACTCCCATGGTGCACTGGCCCGACAACATGGTGACCTACTCCGACTTCGACGGCATCCTGTTCTCAAACGACGCCTTTGGCCAGCACTTTGCCTCCACCAAGCGCTTTGACGACGAGAACGATCTGTGTGAGGTCTTCAAGCAGGCCAAGAAGTACTACGCCAACATTGTGTGGCCCTACGGCATGCAGGCCCACAAGGCGCTGGAGGCGTGCGGCGGTCTGGACATCAAGCTCATCTGCCCGAGCCACGGCGTGATCTGGCGCAGCCATATCGCCGAGATTCTGGAGAAGTACGAGGCTTGGACCACCTACCAGACGACTGAGAAGGCCGTGGTGGTTTACGACAGCATGTGGCATTCCACCGAGGCCATGGCCCGCGAGATCGTGGACGCGTTCATCAAGGAGGGCATCACTGCCCAGCTGCTGGACGTCAAGGACAACCACATCTCCGACATCATGCTCGAGTGCTGCGACGCCCGCTACATGGCGGTTGGCTCGCCCACGCTCAACTCCAACATGATGCCCACGGTGGCCAGCTTCCTGACCTACTTCCGCGGCCTGTCCCCCAAGAACAGCCAGCGCATCGGCATCGCCTTCGGCTCGTACGGCTGGGCGCCGCTCGGTCCCAAGCAGGTCGAGGCCCAGATGAAGGAGATCGGCTTCGAGATGCCGCTGCCGGTCATCACCCAGCAGTGGATCCCCAGCAAGGAGAAGCTCGCCGACATCCAGGACCAGGCCCGCAAGGTCATCGAGCAGTCCAAGTAGGGGAGCGCGTCTCCGCGCGCCGCGGGCTGAGCCCCCCCCTGAGGGCGACTGTCCGCGATAGCGTCCCGTAAGCCGGCCTGCCGCGCGGTTGCCACCGCACATGGCTTGAGAACACGGCGCCGCCGCCCGTTTTAGGGGCGGCGGCGCCGTTGCGCTTTGGTGTCAGCCCCGGACATCGCTCCAGGCGGCCCGCTGTTACCTGCCGATAAGGAGGGGTGCGCTCCCTAGAGCCCCAAGCGCTCTTTCACCGTTGCCGTGCGCCGGCGCGATACGGGCACCAGGCCGCCGTCATCCTCCATGCGGAGCTCCAAGATGCCCGGTCGCGGCTCCTCGATATCGTGTACCTTGTCGATATTGGCCAGGTAGCTGCGGTGCACGCGCAAGAAACCCTCGCCCGCCAGACGCTTCTCCAGCGACGAGATCGACTCGCCGATCATATGCTGTCCTGCCGCCGTCTTAACGCGGCAGTAGTCCGCGCACGCCTCGATGTAGAGCACATCGCTTGCGGGAATGTACGCACGGTGTCCGCCGCGCTCCACTGCCAGGCGCGTCACCACGCCGCCGCCTGCCGGACGATGGCGTTGTTCGAGAATGGCGCACACCTTGTCGAGCGCGCGCGTCAGCCGGTCCTCCTCAACCGGCTTCAGGATGTAGTCCGTCGCATCGAGCTCGTAGGCTGATACGGCATGCTCGGAGAACGCGGTGACAAACACCACGAGCGGGGGATTCTTGAGGTTGCCGAGCGTTTCGGCGAGCTTGATGCCGCTTGTGCCCGGCATCTGTATATCGAGGAACAGCACGTCGGGCATGGAGGCGAGCATCTTCTCAAGCGCCTCGGTCCCGTTGCCCGCCTCCTCAATGCTTCCCACGCGCCCGTCTCGTTCCAGAAGGTAGCGCAGCTCAGCGCGGATCGGCGGCTCGTCGTCCACGATCAGAACGTTCAGGACCAGGCTTCCCATTTCCCTACCTCGCTTTCTGCGTACGTATGCAGCACCCGCCGCGTTACGCGCGGGTCGGCTCGTGCGGCTCTCCGACCAAGCGCACCGTCACGCGGGTGCCCACGCCCTCCTCGGACTCGACCAGGATGCCGGAGTCCTCGCCAAAGAAGAAGCGGATGCGCGTCAGCACGTTGGAGAGCGCGAGCCCGCAGCCGCGCTTGACCGACCCGTCGCCGGTGATGGTCTCGTCGCCGCCCTCCTCGGCACTGTCGTGCGCGTCGAAGAGGTGCGCGCGCACGTGGTCGCTCATGCCGACGCCGTCGTCCTCGACCGTTATCTCGACGCCGTCCGGGGTGCAGCGCGACGACACCACGATGGAGAGCGGGTCCACCTCGCGCATGGCGTGCTTGATGCAGTTCTCGAGCAGGGGCTGGAGAATGAACGGCGGGACCTTGTGGTCGTGCGTCGCCGGGTCTATGTGCGAGCTCACGCGCAGACGGCTTTCGCCGTAACGCGCCTGCATGAGGTTGATGTAGCGAACGCCCTGCTCGAACTCGTGCTCAAGCGTGGTGAGCGCCTCGGAATCGGAGAGGGTGCGGCGGTAGTAGTTGGAGAAGTCTATGAGCAGCGACCGCGCCTTCTCGGGCTCGGTGCGCACGAGCGAGACGATGGTGCCGATGGTGTTGAAGAGGAAGTGCGGGTCGACCTGCGACTGCAGGGCGCGCAGCTCGACGCGGGCGGTGAGCTCGTCCTGCCGCTCGAGCTCAAAGCTGGCGAGCTGCGTGGAGATGAGCGAGGCAAAGCCGCTGGCAAGCGCGGTCTGGCGCATGTCGATGCTGCTGAATCGCGGGTAGTAGAGCTCGAGGGTCCCCACGCAGCGGTCGCGAACGGTGAGCGGCGCCACGATGCCGGCGCGCAGCCGGGGGAAGTAGTGCTTCCCCAAGCCGTTGTCGTCGCGGGCAAAGGCGCGCATCTCGCCGCTGTCCATGACGCGCAGCGTGGAGTCAAGGCACACGGGCTCGCCGGCCGGCGCGGTGGCCGACCCCTCGCCCCAGCTCGCCAGCACGCGCTCCCCGTCGGTGAAGCAGATGGCCGCGGCGAGCGTCTCGGGCAGGATGATCTTGCAGGCGCCGAGGGCCGCGTCGGGCGTCATACCGTTGCGCGTGTGCATGAAGATCTTGGAGGCGATGGCCAGGGTGCGGTCGGTGGCGCTCGACGTGAGGTCGTCGGGCACCACGAACACATATGAGAAGAAGAAGCAGAGGAGCACGAGCCCCGCGATGGTTATCACGGCGGGCACGGGGTTGGGATCGGCTACGAGCTCCCATGCGAGAAGCACGAGCAGCATGGGGACGCAGATCCCCAGGAGTACCGTCATGACCAGCTGCGCGGAGCGCAGCACGCGCGTGGGGTTATGGCTGCCCCACCAGCGTTCGGCTCGAAACACCACCGTGGCACGACCCTTCGTCTCGTTGTCTTTTTTCGCAAGCGCGCTCTCTCGGGGAGGCTTCCCGGAACGCGGCGTCCTTCGTGCCGCGTAAGCCTTCCCGAGAGCGCGCACTCCATGGGCGGCCACCCATTATACGCAAGGAAAACGGCCGCAGCGCCCCGTAGGACGGGACGCTGCGAGCCACGCTGAGAGATGGCGCGTTATGCGGAGTACTTGTTGCGCTCGCCGAAGGTGCCGGACACCACGATGTTGCCGTCCTTCATGATCACGTCCATGTTCTCGGGCGTGAGGTCGTGGATGTTCTTCGCGGGGTCGCCGTTGACGATGAGCAGGTCAGCGAACTTGCCGGCCTCGAGCGAGCCGGTCTCGTCGTCGCAGTGGGCCATCTTGGCGCCGTTCAGGGTGGCGCAGGTGATGGTCTCGAGCGGGGAGATGCCGACCTTGTCGACGAAGTCGTACATCTCGTCGATGGTGACGTAGCCGTAGGGGGTCACGAAGCTGAACGAGTCGGAGCCGATGGTGAAGATCACGCCGCGCTTCTTGGCCTCGCGCAGGCAGTCGTAGTTGCGCTGCAGCTCCTTCTCGACGAGCGTGCCCTCGTACTTGTCGTGGATCTCGGGCACGTAGACCGGCGGGTAGGTGCTGTACCAGGTGGGCAGGAAGCCGATGGTGGGGGTGAAGAAGGTTCCCTGCTCGGCCATGAGGTCCATGGTGCGCTCGTCGATGTCGAAGCCGTGGATCAGCTGCTCGCAGCCAAAGCGGACCGAGTCGTAGGCAGCGGAGTGCGAGTTGTAGCAGTGGCTCCACACCGGGATGCCCACCATCTTGGCCTCGTCGACCACGGCCTTGATCTCCTCGGCGCAGTAGTGCTGGTCACGGCCGGAGTCCCAGCGCCAGATGCCGCCGCCGGTTGCCCAGATCTTGATGGCGTCGGGGTTCTCGCGCAGGCGACGGCGCACGGCCTTGCGCAGGTCCCACGGACCGTCGACCTGATCGCCCCACGGATGGGACTCTTTGTTCTCCAGCTGGCTGCAGTGGTGGGAGTCACCGTGGCCGGCGGTGCGGCAGAAGCCCAGGCCCGTTGCGTAGATGCGCGGGCCGGGGAACACGCCGTTGTTCACGCAGTCGCGCACGTGGATGCCGAAGCGGCCGATCTCGCAGACGGTGGTGAGGCCGTGGGTGAGGCAGTCGTAGGCCTGCTTGACGGCCACGGCCTGCTTCTCCAGCAGCGGCTGCATGACCCAGTCGGTGTCGTCGTCGGTGAGGTTGCCCGAGAAGTGCAGGTGGGTGTCGATAAGGCCGGGCATGACGGTCTTGCCGGTGGCGTCGATGACCTCGAAGCCCTGGTCGGCGGGGACGTCCTCATGCTTGCCCACGTAGAGAATCTTGCCATCCTCGCCCACGAGGACGGTCGAGTTCTCGATGGGCTCGGCGCCGGTGCCGTCGACGAGCTTGCCGCCTACGATCGCGTACTTCTTGCTCATGGTTCCTCCTTGATGGAATTGCCCGGGGCCTCCTGTCGGCCCCGTCGCGTCTGATGGGGGGTGCCGGGCCGCCGCGGGAAGCGGCCCGGCTGGCGTCAGCTGAGCTGCGCCTTTGCCTTCTTGCGGCTGTTCGTGACCGCCATGAGGATGAGGCCGAGGACCAGCCAGCCGATCACGATGGCCCAGCCGGTGAGGTCGAGGGACTCCGAGGTGATGGGCAGCACGATAAGCGCGATGATCACGAGGCCGGCCGCAACCGCGAGCCCGATGCCGAACTTGCCGCCGGGGACCTTGTAGGGGCGCGGCAGGTCGGGCTCGGTGAAGCGCATCTTGAGGCAGGCGAGCGCCACCATGGTGCACGAGAAGATGAAGGCGAGCGCCGAGACCTTGGTGAGCGGGATGAGCATGTTCTTGCCCATGAACGGGCCGACGAGCGTGATCACCGCGAGCACGATGCAGGCGAGCTTGGGCGCGCCGGACTTCTCGTCCACCTCGGCGAACTGCTCGGGCAGCTGGCCCTTGCGGCCCATGGCGAGCATGATGCGGCTCGTGGCCCCGTAGAAGGAGTTCATGGGGCCCATGGGGCCGAGCGTGGCGATGCAGAGCATGATGATGTAGAAGATGAAGTTTATGTTCTTGAGGCATGCGAGCGCGGGCACCGGGGACTCGACGAACGTGTGCCAGTCGATGATGGTGCCGAACGAGTAGATGCACACCACGTAGAAGCCACCGGCGGCAAGCAGCGCAAGCGAGATGATCTTGCCGAACTTGTTCCAGTTGAGGCCCTCCGCGGCCTCCTCGGCCTGCTGGGGAATGGTGTCGAAGCCCGCGTAGAAGAACGGGGTGAGCAGGAGCACCGACAGGATGCCGCCGAAGATGTCGGTGGCGCCGGTTGCCTCGACGCCGCCGCCGGCGTTGGTCACCTGCGAGAACACCTCGCCGTTGAACAGGGCGTTGGAGGGTGAGCCGGTGAAGATGGAGATGCCCATGGCCAGGAGCATGCCGCAGAGCAGCGCCTTGGTGAGGAACGCCTGCAGCTTGGCCGCGGACGAGGCGCCGCGGAAGTTGAGGAAGATCACGTACGCCGCGAATCCGAGCGAGATGATGGTCGGGAACAGGTAGACCTTTGCGCCGAGGATCTCGTAGAGCTCGACGGCGCGGAGCCACTCGAGCCCCGGGATGGTGCCGAACATGTCGGAGAGCAGCGTCGAGATGGCGATGGCCTCCCACGGGCAGAGGATGCCGTTGCCGAGCGCGAGCAGCCAGCCCGTGATGTAGGACGGGACGCGGCCGAACGTGCGGTCAACGTACTCCACAATGCCGCCCGAAATGGGGATGGCTGCCGTGAGCTCGCCGAAAACCGCGCCGATGGGCACGAGGAAGATCGCGCCCAGCAAGAACGCGATCATGGCCGGGACGGGGCCGCCGCCCACGACCATCCAGTCACCCACCTGCAGCACCCATCCGGTTCCGATGATGGCGCCGAAGCCGATGGTGAAGAAGTTCCAGAGCGAGAGGGTCTTTTTCATACCGCCCCGCTCCGCGGTGGTTGCCACCTTGGCAGAGTCCGCCATATCACTCTCCTTTCCGATCCCGAGGCGCGAGCCTCTCTTGCAGAACCTTGGTCCGGCCATACGGTACGGCCGGACCAAGGCGGGCCCGGACGGCAAACCGACCGGCGGCGCGGGCGGAAAACGAACGGCTCCGTTTTCCCGACGAACGGCGCGCCCGCCGGCATGCGGCACTGCCCGCATGTCGCTGCCTGGATGCATCTTGTCGCACCCCGATACGCCGCCGCGGTGTAAAATTCATACACTGAATGGCGATTCTGTGTTTTGCATAAAAGACGGTATATCGCTAACGTATCGGTCTCTGTCAACAGAGGGGGAGAGCATGGGACTCATAGCGTTTCTCGTCGCTGCGCCGCTTGTCACGGCAGTCCTGCTGATGCTGTTCCGAAGCGACTCGGCGCGCCGCGTGATAACCTCGGCCGCCGCAGTGGTTATCGGCGTGGCGTCGGTGGTGTTCGCCGTCACGTACATGGCGGGCGGTCTCACGTACTTCGGCTTGCCGCAGGAGATCACGTATGCCGTGTCGTGGGTTATGACCGCGGTCGACATCGTGCTGTGCGCGGTCATCCTGTGGTTCGCGGTGCGGTATAAGAACCGCATCGCCCTGGTACTCGGTCTTATCCAAACGATAGGCGTCGTGGTCTTCGCCAACATGACGCTTTCCGAGGGTGCCGAGCACATGCTGGAGCAGCCGCTGTACCTGGACCAGCTGTCGGTCATCATGGTGCTTATCGTGGGCCTGGTGGGCAGCGCCATCTGCGTGTACGCCCTCGGCTACATGCGCGACTTCCAGCACCACGAGCCTGCCGACGCGCCTGATCGCCGTCACTTCTTCTCGGCGCTCATGTTCCTGTTCCTTGCGGCCATGTTCGTGATCGTGCTCTCCGACAACCTGGAGTGGATGTTCACCGGCTGGGAGATCACCACCACGTGCTCCTTCCTCATGATCGGCTACACGCGCACGCCCGAGGCCATCAAGAACTCCTTCCGCCAGATCAACCTCAACATGATCGGCGGCATCGCCTTCCTCGCGGCGCTGCTCATCATCCACCTCAGCGGCATTCCCATGAGCCTCGCGGCGCTTATCGCCCTGGGCGAGACCATCGCCGCCCCGCTGCTCATCTTCCCGGTGATCCTGCTTTCGGTGGCTGGCCTCACCAAGGCCGCGCAGATGCCGTTCCACACCTGGCTGCTCGGCGCCATGGTGGCCCCTACGCCCACCTCGGCGCTGCTGCACTCCTCCACCATGGTTAAGGCCGGCGTGTTCCTGCTGGTCAAGCTGGCCCCGCTCTACGCGGTCTTCCCGGCTGCTTCCGCCATGGTGGTCACCATCGGCGGCATCACCTTCGTGCTCTGCTCGTTCATGGCCATCAGCCAGAGCAACGCCAAGCGCGTTCTGGCCTACTCCACCATCGCCAACCTGGGCCTCATCGCCGCATGTGCCGGCGTGGGCACCGCCGAGGCCACGTGGGCGGCCATCTTCCTGATCATCTTCCACACGGTTTCCAAGTCGATCCTGTTCCTGTGCGTCGGCACGGTGGAGCATCGCATCGGCTCCCGCAACATCGAGGACATGGACGGCCTCTTCAGCCGCCTGCCGCACCTCACCCGCTTCATGATGCTCGGCATCCTGGGCATGTTCGTGGCGCCGTTCGGCATGCTCATCTCCAAGTGGGCCACGCTCGTGTCCTTCGCCGAGACGGGCAACGTGCTGTTCCTGATCCTTTTGGCCTTCGGCTCTGCCGCCACGTTCTTCTTCTGGGCCAAGTGGATCGGCAAGCTCTCCGGCGTCTCGCAGAAGGCCGAGAACGTCGAGAAAGGCGTGCACCGCAGCGAGTGGGTCGCCATCGGCTTCATCGCCCTGTGCCTCCTGGGCTGCTGCCTGGGCCTCCCGGCTATCTCGCTGGGCGTCGTCTCGCCGTACCTGGTGGGCGTCTTCAACTCCAACCCGCAGTTCATCGGCGTTGACAACATGCTCATCATGGTGGTCATCGTCGCGTTCATCGCCATCGTGCTCCTCACGCCCTTCGGCCGCGCCCACAAGCGCCGCGTGGGCGTCTACCTGGCCGGTGCCACCGTCCAGAGCGACGACCGCACCTACCTGGGCTCCATGGAGCGCAAGATGACCTCCACCAAGCGCAATTGGTACTTGGAGGACGTCTTCGGCGAGAACGTCCTGTCCAACGTGGGCACCGTCGTCTGCCTGGGCGTGCTGGTGATCGCCTTCGGCGCCTCCATCGTGCTGAACCCCGGCTTCCTGGCCGGCGGCACCTTCATGGTCGACCGCGAGGTGCTGCTCGTCGGTCCCGACCTGTGGGGCCTGCTGCTGGGCATCGTGATCTTCGCCATCTGCGCGCCGGTGATCGGCTGCCTGCTCGACGGCCTCGACCGCAAGATCTCCGCCCACATGCAGGGCCGCGTGGGTCCGCGCATCCTGCAGCCCTACTACGACATGCGCAAGCTCCTCTCCAAGGAGCAGGTCTCCGTCAACCAGGTTGACGAGGCGTACGTTACCTGCGCGCTCATCTTCGCCATCATCGCCGGCGGCATGTTCATCTCCGGCTCCAACCTGCTGATGACCATCTTCCTGGTGACGCTGGCCACGCTCTTCGTGATCATCGCCGCGTACTCCGCGCGCTCCCCGTACGCCGACACCGGCGCCGACCGCGAGTGCCTGCAGGTCATGTCCTACGAGCCCATGCTCCTCATCATGTCCGTGGGCTTCTTCGTGGCCACCCAGTCCTTCGACACGGCCAGCCTGCTGCGTCTTGACGCGCCCATCATCTGGACCAACATCCCCATATTCCTGGGCCTGCTGTTCATCCTCACCATCAAGCTCCGCAAGAGCCCCTTCGACCTCTCCTACAGCCACCATGCGCACCAGGAGATCGTGAAGGGCATCACCACCGAGATGAGCGGCCGCACGCTGGCCAAGGTGGACATCATGCACTGGTGCGAGACGGTCCTGTTCCTGCTGTGGGTGGGCATGTTCTTCGTGTGGTCCGACCCGGTCTCCATCGTCATCGCGCTCGCCGTCATGGCCGTGACCTGGTTCCTGGAGGTCTGGATCGACAACAACTTCGCCCGCGTGAAGTGGCAGACCTGCCTCAAGTCCGCGTGGCTGGTGGCGCTCGTCATGGGCGTCGTCAACCTGTTCCTCGTCCTCATCACCCCGTTCATCTAAAGGGAGCCGCAACATGGGTTATTCTTCCAAGTCACCCTGGCTCATCCATTACGATGGGTCGAGCTGCAACGGGTGCGACATCGAGGTGCTCGACAGCATGATGCCGTTGTACGACATCGAGCGCTTCGGCATCATCAACACCGGCAACCCCAAGCACGCGGACATCTTCCTCGTGACGGGTTCGGTGAACCATCAGAACATCAACGTGGTCAAGGAGATCTACGACCAGATGCTCGAGCCCAAGGTTGTCGTGGCCTGCGGCATCTGCGCCTGCACCGGCGGCGTCTTCCGCGACTGCTACAACGTGATCGGCGGCGTTGACAAGGCCATTCCGGTGGACGTGTACGCCCCGGGCTGCGCCGTGCGCCCCGAGACCATCATCGACGCCGTGCTGAAGGCCGTCGACATCTTGGACGAGAAGGCCAAGAAGATGAAGGCCGAGAAGGGGAGGGGCTAATGTACACCGTTGAGTTTGTGGAGTGCCCCCTGGGCGACCTGCTCACCCGCGTGCAGTCGCTCAAGCACGAGGGCCTGCGCTTTGTGCAGCTCTTCGCCGAGAAGCCCGAGGCCGGCATGGACCTGGTCTACACCTTCTACGACGTGGTGAACGACAACGCGCTGAACCTGGTGGTCAACGGGATCACCGAGGAGTCCGAGGTGCCGTCCATCCAGGGCCTGTACTTCGCGGCGTTCTCCTATGAGAACGAGGCTCACGACCTCTACGGCGTGAACTTCGTGAACATGCAGCTGGATTTTGGCGGGCACTTTTTCAACGTGGGCATCGACGCGCCCATGGCCATCATCTCGCCCGAGCAGAAGGCCGCGCGCGAGAAGGCGGCCAAGGTCAAGGCTGCCGCCGCTGCCAAGGCGGCAAAGGCCGCCAAGGAAGCCGCCGCCAAGGCGGCTGCCGGCGACGGCGCAGCCGAGAAGCCCGCTGCCAAGCCCGCTGCGCTCACCGAGGAGGAGCGCGCCAAGAAGATGGAGGCCAAGCTCGCCGCCATGGATCCCGAGAAGGCAGCTAAGGTGCGCGCTGCCCTGGCCGCCCAGGCGGCTAAGAAGGCCGCCCAGAAGGACGGTGAGTAAGTATGGCACGTAAGACCATTCTCCCCTTCGGCCCGCAGCACCCGGTGCTGCCGGAGCCGGTGCACCTTGACCTGGTGGTCGAGGACGAGCACGTCATCGAGGCCATCCCGCAGATCGGCTTCGTGCACCGCGGTCTCGAGAAGCTCGTCGAGACGCGCGACTACAACCAGTTCGTCTACATCGCCGAGCGCGTGTGCGGCATCTGCAGCTTTGGCCACGGCTACGGCTACGCCAGCGCCACTGAGAAGCTGCTGGGCCTCGAGATCCCCCGTCGCGCCCAGTACCTGCGCGCCATCCTGGAGGAGCTCAGCCGCATCCACTCGCACCTGCTGTGGCTCGGCCTTCTCGCCGACGCCTTCGGCTTCGAGAGCCTGTTCAACCACTGCTGGCGCCTGCGCGAGACCATCCTGGACATCTTCCAGCGCACCTGCGGCGCCCGCATCATCCTGTCGATCGTGATCGTGGGCGGCATGGCGCACGATATCGACGACTCCGAGCTCAAGGCTATCTGCGAGAAGCTCGACACCCTCAAGCGCGACTACCGCGAGATCGTCGACACCATGATGAACGACTCGTCGGTCAAGAGCCGCCTGTGCGGCGTGGGCTACATCTCCTTCGAGGACGCCATGGAGCTGTCCATGGTGGGCCCGTTCGCCAAGGCGTCCGGCATCGAGCACGACATGCGCACCACCGGCTTCGACGCGTACGGCGACCTGGACCACTTTGAGCCCATCATCTCCAACGAGTGCGACTGCTACGGCCGCTGCAAGGTGCGTTGCGCCGAGGTCTACCAGTCCATCGACATCATCAAGGAGCTCGTGGCCAAGATCCCGCACGACGGCATCGGCAAGAAGCCCGGCCCCAAGGTGCTCCCGCCTGACGGCGGCCAGTCCCACGTGCTCATCGAGCAGCCGCGCGGCGAGGCGTTCTACTACGTGCGCGGCAACGGCACCAAGAACATCGAGCGCTTCCGCATGCGCACGCCCACCTCGCAGAACCTTGCGGGCATGGTGCGCGCGCTGCAGGGCGTCGAGGTCGCCGACGTTCCGATGATCATCCTCACCATCGACCCCTGCATCAGCTGCACGGAAAGGTAGGCCGCTATGGGAAGCTTTAAACTGGGAAAGATGACCCTGCGGTCGCTGTTCGGCAAGCCGGCAACGGTTAGGTACCCGTACGAGAAGCGCGATATCGAGAAGCTCTTCCCGAACATGCGCGGCCATGTGGTCAACGATATGGACGTCTGCATTCTCTGCGGCATGTGCCAGCGCGCCTGCCCGGTGGGCGCCATCACCGTGGACCGCAAGGGCGGTGACTGGACGATCGATCAGTACCGCTGCATCCAGTGCGCCCACTGCGTGCACGAGTGCCCCAAGAACTGCCTGTCCATGGACGTGCACCCGGCCGAGGCGACGACCGAGCTGTACGTAACCAAGGAACACAAGGACATGCCCGCCCCTGCGGCCAAGAAGCCGGCTGGCGCGGCTGCCGGCGCCGCCGCTGCAAAGCCCAAGCCCAAGCTGACGCCCGAGCAGGAGGCCCGTGTGGCCGAGGCCCGCAAGAAGGCTGCGGCCAAGAAGGCCGCTGCTGCCAAGGCGGCAGCCGAAGGCGCCGCCGACGCCAAGCCTGCGGACAAGCCCGCTGCCGAGGCCGAGTAAGAACTCGGTTTCGACATAGATCGCATGCAAAACGCCGCTCTCCCCCAGGAGGGCGGCGTTGTTGCCATTGGGGACGTTGGTTGGGGACTGTCATTGGGGACGGGTACGTTTGGCAGACGTGTCTGCCAAACGTACCCGTCCCCAATGACAGTCCCCAACGACAGAATGGCAACACCCAATGGCAACAACAGCAAAGGGCGCAGGGCGCAAGCCGCTACCGCCCTTCTTTGGGCCATTGCCCCGGCTGCCTCCCTGCGGTACGGTCTTGCTAGCAGTTTTTTGGGTGCTTCTCTCCCATGGCGGGGCAAGGGGCGCCACGACAGGTACGGATAAAGAGAGGCGGACTATGAAATACCAGGAGATCGGCCAGTCGGGCGTCAGGGCCTCGCGCGTGGCGCTGGGTGTAATGCGCATCGGAGGCAAGACGCGCGAGGAGGCGGCGGAGATCGTCAAGACCGCGTTGGATTGCGGTGTGGACCTCTTTGACACCGCGGACATCTACGACGCGGGCCGCAGCTCCATGGTGCTGGGCCAAGCGCTCAAGGACGTGGGCGTTGCGCGCGATCAGGTCAAGCTGCAGACCAAGTTCGGCATCTTCATGGATCACGAGCTCAAGTACACCACGCGTTACGACTTCTCGCACGACCACCTGATGCAGGCGCTCGACCTGGAGCTTGAGCGCCTGCAGACCGACTACGTGGACTTTGCGCTGCTGCACCGCCCCGACCCGCTGGTCGACCTGGACGAGCTCGCATTCACGTTCGCCGAGATGCAGTCCACCGGCAAGGTGCGGCACTTTGGCGTCAGCAACATGGGCCCCTGGCAGGTCGAGATGCTCTCCGCGGCGCTCGGCCAGCGGCTCGAGGTCAATCAGCTCCAGTTCGGTCTTATGCACACGCACGCCATCCAGGCGGGGCTGCACGTCAATATGGAGGACGAGGCCAGCCTTGACCATGACGGCGGCATCATCGAGCATGCGCGCCTGCGCCGCATGACCATCCAGGCATGGAGCCCGTTCCAGTACGGGACCTTTGAGGGCTGCTTTATCGACAACGAGAAGTTCCCGCAGCTCAACGCCAAGCTCGATGCCCTGGGCGGTGAGGTCGGAGCCTCCAAGGAGGCCGTGGCCGCCGCATGGATCTTGCGTCACCCCGCCAAGATGCAGGTGGTGTGCGGCTCCATGACGCCCGAGCACATTGTGAACACGTGCGCGGGAGCGGACATCGACCTGACGCGCCAGCAATGGTGGGACCTCTACTTTGCCCCCGGCAACGACCTGCCGTAAAGAGGGTTCGCGCGGGCTGTGCCGGCGGGGCTGCGAGGACGCTCTGCGCCCGGCCCGCGCTCTTATCGCCCAAAGGCACATGCGGGGAACAGCCCCGCTGCATCAAGATGCATCATGGCTGAGATACACCAGGTAAACAGCCCCGCCCAAAGCCGAACGACGTTTAGGCGGGGCTGTTTTGCGCGATAAGCGCAGGGTGGCGCTGAGGATCCGCATGCTTAGTGGAGGATAAGATCGCGGAGCTGCTCCATGTCCTGGTCGGGCAGCTCAAGGTCCAGTGCGATATGGCCTGCCGCGGTGGCGTCCAAGTGGATGGTGTTCGAGCCTTCGTACAGCGTGATGGTGAAGAGCTCCACGTGTTCCACGTCCTGGTCGGACTGGCCGGCCTTCTGCGTCTCCCTCTGCGTAAAGCGGAAGAGGTGCGTGGCGGTGGATTCGTCCGGGTGGTTGGGCACGAGCTTCCAGGTGGTGTACGTGAGGCCGTCGAGTACGTCTATCAAACCGTCGTCATTGCCGTAGTCGGCTACCGTGGCGTTGCTCTTGAGATCGATAATCTCGAGCGACTCGCCCTTTGCGGAAAGCGCCTGATCGCCCAGGATGCTTTCGAGCGCCTGCGGCACATGCGCCAGCTCGTCAACGGTTGCCCCCGCGTTGGCCAAACTGTCCGCCATGCCGTTGAAGGCGTCCGTCATGTCGGACTGGACGCCGCTGAACGCGTCGGCGATATCCTGAGAGGCGTCGTTGAGCTGGTTGGCGGCATCGGAGAGGGCGTCCTGCACGCTCGTGTTCGCAAGGTCGCCGATGGTGCCGCCGTTTCCCGTGACGATGCAGCCCGAGAGCCCGGCAACGGTGAGCGCGCAGCAGCCGGCGATGATAAGGTGCGGCAGGCGGCGAGAGGCGCGGTGCGCCGCAGTGCGACGGCGCATGGGCGAGGGGGATTCTGCGCGTGCGGTCTGTGCGTCGCTACGATCAAAGCGCATGGTTGCTCCTATCTATGAGAGGCGACATGTGCCGTCGAACCTAACTATATCCTCGAAAAGCTGCAGCTACCTTGCATTAAGCCTATCGCAAGGAAAGCTTAAGCCCCTGTTATCCGGGCGTCTTGGGCTGCGTTACGGGGGCGTTTCGTTTTGAAAACCAAGCCGGTTCCCTTGTTTAAAGTCAACTCCAAGGCGTATCATCCCCTACCAGTAACACGAAACGAGCAATTCGTAACACTTTTCGATGGAGGGGAATCCTGTGCGCGGAGATCGTGGCAGCAAGCTTATGGAAAAAAGGGCGGACGAGAAAAGCCGCGCGGCGGTCATAACGCGCCGCGGGTTTCTCGATGCCGCGACCGTGCTGTCCGCAACGGCGCTGGCTGGTTGCAGCGGTGCGGAAACAGCGGGTCGGGCCGGCTCTGCGGCCGGCGCCTCCGCAGATGGCGCAACCCAGGTGATTATCGCCATGGACCCGGCAAGCGAGCCCGCCGCCGGCTTTGACCCCACCATAGCCTGGGGCTGCGGCGAGCACGTGCATGAGCCGCTCATCCAGTCCACGCTCATCACCACGGACAAGGACCTCAACTTCCAGAACGACCTGGCAACCGATTACCAGTGCTCGGAAGACCTGCTGACCTGGACCTTCACCATTCGCGACGACGTGCGCTTCTCCGACGGCGAGCCGCTCACTGCGCACGACGTCGCCTTCACCATCAACCAGATCAAACGCACCCCGTCCTCGCAGGCCGATCTGTCCATGGTGGACTCGGCCGAGGCGGCGAGCGACACGGTGGTCGAGATCCATCTGAACAAGCCGTACAACGCCTTGCTCTACACGCTGGCGGTGCTGGGCATTGTTCCCGAGCACGCATACGACGAGAGCTACGGCGCCAACCCCGTGGGGTCGGGCCGCTACGTGCTCGAGCAGTGGGATCGCGGCCAGCAGGTGATTTTCTCGGCCAACCCAAGCTATTACGGGTCCGCACCCCAGATGGAGCGCGTGGTGGTGCTGTTCATGGACGAGGATGCCGCCGTGGCGGCCGTTCAGGCCGGCCAGGTCGACATTGCCTACACGTACGCCACGCATGCGGGCCAGACCGCACAGGGCTATGAGCTGGTGAGCTACGCCACCGTCGACAGCCGCGGTGTGTCCTTGCCCTCGATCCCCGCGGGGGCTACGCGCACCGTGGACGGCGACGTGGTGTACCAGGCGGGCAACGACGTGACCTCGGACCTTGCCGTGCGCCAGGCCATCAACAGGACGGTCGACCGGCAGGCCATGATAGACGGCGTGCTGGCGGGGCACGGGCACGTTGCCTACAGCATTGCGGACGGCACGCCCTGGGCAAGCGCCGACATGCAGGTGGATCGGGATATCGATCAGGCAAACGCCCTGCTCGACCAAGGGGGGTGGCGGCGCGGGGCCGACGGCGTGCGCGAGAAGGACGGGCTGCGCTGCTCGTTTGAGATCCTGTACGCATCGGGGGACTCGGTGCGCCAGGCGCTTTCCAACGAATTTGCCAACCAGCTGGCCCAGGTGGGGATAGAGGTCACGCCGCGCGGGGCCAGCTGGGACGAGATCTACCCCCAGGAGTTCTGCACTCCCATCATGTGGGGGTGGGGGTCCAACAGTCCCATTGACCTGTACAGCCTTAACTACAGCTCGTCTGAGGGCAATTACGCCTGCTACGAGAGCTCCGTATGCGATCAGTACCTGGACACGGCTCTGGCGCAGGCGGAGGTGGACCAGAGCTACGCGTACTGGCAGGCGGCCCAGTGGGATGGCGAGCAAGGGTTTGCGCCCCAGGGGGACGCCACCTGGGTATGGCTGGTGAACGTGGACCATCTGTACTTTAAGCGGGATGGCCTCAACGTTGCCGACCAAAAGCCGCACCCCCATGGACACGGCTGGTCGCTGGCCAACAATGTTGACCAGTGGACCTGGTCCTAAGGGGACGGACGGAGACGGGTTCATTTCAACCTACGGATGGATGGGGACGGGTTCGTTTTGTCCGTTTTGGCTCAAGATGAGAAGAACAGCAGCTACGGCGATGCGCGGGCGCAAGCGCGTGCCCGCAGGGCCTTGCGCCGCCCGGGGCCTGCCTCCCGTCGCGGGGTGCCTCGCTGGGCCCGCGAGCTTGTGTGCTTTGCGCTGCTTATGCTGGCTACGAGCTTTGTGACATTTGCGCTGGTGAGCTTGTCGCCCATCGATCCGGTGCAAGCCAACGTGGGCCAGGCCGCCTACGCGTCCATGAGTGCGGAGCGCCGCGCCGAGCTTGCGGCGTACTGGGGCGCGGACACGCCCCTTATTGCGCGCTACGTTTCCTGGTTGGCCAGCGCGCTAACCGGCGACCTGGGGCTTTCCCTGCGGTTCAACGCGCCGGTGGTGCAGGTTATGGCCGAGCGTGCCGCCGGCTCGCTGGCTCTTATGGCGGCGGCGTGGCTGCTGTCCGGGCTTATCGGCCTGGTGCTTGGAATTGTCGCCGGCGCCTGTCGCGACCGCCTGCCCGATCGGCTGGTGCGCGGCTACTGCTATCTGATTTCGTCCACGCCCACGTTCTGGCTGGGCATCGTCGCGCTCATGGTGTTCGCGGTCATGCTCGGCTGGTTCCCCGTGGGCTTCTCCGCCCCCATTGGCGTTGCGGCCAGTCAGGTCACGCTGGCCGATCGCGCCTACCACCTGGTTTTGCCGGCGCTGGTGCTCAGCGTGACGGGCGTGGCCAACATCGCGCTGCACACGCGCGAGAAGGTGGTCGACGTGCTGCAGAGCGATTACGCGCGCTTTGCCCGCACGCGCGGCGAGGGGGCATGGACCGTGGTGCGGCGCCATGGGCTGCGCAACCTGGTGATGCCCGCGCTGACGCTGCAGTTTGGCTCCATCAGCGAGATCTTCGGCGGTTCCGTGCTCGTTGAGCAGGTGTTCTCGTATCCCGGCTTGGGCCAGGCCGCGGTGACGGCCGGCTTGGGCGGCGATGCGCCCTTGCTGGTCGGCATCGCGCTGGCCTCCGCCGCGCTGGTGTTTGCCGGCAATCTGGCCGCCAACCTGCTGTACGGCGTGGTGGACCCGCGCCTGCGCCCGCGGCGGCGCGGCGGGGGCGGGGATACGCCGCACGGGAGTCAGGCGGCCCAGAAGTGCACCAAAATCGAGATCTTGGGAGGCGTTCCGGCGGGCGAGAAGCGCGACGATCCCGTGCCGGGCGCCGTACCTGCCATAATCGCGCCTCGCAGCGCGGAAAACATGGCGGAAAGCGTGCCTGCGTCCTTCTCGCCCGCCGTAAACGGGACAGCTGAAGACGTTGCGGCGTGCGAGAAGCCCGATTTAGAGGCGACCGCGTTCGGTGCGGTTCCCAACATCTCGAAAAAGGTGCACTCCCGCCCCGCTGCTTTGACGCAGGCTTCTGCTGCGCCCGTCCTCCATGTGCCCGCCCGCCGCTCGCTGGGCGATAACCGCCGCCGCACGCTCGTGGCGCTGCTCTTAGCTGCGGCGGTGCTCGTTGCCGTGGTCGTTGCCGGCGGCGCTTTGGCGCAGGCCGCCCAGGTGACGAACTTCTCGCAGGTAAACCTAGCCCCGAGCGCGCAGCATCTCTTTGGCACCGACTGGATGGGGCGCGACATGCTGGCCCGCACGCTGGCGGGCCTTGCCACGTCGGTGCTGGTGGGGCTCTTGGCCGCCGCCGCGTCCTCGCTCATCGCCCTGGGGCTTGCCGCAGTGGCGGCGCTGGGCGGCCCGCGCGCGGATGCGGCGGTGTCATGGGTCGTGGACCTTATCATGGGCATCCCGCACATTGTGCTGCTCATCCTCATAAGCTACGCGCTGGGGCGCGGGGCCGTGGGCGTTACCGTGGGCGTGGCGCTGACGCACTGGCCCAGCCTGGCCCGCGTGCTGCGCGCCGAGATCCTGCAGGTGCGCGCGCAGCCGTACCTGCAGCACGCCCGCGCGCTCGGTGTTTCGCGCGGGGCTGTCCTGCGCGACCACATGCTGCCCTACCTGCTGCCCCAGTACCTGGTGGGCCTGGTGCTCATGTTTCCGCACGCCATCCTGCACGAGGCGTCCATCACGTTTCTGGGGTTCGGCCTGCCGCCCGAGCAGCCGGCGATCGGCGTCATCCTGTCCGAGGCCATGGGGTACCTCACCGCGGGGGAATGGTGGCTGGCGGTCTTTCCGGGCCTGGCCTTGCTGCTGGTCGTTCTGCTGTTCGACCGCGTGGGGGCGGGGCTCAGGCGCCTGCTGGACGCGCGCACGGTGCAGGAGTAAGTGAGGCTTATGAGCATGATCTGCGCACATACGGCAAACGCGGCTGCGGGCGGCAAGGCGGCGGAGGCCCGCCCGCCGGCCCGCGCCGCGTCCCCCCGCACGCACCAGGATGCGGAGCGGCACCATCACCACACGCACGGCGCGGGGTCGCGCCACCCGGGCGGCCATCACCTGCTCACCGTGGAGCACCTGTCCGTTGCGTTCAGCATGTACGATCCGGCGGCCCCGTTCTTCCGGGCGCGCCGCGTGGAGAACCGCGTGATAGACGACCTATCGCTTTCCGTGCACCAAGGCGAGATCTTGGCCGTGGTGGGCGCCAGCGGATCGGGCAAGACCCTGCTTGCCGATGCCATCCTGGGGCTTTACGAGCCAAATGCGCAGGTGACGGGCTCCATCTGGTTTGACGGTCAGCTGCGGGACGCCGCCGGTCTAGCGGCCCTGCGGGGCCACGGCATATCCCTGGTGCCGCAGAGCGTGGCCAACTTGGACCCGCTCATGCGCGTGGGCGATCAGATCTTGGGCGCCGCGCGCGGGCCCGAGCGTCGCCGTCGGCGCGAGCGCATGCGCGCGCTCATGGCGTCATACGGCCTGGATCCCGCGGTGGAGCGGCTGTACCCGCACGAGCTCTCCGGCGGTATGGCGCGCCGTGTGCTGCTGCTGTGCGCGCTTGTTGACCAGCCGCGGCTCATCGTGGCGGACGAGCCCACGCCGGGGCTGGACTTGGACCTTGCCGTAAGGGCCGTCAGCGACTTGCGGCGCTTCGCCGACGAAGGCGGCGGCGTGCTGCTTATCACGCACGACATAGAGCTGGCGCTGCGCGTGGCCGACCGCGTGGCGGTGTTCAGCAACGGCGCCGTGGTGGAGGAGACGGCGTGCGAGAACTTCAGCGCGCCCGACCTGCTGGAGCATCCTTTTAGCCGCGCCCTTTGGCATGCCATGCCCGAGCACGGCTTCAGCGCGGGCGAGCAGAGCGAGGGGGAGGGGCGGCCATGAGCTTGCAGGCTGAGGACATAACGTTTGGCTATCCGGGCGGTCCCTTGCTCTACCAGGGGCTTTTCCTGTCCGTGGAGCCCGGTGAGCGCGTGGCCCTGGCGGCGCCTTCGGGCGCGGGCAAGACCACGCTGTGCCGCTTGCTCGCCGGGTACCTTGAGCCGTCTGTCGGGCGGGTGATGGCTGACGGCGCGCCGCTGGTTCCGCTGGCGCGCCGCAGGGGTGCCGCTGCCCATGCGGCGCAGCCCGTGCAGCTGCTGGCGCAGCATCCCGAGCAGGCGTTTGACCCGCGCATGCGCCTGGGCAAGAGCTTGCGCGAGGGCGCGGCCGGGCTGCCCGCGCAGGAGCGTGCGGCGCTTCTCGCCCAGATTGACGCCTACGCGGCCGCAAGCGCCGCGGGAGCGGAGGGGTCAGAGCATGCGGCGGACGAGAAAGACGCCGCGGCCGCCGCGTGCGGCGTCGTGCGGTCCGGCGCCGACCCGGCTGCCCGTGTTGGCGCCGCGGCCCTGGTGGGCGACCTTCTCGCCCGCTTTGGCGTCCGTCCGGAATGGCTGGCGCGTTTTCCGCACGAGCTTTCGGGCGGCGAGCTCATGCGCCTGGCCGTGGCGCGGGCGCTTATCGCCCAGCCGCGCTACCTCATTGCCGACGAGTCGACGGCCATGCTGGACGCGCTCACCCAGGCCCGGCTGTGGCGCGCGCTCATAGCCGAGGCCGACTCCCGCGGCTTGGGGCTGGTGGTGGTTTCGCATTCCCCGGCGCTGGTGGGGCGCGTTGCCACCCGCGTGGTCAGGCTGTAGGGCAGCATGACCTGTGACCATTGGGGACGGACCATTGGGGACGGGTACATTTGGTATGACCATTGGGGACGGGTACATTTGGTAGGTAATTGGGGACGGGATCATTTGGCGTATTTCGTCCCATTTTCGATTAATCCTCCGCCCACTTTGAAAGATCATCCATTCTCCGACGCGCGCCGCGCACGCTGAAACATCCGCGCGGTCGTGGGTAGATAGGCTGACGTCAAGCGGAGGGCGCCCGTTGCGGCGCCTTTCATATGCGTATCTAGGAGGAGCTTATGGCAGACCGCATTGTTCTCAACACCATTTCGTACCACGGCAAGGGCGCTATCGACGAGATCCCCGGCGAGATCCAGCGCCGCGGGTACCAGAAGGCCTTTGTGTGCTCCGACCCCGACCTGGTGAAGTTCGGCGTCACCGCCAAGGTGACCGACAAGCTGGACGCGGCGGGCATTGCGTGGAGCCTCTTTGACAAGATCAAGCCCAACCCCACCATCCAGAACGTCCAGGACGGCGTTGTCGCGTACAAGGAGTCCGGCGCGGACTGCATCGTGACCATTGGCGGCGGCTCGTCCATGGACACCGCGAAGGCCATCGGCGTCATCATCACCAATCCCGAGTTTGCCGACGTGCGCAGCCTTGAGGGCGTGGCGCCCACCAAGAACCACGCCGTGTTCACCATCGCCGTGCCCACCACCGCCGGCACTGCGGCCGAGGTCACCATCAACTACGTCATCACCGACCCCGAGAAGGTCCGCAAGTTCGTGTGCGTCGACACCAACGATGC
>CALULH010000006.1 GCA_944321435.1 uncultured Coriobacteriaceae bacterium | reverse complement strand
ACCTGCGTGCGCTGCAGCTCGGAGCCCGCCGCCACGAAGCAGTCGAGCACGCCCGCCTCCTCCACGTCCATGACGTCCGCCAGCAGCTTGATGCCGCGGTCGTAGTTGAACGTCTTGGTCTCGAACTCGTAGGTGATCGAGCCCGTCTTGTAGCCCACGTTGCGCGTGTAGTCGCCGAGCCCCGTCACCTCGATCTTGGGGACCATGATCTCCTTGGCGTTGCGCCCCGCGCGCGCCATGCGGCGCGGCGAGTTCAGGCACGTCGAGCACGCGGCCCTCTTGTAGACCTCGTCCAGGACGGCGGTGTAGTTCTTGGTGTAGGCGATCGAGTTTGCCATGGTTACTCCTCACTTTCGGGAAGGCCGGCGATCTTGCGCCAGCGGCTCATCTGCGTGGACTCGTCGGCCCCGGCGGCGCCGGCGCTCGGCAGCCCCGTCGCGCCGGCCGGCGCCGGGGCGGGAGACGCCGAGAAGAGCCAGGGCTCCGCGGCCTTGAGCTTCTCCACATCGTTGTCGTGGTCTGCGAGGAGCGCGCGGGCGGCCTTGACGTTGCGCGCCCCGGCGAGCTGCAGCTCGAAGCCGACGCGCTCCTCGTCGCCCCTGCGGCGCAGCTCGTCCATCTCGGCGCGCAGCCTCTCGGCGCCCTCGGCGGTCTTCGCGGCCTCCGCGATCTCGCCCTCCAGCTCCGCGATGCGGGCGTCGCGCTCCGCGAGCGCCGCCTCGTAGTCAGCGCGGGCCTGGGCGGCCGTGTCGCCGCCGGCAGCCGCCGCGCTCACCTGCGCCTGCGACGCCTCTTCCTGGTCGTCGCGCTGCGGCGCCTGCTGCTGCGCTCCCTGCTCCTCGAGCCTCGCCTCGTCCTGCAAGCCATCCATCTGCCCGTCCTTCCAGTAAGGCGGGCAAAGGAATAGCCCGCACCCAAACGATGGGTACAGGCTATGGGCGTGTCACAAGTGGCACGACGAGGGGATAATGGGGAGAAGGACGAGGGCGAGAGGAGGCAGCGATGTGCGTGAGGATGTGCCCGCTCACACTCGAGGAGGCTCAGGCCGTGCTGGACGCGCGCGCCACCCCCGGCGCGCACGTGATTCGCTACGTCGAGCGTCCCGATCCCCTGCACGACGCCCGCCCGGGCAGCCTCGTGCCCGTCTACGTCCCCGAGGGCGGCGGCCTCGCCGTAGCTCGCCTCACATGGGGCTTCCCTCTCGACGGCAAGCCCAACGCCGTCTTCAACACGCGCATAGAGTCCGCCCTCGAGCAGCTGCGCCTGGGCAGGCGCGGCATGTGGGCCAAGGCCATAGCGGAGGGCCGCTGCCTCGTGCCCGTACGGGCCTTCTACGAGGGGCACATGACCGAGAAGATAGAAAGCGAGAAGGCCGGCAGGCAGGTTCGCCGCCAGTACCTCTTTCGCCTCCCCGGCGCCAGGGCGTTCCTGCTCGCCGCCGTGCGCGAGGGCGACTGGTTTTCCGTTGTCACCACTGCGCCCAATGCCAACGTCGCGCCCATCCACGACCGCATGCCGCTCGTGCTCGGTCCCGGCGAGTCGAGCGTCTGGCTCGGACCGGACTTCGCGAACCTCTCCAACCGTGACGCCGTTCGCCTGTCGGTCACGGCAGAAAGATAGCCGGGTCTCTTATAGGCGTAAGGCGTACGGCTAGCTCAACAAGTTCTGGATTGCGGCCTGAAAGAACGGCAGCATGACGCCAGCAAGCGTCGAGGCGCTCTTTGCTATGCTCGCGGCACGCTCGAGCTTCTCTGCGAAGCCCGTCTTGTCTTTTGACTTGGCGGTGCCATCAAGTTCCTTGAGTGCCGCCTCCGCCTCCTCTTTGAGGCTGTCCTCGATGTCCATGTCGATGAGTGCCTGAATCGTCATGCCCAAGGTGACGGTGGTGCTCGTCTCGGCTGTGGCGCTGGACCTTGACATTGCGCTGGGCCCATAGTTCACGTTGTTGAACGTGGGATTGTTCTCAATCTTCACTGCTGCCTCCAAAGGAAAATCCCCTTCAACGTACTCTCGCCCCATATCCGTGATTTGGACGTGATAGGGCTTGTCATCCGCCCACATAACCTTTATCAGACCCTTTCTGCTAAGGGCTTGATAATCGCTCAGTCGATCTTCGTAGCACTCAGGTGGTATGTCGCCGCCGTCCCTGTCGCAATCGGAGACAAGGCGACCGATTAGCTCGTCCGCGGAATCTCGAAGGTGGGCGAAACCCTTTCGCTCTCTGCGAACGTTCTGGTAATGCTCACGCCCCCCGGGGAGGAGCCTCTGAACGAATGCCAAGGTGTGACTCATGTCGGTCTGCATGTCAATCATTCCGCAATCGCGCAGCACGATGAGGTCGTCACTTATGTTCCAGGCGGTAAGGTCAGCTGGCAACGAGTCCTGCGCCATCCAAATGCGGGCGAGCGCGTTTTCTTGGCAGTTGGTAAGGCCGTTCAAACTATGAACCTCCGAATATAGCTTCGTTTCGCTCGATAATTCGCTAAGTATCTTCTTGGAATCTAGTTCAGGCGCCCCGTATCTTTCCTCCACAGATACGTATCCCACAGGTACTCGACGAGGGTGATGCTAGAACCAACCGCGAGCTTGGCGTGGCGCACAAAAAGTGGCTTGAAGTCAGAGGCCTTGCCGTGGCCGGATCCCCAGCTATTCCGGTACTCCGCAATCCCTCCCACAAGCCCGGTGAGGCTCCCGAGAATTCTCTTGACCGTCTGGGCCTCGGGAAGATCGCTGGAAACGCTCTCGGTGTCTATGTCGAGTTTCTTCTTAGTTGCCTTAATCAGCTCATTCATGTCCCAGCTGCTGGGAACCTCGACTCCGGTCTCCTTGAGGATGGTCTTGCAGCAGCTCTCCACAAGCTCCTTGGCCTTCCCGATGGCCTCGGTCGGGTTTATCTCGCGCATATTCATGAGGGAGTCAATCTGTGCAGTCATGTACTCGGAGGAGAACTGTTCCTTGAGGTACTCGGACGCCCCCTCAAACGGATTGCGCCCAGCATTTTCCCGGTCGAGGATAGCGCGAGCCTTGCGATAATAGCGGGCGTACTCCGCAGAATAGCGAACGGAGCTGTATGAGCCGCTTCCGCTCTCGTCAGGTTTGGTGTACTCGCCTTCATAGTGAAGCTCGTAGTACTCGAGCAGGTCGTTCAGCAGCTTGAGGGCGTCTCCGTCCGGGCATTCGTTGAGGTAGGCGGTGAGAGACTTCCCCTTGGACAGCTGATAGCGCTCGCAGAGGGCAACCCCGACGCTCATAAGCGTGAAGTTGTCGAAGTCGTTGGTGGAGAAGTCGAGCACATATCCGCCCCTGTTGAACAGGGAAAGGAAGATGCCCTTTTCAAGCTGGTTTATCGCCAACAGTCCTCCCTGCCTATCCCAACATCTCCGACCCGAACTCCGCCAGCGTGAACGCGTTGTCAGCGTCCGACGCCTCGCGTTCGAACACCATGAAGTACCGGAACCCGGCACCGGCTATGTCGGCCCACCTCGTGCCCAGACGCAGCTTCCGCCTGGCGTCCTCGGCCAGGTGCTCGCCCTTGGTCTCGATGGCCATAAGCACACCGTTGTCGAGCAGCGCGAGGAAGTCCGGGTAGTGGTTGATGAACCCGTTGATGCTGAACTCGCCGGCCTTGCGCTCGACCACGCGGTGCCACCACGTGACCCGCCGGCTGTTGGCGAGCAGGTCCACCATCCTGCGCTCCAGGCCGTCGACGCGCCCGTCCTCCGCCTCGTAGAGTCCCTTGTCGTAGCTGGTCATCGGGTTGGCCTGCACGAGCGACTCAGGGAAGCGGTACTCGGGCGAGAGCTCAACGTCGCCGCGTGAGAGGAGCTTGCCGAAACGCTCCTCGCAGAAGTCGTCGGCGAGCCCGCGCACGGCGTCCGTGACGGCGCGTGCGACGCCGCCCACGCTGTGGAGGCACGCGTCCACGACGGGCGAGTCCATGTCGTCCACCACGCGGGCGATGTAGCCCGTGAGCTGGGCGCTCCCGAAGGTGTTCCTGAACTGAGAAGACATCGCCTGGAGGACGAGCGCCTTCAGGCTCTCGCGCTTGCCCTCGTCGGACATGTTGGCGAAGAGCATCGCCATGTTCTTCCTGACGTCGTCCTCGAGCCAGCGGATGCGGTACTCGTCCGAATCGGAGGCGAGATCCACCTCGCGCGCCTCGGAGAACGTGTCGGGGTCGATCTTCACCTCGCCGATGCCATATTTGGACAGCTTGAAGTCGGCGAGCAGGTCCTCGCGGTCGAGCGGTTTCCACGTCTCGTCGTCGGTGAACAGGCCACCGTCCACGCGGATTATGAACTGCGGAATAGTCAGTTCCCTCGCCGAGTCGGCGACCGCCTCGCGCATATGGTACACGTTGGTTCCCCCTCCCAAGCCGCCGAGCAGGGTCCCAGCGTCGCCCGAGCCAGCCTCCTCCTCGAAGCGCTCCTCGACGTGCTCGGAGGTGCCGATGATGTCGTCCACGGACGCGGAGCCGGTACCGGCGGCAGAGCCGTCGGGCACGGTCAGGTCGAGCCCGTCGAGGTCGAGGTCGTCCCCCTCGCCGCCCTCGGGGCCGCCTGCCGGCTCGTCCGGGAAGTCGATCTGGTCCTGCCGCTCGGGCGCCGCGGGCGCCGTCCCGGCGGTCTCCACGTCCTCGCGCGAGAAGCCCACGCCGTTGAGGCCGTCGACCACCTGCGTGAGGGTCGCGTCGAAGTCCGCGGACGCCGTGAGCACGTAGGCGATGTTGAGGCTGCGCGCCCCCGCGCGAGCCGCGTGGGGCTGCCTCAGCACGCGGCCGACGATCTGCTCCACGCTCACCTGCGAGCTCTTGTTGGCGACTGTGGCGAGCACGTAGGCGAACGGGCAGTCCCATCCCTCGGCGAGCGCCTCCACGGTGATGATGAAGCGTATCGGGCACTCGCGGCTCATGAGGTCGGCCCCGCCGATCTCGTCCACGTCGCCCGTCCGCACGGCTATCTGCTCCTCGGGGATGCCGCCCTCGACGAGCTTCTCCTTAAGCCTCTGGTAGGTCTCTGCGCCCTCCGTGCCGCGCCTCTCCGCCTGGAAGAGCACGATGGGACGTATGTAGCGCCCGGTGTGCTTCTCGTCCTCGGCTGCAATCTTCTCCAGCCTGCGCTGGAGCGTGACGGCGTCTGCGATGGTCGTCCGCTTGTCGGGACGGCGGTACACCACCACGGGCAGCTTCACCATCTCCTCGCGCTTGAGCTGGCGCGCGGTCGCCTGCGCGATCACGTTCGCGCCCCTGGTTGGCGTCGCCGTGAGCTCCAGCACGAAGCGCGGGTTCAGGTTGCGCAGCATATCGAGCGAGAGCTTCGAGCGCGCGTGGTGGCTCTCGTCCACGACCACGATCGGGTTCGTGCCGGCGAGCGCGGTGATGAGCGCGGTGTCGTCGGCGCCCTCAACGTCCACCGCCGTGCCCGCGTCGCGCTGGTAGGCGGCGAGCCCGGCGAGCGCCGAGTTCTCCGCGTAGGCGCGCCGCCCGTCCTTGTTCTTGAAGGAGTCGTACGAGAGCACGAAGAGCGTGAGCTGCTCTCCGACGGTCGAGGCGGTGAACGAGCGGCCTCGAAGGCCGTCCTCCTTGTCGAGCACCTCCACGCGCCCGCCGAAGTCGCGGTCGAGCGCCATGCGCAGGAAGTGCCCAGGGTTGCGGAAGTTGCGGAGCGTCTGCGACAGGATCTCCCGCCTCGGCACGAGCCACACCACGACGTTGGTCCTCGTGGGCAGCGCCTCGGTCAGCACGCGCGCGGCGCTCGCGCCGATGAAGGTCTTCCCGCCGCCCGTGGGCACCTTGACGCACACCTTCGGCGCGCCGCCGAGGTCGTCGCGGTAGCGCTCGACCCCGCCCTGCCCGGGAGTGAGCCCGACCGCGTTCATGAAGACGCCGTAGGCCGTCGCCGCGTCCCTGGTCATCGCGTACGTCCTCGCGAAGCGGCCGACCTCCCTGAGGACGTCCCTCTGGTACTGCTTCAGCTCCATGGCTAGATCCTCGCTATCTGGTCGGGCACGCGCTTGAAGACGACGCCCATCTCGTCCAGGCGCTCGGGCGCGATGGCGCAGCGGTCCGCGTAGATCACGGTCGGTACGCCCTTGCGCGGGAGGCCCCGCAGCAGGTCGTAGGTGAGCGCGGTCTCCCCGCCGGGCTCCCAGGCGAGGTAGTAGACCGCGCCTACATGCTCACCGAGGAGGTAGGGGTGCTCTTCGGTGAGGTCCCCGTAGGACGCGCGGGTCTCGGTCGCCCAGACGTAGCGAGCGAGGTCGGCGCGCGTGACGTCCGGACTCAGCGTCCCGTCGCCTCGGAAGAGCGCAGGGCCGAGCTCGTAGTAGGAGAAGCCGGAGTCGACACCCTCCACGGCATTGCTCCCCTCGCCGTAGCCTGCGATGACACGGCGCACGCGCTCGGCGGTGGTCGTGCCCGCGTAGTCCTCCATCTCTACGAGGACGAATCTGCGCGATCCACCGTCCCTGCTGTTCATATTCAGGACTGCGTGCGCCGTCGTGCCAGAACCAGCAAAGGAGTCGAGGACGAGTGCGTCCTTATCGGTCGCAATCTGCAGCACACGTTCGATGAGACGCGTCGGCTTCGGAGTGTCGAACGGCACCTTACCGTCAAAGATGGCCTTGAGCTCCTTCTTCGCCTCGTCGGTGTGACCGACCTCGGAGCACTGCCACAAGTTCGACGGAAGCCTCCCGCCGACGTTGTCCAAATACGTCTTCCGGGCAAGCCCACCCTTGCCTCCGCGTGTGAAGTAAAGTCGTGGCCACTGGCCCCTGGCCAGGACGTGTTCGGCATCGGCGCGAGCCTCTTCCAGAGGTTTGGATAGCACGATTGCCTTAACATCGGCACGCACCTCGGAGACGCTTGCTCCGCAGATGCGCGCCCTTACCTCTGCATCGTCAATCGACTTCAGGTCGTAGTCTGTCCATCCGCGCATGATGCCGAGGACGTCCGTCTGTCCGTAAGTCCAGCACCTTCCGTCTGGGGGATAGACAAAGTCCCCCGAAAACGGATTCTGAATGGCGTAGACCATGCCCTGGTGCGTTGCGGCTCCTGGAGCGCTCGAGTTGTCGGTGCGCCAGGGCCTCACGTCGTTGTCTGGGTTCTTGTACTTCGAGTCCATCTCCGCGGTGCGCGGCAGCTTGCGGGGCTGCCAGTCCGGCGCCTTGCTATAGACGAGCATGTGCTCGACCTCGGCTGGGATGCCCTTGGAATCGTTCCTGGTCGAGTAGTTACGCTGCCAAGAGATGTCAGCGACGAAGCACGAGGGGGAGAAGATCTCGTCGCACACGAGCCTCAGGTTTGCGAGTTCCGTGTCGTCGATGCTGATGAAGATGGCGCCGGTCGGGGCGAGAAGCTTCCTCAGAAGCTGGAGCCTCGGGTACATCATGCACAGCCACTTGTCGTGGCGGCAGAAGTCCTCGCCCTCCTTGCCCACGGCCCGGTCGAGCCACTTCCTGATGCGAGGGTCGTTGACGTTGTCGTTGTAGACCCAGCCCTCGTTGCCGGTGTTGTACGGCGGATCGATGTAGACGCAGTCGACCCTGCCCTCGTACTCGGGCAGCAGAGCCTTCAGCGCCTCGAGGTTGTCGCCGTGGATGATCATGTTCCCGCAGTCCGAGCCGTGGCTGTCGAGCACACCCTTCTCGGGCATGCGCTCGAGCACGCGGTACGGGACGTCGCGGTGGTGGTTGACCACCTTCTCCTTGCCCATCCAGTTGAGAGTCGGCATGTATGCACATCCAATCCGGCATGACGCCGCAACGGTTCGAAACAAATCAAAACCATTATCCCACAGGGTGGAACCGCCGCTCCAAACAAGCCGTACCCGCTGGGTTGTCTGGGATATTGTTCTGCGCCGCCATCCCTGGCCGCCTGCCCGGCCGCGCGCTGCGTCAACGAGGTTTGCCCGCACCCCGGCCGCCCGCGCTCCGGGTGCGCTGCCGCGTGGCGCTCCCGTCCAGCGGCGCACCCTCCGCACGGGTGGCAGGGGTGCTGCTTCTCGTGGGTCGTCCGCACGCACCCGGTCAGCCGTCCAGTGCAGGCGGCGCAAGCTCCTCCATGCGCCCGAGCACGCTCACGATCCAGCCGACGTCCTCGCGCTCCGGGGCGAATGACCAGTGAGTGATGTAGCGGCACTGCGAGAACGCGGCGTCGCCGAGCAGCCTCATGTCGTCGATGCTCCCCAGCACCCGCGCGAGCCCCCGCTCGTCGCCGAGCAAAAGCCCCGTCGCGTTGTTGAACGAGCGGCCACAGTTCATCTCGAACCCGAGCGCCCAGAAGCGCTCTGCCCAGTCGTAGCCCCAGAGGCCGTCCACGCCCATGCGCTCCAGGCGCAGCCTGAACTCCCGTGCGAACCGCGCCACGGGTCCGCCGCCGGCGACCCGCTCCCTTCAATCGGAGAGCAGCCCGACCTCGCCCAGGTAGTCCACGAACGAGTCGATGATCTCTGCCGTGCGTGCCTCGATGTCCGCCTCGGTGAAGTCGTCGCGCGTCCTCGCCAGCTCGGCGAGCTCGCGGACCTTGGTGCCCGGGCGCGCCTGACCCTTGTCGTTGCGGTACCCCAGGTAGTACTTCTTCTTGTCCTCGAAGCGGAAGTCCGCCGCGCGGATGTTGATCGACTTCTCGAGCATCGCCTTGTTGCCGAGCGCCTCCAGGTTATCGCGGTTGGCGAGCGGAGAGACCTCGTTGCGCCTGCGGGCGTAGATGTGCTCGACCTCGAAGACCGTGTCCGGGTCAACCAGACCCTGCTCGGGGTCGGAGAACGCGCGCCACACGAGCATGGAGCGCGTGATGGGCCGCTGGTTGGTGAAGGTGTAGGCCATGAGGCGCGAGCGGATGTCGTCCGCGCGGAAGCGGTACTCCGAGAAGGTCACCTCGCGTCCCTCCACGATGTTGATGAGCTCGGGGTAGACCGGCGAGCGGAGCGCGTTCACGCCGGGGCGCTCCACGGCGTAGGCGTAGATGAAGCACGTGATCCTGCGGAGGAACCCGTAGAATCCGTCGTCGTCGAGGGAGCCGTCCTCGTCGCGCTTTGCAAGGAACCACACCGACACGAGGTAGGTCCACATGCTGTTGGGCGCGTAGCGCAGGATGAAGAGCTGGCGCAGCACCCGCTCCGAGAAGCCCTCCTGCGCGTCGACCGCCCGCCAGAAGCCAGCGAGCGCCTCCAGGTTGTCGAGCGTCTCTTCGCGCCTGAGCAGCGCGTAGCCGTTCCTGCCGTAGTAGTCGCGCAGTCCCTGCGTCGTGGTGTTGCGGTTCCCCTCGCGGGCGCGCTCGTAGTACATGTAGCGCGTGAAGAGCTCGTCCATAGGCGTGCCGCGCTGGGGCGAGAATATCCTCCCTGCCGTCTCCTCCAGGCGCTTCCAGCGGGCGATGAAGTCGTCCTTGCGGTCCTGGTCGGAGTAGAACTTGTAGAACTGGCTCTTGAAGATGTCGGCGTCGGAGAGCGGCCGTCCCCGGTCGTTGAGCGTCGAGAAGATGCGCAGCGCCGTGTCCTGGCTCTCCGCCTCGATGGGCAGCAGGATCACGTTGTTGAGGACGCGCGTCGCGAGGTAGACGGTGTAGGTCGGCCACTCGCTCACGAGCTCGGAGATCTTGCGCTGGAAGAAGGCGAAGTTGGCCGCGTAGGCGCTCTTCCACCCCTGCTCGACCGCGCCCGTTCGCAGGATAGCGAGGAACTCGCCCTTGTCGGCGTCGGAGGCGACCTCGGAGTCGATCTTGAGGAGGTCCATGTCGGGCTCGTCGAACTCGTCGGTCTTCCACACGCACTCCGCGATGGTCGCGCGCGTCTTCACCGACTGCTTGTCCTTCATGTTGGCGAACTTGTCGTAGAACGCCCGGAGCAGCAGCATGATGGTCGTCAGGCGTTGCTGCCCGTCGATGATCTCCAGCTTGCCGTCGCCGTTCTTGAAGGTGACGATGGGCCCGAGGAAGTACTCGTCCTGCGCGCTGTCGAACTGCTCGTAGTCGTCGTTGGGGAACGCGAAGGCGAAGAGGTCGTCCCAGAGCGTCGCGCACTCGTCCTCGCCCCACGCGTAGGGGCGCTGGTAGTCCGGGATGAGGAAATCCGCGTGCTTGTCGGTGAGCAGCTCGCGGATGGTCTTCTGGTCGATGTTGAGCTTGGACATGAGAGTCCTCCTGGTGCGTTAATAACATTTCATAATAGTATATCCTTTGCTATATCCGGATTCCCTAGCTCCCAGCTAAACCACCTGGTACAGCGAGGCGGACAAAAGGCCGAGAAGAGCAGCTGTGGGGCTACTCACCACCTGCACCGCGCCAGCTGCGCTTGCGGGCATCGACTGTCCGTACGGCGATATGCACGCGCGCTACCAGTAGCGAACTCTCTATGAAGAGGGGATTATCCAGTGGTGTTCTCGTTTCGACACGACCGTAGAAGAGCGCAGATGATTCTTATATATTAAGAATATTGGCTTTATTTACCATAGAATGATAATTCTATGCTCTGATGTTTATTGCACTGTGCTAATTTGTATTATATGGCGTTATAACCGACTGTGCGAGTGCAGTAACGACCGCTGCAGAACGCACGCATTTCTGAGGAGGTTAGATGGCGAGTGCGCTTCTCGAGCTCAGAAAGGCGGCGGGGTACAGAACGGCTGCCGAGTTTGCGGCGGTCGTGAAGATTTCCTCCTCCACCTACGCCCGTTACGAGAGTAATCCCGACAAAATCCCTATGGAGCCTGCGCGGAAGCTCGCGGATTGGTTTCGTGTACCACTTGATGTCATTGTCGAGCGGAAAGAGATGGATGTGCAGTCGCTGCGCGGTGATATCCAACGGGAGTACGATGCCCTTTCGGAAAAGTCAAAGCTCGCCCTCGACCAGTTTCTTGCGTTTCTTCTCCACATGGACGGTGAGAAGCGTCAGCGTGACCAGGCCGAAGCTGAGCACCGCATCGAGGAGCTCGCACTTCGCTATGAGGCGATGTGGTACAGGGAGCTTGACGAACGGGGGAAACTCGAGGATCTCCTCGTGTTCGGCGGCTGCGATGAGCAGCGCGCGGGGTTCAAGGCGTTTGTTGAGGATCGAGCCAAGAAACACCGTGAGCGTACTGGCAATTCGGCGCATGGGGCGCTGGACAAGGAAGGCGTGGAGCGCGTCATGGCCGCCTACGACTGGATCCACGGCGGGCCGGGGGTGGGCGGTGCGATCATTCCGTCGCTTGCGTTCGAGCGGCTCCCCGTGGCGGCCGAGTGCGATGGCACGCGCGGCGCGCGGGAAGGGGGTGCGATGGAAGTATAGTGAGGAAAGAGACGGGCCCGCGGGAGCGGCAACTCCCTTGGGCCCAGAGTCCACCCCCAGAGGCATCCAGAGAGGACGGTGACATTATATGTCATCGGTAAGGACGTTTGCCAAAATCGACCCTCCCGACAGAAAGAGACGGACGCTGCAGCGCCTACGTCGCGCGGCCGGCTATCGGAGCGCCAAGGACTTCGCCGAAGCACTCGGGGTGCCTGTGTCCACCTACGCGCGCTTTGAGCGCGCCAGCGACGGCCCCGACTGCGGGATCCCGCTGCCGCGCCTGTGGGCCATAGCGGACGCGCTTGGCTGCTCGATCGACCTCGTGGTCGGCCGCGAGGACGTCGACGCGTCCCGGCTCAGCTCCGTACAGTCGCGCTACGACGCACTGACCCCCGCCGGTCGTCAGCTCGTTGAGAGCTATCTCTCCTTCGTTGAGAGCGCGGAGCTCGGTGGGCGTAGGGGATATCAGCCATGAAGATCGGGCCGGTACAGGATTCTCTGCTGGTGGAGCGCAGATCTGCGCATTTCAAGCCCATGCTTACTTCCGAGCAGTTGGTTGCCCATCTCAAATCCAGAGGCGTGACGTTCGAACTCTGCTCCGAGGCCGACGCCGCCGCGTACCTGGCACACGCCAACAACTACCTGCGCGCCGCCTCCTACCGCAAGCTCTATCCCGTTCATGCCGAAGGGCCAAACTCCGGCCAGTATATCGGGCTGGACTTCGGCGCGCTCGTCGAGCTCTCCTCCGTCGACCGCGTGCTCCGCACCGCCCTGCGCGACATGGCGCTCGACGTGGAGCACTTCGCGAAGGTGCGTCTGCTCGACCGCGCCCTCTCCGAGGGCGAGGACGGCTACGCGATCGTCTTTGACTATCTGGAGGGCTACCTCACCTCCAGGTCGCGCTCGCGCGTCTCGACCGGGCTCGCCTCGCGCGGCAGGGCGGGAGAGGGCCACGACGAGTACTCGGGCGACCTCATCGCGCACTATATGGAGCAGGGCTACCCGCTATGGGTCTTCCTGGAGGTCATCGAGTTCTGGCGCTTCTGCGACCTTTGGCTGTTCTGCGTCGGGCGATGGGGCGATCGCGGCATGCTTGACGAGCACTATGTCCTCAAGAGCGTCCGCGCCCTTCGCAACGCTTCCTGTCACAACAGCTGTATCGTCAACGGCCTTTCGGCGTCCGCCGACAAGGCGGGGTTTCCCACCTCCGGGCCCATCCTCGCCTCCATGAACGCGCTCGGCCTCAAAAACACCAAGTCGCGCCGCGCCAAGATGCGCAACCTCCGCGTCGCCCACATCGCGGCGACCCTCTACGGCTCCTACGACTTCTGCACGCGCGAGTCCACCCGCATCCGGCATGCGCAGGCGATGGACTCGGTGCGAAAGGCGTTCGACGCCGCACGCCCCGTCTGCCCGGCCGACGGCTCGCTTACCGGATACTTCGACTTCATCATGAAGCTCGTTGACATCTGGTGCCCAAAGCGGGCATAATGACAGCAGTTGGAAAAACCTCCGGGTTTTGTAAGGGCGTGTCCGGGAGACCGGATGCGCTCTAGTTTTATGAATTGCCGCGTTGAAGGTTCGTTCCTAGCCATAATGCTCCGCCCAAACCCCCATCGTGCTAAGCTGCTGAGTTACCATCACTCCCACGAAAGGACCCCGCAGGGAGCTTGGCATCACCATTCCCCTGCAGAAGTTCCTGCACCTGCGGCAGCCGCCGTACGGTACGTGCGCGGATCCGTTCTTCTGCTGGGATGGTCATCGGGTGAAGATCGCCAACGGGCTGGTGCTCCTCGTGGCTTCCAACGCCTCAAACCGCTTTATCACCGTTATGCGCATGACGGCGGCAACGTGGAAAACATGGGAGTGTGAGACGCTCGGCGTCATCCAGGACGCGCTGTCCATATCGGGCTTCTCGAAGAGGCAATCGCTGCCTATTTCGCCGCAGCCGGCTTGCCCGAGGGGCCGTACGCAACGCCCCAAGACGATGGCACACTTCTCGTCACTAAAACTCATGGGCGCAGCTCGGTTGGCTGCATGAACCGCGCTATCGACGATATCTGGTTTGCAGGCGTGGATACCTAGCTCTCCATTCAGGCTGACATGTGCTATCAGCTGAACAATCGCATCATCTGCCACGTTCCCATGCGTTCCGCTCCCGTCCCGTTACCGCATCGGCGCCTGTGAACCTTGCGTAGCAATGCAAGGCGCATGCTCAAAACATCCAATATCCCAGCACATTGCTCACACATTCTTAAGTAAGTAGTTTTACCATGCCGGCATTCTTTCCCGCGCAACGGGCAGAAGAGAGCCATCTACTACTTCGGCCCCGTCAGTTTTGCTGCACGGGCAGGAAGGGGGCGGGCCCTATGTGCACGGGTATCCGCTTTACCAACACGGCCGGTTCCATGTATTTCGGCCGCAACCTCGACTGGACCCAGGGATACGGCGAGCGCGTGGTGGTGACGCCGCCTGCCGCGTGCGTACCAGCCGCTTTTGATCGTCCTCGCGACCTCGATCCCGCTCACGCGCATGCGGTTATCGGCATGGGCATTGTGGCGTTGGGAACGCCGCTGTACTTTGACTGCGGCAACGACGCCGGTTTGGCGGTGGCGGGCCTCAACTTCCCGCAAAGCGCCCATTACGCGCCCGATGCGTCGGGCGATAAGGACGCTGTCAACGTGGCCGCCTACGAGTTCCCCCTCTGGGTCGCCCGCAACTTCTCTACGTTGGCCGAGGTCCGTGCGGCGCTTGCGCATGTCACGGTGGTGGCCAAGGCAATCTCGCCCCAGCTTCCGGTGGCTAACCTGCACTGGCTCATAGGCGATAAGACCGGCAGCATCGTGGTGGAGTGCATGGTCGACGGCCTGCATGTTTGGGAGGACGATGCCGACGTGCTCACCAACGAGCCCGATTTTGGCTGGCAGCGCACCAACCTGCGCAATTACCTCACGCTCACGGATACCGAGCCCGCCGCCGCAACGTGGGGCGCGGCCAAGCTCACTCCCTTTGGCTCGGGCATGGGGCTTCAGGGCATCCCCGGCGACTATTCCGGCCCGGCGCGTTTTGTGAAGGCGGCGTTTGTGAACAGCCGCTATCCCGCCAAGGACGCCGAGAGGGACAACGTCACGCGCCTGTTCCGCACGCTCGGTGCGGTGGCCGTGCCGGACGGCGTGGCGCGCATGGCGGACGGTTCCTTTGAGAAGACCCTTTACACCAGCTGCTTCTCGGCTGAGAGCCTCACGTACTACCATGCCACCTACGACGACCCGCAGATCCGGGCGTACCCGTTGGCATCGTGCGATCTGACGGCGACTGAGCCTGTTTTTGCCCCGGAGGCGGTGTAGGGCCCTCCGCGCTCGTGCCATAACAAGCGAGAAGTGCCGCCGCGTACGCGCTGCTCCGGTGCGCCGCCCGCGCAGGCGGGGCGTCACCGCGCCAGCGGCCGCGCTTCTCGTGCCTTTGCTCCGTCCATCTGAAAGGACGTATCGTGTATAACGCAACAAAATCGCAGGCCGCCCGGTCTGCAGGGGCTGCCCGGCCCAACGCCGGCCCTGCGCCCAGCGCCGCAACTGCGCAGAAATTCCTCGTCATCCCCATCATCATCCTGATCTTGGCGCAAATGGGCGCCACGGGCGACAACGGCGCGTTGTCGCTCGCCACCGCGGCGCTTACCAGCGATCTCGGGGCAACCACCGCGCAGATCCAGCTCGCCAACATGATCTACCCGCTCGTGGGCGGGGCCTTCATGATCGCCGGCGGGTTGGCCGGCACCATGCTGGGTTGGAAGAAGACTTTCCGCGGGGGCATCTTGCTCTGCGCGGCGGGCGAGATCGTACTGGCCATGGCCCCCACCATGGAGGTTTTCATTTGGGGCGGGCGCGTGCTCGTGGGTTTGGGCGCCAGCTTCATGATCCCGTCGGTTTTGGGCCTCATTCCGCTTATGTACCAAGGGCGCAACCGCACGCTCGCCTTCGGCGCCATAGGCGCGGCGTCGGGTCTCTCGGCGCTGTTGCCGCTGGGTTTGGGCGTTGTCATGCAGGTGGCCGGCATGCACGTGACGTTCCTCGTGCTCGCGGGGTACTTTGGGCTCGCATTCGCCGCGTCGTTTGCCCTGCCGGCCATCGACCAGCCGCGCGAGAAGGGCGGCTTCGACGCTGCGGGCGTGGTGCTTGCGGCTCTCGGCCTCTTCTTGCTCCTCATCGGCCTTTCCGGCATATCCTCTTGGGGCCTCGTTGAGCCTATGGCCGCGGCGCCGTTCACCGTCTTCGGCATCTCGCCGGCGCTGCCGCTCGCCGCAGCCGGCATCGTGGTTCTCGCTGTTCTCGTGATGGTGGAGCGCCGCGTGGAGGAGAAGGGCGGCATCCCGGTTTTGCCGAGCGCTTTTCTCATGACGCCGCAGGTGCGCGCCGGCCTTATCGCCTGCGCCCTCACGTTCTTCTTCATGGGTGCCCAGTCCATCCTCATGGCGCCGTACCTGCAGCTGGTAGCCGGTTGGTCGCCCATTGCGGTGGGAGCCATCTCCATCGTCACCGGCGTTCCCACCTTTGCCCTGGCGCTGGGGATTCCCAAGTTCCTGCCGCATGCCAACCCTCGGCACGTGATCCAGGTCGGGTACGTTGCCATGGCGGCGGCGCTCGGCATCATGGCGCTGTCCGTGACCAAGAGCGGAGCAAGCGCCCCACTCGTCTACGCGGGCGCGTTCATGGCGGGTGTGGGGGCGGGTACGGTGTCCTCGCATGCCAGCAACGTGGTTGCGCTCGCCCTGCCCGAACGCGAGGCATCGCAGTCGGGCGGCATCCAGAGCACCATGCGCAACGTGGGGCAGGCGCTGGGCGTGGCGTTGCTGGGCGCCGTGCTGCTCTTCGGCATCACGGGCACCGTGCGCAGCCAGGCGGCTGCCGATTCGTCCATCTCGTCGCAGGTGACCGATCAGCTTGTAGGCATGAGCATCGACCTGGGGAGCGACCAGACCTTTGAGGACCAGATCAAGGGCATTGAGATGACCGACTCCGAGCGCAGCGAGCTCGTCGGGATCGAGGCGGACGCTCGTTACGACGCCGTGAGGGTTGCCTATGCGGTGGGCGCGGTTATCGTGCTCCTGGGCTTGGCGTCGACGCCCGCCATCAAGAAGTTCTCCAGAGATGCGTAGTCGCACGCCGTGTTGAGGAAAGGCGCGGGCACTCTAGGATGCCTGCGCTTTTTTGCCGTGCTGGGAGGCGGTGTCGGCGCGTTGCGCGTCCGGCGCCTCCATGCGTATGCTCCGTTTTGTCTGATTTTGACGAGCGGAAACCGTTTACCGACGAAATCGACCGTTCATTGGTTGCGTTCGATAGCCTGTTTACCAAGGAATTTACGGGAAAGAATGAGAGTGTCACACACCGTCGCAAGAACTTAAGCGACCGACAGAGGAGGTGGGTCCCATGGGCACAGAGGAGATAGCAGCTTTTGGGCCCGCTTCTGGTGTTCCCGAGGTCGTTTAGTATCGGGGGCGAGCGGACTCGCCCAAAGCGTTCCGGAGCGTTTCCGGCAAGGTCGTTGACGGACGCAGGCGGGCTCAAAGCTCTACAAACGCATCGCGCAGCACGCGGGGGAAATCAAAAAGAGCATCTATTCCATCGGTAAGAGATAGAGGCGAGTCCACCGTAATAGCTAGCAGCGGGGCGGGGCCGAAAGGCTCCGCCCCTTTTTGCGTGCGCAGGCCGTGCGTTTTGAGGAGGACGGTCGCATGCGCTTGGACATGCGACCGAACGGATTAAGACGGCGAGCGCGCGCCTGCGGGACGCGCGAAGGCCTTGCGCTTGCGGGTTCGCGCCCTCAGGCTTCGCGTGGGTGGGAGGTCAGGTGCCAACCACCGCAGTAGGAGCATTTATAGCAACGCAGGCCCCGCGTGCCGTGCTCTGCGCAGAGCCGAATGGCCTCCTCGGCGTCGGCGCGAGTGGCATAGCGCTTCTTGCGGTCGCAGGCGCGTTCGCGGCGCGCCTCTTCGCGGCGGGCGAGAAGCGCGTCCTGCCGCTGCTCTTCTCGCCCAAACAGGTCGTCCATGCTTCCCAGCTCCGCTTTGAACGAGGCCATCTGCTTGGCTTTTGCCGACGGCTTCCTGCTGCCCATGGGGTCTCCTCAGCGCGTTCGAATCGGTCAGATGCTTATCCCAGCACCTTGGCTGCGTCGAGCCAGGTGGGCATGTCGGCGCAGACCACGCGGGCGCATGCGTAGGCGCGCGGCAAGGAGAGCACGCTGGCGGCCTGGTAGGCGCCGGACGGCTGCCGGTCGAGCACGAGCGCGCAGTCGGCCGTGCGGTCATCCACCAGGGCGAGCGGAAGCAGGAGCTTCATGCGGTCGGCGTGCGGATCGTAAACGGGCGCGGCGGTGCGGAAGCTGCGCTGGCAGCGTCGGAGCGCCGCGTCAACGGCGTCGTCCAATGCGCGGCACAGGCGCCGTCGCAGCGCCGGCGCCCCGTCGATCAGGCGTGCGAGCCGCCCTAGCGCTGCGCGCCGCGCGGTGGGCGCGGTCTGCGCATCAAAGAGCAGCGTGAGAAGCTCGTCCGCCCCCTGCTCGCCGGCCAGGGCCTCGGACAGGAAGCCGCGGGGCAACCGGCCCAGGCAGGTTCCCAGCAGCGTGCGGTAGTCGGGGACGACAAGCGCGGCGGGATCGGGCACGATATCCGACAGGGACGTCAGGTAGGACGGCGCGCTCGGGGCCTGGCCCAGCTCGGAGATGATGCGGCGGCCCAGGTCGCCGCTGCCGGCGGTGGCGAGCCCTATGAAGCGCCAGGGGATATCCTGGCCCGTTGCCTCCAGGCACAGGCAAATATCCTCGTAGGCGCCGTCGGCCAGGCCCGTGTTGAACGCGGCGAAGGAGCCGTCCGCGCTGGTGGCGATGACGCCCTGGTACTTGGCACGGCACCAGGAGACGGCCACGTATTCGCGCAGGATGTCATAGCGTCCGCCCGTTTGGGGCTTGGCATGGGTGCTCCAGCGCTCGGGCAGCGCCGTGCGGGCAAGAGCCCCCAGCAGGTTGTCCCAGCTGCCGATCACCACGTCCTGCGCAAAGGCGCGCAGCGGGCTGAACGGAGCGGGGATGCCGCCTGTGGGCGCGGTGGCGTCGAGGTCGCTCCAAGCGCCCTCGTCTGCCTGCGGCAGGCCGTCGAGATCCGCGGCCTCGTGGCCGGTGCCCGTGCCGTCGTCGCCGTCCACCAGTGCGAGCTCCCAACGGGCCCCTGTGCCGGGGCGCTGTGAGCGCTTGAGGGTGACCTCGACCGGTGCACTTCCGTCCTCCTGCAGGTAGCGCAGGGGGAAGCTCACGCGGTTGCGGTTGCCGGCGGCGGTTCCCGTGGCGCGCGCCACGCGCCAGTCCTCGTCGAGCACGGCCATCAGGTCGATGCCGTAGGGCAGGATGCGCGTGAGCATGCTCAGGGGCGCGTTGCGGCAGTAGACGTCCTCGGAGATGGTGCGCGGGTAGTCGGTGCGCGCGGCTCCGGCGGCAACCGGAGCTGTGCGTGCGGGGGCGGGCTGCGGGGCGGGCTGCTCGTGCGGGATGAAGAGCCGCGGCTCATCTTTGTCAGCTGACGCGTCGGGGCGGCGCGGCGTGTCGCGGTCGGTTACATCCCGGGTCGCCGTACCGTCCTCGGCGCGTGCCGGGGCTTTTTCCTCGTCGGCGGCGGGATCGTAGGTGATGGTGAGGGAGATGCCGTTGTGCGGGGCATCCGCCTCGGGCCGCGCTGCGCCAGCGAGAGCGTCCTGTACCTCGGCCACCTCTCCCTGTCCAGCCGTTGCACCAGGTGCCTGCGCGGCGTTTTTCTCGCCTGCGGAATCCTGCGTCGCGGATGCGGCGGGGGCAGGAGGCTCCTTCTCCGCGGCGGCGTTGCCTGACGGCTCCGGCGCAGGGGCGGGTTGGGCTGCCGCGGCGGGGGCGCCGGCCTGCTCATCTTTCTGCGCTGCGGGCTCGGGCTTTGTTGCGCCCTGAGCTTCTGGCTTTTCCGCAGTGCGCTCCTGCGCGGTGGCTACCGCGTCGGCCTGCGTGGCCTTCTTTTCCTCAGCCGCCCGGCGTTCCGCCTCAAGGCGCTCCTTGGAGCGCTTGGGCTTTACCGGCTTGAGGGCGTTCTTGGCACGCTTCCACGGCTTGCCTTTGGCGCCCTTGGCCTCGCCGCCCTTCTCGGCCCGTGCCAGGATGGCGTCCCAGTCATCGCGCGGGCGCACGATGGCGTAGACGCGCCCGCCCTTGAAGACCTTGAGCTCAATGAAGCTCCCCAAGTTCTCCAGGAGCCCGCGGGTGTCGGCGGCGCCCAGGTCGAGTGGGGAGAGGTCGTCTGCGGCCAAAACCTCCTCAACGCGCGTGATGAAGGTCTGCTTGCCGGCGCCCAGCTCGCGCTTGAGCAACTGGTAGAGGTACAGTTGGTTGTTCTCGGGTATGTTCACTGCCATATGATGCGCCTTCGCTTCCCTTAAAGCGGGTGCTTCCCGCGTTGTTGTGCCTATCTAGCCTACCCTGTTTTGGGGCTTTGGGAAGCGACGGCGGGCGCGGTCGGCTTGCACTGCGGCGCCGTGCGGCAAACCGTCCGCGCCTTCATGGAATCTCAACACTTGCGAGCCGGAGATGCCGGGAAGGGATCGGCCGGGGTGCGCGGCGAGCCGTTGCGCGCGCCTTACGCGCAGCTGAGCAGGGGCGCGCCCCATTCCCGCACGCGCTCGCGCATGCCGTCCACGTCCAGCACGCCCTCGGCAAAGCCCTTGCGGACCAGCTCCTCGGGCAGCAACTCGTCGTACTTGTCGAAGTAGGGGATCTCGCCGGGGTAGACGAGATCCAGCGGGTCGAAGTCCGCTGCCGCCTGTTCGCGCACCACCTGGTAGAAGCGCTGCTCGTCAACCTCAGGCGCCATGATGAAGGTCATGAAGTACGGGCGGGACGAGTCCAGGCCCTTGAGCCCCAGCGCCTCCTTGCACTTGATCTTGAGCAGGCGCTCCAAGGCGAGAAACGCGTAGCTCCCGAGCCAGGGGGTAAGGCACCACATGTTGCCGCCCAGGTTGATGAGGGGCGTGCGCGTGATACCGGCCTGGGCGGCGGCAAAGCGGGCCTGCCCAAGGCGGGCGCGCGCATGGTGCATGAGGTAGGGATAGCCGCACCGCTCGTCCAGCACCTGGCGCATGCGCTCCAGGATGCGCGTGTTGATGTCGCCGGGGCATTCGCCAAAGTAGGCGGGCACCTTGCCCTTGACCGGTGTGGCGTAGAGCACGTGGCGCTTATGGTCCACTTCCTCCACGATCCACACGCGCCCCGCAATGGCGATTTTCTCGCCCGGGGGCGGAGGCTGCACCAGTGTGCCGACCTCCTGGGAGTCGCTGCGCACCGTGTACTCCACGTTCTCCTGGAACACGGCGTAGAACTTGTAGGAGTTGGTGATGCGTTCGCCGGCCAGGCCGACGATAAGGCCGCCTGTCTCGGTTTGCTCGATGTGGTCCATCTGGATGAGGTGGCGCAGCAGCACGCGGAAGTCATCCTGGGTCACGCGGTGGAACGGTGTGAGCGTGAGCACGCGCGCGGCCAGCTGCGCCGGCGTGAGCTCGCCTTCTGAGGCGAGGATGGCAAGCGTCTGGTGGTAGAGCAGGCTGTAGGGCAACCGATCGAGCTGCGGGGGCTCCACCCATTTCTTTTCGCGGTAGAGCTGCACGAGGGCGATGCCCTGCAGGAGCTTCCAGGGGAAGGTCTCCGGCAGCAGCGACCGCGGCTCGGGCTGCTCCTCGCGCATGACGAAGCGCATCTCCGGCGGCGTGCCGCGTCGGCCCGTGCGTCCCATGCGCTGCAGGAACCCCGACACGGTGAACGGCGCGTCTATCTGGAAGGCGCGCTGCAGGCGCCCCACGTCGATCCCCAGCTCCAGCGTGGCGGTGGCCACCGTGGTCATGGTGACCGACTCGTCCCGCATGAGCTCCTCGGCGCTCTCGCGGTAGCTGGCCGACAGGTTGCCGTGGTGGATGAGGAACCGGTCCGGCTCATGGTTGGCCTCGCAGTAGCTGCGCAGCGTGCTGCAGACCGCCTCGGCCTCTTCGCGGGAATTGCAGAACACCAGGCACTTGCACCCGCGCGTATGCTCGAACACGTACGCCAACCCCGGGTCCGCATTAACCGGCGCCACATCCGTCGTCTGCTCATCCTCGGGCGGTTCAACCCGGTGTTCGTTTTGATTTGCTGTCTTGCCGTCACTCTCACGGGCTGAGGGCTGGGGGGACATCATCTGGTGCTCAAACAGCTTCGCCGCGACGGAGATGCCGGAAACGGCATCTCCTGCGGCTGCAGAACTGCGCCCAGACGATGTCCCCCCAGCCCCAGAGAAGGAATCCATGCTTGATGAATCTGCAATGTCATCCTCCTGCGGAAGGGCGGGGCATATCGTTTCGCGCGCAGTTTTGCAGGCAAAGGAAGTGCCGTTTCCGGCACTTCCGTCTTGCCGAAACTGTTTGAGCACGGAATGATATGCCCCGCCCTTCTCGCCCGAGGGAACGTCTTCTATGGAGACGAGCTCGGCTTGGATGGTGGAGGGGCTGGGGGCGGGGGCGCCTTGCTCGTCGGCTTGGGGGCCGGTTATGTAGAAGTGCTCCATGGAGAGGCGCCAGGTGCGCGGGGGCTCTTGGATGCGCGGTATGACGCAGCTGCGGCCGGTGCCGGCGGAAAGGTAGGCGCCTGTGGCCTCGGGGTCGCCGATGGTGGCGGAAAGGCCGATGCGGCGCGGGTTGACGCCCGCCATGCGGCCCAGGCGCTCGATGAGGCAGAGGGCCTGGCCGCCGCGGTCCCCGCGCAAAAGCGAGTGGACCTCGTCGATGACCACGTAGCGCAGGTCCGAGAACAGGCGCCCCACGGCGGCGTGCCGGTGCATGAGCAGGGCCTCGAGCGACTCGGGCGTGATCTGCAGGATGCCGCTGGGCTTTTTGACGAGCCGCGCCTTATGGGAGGCCGAAACATCGCCGTGCCAGTGCCAGACGGGGATCTCGGCCTCGGCGCAGAGGTCGTTCAGGCGAAAGAACTGGTCGTTGATGAGGGCCTTGGTGGGGCCTATGTAGATGGCGCCGACCGAGGCGGGCGGCCTCTCCCAGAACTCGGTGAGGATGGGGAAGAACGCCGCCTCGGTCTTGCCCGAGGCGGTTTGCGCGGTGAGCAGGACGTTCTCGTCGGTGTTGAAGATGGCGTCGGCGGCGGCCACCTGTATGCCGCGGAGCGATTCCCACTCGTGGCTGTAGATGAAATCCTGCACGAACGGCGCGTAGCGGTCGAAGACGCTCATGGCGGCCCTTCTCTGCTAGATGGTGAACTCGGCGAACTGCGCCTCGCCTGGGCCGGGGCCGAGCGGATCCGCGGCCGTGCCGCCGCCTGCGGCCACCGCGCCGCTGAACGTGTCCGACTGCAAGAGCTCCGCCACGCCCACCTGCGGGTTCTGGTAGAGGATGTCCAAAAGCTCGATGAAGTCGCGGATAACCTCGCGCGGGGTCAGGTGCGTGTCGGCGCCCACGCGGCCGAACTCTATTTGCAGGAAGGAGGCCAGGTCGTCCTCGGTGAGGATGGGGGCGTAGCCGAAGTAGCCGGCATGGATCTGCGCGAGCTTCTCTGTGAGCACGAGCAGCTCCTCGTAGGTGAGCGGCTCCAAATGGATGACGGGGGCCAGCATGTCGGCGAGGCCCGCGCCGGCAAAGCGCCCCTGCGTGAGACGGCTGCGCAGCGCCTCGTAGGAGTAGACGCCACGGCGCCGGTCCTCTATGGACTGGGGGGTGCCGCCCATGATGATCCCCAGATGGCGTGCCTTGCCCTGCAGGGTGTCGTTGTACATGGTGAGGATCTTCTCGTAATTGTACTGGCGCGTGATGCTGTTGGGGATCTTGTAGAGGTTCACGAGCTCGTCGATGAGGACCACGAGCCCCTGGTAGCCGGCCTGCCGGAAGAAAACGGCAAAGAGCTTGAGGTACTCGTACCAGTCGTCGTCGGTGATGCAGATGTTCACGCCCAGCTCCTGGCGCGCCTCGGTCTTGTTGCGGTACTCGCCGCGGAACCACTTGACCACGAGGCCCTTCGTCTCATCGTCGCCCTCCACGTAGCTGCGGTAGTAGAGGGTGAGCAGCCGCGCAAAGTCAAAGCCGTGCACCAGCTCCTCCAGGCTCTGGGTAACGGCGTAGATGCGCTTCTCGACCGCCGGGGCAAAGTCCGGGCTGTCGGCTGGGATGCCCTCCTCGGCGGCAACGCGCGCTTGCACGTTGCTGATCCATCGGTCCAAGACGAGGGTGAGCGCCCCGCCCTCCGGCCGGGTCTTGGTCGAGAGGTTGCGGATGAGCTCGCGGTAGGTGGCCAGCCCCTCGCCGCGTCTGCCTTGCAGGCGCCGCTCGGGCGAGAGGTCGGCGTCGGCCACGACGAAGTTTTCGCCCATGGCATGGTTGCGGATGGTCTGCAGCAGGAAGCTCTTGCCGCTGCCGTAGCGCCCCACGAGGAAGCGGAACGACGCCCCGCCGTCGGCAATGAGGTCAAGGTCGTGGAGAAGCGCTTGGATCTCCAGGGTGCGCCCCACGGTTATGTAGGGCAGCCCGATGCGCGGCACCACGCCGCCCTTGAGCGAGTTGATGAGGGTGGCGGCGATGCGCTTGGGCACGCGCGGTCCCGGGGCAATGGTCGGGCTGCCGGCGGTGTTGAGGCTCAGCTGGTCGGTCATGTCAAGCCGTTTCTCTTAAGATGTCTGCCACATCTGAATGGTAGTCCTCGATGAGGACAGGGGTGCTGCCGTCAAGCTCCACCGCGGCGTCACCAATGACGTCGAAAAGCTTCTCGTTCAGCTGGTCGACAACCACGCTGGGAAGCGCACCGGCGTCTGCGAGGGCGGGCGCGGGGTCCGCTCCGTCCAGCAGTGCCTGGAGCAGGGCGCGCTCGGCGTCGGTGAGTGCGGGCGCGGCGGTGAAGGGGTCCAGCGGCGGGGCGGCTGCGGGCGAGAAGGGCGTGCGGGGCGCCGCCGCGTCGGGCGCCGGAGGCCGCGCCGTGACGGCGGCCTCCGGCGCGGGGGCGGCGGGGGCCGTGCCCGCGGTGGCGCGGAGGCCTGCGAGCGATGCGGAGGCCGCGGGGGCGCCATGGGATCCGGCGTCCGGGCGCGGCCCGTAGCGGAGGTTCTTCTCGCCCGGCTGGTCGGGGCGCTCCTCGTCTACAAGCAGTGCCTCGCGCGTGGAGGCGGCAGCGGTGCGGATCCCGGAGAGCTTGGAGCGGTCGATCTGGATGATGCGCGGGGCGTGCGCCTGCTGCCACGCAAGGCAGGCCTCGAGCTCTTGCGCCACGATTTTTTGCAGGTACTTGGGTGCGGCGCCGTCTTTGAGCGGGTGCGGGAAGTCAAGCGCCAGGCGCAGCTCGCGGTCGACGGTGCGCAAAAGCCGTCCCAGGCGCGCGCTGCGGTCGTGGGCGCCGTGGAAGCACTTGCGCCACCAGCGGCCGTTGGCGCAGAAGAAGACGTCGATGGGGCTCAGGCGCCAGGTGGCGTCCGGATGGCGGTGCTCCTCGTAGAAGACGGCCGTCTCGAACGGGCGGTAAGGCAGGGTGGAGAACGTGCCGAAGAGGGATTCGGTCAGGCCGTTTTTGCGGTTGCGCCGGTAGTAGACGGCGAGCTGGGAGAAGATGGCGCAGGTTGCCCGGCGCACCAGCTGCGGCTGCTCCTTGAACAGGCGGCTGTTCTCCATACGGTAAGCTGACAGCGCGCAGAGGGCGTCGAAGAGCTCGCTTTCCGGGTACGGCGGGTTGGAGAAGTCGTAAGCCCGCCTGGTGCGGCGCTTCTTGGGCGTCGGGGCGGCCGCCGCGCCCGGGGAGGCAGGGGCCGCGGGGTCCGTGAGCCCGGTATCGGGCGTCCCGCCGCGCCCATCCTCGTCCCATACGCCCACGCCGGTCACGGCTCTCTCGGCGCGCGCCAAGGTTATGAGCGCGTGGTTGTAGGCGGCTTCCTGCGAGGTGTCCAGCAAAAGCGGGTCAAGCCCGTGGTAGAGCGCCAGGTCGCGCAGCCAGGTGCGCGCGTAGCGGTCTATGCGCGCATCGAGCGCGCGGTAGGAGCGCCAGAACAGGCGCAGGGCGTCAAAGGCCTGACGGGGCGTGTCGCATCCGATCAGGTTGATGAGCTCGTACAGGTAGACATAGGCGTACGAAACGTCCGTGCGCTCGACCATGCCGCGGCGCACGCGCGTGCGCCAGGTGAAGTAGCAGCGCAACTGCCGGTCGTTCATGGCCTGGTAGGTGGGATAGTAGCGGTCAAAGGGCACGTGCTCGGGAAAGTCGTCGCTCACGTCGGCCGCCAGGCGCGCCTGCTGCACGAACAGCCAGCTCTCCGAGGCGTTCCATGCCTCGGGGCGCCGTGCCGCGGCGCGCATCTCGCGCAGGGGCTCGGGCAGGAAGCTGCCCATTTGGGAGGCGGTGCGCAGGATGGGCTCGTCCCCGTAGACGGCGGGCGAGAAGTGCGCGCTGGCATGCAGGCGGTCGCTCGTGAGGATCTGCTCGATGATGCGGTCCACGTTTGCGTTGCGGGCCATGACGCCTCCCTCCGCGCTGCGACATCGATAGGTTCGACCATTCTAGCATAATGGCAAACATGTGTTCTGATGAGCGGGGAGGCGGCGTTCCGGTGCCTAGGGCTTTTGCGAGACCTGCTGGTCAATCCAGGCGTGCAGGTGCAGATCAAGGCGTCGGAGATCATCCCGGGCGGCCATGAAGTCAAAGGGCCGCGCGATGCCGAAGGGCTTCTCGAACGGCTCGTAGATGTGCCCCTGCTCCACGGCGATCCGCATGCTTGCGGGATAAACCAGCTCAAAGGCAAAGCTTGCCAGTCCCACCAGGTAGTCGGCCGGGTAGGTGCGCTCGTCGCGACGCAGGGTACGGTGGTGGTAAAAGGCCTCCATGGCCTTGGGGGAAACGGGGCTGTGCATGAACTCGGTCTCGCTGATACCGAGCACCGTCTCGACGGGGCTCGCGCAGACGGTGCGCAGAATATCGATCTTGTCGGCATCGCGCACTATATGGCACAGCGCACGGGTTCGGTCGTCCAAGCTGGTGGGCAGCCTGAATCCGCTATGGTGGGCCACGGCGGCCCGGATGCGCGCGTCCTCCGCGTCATCGTCCAGGAAACAGCGGATGGACCCTTTGCCCTGGATGTGGGCGAGAAACGCTCCCTCTTCGTCCCGTACGGAGGGGAGCTCCGGGGCGTGGGCCAAGGCGGGGTCTCCCAGATGCGCCCCGCCTTCGAAGAGCACGTCAACGCCCAGTTCCGCATGGCTTGCGGATCGGGTGTCGTCGAACGTGTCCCAGCGCCTCAGCTGCTCGAAGCGGCCGATATCGTGGAGCAGGCCGCAGAGCCAGGCGAGGTCGACCTCTTCGGGAGGGAAGCCCTCTTCGCTCGCGATGCGGCAGGCAATGCGCGCCACATGGTACGTGTGGTCGGCTTTGAGCTGCACGCGTTGCCTGGTGATGTCATAGGGCTCCACGTACGCCCGAAACGCCTCGCGGGCGCGGGTGCGGTCGATTGTGGCCATGCGGTCCTCCTCTCAGTTGCGTTTTCTCATGGTACCCAACCGCGGGCTCGGTAAAAGGACGGCAAGCGGGCGGTAAGGGTTCCTCGGCGAGCGTAAGCGAGGGGCCGCCCTTGCGGACGGCCCCTTGGTGCTTATTGCGCACAGGTTGGCGTGCGGCGGTTCTTACGAGAAGTACTTCACACCGCCCTCGAAGATCGGCTGGTAGGTGTTGCCGGGTACATTGCGGTAAAGCCCTGCGCCGGAGCGCTCGGAGTGGCCCATCTTGCCGAAGACGCGGCCGTCCGGGCTCGTGATGCCCTCGATGGCGAGGACCGAGCCGTTGGGGTTCACAGCGAGATCCATGCTGGGGACGCCCTGCTCGTCGACGTACTGCGTGGCGATCTGACCGGCGGCACGCATCTGCGCGAGAAGCTCGGGGCTTGCCACGAAGCGGCCCTCGCCGTGGCTGATGGCCACGGTGTGGACGTCGCCCACCTCGCAGCAGCTGAGCCACGGCGAGAGGTTGGAGGCGACGCGCGTGCGCACGAGACGGCTCTGATGGCGGGCGATGTTGTTGAAGGTGAGCGTGGGGCAGGCGTCGTCCATGGGGCGGATGTCGCCGTAGGGGACGAGTCCCAGCTTCACCAGCGCCTGGAAGCCGTTGCAGATGCCGAGCATGAGGCCGTCGCGGTCATTGAGCAGGCGCCGCACCGCCTCGGTGACCTGCGGTGCGCGGAAGAAGGCCGTGATGAACTTGGCCGAGCCGTCGGGCTCGTCGCCGCCGGAGAAGCCGCCGGGGAGCATGACGATCTGGCTGGCATCGATGGCGCGCACGAGCGCCTCGGTGCTCTCGGCCACGGCCTGAGGCGTGAGGTTGTTGATCACGAGCGTCTGGGCGACCGCGCCGGCGCGCTCGAAGGCGCGGGCGGTGTCGTATTCGCAGTTGGTGCCGGGGAAGACGGGGATGATCACGCGCGGGCGCGCGAACGTGTCGCCTGCGTGCGCGCGCGGCGCCGCGGCGGCGAAGGACACCGTTTCGACCGGTGCGTGCGCGGCCTCGTCGTCGGCAGGGCTGCGGTAGGGGAAGACGGACTCGATGGCGTCCTCCCAGGCCTCCTGAAGCTCGGCCAGGTCGATCTGCTCGCCACCCATTTCCATGCGGTAGGCGTCGGTGGTGACGCCGATCTCGTGGACGCGGACGGCCTCCGTGTGAGAGGGGATCTCGGCGCCGTCGGCCAGCTCGACGATGAAGGAGCCGTAGGACGGGGCGAACTGCTTGTCCACGGGCACGCGGCTGTCCACGGCCAGGCCGATGCGGTTGCCCACGCACATCTTGAACAGGGCCTCCGCCGCACCGCCGTAGCCGGGCGTGGAGACGGCCAGCGCCGAGCCGTCGGCCGTGAGCTGCTCGACCATGCCGAGAACCTCGTTGAGGCCGGCAACGTCGGGGCGCCAGTCATCAAGGTAGGCCGCCGGTTCGAAGCGGATCACGCGGTGGCCGGCTTCCTTGAACTCGGGGGAGACCACGCGGTCAACGGACCCGGTGGAGACGGCGAAGCTGACGAGAGTAGGCGGCACGTCCAGGTCCTCGAAGGAGCCGGACATGGAGTCCTTGCCGCCGATAGAGCCGACCCCGAGGTCGATCTGCGCCATAAGGGCGCCCAGCACGGCGGCGGTGGGCTTGCCCCAGCGCTCGGGCTCGGTGCGCAGGCGCTCGAAGTACTCCTGGAAGGACAGGTAGGCGCGCTCGCGGGTAAAGCCGGTTGCCACCAGGCGCGAGACGCTCTCGACAACCGACAGGTAGGCGCCGGCATACTGGTCGGCGCTCATGAGGTAGGGGTTGAAGCCCCAGGCCATAGCCGAGGCGGTAGTGGTCTCGCCCATGACGGGGAACTTGGCCACCATGGCCTGCGCGGGCGTGAGCTGGGTCTTGCCGCCGAAGGGCATGAGCACGGTTCCGGCGCCGATGGTGGAGTCGAAACGCTCGGAGAGCCCCTTGTTGGAAGCGACGTTGAGGTCGGTCACGAGCGCGCGCATGCGCTCGGCCAGTGTGGCGCCCTGCCAGGCGGGCTGCCAGGGACGGCCGGCTTCCACGTGCACGCGCTGGTGCTTGGGGGCACCGTTGCTTGCGAGGAAGGAGCGGGACAGGTCCACGATATCTGTGCCGTTCCAAGACATGCGCACGCGCTTCTCTGCGGTGACCGTGGCGACGACCGTGGCCTCGAGGTTTTCCTCGCGCGCGTAGCCCAGGAACTCGTCCACGTCCTCGGGGGCGAGTGCTACGGCCATACGCTCCTGGGACTCGGAGATGGCGAGCTCGGTGCCGTCCAGGCCCTCGTACTTCTTGGGCACCCGGTTAAGGTCGATCTCAAGGCCGTCGGCCAGCTCGCCGATGGCCACGGAGACGCCGCCTGCGCCGAAATCGTTGCAGCGCTTGATGAGGCGGCAGACGTCCTCGCGGCGGAAGAGGCGCTGGAGCTTGCGCTCCATGGGGGCGTTGCCCTTCTGGACCTCGGCGCCGTCTTTCTCGATGGACTCCACGTTGTGGGCCTTCGAGCTGCCGGTCGCGCCGCCGATGCCGTCGCGTCCGGTGCGGCCGCCGAGAAGCACGATCTTATCGCCCGGCTGGGGCTCCTCGCGGCGCACGTGGCTTGCCGGCGTGGCGCCCACCACGGCGCCGACCTCCATGCGCTTGGCCATGTAGCCGGGGTGGTAGAGCTCGGAGACCTGGCCGGTGGCCAGGCCGATCTGGTTGCCGTAGGAGGAGTATCCCGCCGCCGCGGTGGTGACGATCTTGCGCTGCGGGAGCTTGCCCGGGAGCGTGCTCGCTACGGGCACCGTGGGATCGGCTGCGCCGGTGACGCGCATGGCCTGGTAGACGTAGCTGCGCCCGGAGAGCGGATCGCGGATGGCCCCGCCGATGCAGGTGGCCGCCCCGCCGAAGGGTTCGATCTCGGTGGGGTGGTTGTGAGTTTCGTTCTTGAAGAGGAAAAGCCAGTCCTCGTCATGCCCGTCCACGTCGACGGTGACCTTGACGGTGCAGGCGTTGATCTCCTCGGACTCGTCCAGGTTCTTGAGGCGGCCGGTCGCCTTGAGGTACTTGGCGCCGATGGTGCCCATGTCCATGAGGCACACGGGCTTCTCGTCTCGGCCGAGCTCGTGGCGCATGGCGAGGTACTTGTCGAAGGCCGCCTGCACTGCGGCGTCGTCGATCTCGACATCGGTGAGCACGGTGCCGAAGGTGGTGTGGCGGCAGTGATCTGACCAGTAGGTGTCGATGACCTTGATCTCGGTAATGGTGGGGCAGCGCTTCTCGCCCGCGAAGTACTCCTGGCAGAAGCGGATGTCGGCAAGGTCCATGGCCAGGCCGCGGTCGTCGATGAAGGCCTGGAGGCCGGCTTCGTCCAGGTCGAGGAAGCCGTCGAGAACCTCGACCGGCTGGGGCTCGGGTATCTCGGCGGCCAGGGTCGTGCGCTCGTCGAGCGAGGCCTCGCGTGCCTCAACCGGGTTGATTACGTAGCGCTTGACGGCCTCCAGGTCCTCGGCCGACAGGCTGCCCTCGATGACGTAGACCTTGGCCGAGCGCACCTGGGGGCGCTCGCCGCAGGAGATGAGCTGGATGCACTCGCTGGCGGAATCGGCGCGCTGGTCGAACTGGCCGGGCAGGTACTCCACGGCGAAGACGCTGGTGCCCGGTGCGCTCGGGTCGGCGGGGAGCCGGTCGGTGGCGGTGTCCACCTGGGGCTCGGAGAAGACGGTGGGCACGCAGCTGCGGAAGAGCTCCTCGGAGATGCCCTCCACGTCGTAGCGGTTGATGATGCGGAGGCGGTCGATGCCGGAGACGCCCAGGATGCCCGTGAGCTCGTGCTCAAGCCCGCGCGCCTCGACGTCGAAGCCCGGTTTCTTCTCTACGTAGATGCGAGAGACCATGGTCCTGCCCTTCTGTGCGCATGTTCGGATGCCGGCGGCGGTCGGTGCCGGGGCTTGCCCCGCGCGCTGCCTTCAGCCGGACGACGATACTACCCAGTTATGATACGACAGCGCCCGCGCGCGGGCCGCGGCGGGCGCGGAACTTGCGGCATCCCCATGAGCGGGCGGCAAAACCGAGAGATATACCGGAATGCGCTCTTTTCTGCCCAAAAGCATATCGTGACGCCTGTTTGCGTTACCGTTCACGGATCAATTGCTGTATTGGCAAAATGAATTGTGTGCGTAAGCAAATTAAATGACTATAGTTTCATTTCGAGGCTATTTACGGGGTGGCATTTCGGGGGCCGCCCCACATGCGAAGGGAACGGTCGGGGATGAAGTACTCCCAGCAGGTCATTGAAATGCTCCATGCCAATGCGGAATATGTAAGCGCGCGGGCGCGCAAGCGCAAGCGGGAGAAGGTGGGCACGCGGAGCAACGTGGTGGTTGTGGCCGATGCGGCCCCGGGCGCCGCGTGCGAGACGCTGGAGGCGCTGGGGATCGAGCGCTCGGCGTGCGCGGTCGTGACGGTTGCCCATGCGGAGGTGCTGAGCGCCTACGGGGAGGGCGTGCGGTCCATTTTAGCCGCGGTCTCGGCGCACGCGCCGAGCGATATCGTGGTTGTGGGGCGCGATAAGGGCGCCGATACGCCCGTGTCGCGGGACACGGCCATCGAGGGTCTGGTGTCGGCGGGGGTGTCGCGCGCCCGCATCGAGCGGACGGTGCAGGGTGACCCGCGCGCCAAGGATCTGCTGCGTCGGGCGTCGACGAGCGAGGGGGCGGTGCGGCGCACGGTTTTCCTGCTGAGGAACCATCCGCTGATGCCGCGGTCGGTGCGGGTGTGGGGCTTTGCGCTGGAGCCGCGGACGGGCAAGATCCGCGCGGTTCCCTAGGGGAGGCGCCAGGGCGTCGAGCTGCCCCTGCGCGCCGCTCCGTAGTTTTCTTGAACCTAGGGGGCTGTTGCGCGCCTGTGCTACCATGGGCTTTCGTACCTGCTCATACCTGCGGTTCGTAAGGGGTTGCAGTCGTGTCAGCGCAAACAAAGCTAAGCCAGGAGTACGCGTCGAGCAATTTTGCCAAGGACGTGTTCATTCTCCGCCAGCTTGTCACCAAGGATTTCAAGCTCAAGTACCGTCGCAGCGTGCTCGGCGTGGTGTGGAGCGTTCTCAACCCGCTGCTCATGATGGTGGTCATGAGCATCGTGTTCAGCTACCTGTTCGGTTCGAACATCGAGAACTTCCCCTTGTACCTCATTGTGGGCAACATCACCTTCTCGCTCATGAGCGACTCCACCAACGCAGCGCTATGGTCGATCATCGACGCGGCGCCGCTGCTCAAAAAGGTCAAGGTCGACCGGTTTGTGTTCCCCGTGCAGAAAGTGCTCTTCGCATTGGTGAACTTTGCGTTCTCGCTCATTGCGGTGGCGCTGGTCATGCTGTGGTTCCGCGTCATGCCGACGTGGCATCTCATCTGGCTGCCGGTGGTGCTCGTGCTGCTCATGCTCTTCTGCATCGGCATCGGGTTCGCCATCGGCTCGCTCGCGGTTTTCTTCCGTGACATCATTCACCTGTGGGGCGTGGTGATTCTCGCCTGGACGTACCTGACGCCCATCTTCTGGGATTTCTCCCTGCTGACCAGCAACCCGGCGGTCCCCTCGTGGATCATCACGCTGGTGAAGGTAAACCCCATGTACAACTATATTACCTTCATGCGCGATATCTTCCTGTGGCAGCAGAGCCCCAGCATGACCACGCTTGCCGCGTGCGTTCTCTGGGCGGTCGTCATGCTGGCCGTTGGGTTCGTCATCTTCCGCAAGACCGAGCATAAGTTCATCCTCTACGTGTAGAAAAGGGGCTCACCCATGGCCATCAACCAAACAGCGGCTCCTGAGTACGCCATCGAGGTCAACGACGTCTCGATGATCTTCAACATGGCCAGCGAGCAGCTCAACAGCTTGAAGGAGTACTTCATCAAGATCGCGCGGCGCGAGCTGTTCTTCAAGGAGTTCCGCGCGCTCGACCATGTTTCGTTCAAGGTGCCCAAGGGCGAGGTCATGGGTCTCGTGGGCACCAACGGGTCGGGCAAGTCGACCATGCTCAAGATCATCGCCGGCGTGCTCGAGCCCAGCGAGGGCTCGGTTACGGTGCGCGGCAACATCGCTCCGCTCATCGAGCTCGGCGCCGGCTTCGACCTCGAGCTCACGGCACGCGAGAACATCTACCTCAACGGCTCGCTTCTCGGCTATACCAAGGAGTTCATCGACGAACACCTTGACGAGATCGTTGAGTTTGCCGAGCTGCACGACTTCATGGACATGCCCATGAAGAACTACTCTAGCGGCATGGTGGCCCGCATCGCCTTCGCTATCGCCACCATCACCGAGCCCGACGTGCTTATCGTTGACGAGACCCTTTCGGTGGGCGACGTGTTCTTCCAAGAGAAGTGCGAGAAGCGCATCCAGAGCTTCATCGACTCGGGCAACGTTACGGTGCTGTTCGTGAGCCACTCCATCGAGCAGGTCGAGCGCCTGTGCACCTCGGCCGTGTGGATCGAGCGCGGCAAGCAGCGCATGATCGGCCCGGTGAACGAGGTCTGCGAAGCCTATCGCAACCAGTTTAACTAGGACGCGTCCATGGCGGACGAGAAGCGCTCGCGCAACGCTGACAGCCAAGCTCCCTTCGTCAGCATCGTGTTGCCGTGCTACGGTGTTGAGCGTTATGTGGATCAGGCGCTGGACGACCTGCAGGCGCAGACGTTCGGCGACTGGGAGCTCATCGCGGTTGACGACGCCTCTCCTGACGCGAGCGCAGAGCGCGTGCGGGCCCGCATGGCGGGAGACGTTCGCATCAAGCTGGTCAGCCATGCCGAGAATCGCGGCCTTTCAGCAGCGCGCAACACCGGTCTGGCGCATGCGCGCGGGCGCTACGTGTGGATGCCCGATCCGGATGACCGCTACGACCCGGAGCTGCTCGCCGAGGCGTGCGCGGCCCTAGGTGCGGGGTGGGCGGCAGGCGAGCTTGCCGATGTGGCCCTCTTTGGCTGCGTCGAAGAGTACCGCGACGAGCGGGACGCGGTGACCGAGGAGCACGCAGTGCTCCCTGGCGCAAACGGCTTGTTGGCACAGGAGGAGCTGCGCGGCGCGGTTCTCGGTTTTGAAGAGCGCACGCTGTACGGTTACGCGTGGAACAAGCTGTACCGCCGCAACCTGCTCGACGGGCTCGCGTTTGGCGATACGCCGCTTGTTGAAGATATCTTGTTCAGCATCCGGGTCTTCGACCGCGCGCAAACATGCGCGGTCGTTGACAAGGGGCTCTACCGTTACGCCAAGCGTACCGCGTCCAACCTCACCAACCGTTTTGTGCCGCGTTACTTCGAGGTGCACCGCCTGCGTGTGGAAGAGCTTTACCGCCAGCAGGAGCGCTGGGGACTCGCCACGCCGGAGGTTCGCTCGCGCCTGGGGTCCCTGTACGGGCGCTACATCCTTTCGGCGCTTGAGCGCAACTGCGACGCTCGGGCCCAGATGACGCATGCCCAGCGCGCCGCCTGGTGCCGCGCGCTGGTGCGCGACGACCTGTTCCGCACGCTGATCCCCGGCGCGCACTCACGGTCGGGCACTGTGCTCGAGGTGAGCCTTCTTATTCTCAAGACGCGCTGCGTGCCCGCGTATCTGGCGCTTGGTCGCGTGATCCACGTCGTGCGCGCGCGTACCAGCGGCGGCTACGCCCACCTCAAGATGCAACGCTAGGAGCCGTATGACCGTGCGCATGCCAGGAGCTGAGAAGGCCTCCAAAACCCTCACCATAGCCGTTCCCGCCTACAACGTCGAGGCCTATCTCAGCCGTGGGCTTGACTCGTGCTGCACCCCAGACCTCGAGGACGATCTCGAGGTGGTGGTGGTCAACGACGGGTCCACCGACGATACGCGCGCCCTGGCCGAGCGCTACGCCGTACGCTGGCCCAAGATCGTGCGGGTCGTTTCCAAAGCAAACGGTGGGCACGGCTCGGCGGTGAACGCGGGCCTCGCGGTGGCTCGCGGTCGTTACTTCCGCGTAGTCGACGGGGACGACTGGGTGCGCACGGAGGGGCTCGTCGCGCTCATCGAGCGCCTCAAAGCGCTTGACTGCGATCTCGTGGTAGACGAGAAGCGCGAGGTGGACATGCGCACGGGTGCCACCACGCTGTTTTCTCTGGCCCCGGGTGTTGAGGCGGGCGCGGTCCTGCCGTTTACGCGGGTGTGCGGTAACGACGCGGCGGGTGCCCAGATCATGATCCACACGCTTACGGCGCGGACCGACTATCTGCGCAGGATCGGGTTGCGCCTGTTGGAGCACACGTTTTACGAGGACTTCGAGTACGCGGTGAAGGCGAGCGTGCCCGCCGCGACCATCGTTTACCTTCCCATTGAGGTGTACCAGTACCTGGTGGGCAACGCGAACCAGAGCGTGAGCCTTGCGAACTATGTCAAGCGTTGGGATGACCATGCGCGCGTGGTGGACGAGCTCTTGCGTTATCTCGGTGCGTGCGAGGATGACAACGCGGCAGGACAAGCGCTTACCTCCGAGGCCTTGGCGTACCTGAGACACCGGGTTCACCTGCTCGTTGACACGCACTACAACATCGCGCTGCTGTTCGACCATGACCGCAAGCGCGGGCGCGCGCGGGCCCGGCAGTTCCGAAGGGAGCTCAAAGAGCGGAACCCTGATCAGTGGCGGCGTGGTGAGCGGCGCTACTGGACGGCGTGGACGCTGAACCGGTTGGGCATCGGCTACGAGCTTATAGAGAAACGCTTGGGGCGTCGGCTGTAGCGACGGAGCTGTGGCTCTCGTGGCGGTCTGCGTGCGGGCGGCACGCAGCCGTCTCCTCGTTTACAATGAAGATCGGATGAACCGAAGGGGGACGCATGGTTGACCACACTTCAAACGCAGAGCACGACCAGGCTGTCACTTCAGACGAGATAGACGAAATCGCGTTTGACGGGGAGGAATCCCTGGCGGACGAGTCGTTCGAGGATTTCACCAGCGCGGCCGACGAGGATGACGAGGAGGCCGGGGACGGTGCGTCTGCGCCCGCTCGCGGGCGCATCGCCGTTTACAGCATCGACGCCAAGCTGCCCGGCGAGGTCAAAGGCGCCACGCGCTACACCTTCCTGTGCAGCCTGCTTGCCCAAGCGGGCTACGAGGTCGACTTCATCACGTCGCGCTTCCAGCACTGGGACAAGGAGATGCGCTCCAAGGACTTTGCGGTGGACGCCCCGTATGCGGTGCATCTCATCGACGAGCCGGGCTATCCCAAGAACATGTGCCCGCAGCGCATTTGGTCGCACCATATCATGGCCAAGAACGTTGCGGACTTCTTCGAACGCGATCATGCCTTCGACCTCGTTTACTGCCAGATCCCGCCCAACGACGTCGCGGTCGCTGTGGCCGAGGCTGCGGAACGCTACCGCATTCCGCTTATCATCGACGTGAACGACCTGTGGCCCGAGGCGTTCCGCGTGGCGCTCGACGTTCCCGTGGTCTCAAACGTTGCCTTCGCGCCCTTTTACGCTCAGGCCAAGCGCGCCTACTCCCTGGCCGACGCCATTGTGGGCACGTCCGACGAATACGCGTCGCGCCCGTTCAAGGACCGTCCCAACACCATTCCCAAGCTCGTGGTCTATGTGGGCAACGACCTGGCGGAGTTCGACCGCGGCGTGGACGAGTTCGCGCTCGAGCTCGACCGCCCGGAGGACGAGCTCTGGGTAACCTACGCGGGCACCCTGTCCGCCTGCTACGACATCGCCACGCTCATCCGCGCGGTGGCGCAGGTGGCCGAGAAGCACCCGACGGTGCGCCTCAAACTCCTGGGCGACGGCGTGGACCGCGCCGCGCTCGAGCAGGTTGCGGCCGAGGAGAAGGCCCCGGTGGACTTCCTCGGATACCTGCCCTACCGTCAGATGGCGGCTTATCTGGAAAGCTCCGACGTGCTGGTGAACTCGCTCGCGCGCAAGGCGCCGCAGAGCGTCCCCACCAAAATCGCCGACTATCTGGCGGCCGGCAAGCCCATGGTCAACACCTCGCCCAGCCCCGAGTTCGGCCTCAAGGTCACGCAGGACGACTTCGGTGTGAACGTGGAGCCCGAGCAGCCCGCGCTTCTCGCCCAGGCGTTGGACACGCTGCTGTCCGACGAGCCCGAGCGCATGCGCATGGGTATGAACGCGCGCGAGGTCGCCGAGGAGCAGTTCGACCGCTCTAAGGCCTATCAGGCCACGCTGAAGCTGATAGAGAGCCTGATCAAGCAGGGGAAGCGCTAGCGCGGGCGCCGGTGCCTGCGGCGGAGAGGAGAGGGCAGTATGTGCGAGAAGAACGCTGCGGGCGAGAAGATCGCCCGCTTCGAGGCGGTCGAGACGTCCGAGCAGCAGGAGCGTCTGGCCTCGTTGGCGTCGGAAATCTGGCATGAATATTGGCCGGCGCTTATCGGCCCGGCGCAGACCGACTACATGGTCGAGCAATTCCAGAGCCTTCCGGCCATTCGCCGCGACATGGCTGACCATGCTTACGAGTATTGGTTCGTGCGCGCCGCCGACGACGGACGCGTGGTGGGCTACACCGGCGGCCATGTGGAGCCGGAGACCAACCGCTTCTTCATCAGCAAGATCTACCTGCGCGCGGCGGAGCGCGGCAGGCATTTCGCCAGCGCCGTCGTAGCCTTCTACGAGCGCCTGTGCCGCGAGCGCGGCCTCGGCGCAATGTACCTCACTGTCAACAAGGGCAACGAACTCGGCACGCGTGCGTATCGCGGGAAGGGCTTCGCGACCATCGATGCCGTCGAGACCGACATCGGCCACGGCTTCGTGATGGACGATTACATCATGGAGAAGCGCATTTTCTAACCGGGAGCGGCGGTCCCTCGTCGGTAAGCGGCGCGTCCGCTGCTCTCCTTTCCGCTTATCCGCGCATGCGTGCGCTCACGGAAAAGTGAAAACGATTACATAATGTGCGGACGCTCGCCGTTTCCGCGGCGTACAATAAGGGCATTGCGGCGCTTGGGTTTCCCGGCGCGAGGATTGACGTGCCGCGCGAGCAGGGCGGCAGGACGGGGCGTGGCCCCTGAAGGGAGCTAAGGCAATGAGCGACAAGCTGATCGGCGCCATCGAGGCGGGCGGCACGAAGATGGTGTGCGCCGTGGGCACTGCGGACGGCAAGGTGCTGGACCGTGCAAGCTATCCCACGCGCACCCCGCAGGAGACCCTGCCCGACCTTATCGGCTACTTTAAAGACAAGGACATCGCCGCTCTTGGCCTGGCTGCGTTTGGGCCGGTGGCCGTGAACCCCGCCGACCCGCGCCTCGGCCGCATTCTCAACACCCCTAAGATCGCATGGCAGAACTACGACTTCATGGGCGAGCTCAAGCGCGCCCTCAACGTGCCCGTGGGCATCGACACCGACGTTAACGGGGCCTGCCTGGGCGAGATCACCTTCGGCGCCGCCCAGGGCCTCACCGACGTGATTTACATCACCGTGGGCACCGGTATCGGCGTGGGCGTGTGCATCGGCGGCCAGATGCTGCACGGCATGCTCCATCCCGAGGCCGGTCACGTTGCGGTTCAGCGCGCCGCCGGCGACAACGTGCCCAGCACCTGCCACTGCCACGGCAACTGCCTGGAGGGCGTTGCCGCGGGACCGGCCGTGCAGCTGCGCCTGGGGGAGGGCAACGACGTGCTCTCAAACGATCCCGCCGTCATGGAGCAGGAGGCTGACTACCTGGCTCAGGGCCTGGCCACCTATATCCTGTGCTATTCTCCGCAGCGCATCATCCTGGGCGGCGGCGTGCCGGACCATACCCCCGAGCTCATGCCTCTCGTGCGGAAGAAGACGCTCGAGAAGCTCAACGGCTACCTGTCCACCCCCGAGCTCGATCAGATTGATTCCTATATCGTTCCCCCGAGCCTCGACGGCAACCAGGGCGTCCTGGGCTCCATCGTTCTCGGCCTCCGCGCCCTTGAGGCTGCAAAGTAACGTTTTGCGAGAAGCACGGCCGACAGCCGCATAACGCTAGCGTTTGTAACTTCGTAGCAGGGGGGGCGGGGCATATCATCCTGTGCTCAAACAGCTTCGCCGCGACGGAAGCGCCGGGAACGGCGCTTCCTGCGGCTGCAGAACTGCGCCAGGACGATATACCCCGCCCCCGCGCGCGGCCGGCCGAGCATCTCGTAGGCCTTCGCGGGGTCGGTGAGCATATGCCCCGCCCCCGCGCGGCCGACCGGATACTCTGCTCTTCTCGCCCGCAAAGACCCGTGTTTATCGTCTAAAAAGTTAACTTCCCGCTACAAATTTGCCCGAAAGTCTTCACAACGCAGCAAGTTAGTGATAGGTTACTTAACGCGAACGAAGAATAACCTCGTTCACGGAAGACGAAGAGAGGCGAATGCGGCGATGGCAGAAGCGTCGGGATTCACGATGCCGCTTTCCATGGCGAAGGCGGGCGACACCGTGCGTGTGGTTCGCGTCCGCGGCGGCGAGGAGCTCAAACGCCACTTATCGAACCTGGGGTTCGTCGAGGGCTCCGAGGTCCACGTGGTGAACCAGGCGTTGGGCAACATCATCGTCATGGTGAAGGGCTCGCGTTTGGGGATCGACAGCAAGACCGCCATGCGGGTCATGGTTGCGTAAGCGCGCATCGCCGCGGAACCATCGAGAGGGGGAGAAATGAAGAGCCTGAAGGACGTTGCCGTGGGGCAGTCGGCCACTATCGCCAAGCTGCACGGTGAGGGCGCGCTGCGCCGCCACCTGATGGACATGGGCCTGATCAAGGGTACCACCGTCACGGTTGTGAAGGTGGCCCCGTTGGGGGACCCGGTCGAGATCACCGTGCGCGGTTACGAGCTGTCCATCCGCAAGGAGGAGGCGGCCCACGTGGAAGTGCTCTAAGGGGAGCTTTTTCATGCGCATAAAGTTAGGCATATCTAACTAAAACGTCTGATCTACCTGCGGTTTCAAAGCCGGCGCCGTCCCTTCCAGCGCGCCGACAGGATTCCGGAATCGCCTCATGGAAGAAGGAAGCATGGCAACAGACATTCGCGTCGCGTTGGCGGGAAACCCCAATTGCGGCAAGACGACCCTGTTCAACCGCATCACGGGCCAGAACGGCTACGTGGGCAACTGGCCCGGCGTTACGGTTGAGAAGAAGGAGGCGCGCCTCTCCTCCGACAAGAACGTGGTCGTCACCGACCTGCCCGGCATCTACTCGCTTTCGCCGTACAGCCCCGAGGAGCAGGTTTCCCGCGACTACCTCATGAGCGGCGAGCCCGACGTGGTGGTCAACGTGGTGGACGCCACCAACCTGGAACGCAACCTCTACCTTACCCTGCAGGTCGTTGAGACCGGCCTGCCGGTGGTGATCGCCCTCAACATGGCCGACCTGGTCGAGAAGAGCGGCGACAAGATCGATGCAGGCAAGCTCTCTCAGCGCCTGGGGGCTCCCGTCGTGATGATCTCGGCGCTCAAGGGCAGCGGCGTGGACGAGCTTTTGCGCACCGCCCGTCAGGAGGCGGCCAAGGCGGGCTCTGTTCCCGCGCACAGGTTCGATTCCGCCATCGAGGGGGTCCTCGACGACATCGAGAAGCTCGTGCCCGCCGGCGTAGAGGAGGGCAAGCGCCGCTATTACGCCGTCAAGCTCTTCGAGCGCGATGAGCTGGCCGCGAAGGCCATCAGCCTGTCCCCGGCAAGCGCGGCCAAGGTCGAGGCCCTGGTGGCCCAGTGCGAGAAGGACTGCGACGACGACGCCGAGTCCATCATCACCGGGGAGCGTTACGCGCTGATCGCCCATATCATGGATGAGTGCGTGAAGAAGGCGCCGGCCAAGATGAGCACGTCCGAGAAGATCGACCGCATCGTCACGAACCGCATCCTCGGCCTGCCGATCTTTTTGGCCGTGATGTTCGGCGTGTACTACCTGGCCATATCGACCTTCGGTACTGCCGGCACCGACTGGGTCAACGACAACCTCTTCGGCGAGGGTTGGGAGCTCTTCGGCGCGGCCATGCCGTCCGTGCCCGACGTGGTGACCGGCTGGCTCGAGGCCGCTGGCGCCAGCGCCATGGTGACCTCCCTGGTAGTCGACGGCGTCGTGGCCGGCGTGGGCGCCGTGCTCGGCTTCATCCCGCAGATGGTGGTGCTCTTCATCCTGCTCTCCTTCCTCGAAGACTGCGGCTACATGGCGCGCGTCGCCTTCGTGATGGACCGCGTGTTCCGCCGCTTCGGGCTGTCTGGCAAGTCGTTCATCCCCATGCTCGTCTCCACGGGCTGCGGCGTGCCCGGCGTGCTCGCCACCAAGACCATCGAGAACGAGAAGGACCGCCGCATGACGGTCATGACCACCACGTTCATCCCCTGCGGAGCCAAGCTCCCCATCATCGCGCTGCTCATGGGCGCGCTGGTGGGCACGTCCGACGCTACTTGGATCGCGCCGCTGTTCTACTTCCTGGGCGTGGTGGCGGTCATCGTCTCGGGCATCATGCTCAAGAAGACTAAGCTTTTCGCCGGTCGGCCCACGCCGTTCGTAATGGAGCTGCCGAGCTACCACTTCCCCTCCATCCGCTCCTGGGCTCTTCACGTGTGGGAGCGCGTGAGCGCCTACATCAAGAAGGCCTTCACGATCATCTTCGCCTCCACCGTGGTGGTGTGGTTCCTCTCCAACTTCGGCACGGCTGGCTGGGAGGGCGGCTCGGGCGCCTTCGGGTTCCTTCCCGACATGGAAGGCGTGCCCGAGGAGTTCACCGACTACTCGGTGCTGGCTATGCTGGGCGGCGCCATCGCCTGGATCTTCGCCCCGCTGGGCTTCGATTCCTGGCAGGCCACGGCTATGTCTGTTACCGGCCTTGTGGCCAAGGAGAACGTGGTGGCCACGGCGGCGTCGCTGCTGCACATCGCCGACGCCGGGGAGACCGATCCGAGCCTGTGGGCGGCGTTCGCCGGGATGTTCTCCACCATGGGCGGCATCATGGCCTTCGGCGCCTTCAACTTGCTTTGCGCGCCGTGCTTCGCCGCTATGGGCACCATTCGCGCCCAGATGAACTCCGCCAAGTGGACGGCCATCGCGTTGGGCTACGAGTGCGGCTTCGCCTGGGTTGTGGGCCTTATGATCAACCAGTTCTACCTGCTCGCGCAGGGCGTGGTCAGCGTCTGGACCGTGGTGGCGGTTGCGTTTGCGGCGCTTATCCTCTTTCAGGTGTTCCGCCCCATGCCCAAGGGCGCGTGGGATGACGAGCCGGCGGCTGCGGCGGCAACCGCGTAGGGCATCGTCTCCGGACGGGGTCGCATCGCTGCGCGATAAGCGCGGGCGCCCGTCCCTTCAGGCACCTCCCCTCGGGCCGTCGGCGATGAGCCGGCGGCCTTTTTTCGCGCGTCGCATGCGGAGCCTGTGGCGTTCTTGTCGCACTGAGCTGACTGCATGCGGGGAAGAATAAGTTAGGGTATCCTAACTTGAAGAGCTGGACTGCCGCCGCCCCACATGGCGGAGGCTGGCAAAGGAGGCTGTATGGGTCCCGTCGATATCGTTATCCTCGTCGCGATCGCGGCCGCGCTCGCCGCCGTCGTGCTCCGCGTAAGGCGCAAGGGCGTATGCGCTGACTGCTCGGAGGCGGGGACGTGCGCCCACAAGGGCTCCTGCATGGCGCACATGGATCCCCTTGAGATAGAGAAGCGCTTGGGCAAGGGGCTGTAGGGCCCTGGTCGGAGCATGCGGGGACGGGGCTGCGCCTGCGGCCCCGTCCGCATTTTTACCGCAGGATGCATGCGCGCGGCAGGCGGGGTCTTCTTTCCGCCCGATGCGCTCGTCCCTTTTGCACGGGCCGCGCGATGAGGCGCTGCCGCACTGTCCTCCATCCCTTCTCGGGATGACCGAAACAGCCAGGAAATATAGTTGTGGCACACTTACGGCAACTGTTCGCGTCGCGTACGGCGGCGCGCGACCATGTGCCGCAGATGCTGTGAAAGGGGACTCATGGATCAGCGTCAGAATATCGACTTCGTGCTGCGCACCATCGAGGAGCGTAACGTCCGGTTTATCCGCCTCTGGTTCGCCGACGTCATCGGGCGCCTTAAGAGCTTCGCCATCAGCCCGGAGGACCTCGAGGTTGCCTTCGAGGAGGGCATCGGCTTCGACGGCTCGTCCATCGAGGGCTTCACCTCGCCGGAAGAGGCCGACATGCTGGTCTTCCCGGATCCCACCACGTTCCAGATCATGCCATGGCGCGACAAGGAGCAGCACACGGCGCGCATCTTCTGCAACATCTACACCCCCGACCGCGAGCCCTTCGCCGGAGATCCCCGCGCCTGCCTGGAGCGCGTGTTCCGCAAGGCCGAGGAGATGGGCTTCCTCATGAACGTGGGCGGCAAGCTGGAGTTCTACTATTTCCCCAGCAGCACCAGCACCGCCGCCATGGACTCGGCGGGCTATTTTGACCTCACGCCCGACGATCCCGCCTTCGACCTGCGCCGCCGCACGGTGACCTCGTTGGAGAAGATGAGCGTGCCCATCGAGTACTCCTACCACTCCAAGGGCCCGGGCCAGCAGTGCCTGTCGCTGCGCCATGCCGAGGCGCTCACCTTTGCCGACACGCTCACCACCGCCAAGTACGTGATCCGCTTCGAGGCGTACGAGAAGGGCATCCACGCCTCGTTCATGCCCAAGCCGCTCGCTGGTCAGAGCTCCAGCGGCATGCTGCTGTACCAGTCGCTTCTGGACCATGAGGGCAACAACGTCTTCTGGGGCGAGAACGACGAGCACTACCACCTGTCCGATGTCGCTAAGCACTACATGGCGGGCCTCCTCGCGTACGCGCCGCAGTTTATGGCGGTCACCAACCCCACGGTCAATTCGTACAAGCGCCTCAACAACAGCGGCGGGGAGGTCCCCACGCACGCCACGTGGGGCCTGCGCAACCGCGCCGCCATGATCCGCATTCCCATCTACAAGCCCGGCAAGCAGCTCTCCACCCGTATCGAGCTGCGCGTGCCCGATCCCATGGCCAACCCGTACCTCACCTGCGCGGTCACGTTGGCTGCGGGCCTGCGCGGCATCGAGGAGGGGCTGGAACTGCCGCCCGAGACGCCGGATCTTTTGGGAAGCACCGACGCCGAGCTCACAGCGGCCGGCTATCCCTTGCTGCCCCGTACGCTGGGCGAGGCGCTTGACGCATTTGAAAGCTCCCAGCTCATGTACGAGACGTTGGGCGAGCACATCCACTCGTTCTTCCTGCGCAAGAAGCGCGATGAGTGGAACAAGTTCAACGCTGCCGTGACCGACTGGGAAATCGACCGGTATCTAGCGGATTCTTAAGGCTTTTTCAGATATAAAAATAACTTGTTTGGTATCCTAAAAGCCATCTTTTGCCGAGGAGGTGCATGTGGCCGTGGCTGAGAAGAACGTGCTCTTTATGGCGCGTACAACCCGTTATCATGACTTTGTGCGCTCGCTGAACGCGAGCTTGGGTGTTGAGGTCTATCTAGCAACGCCCGATTCCCCGTCCGTCTCGCACGATTTCGACCTGATGGTGCTGGACGCGGACGGCATCCGCAACGAGCGTATCGAGCAGCTGGCGCAGTGGCTCGACAAACGCGGCAGCATCCCCATGCTCCTCATCGTCGAGGAGGAGAGCCTCCCCGCGCTGCACATGCCCGCCTACGCCCGCGCCGACTTCATCTGCCCGACGGCCAGCCTGAACGAGTTGGTGGCCCGCGCGCAGCGCCTGCTGGGCGACGAAGAGTCCTACGCTGTGGACGACGTGCTGCGCATCGACAACCTGGTCATCAACCTCGCAACCTACCAGGTCTACTTGGACGACGAGCCCGTGGACCTCACGCTTATGGAGTACTCGCTCCTGGCCTTCCTGGCCACGCACCCCAACCGCGCTTACTCGCGCGAGGTGCTGCTGCACCGCGTCTGGGGATTCGAGTACTGCGGCGGCACCCGCACCGTCGACGTCCATATTCGCCGTATCCGCTCCAAGGTGGGCCCGCTGATTGCCGCCCACATAACCACCGTACGCGGCGTCGGCTACCTCTTCAAAGAGTAGGCGAGAAGGCGCTCCTTTCTCTCCTTGTTGAGACGCCACTGGCGGGCGGGGCGCAGGCATATCACCCTGTGCTCAAACAGCTTCGACGCGACGAAGGCCCCGGAAACGGGGCCTTCTGCGTCTGCAGAACTGCGCCAGGACGATATGCCCGTCCGTTCCGTCAGGTTGTAAGGTGTTGAAGCAAGGTCATCCACAAACCTGAAAAAGAATAACGGTACTTCTCGAACTCTATTAAGTCGTGCTTAAGTACGTATCACGTGGGGTTTCATTGGGGTATACCTGTGGCAGGCCAACGAAGCGGGCGTTGCGGAGGAGCGATGCCCGCGCATCATACTGAGAGGATGCAGACATGACTGACGAGAAGAGATACCCCCAGCGGCCGGAGGGCATGGGCGCTGCGAACCAGCGCGACGCCGCGGTGCCGCGCATCGAGGTAGAGCCCACTCCCGCGGCGGGAGCCGCGCCGAAGCGCCCCGACAGCGCCGGCGCGTCGGCTTCGGCGCAGCCGCAGGTTCCCGCTTCCGATTCCGTGCGTAACGTCTACGCCGGCGATCGCCAGCCCGCGCCGTACGCCGCATCGGGCAACGGCGCCACCGAGCAGCCCGGCACGCATGCGGCGGGCGCCGCTCAGACCGCGCCCATGCCGCAGGCCGCTTCGCCTGCCTCCGGTGCCCACGCGGCCCCTGTCGCCCCGGTGACCGAGAAGCACACGGTGGTCAAGACCAGGACCAAGAAGATCCCGGTGTTTATCGCCTCCTTCGCGGGGCTGCTGGCGGGCGCCGCGCTCGTGATCGCGCTTACCATGGCGGGCGCCTTCAGCTTCGGCTCCGACAGCGGATCCGCTCAGGCGGGTTCCGGCACCACCCAAACCATCGACATCAACTCCGAGGACACCACGCTCGCCGAGGTCGTCGCGCAGAAGGCGCTGCCCTCGGTCGTCTCCATCACCACCGAGACCGCTGATGGCGGCGGCATCGGCTCGGGCGTGATCTACGATACCGACGGGAACATCATCACCAACTACCATGTGGTGCAGGGTGCCACCGGCATCTCGGTCAACATCGAGGGTCAGAGCTACGAGGCGCAGGTCGTGGGCACTGACGAGTCGAGCGACCTGGCGGTTATCCGCGTGGACGCGGGCGGTGCCAGCCTGACCCCCATCGAGATGGGCGACTCCGACAGCCTGACGGTGGGCGAGTGGGTTATGGCCATCGGCAGCCCCTTCGGCAACGAGCAGTCCGTGTCGACCGGCATCGTGAGCGCGCTTTACCGCTCCACGGCCATGCAGTCCACGAGCGGCACCACTATCTACGCCAACATGATCCAGACCGACGCAGCCATCAACCCCGGCAACTCCGGCGGCGCGCTCGTCAACGACCAGGGGCAGCTCATCGGCATCAACTCCATCATCGAGAGCTATTCTGGCTCCAGCTCGGGCGTGGGCTTTGCCATCCCCTCCAACTACGTGAAGAACATCGTCGACCAGATCATCGCCGGCGAGACCCCGGTGCACGCTTACCTTGGCGCCACGCTCTCCACGGTCAACGCCCTTAACGCCCGCCAGAACAACCTGGCCGTGAGCACTGGCGCCTACGTGGTGTCCGTGACCGACGGAAGCCCGGCTTCCGATGCCGGTCTGCAAGCGGGCGACGTCATCACCGCCGTGGACGGCGAGCAGGTGGACTCCGCCGACAGCCTCATCATCCTGGTGCGCGAGCACGAGGTGGGGGACCAGGTGGCGTTGACGGTCAACCGCAGCGGTTCCGAGCAGACGCTCGACGTGACCTTGGGCTCCGACGAGGCCCTCCAGGCCGAGCAGCAGGACAACTCCCAGGACAGCGGCAACAGCGGTATCTCCCGGGAGGAGCTGCAGCAGTACCTTGAGAACCTGCTGGGCGGCGGCTACGGTAACGGCCAGAGCTACTAGTCAAACCCCCCCTTCGGGCGAAGCGTAACCTGTCCTTCTTCTTCGAGCCCTCCCTTCGGGGAGGGCTTTTTCATATCGAAACCAGCCTCGACGAGCGGCCTTCATACGGCGTTATTATTCTCAAATGAATATAAAACCGCAGCTCAGCGGGCCATGTCGGACGCAAAAACGCAATTGTCAGATGCAGAAGCTATGAAAAACTTGTAAACTCGATATCTGGTGTTTTTGTGTCTCGCCGACAAGGGGTCAGGGTGTTCGCCAACCTGCATCTGCGCCGGCGCAACGGCATCGTTGTAGTAGTAACGGTAAGGGGAGTACATGTTCTCGCTGCACAAGACAAAGGGCGGAGTTCATCCGCCGCAGCACAAGGACACGCGCGACTGCCCCGTTGTGTATGTTGAGCCGCCCCAGCAGGTGCGCATTCCGCTGAACATGCACATCGGCGCGCCGTGCACGCCTTGTGTCTCCGTGGGCGACCACGTTTACGTGGGAACGCTGATCGGCGATGGAACGGGCCTGTGCGCGCCCATCCACGCCAGCATCTCCGGCACGGTGACCTCGGTCGCCACCGAGCAGCTGCCCACCGGCCAGACCGCGCCCGTGGTCGAGATCGAGGGCGACGGCAAGATGGAGCAGGATCCGTCCATCGTCAAGCCCAGCTACAGCACGAAGGACGAGTTCATCGACTGCGTGCGCGCTTCCGGCGTGGTGGGCCTGGGCGGCGCCTCGTTCCCCACGTGGTTCAAGATGAAGGCGCCCGAGGGCAAGAAGTTCGACTACCTGGTGGTCAACGGCATGGAGTGCGAGCCGTTCATCACCTCGGATTTCCGTCAGATGATGGAGCATCCCGGCCGCATCATCGACGGCTGCTCCCGCATCATCGAGGCGCTTGAGATCCCGGGTGCGGTTATCGGCATCGAGGACAACAAGCCCGAGGCCGTCGAGCTGCTCAACAAGACCATCGCCGAGAAGGGCGTGGGCGACAAGGTCGAGGTCATGGCGGTTCCCACCAAGTACCCCGCCGGCGGCGAGAAGGTCCTCATTATGGCGACTACGGGCCGCGCGGTTCCCGCGGGCGGCCTGCCTGTGGACGCGGGCTGCCTTGTGATGAACGTGACCTCGGTTTCGCGCGTGGAGGAGTACTTCCGCTACGGCGAGCCGTTGGTGCGCAAGACCATCACCGTCGCGGGCGACTGCGTGAAGAACCCGGGCAACTACCGCGTGCCGATCGGCATGAACGTGCGCGACGTCATCGAGGCGGCGGGCGGCCTGGTCAAGGATCCCAAGAAGGTGCTTATGGGCGGTCCCATGATGGGGCGCGCCATCTCCAGCCTCGACTGCCCGGTCCTCAAGGCAAACAACGCCATCCTGTGCTGGGACGATCTAGCGGTGCTGCCCGAGGCGACGCCGTGCATCAAGTGCGGCCGCTGCGTGCGCGCTTGTCCCTTGAGCCTGAACCCGACGGGCCTGGCGGTTGCCTCTGCCAACAAGAACCTGCTGGCGCTCGACGAGCTGGGCGTTATGAACTGCATGGACTGCGGCTCGTGCACGTACGCGTGCCCGGCGCATCGCCGCATCAACGATTCCATCCGCAACGGCAAGGCGTTCTACCGCACCGAGACGCGTCGCCTGGCCGACGAAGCGAAGGGAGGTAAGTAGCATGAAGCTCATCGTCGAGGGCTCCCCCCATTTCATGGGGAAGGACTCCACTCCCAAGATCATGGGGTGCGTGTGCCTGGCCCTGCTGCCGACCGTGATCGCCGCAACGGTGCTCTACGGTCTGGGCGCGCCCATCCTGGTTCTGGCGTGCATCGCCACGGCGCTCGTGTGCGAGCACCTGTGCTGCCTCATCCAGCGTCGTCCGTCCACGGCGGACGATTTCTCGTGCGTGGTCACGGCCATGCTGCTCGCCATGACCCTGCCGGCCGACTGCCCCTTCTGGATCGCGGCCCTGGGTACCGCATTCGCCATCGTGGTGGTCAAGATGCTCTTCGGTGGTATCGGTTGCAACGTGTTCAACCCGGCGGTGGCCGGCCGCATCTTCCTGATGGTGGCCTTCCCGTCGGCGCTGGGCAGCTATCCCGCGCCCGAGGGCACGCCGCTTGACGCCATCACCGGGGCAACTCCGCTGGCCGAGATGACGGCGGGCACCTTCAACCATAGCTATCTTGACCTGCTTCTGGGCAACCATGCGGGCGCGCTGGGCGAGACCTGCATCATCACGCTCCTCATCGGTTATGTGTTCCTGCTCGTCATGAGGATCGTCGACGCCTGGGCCACGCTTCCGTTCGTCGGCGTTGTGGCGGTCATGAGCCTCATCACCGGCAACGACGTGCTGGCGCAGTTGCTCTCCGGCGGTCTTGCGCTGGGCGCCTTCTTCATGGCCACCGACTACACCACCACGCCCATGACGCAGACCGGCAAGGTTGTGTTCGGCGTGGGGTGCGGCCTCATCACCTCCTTCGTGCGCTTCTTCGCGAGCGCTCCGGAGGGCGTTGCCTACTCCATCCTGTTCATGAACATGCTCGTTCCGCTGATCGACAAGCTCTGTGCTCCCAAGCCTGAGGGAGGTGTTAAGCGTGCCCTCGCCTAAACCCCGTCGCGACCGTTTCGGGTACTCGTTTCTCGCGGTGCTCGTCGTCGCGGTCGTCTGCACGCTCGTTGTCTCCGGTGCCCGCTTCGCGGCAACCGACGCCCTGACCGAGGCCGACGCTCGCCTTGAGCAGGCCCAGGGCGGCGAGCAGCGCGCGCTTCTGTTCCCCGACGCCGGTTCGTTCACCAGCGTCTCCGCCCCCGACATCGAGGGCCTCGTCTCCGTTTACCAGGCCGATACCGGCGGATACGTTTTCGAGGTCGAGAGCCAGGGCTATGCCGGTCTCGTGCGCCTCATGGTGGGTATCGACTCCACCGGCGTGGTGGGTGTGCAGATCGTAAGCCACTCCGAGACCGACGGCATCGGCACCAACGCCCTGGCCGAGGATTACTTGGCCAGCTTCGCGGGTACCGCGACCGATACCGGCGTCACTATCGAGGACGCCACCGGCGACGCGGCCCATGTGGACGGCGTGTCCGGCGCCACCTTCACCTCCACCGCGGTGATCGAGGATGTCAACATCGCCATTCAGGCTTATCAGCAGTTGGGAGGGAACTAACATGGCGTTGCACCCCTACATTGCGGCACAGCGCCAGGCGCGCCTTGAGAAGACCCTCTCGAGTCCGGTGTTCCTGGTCGTCGCGGGCTCGCTTCCGGGCCTTGCGGTGGCCAACACGCTCGAGCAGGGCTTTGCGATCGGCGCTGTCTCCGCTGTTGCGATTGTGGTCATGGCCCTTGCCATGCCGCTCATCAACCGTTTGACCAACTGGGTCACGCGCATTCCCGTGGCGCTCATGATCAGCGCCGCCGTGGTTGCGCTGCTCGACCTGGCCGTCTATCTGATCGACCCCGCAGTCCAGGTTGCCCTGGGCATGTACCTGCCGCTGGCCGCCACCAACGCCCTCGCCATGACCTTCGTGGCCAAGAGCGACATGGTGGTTGTACCCGCCAAGGGCGGCGTTGCGACGGGCGTTCTGGGCGCGGTCGCCGTGCTCGCCACGCTTACGTTCACCGGCCTTGTTAACGGCATGCTCGCCACCGGCGAGATCTTCGGCCTGACCATGACCGAGCTCGCCGAGACGCCGGTTGCCGTCTTCGGAAAGCCTGCCGGATCGCTGCTGGTGCTCACGCTGGTTGCCGTGTTCGTGCAGAGCCTGGAGGGCGGCCTGTTCAAGGCGTCCGCCGCATCTGACGGAGGTGAGGAGTAATGGAGTTCCTGAACGCGCTTTTCACCGCCGCGCTCGACAACAACCTGGTCTTCGTGCAGTTGGTGGGCATGGCGAGCGTCATGGTGCTCGCGCTGCGCCCGGAGGAGTCCGTGCGTTTCGGCCTGGGCCTTTGGGGAGCTACCGCCGTATCGGGCATCCTGGGCTGGCCCCTGTACTACCTGCTGCTGCAGCCGTGGGGGATCTCCTACCTGGCTCCCATCGTGTATCTCATGGTGGCCTCTGCCGTGGTGTTCCTCGTAGGCGGCATGCTCGCTGCGAAGAAGCCGCTTGAGGAGCGCCGCGACGCCATGGTCATCTGCACGGCCATTGCGCTGAACGCGTGCCTCCTTGCCTGCCCGCTTTCCATCGCCGAGGCGGACTGCACCTTTGATGTGGGTGCCGGCACCGCCATCGGCGCCGGTCTGGGCGCGTTTATCGCCGTGGTGCTCTTCGCCACGCTGCGCGGGCGCGTCAACGACGCCCAGGTGCCCGCTGCGCTGCGCGGTCTGCCCATCTCGGTGCTCACCGCCGCGCTCATGGCGCTGGCCTTCGTGGGTATCAACGGCGCCGTGTCTGGTCTGTTCGTGTAAGGAGGATTGCGCATGATCTACGTTGTCGTTCCGGCGATCCTCGTGGGCCTCATCGCGGTCGTCGCAGGTTTGGCCTTTGTGGGCGCCAAGGCGTTCGCCGAGGTCTGGGGCACCCATCCCATGGATGCCTGGGCTGAGAAGCTGCGCATCAAGGAGGCCGAGCAGGCTGCCTATCGCGCGGTTATCGACGCCGCCATCGAGGAGGACGAGGGCAAGTAGGCCCGCGTGCCTCCACGGGGTGAGAGACCGGCTTTGCCGTTGGCGCTCTTGCCGCCACGTGCTCTTATCGCCTAAGGGCCCGTCTGCTACGCGCAGGCGGGCCCTTTTTTCCGTGCGCGCATGGCTTTCATGCGCTGATCGCCGTTCACGTTCCCTTGCGCGGGCTGCTGTCGAATGAGGCTCCTTGGCCGCGGTGCTGCGGCGGCCGGCGCAATCGAGAAGAGGGCGTTGCCGCCAGAGGTCCTGTGTCTGTGCGGCGTGGTACCCTAGCGTGGACGAGAAACACGGGCGGCACCATGCCGCGAGGGGAGATACCAATGGAGCAGCAGAGCTTGTTCGGGAGCGGCTTGGCGGACGGCGTGGCGGACGCGGGGGCGCCGCAGGGTGCGGGCGACGCGGCGGCCGAGAAGCGCGCCGCCGCGGCGCGCGCGGTCGAGCTGCGCCATCAGCTTGACTACCATGCTTACTGCTACTACATGCTGGACGCGCCGGAGATCACTGATGCGGCTTTCGACAAGCTGCTGATCGAGCTGCAGGGCATTGAGGAGCGCTATCCCGACTTGGTGACGCCCGACTCCTACACGCAGCGCGTGGGCGGTTACGTGTCGAGCCAGTTTGCGCCTGTCAAGCACATGAGCCGCATGTACTCCATGGACGACGCCATGAACCTGGAGGAGCTGGACGAGTGGCTTACGCGCACGGAGGCCGCCTTGGCCGAGCTGGGCGACGGGCATCCCGTCTACACGTGCGAGCTCAAGATCGACGGCCTGGGCGTGGCGCTCACCTACGAGAACGGCGCCTTCGTGCGCGCGGCCACGCGCGGCGACGGCACCACGGGCGAGGATGTGACGCTCAACATCCGCACCATCAAGGACGTGCCCACCACGCTGGCGCAAACGGCGCTCGACCGCATGGGAGCCGACGCCAACGCGCGCATCGAGGTGCGCGGCGAGGTTTACATGCCCAAGACGAGCTTCGCGCGCTTGAACGAGGAAGCCGACGCAGAGGGCCGCGCGCCCTTCGCCAACCCGCGCAACGCCGCCGCGGGGAGCTTGCGGCAAAAGGACCCGCGCGTCACGGCTGGCCGGGACTTGGCTACCTTCCTCTACGCCGTGGCAGACACCGCGCCTCTGCACGTGGACTCCCAGCATGCGTTCCTGTCATGGCTGCGCGACGCGGGCTTCTCGGTCAATCCCAACGTGGCGCAGTGCGGCAGCGCCGAGGAGGTCCACGCCTTCTGCGAGCAGGCTCTCGCGCACCGTGCGGACCTAGACTACGACATCGACGGCGTGGTGGTGAAGGTGGACTCCTTCGCCCTGCAAAACGACCTGGGCTTCACCGCTCGCGCACCGCGCTGGGCCATTGCCTTCAAGTTCCCACCGGAGGAGAAGCAGACCCTCCTGCGCGAGATCCGCATCCAGGTGGGGCGCACCGGCGTGCTCACCCCCGTGGCGGAGTTCGATCCGGTGACGGTGTCCGGCTCCACCATTGCGCGCGCCACGCTGCACAACATCGATGAAATCCACCGCAAGGACGTGCGCGTGGGGGATACCATCACGGTTCACAAAGCCGGCGACGTCATCCCCGAGGTGGTGGGGCCGGTGCTGGGCAAGCGCCCCGAGGGCGCAGTGCCCTTTACCATGCCCGAGGCTTGCCCGGCCTGCGGCAGCCCGGTGGTGCACGAGGAGGGCGAGGTGGCCTACCGCTGCGTTTCCATCGACTGCCCGGCTCAGCTCAAGGAGCGTCTGCTCCATTGGGTGAGCCGCGGTTGCATGGATATCGACGGCGTGGGCGAGGAGCTGGTGGACAAGCTGATGGCTGCGGGGCTGGTGCGCGACGTATCGGACTTCTACCGGCTCTCGGCCGACGACATTGCCGGCCTGGAAACGGGCCGCTTCTACGACAAGGACATCAAGGGCCGCTGCGCGGGCGATCCCATCTTGCGCAACGGCAAACCCACGGGTCGCGTTTACAAGACCACCGTGGAGGGCCACAAGGCCGGCGAGCCCATCCTGGTGGGCAAGACGGTGGCCGACAAGATCACGGCCGAGATCGCAAAATCCAAGGAGCGGACGCTGGGCCGCGTGCTTTTTGCGCTGGGCATCCGGCACGTGGGAAAGTCCGTGGGCGAGCTCATCGCCGGGGAATTCCGCACCATCCCGGCGCTCGTTGCTGCCACGGAGGAGGAGATCGCCCAGATCGACGGCATCGGCCCCAAGATCGCGCAGAGCGTGAAGGAGTTTTTGGCGGTACCAGACAATCTGGCCGTGATCGAGCGCCTGCGCCAGGCCGGCCTCAACCTGGAGGAGCAGAGCGCGCCCGTGACGGCGGCTGCCGAGGCGGCGGGTGTTGCGGCCGAGGTGGCGCAGTCTCAGCCGCTTGCCGGCCTCACCTTCGTGCTGACGGGCAGCCTCACGCGCTTCACGCGCACCGAGGCGGCCAACGTTCTCAAGGCCATGGGCGCCAAGGTGACCGGCTCGGTTTCCAAGAAGACCAGCTACGTGGTGGCGGGCGAGAAGGCCGGCAGCAAGCTTGCCAAAGCCGAGAGCTTGGGCGTGCCCGTCCTTTCCGAGGACGATCTCGCCGTGATCCTGGAGACCGGCCAGATTCCCACGGGGGAGTAGGCCCTCGATAAAGCGCGCGATCCGGGCGCATCGACCAAGGGGGCAAGGGGGCGTGCGGTTTGCAAAGCGCATGCCGCCGTACATAGCGAGACAGCCTTTACGAACGCGCTGGCTCGTAAAGGCTGTTTTTCAGTAAGGCGATGCGCGGTGGATGCTGCTGGCGCCTCGGGGCTCGCCGTGCGTAAGGGGCGGCCGCGCCCCCGTGCCGGAGGTGTTGCAAAATCTGAAGATTGATACCGCTACGCTGCGGAAACGCTCTCTTGCTGTTTGCGCCAGTGACGGCGCAGGGGGAAGGTTACAAACGCGGCGATCATCACTACGGCGGACGCCACGTTCAAAGGCCCTGCCAACGGTGCGCCGATGCCGAAGGTGAGCGCCTTGATGAAGAGGCTCAGGAGGATGAGCGCGTAGGTGGTGCCCGTGTAGCGCAGGATCAGCCCCTTGATGCCGGTGAACTCGCTCTCGTGCTGACTGGTGAGGCCGTTGTACACATGCATGGCTGCCTCCTCCTCATTTCAAGATATGCATTCATCTACATTCTTACCGCGCTTTAGTCAAGTCTCTGTTAGGGAATCGTAAAGATTCGGTAAGGACCTATCTGGTTCTTGACAGCGGCTCTGTATCCTTCTATTACATGATATATCAACTATTGATATATCAACTAATGAGGAGGATGAGATGAATAGGAAGGATGAGGCCCCCTGTGATCAGGGTGCTACCGCTACCGGCGATCCGACGTCCGCTGCGGTTGTCGCGGAGCCTGGCGCGCCGTCGGCCGGCGCCGTCCCGCTGTGGCCCCAGCTCCCGGCAGCGGGGGATGTGGCTCCCGGCGCCGGAGCGGCGCTCTTTGACCTGCACGCGCTGGTGTACCGCCTGTTCCATGCGCAGCGGCGCTACCTGTTCCGCAACGACCGGGTGAGTTTAGGGGTGGGCCAGCCCAAGGTGCTCTCGTACCTGGCGGTATACGGCACCAGCACGCAAAGCCAGCTGGCGCAGTACTTCGACCTGGATCCGGCGGCCATCTCGCGCATGATCGACGCGCTCAAGCGCGGCGGCTACATCGAGGCAGCGCCGCACGCAACCGACCGTCGTGCCAAGGCCGTGGAGCTCACGGACTTCGGCAAGCAGACCGTGGCAGCGTGGGATGTCCTCTGTGCGGAGCTGGCCGAAACCATGCTCGCGGGCTTCTCGCCCGCCGAGCGCGGGCAGTTTGCCGATCTTCTCGCCCGCTCGTACGCCAACCTCAAAGAGCTGGAGTCCGACAAGGATGGCAAGGGCGATAAGGGCGCAGCTGCGTTGGCCGCCCAGGGTCCCTCCGCAGGCACGGCGGTATCAGCGCCTGCGGACGTCTCCGCCGCGCCCGGGGAAGGGGGCGAGCGCTGATGCACGAGCTCAAGCGCATCATCGGCTACCTGGGCCAGTACAAGCGAGACGCCGTCCTGGGCATGCTGCTCGTGGTCATCGAGAGCGCCTTCGAGATGGTGATCCCCATTCTCATGGCCGACATCATCGACGTGGGCGTGGCCAACCGCGACCTGGGCTTCATCCTGCGCCAGGGCGTCTACATGGGCATCTGCGCGCTGCTTTCGCTCATCACGGGGCTTCTGTACGCGCGCTTCGCGGCGCGAGCCACCTACGGCCTGGGCGCCCGTCTGCGTGCAGCGGAGTACGAGCACGTGCAGGACATGAGCTTTGCCAACCTGGATCGTTTTGAGACCTCGTCGCTCGTCACGCGCATGACCACCGACGTCACCGTGATCCAAAACGCCCTCAACGCGGGCTTCCGCCCCATGGTGCGCGGACCGGTGATGCTCGTCATCGGCTTTGGGCTGGCGTTTTACCTCAACACCGAGCTGGCGTTGGTCTTCGTGGGCGTGTCGCCCTTTATGATCGTGGCGCTTTTCCTGATCGTGCGGCACGTGGGCCCGCTCTACGGCGTGCTGCAGTCCACGGTCGACAAGCTCAACGACGTGGTGCAGGAGATGCTCACCGCCGTCCGCGCCGTCAAGGCCTACGTCCGCGGCGACTACGAGTGCGCGCAGTTTGCGGCCGTCAACGAGGGCCTGGCCGCAACGAGCGAGCACACCTTCAGGTTCGCGGTGCTCAACATGCCGGTGCTCTACGTCTCGCTCTACACGGCCACCACGCTCATCATGTGGTTCGGCGGTCAGATGATCCTGGTCGGCGCGCTGCAGGTGGGCGAGCTCACCGGATTCCTGTCCTACGTCATGCAGATCTTGAACTCCTTCATCATGATCTCCAACGTGTTTTTGCTGCTCACGCGGTCCCTTGCGAGCATCCATCGCATCTGCGAGGTGCTGGACGAGAAGGTTGACCTGACCTCGCCCGAGGGCGCAGCCGCTGAGGTGGCGGACGGGTCGGTGGCGTTTGAGAACGTGTCCTTCAAGTACCGCGCCGACGCGCAGGAGAACGCCCTGGAGCACGTGAGCCTGAGCTTCCCGGCGGGCTCCACGGTGGGCGTCTTGGGAGGTACCGGCGCGGGCAAGACCACACTCGTGCAGCTCATCCCGCGCCTCTACGACGCCACGGAGGGCAAGGTCTACGTGGGCGGGCGCGACGTGCGATCCTACAGCCTGCCGACCCTGCGCGACGCGGTGGCCATCGTGCTGCAGAAGAACGTGCTCTTCTCGGGCACGGTGCGCGAGAACCTCAAGTGGGGAAACCCCAAGGCGACGGACGAGGAACTCTTGGCAGCTTGCCGCCAGGCGCGCGTCGACGAGTTTCTCGACCGCTTGCCCGGCGGGCTTGACTACGATCTGGGCCAGGGCGGCGTGAACGTGTCCGGCGGGCAGAAGCAGCGCCTGTGCATTGCCCGCGCGCTTTTGAAACACCCCAAGGTCATCATCTTCGATGACTCCACGAGCGCGGTGGACACCGCGACCGACGCCGATATCCGCGCGAGCTTGGCGGCGCTCAGGGGCGTCACCAAGATCATCATCGCCCAGCGCGTGAGCTCGGTTATGGAGGCCGACCAGATCGTGGTCCTGGACGACGGCCGCGTGCACGCGGTGGGTACGCACGCCGAGCTTCTCGCCCATGACGACATTTACCGGGAGATCTACGAATCCCAGATGCACGGGCAAGATCCGGACGAGGCGCCCGCCGACGCGGGTGCGCGTGGGGGCGCGCCTGTGCCTGACGGCGCTGCTCAGCGGTCGCGGGAGGCTGCCGTCTTGCCCGCCTCGGCGCTGAAGGGAGGCGCGTAACATGGCCGCACCGGGAAACAAGCCCCAAAACCTCTTGGCCACCCTGCGCGAGCTGCTGTCCTACATGGGCCGTCACAAGCTGCTCTTTTTGGCGGTGGCGGTGCTGGTGGCCGTGTCGGCGGTCGCCAACCTGCTGGGCACGTACATGATCCGTCCGGTGGTGGACAGCCTGGCTGCCGGCGACTACGATGCCTTTGTGCGCGGCATCATCCTCACCGCGGCTATCTATGCGGCGGGCGTGGCGGCGGCTTTCGGCTACACGCAGGTTATGGTGCACGCGGCGCAGAAGGTGCTGATGGATATCCGCCGCGATCTCTTCGCGCATATCCAGACGCTGCCGCTGCGCTACTTCGACACGCACAACCGCGGCGACATCATGAGCTACTTCACCAACGACGTGGACACGGTGGCCGAGGCCATGAACAACAGCTTTGCCATGGTGATCCAGAGCGCCATTCAGATTGTGGGGACGCTGGCGATGATCTTCATCCTGAACTGGCAGCTGTCGCTTGTCGTGGTGGTGGGCTATGCGTGCATGTTCGCCTACATCAGCTACTCCACCAAGAAGAGCCGTGCGTACTTCCAACGCCAGCAAAGCGTGCTGGGCGAGCTGGACGGCTACATAGAGGAGATGGTCACCGGCCAGAAGGTCGTGAAGGTCTTCAACCACGAGAGCGCCAACCTGTCCGGCTTCCGTGACAAAAACGAGCGGCTGCGCGTGGCGGGCACCGGCGCGCAGTCCTTTGCGGCGTCCATGGTGCCGGCGGTGGTGTCCATCAGCTACGTGAACTACGCCATCGTGGCGGTGCTGGGCGGCTGGATGGCGCTGACCGGCCTGACCGACGTGGGTGTGCTCGCCAGCTACCTGGTCTTTGTGCGCCAGACGGCGCTGCCCATCAACCAGTTCACGCAGCAGTCCAACTTCCTGCTGTCCGCGCTGGCGGGCGCCGAGCGCGTGTTCGCCGCCATGCGCGAGAGGCCCGAGGTTGACGAGGGGGTAGTAACGCTGGCCAAAACCGGCGAGGGCGCCTGGGCCTGGAGGGTTCCCGACGGCATGGGCGTCGGCGCGTGGGGAGCGCTGGTTCCGGTTGCGGCGGATGCGGGCCGCGCTACGGCGCCGGACAAGGGGCGCGTAGCCGGTAGCGCCGCAGGCGAGGTTCCCGCCGCGCAGATGGGGGCCGTTGCGCAGACCACCGCGCGCGGAGTTGACGGCACGGAGCTTGCGACGGGGCTCATCCCGTTGCGCGGTGACGTGCGCTTCCACGAAGTGAGCTTTGGCTACGAGCCCGATCACGAGGTGCTGCACGGCATCAACCTCTTTGCCAAGCCCGGGCAGAAGATCGCCTTCGTGGGCTCGACGGGTGCGGGCAAGACCACCATCACCAACCTCATCAACCGTTTCTACGACGTGCAGGCCGGCGAGATCACCTACGACGGCATCAACGTCAAGAACATCCAGAAGGACGCGCTGCGCGGGAGCCTGGGCATCGTGCTGCAGGACACGCACCTGTTCACGGGCACCATTGCGGACAACATCCGCTTCGGCAAGTTGGACGCCACCGACGAGGAAGTGCGCGCGGCGGCCAAGATAGCCAATGCGGACAGTTTCATCCGCCGCCTGCCGGACGGCTACGACACCATGGTGACCTCGGACGGGGCCAATCTTTCGCAGGGTCAGCGGCAGCTGCTGGCCATTGCGCGCGCCGCCGTGGCCGACCCGCCGGTGCTCATCCTGGATGAAGCCACGTCGAGCATCGACACGCGTACCGAGATGCTTATCGGCCGCGGCATGGACCAGCTTATGCGCGGGCGCACGACCTTTGTGATTGCGCACCGGCTCTCCACCGTGCGCGACGCCGATGCCATTATGGTTCTGGAGCGTGGCCGCGTGGTCGAGCGCGGCAGCCACGACGAGCTTATTGCCCAAAAGGGCCGGTACTACCAGCTCTACACCGGCATGCTCGAACTGAGCTAGTGGCGCGCCCGACGTGCGGCACGTCTTTTGCGCGGGGACGCCCTGCCGGGGCGTCCCCGCGCGTTGTTTTGGGATGGAAACAAGGGGTTTTCTGATTCGGTTTACTGCGCGGGACGAAATCGGCCTTTTTTCTGATAATGGGGACAACTCGTGCCTTTCTGACGGTTGCGACAGAGTCAAGGGCGCGGCGTTTTCCCAGGAAAAAAGAAGTCATCTGGCGGTGACTCTGCTGTTAGACAAGGTTAATATCAGAAAAAAGGTCGATTTCGTCCACGGGGCTACGCGCGATCAGAAAAGCCCCTTAAAACGTGCAGGCTGGCAGCGTTCTGGGCAATGCGCTGCGGCAAATCCGGATCATTGCGAAGCGTCGCGAGCGTTCTGAGCGCAGCGCGCAGCACATGCTCTTGCCTAGCGGGGGAGAGTGGCTCGCCGGGGCGGCTGGGAAGGTCGGTTTCCAGGAGCAGGCGGTCGGCGGGGATGGCCCGCGCGTAGGCACGTCCCCTCTTGGTTGCGAGCATACGCTCGTTGATGGAGAAAAGGCAACCCGCCCGTCGCGCGCGGGTAAGTTCGTCGCTTGTGCCGCTAAACCAATGGAAGACGCAGGCGCAAGCTCCGAGCGCGCCGGTTTCCTCAAGGATGTCGAGCACCGTCCCGGCGGATCTGACGGCGTGGATCGACAAAGCGCGTTTTCCGCCGCAGGGCAGGGGTTTTGCGCAAAGGGCGCAGATGTGGCGGAACGCCTCCTCTTGCGCCGCGCGCGCGTCCTCATGCGTTGGTCCAAAATCCAAACCGACCTCGCTGATCAAAGGCGCGTTGCGGGCGGAACGCTCGAACGCTTCCAACTGCGCGCCGCGCGCCGCGTTGTCGGCTGCGACCCACCAGGGGTGAAGGCCCAGGCCCACGGCCACAGAGCGGCACCCTTCCAAAGCAGACGCCAATCGCGCATGCTCCGTCGGTTCCACAGTGGCGCTGAGGCATTGCACGCCGCGGTTGGCCACCTCGCGTGCGTATGCCGCGGGGTCTGCTAAAAATCCCAGGTGGCAGTGCGTATCTGTTGCGATGGCGATCGGATGCCCCTGTTCCGCCGCGGTACGCTTTTCGCCTTCCCGACGCTCCCGTTGCCGTTTGAGCTGAACGGGGGAATCTCCTTTGCGCCCGCTCGCGGCGCGTTCCCGCGCGCCGGTATCGCCTCGCGCGCTTCCTCCCACGCTCGTCACTTGATGCCCGCCAGCTCGCGGATGATCTCGCCGGCCATGAGCATGCCCGCCACGGGCGGTACGAACGATACGGTGCCCAAAGGGGGCCTCCGCTCGCGCGAGGCCCCTTCCTTACCGCTCCGCAGGGCGCGCGGCCGTTCCGGGGAGCTCACCACCTTAAGATGGTGTATGCCGCGTTTGCGCAGCTCCCGGCGCATGACGCGCGCCACCGGATCCCCTGCGGTCTTCTCAATGTCGGTGACCTCGAGCCGTTCGGGGCGCACCTTCATGGCCGTTCCCATGGAGCTGATGAGCCTGAAGCCGCAGCGCTCGGCTTCCTCGGCAAGCGCGATCTTGGTGCTGATGGTGTCGATGGCGTCCGCCACGTAGTCGACGCGCCCGTCGGAAGCGCCGGTTTGGGCGAGAAGGTCGGCGAGGTTTTCGGGGAGCACTGTCCGGTCGATCGTCTCGACGCGGACGTCGGGGTTGATGCGCTCTATAAGCCTCCGCGCTGCTTCGACCTTGCGCATGCCGACGGTGTCCGGGAAGGCGATGGCCTGCCGGTTGATGTTGCTGGCCTGCACTACGTCGCCGTCCACCAAGATAAGGTCGCCCACGCCCCCGCGTGCAAGGGCCTCGGCGCAGTTGGACCCCACGCCTCCCAGTCCCAGCACCAGCACGCGCGCGCCCCGCACGCGCGCCAGGCCCTCCGCCCCCATTATGAGCTCAAGGCGCGCAGTAGGGGTGTCCTCGCCCTTGGCTTGCAAGGGACGCTTTTCGGATGACGGCTCATGCAGCATATGCTCTCCTGCGGTCTCGTTTTCTCTCGCCGCCATCATAGGGGACATCCGGTGCCGGTTCAATCCGTGCAGAGAACGTGGTCTTGCACGGCGCCTTGCAAGACCTTTACGCACGCGCCGCCGCAGGCGGGTAAGATGGTGCACGGCAAAAACAACATGTCAGCGCGCAGGAGGACGCCATGCCCAATTTCGACCTCGTGGCCTTTGATCTGGACGGCACGGTATACGTCGACCATGCCAAGTACATCCGCCCCCGCGTGATCCGCGCTTTTGAGGCGGCGAGCAAGGCGGGCGTTCTGCTCGCCGTGGCAAGCGGCCGTCCCACGGGCATGCTCGGGCCGAGTCTGGTGGGGGCGCCGTGGCTCGACTGGAACATCACCGTGAACGGCGCCTGCGTGAGCCGTGCGTCCGACGGAGAGATCCTGAGCGCCCGCATGATGCCGGTCTCGCAGGTGCGCGCCGTGGTGTCCTGCGTGCGCTCGCTCGGAGGCACGGTGGGTCAGGGCGGTTGGAGCCTCTTCGCGCCCTCGGTCGCGGGCTTCGACCGCGAGTTGAGCCGCAACAAGTTCCGCGGGCGCGGCACGCTGGACGGCGACCGCACCAACTTCAGCTTCGTTGAGAACGCACTGGCCGGCGGGCAGGACGTCGAGGAGATCCCTACCATCGACGAGGCGCTGGACAACCTGACCACCGACGTCTTCAAGGTGGGCTGCATGTTCGACACGGTCGAGCAGACCAAGGCGGCCATCGACCTGCTCAACGCGAGCGAGGCCACCGGCGGGCTCGAACTTGCGTGTGTGGGTCCCACCGAGTTGGAGATCACGCGGGCCGGTGTCAACAAGGGCTCGGCTCTTTCCATCCTGTGCGAGAAGCTCGGCATCGACGAGAGCCGCGCCGTGGCCTTCGGGGACTCGGGAAACGATGCGACGTTTGGTGACAGCGCTTGCACCTTTGTGGCCATGGGCAATGCTACGCCCGAGATCAAGGCCATAGCCGACGACATCTGCCCGCCCGACACCGAGGACGGCGTGGCGGTGTGGCTCGAGCAGCATTTGTAGTCGACGCTACGGCCGCCCCGGGCACGGCACCTTGCCGCTCAAGCGTTGCGCATCGCCAAAAGGCGCATGCGCTTCCGCTTTCACGGCAATCTGCCGCACCCGGGGCGCCCTCGCTGACGGGGCGCTCTTTCCCGAGCATTTAGTTGACACGGCGGCTGTCCTATTTCGGACGGCCGTCTTTTGTTGCGACGGGGCGGGGGCGCCTTCTCGCCTGGAGGTCGATTCTGACCGCTCATGTTTCAAATTGGCGCACAAACTACCCGCTGTTTGCCCATTATGCCGAAATACGAGTAATATTGCAGGTGAGTGCGGGTGTTTCCGCCTTCTTTCGCGAGGCGGGCGCACGGGGCTTCGATGAGCGCCGCGCGTACGCCCGTTAAGGTATGGTATGCGAAGGAGTGTACTGATGGCAGAGATCGACAAGGAAGCCGCCCGCGAGCAGGCGCTGGCCGAGTTCGACGAGCGTTGCGCGCGCAGCGAGTACTACGCCCTGGAGAGCCTGGGCAGCTTCGTGAGCTACGCGGTCGATCACGACCTCGACGCGGCCGACATGAAGGCCATGATCGAGAAGTACGGCCTGTACCCGCAGGTCACCGAGACCGCCGATCACGACTACGTGACCCGTCGCTCGCTGGCCTGGCCGGTTCTCACGTTCAAGACCGAGAAGGACATTGCCAAGGCGTTCGGCACCACGCAGGCCAAGCTGAAGGCATACGCCAAGGAGTTCAAGGATTACTTCGCCGAGGCCACCGACGACCTCAAGGCGCGTTTTGACCATATCGTCGACGAGTTCGACCTGCCGCGCGGCCTGAACCTGGTGCACGGCGCCTCCGGTCTGGAGGGCGCGGTCGAGTGGAGCGCGGTTCGCGCGGTTGCCGGCAAGGTGAGCGTTGCCGTTGCGCTGGACCCGGTGGACAACGGCGAGGGCGAGAGCTTCCCGTGGGCCGTGTTCGTGGGCGGCAAGGTGTGCTATGCGGGCGTGTCCGACAGCTTTGCCGACGCGGTCGCCGATGTCGAGTCCGAGCTGGCGTTCTTCGAGGACGGCGTCGAGGGCTTCGTCGAGGAGCTCGAGGACTACTTCACCGACGTGGTCAAGCCGGCCGAGAGCGCCGTTGACTGGGAGGAGGGCTCCGACACCGTGGAGCTTTCCGTGAAGCTCGCCAAGGACGCCGCGCCGTTCAAGCTGATCGTCCACGTGCTGCTGCCCGAGGCAAAGTGCACCTTTGCCGACGAGGTTCTGATCGAGGCCGTGCTGCCCGACGGCAAGAAGACCTCCGTGTCCTGCTACGACCTGACCGAGGCCATTGCCGCCATCGAGGCCTCCCTGAGCGCCGCCGCCGGCGTGAAGAAGAGCGCCTTCACCGAGCTGGCCGCGTACTGCGAGAAGCTCGTCGCCGCCAAACCCGAGGCCCCGAAGCCCGCTGCGAAGCCGGCTGCCAAGAAGGCCGCCCCCAAGGCTGCGGCCCCCAAGGCTGCCCCGGCTGCTAAGCCCGCCGCTGCCGCCAAGGTCGCTCCGGCCAAGGCCGAGCCTGCCGCCAAGGCCGCCCCGGCAAAGAAGGCCGCCGCTGCCCAGCCTGCCGCTAAGACGGCCGCCAAGCCCGCGGCCAAGAAGACCACCACGGCCAAGAAGTAGCGGAACCGCGCGCAGCGCGGACAGAGAACGCACGCAGAACGGCGCGGTCCCCAGGGCCGCGCCGTTCTCGTATGTGGGCCGCTCGTGTACAATTACGGCCGGTTGACCGCAACGCGCCGCATTGCCATGCGCGGCGCTCGTGAAAGGAGCCCGCATGTCCCGTTCCGATGAAAGGCCCGCTGCCTTTGCGCAGACGGCCGCCCTCTCGCCCGACGAGATCGAGCAGAAGGTCGAGCAGGTTTCCGTGGCCAAAGCCACCATGCCGCTCACGCGCCTGGTGGTTCTCGCCGTCTTCGCCGGCATGTTCATCGCGTTCGGCGCGTCGTTCTTCACGGCGGTGACCAGCGACGCTTCGCTCAGCTTCGGCGTTCAGCGCGTGTTGGGGGCGCTCACGTTCTGCGTCGGGCTCGTGATGGTGCTCCTTTGCGGGGCCGAGCTTTTCACGGGCAACTCGCTCATGGTTATCGGGGTGGTGTCTCGCAAGATCAGCCTTTCCGGCATGCTGCGCAATTGGGCGGTGGTGTGGATCGGCAACTTTGCGGGATCGCTCATCATCGCCGCGCTGCTCTATTTGGCAAACACCGCCTCGCTCAACGGCGGGGCCGTGGGCGATGCCATGGTCAGCATCGCGGCAGGTAAGGCCGCCCTGCCCTGGTGCACTGCGTTTTTCCGCGGCGTGCTCTGCAATATCCTGGTGTGCCTGGCGGTGTGGATCGGCTTCGGCGCCCGTTCCGCAACCGACAAGGTCATCGGCATCATTCTGCCCATCTCCACTTTCGTGGTCCTGGGTTTTGAGCACTGCGTGGCCAACATGTTCTTCCTGCCCATGGGGCTCATCGCGAAGGCGGCCGGCTATGGCGCCGCCGTGGCCGGCGCGGAGGCGCTGACCCCCGCCGCCATGGCGCTGAACCTCTCGGCGGCCACCCTCGGCAACCTGCTGGGCGGCGTAGTGGTGGTGGGCCTGGGTTATTGGGCGGCTTGCGGCCGTAAGCGCGCGCAGTAAGGCGTCCCTCGCCGCGGTTAGAAGGGTATGCGAGAAGAGCTGCCGCCCGCAGCCCGGCGCTGCCCCTATCCCCGCAGCAGCCTGGTTACCAGGTCGTACGTCATGGCGTAGGCGGTGGGGACCTTGGATCCGCGCGGACCTGCCACGTTGAGGGTGAGGTCGCGTCCCGTCTCAGCCAGCCAGGCGCGGATAGCCGGCAGGTCGTCAAGGCGGTCGGCCACAAAGACGGGCCGGCCGTAGGCACGGGCGAGGTCCACGGTGGCGCTCGTGCCGCTGTTGGGCTCCACCCCGTCTGGCGAGACCACCAGCGTGGCGTGCGCGTCGCGCACGTTCCAGGCGGTGCGCTGCATGTAGCCTGCGCTGGGCGTCTCCTCAAGCTCGGGGTAGGGGGCGAGAAGCCCGGGAGCCTGCGGCATGTCCTCGGCAAGGCCGCCTGCCGGGCACCATCCGCAGATGGGCACGCCGGCGACGCGGGCAGCGTCCAGCGCGCCGCGATCAGAGCCGGTTTGCCCGCCCGAGCGGATGCGCGCCACGGTGCCCATGGCGCGTTCGATCCTCTCGCGCTCCTCTTGCTGCGCGGTGCGCGTGGCGGCGTCGGTCGGATCCTTCCGCTGCCCCAGCTCCCACTCGGCGCGCGTAAGGCGGGTGGCGTATTCGGTCGCGGTGTCGCCCATGAGGGGACGCGGCGCGTCTTTCACCACGTGGTGGGGCGAGAAGCCCGCCTTCTGCGCCACGCGGTGGCTCTGCTCGTTGCCCTCGTAGTACACGCACCACACGGCGCTGAGGCCCAGGTCCTCAAAGGCATGGCGGATGATCTCGATGGTGGCTTCGGGCGTGATGCCGTGGCCCCAGAAGGGGCGTCCCACCCAGTAACCCACCTCCGCCTCGTTGGGGCCCGCAACGGTGCTCTTCTCGGAGGGAATGAGCCCGATGGTGCCGATGGGCAGGTCAAACGGGGCCAGGCGCTTGAGCGTAATGGCGTAGTTCTCGGGTACGGCCAGCACGTCGCGTACGATCTGGCGGCTTTCCTCTACGGTGCGGTGGGGCGGCCAGCCGGCGCGTGGGCCGACGTCGGGGTCGTGCATGAAGGGGAACGCCAGCTCGGCGTCCGAGTCGCGCCAGGGGCGCAGGATAAGGCGGGCGGTTTCCAGCGTGTTGGGCCAGCGCGCGGCATCGTTTTGGGCGGCGGGTGCAGTCATGAGGCCTCCTTGGTAGCTGATGAGACCAATTGTATAACGGCTTCCGCGCAGCATCTGGGAAGGCCGCCGGGATAGAGAGCCCTACTCCTCCAGGCCGCCGGTGTAGAGCTGCCAGTAGCGACCGCGCTGGGCCATCAGCTCGTCGTGGCTGCCGCACTCGATGATGCGGCCCTGCTCCATGACGCAGATGAGGTCGGCGTTCTTGACGGTTGAGAGCCGGTGCGCGATCACGAACGTGGTGCGCCATGCCATGAGCGCGTCCATGCCGCGCCGCACGATCTCCTCGGTGCGCGTGTCGATGCTCGAGGTGGCCTCGTCCAAAATCAGCGCCGGCGGATCTGCCACCGCGGCGCGGGCGATGGCCAAAAGCTGGCACTGCCCCTGGCTCAGGCTCGCCCCGTCGCCGGAGATGACCGTCTGGTACCCGTTGGGCAGGCGGCGGATGAAGCCGTCGGCGCCGGCGAGCTTGGCGGCCGCCACGCACTCTTCGTCGGTGGCGTCCAGGCGCCCGTAGCGGATGTTGTCCATCACCGTGCCCGTGAACAGGTGCGTGTCCTGCAGCACGATACCCAGGCTGCGGCGCAGGTCCTCCTTCTTGATCTTGTTGACGTTGATGCCGTCGTAGCGGATCTTTCCGTCGTCGATGTCGTAGAACCGATTAATCAAATTGGTAATCGTAGTCTTGCCCGCGCCCGTGGATCCCACGAAGGCCACCTTCTGGCCGGGTTTGGCGGCGAGGCTTATGTCGTGCAGCACGCATTTCTCGGGCGTGTAGCCAAAGTCCACATGGTCGAGCTCGATGGCGCCCTTCAGGCGCTCGTAGGTCACGGTGCCGTCGCGGTGCGGGTGCTTCCAGGCCCAAAGGTCGGTGCGCTCCTCGCACGGCTCCACGCTGCCGTCCGGCAACACGCGGGCGCATACCAGCTCCACGTAACCGTGGTCCTCCTCGGGTTGCTCGTCCAGCAACGCGAAGATGCGCTCGGATCCGGCGGCCGCCGTGGTCACGAAGGTCATCTGCTGGCTTATCTGCGTGATGGGCTGCGAGAAGTTCTTGTTGAGCGTGATGAAGCTCACCAACGCGCCGAGCGTAAGGCCCGACATCCCTTCCAACGCCATGAGCGCGCCCACCGCCGTTACCAGCACGTAGGACAGGTTGCCGATGTTGGCGTTCAGGGGCATGATGATATTGGAGAAGAGGTTGGCCTGGTGGGAGCTCTCGCGCAGCCGGTCGTTCACGGCGCGGAAGTCCGAGCGGGCCTCGTCCTCATGGCAGAAGACCTTCACGACCTTCTGCCCGTCCATCATCTCCTCGATAAAGCCGTCGAGCTCTCCCAGGTCGCGCTGCTGTGCGGCGAAGTAGCGTCCCGATAGGCGCGAAACGCGCTTGGTGACCACCAGCATGAGGCAGACCATGGCCACGGACAGCACGGTGAGCGGCACGTCGAGCGTCACCATGGAGACGAACGTCACCACCAGCGTGACGAGCGAGTTCACCACCTGCAGAACCATGGCCACGTTGTTGCGCAGGCCGTCCAGGTCATAGGAGCGCACGTCGTGCCCGCCTACGCCCACGGTGCCCTCGTCGGCGTCGTACAGGCGGCAGATGAGGCTCACCAGGCTCGACTTGCCCGATCCGGTGCCGCCGATAATGCCGATCGTCTCGCCGCTCCTGATGTGCAGGTCGATGTCTTGGAGCACGCTCTCGCCTGTGCCGTGGGCGTAGGAGAAGCTCACATGGTCGAAGTCCACCGAACATGGCGGGGTTGTTGAGCGCAACCAAGCCCTCGGCCGAGACAAACCGGCGGTAGAGCTTCTCGGCGGCCGCGCGGAACTTGGAGTTCTCGTGCCCCTCGCGCACGAACGCCTTGACCACGCGGATGGCGCCGACGTTTTCCTGAACGCTGGCGTTGAGGTCGTCGTAGGTGTCGAACACCTGCGAGAAGTGCCGGTTGGCGACGATCATGATCGCGCCGAGCGCCAGGGCGAGAAACACGATGGCTGCGGCGAAGATCCAGCTCAGACGGGCGGATATGCTGACGGCGGCGGCGAGGCTCGCCACGAGCATGATGGGGGAGCGCAGCCCGACGCGCAGCAGCATGAGCACGGCGTCTTTTCCAAAACGCCCGAAGCAGCTGAGCATGTGCCGCATGCGATACCTCCTTGTGATTTGGCATTCCACTTTGTTGGCGGTATTAAGTATTGACGGACTCCTGCGCTCTTTATCTGTCGTTATTTCTATCACTTATAGGAAATAGTTATAATTAATTTCTATTAAACGATCAAGGGGGGGAGAGGCCTGTGAACAGCATGCAGCTTTCGTGCTTCGCCGAGGTCGCGACCACCTTGAGCTTCTCGCGGGCGGCGGAGAACCTGCACGTGTCCCAACCCACGGTGAGCCACCAGATAAAGGCGCTCGAGGACGAGTTGGGCTGCGCGCTCCTTACGCGCAGCACCCGCACCGTGCGCCTCACCGAAGACGGCATGGTGTTTCTGGGCTACGCCTACGAGATACTGGACCTTGAGGCGCGCTCGCGGGCGCAGCTGGCGCAAGGGGGCTCCGGCTCGACCGAGCACACGATCAAGATCGGCGTGCACGACGGGTTGGAAGGGCAGCTGGTTGTCCCCGCGCTGCGAACCCTGCATGCGGCGGATCCGGATTTCGACCCGGTGCTGCGCATGGGGCCGGCCTCCTCTTTGCGCGACATGCTAGAGAACGGCTCGATCGACGTGGTCCCGGAGTACCGCGATCCGGCGGAGGCTCCGAGCAATGCGACCACCTTGCTGCGCTTGGCCGACCTGCCGGTGGTGTGCGTGAGCGCGCGCGACCATCCGCTGGCCTCCCGCGCGGGCGGCCCCCTGTGCGTCGAGGACCTGCTGCGCGCGGGCCGCATAGCGGTGGGCGACCCGCATCACTGCGCCGAGGCGTTGGTGCGGGCGCAGCGCCAGGTTGCCATGCGGGTGGACACGTCCCAGGTCATGATGGGCGCCAACGTGGAGGTGTGCCTGGCGTTGGCCCGCGCGGGCGTGGCCTTCACGCTGCTGCCCGATATCCCCGCCGCGCGTCAACCGGACCTTGTGGCTATCCCGGTCGAGGGGCTTGCCCCCATTGCGTTCGGCGTGCGCGTGCGCCGCGGCCGGCGTCCCGCGCTGGTGAACGCCTTCGTCAAGGCTCTGGCAGATGAGCTCGCAAGCTCGTAGACCCTGCCCAAGCGCCTTGGCAAGACGGCCTCCCGATCCCCTCGGGCGCCTTTCAGTTTCACGGTTTGACCAGGGGCTTCTCGCCCTATTGTGAATCTTCTGTGCATAGCGTCGCATACGATAAGGAAGGCACCTTGCATTCGCCTCAGGATGCTCTTAGCATTTCATGTGTACGTATTTGGGCACACGTTCGGCCAGCGCGTAAGCGCGTCGGTGGACGGCACAAAGGCCCGTAACGCCGCGTTCGCGCCGAGGGAGATCGGAGCAGGGTCCCCGGGATGCGCGGGCGCGGTGTTTTTGCGCAGAGTCCACCCACGAGAGCCCGCCGCAAGGCGGCTCTCTTTTTTGCCGGGCGCGCCCCTGCGGGGGAGAGGGATCCAGGGAGGTTTATGGATGCTTAAAACGTTAATGCAGAGTATTCGCGAGTATCGGAAGGCAGCCATCGCCACGCCGATCATCGTGACGGGCGAGGTCGTGATGGAGGTGGCTATTCCCTTCGTGACGGCCCAGCTCATCAACGCCATCCAGGCGGGCGCGGGGCTCGACGACCTGCTGCCGTACGCCGCGATCCTCGTCGGCATGGCGCTCCTGTCGCTGTGCTTCGGCATCGGCGCGGGCATCACCTGCTCCGAGGCCAGCTGCGGCTTCGCCAAGAACCTGCGCCACGACGTCTTCGCCGCGGTGCAGCGCTTCAGCTTCGCCAACATCGACCAGTTTTCCGCCAGCTCGCTGGTGACGCGCCTCACCACTGACATCACCAACGTCCAGCTGGCCTACATGATGATCATCCGCACGGCCGTGCGCTGCCCGCTCCTGCTCATCGCGGGCATCGTCATGGCGTTCATCATGGCCGGCCCCATGGCGCTCGTCTTCGTGATCATCGTTCCGATCCTGGGCTTCGGCCTGTACAAGGTAGTCCGCACGGTGCACCCCATCTTCCGCTCGGTTTTCCGCAAGTACGATGCGCTGAACGAGTCCATCGAGGAGAACGTCACCGGCATGCGCGACGTCAAGAGCTACGTGCGCCAGGATTACGAGAAGGAGAAGTTCGGCCGCGCCGCCCGCGACGTCTGCCGCGACTTCACCCGCGCCGAGAAGATCCTCGCGCTCAATACGCCCATGATGAACTTCGCCGTGTACACGGTGTTCGTGGTGGTCATCCAGTTCGGCAGCTACCTCATCATCTCCAGCCGCGGCACGCTGCTGAACGTGGGCCAGTTCTCCGCGCTGACCACCTACGGCTTCATGATCCTCATGGCGCTCATGATGGTGTCCATGGTCTTCGCCATGATCACCATGGCGCAGGAGTCCGCCGAGCGTATCGTCGAGGTCATCGAGACCGAGCCCACCATCGAGAACCCGGAGCATCCGGTGTGCGAGATGGCCGACGGCTCCATCGACTTCGACCACGTGACGTTCAAGTACTCCAAGAAGGCCGAGCATCGCGCCCTCGCCGATATCGATCTGCACATTCGCTCGGGCGAGACGATCGGCGTCATGGGCGGCACGGGCTCGGCTAAGACGTCGCTCGTCAACCTCATCAGCCGCCTGTACGACGTGACCGAGGGCTCCGTCAAAGTCGGCGGCGTCGACGTGCGCGACTACGACCTGGACTTCCTGCGCAACAACGTCGCCGTGGTGCTGCAGAAGAACGTGCTCTTCTCGGGCACCATCAAGGAGAACCTGCGTTGGGGCGATCCGGACGCGACCTACGACGAGCTCGTCGAGGTCTGCAAGCTCGCCCAGGCCGACGAGTTCATCCAGACGTTCCCCAAGAAGTACGACACCTACATCGAGCAAGGCGGCACCAACGTCTCCGGCGGCCAGAAGCAGCGCCTGTGCATCGCGCGCGCCCTGCTCAAGCACCCCAAGGTGCTCATCCTGGACGACTCCACCAGCGCCGTGGACACCAAGACCGACGCGCTGATCCGCGAGGGCCTGAAGAGCTACCTGCCCGAGACCACCAAGATCATCATCGCACAGCGCACGAGCTCCGTGCAGGATGCCGATCGCATCCTGGTGCTCGACAACGGGCATATCGCAGGGCTGGGCACGCACGACGAGCTCCTGAAGACCTGCGACATCTACCGTGACACCTACGAGAGCCAGAACCGCTCCGGCGCGGATGCCGACGAGGCTCCCGCCGCAGATGATCAGACCGCGAAGGGAGGTGCTGCAGATGAGCGATAGCAACGCCGCCGCTACGGCATTCAAGAACGTGACGGGCGTCAACCGCCCCGTCGAGAAGGACCCCGAGCCCCAGCGCCAGAACGTTGCCGGGCGCCAGAAGCCCGCTCCCAAGACCACGGGCGTGCGCGGCAAGACCCTGGCTCGCCTCATCGGCACGCTCTTCTCGTTCTATCCCAAGCTCCTGCCGCTGGTGATCTGCTGCATCGTGGTTTCGGCCATCCTCTCGTCGCTGCCCGCGACCTTCATGCAGCGCGCGCTCGAGATCGTGACCGCCACCTGGGAGTCCGGCGACTGGGCCTCCGTGTCCGGCGCCATCGGCTCGCTCGTGCTCACGCTCATCGGCATCTACGTGGTGTCGCTCGTGCTGAACTTCACCTGGACGCGCTGCATGGCCGTTATCACGCAGGGCTCGCTCGAGAAGTTCCGCGAGAAGCTCTTCGACCACATGCAGGACCTGCCGATCAGCTACTTCGACCAGCACCAGCGCGGCGACATCATGAGCCATTACACCAACGACATCGACGCCCTGCGCCAGATGATCGGCCAGTCGCTGCCCAACATCACGCTGACGCTCGTCACCTGCGTCTCCGTGGTCTGCGTCATGCTGTACTACAGCGTGTGGATGTGCCTGGTGGTCGTGGCCGGCGTGCTGTTCATGGCCTACATGACCAAGCAGCTGGGCGGCCGTTCGGCCCGCAACTTCGTGGCCCAGCAGCGCGAGATCGGCATCGTCGAGGGCCATGTCGAGGAGATCATGAACGGCCAGCGCGTGGTCAAGGTCTTCTGCCACGAGCAGGCCGCCCAGGAGGACTTCGACGTGCGCAACGAGGCGCTCTTCCGCGCATCCCGCGCCGCCAACATGTACACCAACACCCTGGGCCCCATTCTCATGAACCTGGGCAACCTCATGTACGTCATCGTGGCCCTGGTGGGCGGCGTCTTCATCGAGATGGGCATCCCCAACGTCTCGATCTCGGGTCTCGGCTTCTCCATCGCCGTCACGGTGCCGTTCCTCAACATGACGCGCCAGTTTGCCGGCCAGATCGGCCAGATCTCCCAGCAGATCAACGCCGTGGTCATGGGCCTCGCAGGTGCTGAGCGCATCTTCGAGCTCATGGACGAGGTGCCCGAGCAGGACGAGGGCTACGTGACGCTGGTCAACACCAAGATGGTCAACGGCAAGCTCGTCGAGACGACCGACACCAAGTCCGGCCGCTGGGCGTGGAAGCACCCGCACCACGACGGCACCACCGAGCTCGTGCCGCTCGAGGGCGACGTGCGCTTGAACAACGTGGACTTTGCCTACAAGCCGGGCCACACCATCCTGCACGACGTGAGCGTCTGGGCCAAGCCGGGCCAGAAGATCGCGTTCGTGGGTGCCACGGGTGCCGGCAAGACCACCATCACCAACCTCATCAACCGCTTCTACGACATTGCCGACGGCAAGATCCGCTACGACGGGATCAACATCAACAAGATCAAGAAGAGCGACCTGCGCCGCAGCCTGGGCATGGTGCTGCAGGACGTCAACCTGTTCACCGGCACCGTTATGGACAACATCCGCTTCGGCCGTCTGGACGCCACGGACGAGGAGTGCATCGCCGCGGCCAAGCTTGCCGGCGCCGACGGCTTCATCCGCCGCCTGCCCGAGGGCTACCAGACCATGCTGACCGACAACGGTTCCAACCTGAGCCAGGGCCAGCGCCAGCTGCTTTCCATCAGCCGCGCCGCCGTTGCCGACCCACCGGTCATGATCCTGGACGAGGCCACGAGCTCCATTGACACACGCACCGAGGCCATCGTGCAGAAGGGCATGGACGCGCTCATGAGCGGACGCACCACCTTCGTCATCGCGCACCGCCTGTCGACCGTGCAGAATTCCGACGCGATCATCGTGCTGGACCACGGCCGCATCATCGAGCGCGGCAGCCACGACGAGCTTATCGCCAAGAAGGGCGTGTACTACCAGCTGTATACCGGCGCCTTCGAGTTGGAGTAGGCGCTCCAACCCGATCGCCTTCCCAGGGCCCTGCCTCGCTGCTCATGCGGGCGCGCATTGCCAAAAGGCGTATGCGCGCCCGTTTTTTTGGCGGCCCGGGGCACCGGGAAAAGGCCGCCTTCGGCCCAACCGTCCTGCGCCCACAAATAATCGCACCGAAAGCATCGGAATTCGGCTGATATGGTCGAAAACTGATGCTTTCGGTGCGATTTTGTTTGCGCAGGGAGGGCGGGGGAGGGGCGACGGCGCCGCCGCGCGGCTGCCTAGCGCTTCAGCTGTTGCTCGATCAGGTTCGCTATCGCGGTGGCGTCGTTGATGCTGACGGTGAGGGCGGGACATTGGTCTTGCTGCGCCTTGCGGGCCAGGCGTTCGTCGCATGCCAAGGCCAGCGTGCGCTCGTTTATCAGGTCGAGGGAGTTTTTGCCGCGCAGCTCGTCTACGCCTTCGCGCGCCACGATGATGTTGGTGAGCCCGGCCGACTTGTAACCCTCAACAATCACCACGTCAACGTCGGTATAGTGCGCAAGCACCTCGTGGATGTCGGCCTCTTGGCCGGTGTCGCGATACTCGGCGCAGCGATCGGGCGAGACGATGGCCACGTGGCGGCTGCCGGCGCGCGCGTGACGCCAAGAGTCCTTGCCCGGCGCGTCGATGTCGAACCGCGCATGCCCGTGGTGCTTCACCGAGCCCACGCGCCAGCCGCGCTCGGCGAGCCGTGCGATCACCTTCTCGACCAGCGTGGTCTTGCCCGAGTTCTGGTAGCCCACAAAGGCAAACGCCGGTGCGGCCGTCGGCGCGGGCGAGAAGGGCATGTCGGCAAGCGCGTTCTCCAACGCGGGGGCCGCTCCGGAAAGGGCCCGGTCAAGCGCCTCGGCGTCGGCGGCGGGGGAGGCGTCGTCGGCGTCCGACGCAGGCGCATTGCCCGTGCCCTTGTCGCCCGCCGAGCCGTCCTTGTCGCCCGCCTCGCCGGCCGTTGCCACGGAGGAAGTCTCGGCGCCATACGTGCGCTCCCACAGCCCGCTGCGGCCGCCTTCCTTGCGCAGGAGCCTCACGTCGACGATCTCCATGCCGCGGTCCACGGCCTTGCACATGTCGTAGATGGTGAGGCACGCCACGCTGGCAGCGGTGAGCGCCTCCATCTCGATGCCCGTCACGCCGGTGACGCCGCAGGTGGCGAGCACGTGAAAGCCCACGCGGCCGTCGAGGCGGGGCGCAGGCCCGCCGGGCTTGGCGTGCGCCGCATCGGTGGGGATGGGCTCAATCTCAACCTTGGCCTTGGTAATGGCGAGCGGATGGCACATGGGGATAAGGTCGCTCGTGCGCTTAGCCGCCATGATGCCGGCCACGCGCGCGCAGGCCAGCACGTCGCCCTTCTTGGCGCGGTCCTCGAGCACCATGGCCTGCGTCTCGGGGTGCATCAGCACGGTGCCCTCCGCCAGCGCGATGCGCTTGGTGACGGCCTTCTCGGACACATCGACCATGCGCACGTCGCCCTGCGCGTCCACGTGGGTGAGCGTGTCGCGGTAGGCGTCGCGTGCGCCTGGGGATGCGGGGGTTGTCTCATGTGCCATGGTGCCTCCTCGGGGTTGTTGCGTGTTCGTTGGGCACGATGATACCGCGGGCCGTGCGCCTTACCCGCCGATCTGCGACATGAAGCGCTCTGTGCCCTCTATGAGCTCGTGCTCCTTGGGCTTGTGCGCAAGCGCGGCGCGGTAGGTGGCGAGAACCTCGTCGTCGGCGCCGCGCCGCAGCGCGTCGCGCACGGGGTACTCGTCGTCCGAGAACAGGCACGGGCGGATGGCGCCGTCGGCGGTGAGGCGCAGACGGTTGCAGCTGCTGCAGAAATGGTTCGACATGGCCGATATGAACCCCACCGTGCCCCGCGCGCCGGGGAAGCGGTAGTACCGCGCGGGGCCGGCCCCCAGGGGCGCATGGGCCGCATGGGCCGCGGGGGATCCTGCGCCCTTTGCGGCGGCCGTACCGTGCCGCTCTTCTCCTCCTCGGCGCAAGAAGACCGCTTCCTCGTCGGGCGCGTTTTTCTGCTCGGCCATACCCGCGGCCTCGACCGGCTCGAGCGCGCCCAGCCCCTCGGCGGCGGCTTGAGCGTTGATGCGGTCGATAAGCTCGGCGGTGGGCACCACGTCGCTTTTGCCCCAGGCGGAGGCGTCGTAGGTTTCGGCCGCGGGGTCCAGCGCGCCGTGGGAGCGGGTCTCGTCGTTGCCGATGGGCATGTACTCGATAAAGCGCACGTGCAGCGGCCGCGCGAGCGAGAGCTTGGCAAAGGCCAACGCGTCCTGGTTGAGGCGCCGCACCACTACGCAGTTGATCTTGACGGGGTCGAAGCCGTGGGCAAGAGCCGCCTCTATACCGGCTAACGTGTCCTCGATTCTGCCGATGCGCGTGATCCGGCGGAACTGCTCGGCGTCCAGCGTGTCCAGGGATATGTTCACGCGGTCGAGGCCGGCGTCTTTCAGCGCGGGGGCCAGGCGGGGGAGCGCCGCGCCGTTGGTGGTCAGCGCTATATCCTCTATTTGGGGGATGGCGCGGATCTCGCGCACCAGGTCAACGATGCCCTTGAACACCAGCGGCTCGCCGCCCGTGAGGCGCACGCGCCTGATCCCCTCGCCGACGACCAGCCGCACGAACCGCGCGATCTCCTCGGCGCGCAGCAGCTCCTCGTGAGGGCGGAAGGGCACGCCCTCGGCGGGCATGCAGTACACGCAGCGCAAGTTGCACTTGTCGGTTACGGATATGCGCAGGTAGTCGATGCCGCGCCCGTATGCGTCATGCAGATGTTCCACGCCGTCCTGCCTTTCGGGGTCTGATCTTCCGCACCATGATAGCGCAGCGAGAACAATGCCGCCGCGCCGACATGCGTTGCGGCAGAGCGCCGCCGTTTGCCGGCGCGGACGGTTCCGATCCACGCGCTTTGTTATAGTGTGTCGCGCTGGTATCCCAAAGGCCGACGTCATGAGGAGTTCCCATGCCCTTTGCCTTGCGCTCCTTGGACGCGCCCGACGTACGGCGTTCAGCGTACTGCCTGGTCGCTATGCGCTTCCTTGCCTACTTGGGCGTCCAGACCTCGTACTTCATCGGCATCATGGGGACCCTCGCTTACCAGATGGGCGCGAGCACCGTGGCGCTGGCCTGCTCGGTGGGGCTTCTCAACCTGCTCCAAGTGCTTGGAAACGCCGCGGGAGGCACCCTGCTCGACCGCGTGGGGCCGCGCAGGCACTTTGCGGCTTTGGCGGGCATGCTTGCGGCGGCGAGCCTGCTCACGCTCACCTTGGCCTCCAGCGCTGGCGGCGTGCTTGCGGGCGCGGCGGCCTTGGGCTTTGCCGCGGGCCTGGGCGAGCCGGTGCTGCGCTCGTACCCCGCCTACCTCACGGATGACGCGGCGCAGCTCAAGCGCCTCAACGCCGTCATCTCCTCTGCCTCGCAAGTGGCGGTGATCGTGGGGCCGCTTGTGGGAGGCGTCATCGCGAGCGTGGCCCCGTCGCAGGCGGTGTTCGGCTTCACCCTCGTCTGCGCCCTCACGTCCCTTGTACCCGCGTGCGGCTTCAAGTCCCGGCGCGCGGCGCTGCCTGCGGCGGCGGGCGAGAAGGACGGTGCCGCGCGCGCTTCCGCGTCGCTTTGGGACGGCGCGCGCGTTGCCTTCGGCAGCCCCACGCTCACGCTGCTCTTTTGGGCCGGGTTCTTCTCGTTCCTGGGCTTCGGGGCGTTCGACCCCCTGGAATCCTTGTTTTACCGCGACGTGCTGGACGTGGGCGTGGAGTGGATGGGGTGGCTTTCCAGCGCGGCGGGGCTCGGCTGTTTGCTCGGCTCGCTCATCGCGGTGCGCGTTCCCCACCGCTTCGTCAACATGCGCTCCCTTTTGTGGGTGCTCGCGCTCATGGGCGTTGGCTGCATCATGTACGTCTCGACGCCTTATGTGGGTGTGGCTCTTGCGGGGCAGGTGACGCTGGGCACCGCCTTCGGGCTCATGCAGCCCATGCAGAGCACGCTCGTGCAGACCCATGCCCCGCTCGAGAGCCTGGGCCGCGTCAACGCCGTCATCAGCGCTGGGCTGACGTCGGCGGGCGTGCTGCCGCTGTTCGCGGCGCCGTGGCTGGCCGAGGCCCTTGGCGTGCAGGGCGTGCTCGTGGGGGCGAGCTGCCTTGTGGCGGGTTTTCCGGTGCTGTGCATGGTGGCGGCGCGCCGCCGCATTGCGCGGCTGGTTGCCGAGGAGAAGCGCCGGGCGGAGGACCGGCGGGGCTAGGATCTCCGCGCAAACGCGCCTTCCGGGCCGGTTGGGCGGCGGCTTGGCGGGCAGCGTCAAGGGCGTCGTGCCGCGCCTTCTGGGCTGGGTGGGCGGCGGGCCTTGCGCCCCTGGCCGTCATGGGGCCGTGCGGGGTTTGCGCCGTGGCCGCTGCCGCCCGCGGGGTTTGCGCCGTGCTTCTCGGCGGGTCCTCCGCCTGCCTTCGCATCTTTTTCTCATCTCGTCCCGCTTCAGCGTGCCTCATATTGAAACGCACCTCTCAGCGCGCTTCTCCTATAATCGCATCGGAACGAAAGGGGAGGCCATGTACCAGCTCATCGCAAGCGACCTTGATGAGACGCTCCTTGCCCCGGGTCACCGCATCTGCCAGCGCAACGTCGACGCCATCCGCGCCGCCCGCGAGCGCGGGGTGCGGTTCGTGTGCGCTACGGGCCGCGGCTACAACACGGTTGACGACACGCTCGACCAGCTGGGGCTTCTCGGGCAGAAGGGCGAGTACACCATTTCCTTCAACGGCGGGGCCATTACCGAGAACGCCGGCAACCGCCTGCTTTCGTGCACCGCGCTCGACCACGCCCTGGCCGAGGAGCTTTTCCGCCGTGCGCGGTCCTACGACGTCTGCGTGCACGTGTACACCCTCGACGCCATCTACCTCTCGCGCTACAACGACGAGGAGCGCGCCAACCTGGAGGGGCGCGGCATGCCGCTCAAAGAGGTCTTCTGGGTTGACCTGTCCGCGCTGGCCGACGACCGTATCATGAAACTCATCTTCATGAACTCCGACATGGGGTACCTGCGCTCCATTGCGTCCGATCTCTCCGATCTGGCGCCGCAGCTGGCAATCAGCTACTCGTCCAACCGCTATCTGGAGCTCAACCCGCGCGGCGTGGACAAGGGTGCCGGCTTGGCTCGGCTGGCCGGAATCCTGGGCATCGACATGGCGGATACCATCGCCATTGGCGACAACCTCAACGACCTGCCCATGATCCGTGCGGCGGGCCTGGGCGCCGGCGTGGCGAACGCCCGACCCGAGATGCGCCCCGACCTGGACTACCTCGCCGAGGCTGACAACGCCCAGGGCGGCGTTGCCGAGGTGATCGAGAAGTTCGTGCTGGGCGGCTTGGCTTGATGCAGGCGTTTTGCGCCTGCTTGCATGAACGGGGGGATCGATAAGACAGAGTCGCCTTGTCTTTTGCGAGCGGACGCGGTTTGGGACAAGACGAAGGGCTTTTCTGATTCGCATCCCGCTGTTGGATAAAATCGAACATTTTTCTGCTTTTAGATGCGGCTAACTCATGTTGCCCGTAATAAAACCAGGGAAAAACGCTTGATCAAGTGCCGCAACGCACCCCAAAACATGCTCTATTGAGTACAAATGGGGCAACAGATCCTATGGCTGAGGTATTGAGGCTCGCGCAAAATCAGAAAAAAGGTCGATTTCGTCCACGTGGCAAAAAGAAATCAGAAAAAGGGTCGATTTCATCCCGTGTTACTTCTGTGCCCGTTGCGTTGCGGCCTCCTTCTGGCCCAGGCGCGTGTAGGGGAGGGACCGCTGTAAAAACGCCAGGTGCTTGTCGTAAGAGCGGGCAAAAACGCAGCCGAACAGGCTGTCCAGCACGTACTGCACCGCAATATGGCTTGCAAACTGCGTGATACGCTCTTGCAGGTGCTCTTGGTCGCTCACCTCAAGGTAGGCGTCGAGTCCCGGGTGCAAGCGCCGGGCGTGCGCGGTGCCTATGAGCACCGCGGGAGTGCCCCGTTCGGCCAAGAGGGGCAGGATAGTGCCGATGTTCTCGTTGAGGCCGGAGTAGGAGATGACCACCGCCGCGCAGTCCGGCTCCGATGCCAGGGCGCAGCGCAGCTGGCGCTCAACGCTCTCGTGGCAGGTTGCCTCGCGGCCTGCTGACAGCAGGCGGTCGCAGAACATCTGGGCGGGGAACAGGTTGTGCGATTGCGTGTAGATATCGATCCTTCGCGCACGCACCAAAATACTCGCCGCACGGTCGAGGGCGTCGGGCTTGAGCGTCTTGCCCGTGTCCCGCAGCGTGGATTCGTAGACCGCGCGCATGGCGGGTATCACGCTGCGCGCTCGGTCGTTTGCGGCGAACGGGAAGTTGATGTCCACGTCCGGCTCGTCACCGCGCGCTGTCTCGCGGGCGATCTCGACCTTGAGCTCCTTGTATCCCTCGAGCCCCAATTTCTTGCAAAAGCGGTGGATGCTGGCGATGGAGGTGGCGCTGGTGTGCGAAAGCTCCTTGATCGAAAGCCGTTGCAGGCGCTCGTCGAGCGCGAGGACCACTTGGCCCAGGCGCTCCTCGGTAGGGGTGAACCCGCGTCCCTCGCGGATGCGCTGCTTGATGCCCATGGGACCCCTTTCCTGCCACGTTGACGGCGCTCGCCTGCACGGCGCCCGCTGCGCTTACTGCCCCTCATGGTATCAAAAAGTATCAACCGCCTATGGGCTATGCGTCCGCTGGCAGAAAAGAAGTGCCAATTTGCCCAGGTAACCGCACCGACGGCGTTGCGGAGGGGCATACTCAAATCAACCGCGGGCGCGCGGGCTCACGGCGCGCGTCCGGCACCAACGAAAGGAGCACGGCATGGACAAGAAGTTCCCCGACGGCTTTTTCTGGGGCGGCGCCACAGCGGCTAACCAGTTCGAGGGAGCCTGGGACGTTGACGGCCGCGGCCCCAGCGTCGACGACCACTTCATGGGCGGCAGCTTCGAGAAGCCGCGCGAGATCACGCTGACCATCGATCCGGACAAGCTCTACCCCAACCATGACGGCATCGACTTCTACCATCACTATGAGGAGGACATCGCGCTCTTTGCCGAGATGGGCTTCAATATGTTCCGCATGTCCATCAGCTGGTCGCGCATCTACCCGACCGGCATGGAGGACGAGCCCAACGAGGCGGGTCTGGCGTTCTACGACAAGGTGTTCGACTGCTGCAAGAAGCACGGCATCGAGCCGCTCGTGACACTCAGCCACTACGAGATGCCCTATGCGCTGGTCGAGAAGTACAACGGCTGGGAGAGCCGCGAGCTCATCGACCTGTTCGTGAAGTACTGCGCCACCGTGTTCGACCGCTACCAGGACAAGGTCAAGTACTGGCTTACCTTCAACGAGATCAACTGCGGCACCTCCGAGATGGGCGCGCTGTTTGAGACCAGCATGATCCGCGGCTTCGAGGGCCCGGCGTCCGAGGTCGTAGTCACCCCGCAGCAGTGCTTCCAGGCGCTGCACCATCAGTTCGTGGCCTCCGGCCGCGTGGTGCGCCTGGCCCACGAGAAGTACCCGCAGTTCAAGATCGGCAACATGGAGTGCTTCATCCTGTCCTACGCCGCCACGTGCGATCCCAAGGACATCCTGGCCAACCAGGCCGAGATGCGCCGCATGAACTGGTACTGCGGCGACGTGCAGGTGCGCGGCTACTACCCCTCCTACGCCAAGCGCTTCTGGGAGGAGAACGGCATCTCGCTCAACATCGCCGACGGCGACATGGAGGACATCGCCGAGGGCAAGGTGGACTTCTACACCTTCAGCTACTACATGTCCAACACCGTGGGCACTCACGACGACCAGGAGATGACCCAGGGCAACATGACCTTCGGCGGCAAGAACCCGTACCTGGAGAGCACGGACTGGGGTTGGCAGATCGACCCCGACGGCCTGCGCTTTGCCCTCAACGAGATCTACGACCGTTACCAGATCCCCATGATGGTGGTCGAGAACGGCATGGGCGCCAAGGACGAGGTCACCGAGGACGGCAAGATCCACGACGATTACCGCATCGACTACCTCAAGCGCCACGTCAACGCCATGCGCGAGGCTGTCATGGACGGCGTCGATCTTGTCGGCTACACCTGGTGGGGCCCAATCGACCTGGTTTCCGCCGGTACCGGCGAGATGCGCAAGCGCTACGGCTTCATCTACGTGGACAAGCACGATGATGGCACCGGCACCTACAAGCGCCTGAAGAAGGACAACTTCTACGCCTACCAGAAGATCATCGCCTCCAACGGCGCCGATCTGGACTAAACACGGCAGCGTCGCCGATTGCCGCCGGCGACGGCGCGCGGCGACCGTAGCGAACGTGTCAGTTATGCATCCCCTTCTCGCGGGTTGTATGCAGCATAACCGGCACGTTTTCTGTTTGGGCGGTCGGTGTGCGTGCGATAAAAGCGGGATATGCAAGACGATTGCGCAAAGGCATGCGTGGCGACACATTGCGCGAACAGTGTGCGCGCGGCAAGGTGCGCGGACGAGAAAGGACGCAGTATGGCAAAGTTTCCCGACAACTTCCTCTGGGGCGGGGCCATTGCGGCCAACCAGGCCGAGGGCGCTTACCTCGAGGACGGCAAGGGCCTGTCGGTCCCGGATATGATCAAGGGCGGCACGGTCGACACGCCGCGCATGATCACCACAAGCGTCCATGAAGGGGAGTACTACCCCTCGCACGAGGCCATCGACTTCTATCATCGCTACCGTGACGACATCAAGCTCTTTGCCGAGATGGGCTTCAAGTGCTTCCGCACCTCCATCAACTGGGGCCGCATCTTCCCCAACGGCGACGACGCCGAGCCCAACCAGGCGGGCATCGACTTCTACCGCAGCATGTTCCAGGAGTGCAAGGACCTCGGCATCGAGCCGCTCGTGACGCTTTCCCACTACGAGCTGCCCTATGCGCTGGCCAAGAACTACGGCGGCTGGGCAAACCGTGCGCTTGTCGACCTCTTCGTGCGCTACGCGCGCCTTTGCTTCAACGAGTTCAAGGGCCTGGTGCGGTACTGGCTCACCTTCAACGAGATCAACTGCCTGTGCGCGCCGTTCGGCAACATCTACGGCGGCGGCGTCGTGCCGGACGAGGACAACGTGGCGCTCGACTACGGCAAGCCCTTCGCGTGGGACGATATCTCGCGCCGTTACCAGGCGCTGCACCATCAGTTCGTGGCGAGCGCGCTGGCCGTGACGGCCGCGCACGAGATCGACCCGGCCAACAAGGTCGGCTGCATGATCGCCAGCCGGGCCGTCTACCCGTACAGCTGCAAGCCCGAGGACATGCTGCTTTCCCAAGAGACGGCGCGCATGGCCACGTACTACTGCGGCGATGTGCATGTGCGCGGCGCGTACCCCGTTTGGGCGCCCCGCTTCTGGCGCGAGAGGGGCATCCATCTTGAGCAGCAGCCCGGCGATGCCGAGATCCTGGCTGCCGGCTGCGTAGACTTCTTCTCGTTCAGCTACTACAAGAGCTCCACGGTGGCAAGCGACCCGAGCGTGCCCACCGCCAAGGGCAACGTCTTCTACGACGACGCCGTGAACCCGTACCTTCCCGTGTCCGACTGGGGCTGGGCCATCGACCCCAAGGGCCTGCGGTGGCTGCTCAACGAGCTCTACGATCGTTACCGCATCCCGCTCATGATCGTGGAGAACGGCCTGGGCGCCGCCGACGAGCTGGTGGACGAGGACGGCGAGAAGCGCGTCCACGACCCGTATCGCATCGATTACATGCGCGACCACATCGAGCAGATGGCCGAGGCCATTGACGACGGCGTGGACCTCATGGGATACACCATGTGGGGGCCGATCGATCTGGTCTCCGCCGGTACGGGCGAGATGAAGAAGCGCTACGGCTTTATCTACGTCGACAAGAACAACGACGGCACGGGCACGCTCGATCGCTACCGCAAGGACAGTTTCTACTGGTACAAGCACGTGATCGAGACCAACGGCGAGGATCTGGGGTAACGGGCCCGGGCGGTACCGTGCGGCGGGGAGGGAGCCCGCCGCCTTGCTTTTGCTTGCAGTCGCCGCTCCGAGGCGGGTCTTTGACACCTGTTGCGCTGCCCATGTGTAACCGTTTACAGAACAGGTTGCCGCGTTAGCGAAAAGGCGCTTGCGGGCGAGGTTGGCGGCACGTATAGTTACAAACATGTTCTTTTCGCGTGCGCGTGCGCGCGGCAGTTACAAGGAGAGGTAATCATGGGTTTGTTCGATATCTTCAAGAAGAAGGAGGCGCCCGCCGCGCCCTCCGTCCCCAGCGTCGACGCTGCCGCCGCGCCCGATACGCTGTGCGCTCCCGTGACGGGCAAGGCCATTAAGATGACCGACGTGCCCGACCCCGTCTTCGGCACCGAGGTCCTGGGCAAGGGCTGCGCCATCTGGCCCGATGACCCCACCGTTTACGCGCCGGTTTCCGGCACCGTGACCGTGACCATGGGCCACGCCGTGGGCCTCATGTCCGACGACGGCATCGAGGTGCTCGTGCACGTGGGCGTGGACACCGTCAACCTGCAGGGCAAGGGCTTCACGGTCCTGGTCAAGAAGGACGACAAGGTCAAGGCTGGCCAGCCCATGCTGCAGTTTGACAAGCAGGTCATCGCCGATGCCGGCTATAAGGACGTGGTGGTTCTCGCCGTGTCCAACACCGCCGAGTTCGCCGACGTGGCCATGGAAGTCGAGCCCGAGACCTCGGTAACCGCCGGCACCGCCGTGGTCAAGGTCACCCGCAAGTAAGTCGATCGCCTCTTTTCCAGGCGATGCCACGGGCGGGCGGTTCAGCGCAGCTGGCCGCCCGCTTTCTGTATAAAGGAGGGCGGTATGCAGGAATTCTCGCACGTGATCGCGGATCCGGCGGGCCTTCACGCCCGGCCGGTCGCCTCGATTGCCTCCGAGGCGCTCAAGTGGCGGAGCGCGGTCACGGTGACGCGCGACGCGGACGCGGTGGCGGCGTCGGACCTCATGGGGCTCATGGGCCTCGACGCTCGCTGCGGCGACACGCTCGTGGTGCGCGTGGAGGGCCCCGACGAGCAGGAGGCCGCCGCTGCGCTCCGGCGCGTCTTCACGTTTTAACCCCCGCGGCGCGCGGATAGGGCGTGGATGTTACAAAGCGCGTACTTCTTGGCCGCCTGATGCGCCCGCCTGCGTTGCTGTACGTATAATGAATAACATTATGCGTGCGCCCCGCAGGCGGGCGCTTTCTTTGGCAGCTGAAAGGAGCGCCATGGCTCTTTCACGTGAGGACGTGCGCGGTATCGCCGATTACGCGCGCATCGCCTTGGGCCCTGACGAGCTCGAGGCCATGACCGCGTACCTCAACGACACCATCGCGATTCTCGATCCTATCCTGCAGTACGATCTGGAGGGCGTTGAGCCCACGTACCATCCCATAGGCGACTTGGCCAACGTCATGCGCGACGATGCGCCCGCGTCGGGGCTCTCCCTCGACGCGGCGTTGGGGAACGCCGCGTCCACGCGGGACCGCTCGTTCCGCGTCCCGTCCATTCTGGGGGACGGGGGTGCTGCGTAATGGCGTCCTTCGACCAGCTCTCCGCAAAACAGATAGCCGCCGGCGTTGCCGCGGGCGCCTTCTCCGCAACGGAGGTCGCCCGTGCGGCGCTCGACGCCATAGACGCGCGCGAGCCCAGGGTGGGGGCCTTCCTGCAGGTCACGCCCGAACTCGCCTTGGACGCCGCCCGCCGCGTTGACGAGGCCCGCGCCAAGGGCGAGAAGCTCGGGGCGCTCGCCGGCGTGCCGGTTGCCGTCAAGGACAACATGAACCTCGTGGGAACGCGCACCACCTGCGCCTCCCGCATGCTCGAGAACTACGAGAGCCCCTACACCGCCACCTGCGTGCAGCGCCTGCTGGACGCCGGCGCCGTGCCGGTGGGCAAGACCAACATGGACGAGTTCGCCTTCGGCAGCTCCACGGAGAGCTCGGCTTTCCACCGCACCAACAACCCCTGGGACACCGAGCGCGTGCCCGGCGGCTCCTCGGGCGGCTCGGCCGCGGCGGTGGCCGCTGGCGAGGTGCCGCTCACCTTGGGGTCGGACACCGGCGGCTCCATCCGCCAGCCGGCGGCGCTTTGCGGCGTGGTGGGCCTCAAGCCCACGTATGGCGCCGTGAGCCGCTACGGCGTGGTGGCCTTCGGCAGCTCGCTTGACCAGGTGGGCCCGTTTGCCCGCACCGTGGAGGATGCGGCGCTCGCCATGAACGCGCTCGTGGGCGCGGGCCGCGACCCGCTGGACTCCACGAGCCAGGACTGCCCGGTTGATTTCCTGGAGCACTTGGAGGACCCCGTCGAGGGCATGCGCGTGGGCTATATCCCCAGTCTCATGGAGGCCGAGGGCCTGACGCCGGAGATGCGCGCCGCCATGCGCAAGGCCATGGACGCCTTCACCGACCAGGGCGCCGAGCTCGTGGAGATCGAGCTGCCGCACATGGACGCCGCCATCGCCGCCTACTACGTCATCGGCCCGGCCGAGGCCTTCTCCAACCTGGCCCGCTTCGACGGCATCCGTTACGGCTACCAGGAAGAGGGCTGCGCCACCTTGGCCGAGCAGAGCGCGGCATCGCGCGCGCACGGCTTCGGGGCCGAGGCCAAGCGCCGCCAGATGCTCGGCGCGTACCTGCTGTCCTCGGGCGTCTACGACGAGTACTACTTCGCCGCGCAGCAGGTCCGCACGCTCATCACGCAGGACTACGCCCGCGCTTTCGAGCGTGTCGACGTGGTGCTCATGCCGGCAAGCCCGCGCACGGCCTTCAAGTTCGGCGAGATCTCGGATCCCACGCAGATGTACCTCTCCGACGTCTTCACCGTGAGCCTCAACATCGTGGGCAACGGCGGCGTGTCCGTGCCGCTGGGCTTGGGCGAGGAGAGCGGCCTGCCCGTATCCGCCCAGCTGGTGGGGCCGGCCTTCAAGGATCGGCGTCTTTTGACCTTTGCCCGCGCGCTCGAGCGCGCGGCGGGCGCGCGCGGTACCGTGGCGCCGGACTTTGCCGGGAAGGGGGGTGAGCTTGCATGAGGAAGCTCTCCGAGGTCCTGCAGGACTGGGAGGCCGTGATCGGCCTGGAGATCCACACCGAGCTCACGACGCTCGACACCAAGATGTTCTGCAACTGCAAGCTCAGCCACGACGACGAGCCCAACGCCAACGTCTGCCCGGTGTGCCTGGGCTTGCCCGGCGCGCTGCCGGTGCCCAACAAGCGCGCCATCGAGAGCATCGTGAAGGCGGGTCTGGCCACCAACTGCCAGATCCAGAAGCGCTCCATGTTCTACCGCAAGCACTACTTCTACCCGGACATGGCCAAGAACTTCCAGACCACCCAGGGACCTATCGCCTTCTGCATGCACGGCCACCTGAACCTGGAGGTCGCGGGCCAGGGCGCCGCGGAACGCCCGGAGTGCGCCTTCGGCGACGCCGAGGCCGCGAGCCTGGCCAGCGCCAGTGCCGGCGCCACGGGGCTCTCCACCATGAAGACGGCCGACGTCACGCGCGTCGCCGGTTCCAGCCAGGGCACCTACGACACCGCCACGGGCGCCGGTCCCGTGCGCCACGACGACGGCTCCTACACCGTGCCCATCCGTATCTTGCGCATTCACATGGAGGAGGACGCCGCCAAGATGGTGCACGTGGGCGGCGAGGAGGGCCGTATCGGCGGCGCGGCGGAGAGCCTCATCGACTACAACCGCTGCGGCACGCCCTTGATCGAGCTCGTCACCGAGCCCGACCTGCGCACCCCTGAGGAGGCACGCCTGTTCATGGAGAAGCTCCGCCGCATCTTCCTGACGCTGGGCATCTCCGACTGCTCCATGGAGAAGGGCTCCATGCGCTGCGACGGCAACGTGTCCCTGCGCCGCCGCGGCACCAGCGCGCTGGGCACCAAGACCGAGCTCAAGAACCTCAACTCCTTCAAGGCCCTGCACGACGGCCTTGAGTACGAGATCTGCCGCCAGGCGGAGGTGCTTGAGGAGGGCGGTGTCATCTACCAGGAGACCCGTCACTGGGAGCCCAGCCGCCGCCGCACCGTGGTCATGCGCGTCAAGGAGACGGCCGACGACTACCGCCTCTTCCCGGACCCGGACCTGGCGCCGTTCAACCTCTCGGACGAGTTCATCGAGCACTGCCGCGCCGAGATCCCCGAGCTGCCGGACGAGAAGCGCGCCCGCTACGAGGCCGACTTCGGCCTGCGCCGCGCTGACGCCGAGCAGCTGGCCGGCGATCCCGCCGTGTCCGCCTTCTTTGAGGCCGCGGCCACCGGCGCGCGTGACGCTGCGTCCAAGGCGCCGGTCGACAAGCGCGTCCGCACCGTGGCCAACCTCGTCCAGAACGAGCTGCAGGGCTACGCCAACGCGCTCGGCGGCGGGGCCACCATCGCCGACACCGGCGTTGCCCCCGCGCAGCTGGCATCGCTCGCAGTGCTTCTCGCCGAGGAGGCCATCAGCTCCAACCAGGCGCACGAGGTCTTTGGCATCATGGCCGAGACCGGTGACGACCCGGCTAAGATCGTGGACGAGCGCGGCATGCGCCAGGTCTCCGACGACGACGCGCTCCTGCCCGTGGTGGAGCAGGTCATCGACAGCTGCCCTGACCAGGTGCAGCAGTACCGCGACGGCAACCAGAAGGTCATCGGCTACCTGGTGGGCCAGTGCATGAAGGCCAGCCGCGGCAAGGGCAACCCCAAGCGCTTCAACGAGCTTCTGCGCGAGAAGATCGGGTAGGGGCGTTACCTCGGCGGGGCTGGCCGGGCATATCAGCAGGTTATCGACCGGGCCAACCGGTCTGTACGGAAAGGAAGCGATATGAGCGAGAACATCACGCGGCGCGGGTTTGTGGGGGCGGCGGGCGCCCTGGCGGCTACGGGCGCGGCGGCGCTGGCGGGCTGCAACAGCCAGCGCGCGAGCGAAGCCGGCAGCGAGGGCGGCGTGGGATCGGCATCCACGACCACGTTGACCTACGCGGTGCGCAGCGAGTCGCTGGGCCTGGACCCGGCGTTGGCGAGCTCCGACCCGGGCACCATCATGAGCCAGATGTACGAGACGCTCGTCAAGTTCAACGCCGACTGCACCGACGTGGAGCCGTGCCTGGCCGAGGACTGGCAGATGTCCGAGGACGGCCTCACGTACACGTTCCAGCTGCGCCAGGGCGTCAAGTTCCACGACGGCACCGACTTCAACGCCGACGCGGTGGTCCGCTCCATCGAACGCCAGCTGGAGCCCAACCGCACCGACGACATGGCCTACGCGAGCTTCGTCTTCGGGTCCGAGGCCAGCGGCACGGGCGTGGAGTCCATCGAGAAGACCGGCGACTACGAGGTCGTCATGCATATGCGCGCCGCCTCCACCCCGTTCAAGATGAACCTCGCCATGCTCTTCGGCGCCCCCATCGTGAGCCCCACCGCGCTTGACGAGTACGACGGCAACCTCAACGAGCATCCCTGCGGCACGGGTCCGTACAAGTTCGTGAGCTGGGAAAAGGGCAACAACATCCAGATGGAGGCCTTCGAGGACTACTGGGACAAGGACAACTACCCCAAGTGCACGACCATCGTGTACCGCTTTGTGCCCGAATCCTCCACGCGCGTAACCGCGCTTTCCAACGGCGAGGCGGACATCATCGACGGCGTGGACCCGGCCATGATCGATCAGGTCACCGCCAACGGCGGCACCTCCATCATCGAGGACGCCAGCAGCCTCAACTACATGGCGTTCAACATGGAGAGCTCCATCTTCTCCAACCTGGAGGCGCGCACGGCATTTTGCCAGGCCATCAACATCGACGAGCTCGTGGAGAGCCTCTACGGCGAGTACTCCACCGTGGCGCACTCCATCATGCCCGAGGCCATGGCGCCCTACGCGCAGAACATCGAGCGCCCGGCCTTCGACCCCGACGCCGCTCGCGAGACCTTCGCGCGCCTCGGCGTGACCGAGATCCAGATGCTCAGCTACACCAACGCGCAGGACTACAACGTGCGCACCGGCCAGACGCTCGCCGAGACCCTGCAGGGCTACCTTGCGGACGTGGGCGTGACCATGAACATCTCCGCCTACGACTGGACCACCTACAAGAGCCGCCAGGAAACCGACTACTACGACGTGACCTGCTCGGGGTGGCTCTGCGACAACGGCGACCCGGACAACTTCATGAACCTGCTCTCCACCGAGGCGGGCACCCAGAATGTGGCGCACTACTCCAACGCCGAGTACGACGCGCTTATCGTGGCCGGCGTTACCACGCCGGCGGGGGAGGACCGCGACAACGTGTACCTGCAGTGCGAGCAGATCGCCGCGCGCGACCTGCCGTGGATGGTCATCTCCCACGGCAAGTGCCTGGGTGCCACCGCGGCCAACGTGACGGGCTACAACATTAACCCGTTGAGCTTCTACGACGCTGAGACTATCGAAAAGGCGTAACGCGCGGCGAGCCCGTTACGGGGCGCATCGCCGCGTGCGAAAGAGCACGCTGCGGCGCGCATCGGTGAGCGCAAGGGAAAGGGACACATTGCGGGGCGCGCCATCGGGCGCGCCCCGTCCTTCTCGCCTGCGTCTCTGCTTGATCACGCTGCCTCATCAGCTTGCTCATCAGTTGCCGGCACCAGGTCGAGAAGATCGATCGGATCGCATGAGAGAACCTGCGCCAGCTTGATCACCGTCTCGGCACCTGCCCGTCCTAGGTTCTTTTGCCGCTGCTCGTATTGCTGGAGCGTGCGCAGCGGGACACCGGACAGCTCGGCAAGCTCCCGTTGGCTGAGCCCGACGTTCACGCGTCGTCGTTTGAGCCGAGAGTCGGGAAACGCGCAGCGGTACAGCTCGTTCATCTTGGCGACAAACTGGCTGACGTCCATCTCATGATAGGGGTGGTAGAACTCGACTACGCGCTCGATGGGAACCGCCCGGGTGATCTCCGAGAACGGAAGCGCCGTAGTCCACTGGTAGCGCGCCAGGGCCCAGCCCGCCCAGAATTCTGCACTTCTTTCCACGGTGTATCGAGCGGGAGGAAGTTCTTGCATGCCCGCCTCATGCAACACGGCGCAGGCGATCTCAACGCCCGACATGCCTGCTACCACTTTGGGGTTGCCCTGTTCGAATTGCCGGGAGTATGGGGAGGCGAGAAACGCCTCCCAAAACAGGGGCAGCGCCATGCCCGCATCGTATACGGCGTAGTCGAGCGCCCGCCCCAGCGCCGTGCGCGCCGCGGGCAGGTAACACTTATCGTAAGCGTGGATCATCAGGGCCCATCTCCTCGTCGAGTATCTGAACCATGTAGAGGTCGCCGCGTTCGCGGCGGTTGCGCTCAACGTCGAGGTACTCCCTCCGCGCCGCGCTATCGCGTGCGCTCTTGCGCGGGTACCACGTTTCCGCGTCAACGGGGTCGGCGTTGACAAAGCGCAGCCGAGAAAAAGCTGCTTGGCTCTTGATGACCACTTGCTCGCCGATTTTGCCGAGGTGCATGGCGCGCCCGAGCTGCCTCAGCGAAATCGTTCCGTTGATGAAGTCCTGCGCAAAGGAAAAGTAGCTGTCATCGGCGCGGTAGCCCCTGATGATATCGCGCGTTTGGTAGTCCGGCAGGAAATGGTCCAGCAAGTATTCCCTCGCTTCCAGCGCAAGTCCGGAAGGGATATCGAACGTGCGGTTCTCCAACAGGACGGCGAGCCATGACAGGATGCCGTAGCTCCCGTCGTTTAAGTTCAGCACGTCGAGGCCTGCAAGGTCGATTTCATAGGCGTTAACATAGCCGTTGCGTCCGCGGTCAACCGCCCATTCCATGGCCATATCACGCACTTCGGTGCAGTAGAAGCCCCGGCCATAGTCATTGTACATCTTGCCTGCTCCAAAGCGTGGCTGCTCAATGCGCCGCGAAGAGCCGTGGAAAAGCAGCATAGGTCATACTCCTCAGGAAGCAGTACTTCTCTAGAAGTATAGCCTAGATATGCAATGTGGAGCGCCACCCCACATTGCATTTACCGCTTTACGTGCCTAATCATCCTCGTCGGGGATGTAGTCGAGAATATCCCCCGGCTTGCAGCCGAGTTCGCGGCACAGTCCGTTCAATGTGGAGAAGCGCATGGCGCGAATGTTGTTGGTTTTGATGCGGGAGAGGTTGTTTTCCGACAAGCCGATTTTCTTGGCGAGATCCTTTGACTTCACCTTGCGGTCAACGAGAACGCGGTCGAGGTTTACGACTATCATTGCGCCTCCTACACCGTGTCATCGGAGACGCGTTGAAGTAGGGAGCCGTATTTGAATACGACTGCAAGTACGGCAAACATGATTGCGGCACCAATGGTGGCGACGCTGACCCTGCCGCTTCTTGCGGAGTCAGAGACGAAGCCGGCGGTAATCCCTGCAACTTTGATTAATAGCGCAGCGGGTTCGGATGGGATTAGGGAAACCCCTGCAAGAAGACAATACAGAATTGAAAGAACCGCCATGCCACGTTCTGAGGCTGTGGAAAATGGGGAACCGGTTTTCACCATTGTCTGCACCACCGCCCACAGTACCCATGCTAATGTCACTACAGAACAATAGCCAACGGCTGTTGGAAGGAGTGTCATTGCATCTCCGTCCATTGAGATGGAAACAGCCGGAACAATAAACGCTAGTAGCAAGAGCACTAGTATTGCGGCAAGCAAGCTGGTGAGGCAGAGCGCAATGATGAAAAAAAGAGACGAAAGGACTTTACACAAACGAATAACCTTATCGCACTGTTTTTCAACCGAAGCAGAGGTGATTTCCGCTGCATTTCGTGACATGCGATCCGCTGCTCCTTTCATTATCCCATTAAGCCCCGATGATGAGGCACGGTGCGTCACCGAAGCCCAGCTGCACACACGGCACAATGTCCTGAGGTATGCATATGAATTGCACGGCGCTCAACCTCCAATGATCTCTTCCATACGGTTTTCCACCTTAGCATAATGCGTTTTCAACAATGTGCAGTAGGGATCTTTGGTATGCGGTCCGTCGACAATCGCAGCGCGTGCGCGGCAGCCTCCACCGCAAAGATACCTATAGTCGCACAGGGAGCAACCGTCAATGTTTTCAACGGTCGCGCTCTCAAGTTCTCTGCGTACCGGTGATGCCAGAATTGCATCCAGGGAATTGTGCAAAAGGTTGCCCATGCAATATTCCGGTGCTTGCAGCATGTGACACGGATACGCGTTGCCATCTGCGCCAACGCTCAGGGTTGTTTTGCCGGCACCGCATGACAGGCGTACAGACAGCGCGGGCAACTCGTCATGCTGGGAGCTTTGGGAGGCCTGTTCAACGATGACCTCAGCCAGCCGATGCAAGGCGTCTTCTGTGAAGGCAAGCCTTCCAAGATCTCTGTTGCAGGCTGAGCATGAAAGCATGCTGTAGTTGATGCGCACACCCATCTTTGCGGCTAGATCCGCATACGCCGGTATATCTTCAACGTTCCTTGCATGTATAGTCGGCAACATGGCAACATCGATACCCTGCGACTGCAGGATGCGTATTGCCTGCAGCTGCTGGTCTTTACGCTCTTCGGAGCGAACCGCGTGTACGGAGCCGTCTGGCAAGCCGTCAACAGAAACCGATACGCTGTCTATGCAAGATGCCAAGCGGCTGAGATCCAACCCCGCAAACGCCAACAGTCCGTTGGTAGCAAGATCAACGCGTGCTATACCAGTTGCTTTTGCGTGCTCAACGATGCTGCATAGGTCGCTACGCAACGCCGGCTCGCCGCCAGAGATGTGAAGCGTTTCTACTTCTGCGCAAGCGAGCTTGTTGATGATGCTGCATATCGCGTCCAAAGATAAGTCAGGGATGACGTTCCGTGCGCTCGATCGGGAGTAACAGCCGACGCAGTTCATATTGCAGCGGTCGGTTACATGCAGGTAAGCACTTTGCAGGGGCTTGCGTTCGTCATCATCTTCGTGAAAAAAGCCGTATTGGCGGAAGGCATGTGCTAGCTCGGGCTGACGCCGTTCAAGTTCGGCGACGTCTATGGTGCCCTTGCTATAACGTTCGCAGTCCTGTGCGCCTTGCCCGGTCAGCCCGATAACGCACCCGTTAGCGCAGTTGCCTATCAAGCTCAATGCGCCAAGACTAAAGACGCGCACCTTTGAAGCAAAGCCGTTCATGGCTCACCTCCTCCAACGTTTCACATTATCCATGAGGTGCCGGCTCGAGCATGCCTCGAACTGACAACAATATGTTGTCGTTCATTCGATATATTGCGACATTACTCAACATCATTGATAATCAAATAGAAATCATCGATAAACAGTGATTTATACATATGAGGTATAAGAATGAACAATACGCAGTTAGAGTACTTTGTAGAGGCTATGCGTACTGGCAGTTACCGCAAGGCGGCAAAGCGTCTCTACATTTCTCCCCAGGCAATCGCCCAGTCGATCAAACGTCTTGAGCACGAATTAGGTAGTACGCTTATGCAAAAGCAGGGGAGGGAGATTGTGCCCACTCCGCTTGCGATTGAGCTCTTTCCTTATGCTGAGCGATTAGTTGTGGGATTCTCTGACTTTGCCGCTCGAGTCCATCGCCGCGACGCGCAACATTCGGAACAGCGGGAGATCAAGCTCGGCATCACCGAAGCCCCTCTCCGTGGATGTCTTTTCGATAAGGCTACGCTTGCGACTCGTGCGGAAGCAAAGGGGATCAGCGTACAGCTCCATTTTCTGCAAAACGAAGCATGTAAGGATGGGCTACGCGAAGGACTTCTTGACGCTGCAGTTATCCAAGGCAGTTTTGAAGAAGGGCAGCGTATAGGATGCAAGTATTTTCATTCTGCGCCGCTCTGCGTGTTTTCTTCGTCGCGTGTTGCTCAGCCGGAGCTCGACCTCGAAGATTTCCAAAACGCTCATATTGCCGTTCCGACCGATACCCATGTTTGTTTCAGTTACATTCGCAATCTCTTGCTCGCCTTCAATGTCCACGCATCTTTCGATTTGGTGGAAAACAGTGAGCGCGCATTACATGATTTTATGCAACGTGGTGGCTTTATCTTTGGGTATGGCGCCTCGCCTATAGATCAATGGGATGACGCTGTGAGGCATTCCATCAAAGCCGACGACAAGAACCGCCTCAGCTTTTATTTTTGCTCTACAGGTGCGGAGGCGGAGGCAGATAAGCTTCATGCATTTTTACTCGACGGTCTAGTCGCGTGCCTTAAGCAGCATCCATAAATCAGTTCATGCTAAAGCAATCTGACGGGCGTAAACAATCTGTTTTGTTATCCCACGATTTGTTCTCCTATTTGCACAATTTATATTCCGACGGCGCGCTACGATTTAATCAGCCTTCCGGAAGGTGTCAGAAGTGTCTTCGATATGGGGAGGTGGATCATGTCTTCGTCTCTGCAATCTTCTCGTTTGGTGGTGAGCAGGAGGGCTGTTTTGGCAGCCGGCGCATTGTCTGCGTTTGCGTGCATTTGCCCAAAGCGAGTATCTGCTCTCGACTTGTCGGTAACTGACGGGAATCTCGAGTACGATGGCGTTTGCGTGGAAGAGATCCCCAACGGCTATCGTGTTACTGACGAGGTTCATGGTGAAAGTGCTACGGTGGTGTTTGACGCTCCGAATGCGACTGCCACCATCGTGTATGCTGACGGTACGGTGTCAACGTTTTCTCGTGAAGAGAACGGCACGGTTTATGTGGATGGCGTTCCGTTGCCAGAGATTCCGCAGATTTACGCATCCGCTAGGGCAAGCGTTCCCTCTGGATACACGCATCTGTCTACTGTTCGCTATGATATTCGAACCGATGTTATAGCGAACGTGTTGGTGCAGCTTCTGATCTTTGGCATTACGTCGGGGCAGGCAAATGCAATAATCAACCTGGCGCGTTCGATTACGGGGACTGTGGCACAAGCCGTAGTGCCTGCTATCTACATGATCCAGGATCAGTACGTGAATTACAGCACCTACTATTTCTTTAATGTTCAGAGGTGGTACGTCGCCAATACCGGTGCCTTCATCATGGAGACGACGGTAGGCCCATTCACCAGTCGGAGCTAGGTCGCACGATCGGCCTCGGAGCCAAGTGGGGTAAGCCGCGCTTGGCTCCGAGACTCTGATCAATGTTGTTCAGTGGCTGCCATCTGATGAGGCGAGGTTCTATGCTGTACAGCAACTACAAGAAACGAGAGAGGTTGCTCTCGGGGATTGTCACGGCAAACATCGTTGTCAATCTTTTATCATGCGCGCTGGAATTGTTTAACTTGATCGACTTGTCGCCGTTGCTGCCTGTTGCGCTCACGTTTGCAACATGGACGATCAGCGGTGTTGTGCTTGTACCGACGATTGCCGACATGGTGCGGGAGCCCGGCGGGGCAGATAGGCTCTTGGGTATCGGTGCTGCCGCGGTTTACCTGCTCGCCGAGGTTATGATGGTCGTTGACTTGCTGCTCGTCTATGGCGTGGATCTCGGAGCTCTTGCTTTGCGCGATGCCACCTCGTATCGGATTGTGGAGCTCGCCCTCGTTTTCGCTGTGTGCCTCTTTATCGAGCTTGAGCTTTCCCGCGCAAGGCGGCGCGAAGGCGCATGAGCCTGGTGACAACTCAGCGAATCGGCGGGCGGCAAGATGTGGATTGTTGCGTTTGGCGCAAATCCACGCTCTTGTTGCCTACCGTCAACGTGACAACTAGTCGACCCGTGCGTAGGTCCTGCCTGCGAGAAACGTAGCCAATCGTGCGGGAGCGAACTCCTCGCACGGCCGGCGAATGGTTGTTTGCAATCGGTTATATAGCAAGCAAATTTCAACTGCAGTTCAGGCTTGCAGGTGGTCGGCGGTGCGCGCTGGGATTCGAACTTGGTCGTCGACCCCGGTGTCGCCGTTTTCCCGCGGTAGGGGGTTGAGGTTCCGTGCTGTATGCCAACTACAAGAATCGGAGCGAGCTGTTCGGGCGGGTCTATTACGCGGTTACGTTTCTGATTCTTCTATTGGTGCTGTCAGATCTGTTCGACCTGGTGCGGTGGCAGCCGATCTTATCTCAGGTGTCGGTGTGCGCCGTGTGGGCGGTCTGCGGCATTATGCTGGTGCCGACGATTGCGGACATGCTGCGGGAACCGGGCCAGGTTGACAAGCTTTTGGGTTTCTGCGCCGCGGCTACGTATCTCGCTGTGGGGGTGATGAGCTTCTCCGACCTGGCTCTCGTTTACACCGAACGGCGCGAACTTTTTTTCTTGCGTGACGGGATCTGGTACGGAATGGTGAAGATTGCCTGCGCCATCGCGCCGTTCGTCTTTGCAGGGATTGCGCTTTCCCGCGCGAACCGCCGCGAGCAGGCGCAATCCTAGAGGCGGCTTGCACACACGCGAGCGGTTCTCGTCCTGACAATTGCTTCTCCGCGGGAGCCAGTATCGCTTGATAAAGTGCTATGATTCAAGCAGCTTTCAAAAAACGGTAGCTGCGTGCTCAACGCCGGGAGGTGTACCATGCCTTCTTCCCATTCCATTCCTCGCTTTACGGACAAAGGCTCCTTGGTGCATGGGGGAGGGGCTGCGGGCAGGGGATCGCGCTCTGGCGTTGCCTGTCGGGTGCAGACGGTGTTTTTCCTGCTGCCGGCGCTTGCGGTGATCGTTTACTGCGGCGCGCTGTTTGCAACAAGCGTGGCGTTTCCCCTTGAGAATCTCGTGCGGGCAGCTGGCGCAAATCCCGAAGGCTTCGTTGCCCACGCCAACGTTCAGATGCTGGTTGGGAACGTGTTCGATGCGCTGCTTTTATCTACACGGCCTTCTCTCTGATTGCTCTTGTCCGTGCGGCAGCGAGCAAAGCCGTGCCGATGAAGCCGCGCTTTTTCTTGCGGGTGTGGCTGGTAAACGTTGCGCTCATAGCGGTTGCCTGTCTTGTTCCGGCGGCGTTGGACGCAACGTTTCGCTTCACGTACCTGAACCTCGCCGTAAGCCCGTTGGTCGGCTGCTCTTTGGTCTCCCTGCTCTTCTCGGCTGTGGTGCTTGTTAAAAACTGCACCGCAAAGCGCCGAGCGGAACGGGGCTGGAGCGCGTAGGCGCCGCTGCCGAGAGGGAAGCCGGCTGGCGGGGGCTGCTGGAAAGGAGTGCCATGGTGCGGCCACTGAGCAAATACGGTTGGTACATTATGGGCGTCGCTGCATGCTTCGGCTACTACGGGCTCGTGGGTGCGGCAGATGACGAGGCGCGCATGAGCGTGCTGCCCCTTTGGGGGTGCATCACCGTTATCGGGCTTGTCCGCATCTTGTATCTTGACGCCACGGGCGGCGCGGCCGTGCGCCGCTTCCTGCTACCGCTCGATGCGGCGCTTATTGTCTTGGCACCCGTTTATTTTGCGCTGCCGCTGCCCAACTTCATTTCGTATCCCTCGTACGTCCTTATTGCCTGTGTTGCGGCGGTGCGCCTCTGCCGGCTGCACAACAAAGCGGTGCGCACGCAATCAGATGCACCGATCTCGGACGATAAGAACTGACCGTCATTCCAGCATCTAAGCTCCCGGTTGAACACCCCTACGACATATACGCCCCAGGTTAAACGCCTTGGCGATATCTAAGGAGCGTTTACCCGCTCGAACCGCACGCAACTCCCGGATTTCCCGGAGTGGCGTGCGGTTTCCGCTCCTAATCAGATCTTCCCTGCGATAACAACGGGTAACCGGGTACGGGGAAGGCTCTTGCGTGCGATAAGAGCGATCAACCAGCCCAGTCGCGACCCCTACCTGCGATGACAGCGACCAGCCGACCCGACGTGGATCCTTGCCCGACGTAGGCGCGACCAATCGAAGGCGCCTCCGGCTCCTGCGCGTGCAAGCCGCGGCAACCAGGAAGGCCGGCGGGCGATAAGGTTCCGGATTTTGATATCGGGCAAAATCCGGGTTCTTATCGCCCGCCGGCCAAGCGCGAGAGGGCACCGGGTAAGCGCGAGTGGGGGTGGCCAGGCACAAGCGCGCTTTCAATCGGCCCCTGGCGCTTCTCGCCTATAGCACAAACCAGCCCACCTACACCCGGCATCCCGAACTATTTCCGCCGCGTTTCTGAAACGTTTCTGCTTGGTAAACGCTTTAATGCCATAAAGTAAACGCTGCGTAAAGCCCCGCGTCCTCTCGCCCGGCCCAGTAGAATAGGGCACATTCCGTATCGGAAGAAAAGGAGGACGTATGTCCAGCATGGCAGACATTTCGAGAAGGCGCTTCATCGAGGCCATGGGCGCGGTGGGCTCCCTTGGCATCATGGGCATGGCAGGCTGCGGTAGCCAGCGCGCCAGCGAGGCGGGCTCCAGCTCCAGCGAGGGCGGCGTGGCCGACACCATCACCTTCGCCCAGGGCGCCGATCCGCGCGGCCTCGACCCGGCTTACGTTGACGACGGCGAGTCGGCCAAGGTTATGTGCAACATCTACGACACGCTGCTCCGCTACGACACGGAGACCTGCGACGTCGTGGCCGGTCTGTCCGACATGCCCGAAATCTCCGAGGACGGCCTGACCTACACCTTCAAGCTGCACGAGGGCGTCAAGTTCCACGACGGCACCGACTGCAACGCTGAGGCTGTGAAGGCCTCCATCGACCGCCAGCTCGAGCCCAACCGCACCGAGGACATGCCCTACGCGAGCTTTGTGTACGGCGCCGAGGACTCCAACTCCGGCGTTGCCTCCGTCGAGGCTCAGGATGACACCACGCTCGTCATCACCTTGCGCGCCGCCTCCACGCCGTTCATCAAGAACATGGCCATGGCGCTGGCCGCTCCGATCGTCGCCCCGTCTGCCATCGAGGCCGGCGACTCCAACGAGAACCCCATCGGCTCCGGCCCCTACAAGTTCGTGTCTTGGGAGAAGGGGCAGAACGTGGTGCTCGAGGCCAACGAGGACTACTGGGACGATGAACACATGCCCCAGACCAAGAACGTGGTCTTCCGCTTCATCGCCGAGAACTCCAGCCGCGTGACCGCGCTCACCAACGGCGAGGTCGACATCATCGACGGCATCGATGCCTCCGTGGTGCCCACCATCACCGACGCCGGCTACAGCCTCTTCAACGAGGACGGCATGAACATCAACTACCTGGCGTTCCGCAACGACTCCGGCCAGTTCACGAGCAAGGAGGCCCGTATCGCCTTCTGCCAGGCCGTCAACGTTGAGGAAATGGTCAAGAGCCTGTACGGCGAGTACGCGGGTGTTGCCACCTCGGTTATGCCTACGTGGATGGCTCCGTACGTCGAGGACGTCCAACAGACCGCTTACGACCCGGATGCGGCCCGCGCCACCTTCGAGCAGCTCGGCATCACCGAGGTCTCGCTTTACACCTACTCTAACGTCCGTCCTTACAACTCCATCGGCGGCACCGCGCTGGCCGAGGCCATCCAGGGCTACCTGGCGGACGCGGGCGTGACCGTCAACATCTCCCAGTTCGACTGGACCACCTACCAGACCAAGGTCCAGACCGACGCCTTCGACTGCTGCCTGTACGGCTGGGTGGGCGACAACGGCGACCCGGACAACTTCATGAACCTGCTTTCCGATCCCAACCCGTCCATGAACGTGGGCCGTTTCTCCAACGACGAGTACAACGCCCTTATCGCCCAGGGCCTTGCCACCGAGGAGGGCGACGAGCGCGACAACATCTACCTGCAGTGCGAGCAGATGGTTGCCTCCGAGGCCCCGTGGATGCTCATCAGCCACTCGCGCAACCTGGCGGGCTACAACCCCAAGGTCAAGGGCTTTTTCGCGCATCCCACCGGCGTGGTGCACCTGGAGGGCGTCACCAAGTCGGCTTAGGACCGCATGCACCGAGGCGCCGGGCTTACCTGACAAGCGCGGCGCCTCGCGCTTTTGCCCCGGCTGCTTTGCCAGGGGCGGGCAGTGCGGTGGCGACACCGCGATTCGCTTCGTTTTTGGCCGAGAAGAGCGCCTTTTTTGCCGGGACGCCCTTCTCGGCCGCTTTGCTAACCATTTGCAGGACACATCTGGACCCGGCCGCGGGCATGTCGCATGCGTGCGGTCGCGGGTTTTGGGCGCGTATGCGTCCGGATCTATAGGGAGGGAGGTAAGTAGCGTGATCAAGTACATCATCAAGCGCCTGCTGCTGGCGATCCCCGTGCTGCTCGGCGTGTCGATCATCGTCTTTCTGATCATGCGCGTCTTCTCGGCGGACCCTGCGCCGGTGGTGCTTGGACAGCACGCTACGGCCGAGGCCATGGAGGCGTGGCGCGAGGCCAACGGGCTCAACGACCCGCTTATCGTCCAATACTTCAACTTCCTCTTCGGCGCCTTGCACGGCGACCTGGGGGAGAGCTACTACACCCACACCTCGGTCACCGCCGAGCTCATGAGCCGCTTCCCGGCCACTATCGAGCTGGCGCTGGTGGCCATCGTCATCGCCACCGTGGTGGGCATCGCGCTCGGCGTGGTGTCGGCGGTGCACAAGAACACCGTCATCGACGGCGTCTCCATGATCTTCGCGCTCATCGGCGTTTCCATGCCCATCTTCTGGTCGGGCGTGCTGCTCATCATCCTGTTCGCTGGCGTACTCCACGTGCTGCCGAGCTCGGGGCGCATCGACCCGCTGCTGCAGCCGGTGGGGGGAACCGGGCTCTACCTTGTGGACACCTTGCTGTCGGGAGACATCGAGGCCTTCGTCGACGCCGCGCGCCATATCGTGCTGCCGGCGCTCGCGCTGTCCCTTTACTCCATGGCGGTTATCACCCGCATGACGCGCTCCAGCATGCTCGACACGCTTAACGAGGACTACGTGCGCACCGCCCGCGCCAAGGGCCTGCGCCGCGGCCGCGTGAACAAGCACCATGCGCTGCGCAACGCCATGCTGCCCATCACCACCGTGGTCGGCCTGCAGCTGGGCAGCCTTCTGGGCGGCGCCATGCTCACCGAGACGGTCTTCGCATGGCCGGGCATCGGCAAGTACGTGGTTGACTGCATCCTCAAGTCGGACTTCCCCGTGATCCAGGGAGCGGTTCTTCTGATCGGCGTGATCTTCACCATCATCAACCTGGTGGTCGACGTCATCTACGCCTACCTCGACCCGCGCATCAAGTACTCCAAGGAAGAGGGGTGATTCTCGTGGCAGAGCTTATCAACGACACCGCCATGCTCCAGGAGCAGGAGCCCGCGCCGTCGAGCGTTCCGCCTGAGTCCCCCGACGCGGAGCGTTCCTCGGCCAAGCCCGAGAGCCTGTGGAAGGACATGTGGTACTCGCTTACCCAGAACAAGCCCGCCATGGTGAGCCTGTTCTTCATCCTTCTTCTGGTGGTCATCGCCATCGTGACCGCGGTCGTCCCGCAGGTCCTGCCGTACGACCCGTATCAGCAGGACCTGTCCCAGTCGTTCCAGGCGCCGAGCGCAGCGCACTGGTTCGGCACCGACCAGCAGGGCCGCGACATCTTCAGCCGCGTGCTGGTGGGCACCCAGATCTCGCTCACCGTCGGTTTGCTCTCCATGTCGATCTCGCTCGTCGTCGGCGTGGCGCTGGGCGCCATCGCCGGCTACAAGGGCGGCGTGGTGGACACCGTCATCATGCGCGTCATGGACATGATGCTCGCCATCCCGTCCATCCTTTTGGCCATCGCCTTCATGGCGGCGCTGGGACAGGGCATCGACAAGGCTATCGTCGCCATCGGCTTGGTGTCCATCCCCGAGTACGCGCGCATCGTGCGCAGCCAGATCCTCTCGGTCAAGCAATCCGACTACGTGGCCGCCGCACGCGTCATCGGCGACACCGACGCGGTCATCATTTTCCGCCATGTGCTCCCCAACGTGCTGCCCTCCATCATCGTGCGCGCCACGCTGGGCATTTCCGGCGCCATTCTGGACGCCGCCGCCCTGGGCTTCTTGGGCCTGGGCGTGCAGCCGCCGGCGGCCGAGTGGGGCGATATGCTGGGCCGCGGCCGCAACTACATCTTCCAGGCGCCCTACGCCATGATCTTCCCCGGCCTCGCCATCACCGTGACCGTGCTCGCGTTCAACCTGCTCGGCGACGGCATCCGCGATGCCCTCGATCCCAAAGCAAGGAAGCGGTGATAGCCTATGGCATTGCTTGAAGTCAAGGACCTCGTCACCGAGTTCCCCACGCGCAAGGGCATCGTGCGCGCCGTCAACGGCGTGACCTTCTCCATCGACCAGGGCGAGATCCTCGCCGTGGTGGGCGAGTCCGGTTCCGGCAAGAGCGTGACGTCGCTTTCCATCATGGGCCTTCTGCAGGATCCCGGCCATGTGGCCGCCGGGTCCATCACCTTCGACGGCAAGGACCTGCTCGCCGCCAGCGAGCACGAGATGGAGTCCGTCCGCGGCGACCAGATCTCCATGATCTTCCAGGAGCCCATGACGAGCCTGAACCCCGTGTACCGCGTGGGCGATCAGATCGTCGAGGCCATTCAGACCCATACCGACATGAACAAGAAGGACGCCTGGGCGCGCGCCGTCGAGATGCTGCGCGTGGTGGGCATCCCGAGCCCCGAGGAGCGCGCCCGCGACTACCCGCATCAGATGTCGGGCGGCATGCGCCAGCGCGTCATGATCGCCATGGCGCTCTCCTGCGACCCCAAGCTCCTCATCGCCGACGAGCCCACCACGGCCCTCGACGTGACCATCCAGGCGCAGATCCTGGACCTCATCTACAAGCTGCGCGACGAGTTCAACATGGCCGTCATGCTCATCACCCACGACCTGGGCGTGGTGTCCGAGGTGGCCGACCGCGTGGTCGTCATGTACTGCGGCCAGGTGGTCGAGGAGAGCGAGAAGGTCGAGCTGTTCGACTACCCGCTGCACCCCTACACCCTGGGCCTGCTGCGCTCCATCCCGCGCTTGGAGGACGAGCAGTCCGAGCGTCTGTACATGATCAAGGGCACGGTGCCCGACCCGCTGGAGATGCCGAGCGGCTGCCCGTTCTCCAACCGCTGCGACCGCTGCTTCGACCGCTGCCTCAAGGAGCGTCCGGAGCTCAAGGCCATCCCCGGGACCGACCGGCGCGTGCGCTGCTTCCTCTACGACGACCCCGCCGAGGTGGAGCGCGCCCTGCGCGCCCAGAAGGAGGCCGCCGCAAGCGCGGCCGCGCGCGATACCAACGAGGAGGTGCGCTAAATGGCCCAGAACCCTGAGACCCTCATCGAGGTGCAGCACCTCACCAAGAGTTTCGTGGCCGACACCAACTTCTTCGGCAAGCCCACCTCCTTCGTGCAGGCGGTGGACGACGTGAGCTTCTCCATCCGCAAGGGCGAGGCGTTCGGCCTGGTGGGCGAGTCCGGCTGCGGCAAGTCCACCATCGGCAAGATGCTCGTGGGGCTCCTTAGGCCCACGAGCGGCAAGATCATCTTCGAGGGCAAGGACCTCGCCACGCTCTCCCCGCGCGAGCGCCGCGAGCATTGCCGCGACATCCAGCTGATCTTCCAGGACCCCTATGCCAGCCTGAACCCGCGCATGACGGTGGGGCAGATCGTGGCCGAGCCCATCAAGACCAACAAGCTGCTCCCCGCCGAGAAGATCGACGCGCGCGTCGACGAGCTGCTCGAGCGCGTGGGCCTTTCCCGTGCCATGAAGAACCGCTACCCGCACGAGTTCTCGGGCGGCCAGCGCCAGCGCGTGGGCATTGCGCGCGCGCTCGCGGTGAACCCCAAGCTGATCGTCTGCGACGAGCCCGTGTCGGCGCTTGACGTCTCCATCCAGGCGCAGGTCCTGAACCTGCTTGACGACCTGAAGGAGCAGTTCGGCCTCACGTACCTGTTCATCGCGCACGGCCTGAACGTCGTGAAGCACATCTCGGACCGCGTGGGCGTCATGTACCTCGGCAAGCTCATGGAGATCGCGCCCAAGCGCTCCCTGTACCATGAGCCGCTCTGCCCCTACACGCAGGCCCTGCTGTCGGCCATCCCCAGCCCGGACCCGCACCTGCAGCGCAAGCGCATCATCTTGGAGGGCGACGTGCCGAGCCCCATTGACCCGCCGGCGGGCTGCCGCTTTGCGAGCCGCTGCTTCGCCAAGGTCGGCGCTTGCGACGTTGCCGCGCCCGATCTGCGCGAAGTTCTTCCCGACCACATGTGCGCCTGCCACCGCTACGAGAGCGTGGCGCCTGCCGACGTGGTCAAGACCTCGCGCGACATTCAGTACGACGCCGCCCGTCCGAGCTACGGCCGCGGCGCGAAGGACGTCAACGCCGATCCCGTGGTGGCCCCGGGGACAAAGAGGGGCGCCTAGGCGCCTGCGGCCACGGTGAAGCTGCCTCCTTTACGCGCGGGCGCGCGGCTGTCCCTGCCATGCCGGCTGCGCGCCCCGCGCTGAGGACGACCCCGTCGGGATCCTTCCCGGCGGGGTCTTTTTCTGCGCGCATCCCTTCATGCGCGCGGTAGGGCTTGCCGCCTGCCACTGGGGACGGGTACGTTTGGCAGACGCCTGTCTGCCAAACGTACCCGTCCCCAGTGGCAGGCCCCCAACGTCCGTCTCTCTTGCGAGCGGTAGGAAAAGCGCGGCGGGCGGGTCAGGCGGCTGCCCTTCCTTGACCGACTGGGTGCAAAACGTATACTTGAAGTGCCCTGCTGTGTGGTTACTACCAGTTGCTTTGCGGTTGAGAAGCACTGCGCAACGGGCGCTTATCCGCTTGCAAAAATCGCTGTGAGGAGGGCTGCGCGCCATGGTAGGGTTCATCGTCACGGGCCACGGGGAGTTTGCCCCCGGGCTGGCGAGCGCCGTCCGGATGGTTGCGGGCGACCAGCCGCTTTTCCGCGTCGTCCCCTTCCGCGAAGCCGAGGCCGGTGCGTACGCCGACGTGCTCGGCCAGGCGCTGGCGGAGCTCGCGGCCGAGTCCGACGGGGTTATCGCCTTTGTCGACTTGCTCGGCGGCACCCCCTTCAATCAGACCATGATGGCAGCTGCCGAGACCCCCGGTATCGAGGTCGTGACCGGGGCCAACCTTCCCATGCTCGTCGAGTGCCTCGTTGCCCGCACGGCCGATACCGCGGCGGATGCCTTGGTGAAAACCGCGCTCGCGGTGGGCGGGGCGGGTATAACCCATAAGAACCTTGCCGACCTTATGGCTCCGCCGCCGGAAGACGGCGAAGGCGGCCGGTAGGCGTCTTTGCGGCCGGCGCGTCTGCGCCGTGGGCCTGCCCGTGCCCCCGCCGCGCAAAAACGAGCAGTACGAAGGCGTCTCAAGCCGCGCCCCCGAAGGCGGGCTTTGACACGTAGAAGGAGCCCGCAGGGAGGGCGCGTACGAAAGGAACAGCCATGGCAGAGCCCAACATTCTTCTCACCCGCATCGACAACCGCCTGATCCACGGGCAGATCGCGACGCAGTGGAACGCAACCCTCGGCGCCAACCTCATCATCGTGGCCAACAACGACGTCGCCACCAACACCATGCGTCAGAACCTCATGCGCATGGCCGCGCCGAAGGGCGTCGAGACCAAGTTCCTGTCGCTCGACAAGACCGTCGAGTTCACCGCCAAGGCGGGCGAGAAGGACCAGATCTTCATCGTTGCCGAGACCCCGCAGGACGTTGCCGCGCTCGTGAAGGGCGGCGTGCCGATCAAGAAGGTCAACATCGGCAACATGCACATGGCCGAGGGCAAGCACCAGGTCGCCACCGCCGTCGCCGTGGACGACGCCGACGTTGCCGCCTTCAAGGAGCTGCAGGATGCGGGCGTTGAGCTCGAGATCCAGCGCGTTCCCAGCACGCCCGTCGAGGACCTGGGCAAGCTGTTCGCCTAAGGGCCGTTCCGTTACCGTCATCCCCGGGCGCTTGCCGGCCGCGCAAGCAGCGCCCGGGGTTTTCTTCCAGCCGTTTGCGCAGGGCACACGACGGCTCGCATACACGCAAGGGAGCCGACCATGAGCACCGCCATGAGAAAGCAGCCGCTGTACGAGCAGCTGGTGGACGCACTGCGCGACAAGATCGAAAACGAGCTGGAGCCCAACGACATGCTCCCCTCGGAGCGCGAGCTCTCCGTGCGCTACGGCCTGAGCCGCACGACGGTGCGCTTGGCGCTGCAGGAGCTCGAGAACCTGGGGCTGGTGCGCAAGCGCCATGGCAAGGGAACGTTCGTGACCGACAAGACCTCCCAGGCCACCGACATCATGCAGGTCTACAGTTTCACCGAGCAGATGCGCAAGATGGGGCGCGACCCCGAGACCGTCATCCTTGAGTTCCGCGAGCTGGACGCCGACAAGTACCTTGCCGGGCACCTCAAGTGCGCCCAGGGCGAGAAGCTCTTCAAGCTGAAGCGCCTGCGGTCCGCCGACGGCATGCCGCTCATGGTGGAGCGGTCCTACCTGCCGGCCCGCGTCTTCCCGGCGCTGTCGCCCGGGGAGCTTGAGAACCGGTCGCTGTACGACGTGATCGAGCAGGACTACGGACAGCGCATCCGCACGGCGGTCGAGGAGGTCTACGCAAGCGTGGCGCGCCTGAAGGACGCGCGCCTTCTGGAGATCAACGAGGGCGCGCCGGTCCTGGACCTCGCGCGCACCACGCTCAACACCGACGAGGAGATCGTGGAGTTTACGCGGTCGGTGGCGCGTGCCGATCAGTTCAAGTACACCGTGACCCATCATCGGGCATAAGGGGTCACGCAGGTAGTGGGCGGGGCGCTTGCGCTCCGCTTTTCTCGTCTATCGGTCCCTATCAAAGGGGGAAGAGCGTTATGAGCACGTTTGCCGTTTCAGCTAGTAGGTTCGTACTGCCCGGTGCCACCATGCAGGGCGGGTACCTGACCGTGGAGGACGGGCGCTTTGGCGTGTGGACGCCCGAGAAGCCGGACTGCCCGGTTAAGGAGTACCCCGGCGCCATCGTCGGCCCCGGCCTGGTGGATACGCACATCCACGGCTTCTTCAACCACGCCGCCGACGAGCGCGACGCAGAGGGCGTGAACGTTTCGAGCGCCGAGCTGGCGCGTCGCGGCACCACCGCATGGCTGCCCACCACCTTCACCGACGACCCCGAGCGCATCGGCGAGCAGTGCGCCGCCATCGCCCGGGCCGACGAGGAGCGCGGCCCGGACTTCTTCGGCGCGCGCATTGCGGGCATCTATCTGGAGGGCCCGTTCTTCACCATGAAGCACGTGGGCGCGCAGAACCCCGTGTACCTGCTCGACCCCACCTACGAGGTCTTCGCCGACTGGCAGCAGAAGGCCGGCGGGCGCATCGTCAAGAGCGCGCTTGCGGCCGAGAAGCCCGGCGCCGCCGCCTACATCGCCGCACTCGACGCCGAGGGCGTGGTCACCGCCATCGGCCATTCCGACGCCACCTACGACGAGACCCTTGCCGCGGTGAACGCCGGCGCCAGCTGCTTTGTGCACACGTACAACGGGCAGCGCGGCCTGCACCACCGCGATCCCGGCGTGACCGGCTGCGCCATGACGACGCCCAACACCTACGCCGAGATCATCTGCGACGGGCGCCATGTCAAGCCGGCCGCCATCAAGGCGCTTGTGGACGCCAAGGGCTGGCAGCACACCGTGCTCATCACCGACTGCCTGGGCTGCGGCGGCATGCCCGAGGGCGACTACGTGTCCGGCGGCATGCCCGTGGTTATGAAGGGCGGCCTGTGCTACCTGCGCAACGACGACGGCACCACCGGCAATATCGCGGGATCGGTCCTGACGCTTGCCGAGGGCGTCAAGAACATGGTGGACTGGCAGATCGTCACCGCCGATCAGGCCATCCGCATGGCGTCCGAGGTCGCGGCCATGTCGGCGCACGTTGACGGCAAGGTGGGCTTCATCAAGCCCGGCCGCCCCGCCGACCTCACCATCTTCAACGCCGACATGACGCTTGCCGACACGTACGTGGGAGGCGTCTCCGCCAACGCGTAAGCGCCCCTTGCTCAAGCTTTGAGCTCGCCAAGCCCGGCCCGCAGCGCTCAGCCTGCGGGCCGGGCTGTTTTTTTGCGGCGAAGGCGCCGCGCTTATGCGCGATGCGCGGCGCGGGGATATACCGCCGTGCTACCAGTTTTCCTTCGTTACGAGATCCTTACCGCGGGGGCGGCTTCGGGCGGGGTAATATGGGGCCAGCTGTCGCCTGTCCGGGAGGCGCTTGTCGCCTGCATGGGGACACGGGAGGCGTGAGGAGACGCCGGTCCGTGCGGGACGGGTTTGCTTGCAGGAGCAGGGGATACGTTAGGAACGCGTTAGAAACGGGGTTTTCGCATGTTACTCAAGCGAACCAAGATCGTGTGCACCATGGGGCCGGCGTGCGACGACGACGAGACACTGCGCGAGATGATGCGCGCGGGCATGAACGTCGCGCGCTTCAACTTCAGCCACGGCAGCTATGAGGAGCACCACGAGCGCATGGAGCGCGTCAAGCGCATCTCGCGCGAGGAGGGCATCCCGGTGGGCATCCTGCTGGACACCAAGGGCCCCGAGATCCGCACGGGCTTGCTCGAGGGCCATGCCAAGGTCATGCTGACCGCCGGCTCCCAGGTCACCGTGACGGCGGCCGAGACCTCCGAGGAACGGCTGGGCAACGCCGAGCACTTCTACCTGGATCACCTTGCGTTGCCGCAGGAAGTGCACGTGGGCGGCACCATTCTCATCGACGACGGGCTTATCGGCCTCACGGTCGACTCCGTCGACGGCCAGGATATCCTGTGCACGGTGGAGAACGGCGGCGAGCTGGGCGAGCGCAAGGGCGTCAACGTTCCCAACGCCAACCTGAGCCTGCCCACCATCACCGAACGCGACCGCGAGGACATTCTCTTCGGCCTCAAGGAGGGCATCGACTTCATCGCCGCGTCTTTCATCCGCGACGCCGCCGGCGTGCGGGAGCTGCGCAAACTCTGCGACGAGAACGGCGGCGAGTACGTTGCCGTGCTGCCCAAGATCGAGTGCGCCACGGCCGTGTACCACTTCGACGACATCCTCGAGGCGGCCGACGGCATCATGGTGGCCCGCGGCGACCTGGGCGTGGAGATCGCGCCCGAGGTGTGCCCCACGGTGCAGAAGGAGATCATCAGCAAGTGCAACAAGGCGTACAAGCCGGTCATCACCGCCACCCAGATGCTCGACTCCATGATCCGCAACCCGCGCCCGACGCGCGCCGAGGTCACCGACGTGGCAAACGCCATTGATGACGGCACGGACGCCGTGATGCTCTCCGGCGAGACGGCGGCCGGCAAGTACCCGCTCGAGGCCGTCAAGATGATGGCCAACGTGGCGCTTATCGCCGAGGCCACGCTGCCCGAGCACCGCACGTTTGACCTGCATACGGACGAGAAGGGCATCACGGTCATCAACAACGCCGTGGGCCTGGCCGCCGTGAACACGGCCTTCAACGTGAAGGCCCGCGCCATTCTGGTACCCACGTTCACGGGCCGGTCGGCGAGCCTCGTCTCCAACTTCCGTCCCTCTCTGCCGATCCTCGCCATCACGCCGTACTGGTGGGCCGTCAACAAGATGACGCTGTACTGGGGCGTTGAGCCTGTCTGCCGCGAGGGCATGGGCGACGTGCGCTACATCGTTTCGGGCGCCATCGAGGAGGCCAAGGAGCGCGGCTTTGCCAAGGAAGGCGACATCGTGGTCATCACCGCCGGAGACCCGGCAACGTCGGTCACCATCGAGGACATGAGCAAAAGGCAGACCACGAGTACCAACGTGGTCTACGTGGCCCAGGTACGTTAGCCTAGCTGACGCTGCGCGGGGCCGGAGCGCCTGGCCTCACGGATCAAGCCAATGCGCCTTACCAGCTTGGCGCATGCGTTTTTCTTTCGCCGCAACCTTGGGCCCTCCTGACCCGCGTGCTGAGCGGCCGCCCCCACCCCGGGGCGGCCGTTTTCTTTGCTCTTCTCGCAGGATATGCAGGGATTTCTCCCCATGCCGCGGTTTTTTGAGGAAGCAGGGGGTAGAGTGATACGTAAGGAGCGGTTGACAAGGGAGATGCCCGGCGCGTAAGGCGCGGGCAGGGGTGTGAGGAGGACGGCATGCCGACCAAGCGGACCAAGATCGTGTGCACCATGGGACCTGCCTGCGACGACGAGGGCGTACTGCGCGAGATGATCAAGTCCGGCATGAACGTGGCGCGCTTCAACTTCAGCCACGGCAGCCATGCCGAGCACCACGAGCGCATGGAGCGCGTCAAGCGCGTATCGGCCGAGCTGGGAATGCCGGTGGCCATCCTGCTGGACACCAAGGGCCCCGAAATCCGCACTGGCCTTCTGGAGGGACATGCCAAGGTGCGGCTGGAGCAGGGCTCCACGGTCACGGTCACCGCGGCCGAGACCTCCGAGGAGCGCCTGGGCAACGCCGAGCACTTCTACCTGGATCATCTTGAGCTCCCGCGCGAGGTCTGCGTAGGGGGCACCATCCTCATAGACGACGGGCTCATCGGGCTTACGGTTACGGGCATCGACGGGCAGGATATCGTCTGCACCGTCGACAACGGAGGCGAGCTGGGGGAGCGCAAGGGCGTGAACGTCCCCAATGCCAAGCTCAGCCTGCCCGCCATCACCGAGCAGGACCGCGCCGACATCCTCTTCGGCCTCAAGGAGGGCATCGACTTCATCGCGGCCTCGTTTATCCGCGACGCCGAGGGCGTGCGCGAGATCCGCAGGCTCTGCGACGAGAACGGCGGCACCCACGTGGGCGTGTTCCCCAAGATCGAGTGCGCGACGGCGGTCTATCACTTCGACGAGATCCTGGAGCCCTCGGACGGCATCATGGTCGCCCGCGGCGACCTGGGCGTGGAGGTGGCCCCCGAGGTCTGCCCCACGATCCAGAAGGAGATCATCCAGAAGTGCAACAAAGCCTACAAGGCCGTGATCACCGCCACGCAGATGCTCGACTCCATGATCCGCAACCCGCGCCCCACACGCGCCGAGGTCACCGACGTGGCCAACGCCATCAACGACGGCACGGACGCCATTATGCTCTCCGGCGAGACGGCGGCCGGCAAGTACCCGGTCGAAGCCGTCAAGATGATGGCCAATATCGCGCTTATCGCCGAGGCCACGATGCCCGAGCACGCCAACTTCGACCTCCACTTGGACGAGAAGGGCGCCACCATCATCAACAACGCCGTGGGCCTGGCGGCCGTCACCACCGCCTTCAACGTGAAGGCGCGCGCCATCCTGGTGCCCACGTCAACGGGCCGCTCCGCGCGCCTGGTGTCCAACTTCCGCCCGTCGCTGCCCATCTTGGCCATCACGCCCTACGACTGGGCGGTGCGCAAGATGTCCATCTACTGGGGCGTGCAGCCGGTGCTGCGCGAGGGTATCGGCGACGTGGGCTTCATCGTGCAGGGCGCCATCGACGAGGCCAAGGAGCGCGAGGTGGTGCGCGAGGGCGATATCGTGGTGCTCACCGTGGGCGACCCGGCCACCTCGGTCACCTTGCAGGACAGCCAGACCTGCACCAACGTGGTGTACGTGGCCCAGGTAAGATAGGCTCGGGCCCGCACGCTGGCCGGCCTCCCTGTCCCGGGCGGCCGCTCTTCACGCAGGCCGACACCGCGGCCGCCCCATCCCGGGGCGGCCGTTTTTTGCGCCCCGGCGCCACGGTAGGCCGCGCTTGACGTGGCGCAGGGGCGCGTTCCCGGTATGTGTCCCATAGAGGCACGGCCTACAGTGCGGCCTCCGCCGGCGCACCTTGGGGAAAGCGTCGCACAGCTTGCGCAACGCGGTCGAAAACAACCGTTCGGTGCAAGCTGTGCGACGCTTTGCGCGCAGGGTTGCGGGGACAGGGGACAGGGTGGCGGATGGGGACGAGTTCATTTCATCAGGCCGCGGCTGCCGCGGCGTTTCCCGCCCGCATCGTTCGGTTACTTTTCTCCACACGATTCGGCAACATGTCGGTAACAAGCGCCGCCGCTGTTCGCCCGCGCCGCTGCATCCCCGTACAATGGAGGGCCACAGATCGCTGTTCTTCCCTCGACAGGCAATGCCGACGGCGGCGGGCATGTCCCGGCGCATGGAGGTGCATCCTATGGCACGCGTCTACAACTTCGGTGCCGGTCCGGCCACGATGCCGGTTCCCGTGCTCGAGCAAATCCAATCAGAGCTTCTCGACTACCGCGGCGAGGGCCTTTCCATTTTGGAGATGAGCCACCGCACGCCGGCGTTCTCGGCTGTCATAGAGCACGCCGAGGATACCCTTCGTCGCCTCATGGGCATTCCCGACTCCTACGCGGTGCTCTTCCTGCAGGGCGGCGCCACGCTCCAGTTCGCGGGCATCCCGATGAACCTCATGCGCACGGGCCGCGCCGGCTATATTCGCTCGGGCCTCTTCTCCACGCTTGCCTGGCAGGAAGCCGGCAAGTACGGCGAGGCGCCCGTCGTGGCAAGCTCGGAGCCCACCGGCTACGACCGCGTTCCGGACACCGGCTCCTACACCGTCCCGCAGGACCTTGACTACCTCTACATCTGCGAGAACAACACCATTTACGGCACCAAGTTCTGGGAACTGCCCGATACCGGTGCCGTTCCGCTGGTCTCGGACATGTCGTCGTGCTTCCTCTCCGAGCCGGTGGACGTGGCGCGCTACGGCCTCATCTACGCCGGCGTGCAGAAGAACGCGGGCCCTGCGGGCCTCTCCTGCGTCATCGTGCGCCGCGACCTCATAGCCCCGGGCCCGGCCAAGCCCTATTGCCCCAGCTACCTGGATTATCGGGTGCAGGACGAGAAGGACTCCATGATGAACACGCCCAACACGTTCGCCATCTACGCGTGCTCGCTCGTGTTCGACTGGATCGAAGCCCAGGGCGGACTTGCCGCCATGCGCGAGCGCAACCGCGCCAAGGCGGATCTGATGTACGCCGCGCTCGACAAGAGCCGGCTTTTCCGCCCGCACGCGCAGAAGGCCTCCCGCTCCATGATGAACGCCACGTTCCGCACCGGCTCCGACGCGCTCGACCAGGAGTTCCTGGCCGGTGCCGAGGCGCGCGGCATGATCGGCATCAAGGGGCACCGCTCCACGCGGGGCATGCGCGCCAGCATGTACAACGCCCTGCCGATCGAGGCCGTCCAGGCGCTCACGGCCTATATGGAGGAGTTCGAGGCGGCGCATCCGGCCGAGGCGGAGGCCGCGGCCTTGGCGGCGGGCGAGAAGAGCGCGCGATCTTGTTAGGCGCGGCTGCCCGCACCGCCCCGGTGTCCGCGCGAGCGGGCGCCGGGAGCCTTGCCGGCGCCGCGCCTCCGCGTGCCCTGCGGCTCCGCGCCGCGCTTCTCGCCCGTTTGTGAAAGGACTTCCGCCATGCGCAACATCAAGATCATCGACGACATCACCAAGGACGGCAGCGTCACCTTTGGCCAAGGCTACGCCTTTGTGGACGACGCCGAGGAGGCCGACGCCATCCTCATGCGCTCCACGGACCTGCACGGCTACGTGCTGCCCGAGTCCATCCGCGCCATCGCCCGCTGCGGCGCCGGTGTGAACAACATCCCGGTTGAGGACTACGCCCGCCGCGGCGTGGTGGTGTTCAACTCGCCGGGCGCCAACTCCAACGCCGTCAAGGAGATCGTGCTGGCCATGATGGTGCTGTCGAGCCGCGGCGTGGTGCAGTCCATGGAGTGGTGCCGTGCCCACGCCGAGCTGCCGGACCCCCTCACGGAGGCCGAGCGCGCCAAGAAGCAGTTCGTGGGCCGCGAGCTCAAGGGCAAGCGCGTGGGCGTGGTCGGGCTCGGCAACGTGGGCTCCAAGGTGGCCAACGCCTGCGTGGAGCTGGGCATGGACGTGTACGGCTACGACCCGTTCATCTCCGTTGAGCACGCATGGATGCTCTCGCGCGAGGTCCAGCGCGTGGGCACGCTCGAGGACCTCTGCCGCGACTGCGATTACCTGACCCTGCACGTGCCGAGCAAGGCCGATACCGTGCGCATGATCGGCGCCGACCAGCTGGCGCTTCTCGCCCCGGGGGCAGTGCTCATCAACTACGCGCGCGAGACCATCATCGACGAGGAGGCCGTGGCCGCGGCGTTGGAGAGCGGCCGCTTGAGCTGGTTTGCCTGCGATTTCCCCACGCCGGCCACGCTGCACATGCCGCGCACCTACGTAACCACCCACTCCGGCGCCGGCACCGACGAGGCCGAGGCTAACTGCGCCGACATGGCCATCTCCGAGCTCAAGGACTACCTGGAGAACGGCAACATCGCCAACTCGGTCAACTACCCGGCCTGCTCCATGGGCAAGGCACGGGCGGCCAGCCGCGTGGCGTGCCTGCACGCCAACGTACCCAACATGATCGGCCAGATCACGGCCATCTTGGCGCGCGACAACGCCAACGTGCAGCGCATGGTCAACGAGAGCGCGGGCGCCAACGCCTACACCATGTTCGATACCGACGAGCACCTGGAGCCGGCCACCATCGAGGCCCTGCGCCAGATCCCGTCGATATACCGCGTCAGAGTGATCAAGTAAAGGCAAAGAGGAGAGGAGCTGCGCATGGACATCTTTCCGTTTGCGGCGGTGCGGCCGGCGCGGAGCGTGGCCGCCCAGGTGGCGGCGCTTCCGTACGACGTGTACGACCGCGCGGAGGCGGCGGCCGCCGTGGCGGGCAGGCCCTTGTCGTTCCTGAACATCGACCGGCCCGAGACGCAGTTCTCGCCCGGCCAGGACATGTACGCGCCCGAGGTTTACGCCAAGGCGCGCGAGCTCATGGAGGCGCGCCTGGCCGACGGAACCTTCGTCGAGGAGGACGCTCCCTGCTTCTACTTGTACCGCCTGGCCACCGAGTCCGCCGAGCAGACGGGCATCGTTGCCTGCTGCAAGCTGGACGACTACGTGTCCGGCAAGGTCAAGCGCCATGAGAACACGCGCGCCGAGAAGGAGCGCGACCGCATCCAGCACATCGAGGCGCTCTCCGCGCAGACCGGGCCCATCTTCCTCACGTACCGGGGCAACGCGGCGGTGGACCGGCTGGTGCGCCGCGCCACGCTCTGCGCCCCGCTCTACGATTTCGAGGACGCCGAGGGCGTGCACGAGACGGTCTGGCGCATTTCCGACCATGACGAGGTGGAGGCGCTCGCCGAGGCGTTCCGGTGCGTGCCGTGCGCCTATATCGCCGACGGCCACCATCGCGCGGCGTCGGCGGTGAAGGTGGGCTTGGCGCGGCGCCGCGCCGCAGCCGCCGAGGCGGCGTCGCGCGCGGCGGCGGGCGAGGAGCCCGTCGTTGCCTGCGGCCAGGCGGGCGGGGGCGGCGACGTTGTCCGTGCCGCCGGCGGGGACGCAGGGAAGGGCGCGCGGGGGGAACACCGCCGCGACGCCTCCGCCCCGGTGCTGGGCGCCGCGGACGCCCTGCCCGGCGGGGACCTGCCCGCATACGAGACGGTGATGTCGGTGCTGTTCCCGGCGCGCGAGCTCACCGTGCTGCCCTACAACCGTGTGGTGGCCGACCGCGCGGGCCTTGCGGCCGACGAGCTGGTGGCCGCCATCGAGGCCGCGGGCTTTATCGCCGAGCCGTCAGACCGCCCGGTCGTGCCCGATGCGCGCGGCACCTTCGGTCTGTTCTCGGACGGCCGTTGGTGGACGCTGCGCCTGGGCGAGCGCCTGTCCAACAAGGTGCTCGTGGCCAACCCGGTGGAGGCGCTCGACGTGTCGTTCCTCCAGGATCGCGTGCTAGGCCCCATCTTAGGCGTAGGCGACCCGCGCCGCGACCCGCGCATCAGCTTCGTGGGCGGCATCCGCGGCACTGCGGAGCTCGAGCGCCGCGCGGGCGCGGGCGGCTGTGCCTTCGTGCTGAACGCAACCTCGGTCGACGAGCTCATGCTCGTGGCCGATGCCGAGCTTCTGATGCCTCCCAAGTCGACCTGGTTCGAGCCTAAGCTGCGGAGCGGGCTTTTCATCCATCGTATTTGACGCTGCGCGGGGCGCTGGCGGCGATCCTTAGGCAATCGTAGTAATTTGACGCAGCGGGCGCCCCGGCGGACGGGGCGCCCGCGCTTCTCGTATAATGCACGGGTTAGAGCAAAGCGAGAAGCGCCGTTGCGGCCGACCCCGGGCCCCGCGCCGGCGCCGCACACTTACGGGAGGCATCCATGCAGGCACAGCGCGCGGAGGGAACCAAGGACCTGATCGGGCGCGACATGCGCGCTTGGCAGCGCATGCAACAGGTGGCGGCCGAGGTTTTCGGCCCGTACGGCTTCGACGCGGTCGAGACGCCGGCCATCGAGCAGCTCGACGTCTTCGTGCACGGCATCGGCACCTCCACCGACGTGGTGCGCAAGGAGATGTTCCGCGTGTTCTCCGGCGCCAACTTCGGCCGCGTGCTCGCAGAGGGCACCGACGCTAACCTCAAGCCCAAGCAGCGCCTGGCCCTGCGCCCGGAGGGCACGGCCGGCGTGGTGCGCGCCGTGGTCGAGAACAACCTGGTGCCGCAGGGCTCCGCGCCGTTCAAGGGCTGGTACGCCGAGGCCATGTTCCGCGGCGAGCGCCCGCAGAAGGGCCGCCTGCGCCAGTTCCACCAAGTCGGCATCGAATGGCTCGGCGCGCCCGACCCGGCGGCCGACGCCGAGTGCATCATCATGCTCATGGAGTTCTACAAGCGCCTGGGCTTCGACCTGTCCGGCCTGCGGTTGCTCATCAACTCGATGGGCGACTCGGCCTGCCGCCCGGCTTACCGCGACCAGGTGCGCGCCTTTATCCTGGACCATGCCGACGAGATGTGCGACGAGTGCCGCGAGCGCGCCGAGGTCAACCCCCTGCGCGCCTTCGACTGCAAGAACGACCGCTGCCGCGAGGTCATGAAGGGTGCCCCGCTCATGCGCGACCACCTCTGCGATGATTGCCGCGCCCACTACGAGCAGGTCAAGCGCTACCTGGACGCCGCGGGTATCGCCTACGTGGAGGACCCCACGCTCGTGCGCGGCCTGGACTACTACACGCGCACCGTCTTCGAGGTCGAGGCGCCGGGCGCCGGCGTGGGCTCCATCGGCGGCGGCGGGCGCTACGACGGCCTGGTTGAGCTCGAGGGCGGCAAGCCCACCCCGGGCGTCGGCTTTGCCGTGGGCTTCGAGCGCGTCCAGCTGGCGCTGGAGGCGCAAGGGCAGGAGATGGCCGGGCAGCCTGAGAAGAGCGTCTACGTTGCCGCCGCCCCCGGCGTCACGCGCGAGCAGGTCTTCGGCATCACCCGCCCCCTGCGCGCCGCCGGCATCCGCACTGAGGCCGACTACCAGGGCCGCTCCCTCAAGGGACAGTTCAAGCAGGCCGACAAGCTGGGCTGCGCGCTCATCCTGGTGGCGGGCGGGGACGAGCTGGCGCAGGGCGCGGTCAAGCTGCGCGACCTGGCCACCCACGACGAGGCCCTGGTGCCGCTTGCTGATCTGCCGGCCGTCGTGGCCGCACGTCTGGCCGAGTAGCGTGGGCCGGGCTTTGGCGGGCGAGAAGCGCAACGGCAACGACGGGGCCGTTCTGGCCGCCGCGACGGCAGGGGAGGGCGCGACTTTGACCGGGCGCGCTGGGACGGCTCCTGCCGGCGCAGGCGTCGCGCCGGCTGACCGGGCCTCCACGCTTGCCGAGCTGGCGCACCGCGCCGAGGATGCCGGCGAGGCCGACGCCGACGACGGCGGGTACTTCTCGCCCGCCCTGTCCGTTCCGGGCCTCGAGAGCTACCTGCCCGATGCCGAGAGCGGCTACGACTCCATAGATCCCGAGCACCGCGACGAGCTGGACAACCTGCTGTCGCGCACGTTCAACGCGGTGCTGCGCGTAGAGGAGCGTGCGCTGCACAACCGGCTTACCGAGGGGCTCACCATGGCGGAGATCCACGCGGTGGCCGCCATCGGGCTGTACGAGTCGAACACCATGTCCGAGGTGGCCAGCCGCCTGACGGTAACGCTGGCGACCCTTACCACCACCATGAACAAGCTGGAGCGCAAGGGGCTGGTCAAGCGCGAGCGCTCCCAGGAGGATCGCCGCTACGTGCTGGTGTCGCTCACCCGCCGCGGGCGCGAGGTCTGCCGGGCCCACAGCCTGTTTCACCGTTGCATGATCAAGGAGGCGCTGACCGGCCTCACTCCCGAGGAGGCCGTGATTCTCGCCCGCGCTCTCTCCAAGGTGAAGGCGTTCTTCGACAGTCAGCGCTAAAATCCGGACTCGCCATTGTTGCCATTCGCCATTGGGGACGGGTACAAATGGCAGAAGCGCTGAGCTTCTGCCATTTGTACCCGTCCCCAATGGCCGATGGTGCGTCCCCAATAGCCAGGCCTAACGCCTGGCCCCGCCCGGACAACCTCTGTGTTTCTCGCCCACGAATACAAAAAGCAAATGGCTTATCTGCGCGTTCACGGTTTCTCCGCCGTTGTGTAACATTCTCGGCAAACCGCGGGCATTCATCGGTAAACGGCAGCGATTGCGTATAATAGAAAAGCTGCCGTCTAGGGCACGGGCCCGACGGCATCCGACGCTTACCGCAAGGCCGCGCGACGGCTTTGCGCCGGAAGGAGGCCTGATGGCCGAAGAAACCAAGCGCGTGTCCAGCATCATCGCCGATGCCGTGGCCGCCGTCTTGGCGTTCCGCACCAAGGGCGACCATGACGAGGGCATCCCCGCCGATCTGCGCGACAACATGGACCTGTTCATGCGGTCCCTGCGCCGTGTGCTGGGGGAGTACGACCAGAACGTGCTGGCAAAGTTCGACGAGCTCGTGGCCGATACCATCGAGGCGAGCATCGAGGACTCTCCGCAGCTGGCCGCCGCCGATCCGGACAAGGCGCACGCCGGCTTCAAGAAGGCCGTTCGCCTGGTGGAGGAGCTGGATCTCGACGAGGCCACCATGGTCACCCGCGCGCTGGCCACCTATTTCCACCTGGTGAACCTGTGCGAGGAGCAGTACCGCATGGACGCGCTGCGCTCCCGCGAGCACGCGACGGGCGAGAACGCCAAGGACGACCCCTCCGACGAGCTGGTCGATGCCTACGAGCGCCTGGTCCGCGAGACCAGTCCCGAGCGCGCCCGCGAGCTTTTAGGCAAGCTGGAGTTCCACCCCGTCTTCACCGCGCATCCCACCGAGGCGCGCCGCAAGAGCGTCGAGGACAAGATCCGCCGCATCGCGGAGCTCCTGGACGAGCGCCCGCGCCTGGGCGGGCTCGACCTCGCCGAGAACACCCGCCGTATGACCACGCAGGTCGACGCGTTGTTCCGCACATCGCTCGTGGCGCCCAAGAAGCCCACGCCGGTGGAGGAAGCCGACACCATCATCGACATCTTTGACAGCACGCTGTTCCGCGTGATCCCCCAGGTGTACCGCCGCTTTGACGACTGGGTCCTGGGCGAGGACTCCGGCGCGGTGCCGCCGGTGTGTCCGGCGTTCTTCCATCCGGGCAGCTGGATCGGCGCGGATCGCGACGGCAACCCCAACGTCACTGCCAACGTGAGCCGCAAGATCGCCACCGAGTTCTACAACCACATGGTCAAGACGCTGGCCGACGAGACCTACCGCGTGGGCCGCAACCTCACGGTCGACGCAAAGACCGCCAAGCCCTCCGACGAGCTGCGCGTACTGTGGAACCACCAGGTCGAGATGAGCGAGTACCTGACCGCGCATCCCGCGGGCATCTGGGACAGCGAGCCGCATCGCACCGTGCTCAAGGTCATGGCCGGGCGCCTGTACGCCACGGTCGACCGCAACGTGGACTGCATGTACGCCAGCGCCGACGACTTCCTGGCCGACCTGCGCGTGGTGCAGCGGTCGCTTGCCCAGGCGGGCGCCGTCCGCCAGGCGTACGGCCCGCTGCAGACGCTCATCTGGCAGGTCGAGACCTTCGGCTTCCACATGGTCGAGATGGAGTTCCGCCAGCACTCGGTGGTGCACACCCGCGCCCTTGCCGATATCGAGCAGAACGGCCGCCACGGCGAGCGCGGCAAGCTCGACCCCATGACGGTCGAGGTTCTCGACACCTTCCGCGCCCTCGGGGCCATCCAGAAGCGCGGCGGCATCAAGGCGGCGCGCCGCTACATCGTGTCGTTCACCAAGTCGGCCCAGAACATCGCCGACGTCTACCGGCTCAACAAGCTGGCGTTCGCGCATCCCGAGGACGTGCCGACGATCGAGGTCATCCCGCTGTTCGAGCAGCTGGAGGACCTGGAGCATTCCGTCGACATCCTCGAGGACATGCTCAAGATCCCCGAGGTGGCCGAGCTTCTGGACAAGAACGGCCGCACTATGGAGATCATGCTGGGCTACTCGGACTCCTCCAAGGACGCCGGCCCTACCACGGCCACCCTGGCGCTGCACAGCGCCCAGGCGCGCATCGCCGCGTGGGCCGAGGGCCACGGCATCCACCTCACGCTCTTCCACGGCCGCGGCGGCGCCGTGGGCCGTGGCGGCGGTCCTGCCAACAAGGCGGTTCTCGCCCAGCCCAAGGGCTCGGTCAACTGCCGCTTCAAGCTCACCGAGCAGGGCGAGGTCATCTTCGCGCGCTACGGCAACCCCGAGCTGGCGCGCCGTCACGTCGAGTCGGTGGCCGCGGCGACGCTACTGCACAGCGCGCCGTCGATCGAGAAGATCAACACCGACATGACCGAGAAGCACGCTGACCTTGCCGCGCGCTTGAACAAGGCGTCGCACGAGCGTTACCTGGACCTGCTGGGGACCGAGGGCTTCGCGCAGTGGTTCTCGTGGGTGACGCCGCTCACCGAGGTAGGCCTGCTGCCCGTGGGCTCGCGCCCGGCCAAGCGCGGCCTGGGGGCCAAGTCGCTCGACGACCTGCGCACGATCCCGTGGGTGTTCTCTTGGAGCCAGGCGCGCATCAACCTGGCCGCCTGGTACGGCCTGGGAACCGCCTGCGAGGAGCTGGGAGATCTGGAGGCCCTGCAGCGGGCCTACCGCGAGTGGCCGCTTTTCACCACGTTCATCGACAACGTGGAGATGTCCATCGCCAAGACCAACGAGCAGGTGGCTGAGCGCTACCTGGCGCTCGACGACCGCGTGGACCTGCCGGCCAAGGTGCTCGAGGAGATGCGCCTCACGCGCGACTGGGTGCTGCGCATCACCGGTGACGAGTGGCCGCTGCAGAACCGCCGTGTGCTGGGCCGCGTGGTGCGCATCCGCTCCCCGTACGTGGATGCGCTCTCGGTGGTGCAGCTCTGCGCCCTGCGCTCGCTGCGCTACTACGCCGAGGAGCTGCCCGAGCCTCAGCGCGAGTCCTACATCTACCTCATCCTCTGCACTGTATCCGGCATTGCCGCGGGCTTGCAGAACACCGGGTGATGCCGTAGCCGCCGCAGCAGCAACCAGCCCGTGCCGTGCTTTGCAGGTTTGGGGGCACGGCGCGCGGCGCCCGCGCTGCATAACGAAGACGCGTCTGAACGCGGCCCCTGGGAAACCGGGGGCCGCGTTGCGTTGGCGGCCACCCGCGGCAACGCTCAGGATGGCTTTTGGTTCACGGCCGAATTGAGGTATGGGCACCGCGGCAGTGCGGGTAGGATGCTAAGCAGACGCCTCCGCGGCGGCGGGCGCTCGGCGCTGCGCCACCGCGTGTTTTTTATCTTGCCCCCTACCTGAAACGAGGCCCGCTCGTATGTCTGCCAAATCCCAAGCGCCGTCCGCGCCCCAGCCTCCCGAGCCCCGTCCCGCCAAGCCCGAGATCAAGCTGCCCCTGCTCTGCAAGGCAATCCACCTGGCGCAGCTTCCCGGTCAAGACCCCGATGCCCGCTTTGCGGTCATCTGGGGCGGCATCCGCGAGCCCAAGGAGGGCATGGGCTACGTTGTCCAGCTCACCGGCAAGCGCGCCGGCCGGGTGCTGGGGTGGCTCCGGGACGGCGGCAAGGCCTACGCGTGCGACAACATCGTGCGCGAGGTTCCCGCCGACGAGCCCGCCGTCACGCTTGCCGTCTGGGAGGAGGACAAGCGCGCCGGTCGCGTCACCGTCCCCACGCCCTCCGGCGGCGTCCGCATGGTTTCCGAGCTCGCCATCGGCCTGGGGAACACGTACGCCTTCGTGCGTCCGCTCGCCGACCTCGGCATGCCGTACGCGCAGGCTAAGCTCAACTTCCGCGAGTTTTTGGCCGTCGCCTTCCTGGCGTTCTCCTACCTCCCGAGCCTGAGCCCCGCGGAGGAGGGTCCTGACGACGCTCCTCAGGATGCGGGCGCGGCAGACGTCCCGGCGACGGGCGACAAGGGCCCCGACGTGCGCGAGGACGACGGCCCAACCGGCACCATGAGCGACGTCCTCGACCTGTTCCGCACCTTCTCCTACCCGGACGCGGTGGACGCCCTGCTTCTCGACGTCGACGAGGGACGTCGCGTTTCCGGCTTCGAGGCGTACGCCGCCCGTATCCTGCGCGCGGCCGGCGCGGCCAAGCTGCGCGGCATTGCGGCGCGCCATGAGATCTCGATCGTGCGCCTCTCCACCACGCGCTTGTTCTGGACGCGCTTCAGCGCCGCCGAGCTGGGGCCTGACGAGCTTTCGGTCGTCCTGGCGCTCGAGACGGCGCTCAACCGCCTGGTGCTGGTACAGCGCGCCTTCCGCCGTGCGGCGTCCGGCACCCGCGTGGCCGAGCAGGCCGACGACCTGTCCCGCTATCCCGAAACGCTCTGCGCCTACCAGGACCTGCGCATCATGGACGGCATCGGCAAGATGGCGCCGCAGCTTTTGGACGGCGAGAACCACGACAACGTCTGGCAGACGGTGCGCTCCACCACCGCCAAGCGGGGCGGGGAGTGGGATGTGCGCACGCGCTTCGCTGCGGCGTGCGAGGCCCTGTCCCTGCCGGTGCGCTTTGCCTACCGCTTCTGCGCCGACGCGGCCGCCGGCGCGCTTGCTGTGCGCGTCTACGTGCCGGACGCGGCGCAGATGCCCCAGGAGGAGTGGTCGGATGAGAAGGCCGCCTGGGAGAACCGGGCTGCGCAGGCGCCCGCGGCTGCGCGGGCGTACGCCGTGCGCCTTGCCGCGCTCGCCGCCGCCGCGGCCTTCGGGACGAGCGCGGGCATCGTGCGGGTTCAGGTGGTGGGGTGCGCCGACCTTGCGTTCAAGCGCCCGATCTTCTCGCTTTGCTTCAAGCGCATGGACTTCCTCACCAAGACGCGTCCGGCGCTGGAGGAGGGCGCAAGCGCGGTGCGCACGGCCGAGGACGCCGCGGCGCTGCTGGAGGCGCTGGCTCCGGAGGAGGCGGTGCTGGGCGCCGACGAGGGGGGAGCCCTCGCGCCCATCGACGAGCCCGCGCCCCTGGTGGCGCCGCAGCCCGAACTCTGGGCCGACGAGCGCCGCCTGCCCCCGGACCTTGCCGACCTGCTCTGCGCCGACACCGTGAGCGACTTGGACGTGTTCCACGGCGAGGATCCCCTGGGCTTGCGCGTGGCCGAGGCCGTGGAGCTCTCCGAGCGCGATCCGGTGGAGGCGGCCCGGCGCCTGTCCGACGTGGTGGACGCCCTTGCGGCGCTCGAGATGGCCGACGGCGACGATCGCCCGGGGCTGTACTGCTCCAACGCCGCCGCCCGCCTGACCGTGGGGCTCATGAGCCCCGAGCCCGGCACGCGCTACCGCCGGGTGCTGGACTCGTCCTACGACGCGCGCCTGTACCTGTCGCGCCTGTGCCGCCGCAACGACGACCCCCAGCACGCCGAGGATTACGCGCGCCAGTGCGTGGAGCTGGGGCCGACCAGCGCGCAGGGCTACCTCGACCGGGGCGTGTGCCTTATGGACCTGCACCGTCCCGAGGCCGCCATGGCCTGCTACAAAACGGCGCTGGGCATCGAGGTGTCCACGCCGCTGCACGCCTACCTGTACTACCGGCTCGCCTTTGCGTGCTGGCGTGCGGGCGAGACGCACGCGGCGCTTGCCTGCTACACCGTCGTGGCCGACGACCCGCGCGTGGGCCCACAGGCCTGCGAGGAGCGCGCCGAGCTCCTGCGCGAGATGAAGCGCGTCGAGGCGCCGACGCGCGCCGAGGCAGAGCGCACGCTGACGCGCTCCGGGATCCCGATCGCGCCCTCCCCGCAGCTGCTCGACTACGCCGCCGACGTTGCCGTGCGCCTCATGGACGCGGGCTTCACGCGGGCCGCTGCGCCCCTGGCGCGGCTGGTGGCCGTGACCGAGCGCGGCGACGTGCTGAGTATGCTGGCGAACTCCCTGGAGTAGGCGCGCGTTGCCCATCGAGGCCGCGCTTAATGCGGCACGCCGGGCGATAAGCGCGTCCGCTCCTACCGTTTACGACTTTGTGTGCACCTTGTGTCGTTTTGTCGCCGGCGTGCCTTGACGCCGCCCCTACAATCGAGCAGTCGGCTTCGCGCCGCTTACGCCTCCCAAGACTAAGCGGCGCTTTGCATGTAAGGAGGACCGATGGGACTGCGTTCTTGGTGGCGCGGGTTTTTGCGCCGCCGCGCGGAGGCTGCTGCGCGCCGCCGTACCGGCCATGGCGCGACGGTGGTCGAAGGCGCGCCGCAGGTGCCCCAGTTCGCGCCGGGCTACCCCTTGAGCGACTGGGAGGAGGTTGCCCCGTACACGCCCGTCGACCCGGCTGAGCACAAGGTCGCTTGCGTTGTCGCCGCGTCCATCGCGGCGGGCGACTACCCCGAGAGCAGCTGGCGGGTCAAGCGCGTGCTGGTGCCCAACCCCGAGTACCGTCGCGTGGCGACGCTGGCAAGCGCCGTGGCGGCCGGGGCGAGCGAGGAGAGCTCGTTCGTGGTGAAACGTGTGTACAGGCAGAAAACGTTGGAGGAAACGCATCATGCTTCGTAAATTCAAAATCTCGATCGACGGCACCCCCTACCTGGTGGAGATGGAGGAGATCGGCGCGCCGACCCCCACTCCCGCCGATGCCGTTGCCGCTCCGGCGCCCGCCCCTGCCGCGCCCACGACTCCCGCTCCGGCGCCTGCCGCCCCTGCCCCCGCGCCCGCTCCCGCGGCTCCGGCGTCTGCCGACGTGCCGGCCGGCGCAACCGTCCAGGCGGCGCCCATGCCCGGTACCATCCTCGACATCCACGTGGCCGTGGGCGACGCCGTGAAGGTCAACCAGCCCGTCATGGTGCTCGAGGCCATGAAGATGGAGTCTGAGATCGTGGCCGAGAAGGACGGCGTCATCGCCTCCATCAACGTGGCCAAGGGCGATATGGTCAACCCCGGCGACCCGCTCTTCTCCATCGGCTAAGCCCCGCCCGCTTAAGGCGCGCCCGTCGGACCGCGCACCCGCCCGCCCGGGCCCAGAGCCCGCGCGCCGGCGCCTGCGCTTCTCGCCCGGCTCAGGGCGCCCGACCGCGGCGCGCTCCAGAGAAAGGAACACGCGTTGGACGTTTTGTATGAAGGGGTGCTCGCGCTTGTCGCCGAGCCCGGGCGCATCGCCATGATGCTCATCGGCTGCGTCCTCATGTACCTGGGCATCAAGAAGCAGTACGAGCCCACGCTGCTGGTGCCCATGGGCCTCGGCACCATCTTGGTGAACATCCCCAACTCCGGTGTGATCGGCGCCGAGGGCCCGTTCCAGATACTCTTCGACATGGGCATCGATACCGAGCTCTTCCCGCTTCTGCTCTTCATCGGCATCGGCGCCATGATCGACTTCGGGCCCCTGCTGTCGAGCCCGTTTCTGCTGCTCTTCGGTGCGGCGGCGCAGTTCGGCATCTTCTTCGTGATCATCGTGGCGAGCCTTCTGGGCTTCGACATCGCCGACGCCGCCTCGATCGGCATCATCGCCGCAGCCGACGGCCCCACATCCATCTTCGTGGCGAACAGCCTGAGCTCGCAGTACATGGGCGCCATCATGGTAGCCGCGTACTCCTACATGGCGCTCGTGCCCATCATCCAGCCGGTCGCCATCAAGGCCGTCACCACCAAGAAGGAGCGCCGCATCCGCATGAGCTACAACCCGCGGGCGGTTTCCAAGACGGCTAAGATCCTCTTCCCGATCATCATCTGCGTCATCGCCGGCCTTATCGCCCCGGCGTCCCTGCCGCTGGTGGGCTTCTTGATGTTCGGCAACCTGCTGCGCGAGTGCGGCGTGCTCGACGCGCTCTCCAAGTCTGCCCAAAACGAGCTCGTGAACCTGATCTCCATCCTCTTGGGCCTGTGCGTGTCCGTGAAGATGGAGTACCACGAGTTCCTGCAGCTCGACACGCTCCTGGTCATGGGCCTGGGCCTGGTCGGCTTCGTCATGGACTCGGTGGGCGGCGTGCTCTTCGCCAAGGTCCTGAACCTTTTCCGCAAGGAGAAGATCAACCCCATGGTGGGCGCCGCGGGCATCTCCGCGTTCCCCATGTCCTCGCGCGTCATCCAGAAGATGGCCACCGAGGAGGACCCGCAGAACTTCATCCTCATGCAGGCGGCGGGCGCCAACGTGGCCGGGCAGATCGCCTCGGTCGTCGCGGGCGGCCTCGTGCTCGGCTTGCTGCTCTAGGAGGGATCGCCTATGTCTGAGAACCTCGGTACCGCCCTTCAGATCCTGGGCCTGGGCTGGGGCGGCATCTTCATCGTGATGTTCATCATCTACCTGGTGTCGCTCGGCCTGGCGCGGCTCTTCCCGCCCAAGGACGAGGGGTGAGCGCCATGAGACGCAACAACGTCGGCTTCACCGAAACCGTCCTGCGCGACGGCCAGCAGAGCCAGATCGCCACGCGCATGCCCATCGACGACATGCTCCCCATCCTCAAGACCATGGACGAGGCCGGTTACGCCGCGCTCGAGGTCTGGGGCGGCGCAACCTTCGACTCCTGCCTGCGCTTCCTCAACGAGGACCCCTGGGAGCGCCTGCGCACTATCCGCAAGCACGTCAAGAACACCAAGCTCCAGATGCTGCTGCGCGGCCAGAACCTGCTGGGTTACCACAACTACCCCGATGACGTGGTGGCCGCCTTCTGCAAGAAGTCGGTCGAGAACGGCATCGACGTGGTGCGCATCTTCGACGCCCTCAACGACACACGCAACCTCCGCTGCTCGGTCAACGCCGTCAAGGAGGCGGGCGGCCAGGTGCAGTGCGCCATCTCCTACACCACCAGCGAGGTGCACACCATTCGCTACTTCGTGGGGCTTGCCCGCGAGATGGAGGCGCTGGGCGCGGACTCGCTCTGCATCAAGGACATGGCCGGCGTGCTCACCCCGGACGCCGCCTACGCCCTCGTGGCCGAGATCAAGCGCGCCGTCGACCTGCCGCTCGAGATCCACACCCACTGCACCGCGGGTATCGCCGAGATGACCTATCTCAAGGCGGTCGAGGCGGGCGCCGACATCATCGACACGTGCATCTCGCCCTTCGCGGGCGGCACGAGCCAGCCGGCCACCGAGTCCATGGCCATCGCGCTCACGGACATGCGCTACGCCACGGGCCTCGACACCGACAAACTCGAGGAGATCGCCAACCACTTTGCCCCGGTGCGCGACCGCTTCCTCGCCGACGGGACCCTGAGCCCCAAGGTCCTCTCCGTGGACCCCAAGGCGCTTATCTACCAGGTGCCCGGCGGCATGCTCTCCAACCTGCTCTCGCAGCTCAAGGAGCAGGGGCTCGAGGACCGCTTCGACGAGGTCCTGGCCGAGGTGCCGCGCGTTCGCGCCGACCTGGGCTACCCGCCGCTCGTGACGCCGCTTTCGCAGATGGTGGGCACGCAGGCGCTCATGAACGTGCTGGCCGGCGAGCGCTACAAGATGGTTCCCACCGAGATCAAGGACTACGTGCGCGGCCTCTACGGCCGTCCGCCGGTGTCGATCGCATCCGACATCCAGCGCGCCATCATCGGCGACGACGAGGTTGTCACCCGCCGTCCCGCCGACCTGCTGGAGCCCGAGATGGGCAAGCTCCGCGAGGAGATCAGCATCTACGCCCGCTCCGACGAGGACGTGCTCTCCTACGCGGTCTTCCCCGAGCAGGCGCGCGACTTCCTCGGTCGTCGCGAGGACCCCTTCTACGACGTTCCCGTGCAGGAGGTCAACGTCTCCATTGCCGTCTGAGCCATGGCGGCCGCGCCCTTATAGAGCTGGTCTAAAAGGGCGCGGCCTAAACCTAAGAGGCACGGGGTTTCCTCGGGATATGCGAGCGCCCCCGGCTGCTTTGTACGCGGCCGGGGGCGCTTTTCTCGTCGTAGCGGTCGTCGCGCTTTTCCAGAGCGCCTTCATCGCGACAGCCGCGGGGCCTCTTGCAACGCCCATGTGGCCCGCTCGTCACGGTACCGCGGTGCTCCTCATGCGACGTCTCTACGCCCTTTGGCTCCCGTGCTTTCTCCCGGCGCACTTGCGCGCCCTTATGCGCACACCGTTACCGCGCGTCGGCGAGCGTCTCGTCTATGAGCTGGAAGATGTGCGCGGAATTCTGCCGGCCGTAGTCAAGCGGGGGAATCATGAGGTAGGGCGTGCCGTTCAGGTACGGCGTGATGGCGTCCTTCATGAAGGCGATCTGCGGGGCGATGAGCACGATGTCGTACCCGTCCGCCGCGCCGTACTTCGCGGTGGTTTCGCTGCAGGCGTCGAGGGCGCAGTCCCTGCCGTGCTCGGCGGCGTAGGCGGCCATATGCTTCATCAAAACGCTCGACGACATGCCGGCGCCGCACATCACCAAGATCTTCATGCATGGTTCCTTTCCTGGGAAAGTTTGGTTCACACGGTAACCATACCAGACGAGGCGGCCGTCATCGCGCGCTAACCTCGCGCCAAGTGCGGTTGCGCGCCAATTTTATTCGTTTGCGGGATTGCGCGCTGATCTATTCTATTTCAGGCTGTTGCAAGGGCTCAAACGCATAAGGTCAGCACGCAACATGCCATGGGGAGAAGATCGGCGCGCAATTTCAGGGTGCGCTGCGCCGCTTGGTTGGGCGAGAAGCGCGGCTTCGCGTTCGCTTGCCGCGAACGGTTGGTTTTCCCCTGTGAACGGCACGGCTGAGAAGATCCTCTCAGTGGAAATTCGCCGCCGGGTCACGTCTGTGAAACGGAAAGACACTCATCTATACTGTTCAGGGGCCTTGTTTCCGTTTCAGCTAGTTCCTTTCCGCTTAAACCGGAACTTTGTCCGTTGGAACGCCATAACTCCTGCACATATGATGAAGAACGTGAGCGAAAGGTGTGGCGAAAGGAGGTTCCGGATGCATGTGGACGCTGCGGTGCTCGCGGCTTTCGTCGAGGCCAACCCGGGTGTTATGCCCGACACCGTGGCCGAGCGCTTGGGCGTGAGCGTCCGGACCGTGCGCACCTACGTGCACCAGGCCAACAACGCCATGGAGGGCTTCGCCGCCATCGAGCTGTCGCGCAAGAACGGCTACCGCCTCAAGGTCTCCGACCCCGAGGCCTACGCCACATGGTCGGCCGACGACCGCTCTGAGGACGCGGCCATGCCGCAGACCCCCTCCGAGCGCGCGAGCTACCTTCTGAACGACCTGCTCATGCGCACCGACTGGGTGACCCTCGAGGATCTGTGCGACGTGCTCTTCGTGTCGCGCAGCACCGCCTCGAGCGACCTCAAGCGCGTGCAGAAGGTGCTGGAGTCCTACGGCCTCACGCTCGAGAAGCGCCCGCACTACGGCATCCGCGTCTCCGGTTCCGAGATGGCGCGCCGCCTGTGCCTCGCGAACCTCATCATGAAGGCCATCGACGAGCGCGCCACCGTGGAGGAGGGCGGCATCGAGGCCGAGCTCGAGGCGCTGCTCGCCGATCGCAAGGCATCCGAAGGGGGAGAGGACCCCGCGCACAACCAGGCGCTCGAGGTCATCTCGCGTTGCGTGGAGCGCGTCTCGCGCGAGGAGGACTTCCAGATCAACGCCGTGGCTTACCAGAACCTGCTGGTGCACATCGCCGTGGCGCTCGTGCGCATCCGCGAGAACTGCTACGTTCCGATGGAGCCCGAGCGCTTGGAGCAGATGAAGGGCAAGCGCGAGTACCACGTGGGCGAGCGCATCGCCGAGGCCATCGAGGAGGAGACGGGCGTCACGCTTCCCGAAGAGGAGATCGCCTACATCGCCATCCACTTGGCTGGCAAGCGCACGGTCATGCCCGACCCCGGCGATTCCAACGGCGAGGGCCTCGTCATCTCCGACGAGGTGTGGGAGGTTGTCTCCCAGATGCTCGAGCGCGTGTGGCAGGCTTTCCGCTTCGATTTTCGCGATGACCTTGAGCTGCGCATGAACTTGGCGCGCCACATCGTTCCCCTGACGGTGCGCCTGCGCTACCACATGAACCTCAAGAACCCGCTGCTCGAGGACATCAAGGTGCGCTACGCCCTGGCCTACTCCATGGCCATCGACGCGGCCACCGTGCTGACCGAGAAGTACGGCACCGGCCTCTCCGACGACGAGACGGGCTACATCGCCCTCTCCTTCGCGCTCGCCCTCGAGCGCAAAAAGACGTCGGTGGCCAAGAAGAACATCCTCGTGGTGTGCGCCTCGGGCGCCGGCTCCGCGCGCCTTCTGGAGTACCGCTGCCGCCGCGAGTTCGGCCAGTACGTTGACAAGATCATGACGTGCGACATCTTGAAGCTCGACACCTTCGACTTCTCCCAGGTGGACTACGTCTTCACCACGGTGCCCATCGAGAAGAAGCTGCCCGTGCCCATCCGCGAGGTCACCTACTTCCTCGACACCGAGGACGTGCTGGAGGTGCGCGAGCTGCTCAACGGCGAGGGAGCCGTCTCGGGCTTGCCGCCGTACTTCAAGCGCAGCCTCTTCTTCCCGCACATAGCCCAGCGCACCAAGCAGGAGGTTCTCGACTTCCTCCTCGACCAGGTGTGCACCGCCGAGGAGATGCCCGACAACTTCCGCGAGCTGGTGTGGAAGCGCGAGGGCGTGGTTTCCACCTCCTTCGGCAACAACGTGGCCATGCCGCACCCGCTCGAGGCCGTGAGCGCCTCCACTTTCGTGTGCGTGGGGCTTCTCGACCACCCGGTGGTGTGGGACGGCAACGGGTCCACCGTGCAGGCCGTCTTCCTCATGGCCTTCGCGCCCGAGCGCAACGGCTCGCTCCACCGCTTCCTCAACGCCTTCGCCGAGGTGCTGATGGACAAGGACGCCATCGCCGAGCTGGTGAAGTACCAAAGCTGGGAGACGCTCAGCGCCGTGGTGGGCGGTGCGCTCACCCACGAGCTGGGGGAGGGTGCGCCCGCGGATCCAGCTGTGAGCGCTGAGGTGCCGTTAACCGATTCGTGATTATCTGTGAGGCGGTTCATCGCCGTCTCTGTTGATAATAACAGTAATGGAAATTTCATGGACAAGGAGGTGAAAGATATGGCAGAGGAGCAGGAGAGCTTGGAGATGATCTCGTTCGGGATCGTCGCCTCGGCTGGTCAGGCCCGCAGCCTCGCGATGGAGGCCATCAAGACCGCTCGCGAGGGCAACATCGAGGAGGCCCGCAAGCTGCTCGCGCAGTCGCGCGAGGTCGGCCTGGGCGCTCACGACGAGCAGACCAAGCTGCTGTCCCGCGAGGCTGGCGGCGAACACGTGCCCGTGGACGTGCTGCTGGTGCACTCGCAGGACCACCTGATGACCTCCATGCTGTGCCAGGACCTGGCCGAGGAGATCATCAATCTGTACGAGCTCAAGGCTGACAAGTAATCAGCGCTGAGACGGCAAGGGGCGGTGTCCGCCGCCCCGCAACAACAAAGGAGTGGGTAACATGAAGGTTCTGCTCGTTTGCGCGGCTGGCATGTCCACCAGCATGCTCATGAAGAAGATGGAGTCCTACGCCAAGGACAACGGCATCGACCTCGAGATCGCTGCTCGCAGCTTCACTGAGCTCAAGGATCCCAAGGACGCCGGCTTCGAGGTCATTCTCATCGGCCCCCAGATCTCCTATCAGAAGGACAAGGTCATCGCCAAGGCCCAGGGCTTGCCGGTCGACATTATCCCGATGAAGGACTACGGCCGTCAGAACTGCCCGGCCATCTTCGAGCAGATCGACAAGCTTCTCGCCTAACGCGGCAGCTTGCCTAGAGAAACGAGTTGACGCGTGAACAAGAAGCAGAGGACCAAGAGGACGCGTGCGACGCGTGAGGCGCAACAAGCCCGCAGGGGCCGGTCGTTGTTCACCCCGCACGAGGAAACCGACGACGAGCGTTCATTCCGCCACAAGCAGGCGCTCACCACGGCAAAGTGGAACCGCTACATGCTGATCCGCTATCTCGATGCAGGCCTGTTCTTCATCGGGCTGTACTGGGCGTTCATGCTCTTCATGACGAGCACGAACCTGTGGGCCCTGGCTGTGCCGCTTGTCGACTTCGTAGTCGGCGGCGTGGTGCTCTGGGAGGTCAACCGCGTGCTCACGCACGACATCGAGTACCTCAAGATCTCGCACTACTCGCTCCTTGCCTCCATCGCGGTTTCGTTCGCGGCGCTGATCGCCACAGCGCTCGCAGGCAAGGATCTGTTCTTCCCGTTCCTCGCTTCTTCCGCGCTCGGTATGGGGTTCATCGCCGTGGTTATCGCCCTGAAGGCGGTCATCGTCTGGCGCATCGTGCTCGTGCGCGATCACCGCGACAAGAAGCGCTACAACCTCTACCTGCAGCAACTCCATTTCTCGTCCGACTCTAAAGGGAGGTAGTACCTGTGTTTGACTTGCTTGAGAAGTACGTCATGGGTCCGATGACCAAGTTCAGCTCGATCCGTTTCGTACGCGCCATCACTCAGGCCGGTATGGCTTCGGTTTCGTTCACCATCGTCGGCGCCATGTTCCTCGTTCTGAACGTGCTGCCGCAGGCGTTCCCGGTGCTCGAGGGCATCTGGGCCGTCTCGTTCAACCAGATCACCGAGATCTACATGCTGGCCAACCACGCCACCATCGGCTGCATCGCCATTTACTTCCTGATCGGCACCGCGTTTGAGTACGCCCGCATCCTCTCCGAGGAGGACGGCATCGACATCAAGCCGATCAACGCCGTGCTCATGGCTATCATGGCCCTGCTGATGATGGCTCCCCAGATCGGCGTCGTTGACGGCGTCATCTCCCGCATCACCGAGATCACCGAGGCCGACGGCGCGGTGACCGGCGTCATCTTCAACGGCTGGGAGGTTGGCGGCGACGGCCCGTCCAACTTCGGCGCCACCGGCATCTTCTGCGCGTTCATCATCGCCTGGTTCTCCGTGCGCATCTACGCCACCTGCGTTGAGAAGAACATCGTCATCAAGCTGCCCGACGTTGTGCCCGACGGCGTTGCCCGTTCGTTCACCGCTCTGATCCCTGGCTTCCTGGTTGCCATCACCTGCATGATCATCCAGGCCGTCTTCATGGCGTTCGGTACCAACTTCTACGACTTCATCGCCATCCCGTTCGGCTTCGTGGTCAACGTCGTTGGTACCTATCCGGGTATGCTTTTGATCTACTTCCTGATCCACGCTCTGTGGCTCGTCGGCATCCACGGCGCCACCATCGTGACCTCGCCGCTGACCGCCATCGCGCTGGCCAACCTCACCCCGAACCTTGCCTTCTACGAGGGCGCCGCGAGCACCTTCGGCGGCGTGTACGCCGGCGAGTTCACCAACTCCTACGTCACCATCGGCGGTTCCGGCGCCACCTTCGGCCTCACCGTCCTGATGCTCGTGCTCGCCAGGTCCGAGCAGCTCAAGGCCATCGGCAAGGCTGAGATCGTCCCGGCGCTGTTCAACATCAACGAGCCCCTGCTGTTCGGTCTGCCCATCGTGTACAACCCCGCGCTGGCCATTCCGTTCATCGTTGCCCCGCTGGTGACCATGTCCATCGCCTACTGGGCCATCACCCTCGGCATCATCCCGCCGGTCATCGTGCAGATGCCTTGGCCGAGCCCGCTGGGCATCGGCGCCTTCGTCTCCACGGGCGGCAACATCCTGGCTGTAGCGGTCGCGCTTATCAACGTAGTTGTGGCCACGCTCATTTACTTCCCCTTCTTCAAGCGCTACGACGCTCAGCTCTACGCTGAGGAGCAGGAGAAGCTCGCCGCCGAGAAGGCCGCTGCGTAAGCGAACCTCTTGGACTTGCGGTTCTCACATGCGATGTGCAGATGACGTCGCACCAGGGGCCGGTCGGGAACACCGGCCGGCCCCTTTTCCTTAGGTTGCCCTCGCCTCGCGCAGCATCGAGCTGTTGGCATCAGAATGCGCGTGACCTCGCGCCAAAAGCGATGCCGCGGGCTCGATTCTGCATCGCGCCGGGTTGTTGGGGTAACGCATGGGGCGAGACGGCTCTTGCCAGGTGGCGCTTCAGGGCGCCGGTTGGCAACAGGCATCTCGCCGTGCGGCGGCCCTTGCCACGTGGGGCTGCGTACGTGCCTGCGCGACGCGATCACCTGGGGGAGCGACTCAGCCGTCGCGCTTGCGGCGCGTTGCGTTTCTCACCCGTGCTTGCCTTCCCGGCGCCGGGGGTTCTCACCCGGTGCTTGCTGCGTATCCGCACCTAACGGGTTTTCTCCTGCTGTGCATCCGGTGCGGCAGGTCACAAGGAAAGGGGAACCACTATGGCTCTGCGCAAGGACTTTCTGTGGGGCGGCGCCGTTGCGGCGCACCAGCTCGAAGGCGGCTGGGACCAGGGCGGCAAGGGCCCGAGCGTCATGGATGTGACCACCGCCGGCGACGTCCACACCAAGCGCCGCTACACCGGCGAGGTGCTGCCGGGTGAGAATTACCCCAACCACGAGGCCATCGACTTCTACGGGCGCTACAAGGAGGACGTGAAGCTCTTCGCCGAGATGGGCTTCAAGTGCTTCCGCACCTCCATCGCTTGGACCCGCATCTTCCCCGAGGGCGACGAGGAGGTGCCGAACGAGGAGGGCCTGAAGTTCTACGACGACCTCTTTGACGAGTGCCTCAAGTACGGCATCGAGCCGGTCATCACGCTCTCGCACTTCGAGATCCCGCTGGGGCTCGTCAAGAAGTACGGCGGCTGGCGCAACCGTAAGCTCATCGACTTCTTCGTGCGCTTCGCGACGGTCTGCTTCGAGCGCTACCAGGACAAGGTCAAGTACTGGATGACCTTCAACGAGATCAACAACCAGGCCGAGCTCGACGAGTTCGCGCTGCTCGTCGACTCCGGCATCGTGGCCGAGGACGGCGAGAACGTGGAGCAGTCCATGTACCAGGCCGCCCATTACGAGCTCGTGGCGTCCGCCAAGGCCGTGCTTATCGGCCACGCCATCAACCCCAACTTCGAGATCGGCTGCATGATCGCCATGTGCCCGGTGTACCCGGCCACCTGCAGGCCCGAGGACGTGCTTCTCGCCCACAAGGCCATGGAGAAGCGCTACTACTACGCCGACGTGCACGCGCTGGGCGCTTACCCGCCCAACATCCTGGCCCTGTGGGAGCGCAAGGGCTACGACATCGACGTCACCGAGGAGGACCTGGCGCTGCTCGAGGCCGGCACGGTGGATTACATCGGCTTCAGCTACTACATGAGCTACGCCATCAAGTGGGACGAGAAGAACGCGGCCTTTGACTACACGCCGGCCGACTACGTGAAGAACGAGTACGTCAAGGCCTCCGATTGGGGCTGGCAGATCGACCCGGTGGGCCTGCGCTACAGCCTCAACTGGTTCACCGACCGTTACGGCCTGCCGCTCTTCATCGTGGAGAACGGCTTCGGGGCGTACGACAAGGTGGAGGAGGACGGCTCCATCCACGACCCGTACCGCATCGACTACCTGCGCGCCCATATCGAGCAGATGAAGAAGGCCGTCGACGAGGACGGCGTCGACCTGATGGGCTACACGCCCTGGGGCTGCATCGACCTGGTGAGCGCCGGCACCGGCGAGATGGAGAAGCGTTACGGTTTCATCTACGTTGACAAGAACAACAAGGGCGAGGGCACGCTCAACCGCTCCAAGAAGGACAGCTTCGCGTGGTACAAGAAGGTTATCGCCACCAACGGCGAGGACCTGGCGTAGCGGTCAGACGCGTATCCGGTGCAGTTTGCACGGGGCTTGGTGCTTTTGCAGCGGGGGCGGGGCGCGGCGTCCCGCCCCCGCTGCGTGCGTTGAAGGGGAGTGGTGTGCGTGGCACCTGAGATGGTGGCGCTCGCGGCGTGCGCGGGAGCGTGCGGCGCGTTGGTGGGCGGCAACGGCGTCTTCGTGATGTACGGGTTCGCGGGACTGGGCTATACGGTCATGCAGGTGTGCGGCGCCGATCCGAACCTGCTGGCGGTGTTCAACGACGCGGTCATGAACTGCTTCTTGCTGCCGTGCGTCATCTTCAACGGCGCATGCGCCGCAGCGGGCTACGCCGGTGCCAAGGGGCGCTTCCAGGGTAACGACATCAACCATTCGCTCGCCTCGCTTGGGAGCGCGGCCGTGCTTGCGGTGGGCGCGCTGGGCGGCACGTTGGGCTACCTCATGGTGACGGCGCTCAACACGGTGGGCTTCCCGGCAGATACGGGGGCCGTCACGGTGGTGGCGGGCGGGCTCGTAACGCGCCTTCTGGCGGACCGTGCGCAGCGCAACGCCGGTTCCGACAGCATGGCCGGGCGCCTCAACGAGCGCGAGAAGCGCGCCCCATCCGAGCTGCTGCGCAACGTCCTCACCGCCGGCACGTCGTTCTGGGCGTTCCAGATCGTCGAGGGCCTCGTTTACGCCGCGGCGGGCACGGCGGCGGCCTGGGCAACAGGCAACACGATGATCGGGTTCTACGTGGCCGCCGCGCTCATTTTGCTGCTCATGGTCGACATGGGCTTCCAGGCATGCCACCACACCGTGCTTATAGCCGCCTACGCCCTGGCCCAGACGGGGAGCTTTGCCCTGGCGGTTGCGCTGGGGCTGGTGGCCCACGTGGCGGCGCTGGTGCTGGGCATCTGCATCAACACCGGGCGCTCGACGCACCTGGATCCGCCCGCCATCACCATCGCGGGCATGAGCCTGGCCATCTTCTGCCTGCTGTAGGCGCGGGCGGTACGGCGGGCGGGTATAGTTACCATCATATGGGGAGTCGTGGGCCGGCGACGGGCTTACCGCCGTCGGCCTGCGCGCGTAACGGTAAGGCGGGCATCTATGGGCAGAATCGCGGACAAGCCGTCGGAACGGGCCGCCGGGTCGCGCAAAGGGCTGCTTGCGCACGCGGCCCTGCTCGCGGCGGGCGCGGTGTTTCTCGCCCTTCCGGCCTTCAGCCCGACCACGTGGTTTGACGAGAGCTACTCGCTGGCGCTGGCGCGCCAGCCCCTGGCCGACCTTATCGGCATCGCCGCGGCCGACGTGCACCCGCCGCTGTACTACGTGCTGTTGCGCGCGGTTTACCTGTTGGCAGGTCCTGGTACGGTTCCCCTGCGCTTGTTCAGCGTGGCCGGCGCGGTGGCGCTGGCGGCGCTCGGGCTCACGCATGTGCGGCGCGATTTCGGGCCGCGCGCCGGCATGCTCTTCACGCTGGCGGCCTGCCTGACGCCGTATCTTGCCTACACCGCCATCCAGGTGCGCATGTACAGCTGGACGACCTTTGCGGTGACGCTCTGCTTCATCTGCGCGTGCCGCCTCATGCGCTCCGCGCGCGCAGGGGCGCGGCCCACGGCGGCTACGTGGGCAGCTTTCTTCCTCTCCAGCTTGGCTGCGGCCTACCTGCACTACTTCGGCATGCTGGCCGCGTTTGTCATGAACGCGGCGGTGCTCGAGGCGCTGGTCAGCGCCTTGCGGCGGGCGAGAAGGACGGGCGAGGGAAAGGGCTCCTCCGCGGCGCCCGCGCTTCCTGCGCCGCGCGCGCAGATCGCGGTGTTCCTCGCCCAGGCGGCGGTGCAGGTTGCGGCCTACCTGCCGTGGCTCGCGGTGCTCATGGGCCAGCTGGCGGAGAAGACCAACGGGAGGTTCTGGGTGACCTTCGCCTTCCCGGAGAGCCTGCTGCAGATCTTGGCCTACCCGTTGGCGAGCGAGCAGGTTGCCTATGCGCTGCGGGACGTAGGGGCGCTCGGCGCGGTGGGCGGGGCGCTGATCGCGTGCGCGCTCGTCGTGGCGGCGGCGGTGCTCCTGCACGGTATGGTGCGCGCAGGGGCGGACGTGCGCCGTGCGGCACGCCTGGCCTGCGCGGTTTACGCGGGCGTAGGCGTGCTGGGGATCGCGGTGTCCCAGATCATGGGGTCACTGATCGTGTACTATCGGTACTTCTCCCTTGCGCTGGGGCCGGTGCTGGTCGCGGTGGCGGCAACGCTGGGCGAGGTGCCTTGGTCGCGGGTTCCGGCGGGTGGCGCGGGCCCGGCGGATGGGAGACGCGCGGCCCAAGGCGCCGCCGCACCGGAGGGCTCCGCGCCCGAGGCGGGAACCGCCGCGGGCGCCTTTGCCGCGACGGGGGCGTGCGCGGGCGATCGGGCCGCCGCGGATGCTGCGCTTCTGCGCGCCCCGCTGCCCGTCCTGGTCATGCGCGGGGCTACGGTGGCGCTTGCGGTGGCGCTTGCGGCCTGCGGCGCGGCGCACCAGGCGCTTACGGTCTCGCAGATCTACAGCCCTCAGAATGACGCGGTCTTCCGCTACCTGGAGACCTGCGGCGAGGACCTTGCGGAGGCGGGCGGCGGGGATGCCGCGGGGAAGGCTGAGGAGCCGGATGCCGTCGCTCCCGACAGCGCTGTCGCGGCGTCTCCATCGACCGCTGCGGCATCCCCGTCTGCCTTGCCCGTGCTCTCCAACGACATCACGGTGCTGGGCACGGCGTGGGCGGCTGGCGTGGAGGCGCCGCTGGTGTATGCTGACTTTTACGACGGGTACTGGAACCGCGCGTACGCCTGCTACGAGCCGGATGTGACGAGCGCCGATACCGCGGCGGAGGCTCTGGCGGGGTCAGGTGGCTGCTTTGCCTATCTGGATATCGGGCAATCGGATGATCCCAGCGTGGGCACGGTGAAGGATCCGCGCGCCGCGATCGAGCGCATGGAAGAGCTGGCCGGCGCCCGCGCGGTCGGGACGCGCGCCTTCTGGAGGCCCTACGAGCACCGGGTGTACTACGTGACGCTCTTCGAGGGGGCCGGCCAGTGAGGGCGGGCCACGCGCCGGGGCGGCGCGCCGCATGCCCGCCAAAGCGCTCCGAAAGGGGAGGGGACCTGACATGAAGCTGTCGTGCGTCGTGCCCTGCATGAACGAGGAGGCGTGCCTGCCGCTGTTTATCGAGGCGTTCGGGTGCGCGGCGGCCGATCTTATCGCCCGGCATCCAGAGCTTGAGGTCGAGCTCATCCTGGTGGACGACGGATCGACCGACGGGACGTTGGAGCAGATCAAGCGCGTTTCGGCTGCGGCTGCGCGCCTGTCCCGGGCAAGTGCCCCGGACGAGGCGGACGCTCTGTGGAGCGCCTTGCTGAGGGGCGGTGACGCGCTGCTCGACGCCCTGCGCGCGGTCGAGGCGCGCTGTGCCGCGCAGGCGCCTGCGGCGGGCGGTCCCGCCGCCACGGACGCCTCGGCTTCCGGGCCGGTGTTCCCCTTGCTGCGCCCGCTCCCGTTTGCCTTGCGCTGGCTGTCGTTCTCGCGCAACTTCGGCAAGGAGGCGGCGCTTCTCGCGGGCCTCGAGGCGGCGGACGGCGACCTGGTGGCCACCATGGACGCCGATCTGCAGGATCCTCCCGCCCTGCTGCCCCGGATGTTCGACTTGCTGCAGGAGCAGGGTGTGGACAGCGTGGCCTGCCGCCGCGTGACGCGTGCCGGCGAGCCGCCCATCCGCTCGGCGTGCGCGCGGTTGTTCTACCGGCTCATAAACCGCATATCGCCCACGCCCATCGCCGACGGCGCCCGCGATTTCCGCCTTATGCGGCGGCCTGTGGCGGACGCGCTCGTGTCCTTGCCGGAGTACAACCGGTTCTCCAAGGGGCTTTCGGGCTGGGTGGGGTTCTCAACGGCGTGGCTTCCCTATGAGAACGAGCAGCGCGCCGCCGGCGAGACCAAGTGGAGCTTCTTCAAGCTCGTGCGCTACGCTTTCGAGGGCATCGTGTCGTGCTCCACCGCGCCGCTTGCGCTGGCGTCCTACGCGGGGATCCTGCTGTGCTTTGCGGCGCTTGTCGCCACCGCCTTCATCGTGGTGCGCACGTTGCTGTTCGGCGACCCGGTGGAGGGTTGGCCGTCTTTGGCCTGTATCGTCACGTTCATCGGCGGCTTGCAACTCATGTGCCTGGGGATCATAGGCCAGTACCTGGCTAAAACCTACTTGGAGACAAAGCGGCGCCCGCACTACATCGTGCGCGAGCAAGGCGGCAGCGCAAGCGCGTGAACCTGCGGGCGCTCGGCGCGCCTGCGGGCCTGGCGGAGACAACGCGTCAAGTACCTGGCCAAGACCTATCTGGAGGTCAAGCGCCGCCGCGCGCCGCGCCCGCTGGGCGGCTCAGCCCGCCTGCGGCCGTTCCGCGTGCCGCCGGTCCAGCTTAGCGCCCCAGACATGCCGCCGCGCGCTTCTCGCCCGTTTGCCGACGCCTGCCGCTTTAGGAAGGAACGAGGACGAACTTTCAGCCCGCATTGTCTAGGATCTTGGTTGTAGGCGAATGGCAAGTCGGCGCGTCCGAGCGCGGCCAAGGCCCTCGGGGCGCGGAAAGGGAGAGAACATGCGCGTAGCGACATTCGACGTGGGCGGCACCTTCATTAAGTACTGCCTGGTGGACGACGGCCAGATCAGCGAGCGGGGCAAGGTTCCCACCCCCGCCGGCAAGAACGACCACGAGGCCTTCCTGCAGGCCCTCAAAGGCGTAGTGGAGCAGCTGGCGCCGGTCGACGGCGCGGCGTTCTCCCTTCCCGGCGCGATCGACGTGGACGCGCGCTACCTCAAAACCGGCGGCGCCCTGCTGCACAACTACGACGTTGACGCCAGCGCGTGGGAGGATGTCCTGGGCGTGCCCGTGGAGATCGAGAACGACGCGCGTTGCGGCGCCATCGCCGAGTACGAGGTCGGCAACCTGCAGGGCGTCGACGTGGGCCTGGTGCTCACCTTCGGCACGGGGATTGGCGGCGGCATCGTGGTCGGCGGCGAGGTTTACAAGGGCCACAATCTTTACGCCGGCGAGGCGAGCATGATCTATCTGGAGACGCCCGGATCGGCCAGCATGGCTGACGGTTCGTTTGCGGGCGCGTGCAGCACCATATCGCTCAACGCGCAGGTTGCGGCCGCCAAGGGCGTGGAGGCGCTCACCGGCGAGCAGGTCTTCGAGATGATAGAGGCGGGCGACGCCCAGGCTTGCGCTGCGTTCGAGGCGTTCTGCGCCACGTGCGCGCGGGAGATCCACAACATCCAGTGCCTGATCGATCCCGAGCGCATCTGCCTGGGCGGCGGCGTGAGCCAGAACCCCTTCTTCGTCAAGAGCGTCAAGGAGGCAGTTGAGAAGTTCAACGGCGCGCTGCCGTTCCCGTTCCCCAATCCCGAGATCGTGCCGTGCAAGTACTTCAACGACGCCAACCTCATCGGCGCCTACCAGCATTTTCTTCGCATGCGCCGTAAGCGCGCCGCGGCGTAGACACAGAGAAGCCGCGTCAGCCTGCCTTGCATGCATAAGGGGAGGCGCTCTTCGGTCTTACGGGGAAGCGAGGGGCCTTGCGGCCCCTCGCTTTCTCATAAGGGGCCCATTCCCACGCGAGCGTACGGCCGATTCGGGCCTTGGCAACTCGCTCCGCTCCGTCGACCAGTTGCGGCCCCATCGACCAATTCCAGCCCCGCCGACCAGTTGCGACCCCATCGACCAGTTGCGGCCCCGCCGGTGTGCAAATAATCGAGCTATGGACGATTCTCCAGCTCCTTCAACTGTGCACCGCCCTGAAGGCGCTCATATTATGCATGGGAGTAGGCAAAGGCGCTGGTATTCAACGGGGATTATGCACGCGAAAAAGATATGGGAAAAGCTGCATGTCCGCCAATCGTCCATAGCTTGAATATTTGCACGGCGCTTGAAGCGTGCCGCGCCTGCTTGCCCGCAAGTCCCGCGCACCGTTACCATAGGGGGCGGTGCGCCGGGCCAGCCGGCGCGCCGCAACTAAGGAGGTACCCCGATGGCTCTCATCAAAGCCGACTTCTTCTCGGCCGCGCTCATGCGCACGGTCCAGATCAACGTCATCCTTCCCACCGACAAGCTCATGAACGCGCTCGCCTCGGAAGGCATGGTGGGCTCGAGCATGCACTACAACGGCACGCCCGAGCATTCGCCCTACGCGCGTGAGCCCAAGCGGTTCCAGACGCTGTACCTGCTGCACGGCATCTTCGGCAGCAACAACGACTGGGTGACCGGCACCAACATCCAGCGCTGGGCCGAGGAGCGCGACCTTGCCGTGGTGATGCCGTCCGGCGAGAACATGTTCTACATCGACCAGCCCGATTCCCACAACCTCTACGGGCGCTTCATCGGCGAGGAGCTCGTGGCTGCCACGCGCGCCATGTTCCCGCTATCCCCCCACCGCGAGGACACCTTCATCGCGGGTCTCTCCATGGGCGGCTACGGTGCGCTGCGCAACGGCCTCAAGTACTGCGAGACCTTTGGCTGCGTGGGCGGCCTGTCCTCGGCCATGGTGATCGATTCTGTGGAGGAGGCCGTGCAGGGAGGCGGCCTGTTCTTCACCACCCGCCCGTACCTCGAGAGCGTGTTCGGCGACCTCGGGAGCGTGCGCGACTCCGACAAGGATCCGGCGCGCCTGGCCGCCGACCTGGTGTACTGCGACCGTCCGCGCCCGCGCGTCTACATGGCCTGCGGCACCGAGGACGGCCTTCTGGGCGGCAACCGCGCGCTGCAGGACCGCCTGCGCGGCGTCGGGCTCGATGTGACCTACGAGGAGGGCCCCGGCGGCCACGACTGGGATTTCTGGAACCGCTACCTGGAGCACCTGCTCAACTGGCTGCCCTTGGGACCGGCCCGTGCCGGTATGAACAGCGGCAACGTTTTTTAGCGCCTTTCCCCGCCCAGTTATTGGACGAAATTGCCAAACCGTTCACCGAAAGCGAGAAACGCCCGCCCGGATTGCTTTATCCCGGGCGGGCGCTCGCGTATGATACTTAATCGTAGACGTGTTTCTTACAGGGTCCTGACGGGGCCCTTTCAACGGTTGAGAGGTAACGTCTCATGGCATTGGTGAAGTTCGACTTCTACTCTCAATACCTCAAGCGCAACGTGCTGTGCACGGCGGTTCTGCCCGTTGACAAGATGGCGGGTGACAAGCGCGCCCCCAAGCGCCGCGGTCCCTACAAGACCATGTACCTGCTGCACGGGCTCTTCGGCAAGGACGACGACTGGCTGGAGAAGACCCACGTGGTGGAGACCGCCGAGGCGCGCGACGTCTGCGTCATCATGCCCTCGGGCGAGAACGGCTTCTACCTGAACAAGCCCGAGAAGGACGAATGGTACGGCAAGTTCATCTCCGACGAGCTGGTCGACGTGACGCGCCTCATGTTCCCGCTGTCGCGCAAGCGCGAGGACACCTGCCTGGCGGGCATTTCCATCGGTGCGTACTCGGCGGTGGTGGACGGCCTGGTGCGGCCCGATCGGTTCGGCAAGATCGTGGTGCTTTCCGGCGGCTTCATCTTGGAGCGCGCCCTGGGCGCTCCCGAGCAGGCTCCGGTGCCGCATGGCCGCCGCAGCTACTACGAGCGCGTCTTTGGCGACCTGGAGCATCTGCCGGGGAGCGACAAGGACTACAACGCGCTGGCGCGGCGCTTTGCCGACAACCCCGAGCTGCCCAAGCCGGACGTCTACATTGCCTGCGGCGAGCATGACACGCTGATCGAGCAGAACCGCGCCTACCGCGACGTGCTGCTCGAGTGCGGCTTCAACGTCACGTACCACGAGCCCGACATCGGCGAGCACGAGTGGCCGTTCTGGAACGCCTGGATCGACTGCGCGCTCGACTGGTACGCCCCGGGCCCCATGAAACCGTCCACCGAGCCCGAGGACTATACCGAGCTTACCGGCAAGAAGGAGAAGGGCAAGTAGCGCAAGGTTTTTCGAGCGTTGACGCAGGGGCGTCCCCAAGGGGCGCCCCTTTTTGCGTTTCGGCCCGCGCCCGCCGACCGCCTCCCGGTGCGCCTTTCCGCAAACCTGCCGCCCCATGCCGTCCGCCGGTCCGGGCGGCATCTGGTATGGAGCCGATGTGAATCGCGCGGTATACTGGGTGGGCAAAGGGGAATCTGGTACTATTCCCAATTGCTTTGATAGTCTAACTATCTACGGTAAGCAGCGGTGTTACGCATCAAACCGCCCGTCCGTCCGCCCTGCGGGGCGCCCGAGCCGACGGCCCGCGCGACGCCGTGCCAAAGGCGGCAAGGCCGCCCGTCGAAAGGAACGCACATGGCTACGCTCGACACGGTTAAAGAGATCATCACCGACACCCTCGGCATCGACGACGACAAGGTCACCGACGAGGTCAAGTTCGGCGATCTGGACATCGACTCCCTTGATATGATCGAGCTCGTCTCCGAGGTCGAGGATCGCTTCGAGGTTGAGCTTGCCGATGTCACCGGCATCGAGACCCCCGCTGAGCTCGCCGAGTACATCGACAAGACCAAGGCCGAGGCCTAAGTCCACGTCCTGTTGTGCTCGCATAGGAGCGCTTTCGGGCCCCGCAGCTGCGAGCAGCGGGGCCCTTTTTCATACGGAAGCAAGGAGGATCGCTTCATGAAAACACGGGTTACTGAGCTTTTCGGCATCGAGCAGCCGGTCATCCAGGGCGCGATGGCGTGGGTTGCCAACGCCAACCTGGCCGCGGGCGTGTCTGCCGCGGGCGGCCTCGGCATCGTTGCCGCGGGCGCCGCTCCGGTCGAGTGGGTCGAGGAGCAGATCGAGATCGTTCGCAGCAAGACCGACAAGCCCTTCGGCGTGAACGTCATGCTCATGAACCCCAACTCCGCCGAGATCGCGCAGCTTCTGGCCGATAAGCGCGTGCCGGTCATCACCACCGGCGCAGGCGACCCGGGCAAGTTCATGGACATGTGGAAGGAAGCCGGCTGCAAGGTGGCCCCGGTCGTGGCGTCCGCCACGCTCGCCCGCCGCATGGAGCGCGCCGGCGCCGACGCCATCATCGCCGAGGGCATGGAGGCCGGCGGCCATATCGGCCAGATCACCACGATGGTGCTGATCCCTGCCGTGCGCGCCGCCGTTGACGTGCCGCTCATCGCCGCTGGCGGCGTGGCCGACGGTCGCGGCATGGCCGCCGCCATGATGCTCGGCGCCGAGGGCGTGCAGATGGGCACCCGCTTCCTCACCATCGAGGAGTGCACCATCGCTGACGCCTACAAGGAGAAGGTCCTTGCCGCCAAGGACTCCGACACCCTGGTGACCGGGCAGAACTCCGGCCATCCCGTGCGCCAGCTCAAGAACCGCTTCGCCCGCACGGCCAAGCACATGGAGGCCGACGCCTCCGTCAGCGCCGACGAGCTCGAGCAGTTCATGGCCGGCAGCTTGCGCAAGGCCGTCGTGGACGGCGACGTGGTGAACGGCTCCATGATGTCGGGCATCTCCGCCTGCCTGGTGCATGAGCGCGGCCATGCCGCAGACGTCATCAACGAGGTCGTGTCCGAGGCCGAGGAGCTGCTGGGCCTCGGCGTCGACCAGCTCATCGAGCTCAACGCGCGCTGCGGCCGCGTTGCCTCCGCGCACGCCGAGTAGGGGAGGGGAGCATGGGAAAGACCATTTTCGCCTGCGCCGGCCAAGGCGTCCAGAAGCCCGGCATGGGCTGGCTGCTCGCATGGAACGACGCCGCCCGCGAGGTCTACGAGGTCGCTTCCTCCGTTTTCGGCTACGACGTTTGGAAGCTCACGCAGACCGCCCCGCAAGACGAGCTCAACCTCACCAAGAACGCCCAGCCCGCGCTCGTGACGCTCGAGATCGCCGAGGCCCATGCGCTCATGGCCGCCGGCGTCCAGCCCGACGCGGTTCTCGGCTTCTCTCTGGGCCAGATCTCCGCGCTCGAGATTTCGGGCATGCTCTCCCTTGAGGACACGTTCCGCCTGACCGCCCGCCGCGGCGCCGCCATGGACCGCGCGGCCGAGAAGAACCCCGGCGCCATGGCCGCCGTCCTGAAGCTCAGCGCCGCCGAGGTCGAGGACCTTTGCGCCGAGCTCGCCCAGGGCGACGTCCTGGTGGCCGCCAACTACAACAGCCCGCAGCAGACCGTGGTTTCGGGCTCCGTCGACGCCATCGACCGCCTGGAAAAGGCCGCGGCGGCGCGTAAGATCCGCGTGAGCCGCCTGGCCACCTCGGGTGCGTTCCACAGCCCGCTCATGGCCGGCGCGGCCGCGGAGCTCGCCGAGTTCCTGGCCACGCTCACCTTCAACGAGCCGCGCGTGCCGCTCATCGCCAACCACACCGCCGAGCCCCTCACGGCCGCCCAGGCCCCCGAGGCGCTGGCGCTGCACCTGACGCATCCCGTGCGCTTCCAGGAGAGCGTTGAGAAGCTCGCCGCCGACGGCTTCGACCGCTTCGTGGAGGTCGGCCCGGGTGGTGTGCTGTCCGGCCTCGTCCGCCGCATCGACCGCTCGCTCGACCGCGTGAGCGCCGAGGACCTGCTCACGAGTGAGGAGTAACCCATGCCCTTTGTCCCTGATACCGACACGCGCCGCGTGGCGCTGGTGACGGGCGCTGCACGCGGCATCGGCCGCGCCGTGGCGACCGCGCTGGCCCGCGACGGCTTCGCGGTCGTCGTGAACTGCTCGGGCGAGAAGAGCCTGCCGGCCGCGCAGGAGTTCGCCGACGAGCTGGCCGAGACCTACGGCGTTCCGGCCGCGGCCTGCGCCGCCGACGTGTCCGACGCCGACGCCGTCGACACGCTCTTCGCGTTCGTGGCGGATACGTACGGCCGCCTGGACGTGCTCGTCAACAACGCCGGCATCACCCGCGACGGCTCGCTTCTGCGCATGAGCGAGGACGACTTCGACCGCGTGATCGCCGTCAACCTCAAGAGCGCCTTCCTCACCAGCCGCCGCGCCGCCAAGATCATGATGAAGCAGCGTTGGGGCCGCATCATCAACATGGCGTCCATCGTCGGCGTGGTGGGCAACGCCGGCCAGGCCAACTACGCCGCCTCCAAGGCTGGCATCATCGGCCTCACCAAGACCATCGCGCGCGAGTTCGGCGCCCGCCACATCACGGCGAACGCCATCGCGCCCGGCTTCATCGCCACGGACATGACCGCCGAGCTGCCCGAGAAGATGCTCGCCGGCATGAACGACCGCATCGCGCTCAAGCGCATGGGCAAGCCCGAGGAGGTCGCGGAGCTCGCCGCCTTCCTCGCGAGCGATCGCGCCGCCTACATCACCGGTCAGGTAATCGGCATCGACGGAGGTATGTCGCTATGAACATGAAGAAGGCAGACGGCACCAACCGCGTCGTCATCACCGGCATGGGCGCCGTGAGCCCGGCCGGCAAGGGCGTCGACGCCCTGTGGGAGAAGGTCATGGCCGGCGAGACCGCCATCGACTACATCACCCACTTCGACTCCACGGACTACCCGGTGCACATCGCCGGCGAGATCCCGAACTACGACCCCGTTGCCTTTGGCCTCACCAAGCGCGAGGCCAAGCGCATCGCGCCGTTCGTCCAGTACGCCTACATCGCGGCCGACGAGGCCATGGCGCAGGCAAACTTCAACATGGATGAGGAGGACGCCACCCGCATCGGCACCGTGTTCGGATCGGGCATCGGCGGCATGGAGGATATCGACAAGGGCTCCATCGCGGTGAACACCCGCGGTCCCAAGAAGATGAACCCGCTCTTCATCCCGACGGTCATCTCCAATATGGCCGCTGGCAACCTGTCCATCCGCTTCGGCCTGCGCGGCGCCTGCACCAACGTGGTCACCGCCTGCGCCACCGGCAGCCACTGCATCGGCGAGGCCTACCGCATGATCAAGCACGGCTATCTTGACGCCGCGCTGGCCGGCGGCGCCGAGGAGTCGGTGACGTCGCTTTCCATCGCCGGCTTCGGCAACCTGGGAGCGCTCACCCAGCGTGAGGACCCCAAGGACGCCTCCAAGCCCTTCGACCTCGACCGCTCCGGCTTCGTGGCCGGCGAGGGCGCGGGCGCCGTGGTCCTCGAGAGCCTCGAGCACGCCGTGGCGCGCGGTGCCAACATCATCGCCGAGATCACCGGTTACGGCTCCACGGGCGACGCTTACCATATGACGAGCCCCAACCCTTCGGGCGAGGGCGTGGCGCGCGCCATGAAGATGGCGCTCGACGAGGCCGGCTTTGAGCCTGCCGACCTGGGCCACCTGAACGCGCACGGCACCTCCACCCCGCTCAACGACAAGACCGAGTCCAAGGCCCTGCGCGCTGTCTGCGGCGAGGAGCTGGGTCTTCAGGTGCCGGTCGTCTCCGTCAAGGGCGTTACCGGCCACATGCTCGGCGGCGCCGGCGCGGTCGAGGCCATCGTGTGCGCGCTTTCCGTTGCGCGCTCCTGCGTGCCGCCCACGGCCGGCTACCACAACCCCGACCCGGAGGCTCCCGCCCGCGTGCTCACCGAGGCGCTCACCGACTACCCGCAGAAGGTGGCCCTCTCCAACTCCATCGGCTTCGGCGGTCACAACGCCACCCTGGCCTTCTCGCCCTTCGTCGGCGAGTAACATCCCGTTTCCAGCAGATGTCCGCGGGCCCAGCCGCCTGCGGGCATCTCTCGCATGTTCCTGCGCGGCGCGCCTTGCGGCCCGGCGCGTGGGAGCAAGGCGAGCGTCAGTCCCAATGCACCGTCCCTCAAGGGGACATGAGGGGGATCAAGGAGGTTTCGCCATGAGCGAGACGAACGTTACCTTTCCCGCCGGGCTCGATGAGGTCAAGCGCGTGCTGCCGCATCGCGAGCCCTTCATCTGGGTGTCGCGCATCATATCGTGCGAGTACGGCAAGAGCTGCGTGGCCGAGCTCGATGTGAGCCCCGATCTGGACATCTTCCGCGGCCACTTCCCGGGGCACCCGGTGCTGCCCGGTGTCATCCTCATGGAGGCGCTTGCGCAGACGTCGTGCTACTGCCTGATGGGCGGGGAGGACATGGCCGGCAAGCTGGGGTTCTTCGCCACCATTGACGGCGCCAAGTTCCGCCATCAGGTCCTGCCCGGCGACACCGTGCGCCTTGAGAGCACCATCGTCAAGGCCGCCAAGCGCCTGTGCAAGGCCGAGGTCAAGGCCTATGTGGGCGACAACTTGGCCGCTGAGGCCAGCCAGAGCTACGTACTGGGGGATCGCTAATGGCCGCTAAGCGCTCAGGGCTGCAGGAACGGGCGGCGCGCCGCCGCGGGGCGGAGCTCGGCGCTGAGATGAACCGTAGCGCCAACGTGTTCGTGAGCATCGACGACATCGCCGCCACGCACCGCCGCGCGCTCATCGCCGGTAAGTCGGACCGCGCCCGCAAGGTGGCGCGGCTTGCGCACGAGGCCGGCCTGACCGTAGTCATGCCCTACACCACCGACTTGGTCAAGCGAACGCGCATCGCCGGCGTGGACCAGGCGGTCTGCATTGGCGAGAAGCACCTGCCCGGCATGGAGGACAACTGCCACAGCGTCTTTCTGGCCGCGAGCTCGGCGGGCGTGGACGTGGTGCTGTTCTCCGCGGACAGCCCCCTCGCCACCGATGACGAGTTCCTGGGCCTCTGCGCCGCCGGCGAGATCGCCGTGTACGCGCCCGTGAACGAGGACGCCCCGGCTGCCGGCTGGGTGCCGCACGAGGTCGCCGTGTCCATCGACGACACCGACTGGGAGTGGACCACCTGCCCCAGCTGCGGCCTCACGCACTCCGCCATCCGCGTGGCGCTCAATCACTACGTGTGCCCCAACTGCGGCCGTTACCTGCGCATCGACTCCGACAAGCGCATTGACGAGGTCCTCGACCACGCCAGCTTCGAGGAGTGGGACGCCGAGATGGACGAGGCCAACCCGCTCGAGTTCCCGGGGTACGAGACCAAGCTGGCCGCTCAGCGCAAGAAGTCCGGCAAGGCCGAGGCCGTGCGCTGCGGCAAAGGCTCCATCACGGGCATCCCGTGCGCTATCGCCATCATGGACTCCACGTTCTTCATGGCGAGCATGGGGCACGTGGTGGGCGAGAAGATCACCCGCCTCATCGAGCGCGCCACGGCCGAGCGCCTGCCGGTCATCATCTTCACGGCCTCCGGCGGCGCGCGCATGCAGGAGGGCCTGGTCTCGCTCATGCAGATGGCCAAGGTCTCCGCGGCGCTCGAGCGTCACGGCGCGGCGGGGCTCCTGTACGTCTCGGTCATCACCGACCCCACCACCGGCGGCGTCACGGCGTCGTTTGCCACCGAGGGCGACATCATCCTGGCCGAGCCCGGCGCGCTCATTGGCTTCGCCGGCCGCCGCGTGATCCAGGACACCATCAAGCAGGAGCTGCCCGAGGACTTCCAGACCGCCGAGTTCGCGCTTGAGCACGGGCTTATCGACGCCATCGTGCCGCGCGACCAAATGCGCGCCTGCCTGGCCAACATACTGGCCATGCACCTCGCCACCGCCATCGAGGCCCGTGCGGCCGAGGAGGCGCATGACGAGGTCCTGGCCGACGACCCGGCCGTGGCCGAGGCGCTCGCCACCGCGGCGGCGGCCGCCCAGGCCGCCGAGGAGGAGGGCAACCGCAGCGTGCTGGCGCGCGCCCTGCCGCGCGTGCGCACGCTGATAGCCCAGCGCATGCCCAAGAGCCTCTCTCCGGTGCTCCCCAAGTCCGATGCCGAGCGCAGCCGCGAGGAGATTCGCGAGGAGCGCCGTTACGCCGCGCAGGTGGCCCGCGACGAGGCCGCCGCGGCCAAGCGCGCCGCCCGCCGCGAGTACGCGCTGGCCAAGGCGGCCGGCTCCGAGGCGCTGCGCGCGTTCCGCGCCAATCAGGAGGCTGTGCGCAAGGAGAGCCGCGCGGCCCGCGACCGCGTCAAGAAGGCCGAGCAGAGCAGCGCCTGGCAGAGCGTCCAGATTGCGCGCAACGTGCACCGTCCTACGGCGCAGTACTACATCAACGCGTTGGTGGACGGCTTCGTGGAGCTGCACGGTGACCGCGCCTTCGGCGACGACGGCGCCATCATCGGCGGCATCGGCTGGTTCGGCGATATGCCGGTCACGGTGGTTGCCGAGGAGAAGGGCCTGGACCTCAAGGAGCGCATCCGCCGCAACTTCGGATGCCCGCAGCCCGAGGGCTACCGCAAGTCCCTGCGCCTCATGAAGCAGGCCGAGAAGTTCGGCCGGCCCATCGTGGCAATCGTCGACACCCAGGGGGCGTTCTGCGGCGTGTCCGCCGAGGAGCGCGGCCAGGGCAACGCCATTGCCGAGAACCTGCAGTACATGGCGAGCCTCACCGTGCCCGTCGTGGTGGTGCTTATCGGCGAGGGCGGTTCCGGCGGCGCGCTCGCGCTGGCCGTCGGCAACAAGGTCGCCATGCTCGAGCACGCCACCTACTCGGTGCTGTCTCCCGAGGGCTTCGCGTCCATCCTGTGGAAGGACGGGTCGCGTGCGGCCGAGGCCGCCGAGCTTATGGGCATCGTCGCCAAGGACGCTTATCGCCTGGGGATCATCGACGCCGTGCTCGACGAGGGCGAGGAGGGCGCTCACGCAACGCCCGAGCGCGCCGCGGCGAGTGTCCGCTCCTTCATCCGGCAGAGCCTGGACGAGCTGACGCAGCTCGCTCCCGAGCAGCTCCGCCAGCAGCGCTACAACCGCTTCCGCAGGATGTAGGAGCGCCTGCGGCGGGTGCTTCTCGCCCGCGTTGCCCGGCGCCCAGGTAGGTGCGGACGGGGCCCTGGAGACACGCGCTCTCCGGGGCCCTTTTGCGTGCGCCGGGGCTTGATGGTCGTGTCTTTGCTGAGAAATGCCCCGCGCGGGGGCCGCGCCCAAGGGGGCCGGAGTACACTGGTCTGCGCAGGCAACTGACCTCAAGGAGGCTTCATGGCGCGAGAGCGCGAACGCGACACGCAGGACGCAGCGAACGCCGCGCCCGACCGCACCGACCATGCGGCTAAGCCGCGCAAGGGCAGCGCCCCGAAGGTGCGCGTGGGGAGCTCTTCGTCCCTGCGCGACCGCGACGCGGATCGCTCCTCCATGAAGCAGGTGCGGATGACCTTCGTCTTCCTGGCTTTCGTTGCGGTGGTCTACGTCGGCTACCTGTTCGTCACCGGCCAGGTCGACGACTTCTTCCGCGCGCTTATCGGCGTTGACCTCTCGTGGATCGCACGCGGCGTCGCCTGCTTCCTGTGCTACTACGTCTTCGGCGTCATGGCGTACGCCGTGCTGGCGGCAACCGATCACGACTCGCCGGTGGGCTTCCGCGACCTCATGAGCGTCGAGGCGTCCGGCGTGTTCTTCATGCGGCTCACGCCCGGCGGTGCCGGCGTTATCCCCTCGCAGATCTACCGCCTCACGCGCGCCGGGCTTCCCCTCGCTGACGCCTCGGCGCTTCAGTTCGTGCGCTTCACCCTCTACGAGGCGGGCGAGGGAATCTTCGCGGGCATCATGCTGTTGCTCTGCGGCGGCTATTTCCTGAGCACCTTCGCCGATGTCACCATCCTCGGGCTCGACGTGACGTGGATCGGCATCTTCATGTTCGCCTACAAGTTCGTGCAGGTGGGCGGCGTGCTGCTGCTCTGCCTGCTCCCCGGCCCCATCCAGCGGATCGGGGGCGTGGCGCTGCGCGCGGGGCGCGCGCTGCATCTTTTGAACGACAAGCGCTACGAGCGCTTCCGCGACGTGCTCGATACGCAGGTGGGAACCTTCTCGAGCGCGTTTCGCGCTGCTGCGGCGCACGGGCGCGCCATGGTGGCGGCGGAGATCATCACCCTCCTGCAGCTGGGCTGCATGTACGCGCTGCCGTACTTCGTGCTGCGCGCCTTTGGGCTCGAGGCCGATTTTCTCGTCTGCCTTGCCTCGGGCTCGATGGTGGAGCTTTTGGTCAACGCCATTCCGCTCCCCGGCGGCGCGGGCGGCGCAGAGGTCGGCTTCACGTACCTTTTCCAGGGCATGTTCGGCTGGCACCTCTCGGCGGGCCTGGTCATCTGGCGCAGCGTCGAGTACCTGTTGCCGGTGATCATAGCCGCCCCGTGCATGGGCATGCGCTCAACCTCAACCGAGAGCATCTACCGGCGCTGGACCCGCCGCATGCGCAACATCTGGCGCGTGGCCGGCGGCAAGAGCACGGCGCTCGAGCGTCCCGCCGGGATCGCCTACCGCCCCAAGAAGGGCGCGGGGAAGGGCAGGGGAGGAGCCAAGGGCGAGAAGCGCCCCAGAGCGTAAGCGAACGCCGCGCGGCGTGACCCGCGCAACCGCTTCCAGGGGACATCCGCCCAGCCGTCCGGTACAGACGGCATGCGGATTTCATACCGTCTGCCAATGGCGGCCTCAATTGATAAGTTACCCTTGTCTGACATGGGAAAATGCCCCTCTCAGGCATCCAGTCCCGCGGTTCTCGCGCTAGAATAGGGAGTGCACGCCGGCTCCCGTCGGCCGCATTGCCGTGGCTGCGCGGGACAAGCACAATAGAGAGGAGAGGCATGCAGTACACAGCAGAAGTGGAGCACATGTGCCCGGTCGCCAAGGGCGCATACCACGGCCCCGCGCCTATTCCCGAGGAAGGCAAGTGGGTCCAGGCCAAGGAGATCAAGGACATCTCCGGTCTTACGCACGGTGTGGGTTGGTGCGCCCCCCAGCAGGGCGCCTGCAAGCTCACGCTCAACGTCAAGGACGGCATCATCGAGGAGTGCCTCGTTGAGACCCTCGGCTGCTCGGGCATGACCCATTCCGCGGCCATGGCCTCCGAGATCCTCCCCGGCAAGACCATCCTCGAGGCTCTGAACACCGACCTCGTGTGCGATGCCATCAACGTTGCCATGCGCGAGATCTTCCTGCAGATCGTCTACGGCCGCAGCCAGACCGCGTTCTCCGAGGGCGGCCTGCCCGTGGGCGCCTCCCTTGACGACCTCGGCAAGGGCCTGCGCTC